>NZ_JAIZZN010000001.1 GCF_020443565.1 Clostridium sp. CS001
ATGTAGTTTCTGTTCGTCAGACCAGAGTTTTGCCGCCGACTTCCTTCAGATTCCACGTCACCATGGACACCCTTGTCTTAAGCTATGCACTTGGCACTATTAACCCGTGCTAGGGACTTTCACCCTTTAGATTGCGCCCATGCTGGGCGCACAATAAAAGGGCTTTAGACCTAAGTCTAAAGCCCTCATAAATTTAATTATTATTTTATTTTTTCATTGCCTTTGCTTTTTCATATAATGTTTTAAAAGTAGTTGAAGTAGTAGTAGCACCAGAAACTGTTGTTACCTTATCGTCGCTTAAAGTAGTTTCTTCTAATTTTTTACCAACAATTGCAGGTGTAAGCCCTTTATCAGCTTTCATAGCTGTAGCATATCCTTCATCAGCACTCTTTTTCAAACCATCTTTATTAACTTCATCATATTCTATTTTAGTAATTTTATCACCTTCATATGTTAATGTCAATTCAGCTTTCCAACCACGTCCGTCAAATGCATCAGCTGAAGCTGTATATGTTGCAGGTGTTGCTGGAGTTTCCGCTACTGGTGGTGTTACTACTGGCGCTGGAGTTTCAACTGCTGGTGGTGTTACCACTGGAGTTGTAGGTTCTGCCTTTTTACCGCATCCACTTAATACTGATAGTGTCATTACACCAGCAATTATTAGTGTCATTAATTTATTCTTTTTCATTAAAAATACCCCCTGATAATAAATATAATTTTCACATAGTTCTATTATAGAATACATGGTTTTTTAAAAATAGTCAATATTATACCAATTATGGTCTTTAAGTTCATGACTATTTCATTGTCAAAAGGAAACCTTTATTTTATTTTTATAACCCAAAAGAATTTATGGTAGTTGCATTTTACCTATTATACACATATATTGTGAAACCTATTTAAAGAAGGAGTCTCAATATATGAGACTCCTTTATCTTAATCATTATTAATGTTGATATTATCGTATAAGCATATTAAAGAATAAAACTTCCACAAAAGAATATACTTTTACTTATCAAATAAACCGCCAGTTTTCTTACTACTTCTACTTGCTTTTCTTTGTTTTCCAATAACTTTATCTGGTCTTGAAATTGAACCTTGCTCAGAACTTTTCTTTTTCTTTTCTTCAATAATCTTTTTCATCATTTCAATGTTATTACTTGACATAAATTTTTCCTCCAGTTAAACTCAACTTATTATTCTTGCTAACTATCATTTTATATCAATTTCACAATAACTTCAATATAATATTTATAGGAAATAATGTTTTATGCATAAATGCACACTCACTTATGAAATTTTTTTAAATTTTTAGATAAAATTTTGACAACCCAATTAAAATTAGGGTATTGTTTATATATATTAAAAAAATATTATGATACTTATTATTTATGTAAAGGAGACCACAAGCCAATGAATACACAAATTGATAATAAAGGCCAAACAAGAAGCAATATCTCCATAGGTTCTACTGTAGATGTTGTATTAAAAAAAGATCAAAGAACAGAAAAGTTAACAAGAGGTGTTGTAAAGAGATTGCTAACCAATTCATCAGTACATCATAGAGGCATAAAAGTGATGCTAGAGGATGGTCAAGTAGGAAGAGTTCAAGTAATTATAACAAAATAAAATTGCAATTTACATTAAAAATTAGAGTAACACTTTGAAATTAAAGTTACTCTGATTTTTTAATTCAAAACATATTGCATTTCAAGCTAAAGTATTGTATAATTAAAAAGTTATCCAATCAGAATAAGATATTTAATATATCTACATTGATTTGTTAATATATTATAACCATAGGATCATTGAAGCACTTAAAAAAATAAGGCATGAATCTTAAATTCCAATTCTTAAGTTCTTATCCTTTTAATTCTAAAACTTCCTAATGAATTCCTTCATAAAATCTATTATGAGTAACACACTGATAAAAGCTATTGCATATCATAATTTGTTATAGTATTTTCTTAGATTAACTAAAAGATGCTAACAACTAATGTTAGTTGTCTATCTTATAAACTTGAAAGGAGCTGTTTAAATGGAAAGAGACGAAATATTTGAAATTTCAGAAGATGTAATTAATGAATGTTTAGAATGTTTAGACTAATATCAAAAAAGCAAATCTATCACTTCCACAAATCTAGTGAAGGTTTCTTTTTTTATAATTCAATGTAAATTTATTGCTATAAAGTTATAATAATCAATTTATTTAGATTTAACAACATTTTGGAAGCTTCAAGTCTGCTATCTTCTATAAGTGGCAGTCTAAATCTGCTTCCAAAGTTGTTAATATTGCAGCACCGCAGGTGATGATTTAACATTTGAAACTTTTATAAATATATATTTATAAAAAGAGGATATTTCTTCTTAGTACAGAATATTTAAGGTACAGAATATTCTGTACTCGAAAGGAAGTGTATAAAATGTTAACTATTTCTTTTATTGGTGGAGAAAAGGAACTATTTGATTTTAAACAATCTGAATGTGATGCGTTTAAAAGTTGGTTTTATAATTTTGAAAACTCTAGACCACATGAGATTAATTCGATGGGCAAGAAATATTTGTTTAATAAAAAGGCAATAGCTTATATTGAGATAGAACCTTAAGTTTAACAACATTGCAGATGCTGATTTAAACGGCATGTAAAATAAGCGGTAAATAAACCTGCAAATATTAATATTTGCAGGTTTATTTACTGCTTACTATTTAAACTCTATTTCCACTTGAACAATTTCTGAAGCAGTGCCAATTCTTATAGGCGGGCCCCATGTTCCCACGCCACTTGAAACTACAACATTAAATGTGCCCTTTTTAAGTAATCCAAAATCATTCTCAAACAACATATTTGTTACAATACTTGCAGGAGAAAATTGGCCATGATGGGTATGTCCTGAAAATTGAACATCAGCCTCTGCCTTTTCCCCTTCACTAAGATTTACAGGCTGATGATCAATTATTATAACTGGTAAACTTTTTTCTGTATTAATTAGTAGCTCATCTATACTTTTTCGTTTTGTTTTAGAAATTCTCTCGTAGGATATATCTTCCCTACCTACAATGTAAAAGCTATTATCTATCTTTATTGTTTCATCTCGTAGCAAATTAAAGTTAGCTGAGTTTTTATATTCATAAACAATCTTGTCTATAGCTCCTCCATAATACTCGTGGTTTCCAAGCACTGCATAAATACCGTATTTAGAATTTATTTTTCTGAATTCTACAGCCATTTCTTGTTTTACAAAAGGCTCAATATAATCATCAATAATATCCCCTGCGAGAATCACTATATCTGGATTCAATTCATTTATTTTACTTACCATCTTTACAAGTCTCTGCTTATTAACAATATCGCCAAGGTGCAAATCTGAAATCATTACAACATTTAACTTTTTTATATTTCCTGCATTCTTATCAATTTTCATAGCATACTTTGTTGTTTTAAGGTTTAAGGCATTGAATGTTCCATACCCTAGCAAAATAGCTACAATAATTACAGTTCCGATATTTGACATAATATATATCCTTTGTAATGTGTTAGTGCTAATGAATGAAAATCTTTTAATTCCTAAAACTAATTTTACAATATCTAAAATTCCTAGTAATATTATAAAATATAAAAATGCTGCCATCCAATACCCACCTAAAATATTGAGAAAGCGCTCAAAAAAATGTGGAACTTTATCTTTAGCAAATCTTCCTATTACAAAAGATAAGGCAATAAAGATAAATAATGCCCAATATAAGTAGCTATTGCTCTTCGGAATAGCACCATTTATAAGTAACCACCCTTTTTTTCCGATGTAAATGTTAGCAAAAATAAATATTAAGAAAGAAAAAAATACTTGTAAATAAATCATTTGTTTATCTGTCCTCCAAACTTAGGTATATTAATGTTTGCATAATATATAGGTAGAAAGTGAAGGTATAATTACCTCACCTATAAAGGTTTTAGAACCCTTATTTACACCTGTTAAATTAGCTTCATATTCATTTGCAAGTACCACCCACTCACTATCATCTGGTAAACTTATTTTTATTTCTTCTTTGTTAGAGTTATGAATTATAATTAATTTACTGTAATCCTCTTTGAAAGTAGACGTCAATTCATAGGCTACAGAGTTACCAGGTGCCTCAAGGAATTTCAAAGAATTTCTTAATTCCTCAGCATTATCTAATGCCATACACCTTTGGCTTTTTCTTAAGGCTATTAACCCCTTGATATATTCATAAGTTTCTTTGTATTTAGATTTTCTACTCCAATCAATTTCATTTGTAGCATCACCAGAATTATAACTATTATTATTGCCTTGTTTAGTCCTAAGTATTTCTGTTCCACCTTGAATAAAAGGCACTCCATAAGACGTTAGCACTATTGATAACGCTAGCCTGTTCATCTTCTCTCGTTCAAAAGGAGTATTTTTCTGATTGTTTTTTTCAAATTTATCGTATAAACATAAATTATCATGAGAACTTACATAGTTTATGACCTCCCCAGGTTCTTGGGTAAAATCGTATATCTCATTATTATATCCGATTGCACCAACAATTCCCTTTTTAATTTCTGAAACGTAGCCTTCCCCTCCATTTACAAACCCTAGCTGATAGCCATCATTATCCCCTTTTATAGCATTCCTTAAATTATCATTAAATACAGATATCTGCATTCCCTTTTGGCTTCCCTTTCTTAGCTGCAAAAATGGTGGTAATGAAGATTCTCCACCAGTCCAGGGTTCTCCATAAATAATAATATTTGGATTAATACTCTTTGCTTGTTTCTCTATCTCTTTCATCGTGTCAATATCATGAAGCGCCATGAGGTCAAATCTAAATCCGTCAATTTTATATTCCTCAGCCCAAAACTTAATACTATCTACTATAAACTTTCTCACCATTGATTTTTCAGAAGCGATTTCATTACCACAGCCTGACCCATTGGCATAATTGCCTTTGTCATCCATTCTATAATAATACCCTGGCACCAAGATATCCATTGGAGAATTTCCTGTGCTAAAGGTATGGTTATATACCACATCCATTATTACTCTAATGCCATTTTCATGTAAAGTTTGAACCATATGCTTAAACTCTGTAATTCGTACAGTCCCATCTAGTGCTTCTGTAGCATAAGAACCTTCTGGAACATTATATAAATAAGGATCATATCCCCAGTTATATCCACCCTTAGTTTCATCAACAGTTGCAAAATCAAAAACAGGTAGTAAATGAACATGAGTAATTCCTAGATCTTTAAGGTGATATAGTCCTGTTGGAATGCCTTCGGTTGTTGTAGTATTTTCCTCAGTAAAAGCTAAATACTTTCCTTTGTTTTTAATGCCAGAATCCTTTGATGCTGAGAAATCTCGTACATGAATCTCATATATCACTGCCTCAGTTCGATTAATAGCTGCAGGCCTCTTATGATTTTCCCAATTGGTAGGATTTATAGAATTAAAATCAATAATCATACCTTTTTTGCCGTTAGCGGTTGCTCCTTTAGCATAAATATCTGGTGTTTCCCTTTCCTTACCATCACTAATCACTAAATAATTGTAATATTTATTTTTATAATCACCCTCAAGCTTTAGTGACCAAATTCCATTTTCTTCTTTATTCATCGAATATTTATGCCCTCTATCGTAATTGAAATTTTCATACACCACTAATGTAACCTTTTCCATGGTGGGTGCCCAAACCTTAAATGTTGTGTTATGAATTGAATAAACAGCTCCTAAGTCATTTCCTTTGTATGTGAACTCTTGTTCCTTTAACATTTTCTCCATTATAAAATCTCGCTCCTTAAAAAAATAACTTCTTAAACTTAAAGCTATTTTACTCTCAGCTCATTATATTATTAACAATAACATTAATCAACATTATGGATTGAAGGTTTATTAAACTTCGTAAACTTCCAATTTAATCTAATATTACTGTTTTTACATAGTTTAATCATTAATTAAAAAATATAATATGATCATTTAGATGTTTTTTAGAAATACTTACAAAACTTTATCATATAATAGAATATATATAATTATAAAGAAGATGATAATATGAATGAAGGCAAAGACTATTATATTCAATTAAGCAGTCGTGTTGAAGGTCTACTTAGAACATCAGAATTTTTAGGATCTGGTCATAATGGGATTGTGTATTCACTTCCAAACAAAAGAATAATTAAGATTTTTAAAAGCAGGAAAGTTTGCGCCCAGGAGTATAGTATTCTTATACGAACTAAAAAGAGCAAATTCTTTCCAAAGGTTTATGAGCATGGTCCTTACTATATTATAAGAGATTATGCTAGTGGAGAGCGTTTAGACAAGTACATTAAAAAACATGGATTTAGTAACGAAATAGCACACACTATTGTATCTCTTATTGAGGAATTTAAAAATCTCAACTTTAAAAGGCTAGATATTAGATGCAAAGATTTGTACTTACGAGATAACTTTTTAATTACAGTAATTGACCCTAAAAATAATTATTCTAAAACGGTAAACTATCCAAGACACCTAATGAAAGGTTTGTATAATTTAGGTGTACTAGATGAATTCTTATCTGTGATTAAAGATTATTATCCTAAAACTTATGAGTTATGGGATTCTAGTTTTAAGCAGTACTTAGAGAAAAGCATTAAATAGAACTTATTTATCGAAAGAATAACCAGTGTGACTACTGGTTATTCTTTAATTCGTTTAACTCATCTAAAAATTGCTGAAAATTTAGTATCCTTGAAGAATCTAATATTACTTTGGCACTTCTAATTATTCTTTTATCTTCTGTAACCAAAACATAGTCTTTGTTTTTTTCACAAATATTAATTAATCCATAGTCATTTATAGATATCTTATCTCCATTAATAAAATACATATTTTTATTCTCATTATAATTAATAAAATCACTTTCTATTGATTCTTTAATAGTCCCGATAGATTTATTTGTGATAATATGTGGTAATAACTTTAAAAACTTGTTTGATAGTATAAAGTCGTTATTGAATCTTATATACTCTTTTACGGATAACTCTCCAGCTATATCTTCAGAAATTTTAAAATCTATACCTTCTATACTTTCAATAGTGTCAAGCAATGTAGGATATTTACCCCAAATCTTTATAATTATATTAGTATCCAATAAATATTCTTTACAATTCATTGTCTTTTCTCCTTTTAGAAGTATATTTATATTCGATTTTCAGTAAAAGCTGGCACATTATTAACTTTATTTAATAAGTTTCATCATACTAAATATTAAAATTAGTTTTATTTTATTATATTCACAAATAAAGAAATGGTTAATTACTATTAACACATATAATTTCACCTTGATTAATGTAAATAATGGCATTATAATTTAAATAGAATTATTCATGTAATAAACTCTATAAGGATTTAACAATTACTAATTGTTTCATATTACAGAGAATTATAAGGAGGACTAAATGTTCCATATAAACTATAAAACCACAGATAAAACATTTTGGCAAGGGAGAATTGATAGTGAAAGTAATTTTGATGCTTTCAGATGGCACCAATGGGTTGAAATTATTGATTTAAAAGAAGAAAATCTAAGTCCTTTTACAGGCAAACTAGGCTTTGTTTTTTTAGGATTTTGCTGTGATGCTGGTGTTAAGCGTAACAATGGTAGAACTGGTGCTGCTAATGGACCTGAAAGTATTAGAAAAGAACTTGCTAATCTTCCTTGTAGGTTTACGCAGGAAGTAAAACTTTTTGATGCCGGTAACATTCTTTGTGAGGATATATCTTTAGAAAAAAGTCAAGAATTACTTTCAAAGGCAATAGAAAAGGTGCTTAGCTTAAATCTTTTTCCTATTGTATTAGGTGGTGGCCATGAAATAGCTTTTGGTCATTATAATGGTATATTAAATTATTTAAAACAAAGTGAAAATCGTCCCAATATAGGGATAATAAATTTTGATGCTCACTTTGATCTTAGACCTTATCCAAATGGCGGTAGCTCTGGAACTATGTTTAGACAAATAGCAGATGTGTGCAAAGATGATAATCTAGAATACTCTTACTTATGCATTGGAGTCCAAAAACACAGTAACACTATTGATCTATTTAAAACAGCAGATAGACTTGGAGCTGAGTATATATTAGCAAAGGATATTGTAGATAGTGATAATTGGAATGTACTTGAGAGATTAGATGACTTCATTAGGTTTCAAGATAAAGTTTATATAACCATATGTTCAGATGTTTTTTCTTCAGCTTTTGCACCCGGTGTTAGTGCATCACAACCACTAGGACTAGACCCAGAAAGAGTATTAAAGTTTCTTAAATATATATTGAAATCTAAAAAAGTAATTAGTTTTGATATAGCAGAGGTTTCACCAAGATTTGATCAAGATAATGTTACAGCAAATTTAGCTTCAGTATTGATCTTTTCAATAGTTAACTCTTTATGCGAAATTTATGATTTAGACTTATAATGATTAATGACATTTCAGAAGGAAGGAGTGGCTACTTTGTAGCTTATAAATAAAATTATGGAAGTACAAGTATTTTTAAAAGGTAGTAAAGACGCTGTTATTTATAAAGGTGACAGAATTGATGTTTTAGACTTTGAAATGACTGGTGTTAAATATAAACAAATTAGATATTTTAGAAAAGGATTTAGTAAAAGTGAACTAATAGAAGAAGAAGGTATAACCAAAATAGTTAAAATAGATATATAATAAATACCTACATCCATATGGATGTAGGTATTTATTATATATCTACTTTCTTTTT
The DNA here is from genome assembly GCF_020443565.1 of Clostridium sp. CS001. Lineage (GTDB taxonomy): Bacteria > Bacillota > Clostridia > Clostridiales > Clostridiaceae > Clostridium_AD. The sequence continues at coordinate 8,754 of NZ_JAIZZN010000001.1, forward strand.
TTAGCCTTAGCCTTATTTTTATTCTCTTGTCTACTTCCAAAGCTTGGTTTTGTTTTCACACTTGTGGGCTTATTTTTGCTTTTAAAGCTTTTTTCTATAGGTTTATCCTTGATGCTACTTTTTATATTTTTACCTTTTATTTCCTTAGGTTTTGGGCTTGGTTTACTGTAACTATCATTGCTTTTCTTGCCTCGTGGTTTTATTAAACATTTAGGTCCATACCCAATGAGATCCTCTCTATTTGCTTCTAATAAAGCAGAATATACTAAGTCATATTTCATAGGATCTTTGTATTGAAGAAGAGCTCTTTGCATGGCTTTTTCATGTTTAGTTTTGGGCACGTGGACTTCTTGAAGTGTTTCTGGGTCAAGTCCCGTATAAAACATTGTTGTTGATGGTGTACCTGGGGTTGGATAAAAATCTTGTACTTGCTCAGGTTGGTAATTTGTATCCCTAAGGTACTCTGCTAGTTCCACTGCTGAACTTATATTACAGCCTGGGTGACTAGACATTAAATAAGGAATAAGATATTGCTTCTTTCCTATTTTTTCGGTAGCCTTATAAAATTTTTCCCTGAATCTATCATATGTTTTTCCTGCTGGTTTACCCATAAACTTTAAAACTTTATGAGATACATGCTCTGGTGCTACTTTCAATTGACCACTAACGTGGTGCTCGATAAGCTCATTAAAGAAAGTATCATCTTTGTCTGCCATAATATAATCATATCTTAACCCAGATCGCACAAAAACTCTTTTAACTTTGGGTAATTCTCGAAGTTTTCTAAGAACCTTTAAATATTCCATATGATCAACCTTTAAATTCTTGCAAGGGCTAGGATGCAAGCATTGCTTATCCTTGCAAGCACCTACTTTTAATTGTTTGTCACATGCGGGTTGTCTAAAGTTCGCAGTTGGCCCACCTACATCGTGAATATATCCTTTAAAGTCTTTAAAATTTGTAATGTCTGCAGCTTCTTCTAGTATTGAATTTTCACTCCTACTTTGAACAATCCTACCTTGATGAAAGGTGATAGCACAAAAAGCACAGCTTCCAAAACATCCCCTTGAACTAACTAAGCTGAATTTAACTTCTTCTATAGCTGGTATACCGCCTAAACTTTCATAAATAGGATGATAGTTTTTCTCATATGGCAGGCCATAAACAACGTCCAATTCTTCCCTAGTAAGAGGCATTTCTGGTTTGTTCTGTACAAGGTACTTATTAGTATGCTTTTGTACTATAATCCCACCCCTAATAGGGTCTTGCTCATCATATTGTATCTTAAAAGCTTCTGCATATTTTTTCTTATCATTGCAGACTTCCTTATAAGATGCTATTTCAATGTGGTCTCCTACACTTTCCAGATCCTCCGTAACGTAACATGTACCAAGTTCCTGTGTAATTTCTTTTATATCAATGCCTTGATTTAATTTATTTGCAATGTTAACAACTTGTTTCTCTCCCATTCCAAATATCAGTAAATCTGCGCCACTATCGATTAACATGGACTTACGCACCTTATCACTCCAATAATCATAATGTGCAAAACGCCTTAAACTTGCTTCTAGGCCTCCAATAACAATAGGAATGCCTTTATATGCTTCTCTTATTTTATTGCAGTACACTATTGTTGCTCTGTCTGGTCTTAATCCCATTTTTGAACCTGGAGAATACAGATCTTTTTCCCTTATTTTCTTACTAACTGTATAATGATTAACCATAGAATCCATATTGCCGGCATTAACTAAAAATCCTAGTCTTGGTTTGCCTAGCTTTTTAAAATCCTCTGTGTCCTTCCAATCAGGTTGCGCTATTATCCCTACTTTATATCCTTTGCTTTCTAGAACCCTTGAGATAATTGCAGTTCCAAAACTATGGTGGTCTACGTATGCATCACCAGTAACTAATATAAAATCTAACTCTGTCCAACCTCTATCTAAAATATCTTGCTTACAAATAGGTAAATACTTATTATCAGTCATAACTTACACCTTCTTTTGCTTTAATCTTAAATTTGAATATTTAATTCAAAATACAATTATAGCATTCTTTACGATTAAATTCTTTGTAAAAAATAAATTTCTGCAACTTTAATATTATATATTTATTATCAATAAAAAAAATTAAATATGTGAACATATTTTCACTCCTTACATATAATGAAATTACAATAAGTTTCTCATAAAATTCAAATGTTCAAGTTTGTTTTCTTTAAAGTTTGGAAGCAATATGAAAGGAGAATACTCATGAAAGAGTTAAAAAGTAATATAGAAATTGAATCCACTAAGTGTGAGGAAGCTGCAGCAACCAGTAGCGGTATTCAAGAAGACTTTAAGATAAATATTCAAAACGGGAAGGGTCATTATGAAACCGGCGTAAACAATACCTTTTGGTCAAGATTAATAGTTACCGCTAAGATACTTAAGCCTGAAGATGGTATTTGGACAATTGTAATCAGAGATAAAGCAAATCGGAATATAATAGTTTATGAAGATAATAATGTATTATACGATAAAGAGGTTTTCTTTAATTATAAAACAGGCCTAAAGGTAAACTTTTTAATCGAAGCTACTTGGAACCAAAATAAAAATACAACTTTAGCAGGAGAGATTTCCATTAAGTACTAATCTTATTGAATTCCATTTTTTTTATAATATACTTTTTATTATTGCTGCATTCATTGCTGTAATTAACTTATTCTTATCCCTAAAAATAAGAATAGAATAGCATAAAAAAAGAGTCCATTAAACACCAAGTTTTTATGGATTCTTTTTTATGTAAATATAATGTTTTAATTATAAGTATTATTAGAAAAGGTTAAAAAATCAGACTTTATCATTAACCTTTTCTAATAACATAAAGAAGTCTTCTTCACTTTTCTTTTCTAAATATGTATCAATAAGGGCCTTTGTAGACATTTTATTAAGCCCCTTATATCCATTATCCAATAGATCAGTTAAAACATTTATAAAATAATCTTTGCTTTTATCTATATCCTTAAGCATATCATGTGATACTGCTTTTATTAATTCTTCTTTTAGAATCTCACGTAGATTATGCGTGTATTCTTCCATAAATATTTGTGTTTCTTCAGGGTATGCAGAAAAATCCCCTGACATTATATCCTCAATTTTCATTATTGCCACTCCTTATGTGATTTCATTGAAATGTATTCTTTTTAATTCTTTGCAGTGGAATCTTTCATTATGATAATTCCAAGTAATCCGGGGCCTGTATGAACTCCGGCTACAGGACTTATTTCTCCAAAAGATAATCTTGTAATGTTTGGAAGAGCAGCAATTTCATCAGAGAACTTTTTTACTTCTTCGTAAGCTCCACCATGCATGACCCAGATTTTGCAAGGGGTAGCTTCAAGTGCATCCCTAGCTATTTCTACAAGTTTGCTTATTGCTTTCTTTTTGCCTTTTGCCTTTGCATAAGTGTAGTACACACCATCTTTAGTAATTGAAATTATTGGCTTTAGGTTTAATATTTCACATATAGTACCAGAAACCTTTCCAATTCTACCACCTTTGATCAAATATTTAAGTGTATCCACTGCATAATAAACAGTAATCCTGCTTTGTATTTCTGGAAGAGCTTTTACAATTTCCTCATAACTCTTGTGATGTTTTATCATTTCACCACATTCCTCAACAATTGCAGCTTCACCAATGGTTAAAGATTTAGAATCAAAAATGCAGCTTTTAATAGATGGATGATTTTCACTTACCAATCTCAATGTGTTATATGTACCTGATAAACCTGCAGATATTACTACTGCTACTACATGAGTATATCCTTCCTCTTCAAGCCTTAAATATAAATCTTCCATATCCTTCATTGAAGGCAGTGAAGTTGAAGGGATTTCCTGAGCAAAATTATCATATACCTCTTTTGGGGTAATAGTTACTCTGTCAATGTACTCTCTATCCTTATATATTATTCTTAGAGGAAGTACTTTTAAGTCATACTTTTCAATCATTTCATTATCAACGTCAGAAGTACTATCCGTAATAAGTGCTATTTTGCTCATATTAACATCACCTTTCTTCTTCTAAAATTATTATTTTAGTTATTGTAATTTTTTTATAAATATAGCGTAATTAACCAGTCATTGCCAATAATAAGCTAGTTAATAGTATTATATCCTGATATGCCAATAATTAAAACAAATGTGTGCTAGGTTACTTCATAATTCCATGTTTTGCAATCATTGCCGCACCGATTATGCCTGCTTCATTGCCTAACTCTGCTAAGACAATTCGTCCCATAGGCAATTTATCAAAAATCCTATTAGGCATTACTTCATTTATAACCATATCCAAAAGGTATTGACCCGCACCAGCCACACCACCACCTAAGGCTATTACTTCGGGGTCCATAAAGTTGACTATATTAAATATCCCTATACTCAGGTATTTTACTAATCTATCCACCGCCAAGTTTGCTATTTTATCGCCTTCTTTAGCACATTCAAAGATTATTTTTGCATTTATATTATTTAAATCACCTTCTGCTTTATCAATAATAGTAGTATTTTCATTCATTTCCCCAATTATTTTTTTTGTATATTTTATAATAGCAGTTGAGGAAGCAAAAGTTTCTAAACAACCATTTCTTCCACAATTGCAAGTATAAAAGTTTTCACCTACAACTATATGTCCAAGTTCCGACCCTACGCCATTAAACCCACTATATACCTCACCATTTAAAATGATTCCTCCACCAATACCTGTTCCTAAAGTAAGCATTATTCCACTTTTACAGTTTTTCATAGATCCACGCTCATACTCAGCAAGTGCAGCCACTGTAGCATCATTATCTATATATATTGGTTTGTGAAGCTTACTTTCCAGTAGCTCTCTTAAAGGTACATTCTTCCACCCAAGATTCACACAGTTTATTACATAGCCATTGTTATCAGCTAAGCCTGGAATACCTACCCCTACTGCTTTTATTTCTTTGAGCGCCATATGGAATTCTTCTAAAACACTTAGAATCAGATCTACCATATCAGCTACTATCTCTTGAGGCTCTTTTCCTACCCTTGTGGCGCAGGATTTTTCATGAATTATGTTTCCCTGCTCATCAACAATACCCACTGCAATATTAGTTCCCCCTAAATCAATCCCTATGTACATATTTTTCTCCCCTTTATGCATTTCTTACGTTTCCCCTGTTTAATTAATGTAAATAAATTATACCATATATATGTATTTTTGATTTATAAATTTGAAAAGAGCCTTATTTATTAGGCTCTTTTTTTACTGGTTTGTATTTTGAATTATTTTTTTCTTCTGGATTTATATATTCGTAATCACCTACCTCATTTTTTCTAATTCCCAAAGACACCATTTGTTTGTTTTTGGTTTTAAGTTTATTACTCATATGAAAAACCCCTTTCTATTATTAGATTTTCCATAGGGTAAATATTTATACGGCATTATTTTAACGACATTTCAGAAGGGAAGCCTCCCACTTCTATAAGTGGGAGTTACATGCTATAGCAAAAAAAACTTCGGTGGGAGTCTAAATTTCCTTCTGAAGTCGTTAATATTGCAGCACCGCAGGTGATGATTTAATCTCTAGTCTAATTTTATATCTTTTTAGATAAGAAATATTCTATCAAGACATTCAATTAAACCACTTTGCATATTATAGTTAATTTTAGGTCAATATAATATTTAAAGAGACTTATAAAATAAATATATATGCGAAAGGAAGTGTTTTATATGGGGTTTTTACGTTGGATAGGTGGAATAGTGGTTCTATTTTGGGCGTTAGGTCTAATATTTAGAATTGGTGGCGGTATGATCCATATATTACTTGTAGTAGCTGCAATAGTATTCATAATGGATGTTATTTTTGGAAGAAGAAGAACCTAAAAAATAATTATATAGTTTTTTTCATTAAAGCTAGCTATTCTTTCAATAAAAACCATGTTAGTGCTATGGTAGGTAAAAACAAAATAAAAAAACAGAGTGTTTTTAACTTTTGCAAACGAAAGTCTAAAAACACTCTGTTATCTTTTTTATTATTTTTAAGAATAATTAACTACAAATAAATATATTTCTTTCAAACGTCCCTTTGGACACGGTACACCTGTCATCTATGTTGAACCCAAAAGAACTAATTTGTTGTTCCATATCTTCAAATGTAATGATTACCATTCTATCTGCTATTCTGCGAGTGGTGCTTATAATAGCTAGTTGCTCCTCGGTGGTAATCTTAGTAAAAATGCCATATGGAAGATCGACAATAGCTACATCAAACCTTTCCTCAATATCATGCATGTCACCAATAGTTATTACATCCTCAAATCCAAAATATCTAAGGTTTGCCTTGGCATTTTCTGCTATGTAGGAATTCAGCTCATATCCTTTTATATTTATTTTCATAGAGATTGCTTCAATGATAACCGTTCCAATACCACAGCAGGGATCGATAACACTACAATCCATATTGTTGCCCACAGCTATATTAACTAAAGCTCTTGAAACATTCACCTTTAGGGCATTAGAATAAGAAAATGGTTTTACTTTCCGCAATAGCCAATCTGAATCATTGCTTTCACATTCACCAAATATCCACTTATTTGCTATTCTTGTTATACCGAAAATAATACTTGGGTTTTTCATTTCAGCTTCACCAAGTATATTATAGCCAATTTCGAATTCAATGTTACGACCCTCTCGAAAACCCATGTTTTCATCAGCAGCGTTAATATAAGCAACCTTATATTTTATACCAGTAAGTTTGTTAATAACTATTTGATCAACAATTTCCTGCATTGTTTCACCAGTATACATTATTGATATACATTTTTTTATAAAAGGACTTCTCGAAGGATCCACATAAATATCAGAAATCAAGTGTTTTCCATCAAGTGTTTTGCTAAACAAGCACTTCATTTCCATTTTGCACAAGCTTTCTTCATCCTTAGAATAATTAGTTGTGTATAAATACTTCTGCTCATTCTGTGGTAGTTGAAACATTTAAACACAACCTTTCCGAATTATTATATACTTACTATATTAATATTCTATCTTAAATTTGATACGTATTTTAATCTTTCAATTATTGGAAGATGTTGGGTGCACTTTTTCTCGCATATCCCACATGCAATACACTCTGCAGCACCTTTAGCATCTAGACCCCAATGCCCTTTTAGTCTACCTGATATACGATCTTTGTTATTGGAAAGCATATACATATTATAAGCATCCATGAATTTAGGTATTTGGATATCTTTAGGGCAACCAACGCAATATTGGCATCCTGTACAAAGCGTATCCAAAGAAGAACTTATTTTTGCTGAGAATCGACTTAGTTTTTCGTCAGTCATCTCACCAATGTTTTCACCTGCTTTAACATTTTCCTCCACCTCAGCTATTGAGCCCATTCCAGCCAGAGTTACGGTAATTTCTTTATGTGAAGCATTAAACTTTAATGCAGCTTGTACAAGAGTATCTTCTTTGTTTTCCTTTATAAAAGAATAAAAATCAGGATTTTGCGGAATAATTCCACCGCCTAAAGGATTCATGGTAACTACTCCCAAACCATTTTCATATGCTGACCTTATTCCCTTTTGCCTAAATGCAAAGTTTGTTGCATTGTAGCCAAGGGTTACCCCTTCAAAATGACCTTCCTTAACTATAGTTTCAATTTCATCCCCATTACAATGTGTGGAAAAAACTATATGTTCTATAAGCCCCTCTTCTTTTGCCCTGAGTGCACCTTCATACGGACCACCAGGAGCCATTATTCTTCTGTATTGATCTAAATTTAGTATGCACCACATGTGTAAAAAATTTATTTTTTCAACTCCAAGTCTTTTTAAAGAAAGGTCTATTCTTTTTCTAACTGCACTAGCATCCTTTTCACTAGAAATATTACTTTTAGTAGATACATAAAAAGGATTTTTCATATATTTAAATGCTTCGCCCATTATTTCTTCGCTTTTATCGTCACAATAAGCAGGAGCTGTGTCAAAGTAATTAATACCCAACTCATTTGCCCTAATTGCTACCTTTGCTGACTCATAAAGTGATCTTTCATAGTCTTCTTTTCTAAATCTCATACCACCAAAGCCAATTACAGACAGTTTCTTTCCAGTTTTTCCGTATTCTTTGTAATCCATAATTAATATCCCCTTCCCAAATTAAATTATAGTTATATGTACTCCGATTAAATTCTAAGCTTTCTTTCTATCTTTCAAGAATAATATTATGCAAGTAATTCCACATAAAATTAACATAGTATAAAGCCAAAAAGGTAATGTTGCAAATATGTTTGTTGTTTCATGATATATTACCATAGAACTTAACGCAGGTACTAATAATGAACCACCTTTGAATTGCTTAATAGTTTCAACCCCTGCCTTTTCTCCATTAACTACAATATTCCACGTACCTTTTTTAGATAATTTAATAATTTTGTCTTCCTTATTTGCATTGAAAGCAACTACAATGTTGTCCCAGCTATCCATATTTGCATTATAATTCATTTCATAAGCCACAACATTTTCAGGAACAACTAAAAAATTTAAGTTCTTTGTAATCATATCTGCTGAAGTCATCCTAAATGCAGGATGTGCTTTTCTAAGTTCTATAAGTCCTTTAAAATAATCGACTGTATCTGTATTTTGAGACTTTCTAGTCCAATCAATCATATTTACACTATCTGGAGACTTATATGAGTTAGCATTACCGCCTTTGGTTCTCAAAAATTCCTGACCCGCTTGAAAGAATGGAATTCCTTGGGATGTAAGCACAATAGCATCTGCTATCCTATGCATCTTTGTTCTTGTTGCTTCATTGTCCTTAGGGTTTGCTATGAGGAGTTTATCCCATAATGTGTTGTTACTGTGATCTTCCGCATAATTAATGGACTGCACCGGTTCTATCTTTCCCCAAGTTTTTATATCGCTTGAATATTCTATTCCCCCAACTATTCCTTTTTTTATATCTATCTCACTTTGAACTTTACCATTAACAAACCCCTTTGATTTTACATGAAATATCTCACCCTTTATTCCATCTCTAGTTATATGGTTAAAATGTGTTATTCCAGGCATCTTACTTGCATTATTTTGTGATGCCTTGGTATCCTCTGCCTTAGAAGATTGTGAATTCAATTCCTCTCCAATAATTAGTATAGATGGGTCTAGGCTACTTGTTTTTTTCCTAATCTCGTTCATTGTTTTTACATCAAGTTCTCCCATTAAATTGAATCTAAATCCATCTAAATTATATTCTTTCGCCCAATACATAACTGAATCTACAATAAACTTCCTTGTCATTGCATTTTCTGATGTTATGACAGCTCCTTTTTCACTAGAATTTGCAGCATTTTTGCTATCCCTAAAGAAATATCCAGGTACTAATTTGTTTAAGTTTGAATTGGCATTACTATATATATTACTGTAAGATACATCCATGATTACCCTTAAACCACTATTATGAAATGATTGCACCGCTTGCTTTAATTCTTTAATTCTAGAGTTAGGATTATAAGCGTCTGTTGAATAACTTCCTTCAGGAACATTATAATTTTTAGTGTCATAACCCCAACTAAATTGAGGTTTGATTGAAGTCTCATCAACACTTGCGTAGTCCATTATTGGCAAAAGCTGAACATGTGTTACTCCCAGATTTTTTATATAATCAATACCTGTAGGTTTTCCATCACTACCTTTTGATACTGTTTCAGTAAAAGCTAAAAACTTTCCTTTGTTTACCATTCCACTATTCTCATCTATGGAAAAGTCTCTAACATGTAGTTCATATATAATTGCATCATTCATATTTATAAAATTGGGTTTTTCTCCTAACTTCCACACATTAGGATTTGTTTCTTTTAAGTCTATTATAGCAGCCCTATCTCCGTTGACAGATACCGCACGTGCATATGGATCTACAACTTCATTTAAAACCTCTCCAAATTTAACCTTATAAGTATAAAAAGTACCCTTTTGATCTCCTTGAAAGTCAAAAGTCCAAGTCCCTTTTTCTCCCTTTTTCATTGCTAATTCAACACCAATTTTATCATTCCAATTTTTATAACTTACAAGACTTACCTCTGTAGCTGTTGGTGACCATACTTTAAAGCTTGTTTTATTTACACTATAAGTATTACCTAAATCATTTCCTTCATAATAAAACAATTTTTCAAAGTTTGCGCTACCTAATACATCTCCCATAACTACTTCTTTTTCTTTGAAGCCATCTTTTAGAATAGTAAGTTTGCTACCTAATTTTACATTTTCACTAAGTTCAATTGTTGCAAATGTTTTTGTAGAATCCAATTTATTGCTACTGGTTACCTTCTTTATTTTTATAATATTACCATTTTCTTTTACTGTAATTCCATAGCTAATATCTGAGGTAACTGATAAAATTAAATTCGTTTCTATAGTAATGATATTCATGTCATCTAGTTTCGCAACTACAAATTCACCTAGTTTTTCTGAAGGCTTTATAGGTATAACTGCTCCCTTAGGAGGAACAACCGTCAAGGTTTTAGTTTTAGCGTTTTCAGCGTAGGTTTTTGTATTTGGTACTAAAAAAAATAATTCTGTCATAACCAAAGTTCCCGCAAGAAAAACACTCAGTGCTTTCCTGTTAGTAATCTCTGTTTTAAATTCCATAAAATTCCTCCTGTAAAATAAAATTATGTCGAATAATATATGTCCTTTTTTACAATGTTTTCGGGAAAATTAAATACCTTGTCTATATTTTAGACTACTAATGTAAGTATAAAGGAATAGTAAGATATTTGCTATATACTTATTTATAAATGTTCTTGATTTACATATAGTTTATATAATAATTATACACCAATAGCAACAAATTAATCATTTTACTTAATTGCTTGATTTTATAATTTTATAATGGACAATTAGCTATATTTAATCCCAATCATCAAAGTAATAGGGTAGCAATCATCTGACTTTTAGTCACCTAATCGCTACCCACTCTTACATATTATAATAATTACTTACATTCTTTAGGTAGAAAGTCCCTACCACTAAGGTAGCTATTAGTTCACTGATACTTATTGTCCTCTAGAATTACCTCTTATAGTTTTCTTTGGTGTTTGTAATGGAGTTTTATTATCACCTTTAGATCCCTGCTCATTTGCAGACTTACTATTACTTGATGGGAAAGCTGGTTTATTCTTAGCCATTATATCACTCCTTTAAACATTTTGCTATTACTAACCACTTCTAAGAGTAGCCAGTAGCTTTCTTAAGTATATTATATAGTTTTATGGATATATATACAAGCGCTTTATTAATTACACATCTCCGAAAATACTTTATTAATAATTTCTACCCTTGAATTACCTAATATATTAGAAATTTTTAAAGATATATGACCATCTTTATAAACCCTATCCTCGTTTGAATCAACTAAGATAGTTATTTTTTCTTCTAACTTTTCATAAGTAATAACATTATCTAAATAAAAATCAATTAAATCTTTTAAACACATTCCAAGTGCCTTTGGATCTTTGTAAACTTTTCTCATACCGTACTCCTTATTATTTATTCTAAATATTTTTATAGTGTATCTTTATTATATCCTAATGTCTTTATAATTTAAACATATTAGATCTTTTATCTTATACTAATATATCTTCAATTAGCCTTTTCAAAGTTGTAGAGTCCTCCAAAACTGGATCTAATGCTAAAGATTTATCAGTGTATTCTAGAGCCTTTTCAACTTGGCTTAAATTAAAATAGCTAAGCGCGATATTATAATAAATTTCAGCATTGGCTCCATAGATTTCATAAGAATACTGGAAAAATCTTAGTGCATCACTGTCCTGCCCAATATAACTTAACAAAGACCCTATGTAGTATGCTAAATCCCCCTCTTCACCAATAGGGAAATAATGCTCCCAAACTTTATTTATTACAATGATAAGCTCTTCTAGCGGAAAGTCCTTTTCCTCATCTATCCTCTCAAGTAATATGTTGTAAAACTCTTGAAAGGTTCTTGCATCCCAAACTGTAAGTCTAAGAAATGTAAGAAATTGTTTTGTTTCTAAAGACTCTCCTAGTGGAACAACTGCCTTTTTTATTATATAAAAATCATCTGGTCCTATACTTTCAACAATTTCATTATAGGCCATGGTGGTTTCTACAAAATCATGAGTGCTTTTACTTAATAAAAACAATGACATATTTATATTTTCATGTTCATAAATACTATGAATTGCTTTTCCACCAAGGCTTTCAAAATACTTTTCCAATGAATGAAAGTTAACAGTCATAGATATGCAGCCGTGTTTTGATAAAAATGGGTGAGAATTTTCAAACATAGATTTTTCACTTTTATATCCTTTATCAGCAGAAATTAAAATTATATCATCATTAAACAACTTTTTCAGTCTAGAAATGCAACGTAAAGCCATTATAGGGATAGAAAAAGAAGTATTCTTCAATTGATCTTTGTAGTAAAGAAGAATTTTGTTAAAATCATTATCTTCATAATAATCACTTGCTTTAATTTCATTGTCTGTGTAGTAATAATCAAGGCCTGCAAGTATTGATTTATCTTCAGAATTAACTTCAATGTCTGGTCTTATTATTGTGATAAGTCCTTCAGAAATTTTTTCTTCACCTACAAAAAAAGTGTCTTGCGGGAGGCTATCAAAGGTGTAATTAGCTATTAAAATCAAAGGGTTTTCTAGATTTCCAGAACATAGCACTTCTCCGCTGTTCCTTAACTTAAGTTCTTCATCTTTAGCTATATCGAAGGTTGCACAATCAAGCACTCCAGAATCGAAATAGGGTTTCAAGAAACTATGACTTTGCCAATAATCAATATTTTTCTCCGAAAAGTCAGTAACTATGTATTTAAACTTAAGTGATTTCAACGAAGAGCTCTCAATCATATGTAAAAACCTCTTAAGAAAAGTATATGTAAATCTACCTACCCCTGAAGCTAGCTCCATTATGTATATTGTCGAATTTTTATCTATATCATTTCTTGTAACATAGTCTCTACAATAACCAAATACAGTCTTAGCATAAAGATTCGCAATATATGGATTGGTGGTAATATATTGAGGAACAATTCCTTTTCTCCAAGCTTCTGGTCCCTGATTTGCAAAGAAATCAGTTTGTAAATTCCATAGCATAGATTGCGATAAAGGTTTCTTTTCCTCAATTATAGCTGCTTTATGTTGAGAACCTTCTGAATTAGTAGTCTTCTTAATATTATATTTTTTAATTTTTGTTGACAAAGTGATTCCTCCCTAAACATAAAAATAATGTGTTTTACAAAATTATTATACTATTAGTACTGAATTATGTACAGTTAGGAACGCTTAGAAATATTATACTGTCCTCTAAAAGATTTTTCTGATTTTTAAAAATTAGAAACTGTATTGAAGTATTCCACTACAGTTTCTTTACACTATTACAAGTTAACTTTTTAGTATCTTTTTTTTAGTACAGATGATGTCATTGTATATATGTCATTTGAAATAAGCTCTGAATTAACCAGATTCCCATTTTCATAGGTTTTTCTGTTTACTACTACTTTATAACCATTATTATATTCATTTATATTATTCTCAATTATATATTTCTTTTTATTTAAATCTGAATTTGAAAAAATATTAATATATAAGTTTTTATTTTTTGTAAATGCCTCTATACACATTGGGTATTCAAAGGTATTTATAAACTTGAAGTCTATATTCTGCCAATCAACGGTGGCATCAAGCCCGAGTTCAACATAGGAAGACGGTAAAGAATGATTTGTTCTACCAATATCTTGTATACCTGCTTTTAAGACTGCATTATATAAAGTAGATGATACCTGACAAATACCTCCTCCTATTCCCGATTCAATTTTATTATCAATTATAACTGGAGCTTCCATGTACCCTCTTTCTTTTGTTCTCTCTCCAAGAACATCGTTAAAACTAAAGGTTTCGCCTGGAAATATGAGTTTACCATTAAGAGCTTTAACAGAAACATCAATATTATTGGATCTCATATAAGAAGATGACTTAAAACTTGTACTAAAAGAAGCTATACAGGTATTAATAAAAGAAAGTTTTTCTTTTGTAATTGCAGCGTCTGTTTTCTGAATAGGGGCTACAATACGTATGTCCTCACTTGCATTGGCCTTTATATTTTCTAAAATATATTTATTTAGCTTTTCTTTTTCAATTTTATATCCTTTTGTATCTGCATTTATTTTTATTTCACTTTCCGATTTTATTTCTATACTTGCATTTACAGGATTTTTATTAATTTCTTTCTCAATATTCGATGTAAATGTATTTATCAGGTTACTATCACAATTAAATCCTATATTATAATTTTTATTACTACCTGTCCTTATAATCCTGTGTTTCTTAATTATATTTAAATGTTTTCCAAAGTCAAATGCTTCATTTATAACAACATCCATATCATTACTCTTAATAAAGCGTGAACTATTAACAGCATATGTATTTTCATCAACGGTTACATAAAGTTTTTTGCTAAGCTTGCCTTCTATGTATTGAGATTTAACTATATTTCTGGCTTCTTGCTTAGTTTTTCCACCTACATCAATATTTGCTATTTTTATATCACTATAAATTAATTGACTCCATTTTTCATTTTCCACATTCAATCCCCACATGCATCCAATGGCCAAAGCTATAAAACTTAAAAAAAATTGAACTACTAAAATCTTAAAAACACTAGTGATATGATATTTCTCCTTCATGTGGCACCTCATAAGTAACTCTTAAATCTTAAATGTTATTTTCGAAAAAAATCAATAATACCATCTATCTTTTGAGTTTCATATTTAATTATATGTGTTTGTTCTTCTAACATGTTTTCTTTAATTTTTATTTCTTCTTGACAATTACTAATTAACTTTGACAGCTTGTCTATCTCCTCTTTATATTCATTAATACGCTTGTTAATTTTACTATTATATCCATCTATTACTTTAATTAAAACTGCTTGTCTTTCTTCCCCATCAGAAATAAGCTCATTTAAGTCAATATTAGAGGTATTAATAATGTTAATAACAGATTGTTTTATTACATCCTTTGGTAAATCCTGTGGCAATGCATTGATTAAGTTTTGTAACATGAAAACTGTATTAATGTTGCTATCTTTAAGTTTATACAACGAATATATCTCATTTAGAGGCATTATATTTTCATATTCTATATCTGAAGCAACTAAAGGATAAGTTTCCTTAATTACTGACTCAGATATCTTAATTTCCTCATTATAATCACTAGGCTTAATTTCAAAAATGTTATTTACTTCATTTAATTCATTATCATTATTTTCAGCTACCTTATTATTAATATCTTCATTTAAAATAATATGTTCTGATTTATCCTTGCTACCTTTTTCTACCAAGTTATATTTTTCTAGTATAGACATTATCTTTGCCATAGTAAACACTCCTTAAAATTAAAACTTTTAATTAATTATATAAGCCTACCGATTATGATTTTACCTATTGTTACTCCTAATATAAGAGTAATTAAACAAGAAAGAAAATACTTTAATTTAATTGTAAAAGCATATTGTGTTTTCAATAAAACCTTTTCAAATAAATTCAGTATTATATTATATAGAAACAATGAAAATAAGAAAATTGCAGTTCCAATAAAAAAAAGTATTATTGCCATTTATAATCACATCCATTTAATATACATATAAAAAATTTTAATTATTTTATTAATTTAATTATATTATATACTAAACAATTTATCACGGCAAGATATATGTTAATTCGCTAAATTAATCCACAAACAAAAAAATAAAACATTCATCCAAATTTTTTGGAATATATTTTATTTAATAAAGTCACCATTTAGTTATATTATATCTATTTGAAACGATTTGTACCCCATACCCCTATGAGTATAAGTGCAGAACCTATAAAATCATAAAAATGAAAGGCCTCTTTTAGAATAACCACTCCAGCCACTACAGAAACTATTGTTGATATATTTGCGAATACAGAAGTATTTGAAGCATCTATTTTTGATAATGTATAATTTATTAGCAAATATGCCGCAACGGAAGATAGTATTCCAAGATATAATACAGAAATAAGAAATTCAGAACTTTTTAACGGTTCAAAATAAGTTGTAATTTCATTCTTTATAATTAGATTTGATATCCAAATTATATTGAAAAACAAAGCGCCACTGCCCATCATAAAATATGTTATTTCAATTGGTGTAAAATACTTTGAAGATTTCCTTGAAATAATTGTGAATAATCCTGCGCAAGTTACTGCACCTAATAATAAGATTATCCCCCTTATAGAAGTATCTGAATTGTTTGAAGCACTCATTACACCTATAATTGCCACACCTGAAACTGAAATCACAATAAACATAATTCTTTTTATTGTTGGAATTTCTTTAAGAAAATACACCCCTAATATAGTAACTGCAATTGGTATAATAGAGAGCATAAGTCCCGCTATAGATGAAGAGGCTTCTCTAATTCCATATGTTTCAAAAATAAAATAAACAACTGGTTCTGCAAGGCAAAGAAGAATTAACTCTTTAATTGGTTTATTCTTGTAGTTCACCTTAAAAATTTTAAATACTATTAAAGCTGACATAATGAAAAATGCAAGAAGAAATCTAAAAGCTACAAGGGCAAGTGGACTAGCTACAGCAAGTGCTATTTTTGAAAATAAAAAGCTTAATCCAAATAATATAGAACTTACAATTGCAGCTAAATAAGCAAGTGTATTGTTTTCGTTGTTCATGGTTTCCCCCTTAAGATAATTTTATATAATCATTAACAATTCATTATATTTTAAGAACTTATCCCTGTCAAATTACTACATACTGGTAGTTGAACTATTGTCAAATTATTATTTAAGATTAATACTTATTTAATCATTATTTCTGTCTGTATACAACATGCCACTTGCCACGTGTGTGGCACTTTGTTATGATTATAGAATGGTTACTTTTAATTATTGATTGGGGGGGCATTTTATGATATTTTATTTTTCAGGTACTGGTAATTCTCTGTATATTGCTAAAACTCTAGCAAAGAGCCATAATGAAGACTTAAATTCTATATCAGCTGCAATGAAGATTCCAAAAGAAAACTATGAGTATACATTAAAAGAAAATGAGATTATAGGTATTATTTATCCTGTTTATGCGTGGGCACCACCAAAGCAAGTAATAGAATTTGTAAAGAATTTGAAGTTAATAAATTATAATAATAATTATATATTTACTGTGGCAACTTGTGGTGCAAATGTTGGCAACACTGTAAAAGTAATTGATAAAGCATTAAAAATAAATAACGTACATCTCAATAGTGGATTCTCAGTTGTAATGCCGAATAACTATATTATCGCAGGTGATGTAGATACTAAGAAAATTGAAAATATAAAACTTTTAGATTCCAAACATACAATAAACACTATAAATGATACAATCAAAAAAAGGTTAGATAATTTTTATCAGATCAAAAGAGGTTTTCTACCTGCGGTAATGACTTCCATAGTAAACCCGCTATTTAGCAAAAATTCTCTTAACACAAAAAGTTTCCATGTTAATGAAAAGTGTAATGGTTGCGGTTTATGTGAAAAAATCTGTAATACTGGAACTATTAAGGTTAAAGAAAAGCCTATCTGGGGAAATAAATGCTCTCAATGTTTATCTTGCATCCACTTATGTCCAACTGGTGCTATTCAGCACGGTAAATCTACACAGAAAAAGGGTAGATATATGAATCCTAAAATAAAAGTTCAGGACATGATAATAAAATAAAAGTGCGCCACCTAGGTGGCGCACTTTACCATTGTCCAAAGTGCTCTTGAGAAGTTCCTATTATAGAATCTATAAGGATACATTCTCCATCATCTGTTACAATGTTACCTGAAAAATGACCAACCACTTGATGTACTTCTGATTTTAAAATAATAATATTTGATTTTGCAATTCTTTCATAAAAAGGTACAAACTTAAGATCTATCCTATTTGTAATGGATGTCTTAATATTCCATGGTTCCATGAAATTCTTATTGTCATATTCAAATATTATGTCCTCGCTTAGTTTTGTTATCTTACCATCAACAATAATGCAATTCTCAGTCATACCACTTCCTTCTGCCCACTTAGCACCTAGATTAATGCCTATTGACCTTCCATTTACTATTCCAGAAGCATTAGCCCAGTTCCGTCTAACCTTATAGGGCCATATTCCCCTCCCAAAATCATGACATGCAAAAGTATTTTCAGGATTAAAGGAATATATATCTTCCCCCACTCTTAGTTCTCCATCAACAGGAAGACACTCATGTTTTGAAGTGAATTGAAAGAATTTTTTGTTTATCGGAACAACAACATTTAAGGTTTCATGTCCTTCTGGGTAAATCACTTTAAAGTTAGCTTCCATTAATTCTCCCATAAAATCAACGCATTTTGCAACAATTTGAGTAATATTTTCATCTTCTATAAAATATAGTCCCATTTTAGGATGTCTAAATGTTACAGTCTCCTGTACTTTTTCAGGCATTGAATAACCACTTCCAAAAGGACTTATAATTGTTTTCTCAATAAATTTTTGCGTTTTAAAATCTAAAAAATATACAAATGCCATACCTACATAGTCAATATTAGATATGGTAACTGAAAAAAGACATTCATCATTTGTTATGCACCAATAATTCCATTTCTTTTTTCGAAGCCAATTACCAGTAAGATTGCAATTAAATACTGGATTTCTGGACCAACCAATACTATCATCCTTTATATTACCATTACAATCACATAAATTTACACACTCAAGAATCTCCTTTTCTTTGTAAAGCTCTCTATTTTCCATAGTTTAGCACTTCCTTATTTACATATTCTTCCTTTTGTTAAATTATAACACTAACTGTGGAAATTAAATAGATAAATTTTAAAATATTGTTCTAAAAATAAAAGATCAGATTTTTAGATAACTTCTAAAAATCTGATCTTTTTATTTTTTGTATATTTAACTACATTTTAATTATTCAGCCATCTCTAATGCTATTTTTATCATATTAGTAAAAGCTTCTTGTCTTTCTTCAGAAGTAGTTAACTCATGAGTTACTAAATTATCTGAAACCGTTAGTAAACAAGCTGCTTTCTTTCCCAGTATATTTGCATTATGAAATAAAGCAAAGGATTCCATCTCTACAGAAGTACACCCGTGATTTTTATAAATATCCTTATAATCATCAAAGTTCTCATGATAAAATACATCTGATGAATGAACAATGTTTTTATGAACTTTGATCTCTAACTGTTCTGAGATTTTTTCTAACTTATTATTCAATTCAACTGATGCAGAAATTGTATCACCTTCATAGCCACTTTGAACTTTTGCATAACTAGACTCACTCCAAGCCTCAGTGCAAAGTATAACATCATATAAATTTAAATCCGCTGTGTATGCACCACATGACCCAATACGTATAATATTTTCTACACCATAAAAATTAAATAATTCATATGAATATATACCAATACTAGGCATACCCATACCACTAGCCATAACAGAAATTTTACGTCCTTTATATGTTCCTGTATATCCAAACACATTTCTAACATTATTAAACTTTGTAACATTCTCTAAAAATGTTTCTGCAATAAATTGTGCTCTTAATGGGTCTCCAGGCATTAATACGGTTTTTGCAATAATTCCTTCTTCTTTTACTTCAATATGTGCTGTTGGTATCATATTGAAACCCTCCTTGTAGTTGTATTTAGTATTTTTAATATAGTAAATTCAATAAATAGCTAATAATATATACTTACATATCAATTAATTGCATATTATTTAATCTTATACTAATCATTATACCAAAGTTTAAAATATAAAAGAATGACTTATGTCATTTTCATATAAAAAATTATTTAATATTTCTATAGTTGTCTTATTTTCTATTTGAATTCACTATTAGATATAATTAAAACTTTATTATATAATTAACGAGGCTATGTTAGCTTTTACTAAGATTAAGATAGATAATAGCAATATTTATTATCTATAAATAAAATATCTAGGAGGTTTCTATGGGTAATCAGATAGCAAACGCTATAAAGATAATATCTATTCTACTAATAATTACAATAATTATCTGTGTTTTTTGCAATATGAAAACTCTGCGTCATTGTACTCCAGAAAGCGTAAAGACCTTTGTTGATTCTTATGGAGTGTTCTCACCTGTAATTTATATAATTTTATTTACTTTTGTACCTCTTACTCTTTTTCCTGATTCAATTCTTGCCATAGCTGGGGGAATGTGTTTTGGAATGGTGGGTGGATTTATCTACACTATGATTGGTGCCATATTGGGTGGTTCCCTCTCCTTTTTCTTAGCCAAAACCTTAGGTCATAAAGTATTTAACAAATTTATAAAAACCGATGTGTCAAAACTAGAAAATGCTATTAAAAACAGAGGCTTTATGCTGGTATTTCTTTTAAGACTTATTCCCCTTTTCCCCTTTGATATTATTAGTTATGCGGCAGGTTTTTCAGGAGTAAAATTTAAAGATTTTGAATTTGCTACAATCTTAGGAATAATACCTGGCATATTTGTTTTTATAAACATTGGTGATAAAGCAACAGATTTAGGTTCTTCTAGCTTCTACTTATCTATTGCACTTTTAGTTGGGCTATTTGTAATGTCATATGCTTTAAAAAAGAAATTTTCTATAAGGGAAATTGAAGGCTAATCTACTTATATTATGTAGAAAAAATAAAGACTATTATGGTAAAAGGGTGATAATCCTTTCACTATAATAGTCTTTTACATATATTTATTATAATCCAAGTAAATATAATTTTTTTACAATTACCTAGTTCAAGTCAAATGCAAAATAACTACAATTATCTTCATCATTATTTTATTTAATAAGTGCTCTTTTATTTAATAAATGCTTTATGCCCTTAGTTGCATCAAGTAATGGTGATATAGATTTATCATAATTTAAATTGTTTATTATGTTTGCTATAAATTCTGACATATCAACTTCAGTGAACCACTTAGCTTCTCTAACTTCCTTTGGAATATATGTCAAATTTGTTGAATATATCTTATCGATTAAACCCTTTTCATAAAATTCGTTAAATTTTGAAATACCTTCAGTAAACAATGCAAAAGTTGCTGTGACAAATATTCTTTTAGCTTTACGTTTCTTTAATTCTAGAACTATGTCAAATACTGATTCACCAGAGGCTATCATGTCATCTACTATAAGCACATCTTGCCCTTCAACATCTCTACCCATGTATTCATGTTGAACTATTGGATTTTTACCATTTACTACTTTTGAATGGTCTCTTCTTTTATAGAAAAGCCCAATATCAAGTCCAAGCACACTAGAATAATACACTGCTCTATCCATAGCACCTGTGTCAGGACTTATAACAAGCATTTTTGATTTATCTACCAGTAAGTCTTTTTCCTCTTTTAAAATAGTTTTTACTATTTCATAGGTGGGGTAAATGTTGTCAAATGATATTAAAGGAATTGCATTTTGAACATTTGGATCATGAACGTCAAAGGTTATAATATCACTAACGCCTAATCTTTCTAATTCTTGAAGGGCCATAGCACAATCAAGAGATTCCCTATGCTTTCTCCTATGCTGTCTACTTGCATATAGTAATGGCATTATAACAGTAATTCTTCTTGCTTTTCCACCTAAGGCAGATAAAACCCTTTTTATATCTTGAAAATGATCATCTGGACTTTTATGATTTTCAAAACCAAACATCTTATATGTACAACTATAATTTCCTACATCAGCTAAAATAAAAATATCCTTTCCTCTAACTGTTTCTTCAATAATTATCTTTCCTTCACCATTTGAAAATCTTACATCCTTCATGTTTATAAGGAAAGATTTATCTTCACCTACCAATTGATTTATAGGTTCATTAACATCATCCTTGCGTTTTTCAATTAAAAGCTGATTAATCTTATTTCCAAGTTCCGAACTGCTTTCTAGCGCCATAATACCTAGACCACAATAAGGAACACTAGGTGTTTCTTTAACATCCATAATAATACCTCCTTAAAAAATCTACTCATCAAAAAATCTACTCCTCAGATATATTAACATAATTAAAGCTGTAAAAGAACCCTTAAAACATAAAATTCGACTATTTTCATAAAATACATTAATAAAAGTTCAAATACAAAAAAAATTAAGTATATGATATAATTAGATGAGATTAATAAATAAATTGTATTAATCATGATAGCCTATTATATGGCTATATATACTTATAGATTGGAGATATAATACTAATGAACAAAAAAGAGAATACAACTAATTTTATGCCGGCTGTAATTTCGATACTACCGGAAACAGAGGAAGATTTTTATTTCTTATTTTGCAAAGATGAGTTACTAGTTAAATCTGTAGATAATAACGCAATAATACCTTCAATTAAAGATCTAACGAACTTAAATTTAAAAAATGTTCAATATCTAGGCTCCATGGATGGTCAAAATTGCTTTTGTGGAGAAATAAGTAAGGATGATATCATTCCAAAGGATATGTATTTTAGCAAGCTTAGGGCCTTATCCCACCAATTACCCTTGGACATGTTTTGGATATCAGGAAGAGCAATTCAAATGGTAAGTTTTAATAATGATCATCAATTTTGTGGTAGATGTGGTACCTTAACTCAAAATGTAGAAGGAGAAAGAGCTAAAAAATGCTTCAAATGCGGATTAATAAATTATCCTAGAATATCACCTGCTATAATTGTGGCTGTTGTAAACAACGGTAAATTACTTCTTGCTCATAATACTAATTCTCCTAAAGACATATATAGTGTGGTTGCCGGTTTTGTAGAAGCTGGTGAGACTTTTGAAGAATGTGTTTCCCGTGAAGTTTTTGAGGAAACAGGAATTGTTGTGAAAAATATAAAGTATTTTGGAAACCAGCCTTGGCCTTTCCCCAATTCTTTAATGATAGGATTTACTTGTGAATATGCAAGTGGAGAGATTCAAGCTGATGGCATAGAAATTGAGCATGCGAAGTGGTATAGTTCCAATGAACTACCTGTAACTCCTAAGGGCATAAGCATAGCTACGGAGTTAATTGATTGGTTTGCTAAAAATTATTAATTTATTAAATAACTAGAAAAGGAGGTTTAATAATGAATAAAAAAGAAATTGCAGATATTAGAAAAGAGTTTAAATTAGACAGTAATATGATGAAAATACAAGAAATATATACCGTTTATCTAAAAAAAGATAATGTTCAAATTGATTTAGAACCAGTAATTTACTCTGAGTTTGATTACTTTGATAGAATGGATATGGATAAAAAAGAACTATTTCTGGGTAACTTCAAAAAGGTACTTACTGGTGCTCTTGATACTAAAATCTTTGAATTGGATTTTCAAAACTTAAAAGAAGAAAATAATACTCAAAGGTTTTTAAGCAGTGCTTTAAATTCAAGTAATAAAGACGAAATTCAAAATTACATTAATAATATTATTGAAAAGATTACAGCTAACTATAAATATGAAACAGATGTGGTTATTACTTTTATTAAAGCCGAATACTGGTTAGGTAAAAGCCATAAAAATATGAGTGCTGAGGAAAGCATCGAAGATGCAATGCAATCTTTTAATTTTATTTTATCAAGTGTAAATAAAATAGATATTCCAAAGAGGACTCTAAAATTCGACTATACTGGTAAAGAATTTAAAGCAAATTCGGTATTAGACTCAGTTATCAATCTCAGTGCTCCCCTTGAAGGATTCATGTTCCCTTGCCTTAGCAATGGATATACAGATATTAATAAAATTTTATATTATGCATCAAAACCTAAAGAGCTAAATTCCACTTTTATCGAGAATGTTCTTGACTGCAGTTTTAAATTTACTGCTGAAGATGAAAAAAATTGTTTTTCTGATATATTAAAATCTATAATTGGTGATAAAATAAAACCTGAGCTTATGAAAGATATTTATGCTAATATATACGAACTATCCCAGCAAACTGATGAAGAAGAAGACAACCCTACCCTTGGAATTTGTGATGTTAAAAATATCCTTAATAATTGCGGTGTAGAGATAGTATCCGATATAGAAACTGCTTTTGAAGAAACTTGTGGTAGCAAGTATGATTTTAAAATAAATAACATTGTTCCTGAATTTAATTCAAAATCCATTAAAATTACTAGTGAAGTTGCAAATATCCTTTTAACACCTAAAGATTTAAATTCAGTTAAGCAAGTAAAAAATAAGGATGGACGACGATGCCTTCTTATTGAAATTGATGATGATATTGTTATAGAGGGCTTTAAATTAGAAACTGAGGAGTTTTAGTACCTAACTTAACATTACTGTTATGTTTCAATTATATATTGACTAAAATGAAAAGGAGAATATTAGTGCATATTAAATGCTACTAATATTCTCGTTTTACCCTATACTTATTTTTAGGCCTACCTACATTGCCGTACTCCATTTCAACAACAAGTTTTTGTTCTTTTTCTAAATAATCCAAATATCTTCTAGCAGTAATTCTAGAAACTCCAATTTTATTCGCAATTTCCTCTGATGTGAAAGCAACTTCTTTCATATCTAATATTCCTAATAATATCTTTTCATAAGTATGTTGATTAAATCCCTTTATGTCTCCAATATCATCATCGTATTCGATTACATGTTTATTTTCTTTAATTGTATATTTATCGATAACTTCTTGATCCATGTTATCAATATTTTTAAAACTATGTCTTCTTTCTTTAAATTGAAGTAGCGCTTCTTTAAATCTATTAAATACAAAGGGTTTCACTAAATAATCTATTGCACCATATCTAAAGGCTTCCTCAACGGTTTCTGTATTCCTATCTGCTGTTATTAATATAACATCACATTTTAAATTTTCAAGTCTTATCCACTTTAATAAATCTGTTCCTTTGTCTTGCGGAAAAAAAACATCCAATAATATCAATTCTGGGTTAAAACTCAATATAACTTCCTTTGCCTTTTTAATGGAATTGACACTATCAATTAGCGTGAACCCTGGTACTTTTTTTAAAAACTTTTCATTAATCTCTCTCACCATTGGATCATCTTCAACAATAAGAACCTTAATCATACTTCTAACCCCTTTTCATCGGTATAAATATATCCCATGCAGTTCCATTATCTTGCACTATATTTATATCTCCACCTGCATAGTCAATTATTTGTTTTACAATACTAAGGCCAAAACCTCTATTTCCAGATTTAGTTGTAAAACCACGTGTAAAAATTTTATCTATTATATCCTCATTTATTCCAGGACCATTATCCTGAATTCTTATTCTGAGTGCTTCATTGCTAGAGTTTAATCTTATAAATATCCTACCATTTTCAAGTTTTACTAATTCCTCAATGGAGTTTTCTATTAAGTTTCCAATAATAGAACAAACTTCATCTACTGTTATGTTTTCAGGAATTCTATCTAAATATGAAGTAGCATCAACTTCTACAGAAATTTTAGCTTCTGTAGCCTTATTATATTTTGCAAGCAATATCCCAGCTATATGTACATTCTTAATTCTTTTCACTAGAATATCAGAGACTTCTTGACGTACCCTTGATATATTTGAAATATATTCAACTGCTTCATCATATTCTTCCAATTGAATAAGTCCTGAAATAGTGTGAAGCTTATTCATAAACTCATGATTTTGTGCTCTTAACGCACATGTCATCTTTTTAATTCCTGTTAGCTCCTCTGCCATATTCCTGACCTCTGTTAAGTCCTGAAAACTGGACACAACTCCTATAATTTCTTCCTTATGATTTTTTAATAATATGTGACTACACATAAGAGTTCTATCATTGCACATTTTAATTTCTTGATTATAAACCGCTTCATGTGTTTTTAGTACTTCCATCATTTTATCTGTATACCTGAAGTTCAAATTAGTGAGATTTTTGCCTATATCGTCATCTTCAAGTTTTAAGATTTCCTTAGCAATTTTATTAAACAGTATTATATTCCCATCCGTATTTATAGCTACAATTCCATTATTGAGATTCTCCAAAATTAAATCCCTTTGCCCAAGTAGCAGTGCGATTTCCTTTGGTTCTAACCCAAATATACTTTTCTTTATCATATTTGCTAAAAGCGCTGCTCCTCCTATCCCCACTAAAAGGGCACCTACTAGAGCTATCTTTAAATAAAACATATGAGTACTAAGCTCGGCATATACCGTATCTGTTAAAAGACCCACTAAAACGGCACCTACTTGTTCTCCTTTATAATATACAGGCACAAAGGCTCTTATTGCTGATATTAAAACATTCTTATCCTTAGCTACATAGGATTCTCCATTTAAAAGCACACGTTCTTCTCCACCATCTGCATATTTTTTACCTAGGGAGTTTCCATTAGGATAAGAATATTTTATTCCCTTCATATCCATAACTATTATATATTGAAATCTAGTTTTCTCTCTGAAACTTTCTATTGTATCATGAACTGCTTTATACTCTTTTGAAGTTGCTAAGGTTTCTTCAATTATATCAATAGAGGCAATGGTTACCGCTAAGTCCATGGCATTATTCCCCATTTGAGTTTCGACAGAATCTTGTACTTGATAATATGTAACAGCTCCTATACCACCAATTACGATAAAAATTATAATACTTATAAATATCGTTAACCTATATTGTAATTTCAATATTACTCCACCCCGTACTTAATTATTGTTTTTCAACCTTTGCCTTACTAAGTCCATCACTAATAGCATGAATCAGTCCATTGCTTGTATATGTAGCACCTGCCACAACCTCAACATTTGGGCTATTTGCTTTTATTATCCTTGCTGGGATTTTTTCATAAACTATGTCTGCAATAACGGGTGTTTCTTGCTGTTCTAATATTTTAATCTCTTTTATCTCATATTGATCTGTTACTATTTGTACCTTTATTGGTCCAATATGCCCTTCGGCGTTACCTTCATAACTTCCAGCATTATAAATTATATTTTTAGAGCCACAAGCCATTAGTTCTATAGCTAAAATAATTATTAAAGTTACCCCTAATAACTTTTTCAAATAATCGCCCTCCTTATTATTTCTTGAACTTATGCGGAGTATAAATCCATATTATAATATAGTGTCGTGTAACCTAATTTTATTATATCATTTTTCAGGTTTTAAGTCATTTAAAGTGAATCATTACTATCGTTGTTAGACCTCCTAACCCAAAAATAAGCATTACTATAGGAAGTAATGCAATCTTGGGGTATTAAGTAATCAAAAATTACGTTTTAGTAACTTTTGTGTTATATCTTTAATTATTTCTTTACTTTCGCAGTTAGGTAATCTTTCTATGTAATCAAAGGCTTTTTTCGTATATTTATCTGCTAAATTTTGAGCTTTATCAATTCCTTTATATTCAATAACTAATTTACTTATTTCATGTACATTATCAGCGCTTAATGAAGAGTTATCTAAAATAGAAGAAATTTTATTTTCTTTGTCTTCTGTCATGGCATATATTAAAGGCAAAGTGTAATAACCTTTTATTAAGTCACTTTGAGCATTTTTACCTAGTTCAATTGTTTCTCCACTATAATCTAGTAGATCATCTATAATTTGAAAAGCCATCCCAATATAGTACCCAACTCTTCCTAGTAACTTTGAAGTATTCTCACTACAGTTAGATTCTTTTGCACCAGCATAAAAGCTAATAGCAAATAACGCTGCTGTTTTACCTGATATAATTTTTATATATTTTTTAAGATTTGTATTTCTTGAGTATCTAATATTATGTTGTATTATTTCTCCCATACATATCTTAGAAATAGCCTTTGAAATATCCCTTAAGTTTTCTGTGCAATAATCAAATCCAGATAGCATTATAAAACACTGACAAAGCATAAAATCACCTATATAAACTGCATATTCTTTGCTATATTTGTGTTGCAACGTTTCAACCCCACGTCTAAGCTTAGCCTCATCTACAATATCATCATGAACCAATGTTGCCATATGCATCATTTCAATAGACGCCGCCAAGTTATGTATTTTATCTGTGTTACACTCTCCAAATTTCGATGCTAATAATAAGAAGGCAGGCCTTAACATCTTTCCACCTGATTCTACTAAAGGGGAAATAGCTTCGTCAAACTCTTTTTCATTAGATTTTACATTTTTCTTAATTATTTTCTGTACACTTTGTAGTTCTTCTGCAATATCAGGGTAATTCCTCCAAAACTCACTCATTTTATCACCTATGTCCAATTATTTTTAAACCTTTTAATTTTATGAACAATAATTACTTATTATTAATATTCCATCATAAAAGCAAATGTCCTTTTAATTTTTTAAAAGGACACTTGATTTTTAAAAATTTTAATTTTAAATTAATAATTAACGATACTTATATTAATCAATATACAAATAAGATTTTTTAACAAGTCCTATTCTTTTCCAATACTTTTTAAGTATTGGTAATACATAGTAGTCACATCCAAATGTACTTCCTGATCCACCTATAAGAGCAACTCCTGCAGCCAAATACCATAACATCTCAGTAGGCGCCATTCCTGAAGTCCAAATCATCGTCCCCATAGCAATGGACATAATTGAAGCTAAAGCACTAAACAATCCAACTATAAGCATTAAACCAACTAGTATCTCTGCAATTACCATTCCTGTTTGGAAAATTGTAGCTAAGGTTGTAAATCCACCATCTCCAGTGTAGAAGAAAGTATCCATAGACCATTTCATAATCTTCTCTATAAAATCTGGTACTGGTAATGGTGCTACCCAGTTAGCTGCTGTTTCTGCAGCGCCTTCCGCTGCAGCTGTTGCTGCTGTTACTCCATCAACTACTTTAGCAGGTATTAAGAAAATTTTTGTAGGATCCTCTAATATTTTTGGTAATTTTGTAAGGCCTTCTTCTAACCATTTATAACCTACAAACATTCTTAGTGGTACTAGCCAGAAGTTTGGAGATGCTTTAGAGAAATATCCACCTACAAGACTTCTATTATCTTTAACATGGAAAATTTCATGCATTAAGTATGACCAACATTTATTAAACCCAGCAACTTGGAAGAAATATACAAGGTTTATAAAGTGTTTAACAAATAATGCAAAAAATCCAGATAAACCAAAAAACTTATCTCCTGCGCCTACACTTGCTACACCATATTTCCCACCTATACATACCATTACACCATGGAATGAAGGTTTGTATGATTTCTTTTCTCCACCCTTTATAGAACTATAAATATTATGTGCTATTATAGGTGCAGACTGTTCTGCATTTTCTACCATCTGAGGAATAGGTCTTTCCTCACCTTCTGGAATAAAGAAAATATTATCACCAACAATATAAACATTTTCATATTCTAAAGATTGTAATTTATCATTTGTTACTATTCTTTTTCTGCCCTTTTGCTCTAAATCCATTTTACCAACAATATCTGAGCCTTCAACACCTGCTGCCCAAATTACTGTATTGGTATTAATTGTACCTTTATCTCCCATGGTAACAGATTCTTTTGTAACTTCTGTAATACCTGAGTTTGTAATTATTTGAACACCTAATTTATTAAGTCTTCTTTCAGCTTTTCTAATTAACTTATCTGGTAAGTTGGGTAATATTTTAGGTAATGCATCTACTACATATAATTTTACTTCATCTTCGCTTATGTAAAATTCTTTACATAATCTTTCTTTCCATTCGCCTAGCTCACCTATCATTTCAACACCTGTGAATCCGCCACCAACAACTACAAATGTTAACATCTTTTGTCTTTTAGCTTTGTTTGTTTCTTTTACTGCTTTTCTGAACATATTAAGAATATGTTCTTTTAAATCTACAGCATCTTCATAAGACCATAACTTTTGAGAGAATTCCTCTGCGCCCTTTATTCCAAAGTATGTTGGCTTACATCCAGATCCAATTATTAGATAATCATACTTGTAGGTATTACTTTCAGATTTTAATACGTTATTCTTAAAATCCAAGTCAGTAATTTCATCAAGTACTACATCCACTTTTCTTTTTGCAAATATTTTTTTCAAATCAATTTTAATTGAATCCTCTGAAACTCTTCCTGCTGATACTTCATGAAGTTCAGTGAGTAAAGTATGATACGGATTTTTGTCAATAAGAGTAATTTCAACATTTTCATCTTTTTTAAACTTTTTAGCAAGTTTTTTTGCTGTTAATACTCCACCATACCCTCCGCCGAGTATAGCTATTCTTTTCTTTTCACTCATTTTGTATCCCCCTCAATTTGAGAACTATTATTTATGGGCTTTTTTATAAAAAATATAGTTATTAAATATTAAATAAAAAAATTAAAATTCCTTAAAACAAATTAAGTATATTACTATATCACTAGTAATTTTATTTAATTCATTTCAAATGTTCTTAGTTAAAATTTTATCACAATTAGTTAGGCTATGCCTATCTCTACGCAATTTGGTCATTAATTTAATGTTTTGTTAATTTAGTTCATAGTTACATTCATATAATTATTATTTACATAAAAACATAAAAATACTTATATTACTTACAATTCAATTAAATATTTGAGTAAATAAAAAACTTATTATATTTAAATAAAAACTTAGGGGGTTTAAGTATAAAAAAGAAACCTCATCAATTTTTCATGATTGCGGAGGTTTTTTAAAATATATCTTATGAGTTAACTATTTCTTTTGCATCTCTTGCAATCATTAACTCTTCATTAGTTGGTATTACAAAAACTTTTACAGTTGAATCGGCCGTGCTTATTTCTGCTGCTACGCCAGCAACATTATTCTTTTCTTTATCAATTTTAACACCTAAAAACTCTAAGCCTTTGCAACAAGCTTCTCTAGCCTTTGATGAGTTTTCACCAATTCCGGCAGTGAATATTATACAATCCACTCCACCTAAAGCACCTGCATAGCTACAGATAAACGTCTTAATTTTATAGTGAAATACATCTAATGCTAATTGAGCTCTTTTATTATTCTCTGCTGCATCCCAAATATCTCTAAAGTCACTGCTTAACCCTGAGATTCCTAGAACTCCAGATTTTTTATTTACTAAATCTGATACTTCTTTTGAAGACATAGATAATTCTTGCTCCAAGAAAGTAATAATTGCTGGATCTATATCCCCTGCTCTTGTTCCCATAGCCAGACCTGCAAGTGGCGTAAATCCCATACTAGTATCTATAGATTTACCTCCTTTAATTGCAGCAATACTTGCTCCATTTCCTAAATGACAAGAAATAATTTTTAAATCTTTTATATCTTTGTTCATCATGTCTGCTGCTACCTGAGAAACGTATTTATGAGAAGTTCCGTGGAAACCGTACTTTCTTACTTTATGTTCTTCATATAGTTCATATGGTAATGGATATATATATGCATGCTCTGGCATGTCCTGATGAAAAGCGGTGTCAAATACTGCAATCATTGGAGTATTTGGCATAAGTGCCTTGCAAGCATTAATCCCAATTATATTTGGTGGATTATGTAGTGGTGCTAGTTTTGAACACTCTTTTAAAGCTATCATTACATTTTCATCAATAAGTACAGATTTAGAATAACATTCACCACCATGAACCACCCTATGACCTACAGCTGATATTTCATTCACACCTTTGATTACTCCATTAGTTTCATCTATTAATGTTTCAAGAACTAATTTAATTGCATCTGTATGGTCTTGCATGTTTTGTTTTACTACATACTTACTTCTACCTTCAACCTTTTGAGTTAAAACAGACCCTTCACTACCAATCCTTTCAATCAATCCTTGTGCTAAACAATTTTCGTCTTTCATATCTATAAGTTGATATTTTAAAGAAGAACTACCACAGTTAATAACTAGTACTTTCATAAAAATTCACCATCCTGCATATTATTTGATTGTTTGAGATTTAATAAATATTTTCACTACAAGATAAATAATCTTGTTATTTCGTGTTTCTTTTTACCAGTTTTATAGCTTTTTGTATATCACATTTAATATATAGTGTATCTTACAATACATATAGTATAGAATTAACGACATATTTGCAAGTGATTTTTCAATATTTAATAGAATTCTTACAAAAAAACTAAGTCTTAACTATTAAGACTTAGTTTTTTATAATCATTATGTATCTTTATGCATAAAAAAACAAATATTACATATCCTTAGGCTTTATATCATTAAGCATTTTTATATTTCCTGTTATGTACCATTTAGATTCTTTTTTTTCTGCACTGTACAGTTTTCCAAGTATTCCAAACTTGGACATGACTCCTGCAAGAGAACCTACAAATGAAGGTGTATTCAATTGACTCTTTTTAGTTTTTTTCACATTATCTAAATCTTTAATAGTAGGCACCTTAGGTAGCTTAATGCAAATTTCTTTACTGGTTTTAGATGTATCTTTACTTATAGCCTTTAATTCTTCTAATACTTTAAAAATTTCTTTCATCATGTTTTGTTTTTTTTCTATGCTTATAGCAGGTGTTTCAATCTCAACATATTCTATTCCTTTTTTCATAATCATCTTACCTTCCTTTAATTAACAATTTTTCAGTCAAAGTCTTTAAATATATTATAACATGTTTCTTAACACTTTTAAAAAGAAATACTGAAATTTAAAATAGTTGTGTTAACGCAACTATTTCATCTCAATTAAATTATTCCAATACTTCTTAGGCATATGCTGCATTTGAAGTCTTTCATTAGTTCTTTCTTTTATAGCAATGCTCTTGTGAAAGGCTTTCCATAGATTTTGATAAAAAAGTTCTTCTTTATCTGTGCTTTCTAATTTATCAAATTTCAATTCACGAAGCATCCATTGATTATTTTCATATACTATACCAATTTTCCTTTTAACATCATGGATTATCCACTTTTCATTTGTAAGTCTTTCTTTAAAATGATTTCCTAATAATTCTAGAATATTATAGCTAGGCTCAATTGCTGCATATAATATCCCCTTAAACTCTTGAAATCTAACTAATCCTAAAAACCTATGTGTTTCAAATGCTACTTTTGAAGAGTATTTTTGGACTTCTCTTACCGTTTCATCTGAAAGTAGATCATTAATTTTGCTCCCTAGCTTAAATCCCATCTGTACATATTTAAGTAACTTTAATTCTATTTCAGGTGACTCAGATAAAAACCCTTGATACACATTAATTAATGTATCTTCTGAAATTTTTTCAACAATAGCATCGTAAACTTTCTTTGATTTCACCATATCTGTTTTTATAACCTTGTCCTCAAATAGGATATTAAAGTTATAGGTACTATCCTTTTCTATACTCTCAGGTACTTTATCATAATAACAAAGATATATAACATATAAAAAACCATCAAAACTGCCATCATAGATGTATCTTAGCAAACAAATCACTCCTTTGACTAAAAAGGCTTAATTGCTCAGACTTATCAAAACTTTCGTAGTCTAATAAATAATTTTTAAGTCTTATTTTCTCCATATCCTTATCTCCATAAAACTTACCACTACAGGTTATAAAAAATCTAGCTCTTTTAAGGACTATACCAAGTTTCTTTAAATTTTCATATGAAAGATTACAAAGTCTTCTTGCTCTTATAATTCTCAAAGCCGAGGTTACTCCTATTCCCGGAATTCTAAGTAAAGTTTCATATGGTACGTTATTTATCTCTACTGGAAACTTATCTAAATTGTTTAACGCCCAAAAGGCCTTTGGATCTAAATCTATATCAAAGTTAGGATTTAGGTCATCTAATAATTCTTTTGCTTTAAAACCATAAAATCTTAAAAGCCAATCAGCTTGATACATTCTATGTTCCTTTAAAAGCGGCGGAGTAGTTTGTATTGCTGGCAAATTTGAGTGCTCCACTACTGGAACATAAGCAGAATAATACACCCTTTTAAGGCCAAAGGTATCATATAATCCTTCTGTAAGACTAATTACTCTTAAATCACTTTCCTCAGTTGCTCCTACCATTATTTGAGTGCTTTGTCCTCCTGGGGTAAACTTTGGTGTTTTAAATCCTTTTTTCTTATAATCATCAGACTCTATTATACTTTGCTTAATAAATCCCATAGGTCTTAATATATCCGCTTTACTTTTTTGAGGTGCCAAAAGCTTTAAACTTTTCTCTGAGGGAAGCTCAATATTTACACTCATTCTATCTGCATACAATCCAGCTTCATATATGAGTTTTGGATCAGCACCAGGAATAGCTTTTACATGAATATATCCATTAAATTTGTGTATCACTCTCAAATCTTTCAATATTCTAACTAAGTTTTCCATGGTGTAGTCCGGGTTTCTTTCAACCCCTGAACTTAGAAATAATCCTTCAATATAGTTTCTTCTATAAAAATTAATTGTTAAATCCACTACTTCTTTAGGTGTAAAGCTTGTTCTTTCTACTTCATTACTAGATCTATTTATGCAATATTTACAGTCGTATATGCATCTATTAGTATATAAAATCTTAAGTAGAGAAATGCACCTACCATCTTGTGCCCAGGAATGACAAATACCTGCAGCTTCTGCATTCCCTATACCGCCCTTTGTATTTTTTCTGCTAGAGCCACTAGAAGAACATGAGGCATCATACTTTGCTGCATCTGATAATATTTCAAGTTTTTTCATTACATCCATTTTCATCACCGCCAAACGTTTGTTCTCATTTTATCATACTTTGTCCAAATATAAAAGAATTATTTAACAACATTTTGGAAGCTTTAAATCTTCTCCCAAAGTTGTTAATATTGCAGTATTGCAGATGATGATTTAATTTAAAAGAGCAGTTTCTAAAAGTACCTATGTACTTTTAGAAACTGCTCTAATGTTAAATTTTATCCAAGTATTTGTTTTAAATCAGCTTCCGGTGTGCTTATAGGCTTTATGTCAAAATTATCAACTAAGAATTGTAACACATTCGGGCTTAAGAAAGCTGGTAATGTTGGTCCTAAATAAATTCCTTTTACTCCAAGGAATAATAATGCCAATAAATCAGCAACAGCCTTTTGCTCATACCAAGTTATAACCATTGCTAGAGGTAAATCGTTTATTCCACATTTAAATGCATCAGCTAGTGCTAAAGCAATTCTAACAGCAGAATATGCATCGTTACATTGACCTACATCTAGTAATCTTGGAAGTCCTGCAACCTCACCAAATTCTAATTTGTTAAAACGATACTTTCCACAGGCCAAAGTAAGAATAATACAATCTTTAGGAACTTGCATAGCAAATTCAGTATAGTAATTTCTTCCTGCCTTTGCTCCATCACATCCGCCTATTAAGAAGAAGTGTTTGATTTTCCCTTCTTTAACTGCGTTTACTATAGTTTCTGCATGGCTTAAAGTTGCTTTATGACCAAACCCTACTAGAATTTCTTTAACTTCTTCATCTTTTTCGAAACCACCAAGTTCTAGTGCTTTACTTATTATCTCTGAGAAATCTTTATGACCATTCTCATCATTTTGTATATGCTTTATTCCATCCCATCCAACAACACTTGTAGAGAAGATTCTATCTTTATAAGAATCTTTAGGTTTCATTAAGCAATTTGTTGTCATTAAAATACAACCTGGGATACCATCAAATTCCTTTTGTTGATTTTGCCATGCTCCTCCAAAGTTTCCTACTAAATGAGCATATTTATTAAGCTCAGGATATCCATGAGAAGGTAACATTTCACCATGAGTATATATATTTATACCCTTACCCTCTGTTTGTTCTAATAACATTTCAAGGTCTCTTAAATCATGACCTGATATTACTATGAAAGGACCCTTTTTAACATTTACATTTACCTTTTGAGGTGAAGGTGAGCTATATTTTTCTGTATTAGCTGTATCTAATACTTCCATAACCTTAACACTCATCTCTCCAGTTTTCATTAATACTGCAATAAGGTCTTGAAGCGTTAAACTATTATCTGTTAACGCAGCTAGAGCAACAAAATAAAACTCATCTACTTCATCACTGTTATATTTAATAAATCTAGCTTGGTGTGCATATGCTGCAATACCTTTTAATCCGTATTTTATAGTCTCGCGAACGGAGCGAATATCAGCATCTAAATTTTCATCATACATAACTCCTGCTTTTTTAGCATCTATAAGTATTTGTTCTTTAGAATTACTTAGATTATATAGAGCTTCTTGTCTTTGTACTTCTTCACCAACCATTTTTCTGGCTTCTTCTTTAATATCTTGAGATTTTTTAAGTGCATTCATATGAGCTTCTGGGTCAAAGTTTACATTAGTTAATGTCATAAACAATGAATTTTCAACAAATGAAACCCATGACTTATCAATTTTTTCACCTTTTTCTAAAAGTTTAGTAACATAACAACTTATTCCCTTTAACTGATAGATTAATAAATCCTGCATTGCTGCAATTTCTGGTGTTTTTCCACATACACCTATTTTGGTGCATCCTTTACCGCCTGCAGTTTGCTCACATTGAAAACAAAACATTTCTCCTTGCATATGTATCCCTCCTATTTTTAAAATAATATATCTTAATTGTATACTGTTTTCATATAAAGATACAAGAGGGTAATGTGTGTCTATAGATTAATTTTGAGAATTCCATGAGAAATTGTTAAATAGTGTAGCTAAAATTGACAACTTTAAGCATGTATAGTACATTTATAACAAATATAAAACTTGCTATAATTCTTTAATTTAAAAACCTATACTGAGGAGGCTTTTATGAAAATTGGTTATGATATTTATGATTCACCTATTGGCATTATCCACATAGTTGTAAATGAATTTGGTGTTAAAAAAATAGAACTTTTTGAAGAAGAATGGGTAAAATATACGAATAAACATGATCCTATACCAAAGGATAAAGAGATATGCAAAGAAGTTATTAGTCAATTGGATGAATATTTTAAAGGAAAAAGAAAGAACTTTGATGTACCCCTATCAATAGAAGGTACAGAGTTTAGAAAAAAAGTATGGAGTGCCCTGCAAAATATACCATATGGTGAGATACGTAGTTATTTGCAAATCGCAGAATTCATAGGAAACCCTAAAGCTGTAAGAGCAGTAGGGCAAGCTAATAAATTTAATCAATTACCTATTATTATCCCTTGTCATAGGGTTATTGGTAAAAGTGGAAGATTAGTAGGTTTTGCAGGTAACCAAACGCCTACACAAAAATTACTATTGAAAGTTGAAGGTGTAGATATTAACAAGGATTAATTACTATTAAAGTTCTTCTGCTCTAATCAATGATTTTTATTAAATATAAGCCATTATCTAAAATGCTTTGTTCACAACTAAATTTAACACCCACATCAATGAGTTCAAAGCATACATCTCTTGTACTGTTTATATCAAATAGACATTTTCCTCTTTCATCCAGTGCTCTTATAGAATCCTCATGAATTCCTTCCCTCAATAAATTCTCTTTAATTTTTTTATTTAGCACTTTAATACCTCCGCTATCTTAATAAATTTCTTATATTAAAGTTATAATTCACTCTATGTATAATATCATAAATTTTCTATTTTATCTAATTTACATAGGTTTTAAAATATATATATTAAACAAGCTAAATATGATAATATTTTGGTATACATTTATTATTTAAAGATAATAATTATTAAAACTAAGTAATATAATTGAAAGGGGTGCTTATATGTTTAAATTCACAAAACCGAATATATTTTTTAGTAAATGTTTAGGTTTTGATAGTTGCAGGTATAATGGAGAAATAATTAATGATTTATTTGTTGAAAATCTAAAGCCTTTTGTTAATAGTATTAACGTATGCCCAGAAATGTCCATAGGACTAGGTGTTCCGAGAAGTCCAATTAGAGTGGTATGTGAATCAAATGAATTAAAATTATATCAGCCAAAGACTGAAAAAGAGTTTACGAAAGATATGAATGATTTTAGCGATTCTTACTTGAAAAATTTACAAGATATTGATGGTTTTATTTTTAAAAAAAATTCACCATCCTGTGGATATAAGAATGTGAAGGTATATCATGGAACAGCTAAGGTAACAGGTAGCACAAAAGGTGCTGGTTTTTTTGGAGGTAAGGCCTTAGAATTATTTCCGTATACGGCACTTGAAGATGAGGGCAGATTATACAATTATAGAATTCGTGATCATTTTCTAACTAAAATCTTCATGAGTGCAGATTTTAGAAAAGTTAAAGAATCAAATTCCCTAGGTGAACTTGTAAAGTTTCAAAGTAGAAATAAACTTTTACTTATGGCAAATAGTCAGAAATATCTAAAAATATTAGGTAAAATTGTATCCAATAGTGAAGGTAAAGAAATTCAACATATTTTTAAGGAGTATGAGCAATACTTAAAATTATGCTTTGAAAAGATTCCTAGATATACAAACAATATAAATGTTTTAATGCATGCCATGGGATACTTTTCAAAAAATATAACAAAGAAAGAAACAGAATTAATTCTTGATTCTTTGGAAAAGTATAAGATTGGAAAACTTACATTAAATACTCCTATAGTTCTTATAAAATCATATATTGTTAGGTTTGATATCCCTTACCTTTTAGAGCAAACCTATTTTAATCCATATCCAGAAGAACTATTTTCTTTAGAAGATTCCGGTAAAATAACTTCATAATTTCAAAAATTAAAATAACAGTTCCTACTATTTCCTATATAATTCTTAATATTTTCAATGGTTAAAATTTAACATGTTAATAAAGGAAACTTGAATTATCCTTGATAAAAAAATCTAATATTTTAGCTCATCCTTCAGTTATTTTATCTTTACTAGACTCCCTACAACATTAAAAATCACCCAGATAGTTCTAAAAACTTAGAACTATCTGCGACCAACTTAAAATATATCAATTCCTATGTTTTTGATTTTTATATATTTACCTTAATGGTTTTTTTATTAAACATCAGTAACGCCTGAAAAACCATTGTCCACAATATAGTGTTAGACATAGGTGTATACTCATGTAATATTACTGAAATTATACCTAATATTATAACTATAGAAATCCCTAAAGTTTGATTTCTTTTAATAAGTTCGGGTTTGGTTAGTTGCATCTTTGGGTTAATTATTGGTGCTTGATGCCAAGTGCAGTAAATCACTACTGCATTTAAAATTAGTTTAGATATTAAGTCAACTCTTATATTCACGCTTAAGTATATTACACTTCCAATAATTATCAAAGTGGCAATAAAACACTTTACCTGACTATCTTCATGTAACCCACCAATAAATGGTTTGCTTATAATCATAGCTAGAATTGCAACAAATGCTTGAATCGAGTAACCTATTAAGCTAAATGTAGCTATTACACCAATAATCTTTAGGGTTTCAAAAACAATTATCCTTAAAACATATTCTATCTGTTCTTCTTCATCTTTAGTATATTGATTCATTCTAGAAATATAATTTGCAAATATTTTAAGTGATTTCCTCAAAAACAACTTCCTCCCCTCATAAATATTGCTTTTGATTCCTCTTCTCTAATCTGTTTTGTATGGAATCTCAATTCTAAATTGAGTTCTTTGGCTGTTACTTTGAACTGAAACTTTTCCACCACACTTGATTACTATGTCTTTTACAATACTAAGACCATAACCACGGTCACCTTCTTCGTTTTCTTTTGTACTGAAGCTAGGCTCAAAAATTTTGTCCTTAATTTCTTTTGGAACCTCTGGCCCATTATTAATTATATTTATAATAATTCCATCATAAACATTGTAACTACTAAATTTAATGGTTGGATTCACTTTGTTTACCAGGGCATCAACAGAATTTCTTACAATATTAGTTAAAATCCTTAATAAATCAT
Organism: Clostridium sp. CS001; assembly: GCF_020443565.1. Classification (GTDB taxonomy): domain Bacteria; phylum Bacillota; class Clostridia; order Clostridiales; family Clostridiaceae; genus Clostridium_AD. Next base: position 48,567 of record NZ_JAIZZN010000001.1, read on the forward strand.
TGTTTGTAATAGCTAATGGTTTATTGTAGTCGCAGTCATCAAGGGCTATTACGTCAATACCTGCCGCAACAGCATAGTTTAGTACTGATTCAATTATAGGTGATGCTTGAATTCTTACATCTACCGCGGAAACAAAAACCTGGTATCTATCAACAATACCTTTTAATAATTCCCCGAGCTTTTCTGTTTGCCCAATCTGATAGAGCCCATAAATGCTACTTATTTCACTACCATAATCATGTTTTATCTTTTTAAGTTCAGTAATTTTATTACTTAAGGCTATATTTAACATATCTACTTCTTTTGACTTATCGTTTACTTTCCCAAAATATATTACAGTAAACACAAAAACTAAGAATGTTACGAAATAAAGAATAGACTTAAAGGGTACACCCATACTTTGTGTTGTCCAATCTATACGTAAAGAATCCATAAATATTAATGCATAATCTATTATTACAACAAAAACTATAGATTGTTTAAAGCCCTTTAATGCTATGGTAGCATCAAAAATATGCTTTCTAAATTTATAAACAAAAATGTATGAACACCAAATGGGAACAAAGATAAATAAAAATGTTTGAAATTCAGCTGTGATTTTTAAGTTTAACTTTATTAGAACACTTTGATAAAAAGTAATTAAAAAATAAGATAAAATGACTATTATTGAGTATGATAAACCAAATCCTATAAAGGCATCTAAAATTGATTTTCTAAAAAATAATATAATAGATAACAAAATAAATATAACCATAGCGAAATTTGAATAAGAACTAAGGATTCCACTATAGGTAAATGTATTAATGCCTACAAAAATAATTAACATCAAAGCACAAAATTTAAATTTAGAAAGTTTATTGTCACTTCTTGTTACATTATTGCTAGCCCATACAAATAAAAACGTTTGAAAAAATGTATTAAGTACGTCACAGGCAATTAATAGCATTGGTAGTTCCCCCTCTTATGTGTAGGTAAAAAAATCTGCCCCTATTTAAATTAATAGAGGCAGATTTTCTACCTTTTCTTTCTCATGGATTCAGGAATTTCTTCAATTCCTACACTGCTAACAGATGCAGGTGCCGAAAATGTAATAAATGCGGCCATGTTTAAAAGAACCTTGCCTATAAATTTACAAATTGTTTTCAAAACCATCACTCCATTCTCTTTCTTTATATAAATTATTCTTATTTTTAATTATATAACATTAATGACAAAAAATCAGCTGAAATATATTTAAATATATTTCAACTGATTTTTTTAAAACTATCCTTAATCCAAAATTATGTCTTATTTTATACTATGTATGGTAAATAAAACATTGTACTTATAAAAATATCTATTGATCCATACTTTATAAAAGTCCATAAATCAATGCTATGTTCATTCTTTTCAAATTTTTCATATGCTAAATACATACATATAGAAGATATCAGAACCATAATTAATGTAATTATAACTGGATTATTAATTAGTTTTGGCAAAATGTCTGGATACTTTTGAAAACACTTTTCATAAACCTTCCATACTTTTAATAGTATCAGCATAATATAAGAAAACATTAGTACTACTCTTCTCTTGTTTCTATGCCCACTATCATAAAATATAAATAATGTTATTATCATTGGAATAGATGATATAATTAAAGGAAATGATGCATATAAAGGGGTCATTATTATATCGTTAATAATATGACTAATTGAAGTGCTAAATGCATATTTAGATTCCTCTTCCCTATTACCATTATTAGCTTGTTTAAATTTTCCATCAGTAGATGCTAAGTACACATCATTTAACTCTCCACCATTTATAAATACTATTGCATTATCATTTACTCCAATATTAAAGGCATAGTTTACCATTCTAGTTACTTTTTGAACCTGGATTATTTCATTGTTTTTAAATTTAACATCTAAAAAGTTATTATTAACATCTATAAGAAACTCAGCACTACCGTCTCTATTTTCCACAGATACAGAATCAAAGAGATAGCTTTCATTATCTATAAATAATCGTTTAATAGTGCCATTTTTATTACTTTTATCATAACTCAATATTTGCATATTTCCATAAATACCTTTATCAAGCATTTCAATTAATAAATAAATATGCGTTTCATCACTGCTAGTACTAATCGCTTTGATTGCTGTTCCACTTATTAAAATTAACTCACCTAAAGTATATCTTTCTACAATTTTATCATTTTTAACTTTAATGGCTAAAAACTCTTCATCTACTCGGTAAGAAATAAGGTATGTTCCATCTGAACTTTTACTTCCTGCAACTATTTTAGTAGAAGTATTTTCAACTATCTTAACACCTGTTTTAGGATTAATAATCTCCATTTTATTACTGTACACTAGAAGTAACATTTCATCATCAATTAGTTGTACACTTTGTACATCCTTAGTTTCCTCAGATTTTACTTCTTTCAAGTCTCCATTAAGTGTGATCGTATACAAACTTCCACTATCCTGATTTGGTTCTACATAAGAAACGAATAAGTTTTTTCCGTCAGTAAATAATGTAATATAATTCATAAATTTTCCTGTCTCAATCTTATTCTCTTTTAATACATTTCCTATTAGGTCAGTTTCTATAACCTTTATAGCAGTACCATCATCATGAGCTATTATGTAATTAGCATTAAACTTTAAAACCTTTACATTAGACTTTACAGCTCCACTGGATACTTTTACTTCCTTACTCCACTTTTCTGAAGGTGGCTGAGTAGTATAACTATAGTAAGTATTGTATACTAACACCATGGCAGCAAGGAAAATAGCCCCTAGAAATATTTTCAACCCCTTTTTCATTTTATCCCCCTATCATTCCAATATACCATTACATTTTTTTTCATTTATTCAATTATATAATAAAATGTTAATGTTTGCAAGGTTATGGAACTTAAGCTAATATATAGCACTTAATTATTGCAAAAATAAATCTATGACATAAGCCACAGCAATGCCCTCTTTAACCTATTAGGTAGCTCTGAAAAATGTCCACCTTCATTCCATTCCAATATGACATTTTCTTTGGACTCAAGCTGATCTTTTAGTATAATAGAAGCTTCACGTGTACAATTACCTACCTTAGCCATACGCAGATTTCGGCTATGTTCCTCCCCTTTTCCAAGAGACAAATACACCCTACTAAATTCATTTGATATCCTGTGTGAATCCATGAATTCTATCCATCCATCATACCACAAAGAACCAGATATGCTACCTATCATACCAAATGCACTAATTGTATAAAGAGAATACAATGCAGTAAGTCCCCCCAAAGAATGCCCAATAAGTGCAGTATTTGAAGGATCAGGTTTTGTTTTATAATGGACATCTATAAATGGTTTAATTGTATCAACAAGAGAGTTAATGTAGCTTGAGGCACCGCCTTTAAAAGGCTCACTCTTTTTTGATAAAGGGGGTGCAGCCCATGGAGTAAAATCCTCATTCCAGTCTTGCGATATAACACCTATGACAATGAATTCACTACAATCTATTCCAAAATGACATTCAACCTCCTCCATTATCTCCTGTATACTACCTTCACCGTTTATATATGCAACAGGATAGTTGACATCATTTATGTAGTATTTCGGTGGTAGATACAATTTACACTCATACCCCGCTATAGATAAATTCTGCATATTACCTTTAATAGGTCCTCGCATTAAAACTGCCCCCTTCAACATTCCCTTTTAAATTTATCGATTTTGTATATCAACTATATTTTTCATGCTTGTTGGTAAATTTGAAAGTTCAGTAGCAAAAAACCTTGGGAAAACCACATGATTTTCAAGGCTATCTATTGGTAACCAAATAAGTTCTTCCTCAATCCCATTTTCAGTCAAGGAACTACATATAATATCTTTAATCTTTGGTGTTACCTTCATCAAGTAGTAAATTGAAATCTCATGAAAATGTTCTTTGCTGTCTTTTTCATTAAAGAATTGTTCATGAAAAAAAACTGCTCTATCAATTTCCATGTCAATACCAAGTTCTTCTTTAACTTCTCTTTTCACTGCCTCTTCACAAGTTTCATTAAAATGTACTCTTCCACCAACACTATAAAAGTACGTCGACTCATGATTTTTAACAACTAATATATTGCCTTTGTTTATTATGATTGCTCCAACTCTATAGTTAAACTTGCCCTCTGAGGTTTGAAATGTTAAATCCATACTAAATACCTCCATATATTCTTTTTTAATAATTGCATTTCTTATATTACAAAATAAATAAACCATTATCCATAGCATTTAATTTTGTAATATATTCATATTATACTAATTTATATATTTATAAACAAGATTAATATGTACTTAGTAAGAGATAATAGCTGGGGTCTTGACATATGTTTTTTATAGGTGTAATATATTGTTATTGGCTTATGACAATAATGTATATCAAATTTTTACTTAATTAAATTTATTGGAGGAAGATAATATGAAAATTGCATTACCAACACGAGAAAATCAAATCGATAGCCATTTTGGGCACTGTGAATATTTTACTGTGTTAACAATTGACAGGACTACAAAACAAATAATTGATACTGAAAACATTCCATCTCCGTCTGGATGTGGTTGCAAATCAAATATTGCACAAATACTTGCAGAAAAAGGTGTTAAAGTAATGCTTGCAGGTAATATGGGCGACGGAGCAGTAAGAGTATTAAACAACTCTGGAATAGAAGTATTACGTGGATGCTCTGGAGATGTTAGCACTGTTGCTACTAAATGGCTTGAAGGTTCACTTGTTGACTCTGGCGACGCTTGTCATGAGCATGAATGCGATCACTAATATAAAAGAAGGTAGTTAAAGTGATTTAATAATAAAATCACTTCAACTACCTTTATTAATAAGTTTTATTACTTTTTATAAATTTATTAAAAGCTTCTATCCCTTTTACATCAGTTTTAAATACACCAGAGTGTTCCAAAACCTCTGTAAATTTAATACCTATTTCTTTTTTTATTATTTCATCTACATTTTCTTGCATTATATCTGAATATTTATAAATTAATTGAAGTGCCCATTTTTTGTGTTTCATAAGCTCCTTAGAATTATCCATTTCATCAATTTTATTTTTATTTAATAAATAATAATTAAGTTCTTTTATCTCCGTTTTAAGTCTTGATGGTAAAACAGCAAGTCCCATAACCTCGATAAGCCCAATATTTTCTTTCTTTATATGATGCAATTCTTGGTGAGGGTGAAAAATACCGTCTGGATACTTGTCAGATGTTCTATTATTTCTCAGAACTAAATCTAACTCATATGCATCCCCTCGCCTTCTGGCAATTGGTGTTATTGTGTTATGAGGAATTTCATTAGTAAATGCAATTACATCAACACTTTCATCAGAATAACCTTTCCAATTATTTAAAATGTAATACGCTAAATCAACCAATATTTCTTTTTCATGCCCTTTTATTCTAATAACACTCATAGGCCATTTGACTCTACCAATGGTTGCTCCCTCAAAACCTTCAACCTTAAACTCAGTCTCTATCGGTGCCTTTGCCATGGCGAATTCGTAGTTTCCACCTTGGAAATGGTCATGACTTAATATGGAACCTCCAACTATGGGAAGGTCTGCATTAGATCCTATGATATAATGTGGATATTGCTGCACAAAATCTAGTAATCTCTTAAATGTTTCCTTGGATATTTTCATTGGTTCATGTTCGCCCTTAAATACTATACAATGTTCATTGTAGTAAATATACGGTGAATATTGCAAAAACCATTTCTCTTTATCAAGTCTAATAGGAATAATTCTGTGATTTCCTCTAGCTGGATGATTTAACCTACCTGCATAACCTTCATTTTCTTTGCAAAGCAGACAAAGCGGATATGAACTTGCCTTTATATCCTTTGCCATTGCAATTTCCTTTGGATCCTTTTCGGGCTTAGATAAATTAATAGTAATATCAATATCGCCATACATGGTTTCGCACTTCCACTTTAAATCCTTTTGTACTCGATCCCATCTTATGTAATTTGAATTAATACTAAGTCCATAAAAATAATTCGTTGCTTTACTGGGACTTTCTTTATAAAGTCTTTTGAACTCACTTATTATTTCCGATGGTCTTCCAATTAGACAAGCCATTATTTTTGTGTCAAATAAATCTCTTGTAATTATTCCATTGCCTTCTAGTAACTCATGCTCATAAGCCCAGTCCATTATATTTTCTAAAATAGGTTGTAATGTATAATCTTTTTCTTCAATATTTACATCTTCAATTTCATCTAAAGATAAAACTTCTAAAAGCCTGTTTTTTGAAAAGATTATATCCTCTTCTTCTATTAATTGATTTTGAGAGGCATAATAAAGTAGCTTTTGAACCTCAATAGAAATATTTACCGCCATGTTAGCACCCCCATGTATTTAAATTAAAAACCTCCATATTATTGAAGTTTTCTCGCGCCGTCACCTATTTGAGCTACATAAAAAGTTGCCTCATATCCTATTTTCTTCATATATTCTTCTCCAACTTCTTCAATAAAATTATTCACAAACTCATCTTTGACTAAACTTACCGTACATCCCCCGAATCCTGCACCAGTCATTCTTGACCCAATAACTCCAGGCATCTTCCAAGAGATTCCAACTAGAGTATCTAATTCTATCCCAGTAACTTCATAATCATCTCTTAATGAAATATGTGACGCATTCATTAGCTTGCCAAATAACTCTATATCTTTATCTTTAAGCGCTACTACAGCCTTTTTAGTTCGTTGATTCTCATATACAGCATGCTTTGCACGTCTTGCACACAATTCATCTGTTATAAGGTGTCTATTTTTTTCGAATTCTTCTTCATTTAAATCACAGAGAAAATTTATATTAAGTGATTTCTGTAAATCCTTGAGAGCAGTTTCACATTCTGTTCTTCGTTCATTATACTTAGAATCAGCGAGCTCTCTCTTCTTATTTGTATTAGATATAACTATGGATATCCCACTAAGCTGGATATTTGAATATTGATATTTTAATGTGTTTGTGTCCAAAAGTACTGCACAATCTTTTTTACCCATTCCTATGGCAAATTGATCCATTATCCCACAATTAACACCAATATATTTATTTTCAGCCTTTTGACTAAGCTTAACCATATCGAGCATACTAATATCAAAATTGTATAAATCCTTTAAAGCGACGGCCATAACCACCTCGATGGATGCTGAAGACGATAAGCCTGCTCCATTTGGTATATTACCACAAAATAATATATCAAATCCGCTATCAATTTTCATACCAATAGTTTCAAAAGCCCAAATTACTCCCTTAGGATAATTTGCCCAATCATTTTCTTTTTTATATTCCATGTCATCTATATTTACTTCAATTATTCCAAGCTGCGCAAAATTCTCAGAATAAAACCTTATCTTCCTATCATTTCTCTTTTTAGTTAGTGCGTATGTACCAAAAGTTAATGCACATGGAAAAACATTACCTCCATTATAATCTGTATACTCTCCTATTAAATTTACTCTACCAGGAGCAAAAAAAACACTCTCTGCGTCATAACTATAAACTGCATTAAACATATCTTTTAACTTACCAATCATATTAAAATCTCCCTTTCGCAATATAATATTTTATATAGCCTAGCATATTTATAGATTACCAATTTTACAGTAGAAATTCAATGCTTTCATTAATTGTTCAAGATGTTATTCTAAAGAATAACTATAAGAAAAAAATTAGATACATGAAAAATCAAGTATCTAATCTAATTAACAACCTTCAATGTATTTATCTAGTTTTATTTCTTACGAAGATACTTTCTTATATCCACTGCAACTGCTGAAACAATAATTGCCCCTTTTATTATCTGTTGATAATTTGGATCAACTCCAATAAAGGTTAACCCATAATTTATTACACTAAATATAAGAACACCAACTACAATACCTGGTACTGTTCCAACACCTCCAGATACTGACCAACCACCAACAACACAGGCGGCTATTGCGTCTAGCTCGTATCCAGCACCATAGTTATTTGTTGCTCCACCTGTTCTTGCTGCTTCAAGAACACCTGCAATACCGTAAAGAACACCTGCAATTACATATATGGTTAACAATGTTCTTCGTACATTTATACCTGATACAGTTGCAGCTTCTCTGTTTCCACCAATGGCATAAACATCTTTCCCAAGTTTTGTTTTATTTAAAACTACATATATTATTATAATAACTATAATTGCTATAATTATTACATTTGGGATTCCTAAAAAAGATCCTGTTCCTAATTTAGAAAAGTCATTTCTTAGACCACCTATAGGCTGTGATTTGTTAGGTGGAAGATTAAAATATATTGAATTTGTTCCATATACCATAACCATTGTACCTAATGTTGCTATAAATGGTGGTACATCAAACCTTGATACTATGAACCCATTCAAAAGACCAACTAAAGCACCTGCTAAGATACCTACTAGAATAGGAATTAGCATTGGTATTTGACCTAGACCTGGATAGAATTTAGCTGTATACGTAGAAGCCTGAAGCATTGAAGCAGATATTACTGCGGCAAAACCTACAACACGCCCTGCAGAAAGGTCAGCTCCAGCTGTTAAAATTGCAAAGCAAGCTCCAAGTGCTATGATGATTCTTGTTGAACTTTGAACTAATATATCTTTAAAAGTGCCTGGTGATACGAATCTTGGATCCTTTATAGCTATACCTGCTATAAGCAATAACAGTACAGCATAAATAGCATACTGCTTTAAAAATCCTTTTAGTTTTATTTCTTTTATATTTATCTGTTTTAACTTCTCCATTTATCTTTCCCCCTAACTATTGCATGTACTTACTTGCAAGTAGCATTATATCTTCTTGCGAGGCAGTTCTTCCATCCACAATACCTGAAAGATGTCCCTCACACATTACCATTATTCTATCTGACATACCCAAGAGTTCAGGCATTTCAGAAGATATCATAATAATACTTTTACCTTGTTTTGCAAGTTCAGTAATAATTGTATAAATCTCGTATTTAGCACCCACATCTATGCCCCGTGTAGGTTCATCAAGAATTAATATCTCTGGTTCTGTAAGAAGCCACCTGGCAAGCAGTACCTTTTGTTGGTTACCTCCTGATAAATTTCGTATAAGTTCTTTGTATGAAGGTGTTTTGATATTTAGCTGCTTTATACTTTTAATTGAATCACTTTTACGCATTTTGTCGTTTAAAATTCCAATCTTGTTTAAATACTTAGGTTGATTTGCTATTACTGTATTTTCCACAATAGACAATACGGGAAAAATACCTGTTGCCCGACGTTCCTCAGTAAGTAATGCCATATTATATTTTTTAGCATCAATTGGCGATTTAATTTTAACTTCTTTACCTTTTATAAAAGTCTTACCTGATTCCAAACTTCTAAGTCCAAAAACTGCCTCCATAAGCTCTGTTCTTTGAGCTCCCACAAGTCCACCTACTCCAAGTATTTCTCCTTTCCTTAAATTAAAGGAAACGTTTTGAAATGATAGTGGGAATGGTGAAGTGAAGTCTTCAATCCTTAATACTTCCTCGCCAGGCACGTTGAATCTTTCAGGAAATCTATTAGTCATATCACGCCCTACCATCTTTTTAATTATAACATCGGTAGTTAGTTCTTTAGCATCCCAAGTTCCAACCATTTTACCATCTCTCATAATTGATACTTCGTCAGAAATCTTCAAGATTTCTTCCATCTTGTGTGATATATAAACTATAGCAACTCCCTGTTTTTGCAAGTCGCGTATTATTCTAAATAAATGCTCTACCTCATTTTCTGTAAGAGATGATGTAGGTTCATCCATAATTATTACTTTTGCATTATACGAAACAGCCTTTGCTATTTCCATTTGTTGTACAATAGAAACAGATAGAGTATCTACTATTGTATTAGGATTAACATTAAGTCCAAGTCTTTTGAAAAGTTCTTGAGTGTCCTTGTACATTTTTTTCTCATCAACTAATTTGAAAGGTCCAATCCCATGCATTGGCAAGCGGCCTAGCCACATATTTTCCATTACATTACGATATTTAACTGGATGAAGTTCCTGATGAATCATTGCGATTCCAAGGTTTAAAGCATCCTTTGAGCTTTTAGTTTCTATCTTTTTACCATTTAATAATATTTCTCCAGCGTCTTGCACATATATCCCAAAAATGCATTTCATAAGTGTTGATTTCCCTGCACCATTTTCGCCCATTAATGCATGTACCTTACCAGCTCGCACTTTAAGGCTTACATTATCTAATGCTTTTACCCCAGGAAACTCTTTAGATATATTATTTAATTCCAGCAAACATTCATTTTCTATCATTGTAACGCCTCCTGCATAGCTTACTTATGAGTAAGGTACAATAGGAAGCCTATTGTACCTTACTCGTTTAAAAAATCATCTTAAATTATAAATGTAAAAGCTTATTTAGCATCTGCAATATTGTCTTTAGTTATTATTTTATAGTCTACCCATACATATTTATTGTCTGTAAGAGTATAACCTATAGTTTCAGTAGTTGGAACCTTGCCTTGCGCAAGTAATTGTGAAACTTTGAAAGTTGCAATTCCTTGATTTTTAGCATCGTTAAGTACTGTTCCAAGTAAAGTTCCATCAGTTAAAGCTGCAATTCCAGGTGCTGTAGCATCAACACCAACAACTGGCATATACTTACCACCTGTAAAGTATCCAGCAGATTTTAATGCAGATATACATCCAAGAGCCATGTCATCATTATTAGCTAATACTGCTTCTATTTTATTACCTTGAGCTGCTATTATTGATTGCATTTTATCATGTGCCTTAGAAAGATCCCACATACCTGTATCAGTAGCTACTTGATTAGTTTTTATTCCTTGAGCATTTATTTCCTCAATAGAGAACTTTGTTCTTGCAATAGCATCAGAATTCCCTGGTTCACCAGTCATCATTACAAAATCCATAATTCCATCTTTATTGGTATCAAGTTCTGGATGTGCTTTCCAATAATCAGCTAAAACCTTACCTTGCATTGTTCCTGATTGCTTAGGGTCTGCTCCTACATAATAAAGTTTATCCCAACTATTCATGTCATCAGATGTTGGTACACGATTAAAGAAAACAACAGGAATGTTGGCATTCTTTGCTTTAGTGATAATAGCACCAGCTGCTGTAGGATCTACAGGATTGATTTGTAGCGCTTGTACTTTTTTTGTTATGAACATATCTATTTTATCATTTTGAGTAGTAGTGGCATTTGCACTGTCAACAACCTCTACAGTTACATCGGTATCTTTTGCCGCAGTAGTAATTGCATTACGAACTCCTGTCATAAATGTATCATCAAATTTGTAAATTGTACATCCAACAGATAATTTTTTAGCGTCACCGCCTGTTTCCGTTTTAGTTGAACAACCTACTAGCATTGATGTAACCATTGCTGCTGCTAAAATCATTGTAATTGACTTTTTCATTATTTTTCCCCCTTTAAATTTCAATGTAAACGTTAACTTATATTAATAATAACATCCAATACATTTATTATTAATACAAAATTCTACTATAATATATTGAAATCCTATGGTACTTATTAAATTTTATTAGCAATTACTTGTACGCTTGCTCTGCTATGTCTGTATTATCCTTTACTATAGTTACGTAGTGAATACGTATATATTTATTGTTATTTATCTTCCAAGAGGTTCCACTAAGAATATTCTTGCCATTTGCAGCATTTGTAACTAAATCAATTATTGCTTTGCCTTGATTATTTGCATCATTTAATATTGTACCAACCATTGTACCTTCTTTTATCCTTTTAACAGCATCTGGAATGGCATCTAATCCAACTACAGGTATAAATTTATTTTCGGATAAGTATCCTGCTTTTTCTAAAGAATCTAATGCACCCAGGGCCATAACATCATTGTTAGAAATTACGAATTCTATTCTATCATTAAATTTTAATATCCATCCATCCATTTTTTCCTTTGCCTTTGCAGCATCCCACATAGCCGTCCCACCAGCTAATTCTTCAACGGAGATACCTGATTTTTTAATTTCTTCTAGTGCATACTTTGTCCGAGCCTCTGCATCAGGATGGCCTGGTTCTCCTTTTAATATTACATATGAAAGTTTACCATCTTGATTTTTATCCCAGCTACTCTTGTTTTGATTCCAAAGATCTACTATCATTTTACCTTGCAAAATACCAGATTCTTTTGAATCAGTCCCTACAAACCACACTTTATCATAACTGTTTAATACTGATGCTTCTGGCTCTTTATTAAAAAATATTATTGGTAAGCTAGCTTCCTTTGCTTTATCAATTATCACTTGAGCGGCTTTTGGATCCACCAAATTTATTGCTAATGCCTTAACTCCCTTTGAAATCATTTCATCTACTTGATGGAGTTGTAGGATTTGATCATTTTGAGAATCGTTCATATTAAGTGCTATCCGTCCATATGCATCATTCTCCATTGAATTTCGTATGTAGGACATAAACTCATCATCATATTTGTATATAGTTGCACCTACTTTCGGTAATCCTCCCTTATATCCAGCCTTTGAATAAGTTTCACTGTTTATACATGATTTAAAAATAACTGCTATACTAACTGTAATTACCAAAACTACTATAATCTTTTTAACATTATTCATTAGAATTCTCCTATATATTTTTATATATATTTATTGTGTAAAAGGAAATAATATTTTTTGATTTTCTTTGTTATACATATTATCCCTATCAATTACAACTACCCCAGTGTCAACATACTTTGGTATTTTCTTATTTTGCAAATTTAAAGCCGCATACTTAACTGCTAAATAACCCATACCAAAAGGACTCTGAGTAACAGTTGCTTGTATTGTACCTCTTTCTAAAAATTCTATTGCTTCAAGAGTATTGTTAAAGGTAATTACATTTACTTTGCCGGCAAATCCTATTTCATCAATAGCCTCTGCTACCCCAATAGAGCTTATATAATTTAATGCTATAATAGTATTAACTTTAGCATCTCCTAAAACAAGTTTTTTTGTAAGTACTGATGCGCTCATTGAATCTGGTGATACATAATCACTATATACAACTTTTAATTGTTGATGTTTTGAAATTATGGACCACAATCCCTCTTCCCTTTCCTTATTATTACTAGATCCCTCAATATAATTAATAATAGCAATTCGTGAGTTTGCATCACATAGTGAAACAAGTTTTTCACCTGCAATTTTTCCTGCCTTAACATTATCTGTAGTTATATAACTACTAGTTTTATCATTATTTAATTTACTATCTATAATTAATACTGGTATTTTATTACTTATAGCCTTTTGAGTTACGCTAGCAAGGTCATTGTAATCACTTGGTGACAATATCAAAGTGTCTATTTTTCTTTCAATAGCTGCATTCACAAGAGATATTTGCCCATCAACATCACTTTCATCGCTAGCAGAAGTAAAGTCCACCTTTACATTAAATTCTCTAGAGGCAACCTCTGCACCCATTCTAACATTTCTCCAATAGTCTCCACTTTGAGTTTTTAAAATTAATGATATCTTTTTCGGCTCTTCCTCTCCTTTAGTACTTAAACTTACAATCCCAAATAAAAATGGCGATATAAGGAGTATAAAAATCAAAAAAACTATTAATACATTTTTTTTACTCATCTTTAAGCACCTCAGCTCTATTCTTCTTTAAGAGGTAACCAAATTTTAATTGTAGTTCCCTCTTCAATTTCACTTTGTATTTCAAGCCCGAATTCAGCTCCATAGGTTAGCTGAATTCTCTCATGTACATTTTTTACCCCAACTCCTGACCAGGCATTGTCTTTTGACTTATACTCTAGTAGATTCTTTAACTTTTCTGTCTCAATTCCAAGGCCATTGTCGTATATCTCATACAGTAACTTACCATCAGTAATTGAAGCTGATATCCTTATAAGACCTTCATCTACCATGTACTCGACGCCATGATAAATTGAGTTTTCTATAAGTGGCTGTAATATTAGCTTTAGTGTTTTATATTTCAGCACTTCTTCTTGTATTATAATTTCAAACTCAAATTTGTTTTTATACCTAACCTTTTGAATTATCAAGTAATTTTTTGCATGTTCTATTTCCTCTCCAACTGTAATAATATTTTTACCCCTGCTTATACTTATTCTAAATAGTTTAGCAAGTGAAGTTACCATTGTTATTACACCCTCGTTTTTCTCGTTTTCAGCCATCCAAACTATTGAGTCTAAGGTATTGTATAAAAAGTGTGGATTAATCTGAGATTGCAAAGCGTCTAATTCACTTTTTCTTTTTGCTTCTTGCTCAATTACTATTTGTCCCATAAGATACCTAACTTTAGAAATCATTAAGTTAAAGGCTGTTGCTAATCTTTCAACCTCATCCTCACCTTTAACCTCGATATATATGTCAAAGTCCCCTGCCTCTACCATCTTCATGGATTCCTCTAATTGTTTTATTGGCTGTGAAATTTTAGCTGATATAAAACCAAATATAAAGATAATTAGTATTATAGAAACAAATAAAATCCATCCTATAAAGTTAGCACTAGTTTTTTTAAAATCCAATATCTCTGACATATATGCTACCGCTACAACCTTCCAGTTAGTATAATTCACTGTTTTAATTGTAATCAATTGCTTTCCCTCCTGGGAATCTTCCAAATAACTCCCCAAGTAATCCTCACGATTTTCAGATTTTAAACCAATGTTAATGAGCTGCTGTTCCGGATGATATATTATGTTATTATCGGAATCAACAATATAAATATAACCTCTTTTACCTATAGATATGTTTTGACAAAGTTGCCCTATTGTACTGTAATTCATATCAACTAAAAGCACCCCTCGTACTCTTTGATTCCCTTCGTGAAAATATATAGCTCTACTTAATGAAACAACCCAATCATGCTTTCCATTAAAAATATTTTGAACATGGGGTAATGAAAACATTAGGTTATCTGATTTATTTAATGCTGATTTGAACCAATCCTGATCAATGACATTTACCTTATCCTTTAATGTTAAGTTAGAAGATTTAATTATAAGTTCACCTTTATCTGAAAATACTGCAAGACTTGCAATATCTCCCCTAATATTTTGTATTACATTCATTTGATCTTGTAATTTACTATTTGGAATATCTTGATTTAAATAAATATTCTTATCCAATAAATTTGATACTTCCTTAGTACTCTTTAAATAGTACTCAATATTTGAATTTACCTGATCAACTAATTGTTTTGTACTCAAGGTAGCATTATTTTCTAAAGAAATAGAAAATTTATTATAAATTACAATTCCAACAAACAGCATAGCCAGAACGGAAATTAGTGTAAATGATATTGTAATAATAAATTGTATTCCCCTAACTTTAAATGATGTGATCATAGTATTATATGGTTTCTTCAAAAATCTTTTTATTCTGTTTTTCAAAATTTCACCCCCTCATGTATTAATAATCATTCTTTAGCTATTTCTATACTCAGATGGTGAAATTCCAAAATGTTTCTTGAAGCAGTAACTAAAATAATTTGGTTCTGAATATCCGACTTTATATGCAATTTCAAATGATTTCATTTTTGTGGTCTTGATTAACTCCTTTGAAGCATCCATTCTAATTTTAGTTAAGTAACTTATAAATGTCATCTTCGTTTCTCTTTTAAAAATAAAACTAAAATATGTAGGACTTATATATAAATACTTACAAAGAGTATTAATGGTTAAACTGCTATCACTATAATATTTATTAATATATGCTTTTGTTTTTTCAACTAAAAGAGTGCAGCTATCTTGCCTATCTTTTGTAATGTAATTCATTATTTTGAGGGAAATATATTCAAACCAATTCTTAACCTGATTTATATCTTTTAATTCATATAGTTCCACAAATAAATTATAACTTTCTCCAAAAACATATACTAAATCCACATTTAAGCTTTCTGCTGTTTTGATTATAGTGGTAAGAATTTCTAATAAATATACTTGAAAATTTTTAAATGGAACCTTTATATTTAAAAGTTCGTAGAACAACCCGTCTATTGTTTCAATAATTTCTTTTTCTGTTCCAGTTTTTATGGCACTTCTAAGGTCATGCTCCATAACTTCATCGAAAACTATTTTTTCTTTACTGCTTGGCTCAATATCTTCTATCCAAATAATTCTATTATTACCCATGATAAATCTGTAATCCAATGCAAGAATAGCATTCTGATAAGAATCAGATACATAAGAAACATCATTTATAATTGTTCCAAGACCAATTGTAACGGTAAGTTTTAAATACTTTTCAATACTTTGTCTTATTTCTTCAAGTGTAACTTGTACCTTGTAAAATATAGAATCTCTGTCATTTTCCAAACATACGCTAATTAATACAATCAAATCGTTATGTATAAAAACGGTGCCCCTATCATTTTTGCAAAGAATTTCTTCTATTATGTTAAGAGCAGCAAATCTACTTAAATCTAGTTCCTTCCTATTATCGATTTTCAAATCTTTATACGTAACCCTATGATCAATACTAATAGCCGATACAACAAAGTGATTTCCATTTAAATTAATATTGTAATCATTGCATTTTTTTTCTATTTCTTCTTTGCTTAGCTTGCTTGTAATCAAATAAGCAAGAAATTTTTCTTTTAAAATAGGCAAACTCTTTAGATAATACTCCTCTAGAACTTCCATATCTCTTTTCTTTAAGGTTTCCTCATCAATCTGATCCTTAACCCTTAAAAGTACTTCAATTAACTCTTTTGATGAAACGGGCTTTAGAGCATATTCCACAACATTTAAATTTACTGCCTTTTGTGCATATTCAAATTTATCAAAACCAGTTAGAATTATTATTTTAATTGTGGGAAACTTTTTCCTTAATTCCTCAGAAAGCTTAAGTCCATCCATAAAAGGCATCTTAATATCTGTTATAACTACATCTGGAGTATACTTTTCTGACATTTCTAAAGCTTCTCTGCCATTTTCAGCTTCTCCTACTAATTCAAAACCATAATCTTCCCATTTTATTTTTTGTATTATACCTTTCCTTACCTCTTCTTCATCATCTACTAACAATATTTTATACATATCTCCCTCCTAACATACTGCCTATGTATAATTCACATTTTCAAAGTTTAATATCATGTAAAAGAACATCTATACATTTGCATTACGCAAATCTATAGATGTCTCTTTTTTTAAACTTCTATGTTTTATTAGTAAAACATACAGTCTATAAAGTCCTCATTTGTTATACCTTGAATATACTCTTGAAGTTGTAATCCTTTAATTACAGCTAGTACGCTTTCTTCTTCAAAATTAACTCCTATGAAACTCTTCTCCAGATTTGATAAATCTTTATTCGCAAAAAAGTCTCCATATATACCCATAGACTCTACTTTTCCATCTTTTACATCCAGCTTAATATTCAATTCACCAAAAGGATACCTTTTACTCTTCTCCATATTAAACTTTGGTGATTTTCCATAGGTCCAGTCCCAAGTTGCATATTTTTCATCTGCCATAGTCTGAATTTTATCTATGTCACTTTGCTGTAATACGTATTCTTTGTAAGGAACATCCTTATATTCAAAAATAGAATGAAGAAGAATCTCTTTAAATTCCTTTACAGAAACTTTCTCCGTCAAATAAGGGTAAACATTTGTTACTCTGCTCTTCACTGATTTAATACCTTTTGATTCTATTTTGGAAGCTTTTACTTGCAATGCATTTTGTACCACAGAAAGATCAGAGTTAAATAAGATTGTGCCATGGTGTAAAAGCCTATCTTTACAATAATATTGCGAATTTCCAGAAAACTTTTTACCTTCTATAGTAATGTCATTTCTCCCAGTAAATTCTGCCTTTATACCTATTTTATCTAGACTATCTACTATTGAGTCTGTGAACTTCTTGAAGTTATTTACATTAGTCTTATTTGCTTGTACAATAAAAGTAAAGTTTAAGTTCCCCAAATCATGATATACAGCCCCCCCACCTGAGAGACGTCTAACTACTTTTATATTGTTTTTTTCTACATAATCTTTATTAATTTCTTCTATAGTATTCTGATTTCTTCCAATTATTATGGCAGGTTCATTTTGCCAAAGAATGAAATATTCCTCTCCATTAAATGTTTTTAAAAAGTATTCTTCTAAAGCCAAATTAAAATGTGGGTTATTTGAATCATTTTTTATATAAATCATTTTGTTCGCTCCTTCGGATTAAATAGTTTTTTTATAAAGACTTCATTTTGGCAAGCTTACTGCTTATTCGTTTTTCGCTGCAATATAATTTATAGAATAATTTGATTATATTAGAAGTATACCATAAACTTGATTCTAATTAAATTAATCTGTGCTATAATTTATAAGAATAGAGTTTAAAATACTAGCCCTAGGGGCCATAAGACATTTAAGTACATAAGGAAAGGTGAAAATATGAGTAACGAGCAAATAAAAGTAAACTGCATTTCAATAGATGAGGATGGAAAAGGAATTATTAGGATTAAAGGTCAAGAAATCCACGTTCCAAATCTAATTCCTGGAGAAACTGCAATGGTAGAAGTCCTTCGAAAGAAAAATTTTATAACTGCAAAAGTGCTTCGAATTGTAGAAAAGTCAAAAGATAGGGTTGTTCCCAAGTGTTCATACTTCCATGAATGTGGCGCTTGTCAATTGCAACATTTATCAAATAAAGGTCAAGCAAAATTTAAGCAAAATAGTGTAGAAAAACTTATGAGTACCTATGGAAAAGTAAGCGAAATATTGAGTATGGAAGATCCATATTTTTATCGTAATAAAGTTCATTCTACAGTTGCGTATGATCAAAAGAAAAAAATCATATCAGGAATTTACGAGGAACATACCCATAGAGTTATCCCAATTGATCAGTGCATCATTCAAGGTAAGCCTGCAGATGACATCATATCATCTATAAGAGAACTTATGAAGAGTTTTAAAATGAAGCCCTACAATGAGAACACTGAAGAAGGATTTTTGCGTCATATCCTAGTTAAAACAGGATTTGTAAGCAAGGAAGTAATGGTTGTACTAGTTGTAGCATCTCAAGTATTTCCTGGCAAAAACAACTTTGTTAAAGCATTGCTTAAAGAGCACCCACAAATTACTACAATTGTTATGAATATTAATAATCGCAAAACCAGTGTTGTTCTTGGCATCACAGAAAAAGTACTATTTGGAAAAGGATATATTGAAGATACTTTATGTGGATGTGTATTTCAAATTTCACCAAAGTCCTTTTATCAAATAAACCCAATACAAACTGAAATTCTATATGGCACCGCAATTGAAATGGCAAGATTAAATGGAAATGAAGTTGTTCTTGATGCCTATTGTGGCATCGGTACAATATCACTAATTGTCAGCAGTAAAGTTAAACATGTCATTGGAGTAGAATTAAACAAAGATGCAGTGAGCGATGCAACTCGCAACGCAAAAAGAAATAAAGTTACTAATACCATATTTTATAATGATGATGCTGGTAATTTCATGATTGACCTTGCAGCAAAAAAACAAAATATTGATACAGTATTTATGGACCCTCCTCGTAGTGGCAGTGATGAAAAGTTTTTATCTTCACTTGTTAAGCTAGGACCAAAAAAGGTAATATATATATCCTGCAATCCTACAACACAAGAGCGTGATCTTAGCTACTTAACAAAGCATGGTTATAAAGTAACCGAAATACAACCAGTTGACATGTTCCCACAGACATTTCATGTGGAGTGCGTTGTATTGCTGTCCAGGGTAGATACCTAAGTGTGTGAATAGGCTCAAAATATAGCTGTTGATTTCTTTCCGTGCCATAAAAAGATCATATCATTTTTATATTTTGAGATAATTTTATAATTTTATAATTTTATAATTTTATGATTGACTTATATTATTGAGTATGCGCACTTGGATTTACGCTTACAATATGTTAAAGTATGTAGTGGAACAAGTATATTATATTATAAAGCTAGGAGGTTTTATATTATGTCAAAAGAAAATCTAAATCCGTTAGAGGCAGCACAATCCCAAGTACAAAAAGCTTGTGATGCACTGAATCTTGATGCAGAGGTTTTTGAATTACTTAAGGAACCAAAAAGAATGATTGAGGTTTCAATTCCAGTTAGAATGGATAACGGAACACTAAAAACTTTCAAAGGGTATAGAGCATTACATAATGATGCTATAGGACCTGGAAAAGGTGGTATTAGAATTCATCCAGGTGTAAATCCAGATGAGGTAAAAGCATTATCTGTATGGATGACGTTCAAGTGTGGCGTAATGGGAGTTCCTTATGGCGGAGCAAAGGGTGGAATCACAGCTGATGCACTTGCATTATCAAAAGGGGAATTAGAGAGATTATCTAGAGGATATGTGCAAGGTATCTACAAATATATTGGAGAAAAAATTGACATACCTGCACCAGATGTTGGAAGTAATGGTCAAGTAATGGCTTGGATGGTGGACGAGTATATAAAATTAACAGGACAAAATAACATGGGCGTAATCACTGGAAAGCCAGTTCCATGGGGTGGATCCCAAGGTAGAAACGAAGCAACAGGATTTGGTGTTAGTGTAATAGCTAGAGAAGCTGCTAAAAAAGTAGGAATTGATATTACTAAAGCAACAGTTGCAATCCAAGGATTTGGAAATGTTGGTAGATATACAGTTAAAAATATAGAGCGTCAAGGAGCTAAAATTGTTGCACTTGCAGAGTGGGCTCCATCAGTTGGTACTTATGCTATATACAATGAAGGTGGATTAAACTATCAAGATATGGCAAATTATATAGATGAGCACAAGAATCTTGTTGATTATCCAAATGCAAAGAAAATTTCTTTAGAAGAATTCTGGGCATTAAAAGTTGATATAGTTGTACCATCAGCTCTTGAAAATGCAATTCAAGAGAAAGAAGCTAAAGTTATTAATGCTAAGTTAGTATGTGAAGCTGCAAACGGACCTATCACTCCAGCGGCAGATGCAATACTAAAAGAAAGAGGAATAGTAGTTACTCCAGATATACTTACAAATGCTGGTGGAGTTACAGTTTCTTACTTTGAGTGGGTACAAAATAGATACGGATACTATTGGTCAGAAAAAGAAGTAGAAGAGAAACAAGAAGTTATAATGATGGATGCATTCAACGATATTTGGGAAATGAAAGAAGAATACAATGTAACAATCAGAGAAGCTGCTTATATGATTTCAGTTAAAAAAGTGGCAGATGTAATGAAGTTGAGAGGCTGGTACTAAGATAAGCTCATCATGTAAAAAAAATAAAGTGGCCGTTGCAAAACGATAAAAATCGGATTGCGACGGCCACTTTATTTTACCCATATTAAATTAAATTATCCTTTTTCAATAAATTATATAATGTTGGATTTAAATTAAATTCCTTCATTAAAGAATTAACTTCAGTTAAAGCTTTATTCTTTTGATCATTTGATGTATTGGATTTTGATGCTCTTATCAATAAGTTTTTAGGGGAATGTGATATATCTATAAATTCTAGAAGTTGCGTTTTGTAGCCTACACTTTCCAAAAGATTAGCTCTCACTGCATCAGTCATAAGTGCTGAGACTCTTTCTTGCACTATTCCATACTTTGTTAATATAGATAATGATTCTGTTTTAATTTGTCCATTAAACTCGTGTTGGCAACAAGGAACAGAAAATATCATTTTACTATTCCACTTTATTGCATTATATAAAGCATAGTCAGTAGCTGTATCACAGGCATGCAATGTGATTACCATATCAACGTTATTGTTATATTTAAATCCATTTATATCCCCAAGTTCAAAATTCAAATTTTCATAATTATATCTTCTAGCTATGTCATTACATTTCTTAATTACATCATCTTTAAGATCCAGACCTATCATTTTTACATTGATTTTTTTAATTTCCACAAAGTAATAATATAATACAAATGTTAAATAGGATTTACCACATCCAAAATCTAATATAGTAAGTTCTTTAAAATCATTTTTCTTAATTTCATCATCAATAATTTCAACAAACCTATTTATTTGCTTATACTTGTCATATTTTGAATTAACAACTTTACCTTCCTTTGTAAAAATGCCTAAATCTATAAGAGGTTCTATTATCATACCCTCTTTAAGAATATAATTTTTTTCTTTATTATGTCCTTTATTAACAATTGATACATTGTCACCTTTTTTCTTACCTAAATGAACTTTGCCTTTTTTAGATATTCTTAGATCAAATGTAGTTGCGCTTGCCCACGCATCAATTTGTTTATAATTAGATGAGGCACATTCTAAAAGTTTTTCTTTTAAAATATCTTTATCTATATTTTCATGGAACACTTGCTTATCAGTACATTTTTCTATCTGATAATATTGCTTTACCTTATCTTCCTTTAATGTAAAAGTTATTTTATTATACTCTACGTCCTTATTAGTTTTATTACTAAGAATTATTTTTATAATATCTTGTTCCAACATTTCATCAATTGCTTTCATTAGTTCTTCCATTTCACAACACACCTTATAGTTTATTTTTGAACCGCTTTTCTATATAATAAAGGACATTAAAATAAATAACAAGTCAATTTTATTTAACTCCCTAATATGATTATATACTAAATTTTTAGAAATAATTACTTATTAAAAAAAGAAGGCCCTCCATCGCAAATTATAAACTGCGAATAGAGAGCCTACTTGGTGTAAATACACCACCTAATTTAATTTCTATTTAGGAATAACTATTTTCTTTCCTTCTTTACGCCACTTAGCAAATTCAGCTGTTGCTGTGAAAAGTGCATCTGTAGAAGAGTTAAGTGCAGTTTCAGCAGAGTCTTGTATAACCCCTACTATAAAGCCTACACCAACTAACTTCATAGCGATATCATTTGGAATTCCAAACAAGCTACAAGCTAGAGGGATTAATAATAGTGATCCACCAGCTACTCCTGAAGCACCGCAAGCAGATACAGCAGAAAGTACACTAAGGATTATTGCAGTAGGTATATCCACTTTAATACCAAGTGTTGCAACTCCTGCAAGTGTCAAAACAGAAATAGTAACAGCTGCACCAGCCATATTGATGGTAGCACCTAATGGAATTGATACTGAATACGTATCTTTATCTAATCCTAGTTTTTCACACAATGTCATATTTACAGGAATGTTTGCAGCTGAGCTACGTGTAAAGAATGCTGTAATACCACTTTCCCTTAAACATTTAAACACAAGTGGGTATGGGTTTTGACGAATATTGATGTACACAATAATTGGATTGACAACAAGTGCCACAAACACCATACAACCAAGAAGAACTGCAAGTAAACGTCCATAACTTAGTATTGCTCCAACTCCACTTGTAGCAATAGCATCAAATACAAGGCCCATGATTCCAAGTGGTGCAAAATTAATTACCCATTTAACCATTTGAGTTAATGCATCTGAAAAATTTGTAATCATAACTTTTGTAGTATCAGGTGCATTTTTCAAGGCAAAACCAAGAACTACTGCCCACGATAATATCCCAATATAATTGGCATTGAAAAGCGCCTTTACTGGGTTATCAACAACATTAAGTAATAATGCTTTGAGAACTTCTACGATACCACCAGGTGGTGCTATGTTATCAGCTCCCGCTACTGAAAGTGTTAATACTACTGGGAAAATAAAACTTGCAATAACAGCCACAAGCCCAGCTAAGAATGTCCCTAAAAGATAAAGGACTATAATCGATTTCATATTGGTTTGATGACCACTTCTATGTTGAGAGATAGCAGACATTACCAGGAAGAATACTAATATTGGTGCAATCGCTTTCAGAGCACCTACAAATAAAGAACCAAAAATAATGACAGGTTGTGCTTGTTTCGGAACCGCTACAGCTAATATAATACCAATAATTAAACCTATAATTATTCGTTTTACAAGGCTCATTTGATTCCACTTACTCATTAGATTTTTCATATTTTTTTCCTCCTTAGATTTGATAAAAACACAACATTGATTATTCATTTTAGCTGCGCCCCTATCAGAGTACTTATAAATAATAACTCTGTGACAATTGTAAGTTTACCACAAATTTAAACTCATGGGAAGAAAAAATTGAAGAATTTTATCAAAAAATATATCTTATAATGATTTTTTTATTATTCAAAACGTCATTTTCCTATAAAACAAGGGGGTTTAGAAAATTATTCTCGGTAAAAGTTACCTAAAATAATTAGCTTCAAGTTCTTTATTTCCAACGAAAATCCTTTGTCTTTTTTATAATGTACTAGACTTTTTAAAAAATTCAAACTATCCACTTTGCCCTTTATTATTAATCTTGAAAAGATTCTCATATTTCAGTTTTTTATACCCTTAATTATAATATTTTCCACTAAACAATTGCTTAGACTGATTAAATCCTTAGGTGATAATTCAATTTGATTACCTATTTTCCCAGCACTTATAATTAATGTATTATGATCCATGCATGAGATATCTAAAACAGTCTTATACTCTTTTTTCATTCCTATTGGCGAACACCCTCCACGAACATAACCTGTAATCCTATTAATATCTATAGTTTTAATCATCTCAATAGATTTTTGACTAACCACTCTTGCCGCTGTTTTCAAATCCAGCTCAGCAGTAACAGGAATGACAAAAACATAGTATTCTTTGCTGCTTCCTTGTGTCACAAGTGTTTTATATACCATTGCTTCTGGTTTCCCTATTTTTTTAGCAACAGAAATACCATCAATTATTCCGTCGCTATGATCATAGGAATGCGTATCATAGGAAATTCCTGCTTTTTCAACAATTCTCATAGCATTTGTCTTTAAATTTTTCAATATTATCCCTCATTTCATTATTAATAAAAAAAAGCCTACTTCTAAGCTTCTTTTTAAATATTATTTCTATTTAAAATTCTCAGTATTCTTATTTTTTTCATTTATGTAAATATCAAGTGCCTCTATTCCCCTGTGGGCAAGTTTTACAAATAGTATAAATGTATAGATGCTAACACCCAGCATCGAAAGCATAAAAATTAAATTAACTATACTAAATAGACCTCCTAGCATACTCATTCCCATAATAATATCCCCCTTGCATAATATGTATTAACTTAGCTTTATTATATCATAAAAATTAGCTTTGAGTTACAAGAAATCCTCTTATAACTCAAAGCTACTACTTAGAATAAAATATTATTATAATATGATACATATTAAGCTTCCATTACCTTCATTTATAATTCTTTGTAGTGTCTTTTGTATTTTTACTTGGACATCATCAGGCATCTTAAACAACTTATTTTGAAGTCCTTCTTTAACCAGCTCTTCTAGTGATTTGCCAAACATATTACTCTTCCAAATTTGAGATTTATCTTTCTCAAAATGCTCTAGTATGGATTCATAGAAATCTTCGCTTTGTTTTTCAGTACCCATAATAGGCGATATTTCTGTTTGTATATCTGCTTTTATAAAGTGAAGAGAAGGTGCTGAGGCCTTTAATTTAACTCCATATCTACCAGCATGCTGTATTCTCTCAGGCTCTTCTAAGGTTATTTCTGAAAGCTGTGGTGCTACAAGTCCATAGCCTTTTTCCTTAACATCCCTTAATGCCTCTGCAATTTTATCATATTCAACTTTAGCTTTAGAAAACTCACCCATTAGTGTTAACAAGTCACTTTCTCCTTTTATTTCACAATCACAAGTTTCACCTAATATCCTGTAAAATAATTCATGCTTAGGAACTATATTAACTCTAGCAGTCCCCTCGCCCATATTCATTTCATTAAGTATTGCAGAATCTAAAAATTCTACTTCTTTAAAGCTAAGAAGAGATTTATTTATATCTCTAACTTTAAAAATATCCTTACACATATCCTTTAAGAACTTCATAAAATTAATTTTTACCCAATGTTTAGAGCTTAAGTTTTCAATCCATTCTGGCATATCTATGTTAATTTCTTTAACTGGGAATTCTTTAAGAACCCTTTGGAATATGCTTGCTATATCCTCTTCTTTCATATTTAGAACATCCATAGCCTGAACTGGAACATCATATTTCTCCTCTAACTCTCTTGCTAAAATTTCTGTTTCAGGAGCATTTACATTTTTAGAGTTTAACACCATTATAAAAGGCTTATTAATGGATTTAAGTTCATCAACTACCCTTCCTTCTGCCTCTAAGTATTCATTTCTTTCGATTCCTGTAATTGATCCATCTGTAGTTATTAAAAGGCCAATAGTTGAATGTTCATTTATTACTTTTTTTGTTCCAAGTTCTGCTGCTTCCTCGAATGGAATCTCATAATCATACCAAGGAGTTGTAACCATCTTAGGTGTCTCCCCTTCAGCGTATCCAAGCGCTCCTTTAACAATGTAACCAACGCAATCCACCATTCTAACTTTAAATTTGGTTCCGCCTTCAAAGTCAATTTCAACTGCTTCGTTGGGTACGAATTTAGGTTCAGTAGTATGAATTGCTTTCCCCGAACCACTTTGAGGAAGTTCATCTTTTGCTCTTTCTTTTTTATGAGGATTGTCTATTTTAGGAATTACCATGAGTTCCATAAATCTTTTTATAAAGGTTGATTTCCCAGTCCTTACGGGACCCACA
This sequence comes from Clostridium sp. CS001, assembly GCF_020443565.1. GTDB lineage: Bacteria > Bacillota > Clostridia > Clostridiales > Clostridiaceae > Clostridium_AD. The sequence continues at coordinate 75,184 of NZ_JAIZZN010000001.1, forward strand.
ACACCTACATAAATATCCCCTTGTGTCCTCTCCGCTATATCTTTGTATATATCAAAATTATCCAAGATATACCCTCCCAATACTTATTACTAACATTATAAATATATTTTAGGAAGTAATAAATTATTACAATAGATTAAAAATATATAAAAAAAGCCTAATATTTCATTAACATTCTAATGAAATATTAGGTCAGCTAGTAACAATTTATGGATATAGCTTTAAATTTCGTCCTTTTTATTTCTTGACATCAATTCATATACCCCATATTTAGCATCTTTACCTTCAAATAACACTTTGTATAATACATCTGTAATAGGCATAGAAATTTTCAGTTTTTCTTTAAGTTTATAAAAGGCTCTTGTAGCTTTTATACCCTCAACTACCATTCCTACGTCTTCACTGGCTTTTTCCATAGAAGCGCCCTTTCCAATGAGAATACCAGCCCTTCTATTCCTACTATGCATACTAGTACAAGTTACTATAAGGTCACCCATACCCGTTAACCCATAGAAGGTTTCAGTTTTACCTCCAAGTGCAATTCCAATTTTTATGATTTCGCTCATTCCTCTTGTCATCAGTGCGGCTTTAGAGTTATCTCCGAAGCCAATACCGTCAGACACACCCGCTGCCAAGGCAATAATATTTTTAACTGCTCCACCTATCTCTACACCAATAATATCTTCATTAGTGTAGACTCTAAATTTACTAGTCATAAATACATCCTGAACAATTTTTGCATATTCCATATTTTTAGATGTAACTACTACTGTAGTAGGTATATCTAATGCAACTTCTTCTGCATGGCTAGGACCTGAAAGTATTACTATAGGGTTACTTGGGAGCTCCTCTTCTATAACTTCTGATATTCTTTTAAATGAGCCTTCTTCAATTCCTTTTGCAATACTAACCACAATTTGATCTTTCTTTAAGTAAGGTGCTATCATCTTACTTATATCTCTTATTACATGGGATGGAACTGCCAATACAATTATAGTGCTATCACATATAACCTTTTCTATGTCAATAAATGCTGTCACTCCTACTGGTATGATAACGTTAGGTAAGTATTTAATGTTTTCCCTCTTAATGTTAATATCGTTAATAACACTAAGTTTTCTATCCCATATATTAACTTCCATTCCTGCTTTGGCAAGCATAACACCGAGTGCGCTACCAAAGCTTCCACCACCTAAAAAAGCAACCTTTGACATTCTATTCCTTCCTTTCCCTAAATAAAAGTCTTATTCCTGTTCCACTAAATTCAAAAGCATTTCTCAATTGGTTTTCTAAATATCTTTCATAAGAGAAATGTAATAAGTTTGGATTATTTACGAAAAATACAAATGTTGGTGGCTGTGTATCTACTTGAGTAACATAGAATATCTTTAATCTCTTAAGGGCTACCGTTGGAGGTTCATTCATTAATACAGCCTTATTTATAACCTCATTAAGTATACCAGTAGAAATTCTCTTTGAAGAATTATCATAACATTCTTTAACTAGCGATAATATTTTATGTACTCTTTGGCCAGTTTTAGCAGATATAAATAAATAAGGTGCATATGCCATGAAGTTTAATCCTGCTTGTAATTTCTTTTTATATTCAAGCATAGTTTTCTCATCTTTTTCAATAAGATCCCATTTGTTTACTATAACTATAATAGCTTTTTTCATCTCATGAGCATAACCTATAATTTTCTCATCTTGATCACTTAAGTTCTCCGTAGCATCCAGTAGTAGAATAACTACATCGGCTCTCTCAACAGAAGCTAAAGATCTAATAACACTATATCTTTCAATTCCTTCTTCTACTTTACTTTTCCTTCTTATTCCAGCTGTATCAATAAGAATAAATTTACCTTCCGCTGTTTCTAATTTACTATCAATTGCATCTCTTGTAGTACCTGCAATATCCGTTACTATATTTCTTTCTTCTCCAAGCATTCTATTTATCAATGATGATTTACCAACGTTAGGCTTACCTACCACTGCAACTTGAATATATTCTTCATTTTCTGTATTTGAATATACATTTTCAAAATGTGATACTATTTCATCCAGCATATCTCCAAGCCCTAGACCTTGTGTTGCAGAAATAGCCCAAGGATTTCCTATACCCAAATTATAAAATTCAAATGCATTAGCCTCTAACTCAAGATGATCTATTTTATTTACCACTAGCACTATTGGTTTTTTGCTTTGTCTAAGCATTTGAGCAACTTCATAATCTGAACCTGTAAGTCCTTGCTTTCCGTCTACAATAAACACAATAACATCAGCTGTTTCTATAGCTATTTGCGCCTGTCTTCTCATTTGAGATAAAATAATATCTTGACTTTCGACTTCAATACCACCTGTATCAATTATTGTAAAGTTATGTCTAAGCCACTCTGCGTCCGCATAAACTCTGTCTCTTGTTACGCCTGGTGTATCTTCGACTATTGATATTCTTCTACCTGCTAATTTATTAAATAAGGTTGATTTACCTACATTAGGTCTTCCTACTATTGCTACTATTGGTTTTGCCATTATTCTTCCTCCCGACTATTTTGGTTTATTATATGGATTAAATCTTCTCCTGTGTAATCACATATTAAAACTTTTTTATTTAAGCTTTTTTCTAAATCGCCTATCGTAATGTTATCTAAGAATACTTGTTCTTCATTACTACCTAGTTCATATCCTCTTTTCAGCATATTTATAGGAATTATTAAATATTCTCCTAGCTTTTCATGCTTAAGTTGCTCTATTATGTCCTTCGCTGTTAAAAGACCAGCTACTGTAATAGTTTTTCCAAAAAAATTGTTTACTATCTTTTTAACATCAATAATAATTTTATTATTATGTTTAGTAATTTTTCTAGCAATCTTTAGTATTTCTTCATAAGCGGATTGTCCTGTTATAAAGGTAAAACTTCCGCTATTATTAAGATTAAGATCTTCTATGTCATTATCTATAACATTCCTAAGCAATCTTATCATACCTATGCCGTCTTCTAACTGATCATAACCATCATAAAACTCTTCATCTGGCACATCCATTTGTGCTGTAACGTAGAATTCATCTGACAACCTTATAAAAGGCGAGCCTATTTCACTCATGTATTTTTGTTGTAATTCTTTTACGCCTTCAATTTCTTGCACGGCAGTATCCCTATCGTATAATTTTAAATTAAATAAGCCTTCTCTAAACTTTGTTATTCCAACTGGTACAACTGCCAAATTTTCAATACTTGGATAAAGTTTATACAAATCCTCGATTGTTTTTATTAGCTCTTTTCCATTATTAATACCAGGACACGAAACTACCTGGCAATTAATTTTAATGGACGCATCCGCTAGCCTCTTTAATCTATCATATACGTTGCCAGCAAATTTATTATTTAGCATTATCTTTCGAAGTTCTGGATCTGTGGTGTGAACTGAAACATTAATAGGGCTTATCTTATATTTAATTATCCTATCTATGTCCTCTTCCTTCATATTCGTTAATGTTACAAAATTACCTTGAAAAAAGGATAACCTGGAATCATCATCTTTAAAATATAAAGTTTCCCTCATTCCTTCTGGCAATTGGTCAATAAAGCAGAATATACATTTATTATGACAACTCTTTGGCTTATCTAGCATAACATCAACAAATTCGATTCCTAAATCCTCGTCATAATCCTTCTCAATCTGTATGTCCCGTATCCTGCCATCTGCTTTTTCAATCTTGATCTGAATAAGTTCATCTGTAATTAAAAACTTATAATCTATAATATCTACTACAGCATTGCCGTTTATACTAATTAATCTATCTCCCACTTCTAACTCATTTTCTTTCGCAATACTTCCTGGAAGTATTTTAGCTATTTGATTTTTCATCTTAACCTCCTGTTTTACAATAACTTTCATCTAAAAGGTTTTATGAGGAATTATAGACATTATATTAAAATTAAATATCACCATAATTTACAATGTAAACTTTATAATATTCAATTTATAGTAGCTCAATTAAAAAACTCTAATTTTTATTAATAAATTATAGTATTCCATTAAGTTATATTACATGAATTAAATACCTAAGTCAACGATATTAGCCTTTATAAGCAGAAAAATAAGTATATATAGACAATCTTGCGTTTTTTTACATCTCATGTACTATATGCCTTAATTTCTGTCTACTCATTACTATTGCATAAAAATACCCCCTAAAAAGGAGGTATTAAAATGCTTCGATGCAATATTTTCTTATAATCTTCTTACCATCATCACTTTTAAAATACTGAAAAATATCCTTTAAACTATCTTTTTTCTCTTTAGAATAATAAATATTTATTGGGAACCTTAAAGTATAAAGTTCATTTTTAATATTTGATATCGTAATTTCAATACCACTTATTTTTAAAAATTTATTCTCTTTATTATACCACTGTCCTGGTATAAAACCTATAGCATTTTTGTCTTTAGCAACAAAATTTTTCATTTCTTCAATACTAGCTACGTATTTTATACTGTTACTCATTTCTTCTTTTACAGGAACATCCATTATTGCCATATCAAATTGTTGCTTAATTAAATTTAAGTTGTTTTTTAAAGCTACAGGTACTATAGCTTTTGATTCTCCATTTAATTTTTCCCAATTTGCTATGTTACCAATATATATTTGCTTTAATTCTTGAGTACTTATACTATCTAACTTATTACTAGGATTAACAATAATTGCCACTCCATCAAAAGCTAATGCTTGAGAATCAATTCCTTTATCATTTGGCTTTCCATATCCAATTAGCACATCCACTTCAGAATTATGTAATTTATCAAAAGCATTTTCTCTTGTAGCGGATTCCACTGTGACTATAGGGTCATTATTTAGATTATAATCCTTTACTAAGTCATTTACCATTGGAATCACTGTATCTTCGCACATTATTTTAATAGCTTTGGATTGTTTTTCTTTTGGATTAGCATCCTTTTTACATCCTGAATTCATCGTTACCAAACAAATACAAAAGATTATTGAAAAAGTTTTTAAAATTTTTTTCTTCATAATCACTGCTCCACTACAATATTTTGAACAAATACCTGTTACGTTATATTTTATAAGTTTACTTATACAAGTATATTGTAGTTTCTGTATTTCCACTTAAAACTATTCATTTAAATCAACTTTTTCTCCAGTTACTAAATAAATTGTCCATTCACATATGTTAGTTGTATGATCAGCAATTCTTTCTAAAAACTTACAAATAAATAGAAATTGAGTTGCTTGATTTACTGTGCTTGGTTTTTCAATCATTAGTTTTAGAAGTTCTCTGAATACTTCCTTATATATAATATCTACTTTATCATCTCGTTTGCAAACTTCATATGCCTTTGTAACATCTCCTGCCACATAAGCGTCCAAAGAATCTCTTATCATAATCACTACTATTTCAGCCATTCTTGGTATATCTACTAATTGTTTAATATACTTTTCATCTTTTAATTTCAATGTAATTTTAGCGATGTCTACAGCATGGTCAGCCATTCTCTCAAGGTCCGTTACAATCTTTGTTGTTGTGAAAATATTTCTTAAATCAATTGCTAAGGGCTGTTGCATGGCTATTAACCGTATTGCCTTGTCTTCTATCTCTCGTTCCAAATCATCAACTATATCATCATCCTTCATTATCTTTTCAGCCTTTTCCGTATCTTGAGAAACTAAAGCCTCTATACAGTCATGAATTTGCTTTTCCACTATGCTTCCCATTTTAATTAAATCATTGTGAAGCCCTTGAAGATTTGCTTCAAATATTTTTCTTGACATAAAATCACCTTCCTTACTATATCTTAGCCAAATCTACCAGTAATATAATCCTCTGTTCTTCTATCCTGTGGCTTATAAAATATATCTTCTGTTTTCCCATATTCAACTATTTCTCCATTTAAGAAAAATGCCGTGTTATCAGAAATTCTACCTGCTTGTTGCATATTATGTGTAACAATTATAACTGTATACTTCTTTTTGAGCACATCCATTAGTTCTTCGACCTTTAAAGTTGAAATTGGATCTAATGCTGAGGTTGGTTCATCCATCAATAAAACCTCAGGTTCTACAGCCAAAGTCCTAGCTATGCATAGACGTTGCTGTTGTCCACCAGATAATCCTAGTGCACTCTTTTTAAGTCTATCTTTTACTTCATTCCAAAGCACAGCTCCCTTTAAGCTCTGCTCTACAATTTCATCTAGTCTACTCTTATTGGTTAGGCCATGAACTCTTGGACCATATGCTATATTATCGTATATTGACATAGGGAAAGGATTAGGTTTTTGAAATACCATTCCTATCTTTTTTCTTAAATCTATAACATCATAATCTGAACCATATATGTTTTTACCTTCGTATATTACCTCTCCATCTATTTTAACAGAATCTATTAAATCATTCATTCTGTTAATAGTACGTAAAAATGTTGATTTACCACAGCCTGATGGTCCTATAAGTGCAGTAACAGAATTTTTTTCTATATCAATGTTTACATTTTTCAGTGCTTGCACAACTCCGTAATATAGATTTAAATTCTTTGCTATAACTATTCCCATGTTGTTTCCTCCTTACTTAGTGCCTGTATAGTTTTCATACATTTTTTTTCCGATTATTCTTGCAGATATATTAAATATAAGTACTGCAATTATTAGAACTGCTGAAGCTCCGTTAGCAATTTTTGTAGCATCTGGAACCATTCCTTCAGAATTTAGTTTCCATATGTATACAGACAACGTTTCAGCTGGCCTTAATAAACTGTAGGCTGACGCTTTGCTGGTCAAACTCAAATTAGTAAAATTTAAAGCTGGTGCACTCATTCCTGCAGTATATAGTAGAGCTGCTGCTTCTCCAAATATTCTTCCTGCTGCTAATATAATACCTGTTAAAATTTGCGGCATTGCAGAGGGCAATATGACATTTCTAATTGTCTGCCACCTAGTAGCACCCAGTCCTAAACTAGCTTCTTTAACACCTGCTGATGCAGCTTTAATAGCATTCTCACTAACTCTAGTCATACCTGGTAGATTTATTATAGTTATAGCTAATGCTCCTGCAATAAGAGAATAACCCCATTTTGTCATGTTAACAAAAACTAGAAGCCCAAATAATCCAACTACTATAGAAGGCAGTGATGCCATAGTTTCAATACACAATCTAATGATATTTAATATCTTTCCTTCTTTTGCATATTCAGCTAGATATATTCCAGCTCCTACTCCAAGAGGTACTGTAATTATAAGTGTTACTATAAGTAAATGCATAGAATTATATAACTGACGTCCAATACCTCCTCCAGATTCTCCAATCTTCGACTCACCAAATAAAAACTCTAAATTTAATGATTCCCTTCCATTGTATAGAATATATCCAATGAGGCTTACAAGTAAAAGAATTACTAAAGCAGAAACTATATATAAAACTATGGTAGCTATTTTATCTTTAACCTTAGAGCTCATTATGCCTCACCTCTCTTTCCTATTTTCCTAATTATAAGTATAAATACAAAAGAAATTATTAGTAGTAACAGTGCCATGGACCATAATGCATCATTCCAAGCTGTACCATAGATTGTATTTGCCATATCCATAGTGAGTATGCTTGTTAATGTAGATGTAGTTCCAAGTATCCCCTTAGGAAAAGTAACTGAGTTTCCTATAACCATTTGTACTGCTAGTGCTTCTCCAAAGGCTCTTGCAACTCCTAGTACTATTCCTGTTAATATTCCACTTTTAGCTGCTGGAATGATAACCTTAATTATAGTTTGCCACCTTGTTGCCCCAAGTCCATAAGAGGCTTCTACATAATCTCTTGGTATAGTTTTTATAGCATCAGATGCTATACTTGTGATTGTTGGCAAAATCATTATGCTAATAACTGCCACTCCAGCTAATAGACTAAATCCAATTCCCCCAAACCAAAGTTTAATAATAGGCACTAAAACACTTACACCTATCCAACCATATACCACTGAAGGTATTCCCACAAATAATTCTATGGCAGGTTGAAGCACTGCTTTTCCAAGCTTTGGTGAAATTATATTCATAAATACTGCTAAAGCTATTCCTATTGGTGCACTTACAATTACAGCAAGAAAAGACACAACGGAAGATCCTAGAATAAATATCAAAGTTCCAAATTGGGGTGGTAGCCCTTCGCCAGCACCCTCAGGATTCCAATTCTTAGAGAATATAAAGTTAACCATTGAGTATCCATGCCTTACAAAAGTATTTAAGCCCTTAGTAGCTATGAAAAATATGATTGCAAAAGTGAGGATAACTATTATTGCACCACAAAACATAGCAAATCCGCGTCCTAGATACTCATTTTTAAGTTTTAAAATCATTGTCCTCATATCATTTTTTTTCATATTATTTTACCTCTAAAAATTATTTTAATCTCTTGTAGCCTTCATATCTGACATTGGAATGTATCCAAGTTTTATTATTGATGCTTTCATATCATCACTTACCATATAATCTAGGTATGCTTTTGTTAATTCTGTAGGTTCCCCTTTAGTGTACATATGCTCATATGCCCAAGTCTTGTATTTATCTGTGCTTATATTCTCTGCATTTGCTTCTACACCATCAATCTTTAATATGTTTAAGCCTTCTTTATTAGCTGCATCGGCAAAATATGATAAAGCTAAATAACTTATTGCTCCGTCTGTTTTCACGATTGCTCCCTTAACCGCCCCACTTGAATCTTGTGTTAAACCAGCTACTTCTTCTTTTCCATCTAAAGCATATTTTTTAAATACCTGCCTTGTTCCTGATGATTTTGGTCTGTTTATAACTGTAATAGCTATATCAGCTCCCCCAACCTCTTTCCAGTTCTTTATCTTCCCTGTAAATATGTCTATTAATTGCTGTTTTGTTAAAGAGTCAACTTTAACTTTATTATTTGTTACTGCTGCAATTCCTACAACGGCTACCTTATGATCTTTGAGTGCAGCTGCATCAATTCCCTCTTTCTCATTTGCATATATATCTGAATTTCCTATTTCTACGCTACCTTCTAACACTAATTTAAGTCCAGTACCACTTCCTCCGCCTTGTACATTTACTGTTGCGCCTGGATTCTTATCTAAGAATTTTTTAGCAGCTATTTCAGCTAAAGGCTGAAGTGCAGTGGACCCTGCTGCAGTTATATCACCTGATAATTGAGTTTTTTTAGATTCAGGTGTAGCTCCCGTACTATCAGTAGCACTTTTACTTCCGCACCCTCCTAAAATTCCTACTGTCATTACAACTGTTAATACCGCCACCATTAATTTTAAGCTTTTTCTTTTCATTGATAATTCCTCCATTCATATATTAAAATTATTTTATTAACTATTTGCTATACTTATATAATATGCCCTGAAAGTTAACTACGTATTATGGAAAAGTTAACTATGGCTTTACTACTGTTAATTAAACTTTACAATGAATTAAATCATCACCTGCGGTGCTGCAATATTAACGACTTCAGAATCTAATTAAGTGTCACAATAAATAAAAGTACCCTGCAATGTAGACATTTTTTATTTGTCTACATTGCAGGGTATCTGTTATTAAACCTTAATATATTATTTTTATTTATCATAGGGAATTTCAATTATGAATTTACTGCCACACCCTAGCTCACTTTCTACATATATCTTTCCATTAAACTTAAGCACTATATGCTTTACTATAGCGAGCCCTAGTCCTGTGCCACCTTTCGATCTAGAGCGAGCCTTGTCTACTCTATAGAACCTCTCAAAAATACGTGAAATTTGACTTTTAGCTATTCCAACCCCAGTATCCTTAACCCATAGAATGCATCTATTGGCTTTATACTCCGTTCCAATGCAAACGCTATCCCCCACTTCCGAATAGTTAATAGCATTATCTACTAAATTGATTAACATTTGTTTAAACTTGTCGGCATCACCTATGAGTGGTTTTAAGTTCTGTTGGTCCATTGATAACTGAATTTGTTTTACATCTGCTGTGTTTTTCATTAAATTATAGACATCCTGTACAATTTTATTAACATCAACCTTTTCACTTTTAAGTTCAGTTTGTTGTTCTATGTGTGAAAGTATTAAAATATCTGTAATTAATCTAGTTAATCTTTCAGTTTCTTCATTAATTATATTTAAAAACTTTTCTTTTGTAGTGGCATCTTCAACGTATTTTAAAGTTTCTGCGAATCCTTTAATTGATGTTAAAGGCGTTTTTAGTTCATGTGAAACATTGGCAACAAATTGAGTTCTCATTTTTTCTAATTTTTTTACTTCTGTAATATCCTGAACAACAGCCACAGTACCAATATGTTCACTTCTATTGATTATATCCGCGGTTTTTATTCTAAGTTCTCTTTCTTGTGGCCAAATTATCTTTATTTCTTTGTAATCATTGTCACTTTGATGAAAGATATTCTCTAGCTCAAAATCTCTTATATTATCTATAAGATTTTGCCCTATAATATCTTTAGTGACCCCAAATATCTTGTTAGCATATGGATTAATCATTATAACCATATTATTTCTATCAACTGCAATAACTCCACTATCCATACTTTGAAGTATTGCCTCAAGTCTATTTTGTTTGTCTGTGACTTCATTTAATGTAAACTCTAGTTTATCTGCCATTTCATTAAAGTTTTTAGCTAGTTCACCTATTTCTCCATCTGCTAGTGTTTTAGCTCTTCTATGAAATTCTCCCTTGCTAATTCTTGAAGTAATAAAAGTTAAGTCTATAATAGGTTTTAATATAATATGAGATAACTTTAAAGAAAACCAAATTGACATTAATGCTGAAAAAATTATGGCCACAAGGTAAAACTTAAAATATTTACTTCCTAATCCATTTACCATTTTAAGCGGCATTGAACTTCTAATAATAAACCCATCTCCAAAAGCAGTTGCATAATACATCATACTCTCTTTATTAGATTTACTATATCTCGTTACAAACCCGCTTCCACTTTTTCTTGCTTCCATTATCTCTTGTCTATCATTGTGATTTTCCATGGTTTCTCCATTTATAATAGAATCATAAATAATCTTACCAACCTTATCAATATATGTAACTCTCATATGCGAACTTACCAAGTTCTCCATAAAAAATTTCTCATGATCTTTTAAATTATTACTTTGAAGCAAACTAATTATCATATTATTATTTATTTCAAGTTTGTCCTTTAAATTTTGCTCATATTCATAATTAAAAATAGATGCGAATAACGCAGTTACCACTATAAATATAAAAATTACAGTGCCTAGTAAATATATTGTCAACTTGTTCTTCATAATTATTCTCCAAAATTAAATCTATATCCTATACCACGAATAGTCTGGATATAAAGTGGATTTTTATCATCATCTTCAATTTTCTGTCTTAAATGCCTTATGTGTACATCTACTGTTCTGGTCTCCCCTACATATTCATAACCCCATATTTTATCCAGCAAGAAATCCCTAGTCATAACCCTACCTTTGTTTTTTATTAAGATTTCTAGTAATTCAAATTCCTTTAAGGTTAAATCAACTTTATTTTCATTTTTAACAACTTCATGCTTACCAAAATCAACAGCTAAATTACCCACTTTAAAAGTCTTTTCAATCACCTGTTGCGTACTTCTTCTAAGTATAGCTTTAATCCTTGCGACTAGCTCTCGTACTGAGAAAGGCTTTGTGATATAGTCATCTGCACCTAGTTCTAGCCCTATTATTTTATCAATTTCTTCTCCTTTTGCTGTTATCATTATAATTGGCATATTTGACATTGAGGAATCTTTCCTTATTTCTTTGCATACATCTAATCCATCCATTCCAGGCAACATTAAATCTAATAACATAAGTTGTGGCAATTGTTCTTTAGCCATTTTTATAGCATCTACACCATTGGCCGCACATATAACTTTATACCCATTCTTCTCCAAGTTAAATCTAATTAACTCTTGAATATGTTCTTCATCATCCACCACTAATATCTTCTCTTCAGCCATTGTTAAACCTCCATATTTCTCCGTATACTTATTATGTCAAATAAACAAAAGAAAACATCCTTCCTTGCTTATTTTTACTAAACCTGTAGGAATATAATTCATATTGTTTATTACATGAAGTACAAGTATTTGTAACATTAATATTCTCTTCTTTAATACCTTTCTGTGTTAGCTGTGTCAAAATACATTTTTCTAAATCAAGCTTATTATCATTATTAATTCTAATATTTCTATAAATTTCCTGGCCAGTAAACTCGTCCATTAGTTCTTGACTAATTCCATAGCAACACACTCCGATATGTGGGCCAATGTAAACTCTAACATCTGCAGCTCTTACACCATAATCCAATTGTAAGTTTTCAATAGTTTTACTTACTACTAATTCCTTTGTACCTTTCCATCCACTATGTACAGCTGCTATTACTCCTTTTGTAGTATCCACTAAAATTACAGGAACACAATCAGCGGTGAATACACCTATAGCTATTTTGGATTTATCTGTTATTATTGAATCTCCATCCTTAATAGCTCCATCAAAATTAAATATTAAGTCACTGTGTATCTGATTTAAATATCCAATCCCTTCTAATCCATAATATTCTTTTACACTTTCTAGACTTCGTAATCCTTGTTCAGTGTTTTTATTAAAGTTTAGCCCATATTTTGCTGTTGAAAACAAAATCCTTGCATTATCATGCTGAAACTTTATAAATTCAAAATTGTTAAAGATTTCAATTTCCACTTACCCACCCCCTTTGTGTAACTTTTATAATACCATAACCTAACCACATATAAAAAACGCCTAAGGGAATATTTATTCCTTAGACATCAATTTTCTTATTTCCTCCATAAACGTATTAATATCTTTAAATTGTCTATAAACAGAAGCAAATCTAACATAGGAAACTTCATCTACACTTTTTAATATGCTCATTATAATTTCTCCTATATATTCAGAGGCTACCTCTGTAAGCATTTCATTGTTTAATTGTTTTTCCACTTCATCACAAATAGCTTCGATTTGCATTCTTGATACCGGTCTCTTTTGGCAGGCTTTCATGAGTCCATTTATTATCTTTGTTCTATCAAAATATTCTCTATTAAAATCCTTTTTTATTACTAAAATAGGTATGTCTTCTACCTTTTCGTAAGTAGTATATCTTTTAAAGCAACCTAGACACTCTCTTCTTCTTCTAGTTGCAATGTTATCCTCTGTTGACCTAGAGTCAACTACTTTACTTTCTTCACCACTGCAATATGGACACTTCAATATTTCCACATCCTTTTTCTGATGTATTTGTGAACCTACTAACATTATACACTTTTTCTAATAAAATTGAATAGTTAAACGATAAAAAAATAAATAACAACCTAAAGCTATGGCTTTAACTTGTTATTTACATTTATACACCTACTATTCTTCTTCCATAATTACATCACTACCATCTACTAAAATAACATCCACGCCAACTTTTTTTATCTTCTCCCAAGGTATCTCAATACTATTATTTTTATTGAACCAAGATGATCTCTGAGTTGGCATCAGAATTGAAATAACTCTATAGTCTTCACAATCAACTTTTAAATCTTTCATATATCCCATTTTTGTGCCTGAATTTATATCTATAATCTCCATCTGCCTTAAATTATTTATTGAATGCATTAAACTCTCCAATTTATTACCCCCTATCAGTTTTTATCTAATGAAATTCTTAATTTTATCTAGCAACTGTACAATTTCCTTTTTATATAACAATGCCATATATTAGTTATATTCATAAGTTGTTGAAAATATCATTTAAAATTACACTATTTTAATTTCACGAATAATAAGAATATTGATTAATACTTTTTATTATTCTTATTTAATTACTAAAAAAAGGGTTCCCTTTAGGAACCCTATACATATTTTCTCATGTGCTTTAATGCAGTCTTTTCTAATCTAGATACCTGAGCTTGAGATATTCCTATTTCATCAGCTACCTCCATTTGTGTTCTTCCATCAAAAAATCTCAAATTTAATATGAGCTTTTCTCTATCATTTATCTTTTTCATTGCCTCTTTAATGGATATATTCTCGATCCAACTATCGTCTATGTTTTTAGTGTCACTAATTTGATCCATTACATAAATTGCATCTCCGCCATCATGATAGATTGGTTCGAATAAAGATACAGGGTCTTGTATAGCATCTAAAGCAAATACCACGTCCTCTCTAGGAAGTTCTAGTTCTTTTGCTATCTGAGTTACTGTAGGTTCTTTATTGTCTTGATTAACCAATCTATCTCTAACTTGCAATGCTCTATATGCGATATCACGGAGTGATCTACTAACTCTTATAGAGTTATTATCTCTTAAGTACCTTCTTATTTCTCCAATTATCATAGGAACTGCATATGTTGAAAACCTGACATTTTGACTTAAATCAAAATTATCAATTGATTTAATTAAGCCAATACAACCTACTTGAAATAAATCATCTACATTTTCCCCACGATTGTTAAAACGTTTTATTACACTTAAAACTAGCCTTAAATTCCCTTTAATAAAGTCTTCCCTGCACGAATTGTCACCATTTTGCATTCTAAATAGTAACTCTTTCATTTCTTTTTCTTTTAATACTGGTAACTTCGAAGTATTTACACCACATATCTCTACTTTGTTGATCATCATAAGGTCATCATTCCCTTCAGAGTAATTGCATTTAAATTATGTCCTTATGATTTAACTTTTATACTAAAGACAACCCTACACCATTTTATTAATTTCTTTTTTCAATCTTTTTATAATTCTTTTTTCAAGTCTAGATATATAAGATTGTGATATCCCGAGTATATCTGCCACTTCCTTTTGTGTTTTTTCCGTAGTTTCATTTAATCCAAATCTTAATTGTACAATTTCTCTTTCCCTTAAATTTAAACGTTGCATCGCAAGCCAAAGTAATTGTTTGTCTACATCATCTTCAATAATATTGTAAACCACATCATTATCAGTGCCTAGAATGTCAGAGAGCAACAATTCATTGCCATCCCAGTCAACATTTAATGGTTCATAAAAAGAAATTTCCGTTTTAATCTTACTATTTCTTCTAAGATACATTAAAATTTCATTTTCAATACATCTTGAAGCATATGTAGCCAATTTAATTTTCTTTTCAGGATCAAAAGTATTTACTGCTTTTATAAGACCTATTGTACCCACCGAAATTAAATCTTCAACATTTACACCTGTATTTTCAAACTTCCTTGCTATATATACTACCAGCCTTAAATTTCTTTCAATTAAGGTTGCCCTAACTTTTTTATCTCCTGTATCCAATCTAACTACTAATTCATCCTCTTCGTCCTTAGTTAAAGGAGGTGGTAGTGCATCATTACCCCCTATATAAAACAAATTTCTTGAAAACACTTTGAATTTAACAAACAACTTGTTTAACACTACTTTAAAATTTAACATAATTCCCTCCTTATTTCTATTATTAACAATTACTAATTATCCCGCTATCAACTAAGTATTCCCCTTGACATAAGGCCATTATAGTCATTATCCTTACTTAGTTTGTATCCACAAAAAACTATAATTACATCTCTTGTTTCAATATTTTTCTTGTTAATATGAATGTTAATATATTCTGGTTTAAACCCCATAAGCATACCACTTGATCCATTTACTACGGTATAAGGAACAGAATAAGTATTATTTTTCTCTAATAAAATATCTTTTAAAGTATCTTTCTCAACAATTAACACTGGCAAATTTGTAGCAGGTTCCCGGAGCTCATTTCCTGTATCTAAGAATGCTTTTATAGTATGTTTATGGTTTTTATATATCACGTCAATTGTATATATAAGGGTTGACACGCCTCTTCTGTCCTCTACAAAAATCATTAACCTATAAATAAATATATAAATTACCATAACTGAAAGTAACAACTTTTCATAAGGGAAGTTTATTATAATTATATCAAAGGACATATCCACACTATTATTTATTTGGATAAGTAAACACATTCCAGCTAAAAGAATTGAATATAATATAAATATTAGGGAGGCTTTAATATTGAATAATATACTTTTTTCTCTAAAACCAATTAAAATCATTATAATGACTATTAGCAGTTTAAAAGGTATCCTTGACATGAACACTAAGCTTGGATATATTACTGTTAAAACATATAAGCTTCCTAGTACACTTGAAATGCACATCCATGTAAGCCTTTCCCTTTTTCTTAACGTCTGAGCAGTGACATGTAATATAAAAAGATTAACTATAAAATTCACCAATAAAAGGATGTCTATATATACTATCAATTGCCTTCCTCCTTTAAAGTTATTATATAACTTATATTTTCAATATTTTGTCACTTCATACCACATAAGTAAATTTTTATTCTTTTATAAAACGCTATTAATTCCCATATTATTTAAAAATATTTAAAGTTAATTAAAATACAAAAAAAGTGCCATATAGGCACTTTTCTATTTACTATTTTTTCTTTTTAATTATTTATTCTTATTTGCTTTGTCTTCTTAAAAAAGCAGGAATTTCTAAATCAGAGGCTTCAGTGTCTTTTTTAGTATAGGCTACTTCTTCAATAGTATTAATTGATTCTCTTTCTTTTGGCTTTTGCACAGTTTTACTTTGCACTATTCTTTCATTTTCAAAACCAGTAGCAATAACTGTAATTCTTATTTCATCTTTTAGATTTTCGTCTATAACTGCACCAAATATAATGTTAGCATCTGGATCTGCAGCACCTTGTACAATCTCCGCTGCTTCATTTATCTCAAGTAATCCCAAATCCATTCCACCAGTAATATTTAAAAGTACACCTGTAGCACCAACTATTGAAGTTTCCAGTAATGGGCTTGAAATGGCTTGTTTAGCTGCTTCTTGAGATCTATTATCCCCAGAAGCTCTACCAACACCCATATGTGCAAGACCTTTAGCGAGCATAATTGTTCTCACGTCTGCAAAATCGAGATTAACAAGACCAGGAATGGTAATCAAGTCAGATATACCTTGTATACCTTGTCTTAAAACATCATCTGCCATTTTAAAAGAATCCATCAATGTTGTTTTCTTATCTACCATGGTTAATAATCTTTCATTTGGAATTGTTACTAGAGTATCCACTGTTTCCTTAAGGGTTTTTATTCCAGACTCAGCATTAATCATTCTTTTTCTGCCTTCAAAAGGAAATGGTTTTGTTACAACTCCAACAGTTAATATTCCCATGGATTTGGCAATTTCTGCTACCACGGGTGCAGCTCCAGTACCTGTACCACCACCCATACCTGCAGTAATAAACACCATATCGGCACCTTTTATAGCTTGGGAAATTTCATCCCTGCTTTCCTCTGCAGCTTTCATACCAATCTCTGGATTTGCACCTGCTCCAAGACCCTTTGTTAGCTTGTCCCCAATTTGAATCTTTTGAACAGCATGAGAAAGAATTAAAGCTTGTTTATCTGTATTTATAGCTATAAATTCCACATTCTTTAGTCCCTCAGTAATCATTCTGTTTATAGCATTGTTTCCTCCGCCTCCACACCCAATTACCTTAATCTGAGCAAATTCCTGAATATCAACATCAAAATCTAGCACAACACTACCTCCTTATTAGAAAAAATCTGCAAAAAATTCTTTGACTTTTGATGCAAATTCATTTTTTCCCTTTTTATTTTGTTTTTTTGTTTTTTTGTTTTCATATGAATGCTCATCTGATTGCTCAGACAGAATATCGTTTAGTTTAGCATTATTAGCAGCATGTGCAACAATTCCTACTGCATTAACGTACATGGGACTAGCTGCTCCAACATATTCTGGTGAACCAATCCTCACTGGTTTATTAAAAATCTCTTTACTTAGATCAATTATACCTCTAAATAAAGATATACCACCTCCGACTATTACTACACCCGAAACTTCCTTATAAATTTCACTACTTAATAAGTTTTCCTTTATCAAGTGCAATAGTTCTTCAACTCTAGCATGAATTATATCAATTAATAAATCCCTATCAATCTCCATTAAGTTATCATAAGAATCTTTAATTGTAATCTTATCATCATCCGTCTCTTTACCTTTAACCAAGCTTCCATATTTAAGCTTTAATCTTTCACCTTCGCTATAAGGAACCTTAAGACAAACTGATATATCATTGGTAATGTTAGCTCCACCTAGTTGAATAATAGAAGTATATTTTAGTTTCGTGCCTTTATAAATTGAGATATCTATGGTCTCGGCTCCAATATCTACAAGCGCTGTGCCCATATCCTTCTCTTCCTTTTTTAAAACGGCCTCAGATATAGCTGATGGCCCAAGAACTATGCCACTAACTTTAAGGCCAGCCTTATTTACACTTTTCAATAAATTACTAACTACTGTTGATTGCGCCATAACTACTTGAGCTTCAACTTCAAGCCTTTCTCCACTCATTCCCCTAGGGTCTTTAATATTGTCATATCCATCAACAATATATTGTTCTGGCTCAACACCCACTATTTCTTTATCGAAAGAAACTGAAATAAGTTTAGCTGCTTCAATTACCCTGTCCACATCACTTTGCTTAATCTCTCTATCTTCAGAAGAAATCGCAACCATACCTGTATTTTTTACCAGCTCACAAATCCCTCCAGGCAATGATATATAGCCCTCACTTATTTGCGAATCTGTCATACATTCTAATTGAGAGATACATTGTTTTATACTTTCAGCTGTACTATCAATATCTATTACAACTGATTTATTTAAACCACTACATACAACTGATGTAATGCCTATAATCTGAAGTTTTGCATTGCTGCTTATTTTACCAACTGCTCCACATATCTTTGATGATCCCAAATCAATTCCTACTATATGTTTCATTAAGTTTATCCCCCTTATAATAGAAACCACAAGTATATATATTCAACAAAAAAATAATTTTCCCTTTTATTTAAATTAATTTTTTATAATATTTTTTAAAATTCATTACAAACTTAAATACAATTAAAATATAGTTTGCATTTAATTGCACGCTTGATAATACTTGTAAACTTAATTTCAAATTAGTAAGTTATATTAAATTAATTATATTAAAAGTTAAATTTCTTCACTAGCTAAGTATAATTGCAATATGCAAAAAATGCAATATTATAATTTGATACACTTAACTACATAGATAGCATTCTTATCATCATTTCACTATCCACTGAGTAGGTCATCGCATCATCTTTAGATATAATTCCCTTTTTATATAAATCTGCAATTGACATGTCCATGGTTTTCATGCCATATTTACCACCAGTTTGAACACAAGACTCTAACTGATGTGTTTTACCTTCACGAATAAGATTTTGAATTGCTGGAGTTGATATCATTACCTCCAGGGCTGCAACTCTTCCACCTACATCACTCTTAGGTATTAATTGTTGAGAAACTATTCCCTGCATTACAGCAGCTAGTTGAACTTTAATTTGTTGTTGTTGGTGAGGAGGGAATACATCAACTATTCTATCTACAGTTTTTGCTGCTCCTATAGTATGTAGAGTAGAGAATACCAAATGCCCAGTTTCAGCAGCTGTTATAGCAATAGAAATGGTTTCAAGATCTCTCATTTCCCCTACTAGTATAACATCTGGATCTTCTCTAAGGATAGCTCTTAAAGCATTTTTATAATTCTTACTGTCTTTGCCAATTTCTCTTTGATTAATAATAGATTGATTATGTTTATGCAGGTATTCAATTGGATCTTCTAAGGTTATAATATTGCATGCCCTAGTGGAATTAATTTCATTAACCATGGCAGCAAGTGTTGTACTTTTACCACTACCTGTTGGCCCAGTTACCAAAACTAACCCTCTTTGTTTTGTAGTAAGCGTTCGAATAACCTCTGGAAACTCTAGTTGCTTAAGGGTAGGGATTTTTAGTGTTACCACTCTAATAGCAATAGTATCGCTACCCCTTTGTTTGTAAACATTTACCCTAAATCTCCCAAGTCCTCCGATAGAATAAGAATTATCTATTTCACCATTTTTAATATATTCTTCATAAGAGTCACCTAAAATTTCTCTTGAGTACTTTTCCGTATCTGCTGGTGTTAATTTCTCTTGCCCTGCTTGTATTAAATGTCCGTTAACCCTAATAACTGGTACTGATCCAACTGTTAAGTGAAGATCTGATGCATTCATTTCTACAGTTTTTCCTAATAATTCGTTAAGTGATATCATTATTTATCCCCCTGTTCGTTTAATGAAGACTCGCAAATATCTATGGCAAAATGACTTGAAATATTAACATGCTCTTGCCACTTAAAATTTTTGCTCCATTTTCCTCAAATTGTTTTAATTTACCTAGAGGTGCATAGGTTATAATTATATCATAGTTGTCATAATTTTTAACAGAATTAAATTCTATTGATTTATTTTTCTTAGAAATCATCTCCAAATTATAATATTCGACGTATTGTAAGTTTCTCCTTCTTTAAGTTTTTATTACCTTTTAGAGCAATTTATTAGATAGATTCAACTTAGTCTTGTTATTACTATTTAATTCTTTATATAACTTCTTCAAGGCTCTCTTTTCAATTCTAGAAACATAAGACCTTGAAATTCCTAAAATTAATGCAATCTCTCTTTGCGTTCTAGGTTTACCATCAATCAGTCCATAACGCATTTGAATTATTGTTTTTTCTCTATCCATTAAAGCTACATTAATCTTATTATAAAGCTTTTTAATTTGTATTTTGCTTTCCACTATCTCAATTATAGAATCTTCATCACTACTTAACACATCCATCAGTGAGATTTCATTTCCCTCTTTATCGATTCCTATAGGGTCCTGTAGGTATATTTCTCCTTTTGTTTTCTTATTATTTCGAATAAGCATTAGTATCTCATTTTCTATACACCTTGCTGCATAGGTGGCAAGCCTTGTTCCTTTGCTTATATCAAAGGAATCTATAGCTTTAATGAGCCCAACAGTTCCTATTGATATTAGGTCATCTACATCCTTGCCTGGGTAAGAATATTTTTTTACGATATGTGCAACAAGCCTTAAATTTCGTTCAACTAGTATACTTTTAGCTAGTAAATCTCCTTCCTTTAGCTTTGTTAAATATAACCTTTCTTCTTCTTCACTTAATGGTTGAGGGAATGAACTACTACCAGTTATATAAGCTGTTAAAAATGTAACATTTCCAATTATATCTAATAAACAATTCATGAAAAACACGGATGCTCCTCCTAATAGTGCTTATAAATATAATATGATAAATTTTATTAATATTGCATGTACAATTAAATATTTATTTTTAGATTAATTTAATCTATAGATTTAAGTAAGTTAACTATTTCTTTAAATATAGGAGCGGCAGTATCTCCACCTCCCTGACTATTTAATCCTTCCACTTTGCTTAGTTCTATGTTTTCTACAAATACAACCATAGAGTAATTTTTTCCCTTTAAATTAAAGAAACCTACAAACCATCCAT
The DNA here is from genome assembly GCF_020443565.1 of Clostridium sp. CS001. Classification (GTDB taxonomy): domain Bacteria; phylum Bacillota; class Clostridia; order Clostridiales; family Clostridiaceae; genus Clostridium_AD. The sequence continues at coordinate 96,653 of NZ_JAIZZN010000001.1, forward strand.
CAGAACACTCTTTACCTTTTACAAAATATTCAGTAGTGCCTGTTTTCCCGCCTATCATCATGTCTTCAATGTAAGCCATAGTTCCTGTACCTTTATTTACTACATCAATCATATGGGATTTCACGATTTTAGCGGTTTGCTCTTTTAATACCCGAGAAACATTAGGAGTAAATCCCTCTAAGGTTACATTATTGTCATCCACATATGCATCTATTATGCTTGGCTGAACGTATATTCCATTGTTTATGATAGTATTAGGAATGCTAATGGCTTCTAAGGGTGTTATCCTAGTTTTTTGCCCAATAGCTGTATGGCTTTTTTCACCTGGCTCAGAAGTTGATATATCAACACCAAAGTCACCAATATCCTCTTGCTGAAAATTTAACACTTTACGTAATAGCCCTTGTTTTTCTGAATAATCATACATGTTTTTAAGACCTACCTGACGACCTATTTGGGCGAATGTATTATTGGAGGAATATGCCAGTGCCTCTCCAAGTGTATATTGCTTTAATAATGCCTCATGAGCCTTTGGAAAGTAAGTTCTATTTAATGGAAACACTTCATCTTTACCTATTAAGTTCATATCCAGCCCAGCTTCTTCAACAATCACTTTAAAAATCGATCCTGGAAACGAACCATTCGTGGTTGGAATTCCTAAGTTTGCATTATAGATATTATCATTCTTTTGTGCCATTGTTCGTATTTTGCCAGTACTACTCTCCATTAGCACAACACCAATTTGTTTGTATTTTTCGTATTTTTTCTCATGAAGAATATTTTCAACACTATCCTGGATTTCTTTATTTAAAGTAAGTCTTACATTTATATTCTTTTGGGGATATATAATCCTCCCGTTAGCTATCTCGCCATTTATTCCTTTAGCAAAGCTAATTTTTGTAAATTCATTATTTTTAGTTTTGTTGTATATTTGCATTTCTATGGAGTCATCGCTTTTCATTATAGGGTTTCCATCCCCATTAATATATGTTGTATTTATTAATAAATTTTCAACTTTCCAGTACTTATCATTGATCACATCATTAGCTGCATAGACATAAAACCCTTTTATTTCTTTAATCTCTTTAAGTTTATCAAATGTTTCTTCGTCAATTTTATATTTTATTTTTTCAAAGTTACCATTGCTTTTTATCTTTTCTAAATCATAATTACTATTATAATTTCTTAAAATAATTGTTAATGCTTGCATGTCGTATCTGCTAGTATATTCATTAAATCGCAAATAATCTACTGGATCAATAACTGCATAATAATTCACAACATAGTCTAAAAGCTCACTACCATCACAATCAAATAGATTATAACGCATACCATAGGGCTCATTAATTGTATATTGGGCATTAAACATTTCTTTTAAGGGTTCTGATTTAAAATACATGTAATTGCTAACTTTCCATATTAAAAAACTAAGCAACAATATAAATATAATCATTACTGTAAAGGCTCTTCGCTCCATATCTTTCTTTCTATTTGAATTGCCAAATATATTATTTCTACTGTACATAAAAACACCTCACCTAGACTAATTCTCGCCTAAAATGAGGTGTTTTATTCTTTTATCTTTACTATTAATTTTGATAGGTTTGAAGGATTTGACTTATATTTGCAGTAATTATATCTACCGCTACCTTATTATGTCCACCTTCAGGTATAATGAGGTCTGCGTGCCTTTTAGTAGGTTCAGTAAATTGTTCATGCATTGGTTTTACAACATTTAAATATTGATTTATAACAGATTCTGCTGTTCTGCCTCTCTCATTAATGTCTCTAACCATTCTTCTTATAAACCTAACATCTGCATCAGTGTCTACATATATTTTAATATCTAGCATATCTCGAAGAATTTTTTCAGATAGAACAAGAATACCTTCCACTATAATGATTTTTTTCGGCTCCACAGAAATTTTTTCTTTCATTCTATTATGTACTTCAAAATTATAAATAGGCTTGTCAATAATATGTCCTTCTAAAAGAAGTTCTAAATGCTTAACTAAAAGAGAAGTGTCAAAAGCATCTGGATGGTCATAGTTTGTTTTAATTCTTTCTTCAAAAGAAAGATTACTTTGGTCTTTATAATAAGAATCCTGCTCAAGCATTGCAATGCATGTTTCATCGAACTGTTTGTATATCTCTCTTGCTATAGTGCTTTTTCCTGAACCAGTTCCTCCGGTTATCCCTATTATAATGGGACGCTGCATTATTTCCCCTCCTTAGCTTTTATAAGGATGTCATTTTCCTTTAGTTTTTCATCAGTATTTATGGTAAATAACATCTGAGCATTTGGTGCTGAAGCTATATTTTCTCCCTTAGAATTTTTCATATCCTTAAGTACTATTGATACATTATCTCCTACAGGTTTTAACACTTCAACAGTATCCCCTAGCAGCACCTTATTTCTTTGTTCTATTAATGCAGTATTATCTTCTTCATTATACTCACGTACAACGCCTACTATATCGTAATCTCTAATATATGAAGATGAATCATATATTTGCTTATTTGGATCTCCAAAATAAAATCCAGTGTAATACTGTCTATGGCTAGGTTTTAAAAGGTTATCCATCCATTTTTGCTGAAACTTATAGTTTGATGGGTCCTCCACATAAGTATCCACAGCTTCTCTATAAGATTTACATACAGAAGCAACATAATATGAACTTTTCATTCTTCCTTCTATCTTAAAGGACACTATGCCTGATTCCATAAGTTCTGGAATATGTTCTATCATGCATAAGTCTTTTGAATTCATTATGTAAGTGCCTTTATCATCTTCAATTATAGGATAGTATTCTCCATCCCTTTTTTCTTCCATTAAAGAGTATTTATATCTACATGGCTGAGCACATTGCCCTCTATTGGCATCTCTACCTGTCATATAATTGGATAAAAGACATCTCCCCGAATATGCCATGCACATAGAACCATGAACAAAAGCTTCTAGTTCACAAGTATCAGGTAACTTTTCTCTAATTTCTTTAATTTCTCCTAAAGATAACTCTCTCGCAAGAACAATTCTTTTTACACCTTGTTTATGCCAAAAAATAGCTGACTTGTAGTTTACATTATTAGCTTGAGTACTCAAATGAATTTCTAAATTCGGTACAACTTCTCTAGCTGTCATAATAATTCCTGGATCAGATACAATAATAGCATCTGCACCTAGTTCATATATATCTTTTAGATAATCTTCAAGGCCATCTAAATCATCGTTATGAGGAAATACATTTAAGGTTACATACACCTTTTTATCTCTAGAATGTGCATAATCTATGCCTTCTTTTAACTGCTCATTGCTAAAATTATCTGCAAAAGCTCTTAAATTCATTTTACTTCCACCTAAATAAACTGCGTCTGCACCAAAATTTAAAGCTGCTTTTAATTTCTCTAAGTTTCCTGCAGGTGCTAATATTTCTGGCTTCATTAGCTTCACCCTCCTTGCTACATTACTGTATTCTTTTTTACCGTTATTGAGATGCCATCCCCCATAGGTATTACAGAAGTTATAAGTTCATCATTATTAGATACTAGCTCTAAATAGCTTCTCATACGTTTTACAATAGTAATTTTTCTACGCTTTACAAGCTCTTTTGATGCAACCATCCCTCTAAAAAGAACATTATCTGCAATAAGAACTCCTTCTTTTTTTAAGAGTCTAAGGCAGTGGGGCAGAAAATGATTATAGTGTCCTTTACCTGCATCCATAAAAATCATATCATATTCTCCTTGAAGATTTCCTAATACCTCTAGACAATCCCCTTTTAGAATGGTGATTTTGTCCTGTAGTTTATATTTTTCTATGTTAGCTTTTGCAAGTTCTATCATAGCTTCATCTCTTTCAATAGTGGTAATTTCACTTAATCCAAACGATGCCTTATTCATTAAAATAGCAGAATACCCTATGGCAGTACCTAACTCTAAAATCTTTTTAGGTCTATTCATAGTTATCATTAATTCTAAAAATTTAGCAGTCTCCTTCTGAACTATAGGTGTTCCATTTTCCAGAGCAAACTCCTCTAAATCTTTTAAAATTCCAGTATGTGTTGGAATCAGCTCTCTCAAATATTTTTCCATATAATCATAAGTTATCCCACTCATTTAATTTCCTCCAAAAATTCATCAATGCTACTAACTAAAATCTAATTTTTACTTTAAAACCATAGGTAGTTGGAAAAAGAAAACCTTCCAAATTAAATCTTCGGTTTTCATTAACCAACTCCCTAGTTAAAACTATTTATTTGATTTGCTAGTTGCTCTTTTTCTTTCTCCTGAGTCTAATATTCTTTTTCTCATTCTAACATTTAAAGGAGTAATTTCAACTAACTCATCTACAGCAACAAATTCTAAGCACTGCTCAAGTGACATAGGTTTTACTGGAATTAGTTTTAGTGCATCATCTGCTCCAGAAGATCTAGTATTGGTTAACTGTTTCTTTTTACATACATTTACTTCTATATCTCCACTTCTTGCACATTCTCCTGCAATCATTCCCGCATAAACAGGAATTCCTGCTGGTATGAAAAGAGTTCCTCTTTCTTGAGCATTGTACAATCCGTAAGTTACTGAATCCCCTGATTCAAATACTATTAGTGAACCTCTACTTCTATCTGGAATTTCACCTTTATATTTAGCATAACCATCTAGAACGTGATTCATTATACCGTTACCTCTAGTATCAGTCATAAGGTCACTTCTATATCCGATAAGTCCTCTTGATGGTATTTTAAATTCTAATCTAGTGTATCCGTTTATAGCAGAAGTCATATTAATCATCTCTGCTTTTCTAGGTCCTAATTTTTCCATTACAACACCCATAAATTCTTCTGGTACATCAATTGTAAGGTGCTCAATTGGCTCCATCTTATGTCCATTTTCTTCTTTGTATATAACATTTGCTTTTGATACTTGGAATTCATAACCTTCACGTCTCATAGTTTCAATTAAAACTGATAGATGAAGCTCTCCTCTTCCACTTACTTCAAACGCATCAGCAGATTCAGTTTCTTCTACTCTTAAACTTACATTAGTTTCAAGTTCTTTTATAAGTCTGTCTCTTAAGTGTCTTGAAGTAACATAAGTTCCCTCAAGTCCTGCAAAAGGAGAATTATTAACCATGAAATTCATTGTTAAAGTAGGCTCATCAATTTCTACAAATGGAAGTGCTTCTGGATTACTAGCATCAGCTATTGTCTCTCCAATGTTAATGTCTGGAATACCAGAAATTGCAATTATATCACCAAGCATTGCTTCCTCAGTTTCTTCTCTTTTTAGACCATTATAAACGAAAAGACTTGAAACTTTAACATTGCTTATGCTTCCATCTTTTCTCATAAGCGCAACTTGTTGATTTCTCTTTATTGATCCTCTTTCAATTTTACCTATTCCAATCTTTCCAACATACTCATTGTAATCAATTGTTGAAACAAGCATTTGAAGTGGCATATCTATGTATCCTTCAGGAGACTTTACATTTTTTATTATAGATTCAAATAATGGTTCCATGTTGTCACTTTCATCTTCAACGTTGAATTTAGCAAAACCTTCTCTAGCAGATGCATATACTATTGCAAAATCTAATTGTTCATCATCTGCTCCAAGTTCAACAAACAGGTCAAAAACTTCATTAAGTACATCAACAGGACGAGCATCTTTTCTATCTATCTTGTTTATAACAACGATTGGTTTAAGTTGTAATTCTAATGCCTTTTTTAAAACGAATTTAGTTTGTGGCATTGGACCTTCATATGCATCAACTACAAGAAGTACACTATCAACCATTTTAAGTACTCGTTCAACTTCTCCACCAAAGTCAGCGTGGCCAGGTGTATCTACTATATTTATTTTAATCCCACTATGCATTACCGCAGTATTTTTTGAAAGAATTGTTATTCCTCTTTCTTTTTCTATGTCATTGGAATCCATTACTCTTTCTTGTAACTTTTCATTTTCTCTAAAAATATGGCTTTGTCTAAGTAGACAATCCACAAGGGTTGTTTTACCGTGGTCTACGTGAGCAATTATTGCTATATTTCTAACATCATTTCTTGTAAATAAATTCATATTAATCCTCCAATTTTTTTTCGTAAGTTTAAAAACTTTACACAAACAAAAATTGGATACGTCTTGAAGTATCCAATTTCCGTATTTACTATACTTATTCTAATATTATGTTGCAAAAAAGTCAACTACGTGTATTATTGATTATTTCCAAATGATAAATCTACTCCAATTGCATCATTTAGTATTTTCATAACATCATCCCACATAGTTCCAAATGTAGCTTCCGCTTGAAAATACTTTGCTACATCTGGGTTTAAAGAAACTACAGCACCTAAGTTTTGCAGTTTTTCTAGCGTTTCTTTTTTCATTTCTCCTGTTTGCATTTGCTCAGTATAAGCTTCGATTTGAACCTTTCTAAAATCTGCCAACATTTTTTTACTCTTTTCATCTGATGCAATTTTTTTTGCCACTTCTCGAAGCTCAACAATCTCGTGGCAATCTTTTAAACTTTTAGCAAATTCATGTGCATTATCATAAATATTCATGAACGCACCTCCTAATAAATATATTTATAGCAATTTTCATTATATCAACATAGTTTCAAACATAAAATTCCTGTTATTTATCTACGCATTTATCACAAACACCATAAAACTTTAGACTATGATCTTCAATCTTAAAATTGTATTTTTTTTCAACTATGGTTTCTAGTTCCTCTAGCAAATCTCCTTGAACCTCTAGCACTTTACCACAGCAGTTGCATATTAAATGATGATGCTGATGGTTCTCATCTTCATGGTTAAGTTCGTACCTGCTACAACCATCATCTAAATCTAGCTTTCGAATTACATTCATTTCTTCTAAAAGTTGAACTGTTCTATAAATTGTAGCAAGCCCTATTTCTGGACAATCTATTTTAACTAAGTCATACAGTTCTTCCGCAGTAAGATGACTTCCTTCACTCTTAATTATTCCATTTAAAATAGCTCTTCTTTGTGGAGTAAGCTTATATCCCTTTTGTTTTAAAGTTTCCTTTAAAGCTTCTAAGCTTTCTTCTGATAATCTTGACATATATACACCCCTTTCCCATAAACATCATTAACCCTATCAACATAAATTATATTCACTATTAAATTATATTTGCTATAGCTTTAGTTTAATACTTTATTATGACATTGTCAATTGATAATCATTTGATTTTAAGAAAACAGGCTACCATTCTAAAATTCTTCTGAAAAAACTGCCTCGTAAGCCTCTGAAATCATTTCAAACTCTTCATCATCTTCTATTGTAACTAAAATCTCATTACCATCTTCATCCTTATCTACTCTTAGTGCAATTGCATCAACATCATCTTCTCCTGTTCTTGTAACTATAAGATATTCCTTATCTTCAATATCTAATTTAGTTAGTACATCAAATTCTATTTCTTTACCCTCTTCATCATTTAATACTATTGTTTCAACATTGTTATCCATTTTATTTTCCCCTTTCAAATTGTATATTTAATATTATTTTAATGACCATTGGCTTTTTTCCTAGATTACAGTCCACTATTGCATTAACTTAGTATTTTATAAACGTGTACCTAAGCTATCTAGATAACCCTGCAAAATGAATGTAGCTGCAATCTTATCTACGATTTTTTTTCTTTTCGACCTTGATAGGTCGCCCTCTAACATTGCTCTATTAGCTGCTACAGTTGTTAACCTCTCATCCCACATTTTTACTTCTAAATTCAAAGTCTCTTTAAGTTTTTCGCAAAAATGCTGAACTTTTTCTCCTTGTGGTCCTATTGTGCCATTCATATTTTTAGGAAGGCCTGACACTATGCTATCTACACTGTATTCCTTACATATTTTCGAAATCTCTTCAATATCCAAAACTTCGCTTTTTCTTTTAATTGTTGTAATGCCCTGTGCAGTTAATCCTAATGGATCACATACAGCCACACCTATTGTTCTATCTCCTACATCCAAACCTAATATTCTCATTCACATACTCCTTTAATAACAGCTTAATTAATCTGTAGCATCAATATTAAAAAACAAAATGCCCCTAAGGGCATCTTACTTTTTAATGTCTAGATAAGATTTCAAAACTTCTTCTAGTATTTCATCTCTCTCTAGCTTTCTTACTAACGCTCTTGCTCCATTGTAATTCGTTATATATGTTGGATCTCCAGATATTAAATATCCCACCATTTGATTTACTGGGTTATAGCCCTTCTTTATAAGCGAATTATATACGTCAGTCAAAATAGTTTTGGTTAAATCTTTTTTATCTTTTATAAAATCAAATTGGACTGTATTTTGATTACTATCCATTCTATACACCCCTTCCCTTATCACATACTAACCACCGTATATTAATAAGTACTCCAGAAGAGTGCTTATTAATATACGGTAACTTGATTATAATAAGTTCCATATTAACGTTAATTACATAAATTCTTATTAATTATACTTCTTATTAGCTATATTATAAAACAACTCTTACAAAAAGTATACTATTTTACCAAGGTTTCAATTATTGCGCAAACATTATTAATTGCTTCATCTAATTTTTCTGGAAGCTTTCCACCTGCTTCTGCCATATCAGGCCTGCCACCGCCACCGCCGCCAGCGATTTTTGCAACTTCTTTAATTATCTTCCCGCAGTGCACACCTTTATCAATTGCAGATTTTGATGCCATTGCAACAAATTGTACTCTACCATCTACAAAGCTTCCTAGTACCACAACACCATCAATAAGCTTATTGCGAAGTTTATCTGCTAAATCTCTTAGTGCCTCTCCGCCTATATCTTTTACAGTGCCACTAATTACCTTAACATTTTTAACCTCTTTAACATTATTTAAAATATCATCAATTGAAGAACTTGCTAACTTACCTTTCAGTAATATTATTTCCTTTTCTTTGTCTTTTAATTCTGCTAATTGAGTTTGTAATTTATTTATTATATCTTTTTCTGAACATTTTAATGTATTTGATATATCTTTTAATAAATTATTTCTATCTTCAACATATTTTATAGAATTATTACCTGTTATTGCTTCGATTCTTCTAACTCCAGCAGCAACTCCAGATTCAGATAAAATTTTGAATAATCCAATTTCTCCTGAGTTATGTACATGTGTACCACCACACAACTCCTTACTATATCCTCCTACAGAAACCACTCTAACATCTTCTTGATACTTTTCGTCAAACAATGCTATTGCTCCACTTTCCTTAGCTTTTTCTATAGTCATAACATCAGTTTCAACCTTGTTTACTTGCATAATATTATCATTTACAATTTTCTGAACCTTGATAATCTCATCTTCAGTCAGTGCAGAAAAGTGAGTAAAGTCAAATCTCAATCTATCCTCATTTACATATGATCCTGATTGATGAACATGATCACCTAAAACTCTTTTTAATGCTTCTTGTAACATATGAGTTGCAGTATGATTTTTGCAAACCTCAAATCTTCTATCTGCATCAACTTTAAGAGTTACTATCTCTTCCATCTTAAGTGACCCTTTAATTATATTCACAAAGTGTACAATCTTACCAGATGCATTCTTTTGACAATCGTAAACCTCCGCTTTGAAATTATCATTAAAAATTATACCTCTATCGAAGGTTTGACCTCCCATTTCAGCATAAAAAGGAGTAACTTCTGTAACAATAATACCTTTTGAACCCTCTTCTAGCTGTTCAACAACCTCATGGCCACAAATTAAAACTTTAACTTTCGCTTGTAACTCCGTTTTCTCATATCCCTCAAATTTTGTTTCCATATCTTTAGGAATTAAATTAAGAACATCATCTCCACTACCCATGTAATTTGATTGTCCTCTAGCAGCCCTTGCTCTTTGTCTTTGGCTCTGCATCTCAGCGTTAAAGCTATCTAAATCTACTCCTATACCTTTTTCTTCTAATATTTCTTCCGTAAGCTCATATGGAAAGCCATAAGTATCGTATAATTTAAAAGCTTTATCACCACTTAAAAATTTACTATTACTTTTTTCAAGCTCTCCTATATAAACTTTTAAGATTTCCATACCAGAATCTATGGTTTCTGAAAATCTTTCCTCTTCAAGTTTGATAACCTTCTTAATATAATCTGCTTTTTCTTTTAACTCTGGATATGCTATAAAGGAGTTCTCAATAACAGTGTCACAAAGTTCATATAAGAAAGTATTTTTAATTCCAAGTAATCTACCGTGTCTTGCTGCACGCCTAAGTAATCGCCTAAGAACATATCCTCTTCCCTCATTAGACGGAAGGACGCCATCACTTATCATAAAAGTTGTACTTCTAACGTGGTCTGTTATAATTCTTAGGGATATATCTTCTTTATGATTTTCTCCATACTTTACACCTGAAACTCTTGAAACTTCTTCTAAAATATTTTTTATAGTATCTACTTCAAAGATACTATTTTTACCCTGCATTATTGTAGCAATTCTCTCAAGACCCATACCTGTATCTATATTGGGATTCTTTAGTTTGTTGTAGTTACCATGCTCATCTTTGTCAAATTGAGTGAATACCAAATTCCAAAATTCAACTACTCTATCTTCATTGCCTGCTTTAACAAATTCTTCTGCAGTTTTTATTTGCCCTAGTTCTATATTTCTATCAAAGTGTATTTCGGAACTTGGTCCACAGGGTCCTTGACCTATTTCCCAGAAGTTGTCTTCTTTCCCTAACCTAAAAATTCTTGCAGGATCAATATCTGTACTTTTACTCCATATATCAAAAGCTTCATCATCCTCTAAATATATAGTTACATATAGATTTTCTTTTGGTATATTTAAAACTTCAGTTATGTACTCCCATGCCCATGGAATAATCTCTCCTTTAAAATAGTCTCCAAAAGAAAAGTTTCCAAGCATTTCAAAAAAAGTACCGTGTCTTGAAGTTTTACCTACATTCTCAATATCTCCTGTCCTAATACACTTTTGACAATCAGTTATTCTAGTATTCGGCGGAGTTTGAATTCCTGTAAAGTAAGGTTTAAGTGGTTGCATGCCTGCATTTACAAGTAATAGACTAGCATCATTTTTAGGTACTAGTGGAAAGCTTTCTAATCTAAGATGCCCTTTACTTTCAAAAAATTTTAGAAATGATTCTCTAATTTCATTTAACCCTAACTTTTCCATAATATCTCCTCGCTTTTCATCTTATTTTTCTATAATATAAAAAAAACCCTCACTCCCATAAAACAAGGGACGAAAGTTTTCCGCGTTACCACCCTAATTATATCACTGTATAATTAACAAAATTAATTATGTTGCAATATCTCTCAAGAATATATGGTTCAAAGGTAGCTTCAATATATCTATCAAGAAGTTTTCACCTACCACTTCCTCTCTAAATGCCTCAATATATTTACTAATTCTCATCATTACCAATTATTAAATTATTTTTATACATTATAGCATATTTTACCTTGATACTTCAATATACAAATTATAAATATTTTTTTGTAGGCTTTTAAAAACAATTTCATATGCACAGCCTACAACTAAGCTTTTAAATATATCAAAATAAGTAATAGTTTAAGTCTTCATATATAACCTTGATTACTACCCCCAATGGAACTGCCACTATCATGCCCAAAATACCGCTAATACCACCGCCTATGATTAATAATAATATAACCGTTAATGGATGCATACTTATGCTATCTCCAATTATTTTTGGAGATAACACACTCCCCTCAATTTGCTGAAGGGCAAATAGCCAAACGGCTGTATATAATGCTGTTTTGGGGGAGATTAATAGCGCTATCAAAATAGCAGGTATCACTCCAAACAAAGGCCCGAAATATGGAATTATATTAAAGACCCCATTCATTAATGATAGTATTAAGGGAAAATCAACTTTCATAAACACTAAAATTAAAAAGGTAGCTACAGTTATAATTCCACATAAAACAAGTTGACTAATAATATATCTACCTAACACCTTGTCAATATCTTCTATAATCTTCTTTGTTATATTCCTGCCTTCAGGTGGCAAAATTATCAATGCCTTATTTATCATGTTTTCACTATCACTTAAAAAATAATAGATTATTAAAGGTGAAACCATATAAGTTATCATATTTTCACCTATGCCCATTATGGAATCAAATATTTTATCAAATATTAAAAATAACTGAGTATTTGATTTTTGATATACATTATTCATGATACTACTCATTACCTTGTTAGTTTTCAATACATTTATTTTCATATTAGCATTTACCAAGTATTTTTCTACATCCTCTATAGCCTTATTTATATTTAAACCTTCACTAAATATTGATGGAATTACAACTATAAATACTACTAATATTAAACCTAATAACCCACCTACTATCAAGGCAGAAGCTATCCTTTTGCCCATACCCTTTTTAACTAAAAACACATACAGTGGTTTTAATATATAAGACATAGCAAATGAAATAAATACTAAGCTTACTATTTGTTTAATGATAGGTATTCTAATTGCAATAAGAATTAAAACTAATAAAATAATTGAGATACCAATTATCACCATTAACTTCCTTTTACTAACTTTTCTCATTTGCTTTTCCCTCTGCAAAAAAATTATGAGGCATACTCTTAAAGCAGTATTGGTAATTACTTGAAGAATACAATATATTTTCTTCTCCAAGTATCAGTTCATTTATTAGCATTATTCTTTTACCTCTAATCAAATTTGCAATAAAACCTGAAGACAATATAACTCCTTTTATTTCAAAGGTGTCACCAGTAAACGTAATGTCCTCAACTATACCAAAAATATTTTTGCATTTATCTATTACATCCATATTAACAAAGCTACGTAAACATAAATATTTATTCTTTTCTACTTTTTTAATTACCATATGATTATTAAAATATATTATATCTTCTTTTAATATACTTACCTTTTTATTAAAAAGCTTAGTAGGTGATACTTCAAATCCAATCACTTTCCCTTTATTAAAGTCAATTAAAAGGTCTGTAATGAAGCCTATCTTTTTACCTTCAACACTTACAACATCCATAAACTTAAAATCTTTACTTTTAAACATACATTCTCCTACCTAGAAAGCTAATTATTTAGTAGAATAATTATAATTTTATATAATTATTAAGATTTCACATAAAATTAATATTTTCTCATAGTTATCCTTTCCAATTTAGATGAGAATTATTACACAAAATAAAGATAATTATTATAAATATAGTTATTAAAAATATACTTTTAAACAAATCATTAAGATATACTATTACTGATAGAAACTTAATCTTAAATGAAAGTGGTGGAGTTTTAAAATGAAAAAATTAATCCTAAGTTTGTTATTGATTTCTGGTTTATTTCTAGTTGGATGTAATATATTAAATCCTATCATCAGCCCTACCCCTAATCCCGAATCTAACAATGAAAGTAATGAAACAGAACTTGTAGAAATTGATGTTATAAAAAATAAGGTTGATGCTATGAGTTTAGATGAAAAAATAGGACAAATGGTAGTTGTTGGCTTTGATGGTTATACAATGAATGATAATATAAATAGTTTAATTAAAGATAATAAGGTTGGTGGGGTCATTTTGTTTAGTAAAAACGTGGAAAACTCTAATCAGTTAGCTGCCTTAGCTAACTCCATAAAAACTAGCAACGCACAAAACAAAACCCCTCTATTTATATCTGTAGATGAAGAAGGTGGGCGCGTATCAAGAATGCCGCCTGAAATTAAAAAGCTTCCTTCTAATAAAGTTATAGGAAAAAGGAATGATGGTGACTTTAGTTACAATATAGGTAAAATTATTGGTGAAGAGCTTAAAACCTTTGGGTTTAATATGGATTTTGCACCAGTGCTTGATATAAACAGCAACCCAGATAACCCTGTAATAGGAGACAGATCCTTTGGAAACAATGTTGATGTAGTTAATAACCTAGGAATTAAAACCATGAAAGGCATAATGGATAGTAAAATAATTTCTGTGGTAAAACATTTTCCTGGACATGGGGACACTTCTGTTGATTCCCATATAGGACTTCCCGTGGTAAATAAGACTTTAACACAGCTTAACAACTTTGAACTATTGCCTTTTAAGGAAGCTATAAAGAATAATGTAGATGCTATTATGGTTTCACATATTTTGCTTAGTAAACTTGATGTAGATTTCCCTGCAAGTATGTCAAAAGTCCTTATAAATGATGTATTAAGACAAGATTTAAAGTTCCAAGGTGTTATAATTACAGATGATATGACCATGGGAGCCATTATAAAAAACTATGACATTGGCGATGCCTCTGTTAAGTCAGTAAATGCAGGAAGCGACCTTATCTTAGTATGCCATGGCTTTGACAATGAACTAAAGGTAATTAATTCATTAAAAGCTGCAGTGCAAAATAAGATAATAACAGAAGATAGGTTAAATGAAAGTGTGTACAGAATATTAAAGCTTAAAGAAAAATATATTATTAATAATGATGCCGTAAACCCGCCAAATATTGATGAGCTTAATAATAAGATAGAAGAAATACATTGAGATGTATCTTATCTTTATCTTTATATTTATTCTATATTATGGTATTATTAAGCGAAAATTGTATTTTAAGATGATTCTGAATTAATAATTTATAATATAAATTTAGGGGGATAAGTATGCTTGTAAGAAATTCATCTAGGGCAATATTAATTAATAATAAAAATGAAATTTTGCTATTTAAATTTAAATTTGAAGATATTCAAGGTGAGAATGTTCTGTGGGTAACTCCTGGCGGTGGTGTTGAAGAAGGTGAAAATTTTGAAAAAGCACTAAAAAGAGAATTATTTGAAGAAACTGGATTGGTACTTAATTCAATAGGACCTTGGATATGGACAAAGGAAATGATATTTAAAGGAAAAGAAAAAGATTTCGTTAGTTACGAGAGGTATTATCTCATTAAAATGGATAGTACAGATATTTCTTTTGGAAATATGACACTTAACGAAGTAAGAACGTTAAAGGGGTTTAAATGGTGGGATATAAATGAGTTATTATCTTCAATGGAAGAGTTCTTCACACCACAAATCGGGAAACTTCTTTTAGAAATTATTGAGGGTAATATACCGAATAGTCCAATCGCTATCTCTTAATCTAAGTTTCTGTTTTTTCTTGTTTTGTGGTGAAGTGCCATATATTTAATACATACTTTTCTTATATTGTTTATCTATCTTAAAACTACGATAGATGAACAATCGTAGATTATTGCAAAATTAAGATAATTTAAATTAGGGGAAGGTGTATATAAATGGGGGAATTAAAACTTGTTTGTTTTGACTTGGATGATACTCTAATTAGAGAAATTCATTCCGTTATGTTGCCATGTATTTTAAATGGTAAAGAAAAAGAACACTCTTTCATTCAAGAACAGGAAGAAAAAGGGCTGATTAACTACAAATCAGCAGATTACCTTAGAGCAGAATTACTTTTAGGTCTTGAAGAACGTAAAATTGCTCAATCTTTTTTGGAGATTGCAAAACCTTTAAAAAATATCAAGAATGTAGTTGAAGCATTGCATGAACATAATATAAAATGCATTGTTATTACTGTCGGTCCAAAGCAAGTAGCCAAAGTTGTATGTGATATTTGGGGATTGGATGGTTATTATGGCAGTGATTACGAAGTGGTAGAAGATGCATTTACTGGAAAGATTCTTAATTATATTGGGGCTGAACAAAAAATCGATTGTTTACAAGATTTTTGTAAAAATAACAATATAAAATCTAACGAATGTCTTGCTGTAGGCGATGGTTCAACAGACATTCCAATTTTTCAATACAGTGGAAAATCTATCGCTATAAACAGTTCTCCGAAAGTTCAACAGAGTGCAATGTATGCTGTTGATACAGACGATTTAACAGATATTCTTAAATACATACTTATTGCATAATTCAAAGTATGCATACTTCGCATCTTTCTTTAAAGATCTACTAAATCAATTTCTGAGTTAGTGGGCAATCGTAAAATTACGCGAAGTAAGGGTAATTTTGCATTTGGGAAGTACTGATTTTTCTAATTTGGTACAACTATCGCAAAACTATGATTGATAAATAATTATAAAATAATGTGACTTAACAATAAAATGTTTGGAGGCAAATAATGAAGAAAAATATTAATAAAAATCTGTTTTTCTGTGCTTTTTTAGCATCATCTCTCTTTTTTATTGGAGGATGTGATAAAAAAGATATTGATTCGGACAAAATTAATGAAAAGCAAGTACAAACAATAGAAATTACTAACAATTCTACATTGGAGGACAATTACAAAAACAAAAGCATTACTAAAACAGTGGAAATTAGTGAATTGAAAAACGAGCAGATAAAAGAGATAATAGAGGATAAAGGTAGAGCACTAAAAAATGGGGTATATGGATGTATTAGTAAGGATGGAGGTAATTACTATGTATTTATTAATGGAGTAGACTACTGGTATTCCAATATTTCATTTAACGTAAAGGATAAATTATTGACTATTAAGTATGATACAAAGTATGAAAAAGGTTTAAGAGTTAAGCATCTTTCACTAATACAACCTAACAATGCAGAGAGTTTTGATGAAGTAGCATTAATCAACAATGGTAATAAAGAAACATTTAAAATATTATTTAATAATTAGCATTCTTATCTTTTGTAACAATGATTAGATTCAATGAATTTTAAAAGGTGGCGAATGTTACAGGTATACTTGATGCAATTAGTTCCATTGGTATTATAGAGTACATCCTTATAATGTTGACCTATATGGCAATTGTTGATGTGTAATTTAATGGAATTCAAGCACTCAATATTATATATAAATAAGAATTCAAGATAAATATACTAATATACAACATTCTTAAAAACAACCTTTGTTTTTCTATAATTCTCACTTATCTTAAGTTGAAAACAAAGTTAGTTTTTGGAATAAACTCTTTTTTTCTTAGAGGACGCTAACAAAAGTATATATCGCAAAGAATGCATTTGAACAAGCACTAGTAATTCTTAATTAATTTTATTTGAAGATGCGTAAAGAAAACATATGTCTGAGCGAAGCGAGTTTATGTTTTTAGCATCTTTAAATAAAATAAATTTTAGAATTACTCAGCGTAGTGAAAGCATTTCTAGCGATATATACTTTTCGTTATGGCATCCTCTAAGAAAAAAGTTTTCTACATTAACTATAACTATTTTAAATCATCATCCCAAAGCTCAAGGTTTTGAGACTCCCTATAATTGTTTATTGCATTATGTATTGTTTGTTCTGCAAGTACAGAACAATGCTCTTTTGAAGGTGGCAATCCTTCTAAGGCTTCAATAACTGACTTGTTTGTTAGCTTCCATGCTTCCTCTAATGTTTTACCCTTTATTAACTCTGTAGCAATACTTGATGAAGCTATAGCGGAACCACAACCAAAAGCCTTAAACTTAACAGCCTTTATTATGTTATCTTCAACCTTTATATAAATCTTCATTATGTCACCACAGTTGGGGTCTCCTGCCTCTCCAATGCCGTTAGCTCCACCTAATATTCCCACATTTCTTGGACTATAAAAATGTTCCATAACTTTATCGCTATACATCATAATTTAACTCCTCATCTTTATAAAACTTCCTCAATTATTCCTCCGCCAACTACTAAGTTTTCTAAATAGAAAACTACGGATTGACCCTTGGTTATAGCTCTTTGTTTTTCATCAAATACAACTTTCACCCTATTATTCTCTAAAGGAACTAAAGTAGCAGCTTGAGGCTTTGCAGAATATCTTATCTTAGCTGAAACTCTTAAATTTGAAGTTAGCTCATTGAACAAAATAAAGTTTAATTCCTTAGCTACAAGTTCTGTTTTAAAAATATCCTCTTCATCTCCTAAAACTACTTGATTGGTTAAGGGATTGATATCCGTAACAAAAATAGGTTTACCTACAGCTATTCCTAATCCTTTTCGCTGACCTATAGTATAATATACAATTCCTTTATGCGAACCTAAAACTGTGCCTTTCTTGTCAACAAAGTTACCAGGTTTTATTTCTCTACCACTATACTTCTTAATATAAGCTCCATGGTCATTATCAGGTATAAAACAAATTTCCTGACTATCTTTCTTTCTATAAACTTCCAATCCTATTTTTTCTGCAATATTTCGTATTTCAGGTTTGGAATAATCTCCACAAGGCATTAATGTGTGACTTAATTGTTCCTGCGTTAAACTATATAGAGCATAAGTTTGGTCTTTCTTATCATCATCTGCTTTTTTAAGCACATATCTATCTTCTTGTTTTTCAATTTTTGCATAGTGGCCTGTGGCTATATAATCAGCTCCAAGTGCCTTTGCTTTTCTTAAGAATTCCTCAAATTTGATAATCTTATTACAAACAATACATGGATTAGGAGTTCTGCCTTCCATATATTCATCAATAAAGTTATCAATAACATTTTTCTTGAAAGCATCTTTAAAATTCATCACATAAAATGGTATATCCAGTACATCTGCAACTCGTCTTGCGTCAGATGCCGCAGAAATAGAACAACATCCGCCTTCATTTTCTTCATAATCAGGATTATCTGGAGAAAGTTTCATCATTATTCCTATAACTTCATATCCTTGCTCTTTCAAAAGATATGCAGCTACAGAACTATCCACTCCACCACTCATTCCAATAACTACTTTTTTCTTCATTTATATCACCTATTCTCCGTGTACTTCACCATGTATATCGTCGTGTTCTACGTAATCCCATACCTCAAGTCCAGCTTTAATTCTATAATCATTAATTGCTTTATGAATAGCTTCTTCAGCAAGTACTGAGCAATGCATTTTAATTGGTGGAAGTCCATCTAGCGCTTCAGCTACTGCTTGATTTGTTAATGTCCATGCTTCATCTACAGATTTACCTTTAATAAGCTCAGTTGCCATACTTGAAGATGCTATAGCAGATCCGCAACCAAAAGTTTTAAACTTAGCATCTATAACCATATTATTTTCTATTTTCAAATAAACTTTCATTATATCTCCACACTTAGCATTTCCAACTTCACCAACTCCGCTGGCATCTAAAATTTCTCCAACATTCCTTGGGTTTGTAAAATGGTCCATAACTTTATCACTATACATATTATTTTTCCCCCTTTAGGTAGTCATCCCATAATGGTGACAAATCTCTTAATCTTCCAATAATCTTTGGTACTTCTTGTAATACATAATCTACTTCTTCTTCAGTTGTAGCATCACCTAATGATAATCTTAGTGAACCATGAGCTATTTCATGTGGAAGTCCTATTGCCAAAAGAACATGAGATGGATCTAATGAACCAGACGTACAGGCACTTCCGCTAGAACCTGCAATACCTACAGCATCGAGCATTAATAATATAGATTCACCTTCTATGAACTTAAAGATAATATTAGAGTTACCTGGAAGTCTACCATCACCAGATGGTCCATTTAATCTTGTATGAGGTATTTCTAATAATCCATTTATGAGTTTATCTCTTAAAAAAACTAATTTTTTATTGTTCTCTTCCATATTCTCTACAGCAAGTTCAATTGCTTTACCAAGCCCAACAATGCCAGCTATATTTTCAGTACCAGCTCTTCTATTTCTTTCTTGTCCGCCACCGTGTATTAAATTATCTATTTTAATTCCTTTTCTTACATATAAAGCTCCTACTCCCTTAGGTCCATAGAACTTGTGGGCAGCTAGAGATAATAAATCTATATTTAATTCTTTCACATCTACTGGAATATGCCCCACCGCTTGAACCGCATCTGTATGGAAAAATATTTTTTTACTTCTACATAATGCTCCAATCTCTTTTATTGGTTCTATTGTTCCAATCTCATTATTAGCAAACATTATTGACACTAAAATAGTTTTGTCTGTAATTGCATTTTCCAAATCTTTGATGCTGATAAGGCCAAATTCATCTACAGGTAAGTATGTTATTTCAAAGCCATTCTTAGCTAAATATTCACAAGTATGAAGTACTGCATGATGCTCAATAGTTGTTGTTATTATATGATTACCCTTTTGCTTATGAGCAGAAGCTATTCCTTTTATTGCCCAGTTATCTGCTTCTGAACCTCCGCCAGTAAAATAAATTTCATTTGAACTTGCATTTAAGGCCTTAGCAACTCTGTCTCTAGCGATATCTATGGCCTTATTAGTTCCTCTTGATAGAGTGTAAATTGAAGAAGGATTACCAAATTGCGTCGTAAAATAAGGCATCATTTCTTCTAAAACTTCTGGTTTAACGTATGTAGTTGCAGCATGGTCCATATAAATTGATCTATTCATTATCTTCCACTCCTTTAATTAATGTCATTTTATTGTAATCATCTACGATATCTTTTAAAGTTATCGAAGAAGTCACACTATCTATACTATCTTTTATCTTTTTCCATAACAATCTCGTAGCACAACAATCAATATTATTGCACGCTTCATCTTCCAAGCAATTTGATACCTCAATTGGCCCTTCAAGCACTTCAATAACCTCATGTACACTTATTTCTTGTGGTGCTCTATTAAGTATATACCCACCTTGCGCCCCTCTTATACTTTTTATAAGTTCAGCCCTTCTAAGAGTGGAAAATAATTGTTCTAAATAATATTCAGAAATACTTTGTCTTTCGGAAATACTTTTTATAGATACAGGTTCATCTCCATAATTTATTGCTAAATCTACCATTGCCTTAACTCCGTATCTTCCCTTAGTAGACAACTTCATATAATCACTCCTTCAAAGTAGAGTGTTTTACTATACTTTCTAAAATAATAATATCAACTCCTAGTAAACTTGTCAACAATAAATAATCAATTTATTAATTATTTTTTCCACTTCACTCACTTTTATGAGATAATTGAGACTATAAACTTAAACAAAGGAGATTATAATATGAATTCAAGCAGAATCCTTCGATGGTTAGAGGACATAAACTACCTATCCTCAGAGCTTCCTAAAAAACACAAAAATTTATTTTTTCAGAAAAACAAAAATGAATTTCTAAAAGAAATCGCTGCTATCAAAGCGGATATTGATGCGCTAACCGATTATGAAATAAAACTTCAAATTGCTAAAATTATTGCATCAATTGGAGATGCTCATACATTTGTACCACTACAAGTCAATCTTCTACTCCCTTTAGAATTTTATTGCTTTTCTGATGGGATATATGTTGTAGCTGCTCCTTTAGAATATAACCATATCCTCTATTGCAAAATAACAAAAATAAATCAAATTCCCATAGAGGAAGTTATTAATATCTTAAGCTCTATTATTTCCTACGAAAATGAAACTTATCTTAACTCTCAACTACCTAAGTTTTTACCTGCAATTGAATTGCTATATGACTTGGAGCTCGTGAATGCTGTTGATAGTTTAGAAGTAACATTTGAGGATAAGAGTAAGAAATTAAGAACTTTAGAAATTAAATCTTTTCCCTTAATGGAATCAAGGGAAAAACTCAGTTTAATTAATAATGCTTTGAATCATAATAATAATTTACCTCTTTATAGAAGATACAGTGACCAAAACTATTGGTTCGAATACATATCTAGCCTTAAAACAGTATTCTTTAAGTATAATGCTTGTAGAAACATGCTATCTAAAGATGTGGCTACCTTTTGCGTAGAATTAATTCAGTTCATTAAAGATCATAACGTAGAAAAACTAGTAATTGATTTACGAAATAACTTTGGCGGTAATTCTTCACTTCTAGATCCCTTTATTGAAAATATTAAGCATTGCAGTAAAATTAATAAAAAGGGTAGTCTTTTTGTGATAATTGGACGAGAAACCTTTTCTTCTGCACTATTAAATGCTTTATCCTTAAAAAACACTACTTCTGCAATATTTTTAGGAGAACCTACTGGTGGAAAACCAAACTGCTATGGTGAAGTACAACGCTTTAAACTTACAAACTCTGGACTTACAATTTGCTATTCTACTGAGTATTATAAAATAATTGAAGATGATTCCATACTATCCTTTATGCCTGATGTAAATTTAACTCTAACAATACAAGATTATGTAAATAATGAAGACCCATGTTTAAACTATATCATTAATAATTATTAAATCTAAAATTACTGTTATCTAGCTCTTATTTTATAAGTCCTTTTGTCACCTTTCCCTGCTAAAACTAATAGTATATACTGTGAATAATTTTAATAGGAGGAGTATTATGTCCTTTAAGGGCAATAGTCCAAGCTACAGAGACTTGATACTTGGCATAAATAATAAAGTACCACTGATATCCGGGAAAAAAGTAACTGCAATTAACTTTGATAATGCAGCAACCACACCACCCTTTAAGTCCGTTATGAAAGATATTTTCTACTTTGCCCCTTGGTATTCCTCTATTCATCGTGGTGAAGGCTATAAATCTCAACTAACTACTAAGTTATATGAGGATTCTAGGAATATCGTTAAGAAGTTTATTAATGCTGATGAAAGTAGCACAATAATTTATGTCAAAAACTCTACAGAAGCCTTTAATACACTTGCAAATTTATTATGTGATCCAAATAAAAAAAGTGTTATTTTATCAACAGATATGGAGCATCACTCCAATGACTTACCTTGGAGAGATAAATTTATAATAGATTATATATCAACAGATGCAGATGGTAAGTTTTCCATTACGGATTTAGAAAGCAAGCTAAATAAATATAAGAATAATGTAGAACTAGTTACTATTACAGGCGCTTCAAATATAACAGGTTATAAAAATCCTATTTATGATATAGCTAGATTAGTTCATAAATTCGGCTGCAAACTACTTGTAGACGGTGCGCAATTAGTGCCCCACGCAACCTTTTCTATGAATAATAAAAATCCAGAATGTAATATTGACTTTTTAATCTTTTCCGCTCATAAAATGTATGCTCCCTTTGGCACTGGCGTATTAATTGGCCCTAAAAGTATTTTAGATAAATGTGAGCCTAATTTGGTAGGCGGAGGTACTGTTGATATTGTTACTCATAATTATATAAAGTGGAACTCCTCTCCAGAGAGACATGAAGCTGGTTCACCAAACGTTATAGGCACTATAGCACTAGCATCTGCTATTAAAACCTTAAGCAAGATTGGCATGGATAATGTTGAGCATATAGAAAAAAAGCTAACTACCTATGCAATATCAAAAATGAAAGATATCCCGAACCTAAAAATTTATTGCGATACCTCTAAAGATGTTGACAGAGTTAGTATAATCCCATTTAATATTAATGGAATCCATCATTCTATAGTTGCAAAGATTCTTTCCTATGAATGGGGTATTTCAGTGAGAAGTGGATGCTTTTGCGCTCATCCCTACCTGGTTAAACTATTAGGTATTTCTAGTGAATTTATAAGCAATCGCATAGAATATCCTGATTTATACCACCCTGGAATGGTTAGGGTAAGTTTTGGATTATATAATAGTTGCTCCGAAATTGATATATTGGTTTATGCACTTAAAAAGATTTCGTCAAAAAAAGATTATTATATTACTAAATATGAAAATATGGAGAAAACCCTTTTTGATGTGTAATTCCTTTGCAAATTTTTATTTTCCGAAAAAAATAGTACACTGAGCTTTAACTAAGTGTACTATTTTTATATTGGTTTATTAACACTATTTCACTTCATATAAGTTGCTAATATTTCTCCATTGCATCCTGTGTATTTGCTTATGCAAATATTGTTTTACCTTATTCTATAAAAATAGTATCACTATAGGTATAGTTATTACAGAGACTATTGTAGTTATAAATACACATTGTGAAGCAAGTAGTCCATCCCCACCATATTTTTCAGCGATTATTGCAGTTGTTACCGCTGCTGGCATTGCTTGTAATACAACACATATATTTAGTAGCATTTCATCTGCATTTAACAGTTTTAACACTACATAAACTATCATTGGAACTACTAAAAGCCTAACTACCGTGGCATAGTATATAGAAAAATCAGAGAAAATGTCCTTGAATTTTAATCCAGCTAACATTGAACCAATAATTATCATAGATATTGGTGTGGTGGTAGATCCTACTAGTTTTAGCGAAGTTTCAATAGGCAAAGGTAATCTTATTGAAAAGATGAATAAAATCATACCAATAACTACCGCAATAAGCGCTGGATTTGTTATTGCCTTCCTTATGGATTTAAAATCCTTTTCCCCTGTATATAGCATTACCCCTACTGTCCACACTAAAATATTAAATGGGATATTGAATATCGCTGCATAAAAAACACCTATTCCACCGTAAATACTTTCAAGCACTGGGTAACCCATAAACCCAACATTGCAGAAAATTGTTATAAACCTAAAAACTTGTTGCTTGCTTTTGGGAAGCTTAAAGAAAAATAATTTACTAATAAATATTAAGCTTATGTGTATTAAAAATGAATATATTAAAATCTGCTGTGCATTTGCAATCATTTCCGCTTCATACTTAATATTAAAAGATGTTACTATCATAAAGGGTAGAGTTATATTTATCAATAATTCCGACAGCCCTTTGTCAGTTTCAACATTAAGAAATCTTCTTTTTTTAGCATAAAATCCGACAACCATAATTATGAATAATACGATAACTTGATTGATTAACTGACTATTTTGCATTTATCTTCTCCTTACTTCTGTTTAGTAAAAGTTATATTATTAATTTAATACTATAATATACGAAATCTATTAACTGGACTATGCAAATTCCATCTTTCTATTTCTAAAATAAACGGCCTTTAAGTTACATTCCTTGCACATTGCATTAGCTAACTCAAAATTCTTGCCTATATCCCCTGCATTATGGGCATCTGAACCTATAGTTACATACTCACCACCTATTTGTTTGTATGCTTTATAAATATTCATTAAATTATTATATGCTTCTTTATTATTAAATCTTCTAGTATTTATCTCTATTACTTTCCCACTATTTACTATTCCCTTTAGAACTTCATTTATATGTTCACTAAACTCATTGTAATGTATTTCTTTATCGTTAAAAGTAGCATATCTAGATATATAGTCAATATGACCCAAACTATCAATAAATGTGTATTTATTGATACAATTCACCATACTAGAAAGGTATTTCTCGAAAGCTTCTTTCTTACTTTTACCTTCGTAAAATTTAGGATTGTACACATCCTCTCCATCTGCTATATGTAAAGATCCAATTATATAATCAAAGGGATACCTACTTGCAACATCTCTATTCTCTTCCAAACAAATCTGTTGCATTCCGATTTCAACTCCAAGCATAAATTTGCCATCTTTATATTTTTCATAGTTATTAAAATATTTATCTATGTCAAAAGTGAAATCTGTTCCTGTTGGAAATTTAAAATCAAGATGTTCTGTTATAGTCATTCCCATTCCGCTTTTTCGGGCACATTCCAATGCGTCCTTAATCTTCATCTGTGAATCCCCAGAATACTCTGTGTGTATATGCGTATCAATCATAATTATTCTCCTTACCTTTCTTTATAATTATAGTAACTTTTATAACTTTATTATAACAAAACTTCACATAAAAAGCATAAAAATAGGATTACCAAGGGGTAATCCTATTGAATTTAATATTACTATTTATTATTAGTATAATCCACCATAAAAGCTTCACCTTTTTTCATTGCAATATGTCCAGAACTATAAGGCTCCCCTTCAACAGTTATATAGACCTTTTGTACCTTGTAATAATCTCCAATTGTGTTGGTTACACATTGGAGTATTTGGGACTCATAACCACTGCCTGCATTCATTTCCTTAGTAAATTCTCCTGAAAAGTCTATATATACAATATTATCTTGATTCAAGTAAAGGCTTTTTATCTTTGCATTTGGACTAAGTACCTTTCCAAGCTCATTACCAGTAACTTCTTTGAAGCTTTTCTCTAAAGTTTCTCTAGTTATATCGTTTGTATTAAATGATATCTGTTTATTTGTAATATAATTAAAACCATCATCTCCATTTGGATAATAAAACTTAACTGTTTGAACAAAAGGCACATTTTTTTCTATCTTGCTTAAAGAAGAACTTACCTCTGTACCATTTGATATGAATACTGTTTTAGCTAATCCAACATCTGCTGCATAATAATCCTTAATTGTGCTATCTTTTCCTACCGTTGTAACTTCTAGACATTCATAACTACCTGCTGGAGTAGTTATAGAAGTTTTAACATTAGTTATAGTTCGTACCCCACCATCTGCCAATGTCCATGAATTACCTTTTGTAAGTGGTTCCTTAAGTAAAACTTCTGCTTTATCATTGGTTTTCGTAGTAAAATCTTCTCTGTAATAACTTTCCCCTTTTGAAAATACCAGTCTTAATTCCCCATCTTTGATTTCGAGGACTTTTGCCATTTCTGTCCCACCATTATTAACTCGAATTTGCTGGTGATTCTCTTTTAAATAATCTACTTGGACAGAATAGGTTGCAAATTCATTACCAGTCCCAACATACATATATTTTACATCCTTTTGAAATGGATAATAATTCTCAATCTTTAATTTACTTTCATTGCCCTCTGTCTGAGAATTATCTATAACTTTTGGGGGAGGATTATTGGATGTTAGGCTCTTGTTGCAACCCATTAGTAAAAGCAACGTACTTACTATCAATATAACACAAATATTCTTTTTCATATTATCATATCCCTCCTGTTGTCTTGCAATATTGCCTCAAATTCTTTTTGAAAAATGGAATTCAATGCTACTGCTAATTATTGAATGAACCCTAATAAAACTTTTTAAGCTTTCATTCCTTTCTTCTATAATACCATAATTTATGATTATTTATTTCACTTATATTAATATAAAACGATTTTATCATATAAAAAGTTGCATTTTATTTAAAAATGTTGATTAAAATAATATATTTCAAAAATAAAAACAATAATTTCCTACAAATAATCTTGCATTAAACTATTGTTTTAAAAGAATTATTTAATAACTCTGTGACTTGTCTTTAGTATACTTCCTCCCCCAGAGATTGTTGCATCATGAGTACTAATACTAGTTTCCATGCTAACAATCCAATTAAATGTAGCTACTCCTGTAATGTCTGTCCTTCGCCATTGAATTACAGGAATAGTTTTATTTAAAAGTTTATAAGAAGTCTCTATACTATACTTAGTATTGGGTATTCCTTGAATTGTTATAATACCTGTACCTCCACGTTTAACTGTGGTTATTGCATTTATGATCTTCAAGTTGTTATTTGTTGTTTCAAATTGATTTTTTGCAATAGTTACTGCTTGTGCAATAGGCTTTGCCTCTGCTACACCACCATATTCTATAATACTAAGCCCTAAAAACAAAAGGAATGCTTTGTTAATTTTCATAAAACCACCTCTTCTTGTACATTAATGTGCCCATATATATTAGAAAATATTACATAGCAATAACCTTTTGTTAAGTTCTGTGTGTTACTACTTTCTCCAAAAGCTTGGAAAAATAAGTAGCAGTATAGGATATATTTCAAGTCTACCAACAATCATACAAAACGAGAAAACCATCTTACTTAAATCAGTAAAACTTGAAAAGTTACCTCTTGGACCCACGATTCCAAGTCCTGGACCTACATTACCAATAGTAGTTGCAACTGACGTAATTGTTGTCACTAGGTCTTTTCCTTCTATTGATATTATAAGGATAGCTCCACAAAAAACCATCATGTACATAAAGAAAAATCCAAGCACTTCAGACAAGGTCTGATCATTAATAGTTTTTCCGTTTACTCTTACAGAATAAATTGCTTTTGGATGTATTATCTTTAATAAGTCTCTTTTTATAGCCTTAAATAATATAAGAAATCTAATATTTTTTATTCCTCCAGTAGTTGAACCTGCACAGCCACCAATAAACATTAGAAAGAACAATATAGTCTTACTAAATACTGGCCAAAGATTAAAGTCCGCTGTAGCATACCCTGTAGTTGTTATTACTGATACAACTTGAAAGGATGAATGTCTAATAGATTGTCCAATTCCAGAATACATCTTTCCATGTATATTTAGTCCTATTAATATTGTTGATAATATAACAATAAAACTATATAATTTAAGTTCCCCATCTTTAAACATTCCTTTTACATTACCTTTAAGAACTTGATAATGCAGAGCAAAGTTTGCTCCACATACAAACATAAAAACTGTTATGATTACGTCTATATATACATTGTTATATGCACCAACGCTCAAATTCATATTTGAAAATCCACCAGTACCTACTGTTCCAAATGTATGAATAAATGAATCAAACAATGGCATTCCAGCAATCTTCAAAAGAATAATCTCTAGCGCAGTTATAATTATGTAAATTCCATAAAGTATTTTTGCGGTTTGCTTGACTTTAGGCACCAACTTACCTGGATTTGGACCTGGGCTTTCAGCCTTCATTATTTGAACAGCTCCAGTACCAACTGATGGAAGTATTGCTATGGCTAAAATAAGTACCCCCATGCCTCCTATCCAATGAGTAAAGCTCCTCCAAAATAATATGGCTTGAGGTAATCCTTCTATCTGCTGTAAAATACTTGCGCCTGTAGTTGAAAACCCCGAGCATGACTCAAAAAAGCTATCAACTAGAGATGGAATTGCTCCACTAAAATAAAACGGAAGTGCTCCAAAAAAGGATATTAAAATCCAACCAACGGCTACAATAGCAAACCCATCTTTAACGTATATACCTTTATTTTTGGGTTTTATAAGACTTGAAGCTATACCAATTATTAAAAGTAATACAATTGTATAAATAAATGCCCATACATTCGCCTCACCATATATTAATGCTACTGCTACTGCTGGTAGCATAGCTAATGCTTCACATACTAGTAGTATCCCTAAATTTTTTAATACCATTGAGTAATTCACTTTGTAATCCTCCAGTCATTGTCGCTTCCAATTCTCTTAACTGTGATATATTTTTTTGCTTTGTTATTACAATTATTCTATCTCCACTTTTTATTACATCATTTCCGTTAGGAATAACTACTTCATTTTTTCTTACAATTGTAGCAATTATGGTGTCCTCTACTATTGCAATACCTTTTATTGGTTTATTCACAAACCCACTGTTTGCGTCTACTATAAATTCAAGTATTTCAACACTACCTTCAGCTATCTTAAGTAATGATTCAAGTGCCTTTCCTCTTGCATATTTAAGTATTTGATTTGTAGTTATTAACTTAGGAGTTATAATAGAATCTATCCCAAGTTCTCGTACAATATTTATGTAGTTTGTACGACTTATCTTTGTTACTATTTTTTTCACTCCCATTTTTTTTGCAATAAGCGATGACATCAAGTTTTGTTCATCTATACCTGTAATTGCAACAAATGCATCCATATTTCTTACATTTTCAGAAAGTAGTACCTGTTCTTCTGTTCCATCACTGTTTATTATAAGAGCACCTGGCAGCACATCTGAAAGTTCATAACATTTTTCTGTATTAATTTCTATGATTTTAACATTAATGTTCATGCTTTCTAAAAGCTTGCAAAGATAATAAGCAATTCTTCCTCCCCCCATTATCATTACATCTTTAATTTTTTCAGGATACTTTCCACATGTCTTGCAAAAACTATATATATTGGATGACTTTCCTATAACGTATATGATATCATCCTCTTTAATTATTTCTTCACCATTAGGAACGATAACCTCATCCCCCCTAATTATTATACCAATAATTACTGGGTAATCGGTATACTTATCCATATTGCTTACCCTTTTGCCAATAATATTAAGTCCTGCAGTTATCTTTAACTCAACCATCCTCACTCTTCCACTAGCAAAGCGTTCAACATTAATGGCGGATGAAAATCCCAAGGTTCTCGCTATTTCTTCCGCTGCCGCAAATTCTGGGTTAATTACAAAATCCAAACCCAATTGTTCCTTAATTAATGAAAGCTCATAGGAATACTCAGGATCTCTTACTCTTGCAACAGTTTGCCTAACCCCCAACTTCTTAGCAGTAAGACAACATACCATATTAACCTCATCACTACCGGTAACTGCAATAAGTAAATCTGTATTTTCTATACCAGCTTCTAGCAATACATTAGCACTTACTCCATTACCTTTTAAAGACATAACGTCAAGTTCATCTTCTATTTTTTCAATAGCAAAGATATTTTTATCTATAATTGTAACATCGTTGTCTTCTACCACAAGATTTTCTGCAAGTGTATATCCAACTTTACCTGCTCCAATAATTATTATTTTCATGTTTTCCTCCTAGGCCTTTTAAAGATATTATTGTAAGTATCTCCACTATAAATATTAAATCAGTGTCTTGCTATTATACAGCTATCTTGTGCATATTTTCAAGAGCCTTTTAAGATTCTCTATATTTTACATTATATCCCTATTTATTTTATAGAAATATCTTAAGAAAACAGCTTAATAAATTATCTCAAAAAAATAATTGTTTTTCTATATGAATTCAATAATACATACAGAAAAACAATAAATTATATTAAGATGTATATAGATTGCTCAGAATTTATTCCAGCAATCTATACTTTTAGTTATAGCATAATCTAAAAAAAATCTTACTCTACAATATTAAACACTTCTAAATTTTCGCTAATAGTATTTTTCTTCATAAGCTCCACAACTGCCTTGGCAGTGTCTAATGAAGTAATAACTAAAGTGTTATTTTCTATAGCAGCTCTTCTAATTCTAAAGCCATCTGTTTTCGAATCATTGCCCTTAGTTGGCGTATTTATTACTAAATCAACCTGTCTATTTTTTATTACATCAATAACGCTCGGAGCGCCCTCTGTAATTTTTTTAACCTCTAAGGCATCAATACCAATGTCTTTTAATAGTTTAGCCGTACCGCCAGTTGCTATAAATTTATAATTAAGTTCACTAAACACCTTGGCTATATTCAAAAACTCCTCTTTATCCTGTGGATTTATTGTTGTTAATATAACTCCTTTTTCTTTTTTAATCTTCATTCCTGATGCTACAAAGCCTTTATATAAAGCCTCCTCAAAGTTTCTTCCAATTCCTAGAACTTCTCCTGTGGATCTCATTTCTGGTCCCAGACACACCTCAACTTCTGGAAGCTTTTGAGTTGAGAATACCGGAACCTTAACTGATACCAATTTTGGCTCCTTGTAAACTCCACTACCATAACCTAAATTCTTTAATTTTTCTCCCATCATTACCCTTGTTGCCAGTTCTACGATTGGAACTTTACTAACCTTACTAATGTATGGAACTGTACGACTAGCCCTTGGATTAACCTCTATTATATATAATTCATCTTTAAATTCTATAAACTGAATATTTATCATACCCATTACTTTTAATCCTAATGCTATTTTTTTAGTATATTCTAGTATTTTTTCTTTTATAGCATTTGATATATTTTGACTTGGATATATTGTAATACTATCTCCTGAGTGAACTCCTGCTCTTTCTAAATGCTCCATAATACCAGGTATTAATACTTCCTCACCATCACAAATAGCATCAACTTCTATTTCTCTGCCTAACAAATATCTATCTATTAAAACAGGATTTTTCTTATCCTTCTCAAAGGCATTATTTAAATAGTATTTAAGTTCTACCTTTGAATAAGTTATTTCCATCCCCTGTCCACCTAATACATAAGAAGGTCTAACTAACACTGGATAGCCAATATTTTCAGCCTCTTCTAACCCTTCTTTTAAATTCCAAACTGATCTTCCTTTTGGTCTATTTATATTTAATTTCTCTAAAAGCGTATCAAATTTCTCTCTATCCTCTGCTTCATCTATTTGCTCAGGCTTAGTTCCATATATAGATATATTTTTCTCTCTTAGGAACTTAGCAAGCTTTATAGCAGTTTGCCCTCCAAATTGAAGTATAACTCCATCTGGTTTTTCTTTTTCAATAATATTTAATACTTCTTCTTCTGTTAAAGGTTCAAAATATAGCTTATCCGAAATATTAAAATCTGTGCTTACAGTCTCTGGGTTATTGTTTATTATTATAGTTTCAATTCCAAGCTTTCTAAGGGCAATTACACTATGGACAGATGCGTAATCAAATTCAATACCCTGACCTATCCTTATAGGACCTGAACCTATTACTATAACCTTCTTTCTATCACTTACTAAAACTTCATCATATTCATCATAAGTGGAGTAATAATATGGCGATAAAGCTTCAAATTCACCTCCACAAGTATCCACCATCTTATAAACAGGTTTGACTTTCCATATGTTCCTTAGTTCGCAAATGGCATTTGGGTTAACCTGCAATAGATCTGAAATTCCCTTATCTGAAAATCCTTTTTTCTTTAATAATTGTAGCCAATCTTTATTCATGTCTCCAAGAGAAGATCTTTTTATCTTTTCCTCTTCACCTACTATCCACTTAATTTTATTTACAAAGAATTTATCCATACCTGTAATTTCTGAAACCTTTTCCACCATATAATCACGTCTGAGCATTTCAGCTAAATAAAATATCCTCTCATCATCAGGAGCCATTACGCTCTCCTTTAACTCTTGCATACTTTTTTCTGCTAAAGAATCGCACTGCAATGAATATCTTCCAATTTCTAAAGAACGAATTCCTTTTAATAGAGCTGCTTCAAAGTTGCTTCCTATTGCCATTACTTCACCTGTAGCCATCATCTTTGTTCCTAGAACTCTATTTGCTCCCTGAAATTTATCAAAAGGCCACTTGGGAATTTTAACTACCACATAATCTAAGGAAGGTTCAAAACAAGCATAAGTTTTCTGCGTTACTGCATTTTTTATCTCATCTAATCCATATCCCAGCGCTATTTTCGCCGCTACTTTTGCAATAGGATATCCTGTAGCCTTTGAAGCTAGTGCCGATGATCTACTTACTCTTGGATTAATTTCTATAACTGCATATTCAAAACTTTTAGGATGGAGGGCAAGTTGAACATTACAACCACCCTCTATCCCTACATTGTTTATAATATCAATTGACGCACTTCTAAGCATTTGATATTCTTTATCAGAAAGAGTTTGGCTGGGTGCTACTACAATGCTATCTCCAGTATGTATCCCTACTGGATCTATATTTTCCATATTACATATGGTAATACAATTCCCATAGCTATCCCTCATAACTTCATACTCTATCTCTTTCCAACCTTTAATACTCTTCTCTAAAAGAACCTGTCCGATAGAACTTAATTGTAATCCTGATTCTAAAATTTCAACTAGTTCTTCCTTCGTTTCAGCAATCCCACCTCCACTTCCACCCATAGTATAGGCTGGTCTTACCACTACCGGATAGCCTTTTTCACTTGCAAAGGTTAATCCTCCTTCTATATCCGTAACAATTTCACTTTCTACAACTGGTTGATTAATCTTCATCATGAGACTTCTAAAAATCTCTCTATCCTCACCTTTTTTTATTGCTTCTATAGAAGTTCCTATCACTCTAACATTGTATTTATCTAAAATACCACTATCTGATAGTTCAACAGCTAAATTTAACCCTGTTTGCCCTCCCATACCCGCAAGTAAACTATCTGGCCTTTCCTTTTTAATAATCTTTTCTAAAAATTCTATAGTCAAAGGCTCAATATAAACAATGTCCGCAACCTCTTTATCTGTCATTATTGTTGCTGGATTACTATTTACAAGTACAACTTCTACTCCCTCTTCTTTTAATGCTTGGCAAGCTTGTGTTCCAGAATAATCGAATTCTGCTGCCTGGCCTATTATTATTGGTCCCGACCCAACTACTAGTACTTTTTTAATGCTTTTATCCAATGACATATGAACCCTCCTCTATATTATCCTTTGTTAAATTGCTATATTCGACACTACAATACCAGTGAAAGGAATTCATCAAAGATCCCATTTATATCCTTGGGTCCTGGGCAAGCCTCTGGATGAAATTGCACGCTAAATATAGGTAACTTTTTATGTCTCATACCTTCTATGGTTCCATCATTTACACTTATGTGAGTTACCTCCATGTCCTTTGGCAGTGCACTAACATAATATCCGTGGTTTTGTGATGTTATATATACCTTATTCTTTTCTATATCTTTAACTGGGTGATTACAACCCCTATGACCAAATTTAAGTTTTTCTGTTTTTCCTCCAAGGGCTAGTGCTAAAAGTTGATGCCCAAGGCAAATTCCCACTATAGGCTTTTTTTCTACAAGCTCATCTAATGTCTTAATTACCTCTTGCAAATCCTCTGGGTCCCCAGGTCCATTTGATAAAAATATCAAATCTGGATTAACTTTTAATATTTCTTCTGATTTTGCACTAGCAGGAAATATTGTTAGCTTACAATTTCTTTCCTTAAACGAACGCAGTATATTTTCTTTTATCCCAAAATCCATAACAGCTACATGTATTCCTTCACCTTCAACGGTGTAGGGTTCCTCTGTTGTAACCCTCATCACTGCATCACTATTATTAAAATTTTTAAACTTTTGCTTTATTTGACTTTCTGATAATTCCTTTGTAGCAATAATCCCTTTCATCGTGCCATTATTTCTAAGTATTTTTGTTAATGCTCGTGTATCAATACCTTCAATCCCTATTATTTTATTTTGCTTAAAATATCCTTCAAGTTCCATTTCACATCTAAAGTTATTTGGGTTATCACATTTTTCTCTAACAATGAATCCCTTTACCTTAGGAGACCTCGACTCTACATCCTCTAAATTAATCCCGTAATTTCCAATCAGTGGATATGTCATGGTCACTATTTGCCCATAATAGGATGGATCAGTTAAAATTTCTTGATATCCCGTCATACCAGTGTTAAAAACTACTTCACCCACACTTTCCTCCAAATAACCAAATATATTACCTTCAAATATTATTCCATTTTCTAAAATCAACTTACCTCTCATATAAAATCCTCCTTAGTAAAACTAGAAATACTTTTTTTAAAAAAAACAAAGGATAACCAAGAGATCATTTAAAATAATCTCTTAGTTATCCTTCTTAATATATTAATCATATTTATTAACGAAATAGAAAATACACCTACAGTTTTATTTTTAAAATTAACAACTGTATTATATTTAATAGAGCTAGACTTAAAATTTGCAAAACAAAAAACACATGACATAATCATCGATACTCCTTCCTAGCCTCACAGAGCTAAATTAAAAGTGTACTTTTTCTTAATTTCTATTTATTTTAATTTAGATTTTATATCTTGTCAATGTATAAATATAACTTTCAGTTGCAAATTAATTTATATTTGATAACATATTACTTATATCTAGTATTTATAATTAATCATAATATGTTTATCACAGACAATAATTAGGAGGCATTAATATGCAAAAGATAGGTATGCGAAATATAAAAACTGCAATTTCAGTTTTTTTATGTATGCTCATATTAAAACTTTTTAAAAACACATCTCCCTTTTATGCATGCATAGCCGCTGTAATAACAATGCAGGGTACAGTCCATGGTTCATTTACTGCTGGCAAGAACAGGTTGATTGGAACTATAATAGGTGCAACCTTTGGATTGATTTTTGCACTTATAAGTCCAGTCAATATACTTCTTACCAGCATAGGTATAATATTCATAATTTATTTCTTGAGTTTTGCAGATAAAAAAGACTCTATTAGTATTGCCTGTGTAGTATTTTTAGCAATAATGATTAATGTTAACCAAGGCAATGCTCTAATTTATAGTTTTAAAAGGGTTGTAGAAACCTTTATAGGAATTACAGTAGCTGTTTTCGTAAATTATCTTATATTCCCACCTAAATATTTAGATAAGTTGCAACAGCATAGTAAGACCTTAACTTACAATATTTTTGTAATATCCAAGGAGATGTTTAACTTTAATACTGATATTAATATTTCAATAATAACCAAACAAATAACTAAATTACAAAAGTCACTTGATTCATACTCCAGTGAGATTCGCGGTGGTGTCACTAAAGATCAACATATGCTTAAAATTAATAAACTTATAGAAACCTCGAAAATTGCCTGTTGCCATTTGATTATATTAAATTCCCTAATACTATCTTCCACTGACTCTAATTGCCATTTAAATAAAAACAATTGTATTAGAATAAATGAATTACTTACTGAAAATATAATTTTTTGCGATAATATAAGCAATAATCCAAATATAGTTTTTAACTTTCATGTTGAAAGTTTACTTGAACTATTAACCACCCTTCAAAAGGAAAATCCTCCTCTTATATAAGTGGAGGATTTTCCTTTTGAAGTTATTCTATAAATCAGTCTGTGTATAATAAGCTATGCCCAACGCGCCAGGACCTACATGAGTTCCTATTACTGGTCCAATTGGCCCTATTTCCACCTTTTTTCCTATGATTTCTTCAACTGAGCTTGCAAAAGCCAGTGCACCGTCTACGTCATTTATGTGATGTATCATTACCTCCCCCAATCCATGTTTTGTTATATCTTCAACGAACTTATCAATCATAGTTTGGACTGCACGTTTTTTAGTCCTAACTTTATTAAACATCTCCGTTTTGCCATGTGAAACAGTAAGAATTGGTTTTATCTGAAATATAGTCCCTAACAGTGCGCTTGCACCACCTATTCTACCACCTTTTTTTAGATACTCTAATGTATCAGGTATAAACAAAAATTTACTTCTTCTTATATTATCTTTTACTACACTAACTACTTCGTCAATTGATTTTCCTTGATCGGCTGCAATAGCAGCTGTTAATACCGCAAATCCAAGTTGCATACAATTAGATCTAGAATCTATAATCTCAATCAATGCCTTCGGATAATTTTCAAGAATCATACTTTTTGCAAGACATGCATTTGAATAAGTTCCACTCATATCTGAAGATAGAAAAATACCAACGACTTCATTATTCTCTTTTACATGCATTTCTAAGATATTATACATTTCATCTAAAGATGGTTGTGACGATGTAGGAATACTTAAACTCTTATCTAATTTCTCATAAAAACTTTCATTATCAATATGTATTTCCTTAAATTCCTCGCTATCAAAAATAACACTTAATGAAGCTATTGAAATATCATATTTTTTCTTAAGCTCATCACTTATGTATGAGGTACTATCAGTTACTATTTTTATAGACATTTTCCATCCCTCACTTATTATTTGTTAAATATATTATACTACAGTCTTATGTTAAATAATACTCTAGTGCGCTTGCTCAACTTTATTACATCTTTAATAAACTAACTGTAATATATTTCATAAAGTATTAAATTACTTAAAACTTCTACAAATAGTACTCAAAAACATCTTACTATGTTATAATTATGTTGTAAAAAGGTATGTTATGTATAGTTTAGAGCACTATTTTATTAGGATCAATATAAAATCAAAGGGAGGTGCCGCTAAAATATAGGTTAAATATCACTATACTACCTATATTTATATGCAAGGAAGTATGGATAAACATAAACTAGAAAATAATGAAAATACGGATAACATTGAAAAAGACGATAATGCTGAAAATAATAAGATTATAAATAAATTATATTCAAATGTAAACATTCCTAAAAAACAAAACCCAACACCTGAGTATGTTGGAGTAACTAAATTTAAAGATATTGAGGAAAGTGAAAAGTACATAAAAGAAATGCATGATCTAGCAGACAAAAATGAGTTTAAAAACACTCTAGTTGTTACAGGACTAGCTATATTTGTAATAGTTATAGTTGCTTTTTCTATAATAATGAATACCTCTTTTGCAAAAAACATAACGGATACAGCTAAAAATGATGTGGTTACAAAAACTCCTAATGATACTACCTCCACTGAAGGTAATGTTAATACTCCTTCTGAAACTTCACCTGATGTTTTAAGTCAAACCCCAAGTAAGCTTTATGAATATTTAAACATAGAAGAAAATAGAGTATCTGTCTTAAAAAAAGCAGTTGAGTTAAATGGCGGGAGTCAAAAGGGTATTACTGTATATCTCTTATCGGAAATTTTAAGAGCTAACACCTATGATATTCCTGAGAAAACATCTTCAGTTAAAGAATTATTAACTGAATTAACTTCTATGGGGTTTAAAAAGAATACAGATTTCACTCAATTGGAAAAAGGTGATATATGTTTTACAATCGACATGCCAGATAGCCCCGGCACTCCTTCTCACGCATATATATTTATGGGTTGGGTTGAAGATGACAAGACTGATTATGCCAACATTTGTGATGGCCAAGTTGAGGAATTTGGAAATATACTACACAAACGGAATCTATCTATTGAAACAGCACAAAAGGATAAATTTAGTTTTTTCCTCGAAAAATAGATTTTTAATTGAAAAATATTTAAATATTAAATAAATTAACTATAGATAGCCAATTGGCTATCTTTTTTTATCTTTTACTAATTTGTTATTAAAACTGGAAATTCTTAATAATATTTAGTAAACTATAAATAGCTTTATTTTTAAACTTGCATTGACTTATAAACGGAGCACAATGAGGAGGAATTTATGAAAAATACAAATATTTTTAAAACTTATTCTGGACTTCCTAAAAGCATTTATGTTATATTTTTCGCTAGAATCATTAACAGTATGGGTAGTTTCGTACATCCCTTTTTAACACTGTTTCTTACTAAAAACTTAGGTCTTGGAATTGAGACTGTGGGTTTATTTTTAATGATGGCAGCCTTCTCTTCTGTGCCCGGTTCATTAATCGGTGGTAAGCTAGCAGACCATGTTGGTAGGAAAAAAATTATTATTATCTTTCAAGGTTTAGCTGCACTATGCCTTATTCCTTGTGCTTTCCTTGGTAAATCTATAATAATACCCTATCTTCTTATCCTCTCGTCCTTCTTTGGGGGAGCTGCGCAACCGCCAAATAGCGCCATGCTGGCAGACTTAACTAACAGCAAAAATAGAAAGGCTGCATACTCACTTTTATATTTAGGTATTAATGTTGGTTTTTCTCTTGGACCACTTATTGCTGGCTTTTTATACAATAATCACTTGAGAGTCTTATTTTTAGGAGATGCTGCTACAACTATATTGTCACTAGTACTAGTTGCAGTATTTGTAGAGGAGACCCTTCCTAACAAAGATAATCAAGATCATAATCTTAATGCTGACCACAACGAAAATGAAAACGCAGTAAAAGGTGGCCTGATAAGCGTGCTCTTAAAAAGGCCGTATCTTATAGCCTTTGCAACAGTTTCAACTATTTATTCATTTATGTATTCTCAATTTGGATTTATTACACCAATGCAAATGGACAAACTTTTTAGCCCCAATGGTCCTAAACTTTATGGAACTATAATGTCTATTAATGGGCTGGTAGTAATTACTATGACCACAATTATAACTACTATAACAAGAAAACTCAGACCTATATTTAATATTACTTTAGCTGGTTTATTCTTCTCATTTGGTTTTGGAATGTTATTCTTTGCAAAAACATTAACATTTTTTATTTTTTCTACAATAGTATGGACAATTGGTGAAATACTTAATGCCACTAATTCAGGAGTATATATCGCTGATCATACACCAAAGTCTCATAGAGGTAGATTTAATGCAGTTATACCACTAATTACTGGTACAGGCTTTGCAGTTGGTCCCTTTATGATGGGTTTCTTTATTAGAGATAGAGCAGTACACTCAGCATGGCTTGTTGTATTTGCCTTTGGCATCATAGCTTCTATTTGCATGCACTTATTGTATTTAAATGAAAAAAGAAAAGAAGCTTAAAAAATTAATCCTCCATGATATCCTGGAGGATTAATTTTTATAATTTTACATTCTTATTTCCTTTATAACATTGCCTTCTAAATCTTTTATTTGAAATAAATCCTCTTCAAGTATTCCATAAGAATTAGGGTTATTTTCTTTTGGCAATGATATAGATCCTGGGTTTAATATAAATATATTATTATACTTTTTAGCTACTGGAATATGAGTGTGCCCCATTATCAAAACATCATTTTCACTTAAATTTGGCAAATTGCTCTCATTATATATGTGTCCATGTGTCAAAAATAATCTTCTATCATTGTGTAATATTATAGAGTAATCAGCCATTATAGGATAATCTATAAGCATTTGGTCTACCTCACTATCGCAGTTCCCTCTAATGGCTATTATTTTGTCTTTATGTTGATTTAATAAGTTAGCCACTAACTGTGGATTGTAGCCCTCTGGTAATGGATTTCTTGGCCCATGGTATAATTCATCGCCTAAAATAACAATATAATTAGCATTTTCTTCTTTATAGAGCTGTATTGCCTTTTCTAAATAATATAAAGAACCATGGATGTCAGACATAAAAAATATCTTCATGTTAGTGTCACTCCTTTCACAATCATTAATTCCTATGTTTTATAATACCTACAGCGGTGCCTATTATATACGTGTCCTCACTATCTATTACAATTGGCTGGTAATTTTCATTTTCTGGCATGAGTAATATCTTGTCTTTTTTTATTGAAAGCCTCTTTAAAGTAGCATTTCCACCGATATCAACTGCTACAATATCATTGTTATTTGCAGCATGTTCCTGCTTTATTACAACATAATCCCCATGATGAATATTCGCACCAATCATACTATCGCCCTTAACTTTTAAAATAAAGGAGTTTTTTACTCCCTTTAACCAATATTTTGGAATATAAAAGTTACCTTCTATTTCTGAATTAATAAGTATTGGTTCCCCTGCTGCTATATCACTGTACACTGGTATTATAAGTAGCTCTTCATCAATATACTCATAATCGCCTTTTTCATCGTTTACTAAAATATCTGATATCCTACTATAATCTCTCATAAAATCATATGCTCTGTTATGCCTTATATCACAGTACTGAAAATTTTCAAAGGAATCAATGTTCAACTTATTACTTGTTATAGCCTTATTACTTTTCACTATCTTTTCTTCGGCATTATAATTACTTTTGAATGAAAAAGTTTTCACTTTTTCACCTAGAGGTTTAGTATTAACTCTTTTTCCTTTTACCATCCATGAATTACTATTGTGGGGCTTATTAGAATCCACAAGAAACATCATGCTAGAATAAGATTTTTCATTAAACAATGTACTAATAAAATCTAGCTGCACCTTTGTTAAATCATTACTTTTATCAATTATAATATGAGAATACTTGTCCCCTTTATCCACTCCTGCCATTTGCAGGGCAAATATATTGATATCTTCATTGTCCACAAAATTCTTAGCTCTAAGTTTTTCATTATACATAACCATAAGCTGAAATATTGCTTTTCTTGCATTAGAGTCTTTAAGAATCCTTTGCGGTCCTTTACCTTTTTCGCACTTTCTACCTGTTCTATTTGCCTGTAGGTATAAATCCATTTTTAAATAATTACAACTTTTTATCCACTTTATTTCTTCAATAAAAAACTCCAAGTAATCACTATGTAATATTCTTAGCTTTGGATAAGCAGCTTTAATCTCTAATATACAAGCTTTCATAATACTATTTTTTTTATCATCATCTATAAGTAATTCATACTTTAATTTGTATTTGCTTTCATATTCTAAAAAATACCTATGCAATATACTTTCTAATGCAACTACGTGAAACTTACTTTCTTTAGTAGAAAATAGGCTTAAATAATCTAACTTAGTTTCATCCTCTGCCACTTTATGTATGTTTTTAATGTAATCTACATCTTCATCTTGCGAAGTTAACATTAATATTTTATCTTCCTCATATAAACAATAGTGATTTTTTAAATAAAGACTTCTATAAATTGCTGCCGTTGTTTTACCTGACCCTAAAATACCTGTAATTACGCTATATCTTGAGGGTTTGCTATGAACCATTTTTTGTTGCTTCAAAGTTAATTCCATTTCGTCACCTCCAGTGTGTACATACTAATAGTATACCTTAATATGTATTACAAAGTAAGATTTTTATTATATCTAGCACAATAAAAATTACCAAGAGCATAATATTTGATTCTTGAATATATTCACCCTTCTACTGAGCATAATAAGTTGTAGATTAATCATATCAACTTATATAAATAAAGTAAATTAGAGGTGGTCAATGTGAAAAGAAAGATATTGAATGTCATTATTTCTTCAATGCTATGCATTAGTTGCCTTTCAAATGTTGTTTATAGCAAAGAAGTGACAACTACTGAATCTCCCAGTGGAGTTAGTACTAAGGAATATAATTGGTATTTTCAGCCTCGCAATGACAATACTCCACCTGAGGGGGCAAAAGAAACTCAGGAACTTGTATCAAAATATCAGTGCTATTATTTAGGAGATACAACAAAAAAAGTGTTATACCTCACCTTTGATGAAGGCTATGAAGCTGGATATACTGCACCAATATTAGATGTTCTTAGAAAGCATAATGTAAAAGCAGCATTTTTCGTTGTAAAGCCCTATATCACTTCAAATCCTGAATTAATTAAAAGAATGGTAGACGAAGGTCACCTAGTATGTAACCATAGTGCTAGGCACCCTTCAATGGCTTCAATAACAGATGAAACAAGTTTTAACAAAGAATTATCTGATGTAGAAGAAGCCTTTGAAAGTATTACGGGAAAGAAAATTGCTAAATATTTCAGGCCTCCAATGGGAAAATACAGTGAGTTATCCCTACAATATACTCAAAAGTATGGATACAAGACTATATTCTGGAGTTTCGCTTATATGGATTGGATACTTAATAAGCAGCCATCTCATCAATCTGCAAAAAAACGCATTTTACAAAGAACCCACAATGGTGGCATTATGTTACTACATGCAGTATCAAAAACTAATGCGGAAATATTAGATGACATAATAACCCAGTGGAAAGCAGAAGGATATGAGCTAAAAACACTAGATGAATTACCATCTAAAAATTAAAACAATCCTAGCTACTCGTAGCTAGGATTGTTTTATATAATCTAAATGCATTGAATCTGTTAAGATGAACCAGAGGCTCCCGCTGACGCGGATACTGAAGATGCTGCTGCTATTACAGCTACAGTTTGTGCTGCAATTAAAGCTTCTATAGAAATTCCAATAACAGTTTGCATAAGCTCTTTTTGGTTTTTCATGTTATTAATATACAGATCACTAACCAACGCAGCTGCAGTAAATAAATGTGTTTCTTTAGTTAACCATTTATACTTTTTAGTAGACTTGAGTACCTTTACAATTTCAATCACTTGTTCCACAGCGGCATTTCCTTCCTCTCCAAGTAAGGACAAAAAACCAACTATGGCATAGCCTCCAGAATACACTTTCATTTTGTTTTCTTTTAACTTATCAAATATTTCTTTACATCTTAAAACCTTAACCTTGCTATCCTCTTTGCGAAATCCTAATATATGAGATAAAAATTGAAGTCCATTGCTTTTCGAAAAACCAATTTCATTTAGCAACGTGTAACACTCTTCCATATTATCTATAATATTATTAACAGGCATATCAGACTCTGCTAAAAGTATAGAAAGTGGATAATCATCTCCACTAGTTAACCATGGGTGGTTTTTTTTCATTTCTTTATATATTTCTATTGCTTTAGTAATTCTATTATCTGCCCATTCTTCTGTACATGTAGACAAAAGAGCATAATTAGCCATTGGTAGATACATACTGTTTTTAAAGCCTGCCGTTTTGAGCTTTTCATCATATTGGAGCATTTTATTAAATTCCTGCTGAGGATTATCATACTTACATGAAAGCAATGATGATAAGATTATCATTGAAGTACCTCTATAATAAGAAAACATTCCCGTAGTCTTCTTCATATGCTTTCTGACATTTTCAATTTTTTCTTTATCAAAATCTTTATTGTTTAACGTATAAGTCAGTGCAGTAAAGTGGTTAGTTAGGGATTGTTCCCACTTATATTGACTAGATACTTCCTGAAATAAATTTATTAGTTTATCTAACTTTTCTTTTACTAATATCTCCATAAAAACAACTCCCTCATTTAAATACTAGAAATTACATTTTTCATCCATTTCTTTGAAACAATTCGTGGTACACCAATTGCCATTTTTACTACTTCCTCCAATGAAACTATTGCAACTACATAATAAATTGGTAACTTCCATACAATTGCACCTAGAAACGCTAATGGAACTCCCACTAGCCACACAGCTCCTACTTCTAAAAACAGCGCAAATTTTGTATCTCCACCACTCCTTAAGATTCCTACAATCATTGTGGTGTTAAAAACCTTTATGGCCATATAAATTGACATTACTATTAATATTCCTCTTGTATCTTTATAAGCATTCATTGGCAATTTAAAAATAGATAGTATTAGTGGTGATGCTAAAAATAATCCCATTCCCATAATAATGCCTGCTACTGGTCCAATTATGCAAAATCTTTTTGCATAAGTAATACCTAGTTTTTCTTCCTTTGCTCCAATTTTATTCCCTATCATAATAGCTGTTGCATTAGCTAATCCCATAGAGACTACTAAGAAAATGCCTTGTATTGTATTTGCAATTTGTGCGGATGCAAGTTCGTTTTTCCCAATACTCGCGTAAGCTACGGAATACATAACCATTCCTAATGCCCAAAATCCTTCATTCAAGATTACAGGTGTAGCAGTTTTAAAATATCTTTTAATAAAATTTGCAGATAGATCTGTTAACTCAGATATTTTTGCTGCAAGTACTCCTTTTTCATTATAAATTATCCCTAAAATTAAAATAATCTCTATAACTCTAGCAATTAATGTGGCTATTGCAGCACCTTTTACTCCCATTTGCGGGAATCCAAAATTACCAAAAATTAATAAATAGTTTAAAAGTGTATTACTTAATAAAGCAACAATACTAACATACATAGGAATTCTTGCTTTTCCAATACTCC
The DNA here is from genome assembly GCF_020443565.1 of Clostridium sp. CS001. GTDB lineage: Bacteria > Bacillota > Clostridia > Clostridiales > Clostridiaceae > Clostridium_AD. Next base: position 141,444 of record NZ_JAIZZN010000001.1, read on the forward strand.
TACAAGCAAAAGCATATCCAAAACTTATAGTATTAAGTATATAGCTTAAGCAGACAATTCTTAAATAATCGCTTCCTAGCTTTATTACATCTGGATTCTTTAGAAATAATCTTAATATCCTTTCTGGAATAAAAAATCCACCAATTGTAAATATCAATGCCACAGAGATACCTGTAATTAGGGCAAGTCCAAGCATTCTCCTAATATTTAATACATCCTTCTGACCCCAAAATTGTGCAATAAAAATTCCAGCTCCACTATTTATACCAAACAATATTAACGCAAAAAAGAAAAAGTATTGATTTGCTAGTCCTACTGCTGCAATCTCTGTAACACCAAGTTTTCCAATCATCATAGTATCTACCATATTTAACGAATTAGAAATTAAATTTTGCAGGGCTATAGGTAGTGCAATAGTTAATATACTTTTATAAAACCTTTTCTCTTCCGTAAGTGTATTTATCATGTTTATTCCTCATTTCTTCATATACATAAATATTAAAGTTTTTTATATAACATTTCTATGTGCGGTATCTCATCTTCTAAATACTCCTCTGAAACCTTTACAAACCCTAAGTTTGAATAAAATTTAAATAAGTATTGTTGTGCAGAAATTCTAATTGTTTTTTCACCTAAGTGCTTTTCAATAAACTCCATTGCATTTAGCATCATTTCCTTGCCTAATCCTCTCCCACGATGAGTTTTATTAGTTAACACCCTTCCTATAGATATCTCATTATATGAAATATTCTTTTTTAAGATTCTTAAATAAGCAACAATCTCTCCATTTTCTTCTCCAAATAGATGATAGGCTTTTTTATCTTTATCGTCACAATCTTGATAAATACATTGCTGCTCTACAACAAAGACTTCATTTCTAAGTTTTAAAATTTCATAAACTTCTTGTCCAGTTAGCTCATTAAACTTTTTTACTTCCCAATTCATGGCACATACCCCTCCCTTTCCAAGTTACTCTCTACGATTTTATAATTCTCTAATAAATAAAGTCCGCAAAAAAATAAAGTATCTTTATTTCTATACGGACCTTTTTATTCTGTTTAAAATCTTAAATATTATCTACATTATACTGTAATGCTATTGATATTACAATAACCGCTTACATAAACATCTTTATTAATCCTATTATTAATAGATGAACTGGGTAGAAAGCATAAAAAAAGTATTTTAAGTTTTTACCCTTCTCGCCATTATAATAAAATATAAAAATCAACGCAAGTAATGACAATCCTTGATTAAACCATCTTAATTCTATTGATATACCTGGATATCTGCTTATGTAAAGTAAAGCTTGTGATGCGCTGAATAATATATATACACTAGTTTGTGCAATAATTGTTTTAATTTTGCTATCCCTAAAAATGTAGAACCCTAGCATCATGGCAACCCCATATATACCATAATCAGTATGAAAAGCTTCAGCTGCCATTCCCAGTGTTACTACAATTATTATCTTAGCAAGCTTTGACTCTTCTTGGTTCCATATATGTATTGCTATTAATCCAATAGTTAAAGTAAAGAAAATATTCAAATGCGGATATGGCGTCCCCATAATAAATCCTAGAAAATCAGAGTAGCTATGTATGTTTATATTTCCACCAAAGGCTAATGAAAATGGTATCTGTGATATAAGTCCAAATATAAGAAGTCTATTTAAATACTTGGAAAATGAATTTGTTTTGCTATACCCTATAGCTATTAGATAAGCAAATATAGGAAATGATAATCTTCCTATGACTCTTAAAATTGTAATCCTTGGAAAAAGTGCTGCTCCCAAATGATCTATTAACATTAATAAACATGCAATTACTTTTAACATGCTGGTTGTCATGTATATCCCCCCAATGAATATTAATTTAAAAAACCTGAACTCTTTGAGTTCAGGAATCTTTTTTATTTTTTAGGCCCTTTGTTTTTTTCATTCTTTTTATCAGTTTTCTTACCATTATTTTTAGTTGAAGCACTCTTACTTTTACCCTTATCCGGCATAATGTTATACCCCCTTATTTTGATATCCTTTTTTCTTTGCTTTAGTCAGCATACCAATTATGAATAGGTAGTCCTTTTTTTCTAGTAAGACATGTAGTATACAAGTATTATAATTAACTTTTACATTAATGTCAATATATTCAATCAAATTTAAAAATATTAATTCTTTAAATAACTTCAACTTTATTCATATTAAAAACAGTTGCTATTATAAAAACCATACTACATATAATTAAAAATACTATAGTATCTAAATATCCTTTCAGCATAAATAGATTTGCTCCTTCTACTAATTTGTATGGTACAAACTTTCCAATGATGCTTAAATTTACAAATGTAGCACTTAAGAAAATTATCATAACGGTTACAAAACCTGCTATTATACCTTTGTTTACAAAGCTACTAAAAAGTGTTACCAATGTAATACTAAAAAAGTAATATACAGACATCAAAAAAGCTGCGTTTATAATGCCTGCCATAGAAACCTTTTCCCCCTGAATCAAAATACCTGAATAATAGGAGCAAGTTAAAAAACCTATAAAAGTTAAAATGGTTACTGCAATAGTACTATGGACTATTTTAGCTAGCACTATGCCAATTGGTTTACTACCTTTAGAATAAGGGAACACAAATTTCTCTTCATTTGTTTCCTCGTTTAATGTACTTGCAAAGCTGAATATAATGAATAAACTCCCAATTTGAAAAAGGCTTTTAATATAATTGTTAACAGCAGCCTTAGGAGAAGAAACAATGAGCAAACTTAAATCTCCTTGCAATTGTTTTTCTAAAATACTTGGAAGTAGCTTTACCATAACTGGATCTAAAATAGCAAATGCAATTATTCCTACAGCAAGTATTAAATATTTATATTGTCTTTTTGATTCCATTATTTCTTTCTTAAAATACGCCTTAAAGGTTATCATTTTTATTCACCAGCCTTATAAAAATATCTTCAAGATTACTTTTTCTCAAATTAAAAGTTAATATTACATTTTCGCCCTGCACAAGAAGTTTTAAAAGTTCCACTTTTGCAATATCTAAGTTATTTACATAGATAGATGCCCTATTTTCATTTGTTATAACTTTTTCTATCCATTTAAAACCTAAAAGAATCTTATCTAAGTTTAAACAGTTTTTTTCAAACTCGATATCAAATATAGGTTGAATATACTTGTTTCTTAAATTATCTAAATTGTCAGATACGAGTATCTGTCCCTTATCTAAAATACTTACCTCGTCACAAATCCTCTCAATATCACTTAAAATATGTGTAGAAAGAAAAACTGTGATTCCTTCATGTTTTAATTCTTTTATATACTCTAATATTTCCATTCTCCCCTCGGGGTCTAGTGCAGATGTGGGCTCATCTAAAAAAACTATTTCTGGTTTATTAAATAAAGCCACGGCAATTCCCAGTCGCTGCTTCATTCCACCTGAATACTGTCCTATTCTCCTCTTTGATGCATCCGTAAGCTTTACAACATCTAAAATCTCTATGGTTCTCTCTCTTATATTTTTCTCTGACATATTAGATATCTCACCAATAAAATTCAAATATTCCATAGCATTCATGTAATTATAAAAAATCGGATTTTGTGGAAGGTATCCTACCTTTTTTAATAATTGTCTTTTATTTTTCTTAAAGTTTTCTCCATCTAAATAAACTTCTCCACCATTAAAATCAATTAATCCTGAAAGTATATTCATAGTTGTAGTTTTTCCTGCTCCATTAGGGCCTAAAAATCCATATATAGTTCCTTTTTTTATTTCAAAGGAGATATTCTTTAAAACCTCAAAGTCGCCATATTTTTTATTTAAATTAAACACCTTAAGCATCTTATTCACGCTCTCTTCCTATTAATAAAAAAGCTATGCCTCCTATTAATTGAACACAAATTACAATTAAAGCCCATGCCCATTTGGGCAAAAATTTTACCCTGTCTTTTGTTAACCTATACAAACAAAAACCTACAAGTATTACCTCCAAGATAATTATAGGTGCAAATAATTTAATTATCTCTAGTAGTTCCATTTCATTAAACATATATTTCCCCCTTTTGATTTTTTAATTACAACAATTACTAATCTTACATTCTTTTTTTTGCTCTCTTAATGCTTTAACGAAGGTAGGGGAAAAAGGTTCATTTTATTTTGAAATATATTTTTTGTCGGAATTAACATATATTTTTTAATTATAAATAGTATTTACTTAGCCGTAAAACAAAACAAAGGTAGCCGCTTAAGTTTAGCTGCTACCTTTGTTTTTACTATTTAATATTACTCGTGTTACTAATAGATAAATAATTAGATTGCCTGGCGTATTTATCAGTGCAAATACTCCCCAAAGCCAATAATATTTTTCTTTACGCTTTCTTGCATCATAGAACACCCAAGCTCCTTGAATTAATAAAACTGGAATTGCTATTGCAAGTATTATCATAAGTCTTATCTTTGAGATTTCCATTAAGCTTCACTTCCTCTTTTTTTGATTAGCAAAGCAGGTATTACTATCCATGGAGCAAGAGTAATTATAACAATCTGTGAAATAATAAAGATCTTAGGCCCTATTCTTATAATTGCCATAGAAAATATAGAAAGAATTATAATAGAAGTTAATATAAACAACATAAATTCTTTTTTTGCCTTCCCCTTCTCTCTTATATTCTGACCTTTCTCAATTATGCTTAGTGTATCTATACTAAAATCAAACATATCTTCATTTAATAAATCCATTTTATTCGATGTAGAGTTTAGTTTACTTTTAAATTCAGAAGCTATCTCATTATGCATTAGGTTTTTATCCCCTTCACCTTCATTGTAAAATTCATCAATCAAGGAGTTTTTAATCTTATCTAAATTTTTCATTTACATAATCCCCTTTCTATCAATTTCTTTTATTAAATACTTCACTGCATTATGAAGTCTCGACCGAACTGTTCCAAGAGGACAATCCATTATTTCTGATATCTCCTCATACTTATATCCATAATAGTGTTTTAAAATAAACACAGCCCTTTTCTCATAGGGTAACTTTAGAATTATTTTCATTATCTCTTTATACTCGTAATTGGAAATTACAAATTCTTCTACTTGTTGTCCTTTATCAATGAAACTTTCATCTACTAACTGAGAGTATTTATTCTTTCTCAAATAATCTCTGTAAACATTAGTAGCTATTTTTATTAACCAAGTAGAAAATTTTGCTCTAGGCTCAAACTTATCTATATTAATTACTGCCTTAAGCATTGTATCCTGAATAATATCCTGTGCTAAATATGGGTCTCCTACCATTTTAAAAGTATAACCTTTTAAAATATTAAAATTATCTTTAAAAAGTGAATTTAGTGCGCTTTTATTCCCATTTTTGGCCTTATTAACAAGCTCTACTTCTTCCAATAATTATCACTCCCAATCGTTCTTTAACGAAAGAATTCTTCAAAAAGTTCACTGTATTATAATTTTTATAAATCTATCTTCATTAATGACTAATCTCATATTCATTATATACTTATTTTTCTTATTTATAGTTTTATTATTAAAATTCATGTTGAATTAGCGTAGGAATTTAATGTTCTTAATCTTTAAATTAATTTTCCAATAACAACAATAACAACATAACCTTCTAAATATTCAAAATCGGTTGTGAAGTGTTACATTATGATATATACTTAAGAGGAAATAATAATATAATATGTGCTAGGGGTGCCTTGTGGCTGAGATATGAATATTGGATTCATTAACCCTTATACCTGATCTGGATAATACCAGCGGAGGAAAGCGGTTATGGTTTTTAAATACATTACCTATATTCCTTTTTGGAATATAGGTTTTTATTTTTGTCATAATAATTCTGTAGCACAATAGGGAGGTTATTAAAATGAGTTTTAATGAAAGAATTACTGAAATCACCAAAAATCCCATTGCCATTTTTGCACTATTGGGGGTTCTCTTATTAATTTATGGTGTTTTAAAAATCAGAAAAATTAAAATTACTACACGAATGATTACTTTAATTGGTATATCTATTGCAGCTGCTACAGTTTTACAGTTTATTACTATAGTAAAGTTACCCCAAGGTGGCAGTGTTACTGCTGGTAGCATGATTCCAATAATACTAATTTCTCTTTTTTACGGTCCAGAGGTAGGATTTTTAACAGGGTTTCTCTTTGGAATCATCAATCTTATAGTAAGTCCTTTTGCAATGCATCCTGTACAAGTTCTTTTTGATTATCCACTTCCTTTTATGGCAATTGGAATCGTTGGGTATTTTAGATCATTTAATATTAAAGGTATTCTTATTGGTGTAACTTTTGCTATGTTTGCAAGATTTGCATGCCACTTTATATCTGGAGTAGTATTCTTCGGAAGCTATGCCCCGGAAGGAACCTCTGTGTATTTGTACTCACTTTTGTATAATGGATCATATATGGGTTTAGAAACCATTATTTCCTGTGTAATTATTGCACTTTTGCCTATAAAACGCTTATCAAAGCAAGCTTTGAATGAATCTTAAAAATAAGGGCATCCATTCTTGGATGCCCTTTCAATTCTTATAGAGGAACTTTGCTGTAGATATTCTTGATGTGATATATTTCATATATAAACTTTAAAAAAGCTCCATCTGATCAACTGCCACTTCTTCCAATTTAAATCTTGAAGCAACTATAGTTTCCATATACTCTTCACCTTTTATATGTTCTGATTTTAAATACTTTAACCCACTTTTAAGCTTTGATGGTATTAAGTCCAGCACATATATATTGTCAAATCTATTTAATACAGATTCTCCACCAAGCCCAGACAAGCAAATAAGTTGCGTATTACTTTTTTTAGCTATGTCCATAAGAGGTTTTAACAAATGATCTGCATTAGTTTGAGCAAAGGGGTTATCCATTATTATAACTTTCCCATCTTCGTTGCTTGCAAATATATCTGTTTCATCTCTCCTCATATAAGAAAGCAGACTTGATAATATTACAAAAGCTGAAAGGAAGCCTTCTCCACCTGAGTTTAGTGCGATTTCATTCCAACCTAGCAGTATTTGCCTATCCTCTTCTACTTTATACATTTTAACATCTATATTACTTATGGATACAACTTCATTGTAAAGGTCACGGGTATTAATGCTCTTAGATATTAAGTCTTCTATATTTTCATTGTTTTGAAGTCTTTCAAGTGCCTTTGTAGTAAGTCCGTCTAAAAAATCATTGACTCTTAATCTATAAAGTTCACTATTGATTTCCCATTCTGGCAGCTTTATACTAAGCATCTTTACATATTTATCTCTTATTTTTATGGAAGAATTGTTATCAATTTTCCCTATATTACTATGCACCTCTAACACATATTCATAAATGCTTTGAGCTACATTATCTTTTTCTCTAGTTATTAAATCAATATCTGCTTGAAGTTTTGCCATCAAAGCCCTATGTGCATCTAGTGTTATATTTAAGTTTTCTATTACCATATCTGGCTTATCTATACTTCGCTCAATAGTTTCTAAAGATTTTTTAAAGAAATCATCATTTAAAAATAATGGCTTTCTTGACACCCTATTTATTTCATTACTTAGAGCAAGACTTTTCTTTCCTTCTTCTTCTAAGGAATTTCTATAATCTCGTCTTAGTTCTCCGCTATATTTATCAATGCCTTGAATTTCAACATCTATTATAATTTCCTGAGTTATAGAAAACTCTTTAAACTCTTCTAAATTAGATAAATTACTTTCAAGTTTTTCTATAGTTTTTAGTGACGCTGATTTTTCAGCTTTAACTTGTTCTAACTCATGATTTTTTTCAAAGGTTCTTTTATTAAAATCTCTATCTAATATTTCTTCTCTTGGCTTTGGCTCCTCTTTATTAAAATCATCTTTTATTCTTTTATAAAGGTTTTCTATATTGGTATCAATTTTAGTAAAAGCTATTTCCAACTGATTTATAGTCTTATTGATTTTATTTATAGCTTCTCTAAGGTTCTTTAAATCCTCTTTTATCTCTTCTTCTTTAAATCTATCATAGGTTACTTCTCTATATTCACTTTCATTTATAGAGTACTCTTTTCCTTTAGCTATTAAATCTTCCTCTTTTGCCTTAAACCTTTCATTTGCATCTCGCAAACTATCTTCTAAAAGTTGAATATCTGTTGAGATTTCCTTAGTTAAGCTATCATATCTAGCTTCTAGATCTTCTATATCCTTTTGCAAAATTTCCCCTTGATTATATTGGTTATATTTGTTGAAATTATCTTGAATTTTTTTAAGTTTACCTTTTAAATCTCTAAATCTATCTTGAATATTTGACAGTAAACCTTCTAAGCTGCTTTTATTCTTTTCTTTAGTATTTTTATCATTAGTAAGCTGCGTTATATTTTCAGAAAGATCATCCAGTTTTTTCTTATCAAAGGTATATCTCTCATAGCTTTTTAAAAGTGAATTAAAATCTTCTATTTCCCTTTTTAACTTTTGTAATTCAATTTCTTCTGTTCTTATGGTTTTGTTTGTATTTTCTAAAGTTTTATTTATATCTGTTATAATACCTCTAATAATACTAAATATGTTTTCCTTTGATATTAATTCCTCTTCCTTTAAACCTAACTGTTTTTCTAAGTTTTCATAAGTTTCTTTGTCTAAAACAGAAAATTGAATTTCACTTCTATTTTTTTCATAAAACTGAGTATCACTTATCTTCCTGGCTAAAGCTTCTTTTAATGAAGTTATCTCCTCTTGTTTTTTACTTAATAATTTTTTTAGTTCTTCCTCATTTATAAGTCCATTGTTAAAAGACACATAGAATGTAATATCATCCAAGTTACATAAACTATTAACTTTTTCACTAGATTTACTCATTAAGCTTTCTCTTTTCACTATAGGAATTGGGTAAGAGGTAAAAACACCTAGATCTTCTTTTTGGAATTTTATTAAATCTTCTGGGTCCATAATTAGAGAATATGGCAAAAATGGATTATTCTCTATGAACTTTATATTTTCTTTTTCACTGTAATTATTTTTCTTAAGCCAATCCATACCATAGATTATATTTATATCCCGCTTACGGAGCTTTTCCTCCATATCCCTAGGTATTTCTAGTGTTCTTCCTGTTTGAAGTTTTTTCTCTTCTTCTTGCAACTTATTTAATTTAATAATAAATTTATTTTCTTCTTCTTTTAAAATTCTAATCTTACTATTAAACTCATTTATTATATACTCTTTGTCAAAAAGCTTACTCTCATCTACATCTATGTATCTTATTATATTCTTTCTATTTTCTATTTCTTTAAGTAGCTTATTTTTATCATCTTGCATATTGGATATTTCATTACTTATATTACTTATTTCTTTTGAAATATCTTCTTTTTCTCTTTCCCTTACCTTAGCCTCAATAAGTTTATCTTCATATAACTTTTTGCTCTTAGTAATGACTTCTTCTTTTTTAGTTGCACTTTGGTTATATTCTAAAGTTTGTTCGTTTATAAAATCTTCATTAAAATATCCCATCATATTTCTTATAAAAGTTTTTTTATATCTATTATTGAAATTCTCTTCTTCCTTTGAAAATGAATTTATATTACTTTGAAGTCCACCCTTTAATATACTCTTTTGTTGAAGTGCCTTATTAATTTCATCTATTTCCTTTTTAGCTTCATCTATGCTAATTCTTGTAATCTTTATATTCTCCTCATTTTCCTGTACTAACTTTGAGGTTTCCTTGTCCTTGCTTTCATAATATTTTTTTAAAGTAAATCCTGTGTTTTCCCTTTCTGGTTGTAAATCCTTATTCTTTTCCTTTGCAATATCTATTTGATTTTCATATTTTTGAACATCCCTTGAGGCTTTAACATATTCCTCATATATCTTTGAACATTCCAGTACCTGTTGCTGTTTTTCAAGTTCCTTTGTTTTCTCATTAATATTTAAGGCTTCTTCCTTAGCTGTTTCTTTATCTGCATTTATTTCCTTAGCTTTACTTGAAAGTTCATAAACTTCTGAAGATATCTTTTCATATTTAATATCCCTAATGTATGCTTCTATTTCTGATATCTTAAATTCTAGTTCCTGTTTTTTATTATCTGCATGATTTAAACTATTCTCTAAATATTTCATAAGATTAGCTATTTTATTTTTTAAACTTTCACTGTTATTTCTATGCTCCATAAAAACTTCTGCCACAGCTAATATTTCCCTTGCGCAGTTTCTAAACTCTTCTATAGCCTGCTTTTTTTCTATTTTAGACTGGTTATATCTATACTGATATATGTACTTTTTGACTATTTCACTGAAGTTTTTTATTTTATCCTCATCTCTATTTATCTTATCTTCTACAGCTTTAATAAACCATTTCTCCACAAGACCTGATACATTTTTTGCTTCTTGAAAAAGCTCTGATAACCCTGATTCTTTCATGTTAATCTTTTTTATTATGCTTTCCCATTCTTTATTATTTATTTTATACTGTCTTAAATTATCAAAATAATTTTTAGTTTGCGATGGCATTGTCATATCAAAGTAATTAAAGTTTATGTTCTTATCTTTTTTCAGTTCCTCAAGTAACCCTTTTGTAGTTGTAAAACTCTTGATCTTTTTTATATTCTTTTCAACCTGAACTGCTGGAAAATTATAAATATCATATTTACTATTTCCTCTATACTCATGTATAAAAGTTAATATATCTAAATCCTCACCTGAATCATCATCTGAAGAAATTAATCTTTTTCTAATCATCATACCAACAAGTACATACCCCACACCACCATCTAGTGCCCATTCTGTTAAAATGTAGCTCGGTGATGTAGAATTAAAATAACTTTTAAATGTTCTATCTTTTAAATCCCTATATCTCTTATTCACAAATGGTGCCATCATTAGCTGAACCATTACAGATTTACCCCCACCATTTCTAAGACTCAAAAGGGTACTTTCTCCACCTAATTCAAATGTTTCATCATCTATCTTCATTGAGTTGTTGTTATAACTAAAGTTTACAATCCTAAGAGCATTAATTTTACTCATCAATTTCACCTCCAAAAGCTTGAACTACCCTATGGTAGTTGTTTTTATTTAATATATTCCAATCCATAAAGTTATCTAGTTTTGAGGTTGTAGTTATCATATCATCTACCTGTATATAATTTATAAGTCCTTGATTTTCTAAAAAATTAAGTATAGTATATATAAAACCCTCTTTAGTAGTTCTAGAAGTAGTTTGCTTATCTGAGCTTTTAAGTGCTTCAAAACGCTCTAAAATATTAGTATATGCAATTCCCGTTTTTGCTTGTTCCTCTTCTAAATTCTCTTTTTCTACGCTTTCTTTTAATCTAGTACTTATTATGTTTAGAAGTTCCCCGCCCTTTAAAAAATCCCTAGCTTTACTTGTTCTACCTTGAGAACCATAAAACTCAACTAACATAGTAAGTATCACAAACTGTGATAGATAATAATCCTTATCATTGCAATTAGACTTGCAAAGTTCTTTTTTAAGTTCTCCCTTAGAATATCCTAAAAAATCATTATCCTCATTAGGTATAAGATATATAACTCCACTGTACTTTTCTACTTTGCATCCACAGTTTTCCCCTTGTCTTTTCACTAAATTCATTACCTGCTCACTTTCAGAATATGTTCTAAAAAGTTCTTTTTCCTTTTCCTCTGAAAGTTCTCCATTTTGAATTAAATAATAAAATATTTTATTACTTGCATTTATCTCTTCAATATTATACATAAAGTTCCCCTCGTTATCTTTAAATTTAATCCTTACTGAAACAAAACTTATTATTAGACTATGTGAAAATTATTTTTTATTCACCCTAAAACACACATCTGAGCATATAACAGTTTTAACTATACCTTTATCACTCGGGAGCCCATAAAACTTAATCTTCTCCTTGCTATCCAGTATTTTAGAAATATAAATATTTTTAATATCGCTAAGCTTAATTTGCTCTTCTACTAAGTTTAGTATAGTTTCGTTTAACTCAAATTCAAGCTTTTCTTTTTCTGATATTGTTTCTTCTTTTTCTTTCTTTAGCTCTTCTATATCAATATGTTTATACTTTAATAGTTCAATTATTATTTCCCTAAATATCTCAACTGTTGGTATTAATACTTCTTTATTGCTATTATTCTCTTTAATTTTTTCTGATATTTCTTTAAGAGATATTTCTCCTTTTTCACTGGCAAATTCTAAAATCATTTTCAAGGAACTTTTATATTTCTCTAGCTGCAACCTTGCTTTTTCTTTTTTTTCCAAAAGGAAGTGAAATTCTTCAAAGGATACCACTTCATCTTCTTTAATTTCTTTTTCCTTTATGTTTTTCTGATACTGAATACACTTATTAATGTTATATGTTTTATTAACAGGTGCTCTATATAACGACCTTAATATATAATCTATAGTATCCAGCTTTGAACTATCGGAAATAACCTTGTCATATATATCCGTTGCTATATTAAATCTTTTTATAAGGGACATGGAAGACATTTCCTCTAATTCTTTTGAATAAACAGTTTTGAAATCAAAATGAGTATTTAGTATCTTTTGCTGCTCTTCAATGGCACGACCAAGATACTGCTCAATTATTCCTAAGAATTTTAGATTTTCAAGCTCCTTGCCACTAAGTTTTTTAACATTTATGTCCTGCTCTTTAATTTCTTGTATTTTAAAGTTAACCATATTTCTATATTCATTAAATTTCTTTCTTGTTGCATTTAAAGAATCCATATTACCTTCTAATAATTGTCTATATTCTTCTACTGAATAGTTAAGGGCATTTTGCCTAATTCTCCGTGTAGCATCATGCATTTTTTGAAGCTGTATTCTTAGAAGATTAAATATGTTTTTTACATCATCTACAGCTTTATCATAACTAGCTTTTTCAAGATGAAGCTTAAATATCATCTCATGTATGGTAAGCTTCATATTGCTTTCAATTTCTAAAGTAGATAAAAGAAGTGAATAACCATCATCTGTTAAATAATAAGAAGTTCTCTTTACCACATCATCAACATAAACTATCTTATTAGAAACAAAGCTTATGTATATATCTGTGTATTCCACTTCTTCAAAATCGAAACCTTTAAAATACATTGCCTTACCTTCATCACACAGCACTACATTTACTATGAATTCCCCTAGTTCTTTGCAGTCTTCATAACTTAGAGATTTTTTAAAGTATTTCATATTGATGTCATCAATAAAACTACCTATACTATCCATAGTACAGTATTCATCCTTTAAAGACTCCTCCATTATGTAAAGCATAACTGCAAATATTAAATTTATGTATTCATGAGTTTCTTCAAAGCCGTAATTCTTCCATGTATTCTTAAACATACTATTTTTACAAAGTAGAACATAGGCACCAACTTTCTTCATTCTTATATCAAAATCTTTTAGAAAATCCATATGCATTTTTTTCACTTCCCCCTACTGTATGTTTCTTTATTTATAATCTTTATATTACTGAAAAATTTCCTGCACTTTCAATTCCAAACTTCCCACTAATTTAAAAGTCCCCAATATTCAATATTTCCTGAGGAATATATTTATTTGAGTTAAGCATATTTATTATAACATCCCTATACTCCTGCGTAAATTCACTTAAAAATACTTCTCCTATATTTCTATTTTGACCTTCTTTTGTATTTGGTAAACTTATATTTTCTTTAATAAATTTATCTATCATAAATTCATATCCTTTAACAAAAGTTTTTATATTAAAACCCCCTTTGAAAACTTCATGTAGTCCTTCATAAATTATTATTCCTTCATAATCTAAGTCTCCAAGATACAAAATTTCATTATCTTTATGCAAAAGATATGGCTCCACGCAAAGTTCAAAATCTTTAAAGGTTTTGTATATGTTTTTTCCTCCACCATATATTAATGTAGATATTTCTTCACCAAAAATTTTGCTACCTCCGTTTATAAGATGTTTTCTCATACTGTAAAAAGTGTCTTTATTTTCAAGTATTAAAATCTTTTGTGGTGAGTTTTTGCTATAAGAATAGTAAGCAAGAGGTTGCGTAGTATCGTAAATGTTTAAAAATTCTTCCGATAAATTAAGATTTTTTAGTATCCTTTTCCCGCCCTCTTTATTAAGAAATTTTTCTCTTCCCCAAATTTGAAAACTTCTTTCATTTGCTGATACCTGTGTATTAAGTAACTCTACTTTTTCATCAAGAAATCTACTCAAAGAAAGAATGAAACCCATATCTTCTTTATATTTATCAATGTTCTTCATATAATAAGTTTTATCTAGCTGAATGTTAATACCATAAGATAATTCCAATGCAAACTTAGAGTTATCTTCTTTAGCGTCTACAATATTATATCTATTGTAAAGAGCTGGCTTCTTACCATTTAATTTGCTGCTTTTTATAGGTAGTATTACCTCCTCATTAACTAGACTTGTCATCACATTTACTAGTTCCATATAGTCACTTATATTAAGATATTGTTGCAACTCATCAATATCCAGTCTTTTTTTATTGAGATTTCTTAAATTCTTCATTGTTTTCTCCTTATATAATATATGTTTGTAGTATCTATATTAAATATATCATTAGATGAACTATTAGCAAGCATAAGTTGTCCATTGCTTTCCCCTTTCCCAATTGAATCTCTTTACAGTGTGAAATCATTTAATTTTAGAGCATCAACCACAAACAAACCTTGATCGTAGTCCTCTCATCTTAGATATGGTAATATAAATATAAGCTAATAGTTGTTTAAGTAGCTATTTATGGATATAATTATGGTAAATACTTATGGCAGAAATGAGGGGAAAGTGTGGGTAATATTAAGTTAAGTGATTGCGAATTAAACTTAAATAAATTTGATACAATTATATCTATTTGTACCTTTGGTAGTTACAATGAAGCATGTTTTGATAAAATAAGAAGTGATATAGATGTTATGATTTTATTAAACAGAGAACTTCAATGGGAAGAAGAGATGGAAATTGAGGATTTTCTTCAAACTATTCTTCCGCATTACTTCAATCATAAGGATATACACTACACCTTCGTTAACGATTTTATCTATCCTTTTAGTGAAATTTTTATAGAAAGTGAAGATAAAATAATTATCCTAGAAGAAGCTTATTTAGATTATATGCTCGGATATTCTTGCTTTAAGAGAGATAGAGAATATTTAGAAACAATTAAAGAATTGAATTTGAAATCTATGGAGGAATATAAAAATGGTTTACTATAAATATAAAAAGGAAAAGTTAGAAGAAAAATTTTCTGAAAGTAAAGTTTTTTTAGTTAGAATTAGAGAATGTTTAAAAAGAAGTCCCAATAGCGAGGATGAGATTATTGATGAAGCAATGATTTCATACTTTAATTCTTTTTGTGAGTTTATAATTGATATGTGTGAAACATATTTAGTTTCTACTGATAATTTCATTCCAAATAAATCCGGTCCAGAAATATTAGATTTATCAAGTACCTTTGGTTTTATATCTACAAAGGATTCTAAAAAACTGCAAAATATTATTAAGTTAAGAAATAGATATACACATGATTATTATCAAAGGAAATTAGCAAGAAACAGAATTTTAGAGATATGTAAAACTGAAATGAATACTTTAGATATGTTTTTAGAAGTATCTACTGAAAAAATAACTCTAGTACTAAATGAAAATAAGAAAGACCAATAGATTTTAATACTATTGGTCTTTGATAGCAAATAGCAAACATAAATTGTCCCTTGGGTTCCCAACTTATGTCATCACCTCGCAACTGCTTCAAAAAAACCGGAATATTATTTTCCCTGTGATTATTTCACTTTTACCCATAAAATGCTTATAACTGATATAATAATATTACCTCTCTATACTTAATTACTTCAAACGTCATTCTTCAATAAGTTTCACCAATTCATCGTTGAATTCGTCACGCTGGTCATAGAACGATGCATGACCACTATATATAAATGGTATAAGCTTTGAATTTTTAATACCCTGTTTTTGCACCTCAGCTAGTTTAAATGGAACAACTTTGTCATGGATACCATGAATAATTAAAGTTGGAACATTTACTGTTCCAAGATCAGAAAATAGTACTTCATCAATCCAAGTATTTGCAATAGCAGCAGTTGACCACCCTGCTGCCTGTAATCCCAATTGGAAGAACCAATCAGAGAAGGCGTTAGTTATATGCTGAAAGAAAAATATATCTCCGAAATCCCTAAGCATTTTAGGACGATCAGTATATGTTCCCTGAATAATTTTGATTACATCCTCTTTTTCTAACCCATATGGGAAATTGGGGCGTTTGATAAGACTAGGCGCTGCTGCCGCAAAAAGAGCAAGTTTAGATACTCCTTGTCCTCTATGACGAGCCATGTATCTAATAGCTATAGCTCCCCCAGTTGAATGTCCTGCCAGTGTGAAATCATTTAATTTTAGAGCATCAACCACGCATTTAACATCATCTGCCAACCTATTATAGTCATAACCTTCATAAGGCTTATCTGAATTACCAAATCCCCTAGTATCTATTCCGATGCATCTGTATCCCATCTTTGGAAGCTGGTCAA
This sequence comes from Clostridium sp. CS001, assembly GCF_020443565.1. Classification (GTDB taxonomy): domain Bacteria; phylum Bacillota; class Clostridia; order Clostridiales; family Clostridiaceae; genus Clostridium_AD. Next base: position 157,988 of record NZ_JAIZZN010000001.1, read on the forward strand.
ACTGATATTCAAACAACTTATGACTTCCAGGCCAACCGTGTATGAACAAAATTGTTTTCTTTCCCTCTGGATTAAGATCCTCTACATAAATCTTTACATTTGGTTCTACCCTAACGTAGTATCCCACTTAAAACCCTCCAATAATTAAATAGCTATCTTAATAGGTTATTCACTTGGGCATAAATTTGTGATTGATTTATCTGGCTCTTAAATATATCATTATTCAGTTTCCCACTCATTTCAACTAATTTCTCTTCCTGGATAAGCAATATTCTTTAATTGAGATAATGTTCAAGCCTGCCATCTTCTATAAGTGGCAGCTGCTCATCCTAGGAAGATTATACAGGTTGCAGTGTAAATCTGCTTTCAAAGTTGCTAATATTGCAGCTTCGAAGAAGATGATTTAACCATTCTATTTGGTATGCTATAACTTATACTACGATTTATCACACTATATTATCATATGAATCTTTTAATTAGTATTTATCTGTAATAACTCCAATTGATGATGCTCTTATGAATGGAAGTTTCCTCAGTGACTTAAGACTTTCTGCATCACCTGTAACTACCACTCCTTGCACCTTAATATCCTCTTTCGTTAATTTCCCATCTGCACCTGCTATAATATCATAAATATGTGTTATACCGCCTTTTTTTAGACCACTAATAAAGCCTTCTTCTGGATTCTCTATCTTTTCTCCATACTCATTTGTATTTTTTATTCCATAAGCATAATTTTCGTAACATAAGTCTGGATATTGTTCTACTTCTATTATTTTCCCTTCTTCTCCATCCTGCTTATTTATATATTGCATTTGTGTTTTTTTATGCTCATCGTCTACTGAATCAACCCAATACCATGTTAAATTTAAATTCTTTGGTATTATATTACTAACTTCATCCATACTATATTCTTTGTCAAAAGATAAAGCAATCTCCATATATTTTTTATCGCCTATATCTTCTAATAAACTTAAGTCCTTCTCATATCTATTACCATAATTCACATATGGATAGTAAAATACCATTAGTTTTTGTCCTATATCATTATATCTAGATATGAAATTCAATTCTTCTGCAGTCATCTTTGTATTACTTATAAACTCACCATCTCCTTGAGGATATTTTTCTCTGATTAGGTTGTATTTAATCCCATGTGTTCCAGTATATACTCTTTTCCCATTTATATATTTAAAAGTTTCGTGCTCTATTTCGCCACCTAAATACCCTTTGTAGTTATGAAACATACCTGGAAATTTATTAGGAGCTTGAACTACTGCACCTGCCAATCATTTTTACTATAAACATATTCAAATGACTTAAAGTTTTTATTAAGTGATTCTGCATAAAAAGAACCTTCTTGTTCAAATCTAAACCCACATTTTTCTATTAATCTTTTAGACGGCTTGTTATTTTGAAAACAGCAAGCATACACATATTCTATTTCATTAGAAAATATATACTCCAGGACTCTACATATTACCTCTGTCATAAACCCCTGATTTTGATAGTTACAATTAAGTGCAAATCCTAACTCTTTTGTATCTTCCCTTCCATTCTCAGAATCACTATTTATTGCTATATGGCCAATAACTTTTCTATTTTCTTTATTTTCTATTGCAAAAATGTTCTTATTTTGAATATTTCTATACAACACTTCCTTTGAATTTAACAAGCTGCTATGATGATTCCACCCCGCCATTTCTCCAACACCATCTTGGCTACAATAGTCATTCAAGTCCTTTAAGTCTTTCTTTTCAAAATTGCGGAGAATTGTTCTGACAGTTTCTAATCTCATATATGTCACTCTCTTTCAAATTAATATATGCGAAGGGTTTATAAATAACCTCTAATAAGCACCACTCAATTATTTTGTCTTATCCTATATTTTCCGTTCTTAAAAAAACTTCTTAGCTAAAATTACTTTCAATAAATATACAATACATCTAAAATTGGAATTTATCACTTACAAGGTATGCTCATTTTCATTATACGAGAAGTTATCTGGAATTCGAATGTATGCTCGTATATGTGAATTTTTCTTACGTTCAATTATTCCAGAAATATTATTGATATTTCCTTCTGCTACAACAATTGAATTGGACTTATTTTCTATAACAATTCCGATATGGTCATGCTCCGAGTCATTAAAAACCTTGTCAAAGAGTACAATATCTCCAATTTCAGGTGCATAAGAATCATTATTACCTAAAACATATCCTATTCTGTCATCTGCTAAAGCCCATTCCTCCCAAGCACCACAACCTCCCAAATTACATGAACGACATTCATTTGGATGTATTGGAATATCATAACCTGCTTTTTTGCAACAATAATATATAAATGCAGCACACCAATTTCTATCAGCCTTTTCTAACGACCAGTTTGGAAACCCATATATTATTAAATCTATATTCGGTTCTGTCTGCATGACAAATCCGTGAAAACATTTTAAAGCCTCCATTTTTGCTATTTTTGCCAAAGTGTTTTTTGTGCTCATTTTGCACCTCCATAAATTTATCTTCATTACAAATTACTATTTTCTTAATTAAATTGGAATTTACATTTTTCTATATACAATATTTTTTAATTTTGTTGCATTTTCTCCTAGTTAATCTCATCAATCGGCTTAAATATTACAATGCTTCCGTCCTGTTTTACAAATATACAATGTAAATTTAATACCACTCTTATCAAAGGCTTTACTTGATTACATTGATTTATATATGTTTTTAAATAAGGTACAGCTACTCCATAATTAGTTGATGATTCTTCCATCCTTTGAACCACTTGACCTAAGCAAGTTCTAAAATCCAAACCTATGGATGTTGTTTCTCCTTTAGCTTCTACTACCCACTTTTCATTAGTAGATGGGCTTATTCCAACATAATCTAAGTATGCTACTTTCTTTTTTATATACCCAAGTCTTTCAAAATACTGTTCTATTGCCTTTTGTATGAAGCATTTATTCGGGCGGTCTGAACTCTTTTTATAACCACTTGTAACTATAAGACCTCCATATTATTTAGAAAGTATACTTTATTTACTTATACTACTTTACTCTTTACTATAGCTCTACAATTCTTTCTTGCATCTTGAATAACCTTCTTATACTTACTCTCTTTTACATACTCTACATTAAAAGCTGGATACCTAAACTCTTTTATAATTTCTTTTTCTATATCTTCAAGCTTTACGTCTATACTGTTATACGAACAAAATGCCACCCCAAGATTAGCAAACATAAATTCTGTCAATCTTTGCTCGCTCTCTTTACTAAGCGTAAAATTTCTGAGATTACTTTCTGTTGCTGTTTTACCCCGCATTATTGGTTCTAATCCTAATTTTTTTATCAGTATTGCACCTATAGCACGTCTTAATGTTGATTTGCCCGTGGTCTTAAGATGAGATTTTAATACCCTTTCATTAAGTGTTTCATCTTTTGCTATACCCACGTAGATACAAGATTCCTTTTTTATGTCACTTAATGCTGTACCTTCAAAAATGTTATTTGCTCCATTCTAATACTCTTTAACAACTATATTTTTCGATTTATTCTTAATCTCTACAAATTACTATTTATCTAAGGATTATATGACTAGTCTTTATTTCGCAGTTATTTACATGGTTCTTGTAATTACAAATTTATGATTACTTGAACCCTTATAAAGATTTAAAACTAAATTATTTTATATCATGTTATTTATTATTAAATCTTTGTATTTGCCCATCCTATATTTCTGTGAAGTTTGTTATTTCATCAAAATTATTCCTTAAGGATGAACTGCGCGATATGTAATTATTCTTTAATGCCAAATGCAATCCATCTACCATCAATATCCTCTACAACAAATTCTTTATTGTGATAATCAGTGACAGACAGCGGACGAACAATATTTGCCTCCGCCTCCAAAAATTCTTGCTGAAGTTTCTCTTGATTCTTTGTAATAAAATATGCATCATATCCATAACCATATAATTCACGATTAGGTACGAGCTTTTGTTTTTCAGACACAGTTAAAATGATTTCAGTATCGTCACGATACAAGCATATATGAGGCTCAATCACTCCAAGATATTTCACTGCCTTAAATCCCAATTTTTTTCATAATATTCTGATGTTCTATTAATATCGTGTGTTGGGAAACCTAAATGTGATTGAAGAAATTTTTTTTTCATAATGATACCCTCCTTAAACGGGTATAAATAATCTTTGTATAATCTTACGAGTTTTACATATCTCTACGCCCTTATTAATCAATTATATTTTATTTTTTTGAACTGTCCATTATACATTATAACTTGTACCAAATATAGCAACAATTTAACTGCACATTATTAGCCTAATGAATATTTAAACTATAAGTTATTAATTCAATTTACACTTAAGCTACGTATATTATAATTTAAGAGGATTCATACTTCCATCAATACAACTAACAATCATTATGTTCATTAAGATAAATTGGAGTTTATCTATCTACCTTTCATCTGTAACAATATGTTCTACGTAACCCTGTATATTTGACAGTTTATCAATAAAAAAAGTAGGAAATGCCTTGTACTTTGTTAAATCATCTATTGGTAGCCAATGCATATACTCTTTAACACCACATGAATAACTATTACTATTAAGTTTTTGTATTCCTCTTGGCTTCATCAAAAAATAAAAAGCAATTTCGTGGCAATTATAACCTTCAAGACTACCACTACCAACAAAAAAATTTTCATGAATAAATGCTAACCTGTCAATTTCATAGTGTATTCCTGTTTCTTCATATACCTCTCTCACAACAGCATCTTCAGCCTTTTCACCAATATGAACGCCTCCTCCAACTGGATAGTAATAATCGTCCCTATCGTTTTTAGCAAATAATACACTTCCATCTTCAATAATTATTGCTGCTGCTTTATATCTGAACCATCCATCGTCTTTAGTAAATCCACAATCATACTTCATTTTTATCCACCTCATAAATTTAAAATTTATTGTTTACTTTAAAACATCTTGATAAATCATATCCACTATTTCATTTAAACTTAATTCTTTATGTAGGCATACCTCAGGAATAATATCTAATAAATCTTTTTCATTCCACCATCTTTTCATTTCTTTTTCTCCAAATTCGTGAGCATTAGGCTTTTGCTTATGACGATTTAAGGTTTCTTCAAAAGGTATGTCAAAATAATATGCAAAAATTTGATTGTTAAATTCATCAAATAAATTTTCAAATAGTTTCTTATACCACTTTGAATTTAAAATGCCTTCTAAAATTACAATGTCGCAGTGTTTCTTTCCATATAGTATAAGTTCATTTAATAATTGACTGGCTTCTGGATTAGGTCCATCTTTCACAAATAGCAATTCTCTCCTAACGACATCTTGTGAAATTAGCATTGTACCATGCCCAAATTTCCTTTGTAATACTCTACCTGTTGTAGTTTTACCACTTCCTGAATTACCTCTTAGTATTATTAATTTTATCACTTTATCCATCGATTATATATCCTTCCGAATTCATCAAATTACTATTTTTCTAAAGATTATATGTACAGTCCTCACTTTAGGATTGTTTACATTGACGACATTTTTTTAATAAAATCTTTATAGATTTAAACTACTTATTACTAGCCCAATGGGTATAGCAATAATCTGCGCTTTTACACAGTATTGCTTATAACCTCAACAACAAATAGCAATTTGTAAGAGTAAGTGCGAAGATGGTTTTCAGAGAGATTTATTTTCCTGCTTTAATCTTCTTGATGGTATCTTCACGAACAGCCTGTCTTAATGTTTTGAGATAATGGGAGAAAGCAACTTTATCGTCAGCATAGGTTAGATTAAGGTCAAATTCTTTCGGAATCCATGTAGACAAATCGGAAATATTGTGCTGAATTAATGCTTCAAGGCTGTCAATGGACTTATAGATTTTTGCTTCGGTGGTTTTGCGTTCTTCCATTTCTTCGTAAAGTTCTCTCATTTCTACTACGTATTTTTTTGGCAGAGAACGAACCCAGTTATACAACAGGTTTTCTTCTGTTTCTTCATGGGTTTGGTTTTTATCAAAGGTTGGAATGTCGCCAGTAAAACATTCGCCTAAATCATGTATGATACACATTCTAATAACCTTATACATATCTACTTCTGGGAACTCGTCCCGCATAAAGAAAGCCATCAAGGTCATCATCCAACTATGTTCTGCTACGCTTTCATGCCTACCTTTTGCTGTATAGCAATGACGAGTTGTATCTTTTAACCTTTCGGCAACCAATAAAGCATCTAATAATTTCCTTGCTTCCATTTTCAATTTCCTCCTATTCACGATTATCGCTTAGTCAGATTATACAAACAATCTCCTAATTACAAACATTCCGTTATCACTACGAGGTAGCAGGGATGAACACCATTTATATTCTTCATGTTCATCAGATAGTTCAATATCTAATACGTTACTAATTTCAACAGCAAAACAAAAATCCTACATATCCATTAGTTCACCTCTTTTTACAAATGCCTACTAACCAAGGAATTAACTTAGTAGGTCTTTTAAGAATATTGTTCATTTTTAAATATTAAAAATTATTTTTCTGGTCTAATTAATAACCATATTACTAATCCAATAGGTCCACCAAAAAAAACTAAAATGAATACCAAACATCCAGATTTACCTCTATCAGATGCATCTGATAGAGCCCATATACTCGCAATTAACCCAATTAAAAACCAAATTATAATCAACATAAACACCCCCTGTTTTTATACTCTATTATTATTCTAAAAAGGATGGCATTATTCGCCTTAAATTACTACTCCTTATCAATCGTCAATCTATGATTGATAAGGAATTTTTTACAAGTTTGACACAACTCTTTAACTTAGAAATGTCTTCAGATATCCTTGATATGCCGAATACCTATAAAATTTTCACACCTTTCGGGCTGCTCATTTTAGACATTATCAGAACACTCAAATAAAATAAAACACTAGTTACATATTTTCTCATCAAAACCATAAACTTCAGTATTCTTTCTTATTATAAGCTCGTCTACCTTCATTATACTACAAATTTTAGCATTATATAATAATTATACCTATAATGTATCTTTTAATTATATTCATTAAAAGGAGATTCTATGAGCTTTGACAATATGTCTCAAGGTACGCAATTAAATGGACTTAGCCCTAAATCCCATCTGGCTAAGTCCATTTATTTTTTTGTAATATATAACTATTGTACTACCACAAATGTATAATGCTTGTATATTAGGTACCACAAAAAGTTCGGTAAGGCTTAGCTGATATCGAAGGCAGTGCTACGTAATCATCCTGCTCTGGGGAATGTGCATATGGATTTGAAAGAACTTCAAGAAGCTGCTTCATCACACTGTAGTCCTCTTGTTTTACTGCAGCATCTAGTGCGGCTTCTACCCTATGATTTCGAGGGATTATTGCGGGATTGGAATTTCTCATCAACTGCTTAGAAGAATCGTTGGACTCTTGTTGCCTGCTTAGCCTCAACTTCCATAGCTCATGCCACTGAGCGAATTCTGTACTCTCAAACATAACAGTACCTGACATGGTGTCAAAAGTTAGTGAGCGGAAGGTATTGGTATAGTCCACACCATACTTATTCATTATACTGAGAAGATCTTCAATAAGGGCTTTATCCTGTATCTCTTCGTTAAATATTCCAAGTTTACTTCTCATTCCCGACAACCAATTATAGTGGTACACCTTAGTAAAATCTGAAATGGCATCTTGGGCCATTTTTAAAGATTGCTCCTGATTGCTGTGTAGCAGTGGCAACAGAGTTTCGGCAAATCGCGATAGATTCCACTGAGCAGCATGCGGCTGATTGCCATAGGAATAGCGTCCTTGAGTGTCAATAGAACTGAATACTGTTTCCGGGTCATATTTATCCATAAAAGCGCAAGGACCGTAGTCAATAGTTTCTCCACTGATGGTCATGTTGTCGGTGTTCATTACCCCGTGAATAAAACCAACCAGTTGCCACTTGGCAATTAGTATAGCCTGACGCTTGATAACCTCCTTGAGCAGATTAAAATATCGGTTCTCAGAAGCTTCAATCTCTGGAAAATGTCGTTGCAATGTATAATCTGCAAGGGCCATGAGATCCTCAGTAGTTCCCCATTTTGAAACATATTGAAAAGTTCCAACACGCAGATGACTATCAGCCACCCGAGTTAGGACTGCCCCGGGCTGATGAATTTCGCGTATTACTTCCTCACCAGTTGCCACCACTGCAAGACTACGAGTAGTAGGAATACCAAGAGTATACATTGCTTCGCTGATAATATATTCACGTAACATGGGACCAAGTGCCGCTCGACCATCACCGCCTCTAGAGTATGGAGTTTCACCTGAACCTTTGAGCTGAATATCAAGCCTCTTACCACTTGGAGTGATCTGCTCACCTAGTAGCACAGCCCTGCCGTCCCCAAGCATAGTAAAATGCCCGAATTGATGCCCTGCATAAGCCTGCGCAATAGGCAAAGCACCTTCCGGAATTCGGTTCCCTGAAAGTACCGCTAGCCCATCATTACTTTGTAGCTCCTGGGCACTAAGCCCTAGTGATGTTACTAATGAATAATTAAGAATGATTAATTTCGGTAAATATACAGACACTGGGCTCTGCCTTGTAAAAAATAATTTCGGCAAACGGGCATAACTGTTATCTAAGTTCCAGCCTTGTTCTATTATTGATTTTTCCTTTGTCATCATATCTTCTTTTCTCCTTTCTCATCCTAGTTTTTTCTTTTATCTAAAACAAAAATCACGGCATTTTATGATATTTTTAGTTATCTACTTTCTATAGCGACACAAGACAGCCCCTTTTAGTGTCTACTTCTGCCAAACTTTTATACCTTTCCTTAATATTATCACCACATTATTATAAAACAATTTTTCTATTTATTAACTATACCTATTACACTTAAATATATGTCAAAAGAAAGAAAAGATACATTATCATTCCTTTCGCAAACAGTGATTTCACTGTTTGGATAAATCTCCAAGAAAATATATTCACTTTAATATTAACTTTAACAGTGGATTAAAATAAGAATTTAAAATTTAGGAGATGAATGATTATGAAAATATTAAACGTTAATATAATACTTATTGGTGTAAAAATTATATAGTTCAATCAGTAAAACCTTTTATCTTCATTTTTTCTCCATTAACAAATAGTGCCATACCTGTTTTCATTTTTCTGAAGTTCAGCTTTTTATAAAAAATTTCTTTGCCAGGTGAAGCATATAGTATAAAATTGCATTCTGGAATTTGTTTTAATATGCTATCAACAATTGTTGATCCTATCTTTTCACCTTGATATTCGGGCAATACTGCTATATCATAAATTGCAGCTTGGCAAATTCCATCTGAGATTGCCCGGCCAAAACCGATTAGTTTATCATGGTCAAAAGCAAATATAACGGTATGGCTATTCTCAAAAGCCTGCTTATGTACTTTTCCTTCAAAGTAGCTCATTCCAACCTCTTTTAATATCTTAGGTACATCATTCCAATCTACATTTAAACAATTGTATTGAATTTTCAAATCCATCTTATCTCCTCCTTGAAATAGTGATAGAATTTCAATGTATGAATAAATTATAGATGATTACGTTAGGTAATGTGCAACTACTTTCATATTCGCGTTGTGCAACATTAAATTGGCTTTATATTCAAGTTTTTAGAAAGCTCCCGAAGTCTCCCCTCATCTAATATATATATTGTTTTGTTATCACATTTTATAATTGATTTTGATTCAAGTTCTTTAAAGGTTCTATTTAAGTGCCTATAAGTTATTCCTAAGAATTGAGCAATTTCTATAAATGATGAATTTAAAGTAATATAGTTTTTATCTGTTATATGCTCAACTATATAGCTAGATAACCTGTTTATAAGGGGATATACAAAGTTGTATGAACCATTATTAATGTTTGCGTAAAGTTTTTCGCTTAAGGAATCTATTAAATGATGCAAGAACTTTAGATTGTCCAAATAATTTTTTCTAAGTATATCTGAGGGTATTGCTATTAAATAAGTGTCTTCAATTGCATCAATGTCGCATAGTATAGGAATGTTTTTTAAAAGCTCTAAATCTCCAACTGAATTAAATTCTTTATAAAACTTTAAAAGCATTGATTTACCATTTTCAAAAGGGTAAGAAACTTTGATTTTTCCATCTACAAGTAAATAGTAATATTCAAGCTTCGATTCTGCTTCTAATATATATTCCTCTTTTTCATAAAAGTGAAGTTGCGCATATTTTAATATATCTTTATCAAATATATTTTCTATATTATGCTTAACGATATAATGCTTTAAAAGATTACCGCTTAAAATTCTTCTCATAATTTTCTCCTTAGCATGACATATGTCATATATAATTTTATATGAATATTGTAATCTATTTATAAATTATTGTAAACTTTCTTATAAAAAAGTTTTTATGCTATAATTAAAAAAACTAACTAAATGGAGGTATATTATGAAGTACGAGATTATAATATTTGATGCAGATGAGACTTTGTTTGATTTTAAAAGGTCTGAAAGAGACGCTTTTAAAAATGCTGTGCTTGAATTTGATATAGAATATGATGAAAATCATCATTTAAAAATATACCAGGATATAAATACGGCTATATGGAAAGAGTTCGAGGATGGACTTATTACTCAAGAAAAATTAAAGGTAGAAAGATTTAAAAGATTATCAGACAAATTAGATACTAATTTTGATGAAATCCAATTTTCAAAATCATATATGAAGCATTTAGCTAATGCATCCTTTTTATATGATGATAGTATAAGCCTTGTAGAAGGCCTACATAAAGATTATAGGCTTACTATAATTACTAATGGCCTTAAGGATGTTCAAGATAATAGAATAAGAAAATCTATTATCGCAAAGTACTTTGAAGATATAGTAGTATCTGAAGAAGTTTTGGTATCAAAGCCAGATCCTAAAATATTTGAACATGCTTTGAACAATATAAAGCATACTGACAAGGGCAAGGTAATTATAGTAGGAGATAGCTTAACGTCAGATATACAAGGTGGAATAAACTTTGGTATAGATACCTGTTGGTTTAATCCCAATAAAATTATAAACAAAACAGGAATAAATCCTACTTATGAAATTTCTAATTTAATGGAACTTAAGGATATACTTGAAAAGTAGCTATAATCCCCACTATAATAATAAGTCTACAAAATACAAAAACATACCTTAACATGAAAGGTATGTTTTATGACTTTAAGCTTCTTCGTTATTAAATGATATTGGAGTAAATGGAGTTATGGTAGAAATTGCATGCTTATATATCATCATTTGTTTTCCATCACAGTTTAATACTACTGTGAAACTATCAAATCCTGTTACATTACCCTTTAATTGAAAACCATTGGTTAAATGTATGGTAACTGGAATTCTACCCTTCCTTGCGCCGTTTAAAATTATATCCTGTAAGTTATTAGTTGCTTTGCTCATAAGTGCACCTCCATGATTCAATTAGCATTTTAAGAATATTCTATAAAGATTTATAAAATCCTTTTAATTTAACGAAATATTCTAATTTATAATCCTTTTAACGACATTTCAGAAGGAAAGTCTCCACCTTCTATATGTGTGGGGCAACTAACCTATCAAGAGTAAAACTTAAGTGAGAGTCTAAATCTCCTTCTGAAGTCGTTAATATTGCAGCACCGCAGGTGATGATTTTATTGAAGATATTTTACTTATAATATGTTCTACTATTTCATCCTCACTGCTAAACTCATCTTTATTAATCCAATTTATCCTTGAATCTTTTCTGAACCAAGTAAGTTGCCTTTTAGCGTAATTTCTACTCCCTTGTTTTATCATCTCTACAGCTTCATTTAAGGATATTTCATTATTTAAATAATATAGTATCTCTTTATACCCTATCCCCTTCATTGACTGCATATCTGAATTATAGCCCATTTCTTTTAATTTTATAACTTCCTCAATCAAATTATTTTTTATCATTATATCTACACGAGTATTTATTTGATTATATAGTTTTTGTCTATCCATATTTAGTACAAAATAGTATACATTATAAGGTACATCTAAAATATCTTGCTCTGCCGCAAATTCACTCATGGGTCTACCACTGACCTTATATACTTCTAAAGCCCTAATAACTCTTTTTAAATCATTGGGATATAGTTTGTTATAAGATTCTGGGTCTATATCCTTAAGTAATTCATGGACATACTCTTTTCCTTTTGTATCTGCAAGTTTTGTAAGGTCATCTCTATACTCTTCATCTTTATTTGTGGTTGCAAAGTTATAGTTATATATTAAAGAATTTATGTAAAACCCAGTTCCCCCAACTAGCATTGGAAGTTTATTTCTATGAGTAATGGCATCTATAGCAGTTTCAGCTCTTTCTTTAAATTCTGCCACACTAAAATCTTCACTAGGCTCTATTATATCAACCATATGATGAGGAATACCCTTCATCTCTTCCTTTGAAATCTTAGCTGAGCCAACATCCATGGATTTATATATTTGCATTGAATCTGCTGATATAATCTCTCCATTTAGCCTTTGTGCTAGTTTTATAGAAATTCCTGTTTTACCTACTGCTGTAGGACCTGCTAAAATAAATAAATCTTTCATATTTCCACCTTTTTTTACTGTATTCTTTTAAATCTCTTTTCTAATTCATTAAGTGTCATCTTTACTATGGTAGGTCTTCCATGAGGACACGTAAAAGGCTCCTCAATATGCCTTAACTCATTAATCAAACTAGTCATCTCAAGTTCTGAGAGTTGATTATTTGCTTTTATAGCTGCTTTACAGGCAAGGGTAGCTATACGATTATACTTAATTTCTACTGTTTCACCTGACCCCATGTTCTTTAAGTTATCCAATATCTCATTGAAGAGATTTTTAACATCTGGTTTTCCAAGTATGATAGGAACTTCCCTTATACTTATTGTATTTTCTCCAAATTCAATAATTTCAAAACCAACCTTCTTAAACACTGCTTCATTTTCAGTGTAGTAAGCATAATCCTCCTGGCATAGCTCAATCACAACGGATGTCACTAAAATCTGAGACAATACTTGTGCATTTTTTATTTCTTTTTTATACTTCTCAAATAGTATCTTCTCATGTGCTGCATGTTGGTCAATTAAATAAAGCTCATTGTTTACTTCACCTAAGATATATGTCTTATTAAATTGCCCTATAAGTCTAAGCTCCGGAAACTTTGAAATTACAGGTATTCCCTTTGATGATGTAGGATTATCAATGTCATAATTAATTTCATAGCTCTCTTTAAGCTGCATTGGCACACTTTCATCTGATAATTCATTATTATCTTCATTATTAGAAATGCTAGTATACTTATGGTAATTCACAGGTGCATATTGTTCCTTTGTAAAACCTTTCCTATCATTATTCAATGTTTTATAGTTAAAATCTATTGGAATCTGAATACTTTTTTCTAACTCTTCTTTATCTTTTTCATCTATTACTATCCTATTAAAATCATAAATTTCTTTTTTTATAGTATTCTTTTCAATTTCTTTATCCATGTTATTTTCATCTGTTACATTAAAGTTACCTCTTAAACTGTCACCGATTGCAGTATGAACGGCATCAAACACAAGTTTAAATACTGCTTTATCCTGTTGAAACTTAATTTCAGTTTTTTGAGGATGAACATTTATATCTATATACTCCGGAAAAATATCTAAGAATATAACAAAAAAGGGAAACTTATTAACAGTAAGAAAAGATTTAAATGCATTTTCTACTGCTGCGGTAATTAAGCTACTTTTAATATACCTTTTATTAACGAAGATGCTTTGCCTATTTCGACTTCCCCTACTTATCTGTGCATTACCAATATATCCATGAACAGACATTACATCGTTGTAGCGCTCAAAGTTTATAATATTCTCTACAACCTCTTTGCCATATATATATCTAATGGTGTCACTAAGATTTGTTGAGCTATATGTAGATATAACCTTCTTATCGTTACTTAATAGTTTAAAAGAGATTTCATTGTTAGCAAGAGCAAGTCTACCTACAATATCTGATATTAAAGCGGCTTCCCTTTGAGGTGTTTTAAGGAACTTTTGTCTTGCAGGCACATTAAAAAACAGATCTTTAACCTCTATTGTTGTGCCAACATTGCACCCTACGTCTTTAATATGCAGTATATCTCCTGAAGACTTAGATATCTCTTTGCCAACAGGTGATTCTTTAGTTCTGCTACTTAATGTACTGCGGGATACTGAAGCAATACTAGGTAATGCTTCTCCCCTAAAGCCCAAAGTATGTATATTATAAATATCTTCAACATATTTTATTTTGCTTGTAGCATGAGGCAAAAATGCCTTTTCTATATCATCTTCATGTATTCCATAGCCATCGTCAATTACCTTTATACTACTTTGACCACCATCAATAATCTCTACAATAATATTTTTAGCACCAGCATCTATGCTATTTTCCACTAACTCCTTTACAACTGAGGAAGGGCGTTCTACCACCTCCCCTGCAGCAATCTTATTGGAAGTTTCAACTTCTAACATATTGATTCTCATGATAACTCACATCCTTTGCTACCTTTATAGCAATTTAGCTCTTTTAATTAAATCATATAGTTTATTAAACCCATCTATAGGCGTAAGATTTAGAATATCTATATTTTTAATTTCCTTTAACATATTATCCTTTTCTATGTCTGTAAAGTTAATTTGTATAACTTCGTCTTTTACAATATTAGTTTGAGAAGTACAAGTTATAGCAACTTCTTTTTCATGAACAAAATCAATAGACTTTTTATCATTTTTAACGCTTTCTTTATTGGTAATGTTATTATTTGGAACTTTATTATAAACTAAATCCAGCTCTGTAGTATTATTAAAATTCTCTAGTGTCTCTAGGATTTCATTAGCTCTTTCTATTACATCTTTAGGTAGGCCTGCAAGCTTTGCAACCTCGATTCCATAGGATTCATCAGCTCCACCAGGTACAATCTTTCGAAGGAACACAATTTCATTTTCAATTTTTCGTACATCTACAGAATAATTTTTAACTCCTTTAATTATTCCTTCAAGCTTTGTTAGCTCGTGATAATGAGTAGCAAATAATGTTTTACTTCTTAAACTTGCATTCTTACACATATACTCAATTACTGACCAAGCAATGCTGAGTCCATCGTAGGTACTAGTACCCCTACCCACTTCATCAAGTAAAACAAGGCTTTTGTTTGTTGTATTCTGCAATATATTGGATACTTCCCACATCTCTACCATAAAGGTACTCTTACCACCAGCAAGATCATCTGAAGCTCCAATTCGTGTAAATATTTTATCACATATAGATATATCTGCGGATAAGCAAGGAACAAAACTTCCTATTTGAGCCATAATAGTTATTAGAGCAACTTGGCGCATATATGTAGACTTACCTGCCATATTTGGGCCAGTTATTAATAGGAGCTGATCATCTTTTGTATCCATATATGTGTCATTTTCAATGAAAGTGTTTGTAGGTAGCATTTTCTCAACTACAGGGTGCCTTCCCCCTTTAATATTAAGGATACCTTTAGTATTTATTTTAGGTTTATTATAATTGTTTTCTATAGCAATTGTGCTTAAAGAGCTTAAACAATCGATTTCTGATATTAGTTTCGCAGTATTTTTCATTCTGTCTATGTGATTTTCAATCTCTTCTCGTATACCAGTAAATACTTCATACTCAATGCTTACTAACTTTTCTTCTGCTCCTAAAATCTTTTCTTCCATTTCCTTAAGTTCAGGGGTTATGTATCTCTCTGCATTAGACAAGGTTTGCTTTCTTATATACCTTCCCTCGGGAATAGATGCAATATTGGATTTTGTTATTTCAATATAATAACCAAATACTCTGTTATATCCTACTTTTAACGACTTTATTCCAGTTATGCTTTTTTCATCATTTTCTAATGTTGCTATCCATTCCTTGCCATGTGCTTTAGCAAGACGCAACTCATCTATTTCACTATTTAAGCCTGCTTTGATAATATTCCCCTCTTTAATAGAGATAGGCGGATTTTCAATTATAGACTTATCTAAGGTATTATATATATCCTCTAAGTCATCTAGCTCTAAATATATTTTTTTCATTAACTTACTATTGAGTGCTGACAAAATAGATTTGAGCTTTGGTATCTTCTCTATAGAGCATTTAAGAGACATCAGTTCTTTTGCATTAACATTTTTCGAAGAAATCTTTCCTACAAGTCTTTCTATATCATAAATATCTGTAAGTACGTCTTTTAGATCTTCGTGGCAGGATATATTACTTTTTAATTCTTCTACCCCTTCCAATCTCTCCTCTATTAAACTCTTATTAATTAAAGGTTGTTCTAACCACTTACGGAGCCTTCTAGCTCCCATAGCAGTATTAGTTCTATCTAATACCCAAAGCAGGGAACCTCTCTTAGTTTTATCTCTTAATGTTTCTGTTAGCTCTAAGTTTCTCCTGGAATTTGCATCTAAACTTACATAATTAAAAATACTATAATATTCTATAGTGTCTATGTGAGACAGTGAATTCCTTTGTGTATCCATAATATAACTAAGCAGCCCAAAAACACTGCTTAGTAAAGTTTGTGACAGTGTGACCTCTGAAAAATTATGAAATTGATTTTTTATTAAAGTATCATCTTTCATAACAAAGAAGTCTCTTTTGTAAGCAGAATAGGATACATTAAATCTTTCTTTTGTAGCCTTTAATATATCTTCTGGCATTTCCTCTGATATAATAATCTCTTTTGGGCTAAACTTTGATATTTCATCTAGTATAGTAACTAGGCTTAGATTAGTGTCCGTACAACTAAATTCACCTGTTGACACATCACAAAAACACATTCCACAAAAGTTAGTTTCATTGTCAATAAATAGACTCATTATATAATTATTCTTACTTTCTTCTAAAAAGTTAGAATCAGTGTAGGTACCTGGTGTAACTATTTTGATAATATCTCTTTTAACTATACCTTTTGCAAGTGCTGGATCTTCTACTTGTTCACATATAGCAACCTTATATCCTTTTGAAATTAGCCTGCCTATGTAGTTATTTGCAGCATGATAAGGTATCCCACACATAGGTGCCCTTTTTTCAAGTCCACAATCACGCCCTGTAAGCACTAGTTCTAATTCTTTGGATGCAACCTCCGCATCTTCAAAAAACATTTCATAAAAGTCACCTAATCTAAAAAACAATATGCAATCCGTACATTTGTCTTTTATTTCAAAATATTGTACCATCATCGGAGTTAATGCCAATTGTATTGCCCCCTTGCTTTTCTGTTCATGTAGGTAACATTGTAATTGTTACCTACCCTACACCTGTTAAATCATCACCTGCGGTGCTGCAATATATCTTGAAAAGTGTAATTTATATTTCTTCACCTATGAGTGAAAAAGAGAATGCCTTTGTTATTTGAACAGATACCAGTTCTCCTATAGCCTTACTGTTGCCATCAAAGTTTACCAGTTTTCCAGTTCTAGTTCTTCCCATTAATTTGCTCTCGTCATTTTTACTAAAACCCTCAACTAACACTTCTACAATCTTTCCCTCATATTCTTTGTTTTTCTCTGCACAAATTCTATTAACAACTTCAACTAATCTATTAAATCTCTCATGCTTAACATCTTCTGGTATTTGATCTAATCTTTCATCTGCAGGAGTTCCTTTCCTTTTAGAGTAAATATACATAAAGGCTAAATCAAATCTTACTTCTTCCATAAGACTTAGAGTTTCTGCAAAATCTTCCTCTGTTTCTCCTGGGAATCCAACAATTATATCTGTGCTTAACCCAACATCTGGCATTGTCTTTCTAATGTTTTTAACTAATTCCAAATACTGAGCTCTATCGTAATGTCTATTCATTTTATTTAAAAGGTTCGTTGAACCTGATTGTACTGGCAAGTGAATTTGCTCACAAAGTTTCTCACCTTCAGCGATTACTTCTATTGCCTCTAAAGATAAATCCTTTGGATGAGATGTCATAAATCTTATTCGCTCTAAATTCTCAATAGTGTTAATTCTTCTAAGTAATTCTGCAAAGTCTATTTGCGGAATTAATCCCTTTCCGTAAGAGTTAACATTTTGGCCAAGTAAAGTTATTTCTTTGTAACCTTGTGCAACCATAGTTTCTATTTCAGCTATGATATCTTCTGGATTTCTACTTCTTTCTCTTCCACGCACATATGGTACTATGCAATAAGTACAAAAATTATTGCAGCCATACATAATAGTAACAAACCCTTTTATGCTACTTTCCCTATCTATTGGAATTCCTTCCACAATGTCTTCTTCTTTATCCCAAATTTCAACTATAGATGAATCTCCACCTTGTATTCTTTTTAAGTACTCTGGAAATTTATAAGCATTATGTGTTCCAATAATAATATCTACAAAGGGAAATTTAGTTATTATATGTTTTGCCATACCTTCTTGCTGCATCATACATCCAGTAACAGCTATTATAAGGTTTGGATTTTCCTTTTTTAAAGTTTTTAAAGCCCCTATGTTCCCGTCAGCCTTTTGCTCTGCATTCTCTCTTACACAACAAGTATTAAATATAATTATATCAGCAGTTTGTTTATCTGAAGTTTTTTTATAACCCATAGGTATTAGTAAACCAGATAACTTCTCGGAATCCTCCTCATTCATCTGACAACCCCATGTTTCTATATAATATTTAAGTATTTCATTCATTAGTTTATTCTCCTTTATAAAAAAGTATTATCACTTGTCTATTATATATAATATACTAGTTTTTTAAAAGGCATTTTTACTATTTGAACATATTTAGATTTAAAATTCATTTTTTTTAGTTTTTATATTAATTTTCTGTTTTTAGGGTAAGCTATCAAAGAGGAGTGATTATAATGTATGATGCGAAAAAAAATGAGAATCTTGTCAATAAACAATTACAATATGACTGTATAGTTGATCGAAGCTATTTTTATATGTGCAAGCATAGTAATATGGTCGATATAAAAGTATCTTATGTACCTGTTGAAACTATAATAAGAGAATTCAAATAACTTTTAGTTATTTGAATTCTCTTATTATAGTCCATATTCCACTATCTAATAAGGGTTTTAGTATGATATAATATTATAAGAGTATAGATATTTTATAAATTATAATTATATTTTTAGGGGGTATTTTTATGAACAAACCAGTAATGTCAGAACATTTCAAAAAAAGGATGCCATCAGATGTTAGACTTGGACAGATCAAATTTGGGGAACGTAAAATTAAACCTGCATTAGTTAATGTAGCAATTGGAAATGTTTCACTTCCAACAAACCCTGCTATGCAAAAAAGGATGTTTTCGTTGGATGCACCTGAAAGCCCATTTGCAAAAGGTGTTGTAAGATATTCAGGCACTGCTGGTGTAGACGAGGCTCAAGAAGCATTTAAAAACATTCTAAGATGCGAAGGTTTTGATACTAGTAAGTTATTCGTTCAGGTAACCGATGGTGGTTCAACTGGTATGGAGCTGTTATTACTGGGTGTTTGCGGAGATGCAGGCACTAATGATAAACCTCTTATGATGATTGACCCAGCCTATACAAATTATATTGCTTTCGCAGAAAGAGTGGGACGTAAAACTGTTACAGTAAAACGTAATTTAGGCGATGATGGCAAGTTCAGCCTTCCAGAGATGGACAAGATTGAAGAAACCATTAAAAAGCATAATCCTGGTGCACTTCTTGTAATACCATATGACAATCCTACAGGACAGCTCTACGATTACGCAACGCTTAAAGATCTTGCTAAACTATGTGTAAAATATAATATGTGGATGATCAGTGATGAAGCTTATCGTGAACTGTATTATACTGATAGTAGCCTTGTAAGCATCTGGGGAATCACTAATGCAGATGTACCTGGCATAGAAGGTAGGAGAATAAGTATAGAAACCGCATCAAAAGTATGGAGTGCCTGCGGTTTAAGAATAGGAGCTTTAATAACTGATAGTGAAGAATTCCATACACAGTCAGTAGCTGAATATACTGCTAACCTTTGCGCAAATGTAATCGGTCAGTATATCTTCGGAGCACTTGCTCATGAAAGCAAAACGCAGATTAATGAATGGTGCGATGGTATTCGTGAGTATTACAAAAAAATTATGTTTAAATTCTATAACGGCGTGAAGGAACTAGACCCTGGTCTGATTGTTTCTAGCCCTGATTCCGCTATATATTCAGTAATTGACGTTAGAAATGTTGTAAAGCCAGGATTTGATTCAGTGGACTTTGTTATGTACTGCGCAAATGAAGGCTCAGTGGACTTAAATGGAGTGGAAACAACTCTTTTAGTAGCACCGATGAAAGGTTTCTATGATATTAAACCAAGTGAATTTAATCCAGGAAGCACTCAGATGCGTATCGCATTTGTAGAAACTCCAGAAAACATGGAAAAGGTTCCTGAGTTATTCGTAAAGCTTTTAAATAAGTATGAAGCAACACGCTAAATAAATAATCAACATAAAAGAGTAGCTAGATTATAATTCATCTAGCTACTCTTTTATGTTTTTCAAAGGAATATAATTCACTTTTAACTTCAAACCCCAAAGAAAGATACAAATTTAAAGCAGGCGTATTACTAGAGTCTACTTTTAAAGATACTTTTTTAAAGTCATTATCCATAGCCAAATTAAGCAAATAACCTAATAGTACTTTACCATATCCCTCTCTTTTATACTTTCCTATAATTCCAAAGTTTACTATACTTGCAACATTATCTTCAACAATAATTTGTCCATATCCAATTGGTTCACCATATAGATTAATAAATACTGAGGCATCATTTAAGTAGTATCCTTGAGCTTCATCAAAATAGATATCTTCAACGTTTATTGGTATTCTGTTATTACTTTTAAATATCTCGTTTTGAACATTGCATCGTAGCTCTTCATCTTTATTCTTCTCTATTATAGAAAAAGTAACATCTTTAGGCACATCAACCTTTTTATATTCTGCACATTGTTTTTCAAGTTCAATAATTCCCTTAGTTTTCTTGAATTCTAACTTATTTAATATATCTTCATTTACATCATTACTTATACATTCATAGGTTATTAACTTACTGTTAGCAATAGGACTAATTAAAGTTCTGTAACCATTAACTAAATCATCGCCACTTACTACATTTATTGAATTAATGGAACTATAATCTTTACTATGCTTCTCAAACCATATGTAACCTATATAATTACGTTCTAACCTCTCTCCTTTTTCTTCAAATAATAGTTTTACATTTTTTCTTAAAAATATTTTCTGAAGAATGTTACTATTATCATAGTCCTTAAAAAAATTCTTGTTAGATAAGCTAAATACAGTGTTATATTGATTAATTTTTCTGAAACTGTTAATGCTTTTCAAAGTTAAGTTTGCTAATTTATACATTTAGATTTACTCCATTAATTATTATTTTTAGGTTTGATTAATTATAACCTTATTATAATATTACACTTCAATAACTTGTTTTATGCTTAAAGATATCTTTTTCATTTCTTCATTTACTTCTACTATTTTAGCTTTTACTTCTTGACCAATCTTCAAAATATCACTTATTTTTTCAATATGTTTATGGCTTATTTCAGAAATATGAATCAATCCATCTACTCCGGGTTCTAGTTCAACAAAAGCTCCAAAATTAGTAAACCTAACCACCTTGCATCTAACAATGCTCCCCAATGGATATTTATCTAATAAATCTATCCATGGGTTTTTAATAAGTTTTTTCATACTTAAAGATAACTTCTTATTTTGTTTATCTACCTCTAATATATAAACCTTTATTACATCGCCTATATGTAAATAGTTACTAGGTTTGTTAACATTGGCCCAGGAAATCTCAGAAACATGTATTAATCCATCTATGCCATCAACTGATACAAAGGCTCCAAAGTCAGTTAACCGTTTTACAATAGCTTCTACAATCTGTCCTTTCTCTAAATCATCCCAAACTTTTAACTGCTTTTCTTCTAGTTTCTTTTGCAATATTAGTCTTCTAGAACCAACAATCTTCACATTTCGGTTACTATCATCAAATTCTATTATTGTAACCTCGAGTTCTTTTCCTAGATAACTATCTAAATTCTCTACGTAGTCTAATTCTATATGTGACGCAGGCACAAAAACCCTTAATCCTTTTAAACTACATATCAATCCACTATTTACAACCTCTTTAACTATAACCGAAATTGGATTTTTACTTTCAAATGCTTCTTTAAGTAATTTTGTTGGATTTTCTTCTTTAGTTAAATAAGTATTGTCATTCATTTTTGAAATTGCCTCCTTAATAATCCAATCTGGCGTTGAAGCCCCTGCTGTAACTCCTATACTTCTAATTCTTTCACTTTTTATAAAATCATCTGGAATACCTAATAAATTTTCTACATGTATTGTATTTTCACAACTTTTCTTACATATCTCATAAAGCTTTGTAGTATTAGAACTATTAAAACCCCCAATAACAACCATAGCATCAACTTTTTTTGAGAGTTCTTCTGCAGATTCTTGACGCACTTGCGTTGCACTGCAAATAGTATTAAATGCAACTATTTCTTTACTGTTACTTATAATCTTAGCTAATAC
The DNA here is from genome assembly GCF_020443565.1 of Clostridium sp. CS001. Lineage (GTDB taxonomy): Bacteria > Bacillota > Clostridia > Clostridiales > Clostridiaceae > Clostridium_AD. The sequence goes on from NZ_JAIZZN010000001.1 coordinate 180,671, forward strand.
TTCTTCCCAGGTAGATTCTCTTTCAGTTGTTTGAGATACTACACATACCTTTCTTGGTACGTTTACAACTTCCTCACCACTCTTAAATATTAATGCTGAATCATCACACCAGCCATTAATCCCAATAACTTCAGGGTGATTTTTATCTCCTACAATAATTATGCCGTATCCTAACTTGTAGTATTTCTCCACCTTCTTGTGAATGTTTTCTACGTAAGGGCATGTAGCATCTACTATATTAAAGTTATTTTTCTTTAAAAAATTTAATGTTTCTTCCGATACTCCATGTGATCTAATAATAATAGTATCATTTTCTTTTAGGCATGAAACGCTATCAAGTTCTATAGGAAATATTAAGTTTTCTTTTAGGAAATCCACCACATCATTGTTATGGATAAGTGGTCCTAATGTGTATACTTTACTATTATATTTTTCTTTCATGGTTAAAGCTATATCTACTGCTCTTTTAACTCCAAAACAAAAACCAGCACTAGAAGCAAGTGTTATTCTATCCATACTGTTACCTCCTTAAATAAGGTACATTAGTTGGTTTTACTCTTTGAATTAATATACCCTACAATTGTTTCAACTACTCCATCAATATCTAAAGCAGAAGAATCTATTTCTATAGCATCGCACGCCTTAACTAAAGGAGTAATCTCTCTATGAGTATCAATATAATCTCTTTTTACAATTTCACTTAAAATGGTATTGTAATCAACTTCTATACCTTTAGATTTTAATTCTTCATATCTTCTCTTTGCCCTCTCTTCACTGCTAGCAGTTAAGTAAAATTTAAAGGGTGCATCTACAAGGACGACAGTTCCTATGTCTCTTCCATCCATAATCACATTAAACTTTTTAGCTATGTTTTGTTGTAGTCTAACAAGAATTTCTCTTATTTCAGGTACAGCTGCATATCTTGAAACATTATTGCTTATAATTGGCATATTTATAATATCCGTCAAATCTTCCTTATTAACAAATAAATGATCCTCTTCAAAATGCATCTCCAAAGATTCCACTATTTTAACTAATTCAGCTACCTGTTTTTCTGATACATTTGCATCCATTGCCTTTAGCGTAACCGCTCTATACATTGATCCTGTGTTAATATACATAAGGTTGAATCTCTTACCTATTATTTTAGCTATTGTACTTTTTCCTGCACCTGCAGGTCCATCTATTGCAACAGAAATGTCCATTTAATTTTTTCCTCCCTAATCCTCTCCTACATTCGTTCCGGCCAAATATCCCGTTGATAATGCTATTTGTAGGTTATAACCACCTGTATATGCATCTACATCTATCATTTCACCTGCAAAATAAAGATTATCTATAACCTTTGATTTCATAGAAGATGCATCTATTTGTAGTGTATCAACTCCACCACTAGTTATAATAGCTTCGTCTATTGGACGAAGTCCCTTTATGGTAAGCGGCAAGTTTTGAAGTAAGCTTACTAATGTTTTTCTTTCTTCTTTGGTAATAGAGTTTACTTGTTTATTCTCATCTATATTTGATAACTGAATTATTGTATTAATCAACTTGCTAGGAAGCAAATCATTCAATGAGTTTTTAAAAGTTTTATTTGCATATTTTAAGAAATCACTTTGAATTCGCTTATCAAGTTGTATTTCACTTAAAGCTGGTTTTAAGTTTATGAAAGCTTTAAATTTTTCTTCTGATTTTACGAAACTACTAGCACTTAAAACAATAGGCCCTGAAACGCCATAATGAGTAAAAAGCATTTCTCCAAATTCTTTATATATACTTTTATTTTTGCTATTAACAATTTTAAGTTCTACATTTTTTAAGGACAGACCCTGCAAATCTTTAATCCACTCTTCTTCAATTTCAATGGGAACCAACGAAGGCTTAGGTTTAATTATATCATGTCCAAGCATCCTTGCATAAGTTAATCCTTCACCTGAGGAACCCGTTTGAGGATATGATAATCCACCAGTACATAATATGAAATAATCCCCATATTCACTAGTGCCATCAGCAAGTTCCACTCCAAGGATATGCTGATTATTTCTAATTATTTTTTTCACCTTTGAGTTTAACTCTACTCTAACATTTTTATTATGTAATTCTGTAGTAAAAGCCTTTATAATATCTGAAGACTTATCTGACTGTGGAAATACCCTATCTCCTCTTTCAACTTTAAGGTCAACTCCTAGCGCTTTAAAGAAGATCATTGTATCTTCATTAGTAAAAGAATATAAGGAACTATATAAGAAATGAGGATTACATGGTATATGTTCAAAAAAATCACCAATATCCTTGCCATTTGTAATATTACATCTACCCTTGCCAGTTATAAAAAGTTTTCTTCCTAATTTTTCATTTTTCTCAATGAGTACCACCTCATGTTTAGATGAAGCCGAAATAGCTGCCATCATACCTGCAGGTCCTCCTCCAATAACAATAACTTTTGCCACCAAATCACTCCCTTATAATACTTACTATTATAATTTAATATATTACCTAAATTTATTCAACCTTATTTAAAAATAAATAAAGTAATTTAACTAAATTCCCGTTTCTATTGTAACACATAGCTTAATATTAGTGCCACCCACGTGGCACGTGGCAAGTGGCAAAAGTGACAACCTATAGCGTATAGATTTTATCCACAGTAACTTCCGCACGCTGTTTCCTATGTAATTAAAAAAAGAGAACCCTAATTAAAGGATTCTCTTTAAAATATTTATTTTAAAATTAATAATTTCCTTGAGCGTGCATAGCTTCTGCAACTCTAGCAAATCCTGCAATATTAGCTCCAGCAACTAGATTGTATCCAAATCCAAAGTTTTCTGATGCATTTTTACAGTTGTTATATATATTAACCATAATTCCATGTAATTTAGCATCAACTTCTTCAGCTGACCATGATAATCTCATGCTGTTTTGGCTCATTTCAAGTGCTGATGTAGCAACTCCGCCTGCATTTGCAGCCTTAGATGGACCTACTTTAAGTCCTTTTTCTAAGAAGTACTCAACTGCTTCATTAGTACAAGGCATGTTAGCTCCTTCACAAACCATTTCTATTCCGTTTGCAACTATTTGTTTAGCATGCTCAATATGAATATCGTTTTGAGTTGCACATGGTATTACTATGTCAACTTTTACACCCCATGGCTTTTCTCCAGCGTGGAATTCACAACCATACTTATCAGCATAGTCCTTAACTCTTGATCCCTTGTTTACACGTAACATTTCAACTAAGTAATCAATTTTCTCACCAAGTACTCCAGCTGGATCATATATGTATCCGTCTGGACCAGAAAGTGTTACTACTTTACCACCTAAATCTTGAACCTTTTTACAAAGTCCCCAAGCAACATTACCAAAACCTGAAGAAGCTACTGTTTTACCTTTGAAGTCTGTTCCTTCATGTTTAAGCATTTCTTGACAGAAATAAGCTATACCAAAACCTGTAGCTTCTGGTCTTACTAAACTTCCACCATATGATAATCCTTTTCCTGTAAGAACTCCATTATCAAAAGATCCTCTAATTCTTCTATATTGTCCATATAAATAACCAATTTCTCTTCCGCCAACACCAATATCTCCAGCTGGAACGTCAACATTTGGTCCTATATGTCTGTAAAGTTCAGTCATAAAGCTTTGACAGAATCTCATTATCTCAGCATCTGATTTTCCTTTTGGATCAAAATCAGAACCACCTTTACCTCCACCTATTGGAAGTCCAGTTAATGAGTTCTTTAATATTTGTTCAAATCCTAAGAATTTAACTATTGAAACGTTTACTGAAGGATGAAATCTTAATCCACCTTTAAATGGTCCTATGCATCCGTTAAATTGTACTCTAAATCCACGGTTAACTTGTGTAACACCTGCATCATCAACCCATGACACTTTAAACATAATTTGTCTTTCTGGTTCACAGAATCTTTCTAGGATATTTGCGTCCATATACTCTGGGTGTTGTTCTAGAACTGGTGCTAAAGATCCTAATACCTCTTCAACTGTTTGTAAAAACTCAGGCTCATTTGCATTTCTTTTTTTAACATTTTCTAATACCTGTTGAATATAAGCTTTAGTTTCCATAAATTATACCCTCCTAAAAATGAATGATTTATTTCATTTTAATATGCAAATGCATACTAAATTGCTTTACACTATACTATATTCTATATACTTTCCATTATTCCTTCTTTATATTTAAAATTTATTTTTATTTTTTTAATAAAGAAGTAAGCATTTACATAAAGATAATTTGTTAAAATTATCTTTCATCTTTATCTTTATAGGAATAAACTTCATATTCTTCCCATATTTCTTCCAGCGCAGTAAATGTGCTTGAAATTTTCTCTTTTTCTCTTAAGCCAACAGCAATAATCAATGCATTTATTACACTAAGTGGTGCTACTAATGAATCAACAAAAGATGCCATATTACTTTGAGCTATTAATGTACTATCCGCCTTAGCTGCAAGTGGAGACAATAGACTATCTGTAATTGCTACAACATCGGCATTTCTACTTTTAGCAAAGGCTAAAGCTTCGATTGTTCTTGCCGCATATCTTGGAAACCCTATTCCAATAACTACATCATGCTCGGAAACATTAATCATTTGTTCAAATATATCACTTACACCATATGCAACAACCTTAACATTATCTAAAATAAGATTTAAATAAAAGGCTAAGAATTCTGCTAGTGCTGATGAACTCCTAAGTCCGATTATATATATCTTTTTGGCTTTAAATAGTGAATTTACTACATCATCAAAGGTTTTATGATTAATTTTTTCAAGAGTGGCTCTAATGTTTTCCATATCAGCCTTTAAAACACCCTTTAATGCATTTTCTTGAGTAATAAAATCATTAGATAATTCAATTCTTTGAACAGTGGTCAATTTGTTTTTGATTAATTCTTGAAGTGATTTCTGAAGCTTTGGATAACCACTAAACCCTAGTTCATTAGCAAATCTTACAACCGTAGATTCACTTACACCTACACTTATTCCTAACTTTGCTGCCGTCATAAAAGCTGCCTTATCATAATGTTTTAAAATATATTCTGCTATTAATTTTTGACCTTTACTTAAGCGTGGAAACTTGATTTGAATAGCCCTCATTAAATCTTGTTTGTTATTTTCCATAATCAACTCAATCCTTTCTATATTAATTCAAGCAAATGAAATAAAAATGTTCAATAAATGATAAAATGAAATATTTATTTCATTTTATCATTTATTGAACACAACTTCAATAAATTATTCATTTTTTACAATATTTTTTCTATTGTTAGTATAAATTGATAAATCGCCTTACCAATCTTTGATATTTTATTACTTTAGTACACAGTCAGTGCATAATTACTCTTATAAACTTAGCATTTATATTTCTACAGTAAAATAGATTCATAATTTATAAATTCTTTAAATATTCTACCTCTTTATTGGTTAGATTTCTCCATTTTCCTTTTTCTAAATCACCTAAAAGTATTTCACCCACAGAAACTCTTCTTAAGTTAATAACAGAATGATCTATAGCATCACACATCTTCCTTATCTGTCGATTCTTACCTTCATGTATAGTTATTTTAGCACTGCAATTTACTCCCACTCTTTTTAAAACTTGAAGGTCTGCCTCTGCTGTTATATATCCGTCAATATCAACGCCATTACAGAATTTAGAGATTTCTTCATCTGTTGGTAAACCCTCTAGCAAAGCCATATAAACTTTATTTATTACCTCTCTTGGGTGAATTACTTTATTGTATATATCACCATCATTAGTTAGTATAATTAAGCCAGATGTTTCATAGTCTAATCGTCCTATAGGATATATACGCTCTTTCACTTCTACTAAATCTAAAATAGTTTTTCTACCCTTTTCATCCTTTACAGTAGATACTATTCCTTCTGGTTTATTTAATGCAATGTATACTTTATTTTCTTCTAAACTAATTATTTTATTATCTACGTAAACCTTATCTATGTCAGGTTCAACTTTATACCCAAGCTCTACAACAAGTGAATCATTTACCTTTACCCTTCCCATAGTAATAAATTCTTCGCATTTTCTTCGTGAAGCCACACCACATCTTGCCATAAATTTTTGTAATCGTTCTTCCACTATACCACTTCCTAATGTTATTTTAGATATTAAGTAAATTTATAAATCAGTTTTTATTAAGATTTATATAAGTATACTATAAAAAAATCATTTGCAGTAAATTTTATCTTATTTTTATAATACTATTAATAAATTAAATATACTTCAAATGCTTTTGAAATATATTTCCTTGGAAATATATGTAATACATTTTAGTTTTATTATCACTACCGAAAAATAGGCTTAATGTTATAATGTATAGTGTACACTATAAAAGAAAATAATAACTCACTTAAACTTGCATCAAAGAGGAGGAAAAATCATGGATTTTATAAACTACTATATGCCAACAAGGTTCTTATTAGATAAGGATGTAATAATAAACAATAGTATGCTATTTGCTACTTATGGAGAAAAAGCTTTAATTATAACAGGCAAGACTTCATCAATTGTAAACGGATCATTAAACGATGTTACAAATGCATTAAAAAAAGAAGGAATTAGCTATGATATCTTTAACCATGTGGAGGAGAACCCATCATTACAAACAGTAGAAAATATAGCAGAGCTAGGGAGGACAAAAAAGTCCAATTTTATTATTGGAATTGGTGGTGGCTCTCCAATCGATGCTGCAAAGGCAGCTGGAATATTAATTAATAATCCTACAGCTACAAGAAATAGCTTATTTAATAGTCCACATTTAAAATCATTACCAGTTATTGCAGTTCCAACCACAGCAGGAACTGGCACTGAAACAACCCCCTATGCTATACTTACTGATGACCACGCCCAAACAAAGAGAGGTATATGTCAAAAGGTATTTCCGGAAATTGCTTTCCTAGATGTGAAATATCTAATGTTCTTACCTGACGATATAACTATAAATACTTCAGTTGATGCATTATCACACTTAATAGAAGGTTACTTATCTTCTAATGCAAATACCTTAAGCGATGCACTAGCTGAAAAAGGCTTGAAATTATTTGGTGAATGTCTAACTATGCTAAAAGAAAAAGACTTTTCCTACCATATAAGAGAAAAGCTAATGGTAGCATCTACTATAGCTGGTATGGTAATCTCACAAGCCGGTACATCTCTTCCACATGGAATGGGATATCCTCTTACATACTTTCACAATGTACCACACGGAAAAGCTAATGGCGTACTTTTAAAGTCATACTTAGAGTTTTGTGCTGATGGAAATAAAGTTAGAAAGATTTTATATTTATTAACATTAGAGAACTTAGATGAGCTTGGTGATTTTTTAAACTCTATGCTTGGGCATGTAAATAGTGTGAGTTATAAGGACCTATGTTCATATACTGATAAAATGGCCATAAATAGTGATAAATTAAAAAACCATCCGGGTGTTGTAAAAAGAGAAGATATCCTTAAAATTTATAATGATAGTTTGAAATTATAAACTTTCTAATAATAACCATTTTTCAATCTTCTCTTTTAAAATATTAAAAATAATAGGCATAATATGAGTAGGATTCCAAATATAAATAGTGAATAAGTTAAACTATTCATATTATGAGCTATTTCTTCCGCTCTCTCTTTGATATTTACTATTCCTCTACTTTCTTCATGATTACTTATTTCTCGTTTAGCAATATCCTTAATCTTAAATAAATTAATAATTCCACTTCTCATTCCTGTTAATATAGACTTTCCATAATTAATTTCCATTTTACTAATTGATTCAATGCCGTTAACTACAAAAGTAACACTATTAACTACTGCACCATCAATGATACGAAAAATAGCTGAGCTAATAAAAATTATTCCCTTCCCTAAAGGCCTATATATATGCTTCTCTAAGCTTATCCAATTTAAAGTTGGATTAACATAATACCAATCATCGCCTTCACCTTTTTTTAAAACTCCTCGTATAAATACCATATAAATTAATACACCAATTAATATTATAACCATGGAGCTTTTAATGTTATTAAAAGTGTAGAAACTTACTGCTAAAGTGCTTGGATTTCCAAAGGGTTTTAACGCTTTATCTAACACATGTAAAACCACATTAGGATTAAATCCAATATAAATGCTCATTACACTAAATATAACCATTGGTAAAAGGGCTCTTTTGCTTATCCTTGCATTTACCTTTTCAATATCATGATTACTTTTTTCTATAAATACAGCTACAAATATTTTCATCAAATAAGCTACGGTAAAACTACTACTTATTACAAACACAATTTCGCATATTTTAAAAAATGCACCCTCATACATATGCCTCGCTTCAATAATTGCCTCATGTAACATAGTTTTACTGGTAAATCCATTGAAACCAGGCATTCCTATAACCGATAGAACTCCTATAAAAAATATTATCTTTAATACATGTTTCTTAATCCCAAAACCACCAATTTTATTTATGCTAAGCTCATTTAGTACCAAATATATAGTTCCTGTACCCATAAATAGTAAAGCTTTAAAAATACCATGATTTATAACATGATACAAAGTACCGTAAATAGCTATAGTTCTATGCTCTTTCAAAATTCCTATGAGTCCTATTCCAACAAGAATATAACCAATTTGACTCATGCTACTGTATGCAAGTATTCTCTTTACATTTCTTTGCATCATGGCTAGAAACCCACCAATAAACATATTTAAAAAACCTATTATTAAAATAATAATAGATATTATAAAATCTCCATTCATAATCACTTCAATCGTTAATATGATTCCAAATATCCCCGTTTTAGCTAAAATCGCAGATAGTACAACAGTTGCAGGTGTTGGCGCTGCAGGGTATGCCTTTGGTAGCCATATGTGTAATGGTACCATCCCTGCTTTTACACCAAATCCTATAATCATTAAAGCTACAATAAGATACTTTATATCTCCTAAACTACTTACTGCAACTCTAAGCTCACTGATATCTAATGTTTGAGTATAATTATATAGCAAAAATAATCCCATAAGCAGTATAAGTCCACCGGTAACTGCCATTATAATATAAGTATTGCCTGCATCATGGGAGTAATCATCCTCATCGTTAATTACTAATGCATAGGATGTAAAAGACATAATTTCAAAGAATGTAAATAAATTTAAAAAATTTTCAGATATAAAAATTCCAATAGTACTTGCTAGGGTTAGCATAAAAAATAAATAATATCTATTCCTATTTTTATAATTTATTAAATACTGTGTTGAATACAATGTAGTTAAGAACCACACCATAGTTGTAAGCCAAACAAAGATATACCTAAACATATCTAATTTTAAATGAACACCAGTACCCATAACATAAGGTATTGATAGCTCTATAGGACTTGATGCAACATATTTATACAGTATAGATGTTGTAGCAAATACAAGGGCTGTCATTACAATATTAAAAATGTCCCTATATCTTTCATTTTTCCTACCTATAATATAACCCAGGAAAGAACCAATTAATGGAGCTATCAAAATGAATAGTAAATACATGGTTGATTTCAATATAATTTCCTCCTTTCTTACAATACCTCGCTAGCAATTTTCTGTATAAATGAGATAACCATATTAGGAAATAATCCAAGCAAAACAACTAGGATGGTTATCATAACTATCGGTATTAACATTTTTATTGGCGCTTCCTTAACTATAGTGTTTTCTCCTTTTTTAAAAAAAGCTTCTGTTATAACTGGAAGAAGATATAAAGCAGTTAATAATGCACTAAAAAGCAATATTGCAGGAAAAATCATTTTTCCAGATGTAAGTCCACCTTGAGCTAAATACCACTTACTAACAAAACCGTTTGTTGGGGGGATTCCAATTAATGATATAGAAGCTATAGCAAAGCATCCCATTGTTATTGGCATCTGTTTGCCAATACCTCTAATCTGGCTAATATCTGTTTTGTGTGTGGTGTACATTATGGCTCCAACACAGAAAAAAAGAACAATTTTAATTACTGCATGATTAATTAAATGAAGGAGACTTCCCACAAATGCCTCTTCATTTAAAAGAACTATACCCAGTAGTACATATCCTAATTGACTAATGGTTGAGTAAGCCAATCTCTTTTTCAAATTTTCTTGATGAAGTGCTAAAAATGAACCCATTAAAATTGAAAGTGCTATGAGAATACTCAAAAATACATTTACGTGAAGCTGCTTAATTATTTCTGCTCCAAAGATAAAATAACTCATCCGTATAATAGCAAAGATCCCTGACTTCACAACTGCAACCGCATGAAGAAGTGCGCTAACTGGTGTTGGTGCAACCATTGCTGCTGGTAACCATGAATGAAAAGGCACAAGAGCAGCTTTAACTCCAAACCCTAAAAACATAGAAGCATAGCTAATTATATATATGTTTCTATTATCATTTGTTAGTGCTGATAAAATACCATGAGCATTAAAGGTTGTATCCTTAGTAACACTAAATAATAAAATCATTCCAAGCAAAACCAACGTAGCACCTACAAAAGAGTATATTAGATATTTTTTTCCGCTTTTTAGTGCTTCTTTTGAATCTGTATGTATTACAAGGGGAAAAGTTGATAGAGTAAGAAACTCATAAAAAGCATACAGTGTTATAAGATTTCCTGAAAAAGCAATTCCCATGGTTACTCCAAGTGTTGCAAGAAAAAAAATGAAAAATCTTTTTTCCTTTCCTTCGTGCTTCATATATTCCATGGCATAGAAAGCAGTAAATATCCATAAAATTGCAACCAACAAAGAAAAAAGTATACTTAACTTATCTATTCTAAAAGAAATATCTAAGAATTCATTTAATTTAAATAGATGAACTCTACTTTCCCCAAATAAATAAGATATAATAATTAGAAAAATTAAATTTAATATAACACCTATGCTGACAAAAATATTTCTTTGCTTTTCATCAAATTTTATAGTTGCTATAAGTATCGCCAATATAAATGGAAATACAATGGGGAGTATTATTATGCTATTATTCAATTTATAATTTCCTCCTCTACTTAAGTCCTAAACTAATTAGATTTATAATGCCTCTGGATGCCACTCCCACGTAAATCATGGAAAACATCAGAAAAATTACTGGCATTAATTCTTTTAACGGTTTGCTTTTAGATTTATATACTTTACCTTCCAAATTTTCTTCTCCAAAAAAACCATTTATAACAATGGGAAAATAATATACTGCATTTAACAAACTACTAAGCAATATAACTAGGATTAAAATTATATCTCCAGCTGCTATAGATGCTAAGGATAAATGCCACTTACTTATAAACCCAGGCAACACTGGAATTCCTATCATAGATAACGCACCTATAGAAAATAGTCCTAAGGTTATTGGCATTTCTTTCCCTATTCCCTTTAGCTTTTCTAAGCTTTTATGTCCTGTTTGTTCTATCATTGACCCTACTGATAAAAATAGGGCTGATTTAGTTAGAGCGTGTCCGATAATATGAAATATAGCAATTGAAACTCCTGCATGTGTTCCAAGACCTATTCCTAAAAATATATATCCCATTTGGGCCACAGTAGAATAGGCGATAACTCTTTTTATATCCTTTTGAAATATTGCAAAAATCGAACCCATTATCATACCTAAACTACCTAGCACTAACATAATATTCAAGACTCCAAAGTGATTAAGCATCTTTATTCCAAAAACTCTATATAGTATCTTAATCAAAAGCAATACAAAAGCCTTTAAGACTAATGATGATAAAATCGCACTTGAGGAGCTAGGTGCACTTGAATGAGCATCTGGAAGCCAGTTGTGCAGTGGAAACATCGCACTTTTAACTCCTAGACCAACAATAAATAAAACTATAGCAATTAGTACTGCATTTGGATAATTTAAATGAATTTTAATTAATTCTTCATGTATATAGTTTATGTTTAAATGCCCAGTCATTGAATATAAATAGGCAATTCCCATAAGTACAAGACCCGATCCTAAACAGCTCATAATCAAATATTTTATAGTTGCTTTTATATTTTCTTTTTTGTCTTTAACAATAATAGTACCGCAGGATGCAAGGGTTCCCACTTCTATAAATACAAAACAGTTAAATAAATCATTAGAATATACCACTCCTAATAAAGAACCTATTAAAATATTTATAAGTAAATAATATAAAGCTAGCCTCGATTGTTTAATTTCCTTTTCTATACTATAAATTGAATACCAAATTATCATAAGTGCAACAAAGGTAAAAAGGACTCCCATCATAGCTTCAATTATTCCAATTCGAAACTCAATGCCATAAGGCGCATTAAAATGACCAATTCTATACAAATATTCTCCCTTATTAATAACAAACTTTAAATTAACTATTGCTAAAATCATTACAAAAGTCATTGATACTAAACTAATACCCTTAACAACCTTTGTGTTTCTAATAAGTGGCATCATAAATGCCGTAATAAATAAAATCAATATAGTAGCAAGTGGAAAACTTTCAATTAGGCTCATTTTAATCACTCCTCATTTTCATAATTTTATCTAGTTCAATGGTTCCGTATGCTTCATACAACTTTATTGTTAGTGCAAGAGCAAATGCTGTTGTACTAACTGCTACCACTATCCCGGTAAGCATAAGTGCAGAAGGGACTGGATTAATGTAGCTTTGAACACCTTTATGTGCCCCAATAATAATGGGGGCATCAAGTCCTAAAATATATCCTTTTGCAATAAAAAACAAGAAGATTGCTGTATCCATTATATTCATACCAATTATTTTTTTTATTAAATTGTTGTGTAACAATAGTATTGCAAACCCTATTCCAAACAGTATAATTGCTCCAGTCTCATAATAGTTATTTATTAGTCCTTCCATAATTAAATTTCTCCTCTGTCAAATAAAGTAAAGAAAAAGTATATAGTAATTGCCACAATAAGTCCTACTAATATGTTTAATGGCAATAAAAATCCGCCACTGAGTATATTCCCTGGAATTCCTAAACTTGGTTGCGGCATATCTAAGTGATTTCCACCAGTTATAAAGCTATATCCCTTTAGTAATCCATAAAACATAATGGCCCCACAGAGATAGGTTATCAAACTTGAATAGGGTAACTTTTTATCTGTAAATTTTTTACCATGAATTATTCTATATAAAATAAAACTTGTGCCTATAATTGTTCCACCTGCAAATCCACCACCTGGGCTTAGATGTCCATAAAAAATTATATAAATTCCAAAAATCTGAATGCAAGGTATTAGTACTTTACTTACCTCTTTTAAAATAGTACTTTTTATAATAATCTCATCAGCACCCGTATACTCTGAATTACCTTCCTTTTTTAGAAGTAATAAAACTACAATTGAGGCAGTGAATAATACACTTGCTTCAACAAAGGTGTCAAAAGCACGGTAATCTAAAATAATACCTGTGACGATATTCATTGCACCAGTTTCTTCTGTTGTTTTCTCTATATAATAATGTGATACTTCATTATTAGCAGGGTTATCATATTGTCCAAACTCTGGAAGTTCATTAACTCCCAAAAGTAAGATCATAATTAAACTTATTGTAATTACAACTGATAAAAGCTTTTTCATTTTTTTACTCCTTTAATCCTTTTTAGCGCAAGTATAAATAAAATTGTAGTAATACCTGCTCCTACTGCCGCTTCCGTTATTGCTAAATCTGGAGCATTTAGTTGTTGCCATAGAATTGTCATGATAAGGCTATAAACCATAAATACTATTATTGCTCCAAGTAAGTTTTTTATAGTGGAAACGGCTATTGCTGATCCTATTAAAAACATCAACATTATCACACTAAATATCTTCATGTTTCTTCACCCCATTTATTTTCTCTAAAGAAGCTTGCCTTATATACTCTGCCTTTGAAATTAAGTGTGTAGCTGTTGGATTTGCAATCCATACAAATACAAGAATTAATAAAATTTTTAAACTGCCCATACTAAATCCTTTTAATATAACTAGCGAGGATAAACATAGCACAGCCCCTAAGGTATCACATTTAGCAGCGCTGTGCGCCCTCGTAAACACATCTGGAAATCTTATGATACCTAATGTTCCAACCATGAAAAAGAATAACCCACCAAAGAGAAACATAGTTACAAAAATATCTCTCATATCTTTTTCCCTCCTGAACTCTCAATATATTTAGCTATTACAATAGATGATAAAAAACTAATCAAAGCATATACTATAGCTACATCTACAAAATAAGTCTCGTTAAGTAAAAATGAAACTATGATAATAAGTACAATGGTTTTAGTACCTATAACATTAATAGCAATAAGCCTGTCTGCCGCACTGGGACCTTTGACTGCTCTAAACATACATATAAAAATTGTAGCTGATAAAAACAAAATAGAAAAAGTTAATAGTTTACTCATAGCTGTCTTCCTCAACTTTCAAAATTATTTTTTCAAAATCTGAATTAGTTAATCCCATTGCAAATTCACCATTTAAACAATGCACTGCAATTCTATCTCCATCCACTGAAATAGTTAAAGTTCCTGGAGTTAATGTTATTGTATTAGCAAAAATTGTTTTATGAAAATCAGATTTTATTTTTGTTTTAATTGTTACTATCTGTGGTGCTATTGATATTTCACGGTTTAAAACTATCTTTGCTACATTAAGATTGGAAACTAGTACTTCTTTTATCAACATAATTATGTAAAACATCCAATTTAAAATATTTTTTCTAAAATTCAGTTGTCTATTTTTACACATTGAACTTTTATTTAAAATTGTAACTAATAAACTTATTATTATACCAATACAAAGAGTTTGAGCTTTAACATTTTCTGATAAAACTATCCAAAATAATAGATATACCCATACAATCTTATAATTCATTTTAAAAATCCTCCTATAAATTCTCTTCTTACCTTACTTACATACTAATTAGCAATAATCATGCCAAAATCTTTATTGCGAAAAAAGTCAAGTTTCTAAACCATTGATTTTCAATGGTTTAGAAACTTGACTTTTTTTATTTTAAGTGGAATTTTATAGAAAACTATAAATACAGAGTTATAATTGCATCAAATTGATACACTATTTTATTATATTAAAAAATTATATGTGTCGTACTGATACACATGTTTCATATTGGTACAGAATCGATAATTATATAAACTAGTATTACATACTACGTTTTGCGTTAATCATTATTTCATTGTTAAATTAACTGGTTTATTAACTAATTTTATATTTTTCCATCTTTCTATACAATGTACTTCTCCCTATACCTAATACTCTAGAAGCCGCTGCCATATTATCATTTACCTCAATCAATGTTCGCATAATAGCATTTTTTTCAACTTGCTCTAAGGTAAGCAGTTGTTTCCCATTACTTACTTCTCCAACATCTTCCTTTTCACTTATGTATCCTGGTAAATTTTTACTTGTAAGTATACTATTATTTTCAGCTACATTTAATACAAGCTGCATAATATTTTGAAGTTCACGAACATTTCCTGGCCAATTATAATTAATCATACCTTCATAAAAGCTTTGACTAACTTTTTTTATATGTTTATCATTATATTCAGCAAATTTCTCGCAAAAATAGTCAATAAATATCTTAATATCATCTCTTCTTTCTCTAAGAGAAGATATATAAATTGGCATAACATTTATTCTGTAAAACAAATCACTTCTGAATTTTCCTAAATCAACCTCTTTTTTCAAATCTTTGTTTGAGGCTGCTATAACTCTAACATTTATTGGTATAACATCATGACCTCCAACTCTAACTACCATGCGCTCTTCTAAAACCCTAAGTAAACTTATCTGAGCATCTAGTGGCATGTCTCCTATTTCATCAAGGAATATTGTTCCTCCATCTGCAAGTTCAAATTTCCCTGGATGCCCACCTCTTCTAGCTCCAGTAAAAGCACCTTCTACATAACCAAAAAGTTCACTAGAAACTAAATCTCGAGGAATAGCACCACAATTTAAAAATACAAATGGTCTATGTTTTCTCCTACTAGCATTATGTATAGCTTGTGCAAACATTTCTTTACCCGTGCCACTCTCTCCTTGCAAAAGTATAGTGGCATCAGTCCTGGAAGCAATTGTTGCAAGTTTTATTGAACGCTCAATATTTTTACTTTTCCCAAGTATATCCGCAAAGGTAAATCTTGCATTAGCTCCAACAATTTTATTAATCATGCTTAGCACTACTTTATTTTCTTTAAAAGTAATTACTCCCCCACCTAATCCTGTTGAACTAAAAAGCTTTATAGGCGTAAGATTAACTACACAAGTTTTGTTTCTACCCATTTTTGTAATAAAATCTATCTCTTCCTCCTGATACTCTTTTCCTTTATTTAAATCACTTATAATATCCTTTTGACTACTAGCAGATAAAATATTATTTATATGAATGTTTTGACTATCTTTTATACTATACCCCAATAATTTTCTTGCAAATCTATTAATACTAGTTACATGTCCTTGATTATTAATTCTAATAATGCCTTCTGAAATTGATTCTGTAATCTGGTGAAATTGCTCATTAACTATTTTTAACTTTTTATTAGAATCTTCTAATTTCATTTCCTTTTCTATAGCCTTTGCTGCAGCTACTACCATTCCTAAAGTATGTGGATGTACGAATTCATAGTTGCCTGTAATACTTAGCACTCCTAAAAGCTCACCCTTTTCATCTTTTATAGGGCAAGCAGATGAAGTCCAGTTATGATACTTATGTAAATAATGTTCTGCTCCAAGTACCTGTATTGGTTCACCTGTTATTAATGAGAGCCCAATAGCGTTAGTTCCTATCACTTCTTCTTTTATGTTATATCCATATTTCAGCAGCATAAAATTATGTTGCCGTATTAAGCTATCCTCCCCAATATGTTCTAATACATATCCATCTCTATCAGTTAATCGAATAATAAAATCTGAATTTTGTATCAAGTTGTACAGCGTTTGCATAAATGGTTTACCTGTCTCTAATAGGGGTAGGAATTCCCTGTACTTCTTTTCTAGATCATCTTCACTAAGTTCAATTGAAAAATCATCTTTAAATGGATCTATACCATATAACTTACTTCTTTCCCAAGACTCCGAGATAATATCCCGAAGTCCACTTTTATTTAAAGTTCCCTCTGAAACAAATAATTCCCACTTTTTTGTTATATCTTCATCATTACCAATCAGCTTTTTAACCACCAAATAAATCCTCCCCTTTCATAGAATTATGATATAATTTTATTTAATTATACCCATTACTATTTATTTTGTCTAATTCCTTAAAGCAACTCTCTCTTGAAAACTCTTA
This sequence comes from Clostridium sp. CS001, assembly GCF_020443565.1. Classification (GTDB taxonomy): domain Bacteria; phylum Bacillota; class Clostridia; order Clostridiales; family Clostridiaceae; genus Clostridium_AD. Next base: position 197,993 of record NZ_JAIZZN010000001.1, read on the forward strand.
CTATAATTTTAACTATCACTAATATTTATGCACAAAAAAGACTCCTTGAAAAAGGAGTTTTCAATGGTCAAATTAGTAACCTTATAATTTTAATAATATTAATTTAATCATCATCTAGATTAATGTGACAGTAGCCACCTGGATTTTTTTGCAAATACTTTTGATGATATTCTTCTGCATCATAAAAACAAGTAAGTACTTGCACCTCTGTAACTATTGGCTTGTCATATCTACGTTGCACTTCATCCTTAGTTTTTAATATTATATCTAAATCTATATTATCACTATAATAAATTCCGCTTCTATATTGGCTACCAACATCAGGTCCTTGTCTATTAGAAACTGTAGGGTCAATTATTCCCCAAAACTTTGCTAATATCTTTTCAAGCGATACAATAGATTCATCATAACTTATTGAACAAGCTTCTGTATGCCCAGTATTTCCAAGACAAACCTCATTGTATGAAGGATTAACCTTTGTACCATTAGCATATCCAACCTTAGTTTCAGTAACTCCATTTATTTTTGACATATAAGCTTCTACACCCCAAAAGCACCCACCTGCTACAACAATATCTTTCATTAAAGCACCCCACTTTTTTTGTATTGTTAATCTTTCTCTATTATATCATAACAATATCTTTATGAAATTATACTATTTGTTGTTTACTATCCAAAAATTTAAAACTGTCCGCTATAACCTCTGTGCTATACCTCTTATTTCCATCCTTATCCATATAGCTGTTACTACAAAGTCTTCCAGTTATAGCGATTTGACTTCCCTTTTTTAAATGTTTACATAACGTCTCCGCTAGCCCACTCCATGCAACAATATTTATAAAATCAGCTTCTGGTTGTGAATCCTTGTGTGATACCCTATTAATAGCCAGTGTAAACCTAGTATAAAATCCTTTTCCTTCATTATACTCTTTAAGTTCTAATTCTCTTGTTATTCTACCAATTAAAGATACATTATTCATAATATCGCTCCTTTTAATTTAATTATTTTTTAAATTATTGACAACTTAATTATATTTTATACAAACGAATGTTTGCTTTTTTTTGTTTTTTAGCTGATAAACAATAAAACTCTCACTTTCCTGGACTTAGTCAAGAAAAGTAAGAGTTTTTTATAAAAAGGATTATTTGAAATTAAATTTTTAATAGTATTGAAGCTTTTATAATTCTAGTTCCTTCCCCACTACTACTATGAATCTTGAGTTCACAATCAATTTCTTTTCCTGTTCTAGTTATTAATACTAAATCACCTTCATTTAAATTTATCTTGCCACTTGTCATCATGTCCATTTCTACATCACCTTTTACAATGTAAAACGCTTCTACAATTTGAGAAAACCTTAGAGCATTATTTGTATTATTGCATAGGAATATATCTTTAAATTCTAATGCCTTAATTAAAATTTCTTCAAGATTTCCTTTATAACCTTCTGTTATCATTAAATTAAAATCAGTAACCCTGCCAAAGCTCGTAGTTGTCCAATCGCCACTAAAACTATCCTGCTGAAATTCCTTTAATGTAGCATTATGATGTCCCTCATGTTCAAGAATTAGCTCTCCTTCAACAATCATAATAAGCCTAGATATCCCCGGTAACAAAGTAAATGTAGATTTTTCTACTTCAACCTTTGCAGAACTTAGCCTCCATTTAAAATTCCGCTTGCTATATACTGCATCTTCAGGGTAAATATACAGCTCAGTTGTTGTACCACCAGACCAATTACTTGTTTTGTGCTGTTTCTTTCTAATTACTTCAATACTATAAGACATTTGGATATCCCCCTAACGTAAAATTCTTAGAACATTAAATTTATTATTTTTTCAAAGGCATCAAATTTTGAATCCGAAGCAATAATCAATAGTTAAAATAGTAGGAGTTAAGCATATACTCCGCATTATACTTATCGCATAATTTTTTTAAATAACTCTTAATATTTTCTTTCTTTTCTATATTTAAAAGAAGTTTTTTAAAATGCATTTGTTCTCTATCTGAAGCATCGTTTTTAATATATCCCCAAACATGTTCTGCAGTATTTATGAAACTTCCATTGTCTACATCCAAACTTATTATGCTATCAGTATATTTATAAAATTCTTCTATACTACAATTTTCTTTAACTAGTTTACTGCAATGTTTATAATATCTGTAATTCCTTTCCATCAATACATATTTATATTTTGCCCATTGCTTTTCTATAAGTCCTATTTTTGATTTTTCACTAATGTTATTAGTAGTTACAATATTACATTTGATAGCTGAAATATCCTTATCTTTTACCTCTAGCATAATATCAGCATTAAACTCTTTTATCTCTTCGTAGTATTCTATAAACTTTTCAACTACTATACTATTTGAATGAGATCCTATCTTTTTATTTTGGTCTTGCTGACTATAATGTACTTTTATGGCTCCATCTTTCTTCCGCCAGGTCTTCGCTACCTCCGTCATTATTTCTTTTATTGGCATATCTATTTTATGATTACAATCATGGTGAAGGTTATCAAATATTACTGGTATATTAATTTCATGACTAATATAAAGTAGATCATCAATATTGAATATTTTATCATCATTTTCAATTACAAGCCTATTCTTAACTGATGGGGATAATTTTTTAAAATTCTCAATAAATCTATTTATGGCAGCACCCTTATCTCCATAACCACCACCAATATGAAGTATGATTTTGTTTGATGTATCCACACCTAATGAGTCAAGGAATTTACTATGGTATTCAAGATCCTCCACTGCCTTTGCCACAATGTCCTCCTTTTGAGCATTTAGCACTGTATACTGACCTGGATGCATAGAGACCCTCATTCCACGTTCTTTTATGTATTCGCCTATTGCATTTAATTCATTTTCAAAACACTTTTGCCAGTCTACTTTATTAATACTATGGCTTCCAAGCGGCACTATATCTGAACTTATCCTAAATAACTTTATGTTATACTTATCATTATTCTCGAGTATTATTCTTAAATCTATTAAATTTTGCTCTAGCACCTGCAAAAACATCTCTTTTGAAAAGTTTTTAAGTGTTAATCTCCTATTTGTTCTTGCATCCACGGTTAGTGGTATACATGCATATCCTATTTTCATATTTTCCTCCTGCATAAATTTTATTGTTACATAAATCCTTTAAACATATAATAAAGGGCAAGAAAGTATAATAACTTTCCTACCCCTATATTACTGTATATTAAACTAAATTTAAATATAAATTAATTAAAAATCAAATACATTATCAAACCTTGGTTTTATAACAAAGTTCCCTTCTTTATTTATAAACCCCCACTTGCCATCAATTTTAACTGCTGCCACACCTTCTGAAAAATCCGAAGCTGAATCAAATGTTGGATTAATAACCCATTGGCCTTTATCATCCATATAGCCCCATTTATTATTATTTTGAATTAGTGCTAATCCTTCTGAATACTTTAACCTAAAGAAAGGACTAACTTCAAATTTTGGCTCTATTATAAATTCCCCTTTTGTATTTATTATTCCCCATTTATTATTAATCTTTACCGCAGCTAACCCATCTGAAAAATCTACCACATCGTCAAACTTTGGTTCAACTAAATACTTGCCATCTTTTCCAATAATGCCCCATTTGTCTCCGTCTTGCACAAAAGCCAGTCCGCAAAAAAAATTCTGTGCATTATTAAATTTTGATTCTATTATGAACATACCCTTATTATCAAGGTAGCCCCATTTTTCATTATAACATGCAGGTATTAAGCCCTCTGAGAACTTTAAAACTTCAAAATTTCTAGAATAATTCCCTATATCATTAAATTTAGGTTGAATTCTGAAATTGCCAATCTTATCTATACATCCCCATTTCCCATCGTAACAAACCACTGCCAATCCTTCTATGAAGCTTCCAAGGGATGTTACATTACACTTTGGTTCTATAATCATATTACCTGTTTTATCTATATATCCATATTTATCGTTTACTGTTACTAATGCCAACCCCTCCGAGAAATCAAATGCACTATCAAAGTTTGCCTTAATGATCCATTCACCATCAGCATTTATATATCCATATTTATTTTCATATTCAGCACTTGCAAGGCCTTCTGAAAACTTTCCTACAGCGCTAAACTTAGGCTTAATAGCCCACTTGCCATCCTTATCTATAAATCCCCACTTTCCTTTATAATTAACAGCCCCCAAAATAACTTTTTCAGTGGTTTTGTAATCATTGGGGTTTATGCTTGCTTTGATTCTTTTGGTTATTGTAAATGAAAATATAAAAATAACTACTACTAATATAGTTGAAATTCCTGTTAATAGGTTGATTTTATTTTTTCTCATTATTGCATCTCCTTCTATTTAAACTACTTAAGCAATTACAATCTAAACTTTAGTCAGTTATCACTTAATCTACAACTCATATAGCATTAAGTAATAGTAGCTAAAATAACTATGCTAAGTATTTGGTAATATATTCCATATAATACCACTATATCATCCCTTTGTAAATATTATTTCCAAAAGTTGTAATACTATTCTTAGATATGACACCTTTATTAAATTCAGCTTTATAATAAAACATAAAAATTCCCTTAAAAAAGAACTTTCAAGTTCTTTTTTAAGGGAATTACCATACTCCTATTTAAAATACATCAATTAAGTCTCCAGCATTATTTTTAAGTTTGTCTATGGAGTGAATATATCTATTGGTAGTAGCTAAATTTTTATGCGCTGCAAAGTCCCTAACTTTCTCTACTGTAGCCCCTGCCAAAATAGCAAGGGTAATGGCTGTATGTCTTGTAGAATGGACTCTCAATTCTTTATCAATACCTGCATTTTTACATACTTTTTTTATCATATAATTTAAAGTACTTGAATCTAATTTTTGTCTATTGTTACCATTAACTCCATGACCAATAAATAAGTATTCTTCAAAGTTATCCGATTTATTTCTTTTGGTTAATTTAACATATTCATTAATCATAGCAAGTACATTTTCTTGAAGCTTGACTATGTCTTCTTTACCACCTTTTCTTATTACTTTTACTACGTCGTAACCTGTATAAGTAGTAATGTGCTTTAATTGAATATTTATAATCTCAGATTTTCTTAATGCAGTAGTTAAAGCAAGTGCTAATATAGTTTTATTTCTATAGCCTAATATAGTGGAAGTATCTATGCTATCTAGTAGGATTTTGCATTCTTCTTTTGTTAAAAACTCAGTTTCCTTGTTATTAACAACTGGTTTCTCTTCTTTTAAATTTCCAAAGGGATTATATTTAATTATATGTATATCATTGGAATTATCTTGGTATTTTAGTAACCAATTATATAACGAACTTAAAGAGGATATCTTTCTGTTTATAGTGGCCGAGGACATATTTTTATCCATAAGCTTTGTTATATAATTTTGCGTATGCACTATAGACACCCTTTTAATATCTTCAATTGTAATTTCAGAAATTGAATCCACACAAAAAAAATCTTTGATATCACGTTCATAGCTTTTAGAAGTATAAATACTCTTTCTGGATTTAATCTCAATAAAATAACATATAAAGTGTTTGTTTTGCAAAATTAGATCTGAATCATGATTGATTTCTATAATATTATTTAGCATTTATATTCTCCTTTAATATTTTATAAGTTTCCATATATTTTAAAAAGCTGCAAACAGTAAGTTAGCAGCTTTTTAAAATATACGACCATAATATATCAGTGGCATGTTATTTTTTTGTAATCCTAATCACTCTTCTAAGCAAGTTATTCTTTTAGAGATTTAATTAGATTTACTATCTCTTCTAGTGCTAATTGTTCATCAGCACCATTAGCTATAACGTTTACACTGTTATTGGGGCCAACTCCTAGTGATAAAATACCTATTAAGCTCTTTATGTTAGCTCTTTTTCCCATATATTCTATACCTATATCTGATTTGAAAGACGCTGCTTTCCTTACTAATAATGTAGCTGGTCTAGCATGTAATCCTTTAGGATTACTGACCATAACTTCTTTTGTTAACATTTCACTTCACCTCTATAACTTAATAATAGCATGAGCTAAATTATTTTCTAAAATGCTACAATATTAACTCATGCTACTATAATATCATTAAAAAGCAAGTAAATCAATTTTAAATACTTTCAACAAACTTTGCTATTCTATCAAGCCCATTTTTTATATTTTCCATTGAAGTTGCATAGGATAACCTAATGAAGTTATCTACTCCAAATGCTATACCTGGTATAACTGCAACCTTTTCTTTATTAAGAAGTAGTTCCGAAAAAACAAGAGAATCCTTTATAACTGTTCCATCTATAGATTTATTCAAAACATTACTTATATTAACCATAACATAAAAAGCACCTTCTGGTTTTATGCATGATAAATTATTAATACTATTAATTCTGTCTACCATGTAATCCCTTCTAAGCCTAAACTGTTCAACCATTTTGTGTACATCTTCCTGTGGTCCGTTTAATGCTTCAACTGACGCATATTGAGCAATTGAATTGGGATTTGATGTTGTATGACTTTGAATGTTAGACATTAATGCCACTATTTCTTTACTAGCAGCCGCATATCCTATTCTCCAACCTGTCATAGCATAAGCTTTAGAAACACCATTAATTACAATGGTTCTATTATATGCATCTTCTGAAAGGCTAGCTATACTAATGTGGCTAGAATTTCCGTATAATAACTTTTCATAAATTTCATCTGATATTATGATTAAGTCGTTTATTTTCGCGAAATCAGCAATTTCCATAAGCTCTTCTTTTGAATATACTGTCCCTGTAGGGTTATTTGGACTATTTAATATTATTGCTTTCGTTTTAGAAGTTAACGCATTATTAAGACTTTCAACAGTTAACTTAAATTGATGTATCTCCTCTGTTTCTACGTATACAGGTTCTCCATCTGCTAACTTAACTAGTTCTGGATAGCTAACCCAATATGGAACTCCAATTAAGACTTCATCTCCTGGATTTAATATTGCTTGAAAAGCATTTGCTAAGCATTGTTTTGCACCTGTTGAAACTATAATTTGAGATGGTATGTAAGTTAAGTTATTTTCTTCTTTTAACTTTTTCACTATGGCCTGTTTTAATTCAATAATACCTGAAGCAGCTGTATATCTAGTCATTCCTTGCTCTATTGCTTTTATAGCTGCATCTTGAATATTCTTTGGTGTGTTAAAGTCAGGTTCACCAGCACCAAATCCTATTACATCTAAACCATCAGCCCTCATCTTCTTTGCCTTTGCAGTTATATCTAATGTTAAAGATGGTGATATTTGTTTCGCTTTTTTAGATAATATCATTTTTCTTACCTCCGATATTTGCATTATTTATATATCCTTGCATAAATTTAATGAAAATAATACAATTGAATATTAGCTTTATTTACAAAAATGAAGGATATAATTCATATGTCTTTAATATATCATTTTTTTCTTGTAATGTAAATAGCGGTAGCACATTACCTTTAATTAAATTATTATAAAATACATATATCTAATTTGCACAAAAAAATAAAGAGCTTGTCCTACAAGCCCTTTGTATGCTGGTTATCTAGGTTGAACTATTAATTTAATTGCTGTTCTTTCTTCCCCATCAATTATGATATCCGTAAATGCAGGAATACAAACCAAATCAACACCACTTGGTGCAACAAAACCTCTTGCTATAGCAATAGCCTTAACTGCTTGATTAATTGCACCAGCGCCAATTGCCTGAATTTCTGCCACTCCCTGTTCTCTAAGAACTCCAGCTAAGGCTCCTGCTACTGAATTTGGACTTGATTTTGCTGAGACTTTTAATACTTCCATAATGAACCCCCCATTACTACATTTAATTGCTACATTTATACTATTCTACAAATACAATAAAAATCCTCTTAAAGTTTACAAATTTTCTAAACTTTAAGAGGATTCTAAGTTATGTTTTTTTATTTGGCATAATCAATAGCCCTTGTTTCTCTGATTACATTTACTTTGATTTGACCTGGGTATTCTAGTTCATTTTCAATTCTTTTAACTAAATTCCTTGCCATTTCTATAGCACCTGCATCATCAATTATGTCCGGTTTAATGATAATTCGAACTTCTCTTCCAGCCTGAATAGCATAGGATTTTTCTACACCTTCATATGAATTCGCTATTTCTTCTAATTTTTCTAATCTTTTAATATAAGCTTCTAAAGTTTCTCTTCTTGCACCTGGTCTTGCAGCGGATATTGCATCTGCTGCCTGAACTAATATTGCTTCAAGAGATAGTAATTCCATATCACCATGATGGGCCCCTATAGCATTAACTACAACAGGAGATTCATGATATTTTTTAGCTATTTCTGCACCTATAAGTGCATGCGGTCCTTCAACTTCATGATCTACAGCTTTTCCTATATCATGAAGTAATCCACACCTCTTAGCAAGTGTTGGGTCAATTCCAAGTTCTGAAGCCATAAGTCCAGCTAAATATGAAACCTCTATAGAATGCTTTAATACATTTTGACCATAGCTTGTTCTGTATTTAAGTCTTCCTAGTAGTCTAATGATTTCCGAATGAAGACCATGCACTCCAGTTTCGAAAGTTGCTTGCTCCCCTTCTTCTCTTATATCACTATCAACTTCTTTTTTAGCCTTTTCTACCATTTCTTCAATTCTAGCAGGATGAATTCTTCCATCCACTATTAGTTTTTCAAGGGCGATTCTAGCAACTTCTCTCCTTATTGGATCAAAGGCAGAAAGAATTACTGCTTCAGGTGTGTCATCTATTATTAAATCTACCCCTGTAAGCGTTTCTAAAGTTCGGATATTTCTACCCTCCCTACCTATTATTCTTCCTTTCATCTCATCATTAGGAAGAGAAACCACATGAACTGTTGTTTCCGCCACATGATCAGCTGCGCATCTTTGAATAGCATAAGTAATAATTTCTCTTGCTTTTTTATCAGCTTCTTCTTTTGCTTTAGTTTCAATTTCTTTAATCATAATTGCTGCATCGTGTTTAATTTCTTTTCTAATTTCGTCTAACAAAACTTGTTTCGCTTCTTCAGATGTTAATTCTGATAATCTTTCTAATTCTTCTCTTTGCTTAGTGTATAAATCTTGTACACTTGCTTCTAATTCTTCAATTCCTTGTTGTTTTTTATTAAGATTTTCTTCTTTTCTCTCTAGCACGTCACCTTTTTTATCTAAAGATTCTTCTCTTTGGATATTTCTTCTTTCTAACCTTTGAACCTCATTACGTCTTTCTCTTGATTCTTTTTCTAAATCAGTTCTAAGTCTGTGAACTTCTTCCTTGGCTTCTAAAATGGCTTCTTTTTTCTTTGTTTCAGCTTCTTTTTCACTTTCATCAAGAATCCTTTTAGCTTCTTTTTCAGCCTTTGAAATATTTGCTTGAGATATATTTTTTCTAGTATAAATTACAACAAAAATACCTACTAAAACGACAACCAAAATAGCCGAAACTATTACAATCATCATTTGATTTTTAGCATCCATTGATTATCAACACCTCCTTCGCTTATTTTCGAATCTATTTAAGAGTAAATACGAAAGCTAGAAAAGGTGCAATATTTATTCAATTGGTAGCAACTTGATTATGCTAAACCAGTATTTGTATTTATTTTATATTACTTTTCAATTAATGTCAAGATTATAAGAATCAAATAAGTTATTTTGATTCTATTTTATATAAAAATTATACAAACTCTTAGTATAGTGCAATATAATAGTCTACATTTTCTAGCATATTATTAATATTCCTTATATATCCCTTTAATATACCTTTGAGCTCTAAAACTACTTTAAATAACAGAGCATTAAATAATAACTTGCAATACTTTAAAGAAAAAAGCAAGTAAAAACTTGCTTTTATGATTCTTTCTTATTAACTTCTGGTTTCTTATCCATTTCCTGTTTTTTATTAATTTCAGTACCTTTATTAACTTCAGGATTTTGGTATAATGGCAAATCATATTTTTTTCTAATTAAATTTTCTACCTCTAACATAACTAGCGGATTTTCTTTGAAGTATACTTTTGCATTTTCTCTTCCTTGCCCAAGTCTTATATCTCCATAGGCAAACCATGCACCACTCTTTTGTACAATTTCTTCTTTAACTCCTATATCCAAAACATCGCCTTCTCTAGATATACCTTCACCATACATAATATCAAATTCAGCTTGTTTGAACGGAGGAGCTACTTTATTTTTAACTATTTTTATTCTTGTTCTATTTCCCATAAACTGATCGCCTTGTTTAATTGTATCTATTTTTCTAATATCTAATCTAACAGAAGAATAAAATTTTAATGCTCTTCCACCAGGGGTTACTTCTGGATTTCCAAACATTATTCCCACTTTTTCTCTTAGCTGATTTATGAACACAAGAACACATTTTGATTTATTTATAGAACCCGCAAGTTTTCTTAAAGCTTGAGACATAAGTCTTGCTTGTAATCCTACATGAGAGTCCCCCATTTCGCCTTCAATTTCAGCTTTAGGAACTAATGCAGCTACTGAGTCTAAAACTATAATATCTATAGCTCCTGAACGAACTAGTGCCTCTGTAATCTCTAATGCTTGCTCCCCAGTATCCGGTTGAGAAACTATTAAATCGTCTATATTAATTCCTAGTGCTTTTGCATAAATAGGGTCCAATGCATGCTCTACATCTATAAATGCAGCTGTACCACCATTCTTTTGTGCTTCTGCAATAATATGAAGTGAAACTGTTGTTTTACCTGAAGATTCAGGTCCAAAAATTTCAATAATTCTACCTCTAGGTACGCCACCTATTCCTAGACCAATATCTAATCCCAAGCAACCGGTGGAAATAGCATCTAAATTTAAAGTACTATGATCTCCTAGTTTCATTATAGAACCTTTACCAAATTGTTTTTCTATTTGACCCATAGCCGCTTCTAATGCTTTTAACTTTTCATTATTCATAAACTTCCCCTTCGGGTTCACCATCCTTTATTAACGAACATTTGTTCTAACTTAAGTATACATCATTTATTTTGTGCGGTCAACATACAAAATGAAAATATCCGTTTATTTACATAATAGAAATACTTTCTCCAAACAAGAAATTATCTTCCATAGTAGAAAGTACTTTATTTCTATTATTAACAACTTTTAAAAGCTTAATCACTTATCAACTCTAATAGTTCCTTTATTTTTCACAAAATAGTCTACACCAGATATTATTGTAATAATTACTGCTGCTGCCATAATCACATCAGTTATTATAGTTAAATTTGGATTTACATATGTTAGGTTTAAAAGCGCTGCAATTATAGCTACTATTTGAATAACCGTTTTAATTTTTCCCCACCAGCTAGCTGCAATTACTTTTCCCTCTGAGGCAGCTACTGTTCGAAGTCCAGAAACTGCAAATTCTCTAGCAATTATAATCATGGCTACCCATGCATGCACAATTTGAAGCTCCACTAAGGAAACTAATGCAGCTGTTACTAGAAGTTTATCTGCTAAGGGGTCCATAAACTTACCAAAGTTGGTTATTTGATTTCTGCTCCTAGCAATATATCCATCTAATTTGTCTGTAAGAGAAGCTATTATGAAAATAGCGGTAGCTAATTCTCTTCCATAAGGTATTCCTCTAGCAGCTATAAATATTAAAAATATAGGTACTAAAAAGATTCGTAACATTGTAAGTTTATTAGCAAGATTCATAGCACACAACTCCTATTAAATCATATTCTAAAGCTTCTGTAACTTTAATATTAACAAACTCTCCCCTATCATAAACTTTATCAGCTTCAAAGAAAATAGTTCCATCAACTTCTGGCGCCATTTCATAATTCCTACCAAAGTATGTTTTACCATTAAAGCCCTCAACTAGAACTTTGTAAACTTTACCTATCTTTTTACTGTTTAGTTCTTTTGATATACCTTGTTGAATTATCATTAACTCTTCTTCGCGCCTTACTTTTATTTCTTCATCAATCTGGTTTTCCATTTCCGCAGCTGCAGTACCCTCTTCCATTGAGTACTTAAACACTCCCAATTTATCAAATTTTACTTCCTTAATAAATTGTTTTAATTCTTCAAAGTTTTCCTCAGTTTCTCCTGGGAAACCCACAATTAAAGTAGTTCTAAGATTTAATCCATTAATGCTCTTTCTCATCTTATTTATGTTTTCTGTTATAATTCTCTTTCTTCCTTTTCGTCTCATAGACTTAAGAATATCGTCACTTATATGCTGTATTGGTATGTCTACATATTTACAAACTTTATCGTTAACTGATATTTCATTAATAATCTCATCGGTAATTTCCTCAGCATAACAGTAAAGTACTCTAATCCATTCAATCCCACTTATTTTAGAAATCTCACGTATTAATTTATGTAGATTTTTTTCACCATATAAATCTATTCCATATCTAGTTGTATCTTGAGCAACTAAAATAATTTCCTTGCAACCGTGTTCACTTAAATCTTTAGCCTCTTGCAGTATATTTTCCATTCTTCTACTTCTATATTTTCCTCTAATGTTGGGTATTGCACAATATGCACAAGCATTATCACACCCCTCTGATATTCTAATATAAGCAGAGTAAGTTCCTGTAGTTAATACTCTTTGTCCTTCATTAATATTATTATCACTATAACTCGTATGCTGCACTTTAATATTCTTTTCTAGTACCTCTTCTATACTAATTAACAGTTTGTTATAGTCGTTAACTCCTAACATTATATCAAGCTCAGGCATAAGTTCAATGAGTTCCACCCCGTAACGCTGTGTAAGGCAACCCGTGGCAATTAACACTGAGCACTTATACTTTTCCTTGTACTTTGACATTTCCAAAATAGTGTCTATGGATTCTTGTTTTGAGGATTCTATAAATCCACAAGTGTTAACCACTATTATATCGGCTAACTTAGGATCATTTGTCATATCATACCTTTCGCTCAAACTACCTATTATAATTTCACTATCTATTCTATTTTTGTCACAACCTAAATTTATAACTCCAACTTTTAATTTTGCCACAAGTCATCCTCCTTGTTTATCTCTATTCGTAGATAATACTTATTATTGTATCAATCCTCTAATTCACCATTACTTATTAATATTTCCCTGGGCTTACTGCCATTTCTACCTGAAATAATTCTGCGCTCCTCCATTTGTTCTATAATTGTCGCTGCTCTATTATACCCTATTTTTAACTTCCGTTGCAACAAGGAAGTTGATGCTTGTCCATTTTCAATAACAATTCTAATTGCTTCATTTAACAATTCATCAATAGTAGCACCGCCATCCTGGCTACTTGTACTACCTTCTATTTCGTCTATTATTTCCTTTTCATAGTTTAATTCTGTTTTTTGGTTTTTTATAAAATTAACTACCCTTTCAACTTCTTCTTCCGATACAAATGCGCCTTGTATTCTAAGTGGTTTAGATTCTCCAAGAGGATAAAAAAGCATATCGCCTTTACCTAATAATTTCTCTGCACCAGCGCAATCCAAAATTGTTCTTGAATCTATTTGACTTGAAACTGCAAAAGATATTCTTGAAGGTATGTTGGCTTTTATAACACCTGTAATAACATCAACTGATGGCCTTTGAGTGGCAATTACTAAATGCATGCCAGCAGCTCTTGCCATTTGTGCCAGTCTACCAATATAGTCTTCTACATCATTAGCAGAGACCATCATTAAATCTGCAAGTTCATCAATTATAATTACAATCCAAGGCAACTTGGTTTCCACCATGCCTTTATTAACCAAGTCATTATAGCCTTCAATACTTCTCACATTATTTTCAGCAAAAACCTTATACCTTCTTGACATCTCATTTACAGCCCAGTTTAATGCGCCTGCAGATTTTTTAGGGTCTGTTACCACTGGTATAAGGAGATGGGGTATTCCATTATAAATATTAAGCTCTACAACCTTAGGGTCAATTAGTAATAGCTTAACATCCTCTGGAGAATACTTATATAGCAAGCTTATTATTAGTGTATTTATACAAACACTTTTTCCAGAGCCTGTAGCACCGGCTACCAGTAGATGTGGCATTTTAGATAAATCTGAAACAACACAGTTGCCGCCTATATCTTTTCCTAAACAAAAGGATAGGTTTTTATTTGAAGCTGAAAACTCATTAGACTCTATTACTTCCCTTAGGTATACTGCACTTAGCTCTTTGTTTGGAACTTCTATGCCTACAGCAGCCTTACCTGGTATAGGAGCTTCAATCCTTACCCCAGATGAAGCCAAATTTAATGCTATATCATCTGCAAGGTTCACAATCTTGCTAACCTTAACGCCAGCACTTGGTTGAAGCTCAAATCTTGTTACCGATGGTCCTTTTGTAACTTGAATAACCTTTGCTTCAACTCCAAAACTACTTAATGTTTCTTGTAACTTATTTGCATTATTAAGCAATTCCTTTTTATCATTCTTATTCATTTTTAATGCAGTGTTTTCATTTAATAAATCTACAGTAGGACATTCATAGTTATAGTTTGGTTTTATGTTCACACTGTTTAACTCAATTTCTTTTTCTAATTCTTGTTTGATAGAATTATCTATATGCTTCTCTTTTAGGTGCCCTACATCATCATTTTTAAGATTATCTAATGTTTCTTCTTGCGTAGACTCCTCAGTATCTGAGGCAATTTCATTAGATTTTACGAAATCCAATATTTTTATCTTATTGCTAATTTCTTTAATAAACTTACTTTTCCCTTGATTTGAAATTATTAACTCTTCCTCTTTATCATTATGTTCTATAAGTAATTCCTTATTATCATTCTTTCTCTTTTCACTTTTAATTTTCAACTTACCTTTTATATTAGAAAACGTATCATGCAAAGATATTTTTAATATTAAAATTAAACATATAACATATATAGCAACAAAGATTATATAACTTCCTGCCGCGCCAAAAAGTGTATGCATTGGAACATCAATTGAGTAACTAATAATGCCACCGTGCATAATACTTTTCGAGTTGTATATCTTGTTTATTCCCATAAAAAATTCGCCTTTACTATAATACTTATCTAAAGATAACATTTGTATAAATAATAATGTATTAGTCATAAAAACTATTATTCCATAAAACTTCTTACTGAAATTTATTTTGCCTTTCTTAGTAATATAACAAACCCCCATAAATATTATAAAAAAGGGAGAAAGATAAGCACCCACACCTAAAATTGTAAAAAACATATGATTAATAAAATCACCAATGGTACCTGATGTAGCAACTGATATTGAAAACATAGTAGAGAAAATGCTAAACAAAATTAGTATACCTATTGTTATTAATACAATTCCCAGAATTTCATTATGTGCATCCATACTGTTAAAAACTTTAGATTTGTTTTTTTTTCTAGCCAAAGTATCACCTCCATCCTTAGTATTTCTACAAACTTTATAAATTTCCTTTAACTTTCAATGTATTTATTAAGGAATTTTAAACTAATACTTTTCATTTTTTTTATTGCACTATATGTAATTCGGCAAAACTTCAATAAAATAGATATAAATAGGCTATACCGCCTATTTATATCTATTTTTATGCATTATCTATCATTTCGTTTAATTTTGATAATGCTTCACTAATACCACCGACCTCATCTATTAATCCATTATCCACTGCCTGCTTCCCTATAAGTATGGTACCCATATCATTCAAAAGCTCATCAGTTTGAAGCATCAATCTCTGTACGGTTTCCTTATCAATACGAGATGTTCGAATAATAAAATCAGTTATTCTTTCTTGCATCTTATTAAAATACTCAAAAGTCTGAGGTACACCTATTATAAGTCCATTCATTCTTATAGGATGAATTATCATAGTTGCAGATGGAGAAATAAATGAGTACTTAGCGGCTGTTGCTAATGGTATACCTATTGAATGACCTCCTCCAACTACTAAAGATACAGTTGGCTTACTAACACTTCTAATCATCTCTGAAATTGCAAGGCCCGCCTCAACATCTCCTCCTACAGTATTTAAAACTATAAGAATACCCTTTACTTTTTCGTCCCTCTCCATAGCTATAAGCTGAGGAATAACATGCTCATACTTAGTAGTTTTTGTTTGAGGAGATAACATCATATGTCCTTCTATTTGACCTATGATGGATAAAATCTGAATTTTATCATCCTGAGTCGCGATGTTAGTAGTCCCTAGTTCAGTGATATTTTCAATTTGCTCATTTGAAGTTTCTTTACTTTCTTCTTTTTTATTCTCTTGCTTTATTGCTTTTTCTTTATTTTTTTCTGATTTTGACATTTGCATTCCTCCTAATCCATCTTTATTTTGTGCATTAAGAGAAACTATATACATCTTTTAGCCTAATTTAAATTCTCTGTGCAAAGCATTAATTGCTTTTTCAACATACATTGTTTCTACAAGACACCAAATTGTCATATGAGAATCTGCTGTTTGAAGAACTTCGATATTTTGCCGAGTTAATGCTTTAAGTATTCTAGCCATAACCCCAGGAATACCTCTCATCTTTGAACCTATAATTGAAAGTTTACTACATTCTTTAACAAAGGAATAAGACATATTAAACTCTTTTACTAAATTCTCAAACTTATTAAAGTCCTTTTCATCAATAGTAAATATTTTTTCTCTCGGGAAAACATTTATAAGATCTATGCTTATAAGGTTTTCTGCTAAAATATCAAAAAGATCCTCATAACTAGGTTCTGAATTTTTACACACTTTTATTTGAACTCGATTATTTATGTGTGTAATGCCTGTGATTACATTTTCATAATCTTGTACTCCTAAACTACTGATTATAGTCCCGTCACAATTATTCATAGTATTTTTTATTACTAAAGGTATATTATATTTTTTAGATATTTCAACTGCTCTTGGATGTATTACTTTTGCTCCTTGATCTGCAAACTGAAAAATTTCATCATAACTTATTTTTTTTATTAAAGTTGCTTCGGAAACTATCCTTGGATCAGCTGTCATAATACCATCTACATCTGTGTAAATTTGAGTCTCTACTGCATTAAGTGCTGCACCTAGTATTGCAGCGGTAACATCACTTCCGCCTCTTCCTATTGTTGTAATATACCCATTTCCATCTTGTCCCTGAAATCCTGCTACTACAGGCACCTTTCCTTCTTTCATAATATCTAATAACCTTTTCGTGTCAACATTAAGTATTTCTGCGTTGGTATAATTACAGTCTGTATTTATGCCTGCTTGTCCGCCAGTTAAAGGCACCGCATTGATAGACCCATTAGTTAGTTCATTGCACATTATTACAGTACTTATGATTTCACCACAACTCATTAATAAATCTACTGCTAGTGGATTCACCTCTTTGAAATTATCATCTATCAGGGATAGAAGTGTATCCGTGGCATAAGGCTCTCCTTTTCTTCCCATAGCAGATACCACTACCACAGGGAAATATCCAAGGGCTTTTGCATTTAAAACTTTACTTACTACTAGCTTTCTCTTCTCTCTATTTGAAACGGACGTGCCCCCAAATTTTTGCACTAATATCTTCATTTCTTTCCTCCAAAATTACACATGAGATTTTTTTAAAAGCTCATTGTCCACGTCTATTATTATGGTTCTAGAGCCAATCTTTTTAACATATTCCCAAGGCACCTCTATTATATCATTGTTATGAAAAAAGCTAAATTTAGAACTGCCCTCATTTATAATTAAAAATTTCAAAAGACCATTTTCATCAATAACTACATCATTACTGCCTAAGTTGCTATATTTATCACCATCATTAATATTGATAATTTCATATCTTTCCATTTCACTGTATAGCTTTATATTATCTTCCATATAAGCATCCTCCTTAACATATCCATAAATCTTTGACTTGCTATTTATTTTCATATTCCTAAAATACTATGGAATATATTAAGGAGTTATGCATAATTTCCATATTATTATAAAAAATTTTCTCTTCCACCGAAATTTATTTGTCTACAGAAATAATATTTCCTTTAAAAATATCTTTAATGATTTCTTTTTCTTTTCCTACATATGCTGAATTTATTATACCCTTTTTAAAAGTCTTTTCCATTACATCATTTATTTTAAATTTATCTATTGCATTAATTTTTTGCAGTACATCTTCTGGTGTATTTATTTTGTCTGTAAACATTACAGACCTTCCATTGCTAAACATCCTACTACTCGTGCTTTCAAGCCCTAAAATATAACTACCCTTTAACTGTTCTTTAGCCTTAATTAATCTTTCATTATCAATTCCGTTTTTAGCAAAATTACTGACCTCTTCTTCTATTGCATTAATAGCAACTTTCGCATATTGCGGACTAAGCCCTGCATAAATGCTTACAATTCCTGTATTTTTTAAAGCCGATACATAAGAATAAATTGAGTAGCATACACCTAGCTCTTCACGAACCTTTTGAAATAACCTTGAAGATGCTCCACCCCCTAATATATTACTTAGCAATATTAAGGTATATGTATCATCTGTTCCAATTCCTACGCCGGGAATTCCTAGACTTATATGGAGCTGCTCTATATCTTTTTTCCTAAAATAATGTAGTCTAGATATTTCAGGGCTGCTATATTTAGTAATGTTTTTCTTTTCAGAATTCCATTTTCCAAAATATTTTTCTACTAATTTTTCTATGTTATCCATATCAAATTTACCTGAAATTGATATAACAGAATTCTCTGGTATATAATATGAAGCAATATAATCTACTATATCTTTCCTACTAAAAGACTTTACAGTATCCATAGTCCCTAAAATAGGTAATGAAATAGAATCTGTATCCCAAATTGCCTTTGTGTGTAAATCTGATAAAACATCCTCAGGTGAATCTTCACTCATATTTATTTCTTCAACAATTACGCCTTTTTCTTTTTCAATTTCTTCTTCTAAAAAATTGCTATTAAAAAGCATATCTGAAAGAATATCTAATGATAAGTCTAGGTGGGTATCTAAAGCTTTAATGTAAAAACATGTAGCTTCTCTACCTGTAAATGCATTTATTTGTCCACCTACATCTTCAATCTCTTCAGCTATTTGTTTTGCAGTCCTGCGAATTGTTCCTTTAAAAAGCATATGCTCAATAAAATGTGATATTCCACTGTTTATTTCATTTTCATTTCTTGAACCATTCTCAACCCACAATCCTACACTTACGGAATTTACATATCCAATATTCTCAACTACCACTCTTAATCCATTATCTAATTTAAATAAGTTATACATATATGCCCTCCTTAATTAGACTTTATATTTACTATGTGCAATTTAAGGTAATATTATTTAAAAAAATAAAAAGGCATTTCAGCCCTTCTATTGTTATTCACTATCTTTTTTTTCAGTTTCACTGTCTTTCATAGCATCTCTTCTTGAAAGATTTACTCTTCCTTGGTTATCTATCTCCATTACTTTTACTAATATTTCATCTCCAACAGCTACAATATCTTCTACTTTATTTACTCTAGCAAAATCAAGTTTAGAAATATGCACTAGGCCTTCTTTATTAGGAAGTATTTCAACAAATGCTCCAAAAGCAGCAATCTTGGTTACTTTTCCTAAATATATTTCTCCTACTTTAACTGATTTAGTTAGTTCTTCAATGATTTTTACTGCTTTGTTTGCACAAACGCTATCACTTGACATAATTACAACTTTTCCGTCATCATAAGTATCTATTTTAACACCGGTTTCTGCTATAATTTTCTTTATAGTTTTTCCACCAGGTCCTATTATATCTCTAATTTTATCTGGTTCTATGTTTAGTGTGTAAATTCTAGGAGCATATATTGATATTTCACTTCTTTCCTTAGAAATACACTCATTCATTTTTTCTAATATATGAAGTCTAGCCTTTTGAGCATCCATAATTGCAGTTTTAATGCAGTAATTAGATAATCCATGAAGCTTTGTATCAACTTGTATAGCTGTAATACCTTGAACAGTTCCTGCTACTTTAAAGTCCATATCTCCAAAGAAATCTTCTATACCTTGAATATCCGTCAATATTTTTTCTTTAGATAAGTCAGCATTTGTAATTAGTCCCATTGCAATACCAGCTGCAGGTCTCTTAAGTGGAACACCAGCATCCAGTAGTGCTAAAACGCTTGCACTTACACTAGCTTGAGATGTTGAACCGTTAGAACTTAATACTTCTGATACTACACGAATAGCATATGGAAATTCTTCTACTGATGGTAAAAGTGGCTCCACTGCTTTTTCTGCAAGTGCTCCATGACCAATTTCTCTTCTTCCAGGTCCACGCATTGGTTTAACTTCTCCAACACTATAAGCTGGAAAATTATAATGATGCATATATCTTTTAGAATCTTCTTCGCCTATTCCATCAAGCATTTGAACTTCTCCTAGTGCCCCAAGTGTAGCAACTCCCATTACTTGAGTAAGTCCTCTTGTGAAAAGACCTGTTCCATGAGTTCTTGGAAGTATTCCTACTTCGCAAGTTATCGGTCTAACTTGGTCAAATGCTCTTCCATCTGGTCTTCTATTTTCATTTAACATCATATTTCTAACTATTTCTTTTTGAGTGTTATAGAAAATTTCACCAATATCTGATTTTTTATCTGGATATTTTTCACTGAATTCAGCATTTATTTTTTCTTTTATTTCATCTACTTTTGCATTTCTCTCATCTTTATCCATTATGTACATGGCAGTTTTCACCATGTCAAATGAGAATTCTCTAACTTCATTTTGAAGCGCTTCATCTATTTTATATAATTCAGGGATGTTTTTTTTCTTTCCAAACTTAGCCACAGCTTCTTCTTGGAAAGCTACAATTTGTTTACATGCTTCAAAAGCAAAATCAATTGCATCTATCATTACATCCTCTGGTATTTCCTGTCCGCTAGCTTCTATCATTGTTACATTATCTTTTGTTGCACAAACTGTAAGATTCATAGAACTAGCATTTCTTTCTTCTACAGTAGGGCTTAATATAAACTTGCCCTCAACTAAACCAACTGAAACCGTTGCAACAGCATCAGTAAAAGGTATACTCGATAGGCATAATGCCATAGATGCTGCATTCATAGCAAGTATCTCAGGTGAGTTATCTTGTTCAACTGAAAGCACAGTGCATACAATTTGCACATCATTCTTATAACCCTTAGGGAACAGTGGTCTTAATGGTCTATCTATACCCCTTGCTGTTAGGATTGCTCTTTCTGATGGCCTTGCTTCCCTCTTTATAAAGCCTCCAGGAATTTTACCAACTGCATAAAGTCTTTCTTCATATTCTACACTTAGAGGAAAAAAATCAATACCGTCCCTTGGCTTTTCTGATGCATTTGCATTAACTAGAACTACTGTTTCCCCATAACTCATGAATATTGCACAGTCTGATAACATTCCTACTTTACCATATTCAACTTTAAGAGTCCTACCTGCTACAGTAGTTTCAATAATATGATTCATGTATTTGCCTCCCTTCAATTTATACTAATATTATTTGCTAATATACATATTTTTATTAATCCAATTGTATATGCTGTTTTAATATACTTAAAATAATAGAGCGGCTAAGCCGCTCTGAATTATTTTCTTAATCCAAGTTCTACTAGAATTGCACGGTATCTTTCGATGTCTTGGTTCTTTAAGTAACCTAACATACCTTTTCTTTGTCCAACCATCATTAGTAGACCTCTTCTTGAATGGTGATCTTTTTTATGAATTTTTAAATGCGCTGTTAATTCTGTAATTCTTTCTGTAAGTAGTGCGATTTGCACCTCTGGAGAACCAGTATCTCCTTCATGTCTTGCATGTTTAACCATTATTTCCTGTTTTCTAGCCTTTTGCATTTTACAACACCTCCGAATAATATCCCCATATTCCAAGTACACCGTTGGCGATTCGGTGAACTTAGCATAAGGTTCAAGTCAATTATAACAAACTAAAATTAAATTGTAAATTAATATTTGTATTTAACACATATTTTTATATTTTTTTATATTTTTTGATTATAAACATACCTTTTATCTTTTTCAAGTTGATTCTTTAGATTCTCAATAGTATCAAATTTAACTTCATCTCTTATTCTTTTTATAAAGTTAATTTTTATTACTTCATCATAAATTTGTTTATCAAATCCCAAAATATATGTTTCTACTGAAAGTTTTCCACCTTCTACAGTAGGATTATATCCTATATTAGTTATAGCTTTATAAAGAACACCATCGTATTCAATTGTAGTAAAGTATACCCCTCCCTTAGGAAGTATGTATCCTTTATTATAATTTAAATTTACGGTTGGAAATCCAATTGTCCTTCCAAGTTGTTTCCCTCTAATAACCTCTCCCGTAGCTGATATTGGCCTTCCCAAAAGCAACCTTGCTTTAACTACATCCCCCTCAGCTATGAGATGACGTATTTTGGAACTACTTACGACTTCATGGTTTTTACTAACTGCTTCACAAATATAAAGTTTATATCCTAATATGCTACTATATCTTTGAAGCATTTCTACATCACCTAAGTTCTTATATCCAAATCTATAATTGAACCCAATAATTATACCCTTTGCATTATAGAAATTAACCATGTTTTTTATGAATTCCTCTGGGGTTATCTTCATAAACTCTTTATCAAAACTAACTAAATTAACAATATCAATACCACTATCTTCTAATAGCTTTATCTTGGTTTTATTACTCATTATTAGTTTTGGCGAAATTTCCGGATTTATAATGGTTAAAGGATGATTTTCAAAAATATAAACCATACTTTTAGCATTATTTTCTTTTGCAAGCTTCACAGTTTTATCTATGAGACTCATATGTCCTAAGTGGAGGCCGTCAAAGTTTCCTAGCGCAATATATGTTGGGGACTCGAGTTTTGTTTTAAAGTTATCTTTTATAATTAACATTTTTATATGCTCCTATATAAATGACTTTATTAGCCTTATACCCTCATTACTTTTATCTGCAATTCCAATAAAGTTATTATCGTTATTATAGATACTGTATATAAGATCCTCTTGAAACTTAGAAACTAGTGCCTTGTCCTTCACTACAACACCGTTTAATAGGAATTTAACGAATCTATCTTCAATGGTTATCTTTGTATTTCCTTGAAAGATTTTTTCTATAGGCATTAAATTCTCGTTTATATTCTCAGTATTTAAATCCTCTATATTTATAGTGTCTTCAAGATGAAATTGACCAGTAGCGATTCTTTGTAAGTTCCACATCATACCACCACAATTTAAAAGCTCTCCAATATCATAACAAAGACTTCTAATATATGTACCTTTAGAACATTTAACCTTAAACTTTACAAAGGGAATATTTATTGAACTAATATCGATTTGGTAAATTGTTATAGGTCTTGCCTGTCTTTCTATCTCTATTCCAGCCCTTGCAAGCTCATACAGTTTTTTACCATTAACCTTTAGAGCAGAGTACATCGGTGGAACTTGTTTTATCTCTCCAACAAATGAGTTAATAGCTTGTATAATTTCCTCTTCACTTGAATTAACATCACTTTCCTTTAAAATTTTGCCTTCTTTATCATAGGTGTCTGTAATAACTCCTAATTTTAACTCAGTTTCATAAATCTTAAAATCTCCCATTATATAGTCTATAGCCTTAGTTGCTTTCCCTATACAAACAGGTAAAACCCCGCTAGCCTCAGGATCTAGAGTGCCAGCGTGGCCTACTTTTTTTACATTGCTTATTTTTCTTACCATACGCACTACATCAAACGACGTAATTCCTGTAGGTTTATATATGTTTATTATGCCATTCATTTTATCAACTCTTTTTCTAATATTTCAATCAACTTCACTTTAGTTTCAGCAAAATTTCCTTTGGTGAAAAACCCTGCCGCTCTAATATGACCACCACCGTCAAATCCTTCTGCAACTTTACTTACATTAACTAAAGACTTAGATCTTAAACTTACTTTAACCCCATCTTCAGCTTCTTTTATAAGCACTGTAACTTCAACGGTCTCTATTGAAGACCCAAAAGTAATAACATCGGATGTATCGTCAGATATCAAATTATATTTTATAATGAGATCTTTTGGTATATACATAATACACACCTTACCACTTAGTTCTAACGTCATATTACCAATAACT
Source organism: Clostridium sp. CS001 (assembly GCF_020443565.1). Lineage (GTDB taxonomy): Bacteria > Bacillota > Clostridia > Clostridiales > Clostridiaceae > Clostridium_AD. Next base: position 222,102 of record NZ_JAIZZN010000001.1, read on the forward strand.
TCTCCATAGAACTTTATCTTTTCAATTTTTTTATTTTCAAAAATTATCCTATGTATATTACTGAAATCTATGCCGGCATTAATAAGCTCACCTGCTATAGCATGAGTTACCGCTGTAGTGCTAGAATGTCTAAATGAACCGGTATCCGTAAGTAATGAAGTGTACAGACAAGCACTTATTTCCTTATCTAATTTTACATCAAGAAGTCTAAGAACTTCATATACAATCTCTGCAGCAGCTGAAGCGCTTGTATCCACAAAATTTAAATCTCCATAAAATTCATTGGATAAATGGTGATCCAAATTAATTAGCTCAAATTTCTTATTATCAATACATAAATCTGCATTAATTCTTTTAAAATCACCACAATCTAATACTATTACACACTCTGTATCTTCTAATGGTTTATTTATTTCACCATTAATTTCATTTGAGCATGATAAAAATTTAAAAACTTCTGGAATAACTTCTTTTGAAATTATATATACTTCCTTATTTATCTTTCTAAGTCCCATAAGCAATGCTAATGCACTACCTATGGAATCTCCATCTGGAGAAGTATGAAAAGTTATAGCTATTTTTTTAAATAGCTTTATTCTACTAACAATATCACTAATCTTCATTGTTATCTTCATCATCTTCATATTCTTCTTCATCATCTTCGTATAGTTCTTCATCAGTTTTTTCCTTATTCTTATCTTTTGCCTTTATCTGATTGAAGAGCCCCTCTAGATGTATTGCTTTTTCTATAGTTTCATCTACCTCTATAATAACTTGAGGTACATGTCTTAGTTTAACATGAAGCCCTATTTCTTTCCTTATAAGGCTAGTTGAACTTTTAAGCGCTTGAAGAGTTTCTTTCTTAGAAAGTTCATTACCAAAAATACTAACATATACTTTTGTGTAGGTTAAGTCTTTTGTTGTCTCTACACTTATTACACTTACCATAGCACTAAGTCTTGGGTCTTTTATTTTGTTTTGAATTGTATTGCTTACTTCTTTTTTTATTTCTTCATTTATTCTACCGTTTCTATAATTAACCATACAACCCACCACTCCTTCTAATTAAGTTAGTTTTGGTTTTATTTCTTCCATTATAAATGCTTCTATGATGTCGCCTTCTTTAATATCATTGAATTTTTCTATGCTTAATCCACATTCGTATCCAGCAGCAACTTCTTTTGCATCATCTTTAAATCTCTTCAATGAAGCGAGTGTTGATTCAGTTATTACTATTCCATTTCTAAGCACACGTACACTACTGTTTCTAGTGATTTTACCGCTTAGAACATAAGATCCTGCTATAGTTCCTACATTTGAAACTTTATATATTTGTCTTATCTCTACTCTACCTAAAACAACCTCTTTATATACAGGGTCCAAAAGTCCAAGCATTGCTAATTTTATATCATCAAGAGCATCATAAATTATTCTATAAGTTTTGATTTCTACGCCTTCTCTTTCTCCGATAATGACAGCGTTATTGTCTGGTCTTACATTGAATCCAATAATTATTGCATTTGAAGCGGCTGCAAGTGTAACATCTGTTTCAGAAATAGCTCCAACTCCAGAATGAATAACTCTTACCTTTACATTATCAGTAGATAATTTCTCTAAAGATTGTCTTACAGCCTCTACAGATCCTTGAACGTCAGCTTTAACAATTACCCCAAGTTCTTTTACAGACCCTTCTTGTATTTGGCTATATAGATTTTCCATAGAAACTCTATTGCTAGTTTGGAAATATTCTTCTCTTGATTTTGCTTTTCTAGCCTCTGCCATAATCCTTGCAGTTTTCTCATCTTTAACTACATTAAATCTATCTCCAGCTGCTGGAACTTCTGATAACCCAAGTATTTCAACTGGTATAGAAGGACCTGCAGTACTTATTTTGTTACCCTTATCATCGAACATTGCTCTTATTCTTCCATAAGTTGAACCAACTATTATAGAATCGCCAGTTTTAAGTGTACCATTCTGTACTAATAAAGTAGCAAGAGGTCCACGACCTTTGTCAAGTTTAGATTCTATTAACGTTCCTTTTGCGCTTCTATTAGCATTTGCTTTTAGTTCTAGCATTTCTGCTGTTATCAATATCATTTCAAGTAAAGTATCTATACCTTCTTTAGTATGAGCTGATACAGGAACACAAATTGTGTCTCCGCCCCAATCCTCTGAAACAAGACCAAACTCTGTTAATTCTTGTTTAACCTTATCAATATTAGCTCCTGGTCTATCTATTTTGTTTATAGCTACTATCATTGGTACCTTTGCAGCCTTACAATGATTTATAGCTTCTTTAGTTTGTGGCATAATACCATCATCTGCAGCTACAACAAGTATAACTATATCTGTTATTTGAGCGCCTCTTGCTCTCATTGATGTAAATGCCTCGTGACCAGGTGTATCTAAAAATGTAATTTTCTCTCCATTGATATTAACAGTATAAGCACCTATATGCTGTGTAATTCCACCTGCTTCTGTTTCAGTAACCTTAGCTTTTCTAATACAGTCAAGTAGTGATGTCTTGCCGTGGTCAACGTGACCCATAACTGTAACAACTGCTGGTTTCTTATCTGTTCCTAAATCAACGTCAATGTCCTCATCTTTAGCAATTTTTCCCTCTTCCTCATCTTTAAGTACTGCAGTTGCACCATACTTTTCTATTACTTTCTCAGCTGTATTGAAATCAATTTCTTGATTCATTCCAGCCATAACGCCAATGAAAATAAGTTGTTTTATTACTTCAACATAAGGCCTCTTAAGCTTATCAGCTAAATCTTTAACTGTTATAGTGTTTTCAATTACTACAAATTCATCATCTATGGCTTCAACGCCATTGTTGCCGTTTCCACTATCATCTCTGCCTTTTCTACCTCTTTTTCTAATAACAACTTTGTTAGCATCTTCGTTTGCTAAGTTTTCGTAATGTTCTACCGTTTCATTTTTGTCATCTTTAAGTCCTGAATTTTCATCGCTATAAAGTTCCTTTATTAATTCAGCATCCTCTTCCTCAATCACACTCATATGATTTTTGGCCTTTATACTAAACTCTTCGAATAGTACACTAATTAATTCTTTACTTGACACATCTAACTCTTTTGCTAATTCATATATTCTGACTTTTGCCAAATCATTCACCCCCGAAATTTAATTTATTCATTATCTTCATTCCATAAGCTAAGTAGCTTATCACTCATTTTTTTATCATTTACACATAAAACGTTAATTTCTTCTCTACCTAAGCATTTACCTAACACTTCATTAGATACACCTTCTATAACAGGTATGTTATTCTTAACACTAAATCTTTGAAACTTTTCTTTAGTATTTGTTGAGCTTTCCTCAGATAAAATTATAAGGGTTCCTCTTCTATGTGAAAGCGCTTCTTCACACATATTGTAACCTTCAATAACTTTTCCTGCTTTTTTAGTTAACCCTAAAAATTGAAAAAATTTATTATTCATAATTTATCTTTTCCTCTTGATTTATCTGGTCTTTAAGACTTCCATAAATTTCTTCACTTACTTTTCCACCTAGGTTTCTTTCCAATCTTTTTGTTTTAAAAGATTTTTCAAAGCACTCTATATTCTTACAAATATATGCACCTCTACCGGGTTTTTTTCCTGTTAAATCTATAGAGATTTCGCCTTCTTTGCTTCGAACTATACGTAGTAACTCTTTTTTACATTTCATTTCCATACAACCTGTACACATGCGCTGAGGTATTTTTTTAACTTTCATAAACCTATCACCTACTCTTTAGTAATGGTTTCAACAAATTGTTCTTGAGTAACTTCAATTTCTTCCATCTTATATTGAGCTTGGGTTCTGCTTTTAATATCAATTTTCCAACCTGTAAGTCTTGCTGCCAATCTAACATTCTGGCCTTCTTTTCCAATAGCTAAAGATAATTGGTTATCTTCTACTATGACCTTTGCAGATTTAGAATTTTCATCAACCATTACATTCAATACTTTTGCAGGACTCAAAGCATTAGATATATACTCTTCAGGTTTTTTGCTCCATTTTATAATATCAATTTTCTCATTCCTTAATTCGTTAACTATATTTTGAACCCTAATCCCTTTTGGTCCAACACAAGCTCCCATAGCATCAACATCTTCATCATTTGAATATACTGCAATTTTAGTTCTTGAACCTGCTTCCCTTGAAATACTCTTTATTTCAACAACTCCACCAAAAACTTCTGGTACCTCAAGTTCAAACAATCTCTTTACAAGACCAGGGTGAGTTCTTGATACTCCTACCTGAGCACCTTTAGTTGTATTTTTAACCTCAACAATATATAACTTTAACTTTTCATTAAAATTATATTCTTCGCCAGGCATTTGCTCAGTAGCTCCAAGCACAGCTTCAATTTTACCTAAGTCAATAAATACATTTCCTCTATCTTTCCTTATAACACTTCCCGTAACAATATCAAATTCTTTAGTGATAAATTCATTGTAAATAATATTTCTTTCAGCTTCTTTAATTCTTTGAATAACTACTTGCTTTGCAGATTGTGCAGCTATTCTTCCAAATTTTCTTGGTGTAACTTCGATATCAACAACATCACCTAATTGATATTTAGGACTATATTCTTTAGATTCTTCAAGAGATATTTCATTAGAATCGTCAAATACTTCTTCTACAACTGTTTTTTGTCCATACACATGTATTTCGCCTGTTTCTCTATTCATTGATACTTTTACACTTTGATTATTATTAGATAAAGTAGCAAAATTCTTCTTATATGCTGCAACTAATGCATCATCAATAGTTTCAAAAAGTAGTTCTTCACTGATGCCCTTTTGGTCTACAATTTCTCTCAATGCTTCAATAAATTCCTGATTCATTTTAACTTCCTCCTTACAGCACTGGCTTCAAACTCACAACAGAAATGTTTTCTCTAGGAATAGCTATATTATTCCCATCGTATTCAATTTCTATTTGCACATCAGAAAATCCTAGTAAATTACCTTCAAGTTTTTTCTTTCCTTCATATAGACTTTTTAAATCCACTAGTATGTTGTTTCCTATGTATTTTTCTAGATGATTATCACCATATAGAATTCTTTCAATTCCTGGAGATGAAACTTCTAAAAAGTAACTATCTGTTATTGGGTCCTCTACATCTAGTATTTCACTTGTGGCTCTACTAACTTTTTCACAATCTTCTAAAGATATGCCATTTGAACTATCTATATAAATTCTCAGGAAATTTTCTCCTGCTTCTTTTACATACTCTATATGATATAATTCGCAATTGTATTTTTCTACTATTGGCTCAGTTATTTTTCTAAGTTTTTGTATCAAGGTATCATTTTTCATTTTAACACCCTCCTTTTATTAATATCTTCTACAATTATTACTATAATTAATCATAATATTATAATTAAAACGCAACCATGAGTTGCGTTTCAATAAATAGAGAGTAGGACGACCCTACTCTCTTACAATACAATTATCATCCATAACTAATATATATCATTCTATCATATAAAATTTGCTATTTCAAGGGTTAATTACATTTCCTAAAAAAACGATAATTGATTTGTGTCGGGCAGCCCCTTTAAACATCCATGTTTATCTAATGTTTCAATGACTGTTTTAGAAACCTTGCAACGAATTCTTAAATCTTCTTTAGATATGAACTCTCCTTGCTCCCTAAGTAAAACTATACTTTTAGCAGCATTTTCACCAACACCTTCAAGACTACTAAGTGGTGGCCTTATGGAATCATTTTCAATTGTAAATTTAACATCCTCAGATTTATAAAGATCCACATTCAGTAACTTTATCCCTCTTTTGTACATTTCATAGGATAACTCAAGAGTTGTAAGAAGTCCTTTTTCCTTTGTTCCTATATCATTACCAAGTGCCTCTAGTTCATCCATCTTAAGTCTTATAGCTGCCTCACCTTTTACAATTAAATCAGCATCAAAGTCATCTGCCCTTACAGTAAAGTAAGTGGCATAATACTCCTTTGGATAATAAACTTTATGGTAGGCTATTCTAACCGCCATCATTACATATGCAACTGCATGACCCTTAGGGAACATATATTTTATTTTTTTACATGATCCTATATACCAATCCGGCACATCATTTTCTCTCATTACATTCTCATGGTCTTCCGTTAATCCCTTACCTTTTCTTACACTTTCCATAATAGTAAAAGCCGTCTTAGATGGAAGACCTTTGTATATCAGATATACCATTATATCGTCTCTTGTGGAAATACAATCTTTAAGTGTAGTAAATCCTTCCTTAATATAGTATTGTGCATTATTAATCCATACATCAGTACCATGAGACAATCCTGAAATTCGAACCAGGTCTGAAAAAGACTTAGGTTGTGTATCTAAAAGCATCTGCCTTACAAATTTTGTACCAAACTCTGGTAGTCCATAACTTCCAACTTCGCAACCTAATTCTTTAATGGTAAGTCCTAAGGCCTCTGGTGATGTAAATAAACTTATAACTTTAGGATCTGACAGTGGTATGGTCTTTGGGTCTAATCCTGTTAAATCCTGAAGCATTCGAAGCACTGTGGGATCATCATGCCCAAGTATATCAAGTTTTAGAAGTCGTCCACTTATGGAGTGATAATCAAAATGTGTTGTAATAATATCTGAATTTGGATCATCTGCTGGGTGCTGCACAGGGCAGAAATTATAGATTTCATTATCACTAGGTACAACCATTATACCTCCCGGGTGCTGACCAGATGTCCTCTTGACACCAGTACATCCTTGGGTCAGTCTATCTATTTCAGCTTGGGGAACTATAATGTTTTTTTCGCCTAAATATTTTTTTACATATCCATAAGCCGTTTTATCTGCAATTGTTCCTATAGTACCCGCCTTAAAAGTGAACCCCTTTCCGAATAGCACCTCAGTATACCTATGTATATCAGCCTGATTATCACCCGAAAAGTTCAAATCTATATCCGGTTCTTTATCTCCTTCAAAACCTAGAAAAGTTTCAAATGGTATATCATGACCATCTTTTGTATATTGAAAGCCACAGCTTGGGCACTCCTTATCAGGTAAATCTGCACCCGATGCAATAGATCCATCTAAAATAAATTCGCTTTTTCTACAATTAGGACAAACATAATGAGGTGGCAATCCGTTAACTTCTGTTATATTAGTCATAGTGGCTACGAATGAGGATCCAACAGACCCCCTTGAACCTACTAAATAACCGTCTTCAAGAGATTTTGCTACAAGTTTTTGAGCTATTAAGTAAAGTACTGCATATCCATTATTTATTATAGAGTTTAGTTCTTTATCTAATCTTTTTTCAACTATTTCTGGCAAATCATCACCATATATAGAATGAGCTTTAGCTAATGTCATTTCACGAATTTCATCTTCTGCACCCTCTATCTTAGGTGGATATGTCCCATCTGGTATTGGTTTTATCACTTCTATCATATCTGCAATTTTATTCGGATTATAAATTACTACTTCTTTGCACTTTTTTTCGCCTAAGTAAGAAAACTCTCTTAGCATCTCGTTAGTAGTTTTAAAATATAGTGGTGGTTGCTCCTCTGCATCTGAAAAGCCTTTTCCAGCCATTAAAATTCTTCTGAAAACTTCATCAGAAGGTTCTAGAAAATGCACATCACCTGTTGCCACTACAGGCAAATTATTTTTTTCCCCTAAATCACATATTTTTTTATTAATTTCCATCAATTCACTTTCATCTTTTACCGTGCCATTTCTAATCATGAATTTATTATTATCTAAGGGTTGTATTTCTAAATAATCATAGAATTTTATAATTTCCTTGATATCTTCTTCAGAACTTCCTTGAAGCACCTCTTTATATACTTGCCCCGCTTCGCAAGCTGATCCAATTATGAGACCTTCCCTATGTTTCTCAATTAAAGTTTTAGGAAGTCTTGGTCTCCTATGGAAATGCTCTAAATTTGATATAGAAATAAGCTTATAAAGATTCTTTAAGCCCACTAGATCTTTTGCCAGAATAATAACATGATAAGTATTTGCTTTTTTTATATCGAAGTCACCTAAAAACTCGTTATTTAAAGTATTTAAATCTAAAATATTCTTTTCTTTTAATAAACCGAAACAATGTAATAGTATCTCTGCAGTGGCTTTAGCATCATCTACAGCTCTATGATGATTTTCCAGTGATATACCTAAATGCTTAGCTATTGTATTTAACTTAAATCGTTTAAGAGTTGGAAATAAGTATTTAGCCAAAGGGATTGTATCCATAATTGGATTTTCAAACTTTAAATTTAATCTTTGAGAATTCTTTTTAATAAACGCAGTATCAAAGGCAGCGTTATGTGCTACTACAACGCTACCCTTTATAAACTCTAAAAATCTAGGAAGTATTGCTTCAATAGTGTCTGCATCTTCAACCATAGAATTTGTTATTCCTGTGAGCTCAGTAATTTTGTATGGTATATCTCTTTCTGGATTTACAAATTCATTAAAATTATCTACTATTACACCATTTTCAATTTTAACTGCACCAATTTCAGTTATTCTATCATTCTCACTGGAAAGACCAGTTGTTTCTATATCAAAAACTACAAAACAATGTTCTAGACTTTCATTTTGATGATTAATGACAATCGGTACTCCATCATCCACTAGGTAGCCTTCTACGCCGTATATAACCTTAATCTTATGTTTCTTAGCTGCATCCATAGCTTCTGGGAAAGCTTGCACTACTCCATGATCCGTTATTGTTATGGCAGAATGCCCCCATTTAGCGGCTCTTTCAATAAGTTTTGACGTTGGGCTTAGTCCATCCATGGCACTCATTTGTGTATGGAGATGAAGTTCCACTCTTTTTTCCTGTGCTGTATCCATTCTTTCTATTTTCTTTAGTTTAATTATATCCCTAGCCATTAAAACAACTTCTTTTGCATAGGTATCATAACCTGCCTCTCCTCGTACTTTACAGTAAAGTCCAACTTTAATTTCTTCCATTAGTTTTTCTACATCCTTAGGTTTTGGAAAACACTTTACTGTAATGGAGCTTGAGTAATCTGTAATGTTAAAGGTTATGATTATTCTACCCGTTTTTGTTTCAACTATATTTACTTTAAAGATATCCCCACAGGCGCATACTATTCCTGAAGTTTCATTTATATCTTTAATAGTTGTTGCCTCACTGTTTATATTTCTTCCCATTATTGTATTCTCATCAGCAATTTCATCTTTTTTATACTCTGGCCTACTATACTTATTTGAATTATTTCCACTACTTCCATTACTTTGGTTACTCTTTTGTGGCTTATCTCTTTTTTCTGTATTTATATTTTTTACTATTTCACTTATTATATTTTCCTGTTCTTTTTTTCCTGAATAATCTTCATTAGTGAGTTTACTATTATGTTCTAATTTAACTAAAGAATTAATTCCGAACATATCGCTTATGGTATTCTTCATAAGCACTTCTATATTCTTATCTCTCAAAATCTTACACATAAAATCATTTCCACACTGTATTTTCAGTGCCCCATTCTCAATTATCCTAGAAGATTTAAGTAGACTATCTTTACTTGCTGGCTCTGAAATAGATATTACATTGACAACATCAAGCCAAAATTTATCTTTCACATCTTCTATAGTGGCATTTGATACGTCTTTGTAACAAATTAACTGTATATCCTCAAAACTACAGAATCGTTTTGATATAATATCTTTGATTAGTAGTTTCTTATTATCATCTATATCATCAAAGGACTTAATTATTACCCTTAACTTATTGCTCTTTTTAAGGTATTGAACCCTAAGTACCTTGATATCATCTGTTAATGTCTCTTTATTTAAACTTAAATCACTTTTTAACATTTCAGCTAGGCTTACATTCATTAGTATTCCTCCTGAGAAGATCCTGTTATAATTTATCTATCTCGCGGATAAGTTCTTCCACTAAATCTTCTTCCTTTACAGTTTTTATTATTTCACCTTTTTTAAATATGAGACCAACTCCGTTACCCCCGGCAATTCCAATATCTGCTTCCCTTGCTTCACCTGGTCCGTTAACAGCGCATCCCATTACTGCAATCTTTATTTTCTTATCACAACTTGCAAGTCTTGCCTCTACTTCATTTGCAATTTTAATAAGATTAATTTGAGTTCTTCCACAGGTTGGGCAGGATACAAATGTAATTCCTTCATTTATATATCCTAAGGTTTTTAATATTTCTATGCCAACCTTAACCTCGTCTACTACCTCTCCAGTTAGAGATACCCTTATAGTATCACCAATTCCATCTGCTAAAAGCGCACCAATTCCCACACTTGACTTTATGGTTCCTCTCCATGTAGTTCCTGCTTCTGTAACTCCTAAATGAAGAGGATAATCTACTTTACTTGATATTAATTTATAACTTTCAATCATCATAACTACATCAGAAGATTTTATAGAAATAACTATATCATAAAAATCTAAACTTTCTAGTATTTTAACATGCCTTAATGCACTTTCAACTAACGCCTCTGCACATACATGACCGTACTTTTCAAGAATATCCTTTTCAAGGGACCCTGAATTCACACCAATTCTAATGGGAATCCCCTTTTCTTTAGCAGCTTTTGCAACTAATTGTATTTTATCGTGGCTACCAATATTGCCTGGATTAATTCTTAATTTAGATATTCCGTTCTCAATGGATTTTAAAGCTAGTCTATAGTCAAAATGAATGTCAGCAACTAAGGGTATATGTATGCCCTTTACTATGTCCTTAATAGCCTCAGCCGCTGTCATATCAGGTACAGCGCATCGCACAATGTCACAGCCTGCCTTTTCTAACTGCAGAATTTGATTTATAGTAGCTTCTACATCTCGTGTATCAGTGCTAGTCATCGACTGCACCGATACCTTTGAATCTCCACCTATAAATATATTTCCAACTTTAATCTTTTTCGTTTCTCTTGTTTTCATAGTACTCATCTCCTAGAATTTCATTGGACTAATTATATCCTTTAAGACTATTAATACCATTAATGCCATCAAACACATAAATCCAATATAGTTTACAGCTGCGACTTTACTCTCATTTAGCTTTTTACCTGATATTATCTCAAATAAGAGTATAAAAATCCAACCTCCATCTAAAGCCGGGAAAGGTATTATATTAAATATTCCTAATTGAACACTTAACATTGCAGTGAGCATCATTAAACTTGTAAGCCCCATTTGAGCTGCTTTTCCAGAAATTCGTATTATGCTTATTGGTCCTCCTACATCATTAACTGACACTTTACCTTTAAATAAACTTCCAAAAAAATCGAAGATTTGTCTTGCTGAGGTAGCAGTTTGATCAAATCCATAAACCACAGATTCACCTAAACTCATTTTTTCACGTATATTAGAAACCCGTATCCCTATTATGAACTTATTTTCTTTTTCATCTTTAAGGGGTTTCAATAATAACTTCTGAGCCTTAGAATCTCTAGTTACTTCAATATTTAAACTTTCGCCTTTATTTGTGGACATCTCACCTAAAAAATCATCCCAGCTTTCTATATTTACACTATTAACTTTAGTAATTTTATCTCCAACTAATATCCCAGCTTTCATAGCGGGGCTATTAGGTACTACTTCTCCTATTACTGGTGATATATATCCATCCACTGCACCTATTATGGCAAATAGAACAATTGCTAATATAAAATTCATAATTGCTCCTGCAGAAACTATGCTTAACTTTTGACCTGGTGTTTTATTGTTAAAAGCTCTAGGGTCATTACTCTCATCATTTTCACCTTCCATCTTAACATAACCACCAATAGGAAAGGCTTTAATTAAATACTCTGTTTCCTTTCCCTTTATACCAAAAAGCTTAGGTCCCATTCCTAGTGAAAATTCATGTACCTTTACTCCATTAAACTTAGCTAAAGCAAAATGACCTAATTCATGTATTATAACCAAAAGACTAAATGCTAATATAGCCATAATAAAATATGGCAAGTTTGCTATAATATTACCCATAACAGTTTTCCTCCCTATTTCTTATCATAATTTTTTCTTACATATTCTCTTACTTTCAAGTCAATTTCTAAGATTTCTTCTAGGTTTGGATTACTATGGTGCTTAAATTCCGCCATGGACTTTTCTATAATATCTTCTATGTCAAGATACTTGATTTTGCAATCTAAAAATAACTCAACAGCTACTTCATTTGCCGCATTCATAATAGCAGGCATATTTCCGCCCATTCTGCCTGCTTTATAGGCCAAATCAAGGCATTTAAAAGTATCTGTATCCGGTTTTTCAAAAGTCAAATTACCCATATTATAAATATCTAATGGATCAATAACAGTATTTTTTCTTTCTGGATAATTTATTGCATATTGAATAGGAAGTCTCATATCAGTTGAACTAAGCTGAGCTATCACACTTCCATCAACGTACTCTACCATGGAATGTATTGTACTTTGAGGATGAACAACTACTTGGATATTTTCGTAAGTTACACCAAATAACCAATGCGCTTCTATAACCTCGAGGCCTTTATTCATAAGTGTTGAAGAATCAATGGAAATCTTTTTACCCATGTTCCATTTTGGATGTTTAAGTGCATCCTCTGGTTTTATTTCCATCAATTGTTCTTTGCTTTTACCCCTAAATGGTCCACCTGATGCTGTTAATATTATTTTATTAACAGCATCTAATTTATTACCTTGCAAACATTGAAAAATCGCGCCATGTTCTGAATCAACTGGCAATATATTTACATTGTTTTTTTTAGCAGCTTCCATAACTAATGCACCTGCTGCTACTAAAGTTTCCTTATTGGCTAAGGCAATATCTTTTCCTGCCTGTATAGCTTTCATAGTAGGAACTAATCCTATCATCCCTACAACTGAAGTTACTACAATATCCACTTCTGGTAAGGTGCTTATATAATTTAATCCTTCTATCCCATGTAACACTTGCGTTGATATTTTTTTATCGATACAATATTTCTTAAGCTTTAAGTAAGCTTCTTCATCCATCATAGCAACATACTTAGGTTTAAACTCCTCAATAATCGATATAACTTTGTCAAAGTTAGTATTTGCCGAAATCCCCACAATAGATAAATTTTTAATATCCTTTCGAATAACATCTAAAGTTTGAGTTCCTATAGAGCCAGTAACCCCTAATATAGTAATCTTCTTCATGTAAATCTCTCCATTCCTCTGAGCCTATAGTTTATGTTTTATATTTATATTTAATTCCTGTTTAACATTTAGTATAGCATATTTAAATATGGCTTTATATCCCCAATATAAAAGTAATGTAATAAAAAGCTACCACAGAAACAAATAAAATACTGTCAAATCTGTCTAAGATACCACCGTGTCCTGGTATAAGGTTACTATAATCTTTAACTCCTACAAATCTTTTTATAGAGGATGCAATTAAATCTCCAACTTGACCAAAAGCACCACAAATCACACCAATTATAGTGTAATGATATAACTCTATAGGAACCCCGAATTTTGAAATCACATAACCATAAATTGTACATCCTACAGCACTCCCTAGTAGCCCACCTATTGATCCTTCTATGGTTTTTTTAGGGCTTACTTTAGGGCATAACTTATGTTTTCCACCTTTACCAAAAAACCTTCCAGAATAATATGCCGCTGTATCACAAACCCATGAACAAATAAATATAATCCATACTAAATATTCACCATAGGCTTTACTATTTATAAACACAATAAAACTAAAAAATACTGCAACATACAAAAACCCAAATATAGTAAGTGCAACATCCACAAAATTATAAGTTGTATTTAAAACAGGAATACATAATAACAAAAATATAGTTGCTATTAAAACATATACATTAAAACTAGTTAAAAAATCATTACTAATGTTTAAGTAATAAGCAACACATAAGATATATCCTATAATCTTAATTGGTTTATAGTGTTTTTTCCTGGAAACTTTATAAAACTCGTACATACCAAAAAGCGAAAGTACCATTACGAGATATTTTAAATACTCCCCTCCTAAAAATAAAAATATTACCAGTGGCGCTAAAATAAGTGCTCCTAAATATCTACTATTCATAATCTTTTCTCCTATTTAACCTTTCCAAATCTTCTATCTCTTTTTTGATAGTCTGCTATAGCTAATTTAAGTTGTTCTTCATTAAAATCTGGCCATTTAACATCCGAAAACCATAGTTCAGAGTATGCACTTTGCCACAGTAAAAAGTTACTTAATCTTAACTCCCCACTTGGTCTTATTATAAGGTCTGGATCTGGCATTTCTTTAGTATACATATACTTTGAAAATAAATCTTCAGTTATTTTATCTTTAGAGATCTTCTTATTAACCAAATCTAAAGATATTTGTTTTACAGCATCTATTATTTCATTTCTTCCGCCATAATTTAAAGCTAGATTTAGAATTAGTCCTTTATTATTCTTTGTTTTTTCATAAGCATAATTTAATTCTTCTCTGCAAACCTTTGGTAACTTTGATACATTACCTATAGAATTTATCACAACATCATTTGCATTTAACTCTTCAAACTCATTTTTTAAGTATTCTACTAATAATTTCATTAAGGAATTTACTTCTTCTAAAGGTCTATTCCAGTTCTCGGTTGAAAATGCATATAATGTTAAGTATTTAACGCCTAAATTATTACACGCTTTTACAATCTTTCTTATTGTTTCTACCCCTGCTTTATGGCCAAGTGCTCTTGGTAAATTATGTTCCTTTGCCCATCTGCCATTACCATCCATTATAATTGCGATATGCATAGGGATTCTCGCCATATCTATATCATTTTTTGTACGTATATCCCTTTTTAAAAAAGCGAATAATTTTTTCAATAAAATTCTCTCCTCTTTATTCCTTATAGTATAATTTTAAATAGAACCTGCAATTATGCAGGTTCTATTTAAAATTATATACTAAACTACCATTATTTGTTTTTCTTTAGCATCTACTAATTTATCTATTTCTTTAATAACTCTATCCGTTTCCTTTTGAATAATATCTTCTGACTTTTTAGCCTCATCTTCACTAATTTCTGTATTTTTTTTCAAAGTCTTAATTTTATCATTGGCATCTCTTCTAATAGACCTTACAGCCACTTTAGAATCTTCGCCTGTTTTCTTTATAACCTTAATTAAATTTTTTCTTGTTTCTTCAGTGAGTTCTGCAATAATCAATCTAATTGAACTACCATCATTAGATGGATTTAACCCTAAATCAGATTTTAATATAGCTTTTTCTATATCTTTTAAAGAAGATTTATCCCAAGGTTGAATAAGCAATACTCTAGGTTCTGGTGCAGAAACATTTGCTACTTGAGTTATTGGCAAAAAGCTCCCATAACATTCAACAGTAATTCTATCTAGCATTGTAGGATTTGCTCTTCCAGCTTTCATGCTTTCAAACTCGTGTTTTAAAACATTGATAGTCTTTTTCATTTTTTCATCAGCAGTGCTAATAATCTCTTTAATCATAAAATTCCCTCCATATTATTCTGATGCTTTAGCGCAAGACGTAACTAAAGTACCAATTTTTTCTCCTAAAATTGCCTTCTTTATATTTTCAGGTTTATCAAGTCCAAAAACTAATATAGGTATATTGTTGTCCATGCATAATGATGTAGCCGTAGAATCCATAACTTGGAGTCCCTTTTCAAGTACGTTAATATAACTTAGATGATCAAACTTCTTTGCATCATTATATTTGTGGGGATCTTTATCATAAACTCCATCAACCTTTTTGGCAAGTAAAATCACTTCGGCTTCTATTTCTGCTGCTCTAAGTGCTGCTGTTGTATCTGTTGAAAAATATGGATTGCCTGTGCCAGCTGCGAATATAATAACTCTACCTTTTTCCAAATGTCTCATAGCTCTTCTTCTTATAAATGGTTCTGCAACTTCTTTCATTTCAATTGCAGTTTGAACCCTAGTATTTACACCTAGATTTTCCAAAGAGTCTTGAAGCGCCAACGCATTAATACAAGTAGCCATCATTCCCATATAATCTGCAGTAGTCCTGTCCATACCTTCTCCACTTCTACCACGCCATATATTTCCACCACCAACGACTATTCCCACTTTAACACCAAGCTTAATTAACTCTTTTATTTGAAGAGCGATTTCATTTGTGATTTCAAAGTCTATTCCAAATCCTTTTTCACCAGCTAAAGCTTCTCCAGAAATTTTTAACATGATTCTTTTATATTTAGCAACCTCCATAAACATTACACCTCCAAATTTAAAATAATACCTATTTTAAAAAAGAGAACACCTAGTGTTCTCCTTAAATTGTTATTTACCTGCCACTTGTCTTTTAACTTCTTCAGCAAAGTCTTCTACTTTTTTCTCTATACCTTCTCCTCTTTCAAACCTTAAGAATCTTGTTACTTTTATATCAGCACCAATTTTCTTAGATTCTTCTTGAAGATATTTAGTAATAGTATAATCAGCGTTTTTAACCCAAACTTGTTCAAGTAAACATACTTCTTTGTAATACTTGTTTACTCTTCCCATAACCATTTTCTCAACAATGTTTACTGGTTTTCCTTCGTTTAAAGCTTGAACTCTGTATATTTCTTTTTCTTTTTCTAAAGTTTCATTATCAACACATGTATTATCTAAGAATAAAGGATTAGCTGCTGCTATTTGCATTGCAATATCTTTAGCAATTCTGCTTAATGATTCATCTTGTTTATCGCAAGACAATTCTACTAAAACACCAATTCTTCCACCGCCATGGATATAACTTTGAACTATTCCATTTTCAATTGAGAATTTCCCAAATCTTCTTACAGACATATTCTCACCTAGTTTTGATATTAAGTCAGTAACAGCACCTGAAACTGTTTTTGCTTTGTCACCTATGTATTCTTCAGCAATTAATTCTTCAACAGTAGTTGAAGTAGTTTTTGATGTTTGTATTGCAACATTTTTTGCTAAAGTAGCAAATTCTTCATTAGCAGAAACAAAGTCTGTTTCGCAATTAACTTCTACAATAGAACCAGTTTTCATATCTTCTGAAATATAAGTACATACTAATCCTTCTGCAGCTATTCTTCCAGCTTTTTTTGCAGCAGCTGCCAATCCTTTTTCTCTTAAAAGTTCAATGGCTTTATCAATATCACCATCTGTTTCACCTAGAGCTCTTTTACAATCCATCATTCCAGCCCCAGTTCTTTCTCTTAACTCTTTAACCATACTTGCACTAATCATTATTATTTCCTCCTATTCCTATCTAATTTAAAAGGTAAATGAAAGAATTAACTCGCACCTACCTTTCAACTGTTTATCAATAACTATCTTATTAGATAAATATAGTTACTATTATTCTGCTAATTGTTCACCTTGTCTTGCTTCTATAATAGCATCAGCTAATCTTTCAGTTATTAATTTAACTGCTCTTATAGCATCATCATTTCCTGGTATTACATAATCAACTTCATCTGGATCACAGTTTGTATCAACTATTGCGATTACAGGAATTCCAAGAATCTTAGCTTCAGAAATTGCATTCTTTTCTTTTCTTGGATCTACAACGAATAGAGCTCCTATTTTGTTAGCATCCATAGTTCTGATTCCGCCTAAGTTCTTTTCAAGTTTTTCTCTTTCATTTAGAAGTTTACTTACTTCTTTTTTTGGAAGAACATCAAAAACTCCGTCTTCTTCCATTTTATATAACTCTTCTAATCTTTTTATTCTTGTTTTAATTGTTTTGAAGTTTGTAAGCATTCCACCCAACCATCTATTGTTTACAAAATGCATACCTGATCTTATAGCTTCAACTTTAATAGCTTCTTGAGCTTGTTTTTTTGTTCCTACAAATAAAATATCTTTTCCTTCTTCAGATACAGATTTAATAAAGTCATATGCTTCATCGATTTTTCTAACTGTTTTTTGTAAATCGATAATGTATATACCATTTCTTTCTGTAAATATGTACGGAGCCATTTTAGGGTTCCATCTTCTAGTTTGATGTCCAAAGTGAACGCCTGCTTCTAATAATTGTTTCATTGAAATAACTGCCATTATTAATAAACCTCCTAGTTTTTACTTCCATTACCATCATCTTATTGAAGGCCACATATTGGAACTCTTCCATAATTAAGTAATGTGCATATTTTCTTACCTTCGTATTGTATCACAAGAAAATGTGGTATTCAATAAAAACTTTTAATAAAATCAAAAGCTTTATTGCTATTAACTTAATAATATATTTATTATTCTCACTTAATACATATTTATACTTGAAAATAAAATAACCTTAGACAAAGCTATTCATAGCTGCCTAAGGTTATTTATTTAGTAATTTTATTTATTTAATCTTTTTAAGTTCATCTAATAATTTGTCATTTAATATTTTAATATGAGTCCCTTTCATTCCAAGGGATCTTGATTCAATTACTCCTGCACTTTCAAATTTTCTTAATGCATTAACTATAACAGATCTTGTTATTCCAACTTTATCTGCTATTTTAGATGCTACTAATAATCCTTCAGAACCATCTAACTCGTTGAAAATATGCTGTACAGCTTCAAGCTCTGAATAAGATAATGTTCCAATAGAGAGTTGCACTACTGCCTTCTTTCTTGCCTCTTCTTCGATGACATCATTCTTGCCCCTCAAGATTTCAAGTCCAACTATAGTAGCGCTATATTCTGCTAAAACTAAATCATCATCTGTAAACTCTTTATCAAATCTTGCAAGTAAAAGAGTACCTAATCTTTCTCTATTCCCATTTATTGGAACTATTGTAGTTAGTTTGTTTTCAATTCCACATTTATTACTTTCTGAGAACACACAAACAGCTGTGTTTGTAAGATTAGATTTAGTCTCAGTATTACTAAGTAATTTTACATTATATTCATCTGGGAATCTCATATTTACTATAATATCATCTTTAACAATATCACATTCATACCCATTTGCTAAATTATATCCTAATATTTTTCCTCTTCTACTAACAATGTACACATTACATTCCAATACATCGCTTAGTAGATTGCAAATGTCGTCAAAAACCACTGGCTCTGTTCCTGATTTTTGCAATACCTTATTTAACATTCTTGTTTTAGTTAATAGTGACACGATATTCCTCCTCATTTATGTTATAAAACACAACTTTTATTATTTAATCCACTTCATAAAGCAAATTACTTTAGAATAGGCAAAATTCAAAATATTTAAAATTTTTAGAATCATTCCTTCTCTACTTAATGTTATCATAACATTAACATCATATCAACAGTCATTTCATAAATTTCGACACAATATTTATGAAATTTTAGTAAACTCTATGAATTAATCTATAATTTTAACTTAATCTTACTTTTCTTCGCTGCCTTCCTCGGCTTTATATTCCTTGTTTTTACATTCTGCATTTGAACATTCCATATACTCACCTTTGGTTTTGCTATATCTTTTTAACATATATGTACTACACTTTGAACACTTTACATCAGTAGGCTCAAACCAACTAACGAAATCACACTCTGGATAATTGCTACATCCAAAAAACTTAGTTCCTTTTTTGCTTCTTCGTTCTAAGATTTTACCTCCACATTTAGGACAAGGCACTTCAAGTTCTTTAGTAATTGCTTTTGTATTTTTACACTCTGGATATCCAGGACATGCTAAAAAATCACCAAATCTTCCATGCTTTATTACCATGAACTTGCCACACTTATCACATTCTACATCAGTAACTTCATCTTCAATTGTGATTTTAGCTATTTCCTTCTCAGCAATTTCGATATCTTTCTTTAAAGGTGTAAAAAAGGTATCCACTATGTTTTCCCACTTTTCTTGTCCTTCTTCTATGCAATCCAAGTTATTCTCCATCTGTGCTGTAAATTCAATATCTACTATCTGCTTGAAATATTCACTTACAATGTTATTTACAATATGCCCAAGTTCCGTTACTTCTAACGTTTTTTTGTCTTTTTCAACATATTTTCTACTAAGAAGCGTAGTAATAATTGGTGCATATGTACTAGGTCTTCCTATTCCATTCTCTTCTAATGTTTTAACAAGTGATGCCTCTGAAAACTTTGCAGGTGGCTGAGTAAAATGTTGTTTCCCCTCTGTCTTTTCACTACCTAATATATCTCCTATCGCTAGTTCTGGAAGCTTTAATGTGTTTTCTTCTTCATCTAGTTCTCCATCATAAACTTTTCTAAAACCATCAAAAGCTACTTTAGATCCAGATGCTTTAAGACCATAATCACCATTTTCAATATCTATAGATACGGTATCAAGTATGCATGATTCCATTTGACTTGCCATGAACCTGTTCCATATTAATGCGTATAGTTTATATTGTGGATCTTTAAGGCTTTTCTTTGCTATTGCTGGTGTTATTTCAATATTAGAAGGTCTTATCGCTTCGTGAGCATCCTGTATATTTTTTTTACCTTTAAACACTCTTGGAATACTTGGATAATATTGCTCCCCGTATTTGCTAACAATAAAATCTTTTGCATTACCTTGAGCTTCTTCTGATATTCTGGTAGAGTCAGTTCTCATATATGTAATTAATCCTACTGTGCCATGTCCCTCTATTTCCATACCTTCATATAATTGCTGAGCAATAGACATAGTTCTTTTGGTTGCAAAATTAAGCTTTCTATATGCGTCTTGTTGCAATGTACTTGTAATGAATGGCGCCAATGGATTTTTACTTTTAGGAGACTTTTTAACCTTTTTTACAATAAAACCATTTGCATTAAGTGAGTTAATGATATTATCACTTTCTTCTTTAGAATTTATTTCAATCTTTTCACCCTTATGTGAAGCAAGTTTTACATTTAATCTCTGAGGTTCTCCTTCTTTACATAATTCGCATTCTATAGTCCAATATTCTTTAGCTATAAATTTTTCTATTTCCTTTTGTCTGTCACAGATTATTTTAAGTGTAACCGACTGAACTCTCCCAGCACTAAGTCCCCATTTAACTTTTCTCCACAGTATTGGGCTAATCTCATATCCAACTAATCTATCTAGTATGCGCCTTGCTTGTTGCGCATCAACGAGTTGCTCGTTTATTACTCTTGGAGACTTTATTGCATTCTTAACGGCTGTTTTAGTTATTTCATTAAATACAATTCTGCACTTATCCTTTTCATCTATTTTCAAGGCTTTTGCTAAATGCCAAGATATAGCCTCACCCTCTCTATCAGGGTCAGTTGCCAAGTAAACTTTGTCAGACTTTTTTGCTTCTTTTCGTAATTTTTCAAGTAGTTCACCTTTACCACGGATAGTTATATATTTAGGTTGATAATTATTATCTATGTCAACCCCCAATTGGCTTTTTGGTAAATCCCTAACATGTCCCATGGATGCTTCAACTACATAATTACTTCCTAAATACTTCTTTATAGTTTTAGCTTTTGCAGGTGACTCAACTATAACAAGTTTTTGTCCCATCTTATCCCCTCCATCAATGTATTATATATTTAACCTTATATTTTGTTATTTACCCGGACATAATAGTTTCCTGATAAACATAATATCTCATTTTTAATCTGCATTTTAAATAATACCTCATATAATTGTTTTATGTCAATGTTAGTTATTCTAACGATATCGTTAATATGCAATGGACTATCATTTATAATGCTATATATCCCTTTGTGCATTTTACTATCAAAAACCTTTGTATCAATGGCTTTATCAACCTTTATTTCCATTCCAAGCAAATTAAATATATCATCAGTACAAGTTAAAGGAAACGCTCCATCTTTAATTAATTTATTTGTCCCTTTACTTTCATATGAAAATATTGATCCTGGAACAGCCATAACATCCTTGCCTTGTTCTAGGGCTAGGTTAGCGGTAATCAATGATCCACTTTTTTCACCAGCCTCTATTACAATAATAATATCACTAAGAGCGCTTATTATTCTGTTTCTTTGAGGAAAGTTATATGCATATGGTGGTGTTCCAGGTAAAAATTCCGTAATGACACAACCTTTTTCAATTAGTTTATTAAAAGTTTTAAGGTTTTCTTTAGGGTATACCACATCTAGCCCCGAGCCTAAAACTGCACAAGTATACCCTTCATTTTCTAAACAACTTTCATGGGCAAAAGTATCAATTCCCCTTGCCATTCCACTAACAACATTAATATTATTATTACATAGCTGAGAACATACAATTTTAGTAACATCTTTACCGTAATTTGAATATTTTCTCGAACCCACTATGGAGATATTGTACCCTTCATTTAATTGCAATATGTTCCCCTTGTAAAATAATATATACGGTGCATCATCATAATTTTTGAGTTTCTTCGGATATCCGTCTTCGTAGTAAGCTATGGTACTTATTTCATTTATCTCTATGCTTTTTTTTAGGTTTGTAATCTCATTTTCCTTCCAAGCATCAGATAATGTGTTTATTAATGCGTTATTAAAATATTCTGTTTTCTTGCTATGTACACCATAATACCACACTTTCTCCGCACTTTGGAAATCATTTATTAATTTCAACTTAATTCTAGGCGATAATTTAACCAGAGCAAACCATATATCATAGTCATTCATTCTTTTGCTATACCTCCACTAACTTAATTGCTGAAACACTTTAAACTATTCTTTCATCTATAAACTTTCTATATTGCATAGCTTCAATGATATGCTTCTCCAATATATTTTCACTTTCATCTAAATCTGCAATAGTCCTAGCCACCTTAAGAATTCTAGAATAAGCTCGAGTACTTAAATTAAACTTTTTATACATTAATTCCATAATATTATTAACCTTAGTATCTAAATTACAGTATTTCTTAATTAACTTTTGACTCATTTCAGCATTACAATTGATTTTTTCTTCTCTAAATCTTTTTAATTGAATAGCCCTCGCGGCTTCAACTCTTTTTTTAATCAAATCAGATCTTTCACTATTTTTACCACTAGCTATTTTGTTATAAGGTAGAGCATTTACTGATGTAAATATATCGATACGATCTAATAATGGTCCACTTAATTTGCTTAAATATCTTCTTCTTTCATAATCACTGCAGCTACATTGCTTTTCATAAGTTCCATAGTATCCACAGGGGCATGGATTTAACGCACCTACAAACATGAAGTTAGATGGATACTCTACAGTTCCATTAACTCTTGAAATATTAATTTTTCTTTCTTCTAGTGGCTGTCTTAATATTTCTATTACATTTTTTTTAAATTCCAATATTTCATCTAAAAACAAAACTCCCTTATGAGCTAAAGAAACTTCTCCAGGTATTATTTTATTTCCTCCGCCTACCAGAGCAATCCTTGATATGGTATGATGTGGACTTCTAAAAGGTCTTTGAAGAATAACTTCTCCATTGGTAGAAACGTTTCCAGAAACACTATAAATCCTAGTAACTTCCAATGCTTCTTCTTGACTTAAGGTGGGTAGTATAGTCGGTATTCTCTTAGCCATCATTGATTTACCGGAGCCCGGAGGACCATACATAATTAAATTATGATTTCCTGCAGCTGCTACCTCAATAGCTCGTTTCGAACTCTCTTGTCCCATAACATCTTCATAGTCTAATTCTTCATTAATTAATACTTCTGTATCACTACTTTGTGAATAGGGCATTAAGTCCTTATAATTTAAAAAATCTATCACTTGAATTAAATTATCTAAGGGAAATATTTTTGCAGATTTAACAAGGCTACACTCTTTTGCATTATCACTAGGTACTATAAACTTTTCAATACCATTTTCTATTCCTTCCATAACAACAGGCAATGCACCTCTTACTTTCTTTAGCTTACCAAATAAAGATAATTCACCGATAAATAGATAATCGTTAATATCATTAATAATTATTTGCTTAGTCGCAAGTAGTATGCCTATAGCTATTGGTAAATCAAATAAGGACCCTTCTTTTTTGAGGTCTGCAGGTGCTAAATTAATTGTTATTCTACTCACCGGGAACTCAAATCCTGAATTTAGAATTGCAGAACGTACCCGCTCCCTAGATTCTTTAACAGAAATATCTGCAAGTCCAACAATATTTAACGCTGGTAATCCCCTTGTAATATCAATTTCAACGGTAACTATAACCCCTTTAATTCCAGCAAATGAAGCTGACATAATTTGTATTGCCATGTTATCACCTCTTACCTTACTTTTTCTTATTATTTCTCATATATAATTATTGACAAAATAATATTCTATAAACTTTATTATAAAATTAAATTCTGTTTACTTTTAAATTTTTGGGCAATAATTGTAACTATTCAAACTAACTAGAAGCTATTATATTAAAATTAATATAATAGCAATGTTTACATATAATTAATAAAAACTTTTGGAAGGATGTTTCCTATGAAATCGTTTAACAAAGATATCGGTTCACTTGGTGAAGATATATCAGAAGGCTATTTTGAGAACTTAGGGTATAATATTTTAGACAAAAATTTTAGATGTAAATGTGGAGAAATTGATTTAATTGTAGTAAATAACGGTTATATTTGTTTTGTAGAAGTTAAAACTAGGTATGGAATAAACTTTGGTATTCCAGCTGAATCAGTTAGTTTTTCTAAGCAACATAAAATTTATAAGACAGCGCAGATGTACATTATGACGAGACATATCGTTAACTTTAATTTTAGATTTGATGTTGTTGAAATAATTCTAAATCATGATAATAATGATTTTTTAATTAATCATATTGAAGATGCATTTCAAGTGTAGTTTTTAGCTATAAAATAAAAAAATACAAATACAATCACTTTACTGAATTTGTATTTGTAAACTTTATGTTAATTATTATTGTATTATTTTAGAATATTTTTTAAGAAACTCATCCTATGCATAGGAGTAATCCCATGCTCCTTTATGGCAAGCACATGTTCCTCTGTGCCATACCCAACATTCTTTTCAAATCCATAATTAGGATACTTATCATGATACTTTAACATAAGTTCATCCCTATATACCTTTGCAATTATAGATGCACAAGCTATACTTATACTTTTTGTGTCTCCTTTTATTACAAATTCATTTAGACCTTTAAATCCTTTTATTTTATATCCATCAGATAAAACTAAATCTGGTTTAATGGCAAGCCCCGCACAAGAGTCTATAAATACTTGATTGTTGCAAAAACCAATACCCTTTTCATCAATCTCATTGTTATCAATAGCAATTATCTTATAATCTAAAGCTTTTTCTTTAATAATACAAGATAATTCTTTCCTTAAAGCTGCAGATAACTTTTTAGAATCATTAGCTCTTAATATTAAATCCTTATGGTCTTCTATACTTAAATCTAATATCACCGCCGCCGCAACTATTGGCCCAGCAAGAGGTCCACGTCCAACTTCGTCAACTCCAGCTATATGTTTATAATTTCCAAAGCTTTTATCAAACTCGTACATTCTTTTTACTCTCTGAATTTCTTTTTCTTTTAGCTCAAAGTTTCTAACCATTTTATCACCTAGTTTTTGAACTGTTTTCCGATTGTCTTCCAACAAAAGTTTTAATATATTTCTCCTATCACTATCTTTTATAATCTTATCAGTGATTTTTATATTTAAAACATATTCACTTATTTCCTTATAACTCATATTTGAAAAGTCAACATTAAGACCCACGGCTTTTTCTCCTTCATTATACTAATTAGGCACCTTAATAAACAATTAGATAATACTATAATTGTTTATTAAGATGCCTATGTACATTTTGCACTAAATTAATATATGATTATTTTTGTGTAAAAACTTAAACTTCGTCTGCCCTTTCTAGCGATATAGACCCTAATTTACCACCTCTAAATTCATCTAGAAGCATTACTGCAATTCTATTGTAGTCAATATTTCCGCCAGAGATTACGGCACCTCTTTTCTTACCTATGTTATCCATATTATCTATAGGATTCTCCATAATTTCTGAAAGTTTGTATCTCTCTACTAATCTTTGTGCATTATTAACTTGAAGTCTTTCTACAAGCCTAAGCGCCAATTCTTCGATATCCATAATTTCATCTTTAATAGCCCCTGTAAATGCCAGATTTAGACCAACTGCTTCATCTTCGAATTTAGGCCATAAAACTCCCGGAGTGTCCATAAGTTCTATACCTAAGCTAGTTTTTATCCATTGCTTAGTCTTGGTAACCCCTGGTTTGTCACCAGTTTTAGCTATATTGTTTTTTGCCATTTTGTTTATAAAAGAAGATTTACCTACATTAGGTATACCAACTACCATAACTCTTATAACTATGTTAACTAACCCTTTTTTTCTCTGCCTATCATGCTTTGCTTTCAATAATTCCTCGAGAGTAGGTTTTATACCTTTTAACCCTTCTCCTGTGATGCAATTTACAGCCAATGGCTTAACAGTATCAGTTGTAAGCTTCCTTATCCAATCTTTAGTAACTTTATCTTCTGCTAAGTCAGATTTATTTAACAAAATAACTCTAGGCTTATCTTTACAAATTTCATCTATTTGAGGATTAGCACTTGATTTAACTATCCTTGCATCTCTAATTTCTATTACAGCATCAACAAGTTTTAAACTTTCTTGAATTTGTCTTCTAGTTTTTGCCATGTGCCCTGGAAACCAATTTATACTCATGCTCATATTTATCTAATCCTTCCCATTTTATTGAATGGATAAAGTCTTAAAACTACTTTAAAGTAAAAAGGGACTTTACAGCCCCATTTTTTTATCTCATTCTTTCTTTAACTTTTGCAGCCTTACCAACTCTATCTCTTAAGTAGAATAGTTTAGCTCTTCTAACTTTACCTAATCTTACGATTTCAATCTTCTCAATAACCGGAGCGTTTACTGGGAATGTTTTTTCGCAACCAACACCACCTGATACTCTTCTTACTGTGAAAGTTTCTCTTAATCCACCATTTTGTCTTTTAAGAACGGTTCCTTCGAAAACTTGAACTCTTTCCTTAGCACCTTCTTTGATTTTGATGTGAACTTTAACAGTATCACCTACATGAAAATCTGGTAAGTCAGTTCTAATTTGCTCTGCTTCTATTTGTCTTATAATTTCTAACATGTGCATTCCCTCCTAAAATTTATTGTAACGTTCATACTCATTTTAACATGACAGAGGACCGCCCGTACTAGCACAAAGTATATTTTATCATATATTTATATATATATCAACGTAAAAATACAATTTATGCTTAAATCCAAGAACTTTATTTTTTTTCAGTTGCCTTACTTAATAGTTTTATATCTTCCTTGGTAAGTTTGAGCTTTTCAAATAAATCTGGTCTCTTTTCTTTAGTTATTAGAAGTGATTGTAGCCTTCTCCACTTACGTACGTTCTCATGATGCCCTGAGGTTAATATCTCTGGAACCAATGAACCCTCAAAGCACTCTGGCCTTGTATAATGAGGATACTCTAGTACTCCATCATAAAAGGATTCCTCTGTGAAGCTTTCACTACAGGATAACACCCCTGGTATTAGCCTACAAATACTATCCACTATAGGTATGCATGCCATTTCCCCACCTGTTAAAACATAATCACCTAAAGAAAGTTCCATATCGATGTAATCATAAGTTCTTTCATCTATGCCTTCGTAATGACCACATACAAATATTAATTCTTTTTCTAAGCACAATTCCTTAGCAATTTCTTGGGTAAAGGTATTCCCCCTAGGTCCTAGAAATATTACTTTCCCACTATTATGTACTTTAATATCTTTAATGCTATGAATTAAGGGTTGAGCCAGCATTACCATACCTGCTCCACCACCATAAGGATAATCATCTACTTTTTTATGTTTATTCAAAGAATAATCTCTAATATTATGAGCTTTAATATCCAGTATATTTTTATCTATTGCTTTTCCAATAATACTCTGATTAAAAATCTGAAACATTTCAGGAAATAGCGTCAAAATATCTATTTTCATTCCATCCATTCTTTCACTGGTTTAATTATTATTACACGTTTATCCATATCTATACTAAGCACAATATCCTTAAGCACTGGAATGAGTACTTCTGTATTTCCTTTAACCCAATACACATCATTACCTGGAGTATGCAAAACGTCATATATCTTTCCTAGTTCTTCTTCTCCATTTTCTTCATAAACACTACAATCTAATAGGTCAGCCACATAGTAACTACCCTCTGGTAACTTAATTGCATCTTCCCTACTAACCATCAAGTATTTATTTCTATATAATTCTGCTTGTTCTATACTGTCGATACCTTCAATCTTAAGTATTACTTTGTCTGTTTGAAGTTTACAACCTTCAACTTTTCTAAGTTCTCCATCAATATACACACTTTTTAATTTTTTAAATCTTTCAAGACTATCTGTTAATGAAAAAACCTTAACTTCACCCTTTAAACCATGTGTTTTACCAATCTGACCTACATTCATAAATTCTTTCATTTAAAATCCTCCTTTCAATTTCATTTATATAGATAACTCCAATTTAGAAGTTACTAATTATATATTTTACCCATCAACGTATTAAAAACTCAATATTTAATTAAAATAAGAGTTAGGCAGAACCTAACTCTTACTTTATTTCAACAACTACCTTTTTATTTTCTTTAACGGCAGCTGCCTTAACAACGGTTCTAATAGCTTTTGCTATTCTACCTTGTTTGCCTATAACTTTTCCCATATCCTCATGCGCTACAGATAATTCAAGAACTATAGCATGCTCATGAGTTACTTCGTTTACTACTACCATTTCTGGTTTATCAACTAAAGACTTTGCCAATACTTCAAGTAACTGTTTCATGGAAAACTCCTCCATTCATTACTTACAAATTTTTCTAGTTGACTGCTATTTTGTTAAGTAATCTTTTAACTGTATCAGATGGTTGTGCACCATTCTTAATCCAATTAGCTGCTTTCTCAGTATCAATTTTAATAGTAGTTGGCTCTGTTGTTGGATTGTAGTATCCTATTTCTTCGATGAATTTTCCATCTCTAGGAGATCTTGAATCTGCAACTACCACTCTATAAAATGGAGCATGTTTAGCACCCATTCTTTTTAATCTTATTTTAACTGCCATGTATATCACCTCCTTTAAATATAAATTTAGTCACTATCTAAGTTGTTTTATTAAAAAGGCATTTTACCAAACAAACCTTTTTTACCAGGTTTTTGGAAACCCTTTGCTTGCTTCATGAATTTTTTCATCATTTCAAAATCTTTTAATAGCTTATTAACTTGCTGTACCAAAGTACCTGATCCATTAGCAATTCGCTTTTTTCTAGAAGAAGATCCGCTAACCAAACTAGGATGTTTTCTTTCTGCTATAGTCATTGATCTTATAATAGCCTCAACCTTGCCCATTTCTTTCTCACTTTGGGATAAGTCTACACCTTGCAACTCTTTTTTATTAACACCTGGCATCATTTCTATTAACTTATTCAATGGCCCAAGCTTTTTCATTTGTTGCATGGATGCTAAAAAATCATCTAAATTAAATTCTTGAGAAAGCATTCTGCTTCCAAGTTCCTTAGCTTCAGTTTCATCTATAGCCTGTTGCGCCTTTTCTATTAATGAAAGTACATCCCCCATACCAAGTATACGTGATGCCATTCTATCTGGATAAAAAACTTCTAAATCGTTCATTTTTTCGCCAGTACCAACAAATTTTATAGGCTTTCCAGTTATTGCTTTAATAGATAGTGCAGCACCACCTCTGGTATCTCCATCTAGTTTAGTTAAAATTACGCCAGTTATGTCTAACTGTGAATTAAAACTCTCGGCTACATTAACCGCATCTTGTCCTGTCATAGAATCTACAACTAACATTATTTCACTAGGTTTCATGCTTAATTTTATATTTTGAAGTTCTTCCATAAGACTTTCATCTATATGAAGTCTTCCTGCTGTATCTATTATAACTACATTATTACCATTTTCTTTAGCAAATGCTAAAGACGCTTTTGCTATGTCTACTGGAGTAACCTTGTCTCCCATAGTAAATACTGGAACATCAATTTGTTTTCCTACTACTTGTAGTTGTTTAATTGCCGCAGGTCTATATATATCACAAGCAACTAATAAAGGTTTTTTATTTTTTCTTTTAAGTGAAAGGGCAAGTTTACCACCCATAGTGGTTTTACCAGCACCTTGAAGTCCTACCAGCATGATAACCGTTAATCCTTCTGAAGAAAGTTCTAGCTTGCTTTCCGCATTTCCCATTAAATTAGTTAACTCATCATTAACAATTTTAATAACCTGCTGCCCAGGTGTTAAACTTTGTAGCACTCCATTACCTAGACATTTTTCACTAACATTCTTTACAAAATCTTTAACTACTTTATAATTAACATCAGCTTCAAGCAATGCCAGTTTTACTTCTCTCATAGCATCTTTGATATCTTTTTCGGAAAGCTTACCCTTACCTTTTAATTTTTTTATGGTATCTTGTAATTTAGAAGATAATCCTTCAAAAGCCATAATAACCCTCCTAAATATTTTCGACAATTTGGGTTTTTATATCATATATAAGCTGATTCATTTTTTCATCTTTTATGTTAATCTGTAAGTTATCTAATTTTGATAGTACATTTTCCAAAGTTTCTTTTAGTTTATGATTTTTACTTAATAAATTTAACTTTTCCTCATATACTAAAAGTACCTTTTCACATTTTTTTATGGTATCATGAATAGCTTGCCTACTAGTATTATTTAGCTCTGCTATTTCTGATAAAGAGAAATCATTATTAAAATATAAATCCATTATATCCCTCTGCTTTTCAGTAAGCAATTCACTATAAAAATCAAATAATAGAGACGTTTCAAATCTTTTTTCCATTTCATCACCACTCACAAGTCATATAATATCAGAATTAATATACCGTGTCAAGTAGTTTTGCTTAACAGATTATTTTTTTTAAAATAAAGCATCTACAAAATCTTTTGAATTAAACTCTTGTAAATCATCTATTCCTTCACCAACACCTATATATTTAACTGGTATTTCAAGTTGTTTTTTAATTGATATTACAATACCACCTTTAGCAGTTCCATCTAATTTAGTTAGTATTATTCCATCTATGTGGCATATCGCCATAAACTGCTTAGCCTGTTCAACACCATTTTGTCCTGTGGTAGCATCAAGCACTAGTAAAGTTTCCATGTTTGCCTCACTATACTCACGCTTAATTACTCTATTTATCTTTCCGAGTTCATCCATAAGATTTTTTTTGTTATGAAGTCTTCCTGCAGTATCACAAATTAGTATATCAACTTTTCTTGCCTTAGCTGCTTGAACAGCATCAAAAACCACCGCCGCAGGGTCAGACCCTTCTTGATGTTTTATGAGTTCAACACCTGCCCTACTGCTCCATACCTCTAATTGATCAATTGCAGCAGCTCTAAATGTATCTGCAGCAGCAATTAGAACTTTATACTTTTCGGATTTCAGAGAAGCAGCTATTTTACCAATTGAGGTTGTTTTTCCAACTCCATTTACACCTATTATCAGCAAAACCTTTGGCAGCACAACAGGCATCGTTGAATTTTCATCTTCGCCTAATATATCTATTATAACTTCCTTTAAGCAAGGTCTAATTCCTGACGGATCTTTTACTTTATCTTCTTTAACCTTCTTTTTAAGTTTTTCAATAATATAAATAGAGGTTTCTACTCCAATGTCCGATGTTATTAATATTTCTTCTAATTCCTCATATAACTCATCATCAATGGTAATGGCTAAATTTAATACCTCACTAACTTTTTCCGTAATACTATTTCTAGTTTTTGTTAACCCATCTTTTAATTTATCAAAAAATCCTCCAAACACTTACATTCCTCCTTACTGATTTTTAACTATACATTTTCTTATATCTAATTTATATATCAAGTAGTAATTCTTATAACCCTTTCTACTTACCAAAATCTACTGACACTATTTTAGAAACTCCTTTTTCCTCCATAGTAACTCCATACAATACATCACTGGCCTCCATAGTTCCTTTTCGGTGAGTTATTATAATAAATTGAACATCATCAGAAAATTTCTTTAAGAATTCCGCATATCTATATACATTTGCATCGTCAAGTGCCGCCTCAATTTCATCCAAAATGCAAAATGGTGTGGGCTTCATCTTTAAAATAGCAAACAATAATGCAATGGCTGATAGCACCTTTTCCCCACCAGACATTAAGTTTATACTTTGAAGTTTTTTTCCTGGCGGCTGCACATTAATATCTATTTTACCCGTTAGTTCATCCCCTTCTGTAAGTATTAAATCCGCACTTCCACCCTTAAATAGTTCCGCGAAGGTTTCTTGGAAGTTCTCTCTTAGTATAATAAAGTTTTCCGCAAATATTTCTTTCATTTTTTCGGTCATTTCAACTATTACAGTTAATAATTCATTTTTAGCAGACATCAAGTCTTCTCTTTGATCATCCATAAAAGTAAATTTTTCTTTTACTTCTTTATACTCCTCTATAGCACCAACATTAACTTTGCCAAGCGCAGAAATAGACCCTTTTAATACTATTATTTCTTTTTTAAGCTTGTCAACATCATCAATTTCATTTTCAAATTCAAGTGCTTCTGCATAGGTTATTTCAAAGTCTTCATTCAACTTTTCGTAATGAGCATCCTTTTCCATTCCTACTTTTGCAAATGCTAATTCGCATTTATACAAATCTTTTTCGCCTTTTTCTAACATAATCGAAACATTGTCTAGCTTTTCAACACATATCTTTATTTTTTCTTTAATTTTAATTCTTTCAATTTCATTGTCTTCAAAGTTCTTTTCCATTTTTTCTAACACAGCCATTGTTTCACCTAGTTTTTTCTCAGTGGTTTGAATAGCTTCTTCACTTATCATCCTATTTTTCATAGCTTCTTCTATTTCTCTAGAAAATATGATTATATTCTCATTATATACTAATATCTCAGCCTTTAGCCTTTCAATTTCAGAATGCTTATTATTTATTGTTTCATCAATCTGAGCTTTTTTTATCTTATCATCAATAATTGATTCTTTTATACCCTCAATTTCTAGTAACTTGTCTTTCAATTTTAATTCAACATTATTAAGTTTCTGCTCTATTTCCTTTGTTGCCAGTTCAAATTCAGCAAGACAGATATTTTTTTCCTTAACTTCCTTACTATCTAGTTCAAATTTACTTACCTCTGACAATCTCTCCGCCTCTAATTTAATTATGTTATCCTTTAGCCTCATAGTTTCATCTTCAATTGCATTTATTTTAGCTTCAGTCTTTGCTACTTCAATATTTTCAAAGTGAATTTTATCCTTTAGATTTAAATTTTCTTCATCTAATATTAAAACTTTAGATTTACTTTGTTTTATATTTTCTAAGTAAATAATCAGTTCATTTTTCAGTGTGACTAAATCCTTAGCTAGCTCCTGTATTTCTCTTTTTCTACCGATTATGCTTGAAGTCTTTGAGTATATACTTCCACCAGTTAATGATCCACCAGGATTTATAACCTCCCCAGATAGTGTAACAATTTTATATCTATAATTATTATTTTTCGATATTTGCAACGCTGAATCCATGTCCTTACATATAATTGTTTTGCCAAGAATAAAAGTCATAACCTCGCTAAATCTTTCATCATAACTTATTAATTCACTTGCAATCCCCACAAAACCAGGATCATTTTTAGTTACATTATCAATTATAAGCTTTTTACCCTTAATAATATTCAAAGGCAAAAACGTTGCTCTTCCAAGGTTATTAGCCTTCAAATATGTGATGAGCATTTTTGCCACTGATTCATCTTTGGTTATTATATGTGATATAGTTCCGCCTAATGCAATTTCTATAGCCACTTCTAGATTCTTTTCAACTTTTATAACTTCTCCTAGTACAAAACAATCATTAATATTCCCTACTTTACCCTGGCTAATATGCTCCATTAAATTCTTTACTGATTTATTA
Organism: Clostridium sp. CS001; assembly: GCF_020443565.1. Lineage (GTDB taxonomy): Bacteria > Bacillota > Clostridia > Clostridiales > Clostridiaceae > Clostridium_AD. The sequence continues at coordinate 255,983 of NZ_JAIZZN010000001.1, forward strand.
TAACCTTCATGTTTTTTTTCTAATGTTGTAAGAACATTAAAATTAGCTTCTGCTTTACTTATCTTAAAGTTACAATTTTTCATACCCGCTTCATGAATCTCTAGATGGTTTTGATATGTATTAATTTCTTTCTTATTTTCTTTAATCTTGCTTTCATGATTATCCATAATACTTTTAATTTGTTCTATTTGACTTTCAAACATTGTTTTTGTTGTTATATTAATTTTTACTGAATTCCTGAAACTTTCAAGATTATTTTTCAAAGTATCTATTCTTACTTTGTAATAGTCTATGTTATTATTTAAAATTAATAAACTATTAGTAATCTCCGTAGTTTTATCAATATTGCTTTGCTTTTCTTCTTTGAAACATTTAGCTTCTGCGCTTTGATTTGCTAGATTTTCTTGAATATCTCTAATACTAATCTCTTTAGATTTAATCTTTTCTTCCATATCTGTTTGTGCATTTTTCATATTATTTAATGAGTTCTCTAATCCCTCAATATGTTGTTTGGTTTCTAATAGTTTTTCATGAATAACGTTACTATCTTTTGACGTTTTATCAATAACCTTTAATAAATTCTCTATCCGTTCTTTTAAAATGTTTATTTCAGAAGTACTGTTCTGGTAAACTAGCTTATTATCATAATAGAATTGTTTTTCTTCTTTATTGCGATTTTCAAACTTTTCAAATTCACAATTCCAATATTCAACATCCTTCTTAAACTGCTCTTTGCCCTCTGAAAGATTTTCCACCTCTAGTTTTAATTTAGAACATTCCTCGCCTAAACTTTTAATCTTTCCCTGAACTTTCTTTATTGAATCAATAATTAAGCTAACTTCTTTATTTTTCAACTCTTCAAAAAGCTTTAAAAAACTCTTAGCTTTTTCACTTTCATTTTTCAAGGGTTCTAATCTCTCTTCATATGTACTTAAAATATCCTTTATTCTAATCAAATTCTGCTCAGTACCAGCTAATCTCTTTTCCGATTCTTCTTTTCGTGTCTTAAACTTAACAATTCCTGCTGCCTCTTCAATAAGCTTTCTTCTTTCTTCTGTTTTCCCACTTAAAATAGCGTCAATTTTACCTTGACCTATGATAGAATAACCCTCTTTGCCTATGCCTGTATCCATAAAAAGTTGCTGCACATCTTTTAATCTACAAGATGTATTATTTATTAAATATTCGCTTTCTCCCGAGCGATATAACCTTCTTGATATGGTAACATTTGAATAATCTATGTCCAGTTCACAATCACAATTATCCAAAGTCAAGGAAACCTGAGCCAAACTAACAGGTTTCCTAAACTGTGTTCCTGCGAATATAACATCCTCCATTTTATCGCCTCTTAGGTTTTTTACACTTTGTTCCCCAAGGACCCACTTAACGGCATCTGATATATTGCTTTTCCCACTACCATTTGGACCTACCACTGCCGTAATGCCTTTTTTAAATGTTAATTCTGTTTTATCTGCAAAGGATTTAAATCCTCTTATCTCGATAGATTTTAAGAACATTGGAACACACTCCTATTTTACCTAAATAACATTGGTAATACGAAACTTAATGTAAAAATTATGATCATACCATAAATTAATATCTTAGTCTGCTTTTCTCTTTTTTTCTTATTCATACTTCACCTCATGTTTAAATTTTTATGATTTTACTTAATTTAAAAAAAATATGTATCACTAAAATCCATGTACTTTAATGTAACATATACTTTATTCTATTATATAGTATAGCATTTACAAAGAAATATCAATTACTTGAATAATAATATCCAAATAAAAAAACCGTGCATGCACGGTTTTTCATCTCGGCTCAACTATGAACTTTATAGCTGTTTTCATTTCACCATCAATAAGTATTTCGACAAAAGCGGGGATTACAACTAAATCAATGCCATTTGGAGCAACAAATCCTCTAGTAATGGCGATAGCTTTAACCGCTTGATTAACTGCCCCTGCTCCCACAGCTTGTAGCTCTACAACTGATTTTACCCTTAATACTGCAGCTAATGCTCCAGCCACGGATTTAGGTTGTGAGCTAGCAGACACCCTCAATACTTCCATTCTATTACCCCCCACTGAATTCCTTATTAAGAACACCATAGAGAGTATATTCTATATAGTAAACTAAAAACCTTTTTTATATTTTCTGCACGCATAGTCATATATACTCATAATAATACATTTTTCCCCTATAAAAACATTAATACTTCCACGCTCAGTAGTAATATCTTGGAATATATCTATCGAATCTGCCTTTATTTGTTTTTTTATGTCATAAAAAAAACTCTTACCATTAGCATAAAGCCTTGAAATATCCTTTGGGTTTATTTTCACCAAAATCTTATTGAGGGATATATCACCGATAATATTATTAATTATAGCATCATATAACATATCATTATATATGCTACCTTCCACTAACTCTCTAAATGCAGGATGAAATGGCCCTGCAACTAAATCATTGCCCTCTGAAATTTCTTCAGTGGGCTGTAATCCTATTCGAATTACATTTATTTGGTTTGAAATCATCATCATGTAAATGACCTTACTTATATCTACAGCTTCATTTAGCGAATAAGGTTTAAATTGCCCTTCTACATACATATTTTCCATATGAGTATCTTTAATTATAAGCGCAGGGTATATTCTACATATATCCGGTTTAAGAGCAATAACTCCTTTGGCTGTCTCTATATCTTTATTCATATTATCACCAGGCAGTCCTATCATAATTTGATGCCCTAATGTAAACCCATATTGTTTTATCAGCTTTGAAGCATGCTCTACATCCTTCACTGTATGACCTCTTCCGGATTTCAATAGTACCTCCTCATCTAGGGATTGCACTCCAAGTTCTATAATATCTACAGAATACTTTTTAAGATTTATTAAGATATTATCATCTATATAATCCGGTCTTGTAGATAATCTAATGAATCTTATTTTATTACTATCCTTAAACTTCTTTGCAACTTCTAACAGCTCAATCTGTTTTTCCATGTTTATAGCTGTAAATGTACCACCAAAGAAGGATACCTCAATTGTAGCATTATCGCTTTTTATTGTTCGTAAATATTCATTTACTGTTTGCTCCACATACATAGCATCAACTTTTGTGGATGTTCCTGTTATGCTATTTTGATTACAAAACACGCAATCATGTGGACAACCTTCATGAGGAACAAAAATAGGAATAATATAATGTGCTTTACTCATGCAAACCCTCCTGCCTAGCCATAACTTCTTTAGCCGCATTTTGCTCTGCTTCCTTTTTGCTGTAACCCTGTCCTGAGCCTTTTATGCAGTTATTTATTAATAAATTAACAAAGAATGTTCTCCTATGAGGTGGCCCTTCAAATCTTAAAAGCTCATAGCGAATATCAACTTCTCCATTTTGTTGTAATATTTCTTGAAGCTTAGTCTTATAATCTAAAACTATCTCATTACTAATTGCTTTTTCAATTGTTGCTTTAAAATTATTAAGTATAAATAGCTTAGCTTCCTCTATTCCTCTATCTAAATATATAGCAGCAATTATAGCTTCAACACAATCAGCCAATATTGAAACTCTATCTCTACCACCAGTAATTTCCTCCCCTTTACTCATATTCATGTACATTCCTAATTTCCAAGCAATGGCAATGTCACACAATGAATTTTCACAAACAATAAGTGATCTGATTTTAGTTAAATAGCCTTCTGGCTTTTCATTAAACCGAGTATATAAGTGTTCAGATATAATTAGCTGCAATACAGAATCGCCTAGGAATTCAAGTCTTTCGTTAAATTCAATCTTTTTTTTCTGATTTGCATAGGAGCTGTGGGTTATTGCTGTTCTAAGTAGCTCCTTATTTTTAAAATTCAATTGTAATTCGCGCTCAAGGTCATGTAACTTTATATCGTACTTCATAATCATTGCTCCTTTTCGGAAGTTTATTTAAACCTTCATTTATCTATGGATATACTATTTATTATCCCTTTATATTTACTATTTAATTAATATTTATTTTCCACGGTCTTTCAAGTTTATTATTGAATTTACTTTATAATTTAAATAAGGTAAGTAATACGATACTCACCCTTAAATCTGCTATACCATCTACTAATTATTTTCAACAGCTTCTATATTGTAGTAAATTCAAGAATAAGCTTGAAAAAGCTAAAGGCCCGCAGTAGCGCGGAGCCTTATATTATTCTTCTGAACGTGCTTTAATATATTCTACTACATCAGAAACAGTAGCCATTTTTTCAACATCTTCATCAGGAATTTCTATCTCGTACTCTTCTTCAAGTGCCATGATCAATTCCACAATATCAAGAGAATCAGCGCCTAAGTTATCCATAAAAGATGATTCCATCTTTATTTCTTCTTCATCAATGCTTAATTGTGATGCTATAGTAGCTCTAATTTTTTCAAACATAATATCTTCACCTCCTTACCTGTAGGTAACTAACAATTATAGTTTGTTATTCATGCAAATTATAATCATCTTATATTATATTAATAGGTTCTTACTAACTTATCAACTATTATATTTAAATTTAATTATATCGAAGATATAATTACCTTTGATTATGCTATAAAAAGATTATACTTCTATATCCTAATTAGCGTTATTTTCTTTCTCAGATAGTTTTTCAATTTCTAATTTTAACTTATCTACAACCTTATTTTCATAAAATATTGTAGCTTGCTTAATAGCATTCTTAAAAGCCTTTGCATCTGAACTTCCATGAGCTTTTATACAAATACCATTTACCCCTAAAAAGGCAGCTCCACCATACTCTTTATAATCAAAATCCTTTTTAAATTTTTTAAACACCGGTTTGAGTAGTATTCCACCAAGCTTAGTTCTAAATGAACTCATTATTCCAACCTTTAATATATCAAATATATTAGCAACTGCGCCTTCATACAACTTTAGAATTACATTTCCTACAAACCCATCACAAACTAAAACTTTAACGTCTCCACTTGGAATCTCTCTAGCTTCTACATTTCCTATAAAGTTTAAGTTTGCTTCCTTTAGTAGTTTATGAGCTGATTTTGAAAGTTCGTTACCCTTCTCTTCTTCTGATCCTATGTTCACTAAACCTACAGAGGGATTCGCTACTTTTAGTATGTTTTCAAAGTATGTTTTTCCCATAAGTCCAAACTGTACTAAATAATGAGGTTTACATTCTGCATTGGCTCCACAATCAATTATCATAAAGGGCCCATTTTTACCTGGCAGTACTGGCGCTAGCGCTGGTCTATCTATGCCTTTTATTCTTCCTACTATTAGTGTACATCCAGCTAAAAAAGCTCCAGAGCTTCCAGCAGAAATTATAGCATCTGCATCTCCGCTTTTTACAAGATTTAAGGCTTTTACTAAGCTGGAATCTTTCTTACGCTTAATGGCCATTACCGGATGTTCATTTGTACTTATTACTTCTTTGGCATCAATAACCTTTATTTTATTACAATCATAGGAATATTTTTTTAACTCTTCTTTAATTAAATCCTCTGAACCTGTTATTAAAATTTCTATATTGTATTCTTTTATAGCTTCAACACAACCCTCAACTACAGCCTTTGGAGAAAAATCCCCGCCCATTCCATCTACAACAACAACCATTTTTACCCTCACCTTAAATGTGTCATATTCTTATATTTATTTATATTATATACTATAGCGCACAAATATTTCTAGTATTAATAAGCCTACAATGCAAATATAATTAGATTTATTTTTTTATAAGTATCTCTTAAAAGTAAAAAGAAAGTCTTTCGACTTTCTTCTTATTTTTGTTCCATTGCAACTACTTCTCTATTCTTGTAATATCCACAGTTTTTACATACTCTATGAGCAAGTTTCATATCGTGGCATTGAGGACACTCAACTATTCCTGGTAAACCAAGTTTAAATGTTTGCGCTCTTCGAGAATCTCTTCTACCTTTTGAAAATCTTCTAGCAGGATTTCCCATTGTAACACCTCCTTAATCAGTTGAAAACAAGTTTTTTAATTTTGCCAACCTTGGGTCGATATCCTCATTTTCACATTTACATGTGTTATGATTTAAATCGATTCCGCACTGATGGCATAAGCCTTTACAATCTTTATTACAGAGTTTTTTTATAGGTAATACAGCAATGATATTATTTTCTACAATTTCATTTAAATCTAATCTATCATTTTTAATAAAAATAATATCCTCATCTTCACTCTTTAGAGTTTTCGACATTCTTTCATTTAATTCAACATTTATTGAATAAGAAAAAGTCTCAAGACACCTAGAACAAGCAAGTAATAGTTCTGTCTCCATATTCCCAGTTAAATTTATTTCTTCACCAATTGGCTTTAGGCTCAAATCTAACTTAATGGGTTTAGAAAATTGTATAAATTCATTTTCATAGGTAAAATTATCTTTTTCTAATTCTAAATGAATTTGTTTTCTTGTTTTTTTATTGCTAAATAACTCTGAAACATCTATTACCATACTATCCACTCTGAAAAACTAAATATCATTTAGTTTTTTCTCATATAAAGAAACTCTTTATACATTGTATAAACGAATTATACAGCTCGAGCAAAGCTTCTGCGTCCCTCCTAACTAAATTGTTTTTTTACTTACATCAAACACAAATTATTATATAAATAATACAGTAAAAAGTCAAGAATTATTTATCATAGAAATTAACAATGACTTATTATATTAAAGCTTTATTTTGTTAAAGCTTCAGTGTCTCTTGCAATTACTAATTCTTCATTTGTTGGTATAACGAATATTTTAGTTTTAGAATCCTCTGTATTTAATTCTACAGCTTTTCCACGAACCTTATTCTTAGCCTTATCTAAAACTGCACCTAAGAATTCTAATCCGTTACATATATCTTCTCTTGTTTCTGGAGAGTTTTCACCAAGTCCAGCAGTAAATACTATTGCATCTACTCCACCCATTACTGCAGCATAAGATCCTATGAAAGTTTTAACCTTATAGCTGAATATATCAAGGGCTAATTGAGCTCTATGATTTCCTTGTTCCCATGCAGCTGTTTCTATATCTCTAAAGTCACTACTTACTCCAGATATTCCTAAAACCCCTGATTTTTTATTCATTAAATCATTTACTTCATCGATTGTTAAGTTTAATTCATGCATTATATATGTTATTATAGCAGGGTCAATACTTCCACATCTAGTTCCCATAGCTATTCCTTCAAGTGGCGTAAATCCCATACTTGTTTCAACTGATACACCATTTTTTACTGCAGTAATACTTGCACCATTTCCTAAATGACAAGTGATTATTTTTAAATCTTTTATATCTTTACCCATCATTTCTGCAGCTTTAGCTGAAACATATTTGTGAGATGTTCCATGGAATCCATATTTTCTAACGCCGTGATTAGTATATAAATCATATGGAAGTGGATATATATATGCTGTTTCAGGCATTGTTTGATGAAATGCAGTATCAAATACAGCTACCATTGGTGTATTTGGCATTAATGCCATGCACGCATTGATTCCAATTATATTAGCTGGATTATGAAGTGGTGCAAGTTTAGAACATTCCTTCAAATCCTGCATTACTACATCATTAATTAAAACTGATTGTGCATATTTTTCTCCGCCATGGACGATTCTATGGCCTGCAGCGCCTATTTCTGATAAATCCTTAATAACACCATGCTCAGCATCTACTAGCGCTCCAAGCACTAATCTAATAGCATCTGTATGGTCTTTCATTATCTCTTGAATAATATATTTTTCTCCCTTAGCCTTTTGAGTTAATATTGATCCTTCTATTCCTATTCTTTCTACTAATCCTAGGGCTAAGCATTCTTCATTTTCCATGTTTATCAATTGATACTTTAAAGATGAACTTCCACAGTTTATAACTAATATTTTCATTTAATATGCCTCCAATTGCTATGTTTATTATGTTTATTTTATATAATTATCTTTGGATTTGAGCTTGAACTGCTGTTACAGCAACAACATTAACTATATCCTGAACACTGCAACCTCTTGATAAATCATTTATAGGCTTAGCAAAACCTTGACAAACCGGTCCAATCGCCTCAGCATTCGCGAACCTTTGTACTAATTTGTATCCAATGTTTCCTGATTGTAAGTCTGGGAACACTAAAACATTTGCTTTCCCAGCTACGCTACTGTTTGGTGCCTTTTGTTTTCCTACACTTGGAACGATAGCAGCATCTAATTGAAGCTCACCATCGATTTGTAAATCCGGTCTAGCATTTTTTGCAATTTCAGTAGCTTTAGCTACCTTATCAACTAATTCATGTTTTGCACTTCCCATAGTTGAAAAAGATAACATTGCAACTTTAGGTTCGAAATTACATAAGCACTTTGCATTTTCTGCAGTACTAATAGCAATTGATGCTAATTCTTCTGCATTAGGATTTGGATTAACAGCACAATCTGCAAATAGTAGCAATCCATCTTCACCATATTCGCTGCTAGGAACTTCCATTATAAAGAAACTTGAAACAACCTTGATTCCTGGTGCTGTTTTAATAATCTGCATTCCAGGTCTAAGTAAATCTCCTGTAGTATGTATTGCTCCTGATACTAAACCATCCGCTTCGCCCATCTTAACCATCATGGTTCCAAAATACAAACAATCTTGCATTGTCTCTAAGGCTTTTTCTAAAGTCATTCCTTTATTTTTTCTTAGCTCATAAAATTCATTTGCATAAGCATCAGTTTTTGTAGAAGTCTTTGGATCTATAATTTCTATACCTTCAAGGTTAACTCCAAATTCAGATGCTTTTGTTTTAATTACATCTAAGTCACCTATTAGTATTACCTCAGCTAATGAATTATTTTTGATAATTTCACTAGCTTTTATAGTCCTTTCCTCTTCGCCTTCAGGAAGTACAATTCTTTTCTTATCAGCTTGTGCCATTTTGCATATCTTCTCTATAAACGCCATTCTTATTTCTCCTTTCAGTTATAATCAAGTTACGTACACTATTAATATACTCCTTTTATGCTATACATTTCAACATAAAATAACAAATTGCTTTATGTATATTATACTCAATATATTCAAAATTTTCACTATCTTTATTTTATTGTTGAAATATATTTACTTTTATTAAGGTGTCTTATAATATATAATATAGCTAATTATATATTATATATTCTTTTCGTGTAACTATTAGCTTATAATTTATCCAAAAATAACTTAACTAGTCAAATTAATATAAGCTTTCGTGAGGTGTTTTAATGAATGTTTCAGGCATAATTGTGGAATATAACCCATTACACAACGGTCATTTATATCATATTAACAAAACTAAAGAACTTACAAATTGCGATGCCTTAATATGTGTTATGAGTGGAAACTTTGCTCAACGTGGAATCCCATCTAGCATAGATAAATGGACAAAAACCAAAATGGCGCTTCAAAACGGAGTAGATTTAGTAATTGAAATACCTGCTATTTACAGTGTGTCCTCAGCAGAATTTTTTTCCTTCGGCTCTGTTAGTCTTCTAGACAGTTTAGGAGTAGTAGATAATATTTGTTTTGGCAGTGAACATGGTGATATTGATGATATATATAATATTTCAAATATATTATATCAAGAGCCTACTGATTTTAAATTACTACTTAAAACTTATTTATCTAAAGGAATTGCTTATCCCAAAGCTAGAGCTAACGCACTTTATGATTATTTAATAAATTCAAAAATGGACCTTTCTAACCTATTATTAGATGATTTTTTAAATTCATCTAATAATATACTAGGTATTGAATATTGCAAGAGTTTAATAAAATTAAATAGTTCTATTAAACCTTATACTTTAAAAAGGGAAGGGGCAACTTATAGTAGCAATGTTCTACATAGTGAATTTTCAAGTGCAACAGCTATAAGAAAATTTGTAAAAGAAAAAGGCTGCTTAACAAAGCTAGAAGACCATGTTCCAAAATCAGTATTAGCAGAAATCTTAAACCTATACTCACAAAATTATGAGTTTACTTTTGAAGACTCCATGTTTCCTTATATAAAACATAAATCCTTTACTTCAAAAAACTCATTAGTAAATTTACCAGATGTCTCTGAAGGTCTTGATAATAGAATTATTAAGGCTTTGCAACACAATTTAAGCTATTCAAGTGCATTAGATGATATAAAAAGCAAACGTTACACTTATACACGAATTGCTAGGATCTTATGTCAATACTTCATAGGATTTGACAACTTTGATACTAATAGATTACGATCAATGCCTTGTCCATATGCTCGTGTTTTAGGATTTAACTCAAGGGGGAAATCAATTCTTAAATCCATAAAATCAAATAGTAGCATTCCCCTCTATACAAAGATCTCTAAAGTCACAAATGAGACTTTAGAACTAGATATACAAGCTACTAAAGCTTATAGCATTCTAAATAGTAGTATATCCCCTAATAGCGATTATTTGATATCCCCTATTATTATAAATTAAAATTAAAATTAATATTTAAAATACATAAGTCCATTACTATTTAAATATATTTAATACAGCATTACTTTAAAAAGGAGTTTAAAATTGAGGTTACTATTAATTATGCTGTTAGTTATCATAGTCCTCTTATTATTTAAGTTGTTTAAGACTTTGAAAGTAAATATTTTAATAACAATAGTTTGCTCTCTTATTATTCTCCAAATAATATTAGCACCAAATATTTGTATTCGCTACACTATATCCGGTGCCAAATTGTTCTTTAATGCAGTTTTCCCTTCTCTTTTTCCATTTTTAGTTGTTATAAACATTATAATTAACTACGATGGCATTCATATTTACTCAAAGTTACTAGGGAATATACTTTGTAAACCCCTAAGATTACCAAAAGAATGTAGCTTTGCCTTGGTGGTTAGTACCTTATGTGGTTATCCCTTAGGTGCAAGGTATACTTGCGATTTATACGAAAAAAAAATAATTGATTTAAAAACTTGTGAAAGATTACTAAATATTGCTTCTAACGCAAGTCCCCTGTTTATCATAGGTTCAATTGGAGCTTCTATGATGTCAAGTTCTAAAATTGGATACATATTATTAGCTTCTAATATTTTATCTTGTATGTTTATGGGGTTTATTATTCCTTCAAATAACTATTCTTATCGAACTAAAAATTGCAATTATTTAAGCCCTAAAGTTACCGATAAAAATATTGGAATAACACTTAAAAACAGTATAGAAGATGCCGTGAAAAGCTGCCTAAATATAGGTGGTTTCATTGTAGCATTCTCAGTAATAACGGGAATTATTAAAGATAATGCGATATTTCACATTATCCTAAATAAAGCGTCTTTAATTACTGGTTCATCAGGAAATTTTATAGAAGGTTTATTACTGGGCATGTTAGAAATGACCAATGGATGTTACTTAATATCTCTTAGCAGTTCAAATCTCTATGTAAAACTTCCAATTTTAAGTTTTTTAATTGGATTTAGTGGCTTATCTATAATTTCTCAAGTTTATAGCTATACATACAAATATGCACTCTCAATAAAAAAATATATTGCTCGTAAATTTATTCAAGGGATAATTTCTTCAATTTTAACAATAGTTTTATACTATGTTTTCCTACAGAGTTCATCTGTTTTCGCTTTTAATAACATAGGCATATATAAGAGTGATAACCTACACATTTTACTATTAATAATTCTAATTATTCCACTATTACTTAAAAATATAACTAGGCTATTTCATATCCCTTAACTCTTTTACGTTCTCTCTTATTGAATTTGTAGTTTCCGTAAACTCTCCCTGCATCATTATTAAAAATCCTTGAACATCGTCTTTAACCTTATGAAGCATTTGCTGACCCTTTAATTCAATCTCTTTGTCTAACTCCGATAATATTTCGTCTGCATAATCTTTAGCACCTAGCCTCATAGTCTTAGCATCTCTTTGCGCCGACGCTATGATTTCTTCTGCTCTTGTTTGTGCTTCTTTAACTAGGTCCTGTTTTTCAACTCTTCTTTTTATTTTATCCATGGTTTCATCCTCAAAAACCTTTGCTTGTTTTTTTGCATCAGTAAGAATTCGTTCTTTTTCATCACAAACCCATTGAGCCCTTTTAAATTCTTCTGGCAAATGATTGGTAATCTGATCAATTATATCTAATATTTCTTTTTTATTTATAACTGCCTTACCTGTAACAGGTATCTTTGAGGAACTCTCAATGATTTCTTGAAGGTATTCTAAAAGTTTTATAACATCCATACTTTTCCCCCTATTTAGAATTAATTTTCTTCATTATATCTGGGATAATTTCATCAGGAACTAATCCCTTAATACACCCTCCAAACATTGCAACTTGTTTAACCGAGGAAGAACTTAGGTAGCAATATTCTGCCTTAGTCATTATAAATACCGTTTCTTTAGTTGGATCTAGCTTATTATTCATTGATGCCAGTTGAAACTCATAATCAAAATCTGAAACAGCTCTAAGGCCTTTAACAATAACCCCTGCTCCTTCTTCATTCATAAGATCAACAAGCAAACCACTAAACTGCTTGACCTGCACATTTGGCAAGTTTTTTACTAGTTTTTTTATTTGCTCCACTCTCTCATCTACAGTAAAGAGCCCTTTTTTATCGGGGTTTACAAGAACGCCTACAATTAATTCGTCAAAAATCTTGGCAGCCCTCTCAATAATATCTAAATGTCCATTGGTTATTGGGTCAAAACTTCCAGGGCAAATTGCTTTTTTCATGTTATTCCTCCACTTTTCATCCGCCCTTGCAACCATTATTTGCTGTCACTCAAGCTGTATTACTCTAGAATCTTAACAACTCTTAGTTACTAGACTACTTATACTCATAAAACAATACCGTAGTATTGCCATACTTTCTTAAATCACAAAGATAAATAATAGAATTTCCCTGGTATATTTCCTCAGAGGAATCTATTTTGCAAACAATTAATCCATCTTTCCTTAAAAGACAATTTGCCGCAATAATCTCAATTGCAGGCGGAATCATGTCTTTAGCATAGGGTGGGTCTATAAATATTAAATCAAAAACAATTTTTTCATCAGCAAATTGCTGCATATATTTATACGTATCCCCTTTTAAACATGTACATTTATCATTAAACTTTAAATTATCTACATTTTGCTTTAACATTTCAAATGTAGTATCTCCCATATCAATTAGATAGCACTTTTCAGCACCTCTGCTTGCTGCCTCAAGACCTAAGCTACCTGTCCCAGAGAACATATCCACCACTACTGAACCACGTGTCCTGTTTTGGATTATATTAAATATAGATTCTTTTATTCTATCTAAAGTTGGTCTAGTTCCCATTCCAACAGGTGACAATATCTTTTTCCCTTTTGCACTTCCTGAAATAATTCTCATATGTTTATTCCTCCATTTAAGCAAGTTTCGATAATATTTTAACATAACTATGTAATTTATACAAAGATATTTTTACCTAATTGAAACAAATATAGTTAGCACTTTTCTCAATTTTATCTATTATTTCATTCTTTATTTTTACATCTTCAGTATTATCACTTTGCATTAATTTTTTTGCTTCACCATTCGCAATCTTTAAAACATTAATATCTTCAATTACATCTGCTAAAATTAATCCTGATTCACCATGCTGTTTAAATCCAAATAGTTCTCCTGCACCCCTAGTTTTTAAATCTTCCTCAGCAATAAAAAAGCCATCGTTACTTTTTACCAATACTTCTAATCGCTTTTTTACTATATTGTTTGTAATATTAGCCAAAAGTATGCAATAGGACTTATGTATTCCACGTCCTACCCGTCCCCTAAGTTGATGTAGTTGTGCAAGTCCAAATCTTTCTGCGTTTTCGATTATCATAATTGTAGCATTTGGAACATTTACGCCAACTTCAATTACAGTAGTCGCAATCAGTGCTTTTATTTCTCCACTTTTGAATTTATCCATGATTTCATTTTTAAGTTTACTAGGCATTTTACCATATACCATTCCTATCTCTATATTACTAAAGTGTTCCTTTTTTAATTTCTCATAAAGCTTCTCAACTGAACTTAATTTCATCTCTTCATTTTCTTCAACTAGTGGGCAAACGATGTAAACTTGCCTGCCCTTATTAACTTCACTTAAGGCAAATTCATAAACATACTTACTTTTGGACATACTTTCATAGGACGTATCAATTTTCTGCCTACCTGGCGGTAATTCATCTATAATAGAGACTTCTAAATCACCATATAAATATAAAGATAATGTTCTTGGAATAGGAGTAGCAGTCATTACAAGAATATCTATATTTTTTCCTTTATTAGAAAATCTATTTCTTTGTGACACTCCAAACCGATGTTGCTCATCAGTGACAATCATACCTAAGTTTTTAAATTCAACATTATCTTCAATAAGTGCATGAGTTCCAATAAGTATATCAATGGCACCATCTTTTAACTCCTGCTTAATCAATTCTTTGTTTTTTTGCGTGGTGCTTCCACTTAACAATTGTATTTTAAGCTGGAATTTTTTTAATACCTTTTGAATTTCCTCAAAGTGTTGCTTTGCTAAAATTTCAGTTGGAGCCATCATAGCTGTTTGATAACCATTCTTTACCACGTTAAACATAGTAATTATAGCAACTATAGTTTTGCCACTTCCAACATCTCCTTGAACCAGTCTATTCATACCTATATTTTTCTTTTGATCTATTAAAATTTCACGTACAACTTTACTTTGTGACTTAGTAAGCTCGAAAGGAAGACACTCTTTTAAAGTTGTGAGTTCTTTAGTCATTTTGAATTGAATACCCTCATTATGATCTTTTATAAACTCCTTTAGCATTAGTATTTTTAATGAATAGTTAAATAGCTCTTGAAATTTAAGTCTTCTTCTTGATTCATTAAGTAGCGCCAAATTATTGGGACTATGTATATTTCTTATAGCATCATTTAAAGAACAAAAATCATATTTTTTCACAAGGTCTTTAGGCAAATTTTCTTTTATTTCAACGTTACACAACACGTCTGATATAATTTTATTAAAAAAATTATTTGTAATATTGCTTTTAAGTGGATACTTGGCAATTATTTTATTTTCATCCATGGATGTATTTTTCACTATTTTAGGATTCATAATTGTGATTTCATCTTTAAACTTATCCACTTTTCCTGTAATAATATATTTATTTGAAATCTTAAAACTATTTTTTGCATAGGGTTGATTAAACCATTTTCCCTTAAATTTGTTTTCATCTTGACAAAATTCTATTGTAGAAAGAGTTTTATTATTTTTTAACCTGACATCTTTTAATATATTTAAAACAGTACACTCTATAATGACCTTTTCACTTTCCACGCAATCCAATATACTTTTCTTAGCAGATACTTGTTCATAATCTCGTGGGAAGTATAATAGCAAATCCAGTACATTAAAAATCCCACATTTATTCATAGTTTCAGCCATTTTAGGACCAACACCTTTTATATACTTTATATCACTATAAATATCCAAAAACACCACTCCAAAAGTAAGATTTTAATACCAACTAAATAAGAAAAAAAGCCCTAAGGCTTTTATTCAACTGAAACAATAAAATAATATAGTGGTTGCTTTCCATTATAATATTGAATATCTATATCTGGATATTTACCCTCTAAAACAGAAATAAATTCTTCTACTTCACCTTCACTACAATCTTCACCATAGAAAATTGTAACAAGTTCACTATCACCGGTGATCATACTATCTATAATGTCTTCACAAACCTTATAAATATCTGTTCCAACCTCTTTAATATTTTGTTCAACTAAACCTAATATATTTCCTTCTTTTATTATTTTACCATCAGCCTCAGTATCTTTAACTGCAAATGTTATAGACGCTGTTGCAACATTCTTAATTGCTTCTTTAAATATATTTTCATTTTCTTCTGCACTAGCCTCTACATTAAACATGGTTACAGCAGTTACTCCTTGTGGTATAGTTTTCGATGGAATAACTATTACATTTTTTTCTGACAATTCAACTGCCTGAAGCGCTGCCATAAGTATATTCTTATTATTTGGCAATACAAATATATTATCTGCATTAATGCTATTTATAGCGTCTAATATATCTTGCGTACTTGGATTCATGGTTTGGCCACCTTCTATTACAACATCCACACCTAAATCCTCAAAAATATTTTTAATTCCTTCTCCAAGTGCAACAGATACAAATCCATATTTTTTGTTTTCAATAACCTTTTCTTGCACAGTTTCTTGAACTTCATTCTCTTCAATGCCTAATAAATTTCTATGTTGTTCTTTCATATTCTCAATCTTTATCTTGGACAGTTCCCCTAGTGTTACTGCTTTTGAAAGTACCAGCCCTGGATCATTTGTGTGAATGTGAATTTTAACAAATTCATCCTGAGCCACCACAACCATTGAATCTCCAAGTTTTTCTAAATAATTCTTTAAATCAATAGTATTTGGGTTTTCTGTTATAACTAATAATTCAGTACAGTATGCAAACTTTATATCTACAGGAATATCACTGGCTACGGGTATAAATGCCTCTGATTTAGAACCTTGCTTGTCTGATTTATTAATTGTAGCTTCCATGTTACTACTTAAGGCTTCATGCATTCCCTTAAATAATATTAATAGTCCCATTCCTCCTGCATCAACTACCTTTGCCTCTTTTAATGCAGGAAGCATATCTGGAGTTTTATCTAGCATAATTTCACTATGCTTACAAACCTCTTTCATAAGTATAAGCACATCATCTACTTGAGTATTAACCGCGCACTCGCCAGCTGCCTTAATAATAGTTAAAATGGTTCCTTCGGTTGGTCTCATAACAGCCTTATATGCAAAATTTGCACCTTCTAAAATACTTTTAGCAAACTCTTCCGAAGTAGCTTCATGGATGCCTTCAAGTCCTTTTCCAATGCCTCTAAATATTTGTGACAATATAACACCTGAGTTACCTCTTGCACCCATAAGCGCGCCTCTAGCTACCTTTTGTGCTATCTCTCCAATTGAGGTTGTTTTCATACCTTCAATTTCACTTACAGCTGCTTTAAATGTCATTGACATATTGGTACCTGTATCTCCGTCTGGAACCGGAAACACATTTAGGGCGTTTACGTATTCTTTTTCATCTTCCAACCTATTTGACGCATTTATTAGCATATTTCGGAAATGTTGTCCGTTAATTTTTAAGTATTCCACTATCCTTACCTCCTTAGACCCTTACACCTTGGACGTTTACTGTTATTGTTGCAACTTTCAGTCCCGTATAATTTTCAACATTATATTTTATTTTTTGAACTATGTTATTTGCTATAACAGAGATTTTTGTGCCATATTCAACTATTACATATAATTCAATAACTAGCTGATTTTCATTAGAATCTTCATTTTCCTTAGAATGAATTTTAACGCCTTTATTTAAACCATCGCTCTTAATCAATTGCCAAAATCCGTCCTTGGCATTTTTTAAAGCCATGCCAACAACTCCATAACACTCCATTGTGGAAATGCCAACTATATTAGCTAAGGCTTCCTCTGAATAATATATACTACCATTCTCGTTCGTAATGTTACCTTTCATTGAAATTCCTCCTTATACTGCTATATACATTATTTTATATTATAATACTAATTTATTCAAGAAAATTAATTTTATAATTAATTCGTAACTATAATTCTGTATTTTACTTGCAAGGTGAGTAGTATTTATGTTACAATAATTTGTGTTTCAATGGAAATGAATTTTTCTTCGTAGTCTAAGGAGGTGTTTTCAATGTCAAGAAAATGCGAAATATGCAATAAAGGTGTTATTTCAGGTAGCCAATATAGTCACTCACACCGTCTATCAAAAAGAAAGTGGGCTCCAAACATACAAAAAATCAAAGCTATAGTTAGCGGAACGCCTAAATCTATACATGTATGTACTAGATGTCTTCGTTCAGGTAAAGTACAACGTGCTATATAATTGAGGAATAAAAATGCAGCTGTTAAAGCTGCATTTTTTATTTAAAAGTTACTAACTATAATTTATAAATTTTTGTATCCCCAAGGTTTTTATGTTATTTTCTAAGAAAAAACTTTATTATTTTAGACATAAATCTCGGTAATTTTATGGCCATAATACGCATCTCTTACCTCCCAACATGAACTTTGCAAAAACATCTCTAGAAATTACCTATATATCTTCACATTACTATTAAATCATCATCTGTGATATTGTTAATGATTTTTATCATTGATTATATTGAATCCAAAATAAACAACTGCCCCTCCTACTGCAATTATCCACCACCAAAACGGAACAACTACTACAGTTATAATTCCTATTCCTATGCATGCAATTATTATCCCCAGTTGCTTTTCTAAACACTTATAGTACTTTTTCATAGGTTATTCCCCCCAAAAGTATTCCAATATTATTATATGATTCATTATTACTAATGTTACTCAATAAAAAAAACTATTTTTCTATTGAATTCATCAATAAAAAAATAGTTTTTACATATATGTTAATCTGATGATAATATTATCATCAGTGTGCCAGTTTTAAACTTAAGGTTCACAATATCCCCTAAAAATTCATTGGAAATTGTTATACTCTCTCCAATTTTCAAATTATAATTATTCAAAGAATATTTTGCACCTTCAATGGTTAGCTGAGTTACTTCATCTCCATAGGCTTGCAATGAGAATATTTGACCACCTGTGCCCCTTAATGAAGTCGATGAACTAGTTAACCTAATATTATTGTTTTCATCCTTAACGTAGGCATTAACGCCGTTTTGCAAGCAAATCTTTAGCATTCCTATGTTACCTAGTAAATGATCAACTCTACTCCCTGTGCATCCTAAGAATACTATTTCACTAGGCTTCATACTCAGAGCCTTTTTAACAGCAATTTCAGTATCAGTAAAATCCTTTTCTGTAGGGTAAACATCCATAGTACAATTACTCTTTTTAAAATATTCCAATACATCTCTATCAATGGAATCAAAATCTCCTAAAAGCAAATCTGGTTTAATATTGTATTTATACAAACAATTAGCACCACTATCCGCTGCAATTAAAAATGTATCTTCTGTAACTTCCTGCAGCAAAAGTTCTTTAGATGGTGGTTTTCCCCCTGATATTATTATAACCTTCATGTTAAATTCCAGCTCTTAGAGTTCTTATATTTTTCTCTATTTCTCCATTTTTAAATACAGCTGAACCGGCAACAATTACATCTGCACCGTTACTCACAACTTTCCCAATATTAGTTTCATCAATGCCACCATCTACTTGGATCATAAGATTCTTATTGCACTTATCAGCAATAGCTCTAACTTCCTTAATTTTTTCTGTGCAGTAATCAATATACTTTTGTCCGCCGAATCCAGGATTTACTGACATAATAAGTACCATATCAACATTGCTTATTAAATGTTTAATGCAGTCTACAGGCGTAGCAGGATTCAATGCAACCGCTGCTTTAACCCCAAAGCTTTTTATGTAGTTAATGGTTCTATCAATATGTCTATCAGCCTCATAATGAACAGTTATAATATCAGCTCCAGCCTTTACAAAGTCTTCTACATATCTAGAAGGCTCTTCTATCATAAGATGCACATCAAATGTTAATTTTGTTAGTTTTCTAATACTCTTAATAATTGGGGTACCAAAAGAGATATTTGGTACGAACATACCGTCCATTACATCAATGTGAATCATATCCGCACCACACTCTTCTAACTGCTTGATGTGTTCCCCTAATCTTGAAAAATCTGCTGATAATATTGACGGTGCTATTTTTATCATCTTTTATTCCCCCTAGCAATAATTTCTTCTAATGTTTTTATATAAAATTTATATCTATACGTGTATATTTCTTTTGCTGCTACCGCGTCTTTAACGCTACAGTTAGGTTCTTTATGATGTATACAATTTGAAAATCTACATTCACATCTATACTTTTCAAACTCTGGAAAACAATACTGCAACTCTTCTTTCTCTATGAAATCTATGTTTAAGGATGAAAATCCTGGAGTATCCAGCAAAAATCCCTCTCCACATTCAATAAGCTCACTATGCCTAGTAGTGTGCTTCCCCTTCTGCGACTTTTGACTTACTTCTCCAGTTTTCATTGCTTCTCTTCCAACTAAGCTATTAAGGATAGTTGATTTTCCAACCCCAGAGGGTCCACAAAAAACACTAATATTATCTTTTATCTTTGTTTTAAGCTCATCAAGACCTTCTCCTTCTTTTGCTTTCAAAAATACTATATCACAGCCCACACTTTTCAATTCTTTAATAAGTTCATCGTCAACTTCCTCAACTAAATCTAACTTATTTAAACAAAGAACTATCTTTAGTTTGTAATATTTACAAAGCACTAGAAATTTATTAAGTAAATCCATATTCAAATCCGGTTTTTTGAAAGCAAAAACAACAAAAGCTTGAGTAACATTAGCAACTACAGGGCGTATCATCTCTGTTTCCCTGGTAAAAATCTTTTCAATTACGCCTTTATCCTCTGTTTCTAGTATTACCTCAACCTTATCACCAATAACAGGGGAAAGCCCAGAATATCTGAACTTACCCCTTGCTGTACATTCTATGATTTTATCTTCGGCTTTTACAAAGTAAAGCCCACCGATACCCTTCATGATTATCCCTTGCATATAACCTCCATGATTTATCTTTCATTGACTTAATTAATTAGTTATTGTGTCACTGGTGGTACTGGTTCTTTTGCTGTTAACGTTATAACATCTCCAACATCGGCCTTATCCCCCGGCTTTCTATCTTGTGATTCAATAATATAATCATCATTTCCAACAGTATTAATACTTATATCCAGGCTTTCAGCTAAAGCTTTTGCCTCTGCAATTGTTTTCCCCCTAAAGTCCGGAACAACAAATTCTTCTTTTTTAGGCTCTTCATACCTATAATAGCTAACACCTACGGAGTTACCTTCAATGACTTCTGCATATGCAGCAATATCTTGATTGAAAATCTTCCCATCTTGAGACTTATCATTAGTCACTATTTCCTTTTTATTGCCTAATTTCAGCTTTTTATTTTGTAAAACTCGTTGTGCTTCATCTAAGGATAAGCCATTTAAATCTGGCACTTTAGTTGATTTAACTTCAGCTCCCTTACTTATTACTAAACTTATCTTATCGCCCTTTTGCACTGGACTATCTTCACTTGGATTTTGACTCATTACTATGCCACTGGCAATGGTATCACTGAACTCCTCTGTAACATTACCTAGCACTAGTCCGCTTCCTTCAATAAGAGATTTTGCTGAAATTTTATCATACCCTTTAACAAGAGGAGCGGTGAAACTTTCTAATCCTTTACTAATATAAACCCTTACTTCTTGATTAGGTTTGACTTCCGTTCCCTCTTCTGGAAAACAGGTTGTAACAACGTCCTTTGGCTTATCGCTATTCACTTCATCTGCTACTGAAAAAATGAGTCCTAACTTTTTAACTACCTCTTCTGCTTCTTTTTTATCAAGCCCTACAATTTTAGGCACTAATATTTGATTCGTAACTTTGGGTTCACCTGGCGCTCCGCCTTTTGTTAAAATGTATCCTAAAGCGCTACCTAGAAGAATTACTAAAATTATTGCAACTGAAATTATTATTTTTGTTTTGCTTTTTTTATTAACCTTATTTTTTTCTCCCTTAGGCACTTGTTCCTTTTCATAATCTAGTACATTTACAGGCTCCATAATTCTTGTGTATTCATTTTCATTGCTGCTTGTTGGTATATTGTAAGAACTGTTATTTTGTATCCTCTTCAAATCTAAAAACATCTCTTTTGCAGTTTGATATCTTTTTATAGGTTCCTTTTCAATAGCTTTAACTATTAATTTATTTAAATTCTCAGGAATATTACCATTAATTTGTTTAGGTGGTATAATTGGTTGTTGGATATGCTTTAATGCCACAGAAACAGGACTTTCTGCGTCATAAGGCACCCTACCTGTTGTCATCTCATAAAGCACTATTCCGAAAGAATAAATGTCTGTTCTACAGTCCACAAAACTCGCTTTTGCTTGTTCTGGTGAGAAATAATGAGCCGACCCCATTACTGTACTAGTATTAGTGATGGTTACAGAGCTAGTGGCTTTTGCTATACCAAAATCCGTAACTTTAACTGTTCCATCTTCAGTTACTAGGATATTATGAGGTTTGATATCCCTATGTATAATTTTATTCTTATGAGCACATTCAAGTGCTTTAGCAATTTGCATTCCATAGTCTATTACCTGATCACAATTCATGCTACCATTTTCAAGTATAATTTGCTTCAATGTTTTTCCTTCTATATATTCCATTACAATATAGTTAATATCCCTTTCACTTCCAACATCATAGATATTAACTATATTATTAGATGAAAGACTAGCTACTGATGCAGCTTCTCTTTTAAATTTTTCCATAAAGTCTGCATTATTTGAGTATTCTTCTTTTAGTATTTTTACTGCAACATAACGATTGAGTAAATGACACTTAGCTTTATAAACTATTGCCATTCCACCCTCTCCAATTTTTTCAAGGAGTTCATATCTACTCCCTAATATGGTTCCTATCATCTCTGCACTCTCCTTCAAATACGATAACTGATATGTTATCGCGTCCACCCTTAGATTTGCTCAAATCCACTAGCATTTTGCAACTAGAATCATTATCATTTTCCATAATAATATCATACATTTCAGAATAAGTCACATCATTAGTAAGCCCATCTGTACATAAAACACACTTGATTACCTTTGTCAAATCAACATCAAATAAATCAACTTCCACTAATTCATTCGTTCCAAGTGCCCTTGTAATAATATTTTTATTTGGATGATTTCTAGCTTTCTCTTCAGTTATAGTACCATTATCTAAAAGTTGTTGTACCAAAGAGTGATCTCTTGTAATCTTTGATAGCTCTCTTTTGTTATCAATAATATAACAACTACTGTCACCTACGTTTGCAACCACCATTTTATTTTGTTTCTTAAAACAAATTGTTACAGTTGTACCCATTCCTTTAAGTAAATCACTTTCTCTTGCAATATCATAAATTTTTTTATTTGCAGATTTTATCCCTTCTGAAAGCACATCTTTCATGTTCAAACCGTGGTGATTACTTTTAATATAATCAATTATAATCTTAGTTGCAAGTTCACTGGCAACTTCTCCTGCATTATGCCCACCCATCCCATCTGCTACAATATAAATTTCAATATCATCGCCCTCAAAATAACCTACTGAGTCTTCATTTGTCTTTCTAACATTTCCCACATCAGATAAAATCCCCAGCATTGTTACACCCCCTTATTTAAGTTCTTCTCCTTAATGTAGCTTCTTCTAAGTTGTCCACATGCCGCATTAATATCAAGTCCCATTTCTCTTCTTATTGTTGCCAAAATATTATTAGCTTCAAGCACTTTCATAAACTCAGCAACATCGTCATTTGAAGATCTTTTTAATTCATTTTCTTTTATCTCATTGACTGGAATTAAGTTAACATGACAAAGCATGCCCTTTAATAACAAACTTAACTTCTCTGCATCTTCACGGCTATCGTTAAGACCTTTTACAAGAGCATATTCAAAAGTTATTCTTCTGTTAGTCTTACTTATATAGTACTTGCACGCATCAATAACTTCTGCAATAGAATACTTATTTGCTATTGGCATAGTCTTCACTCTGGTCTCGTCTGTAGGAGCATGAAGTGAAATAGCCAGTGTTGTTTGCACGTTAGCATCTGCGAACTCTTTGATTTTAGGTACAATACCACAGGTAGAAATAGTTATATGTCTTTGCCCAATATTTAATCCATCCTCTGAATTCACAATATCAAGGAATTTCATTACATTTTCAAAGTTATCAAAAGGCTCCCCACTTCCCATTAATACAACATTAGAAATTCGCTCTCCAATTAGATTCTGAGATTTCATTATCTGAGACAACATCTCTCCGTTGGTTAAGTTTCTAACCATTCCGCCAATGGTAGAAGCACAAAACTTGCATCCCATTCTACATCCAACTTGCGAGGATATGCATATTGAATTTCCATGTTTATACTTCATAACAACACATTCAATTAAATTACCATCATTCAATGAAAAGAGATATTTTCGTGTATCGTTTTGTTTTGAACTATATTCCTCTATAAGCTCTGGCATTCCAATATAAAAATTATTTTGTAGCTTTGCTTTTACAGTCTGTGGAATATTATTCATATTTTCAAATTTAAAAGTACCCTTATAAATAAAGTCCCATACCTGTTTTGCTCTAAATTCAGGTTCTCCATTACTTTTCATCCATTGCTTTAGTTCTATTAAGTTTAAGTCCAAGATATTTTCCACTTTATTCACCTACCACGACTTTATAATTTTGGTTATAAAAAAACCATCCATGTACTCATTTGGTAATATTGTAACAGAACCTTTATCGCTATAACTTATATTATTAAATTCGCCATAAAACACTGGTTCAATTTTAAAATCCGGATGTGATTCTATAAACCACTGAATGTTCTCTTCATTTTCTTCCTTGTTAAGAGTACAAGTTGAATATACAAGAACCCCACCTTTTTTCACGTATTTTGAAGCGTTATCCATTATCTTTCTTTGTGTTTCTATTATACTTTTCATGTTACTTATGTCTTTGCTCCACTTTATCTCTGGTTTTTTTCTTATAATTCCAAGACCAGAGCAAGGTACATCCATAAGCACTCTGTCTGCTGATTCAAATAACTCCTCTACATAAACTGTAGCATCCATAACCTCACAGGTTGTATTTGTAATTCCTATTCTTTTTAAGTTTTCATTAATTAATGATAATTTGTTTTTATGTATATCAAATGCATGCACATTTCCTGTATTTTTCATAATTTCTGCAATATGTGTTGTTTTCCCTCCTGGGGCACTACAAAGGTCCAAGACTTTTAAATTTGGCTCAAGTTCCATAGACATTGCTGTGAGCATTGCACTTTCATCTTGAACAGTTATATAACCTTCGTTGAATAACAGGTTATTCTCTATATTTTTCCCTTTAATAATTCGTATAGCCTGTGAGCATACATAACCCTTTTCTATATTGTATCCATTTTCTATAAGTTTTCCCCAAATTTCTTCATAAGTTAGCTTTAGAGTATTTACTCTAACCGTAACATCAGGTTTATAATTTAATCCTTTTAGTATTTCTTCCGCTACAGTAGATCCATATTGTTTTATAAAAAGTTTAACCAAGGCCTTAGTGAAGGAATATTCAAAGCATAATCTTTCAATATCATCCTTTTCATTATAGTAATGGACATCAACATCCCTTAGATAATTTCGCAGAACACCATTAACAAGTTTTGATGCTCCTATATTGCTCTTTTTTTTAGTTAAATTTACAGCCTCATTAACTACTGCAAAGCTAGGGATCTTATCTAAAAACCTAATTTGATAAATTGATATTCTTAGTATATTCAAAACAAAACTATCTAATTTGTCTATGCCTTTCTTTATATAGTTACACAATATCTTATCGATAGTATACTTGTATTTCAAAGTGCCATAAACTATTTCTGTAACTAATGCTTTATCTTTATCGTTTAATTCTGACTTGTTAAGTTCTAGTCCTAATACTATATTCGAATAAGCATTTTCATTTAATACCTTTTCTACAACTGTAATTGCTACTAACCTACTATTATCCATTTTGTTACCTCAATCTTTTATTAGATTTTATTTATTTATATAATAATAATCAGTCTTACTTAAAAACAAGTTTTATTTTAAAACTACGCCTTCATCAATACTATTTCCTACTATATAATCCCTTACTTTTATAGTTTTTTTACCTGGGAATTGTATCTCTTCCACAAGCAAAACTCCATTTCCTGTAGACACCTTTAATCCTTCTTTTGAAACCCCTATAATAGTTCCAATTTCCTTACTGGACTCTTCATTTAAAACTTTTGATTTATATATCTTCATAACAGTATCTTTATAGTGAGTATATGCAATTGGCCACGGATTTAATCCTCTTATGAAGTTATGAATATTAACATTGCTACACTTCCAATTTATGTTTGCCATTTCCTTACCTAGCATTGATGCATATGAGCTTTGATCATCATTTTGCTTAACCGGTTTTATGTCATTATTTACTATACCATTTATTGTTTTAACTAAAAGTTCCCCACCACTATTCATAAGAATATCATGTAATTCTCCAGCTGTCATAGCACTTGGCAACTCAATTTCTTCTGTCAAAAGCATATCTCCTGTATCAAGCCCAACATCCATAAGCATTGTTGTATTACCACTTTTACTTTCGCCTTCTATTATACACCAATTTATAGGAGCTGCACCTCTATATTGGGGTAATAAAGATGCATGCAGATTTATACATCCGTATTTTGGTATATCTAAAATTTCTTTAGGTAGGATCTGACCAAAGGCTACTACAACTATAAAATCTGGTTTTAACCCTTTAATTATTTCTATCATTTCCTCATTTTTTTTAAGTTTCAATGGCTGATATACTGGTATATTATAACTCTGTGCTAACTGCTTAACAGGTGATGCCGCTAAATTCTTACCTCTTCCTTTTGGCCTATCAGGCTGAGTAAAAACAGCAGAAACTTCAAAATCATTTATAAGTCTTTGCAATGGAGGCACAGAAAATTCTGGTGTTCCCATAAAAATTAATTTCATATTACTCCTCCTCATCCTCTAATGCTTTATCTATAAAAAGCACTCCATCTAAATGGTCAATTTCATGGCACAGGGCTCTTGCAAGAAGTCCTTCCCCTACAATTACTGTCTCTTCTCCGTTTTCGTTTAATGCTTTAACCGTAACTTTTAAAGGTCTATCTACACTTTTCTGTGCACCAGGCACACTTAAGCAGCCTTCATTAGTCACCTGTGAGCCTTGCATATCTACTATTTGCGGATTAATAATTGTTATAGGCCCGTTACCAACATCGACAACTGCTATTCGTTTTAAAATGCCAACTTGTGGTGCAGCAAGACCTACACCTTTAGAATGATACATTGTTTCTGTCATATCTTTTATTAGTAATAAAACCCTAGGGTTAATCTCATCTACCACTTTGCTCTTTTTTCTTAAGATGTCGTCTCCATAGGTTCTAATATTTCTTATAGCCATAAAAACCCCTCCTTATTCTAACTCATGCTACTTGGGTTAATATCTATGCTAACCCTAATACTATTATAAACATTTTTAACTAGTTCATAAACTAAATTCTTTATTTTTTCTGCTAAAAGCTCCTCAATACTACCCTTGATGATAATTTGCCACCTGTAGAAGTTCTTAATTTTAGAAATACCACAAGGACAAGGACCTAACAATGTAATTTTATCATCATTTTGGATCTTATATTTTAAGTTTATACCAACATTTTGTATACTTTTTATTAACAAATTTTCATCTTCAGAGCTCATGGTTATAACCAGAATACTTGTAAAGGGAGGGTAATCCATTGTTTTTCTCATATTAATTTCATTTTTATAAAAACTATCATAGTCATTATTTGCTGCATATTGAAGGGTACAATCATCAGCATTATAAGTTTGAATAACTACATTTCCTTCTTTTTTGCCTCTACCTGATCTTCCTGAAACTTGAGTAATCAGTTGAAATGTCCGTTCAAAGGCCCTAAAATCAGGCAAATTTAATGATAAATCTGCTGCAATAACGCCTACTAAAGTAACATTTTCAAAATCCAATCCTTTAGCAACCATTTGAGTTCCAATTAAAATATCTGCTTGCCTCATTTTAAAGGTGTTATATATATATTCATAAGAATTTTTTTTCCGAGTTGTATCAAAATCCATTCTCAGTGTTCTTGCACTTGGAAAAATCCTATTAATTTCTTGTTCAATTTTTTCAGTTCCCACTCCAAAGTACTTCACATAGCTACTCCCACAACTAGGACATGTTTTACTTATTTTCTCCTTTTCTCCACAGTAATGGCAAGTTAAGTATTCGCCTACATTATGGTAGGTTAACGAAATATCGCATTTTTTGCATTTAAAAACATAACCACATTTTCTACAGGAGACGAAGGTTGAAAATCCTCTTCTATTTAAAAATAATATAATCTGCTCTTTTTTCTCTAGAGCCTGTGTAATCCCTTCATGTAGTGACTTACTAAATATTGAACGATTGTTATTCATAAGTTCTTCACGCATGTCGACAATTTCCACTTTTGGCATAGCCGCACCATCTGCTCTCTCGCTTATGGTAATTAATTCCAACTCGTTTTTAGTAGCTTTATAATAGCTTTCAATAGAAGGTGTTGCTGAGCCTAATAATAATTTACAATTTTCTAGTTCACATTTCATGTAAGCTATTTCACGAGCATCAAATTTAGGATCACTATCAGATTTATAACTTGCTTCATGCTCCTCATCTATAACAATAAGTCCTAGATTTTCAAAAGGCAAAAAGATAGCTGATCTTGCCCCAATAGCAATGTTAACATTCCCAAGTTTTACTCTCATCCATTCGTCAAAACGTTCTCCATCCGATAGCTTACTATGGAAAACAGCTATATTACGCCCAAATCTCCCTTTGAACCTCTCCACCATTTGAGGTGTTAAAGAAATCTCTGGTATAAGTATTATAGACTGTTTATTTTGTTTTAACATATAACTAACCAAATTCATATATATTTCAGTCTTTCCACTACCAGTAACTCCATGCATTAAAAACTTTTTCTTCTCTGAATTTATTATTAAATCAACCGATTGCTGTTGCCTAATATTTAACACCTTTTCTTCATATCTTGAATATGTATTTTCGTTATATCTATTAATTACAATTTCTTCTGTAGCTAAGAATCCATATTTAATCAATGTATTAATTGATGATAATGATTTATTAAAGTTTTTACTAAAATCGCTTTTGTTGTGTTTCATACTATTCATTTGTACTAATTCGTAAATATTTTTATAAGGCTCACTTAAAAACTTGCCCTCTAGTTCCTTGCCTACAGTTAGTACCTGCATAGTTTTGCTTCTTATCCCTTTTGTTATACCCCTTGGAATAATAACTTTAATGCATTCTAAATATGTACAAAGATATTTTTTTTTCATAACTTTAATAAGTTCAATATCAGTTATTTTAAGCAAAGGCATTTCATCACAAACACTTTTGATATCCTTAATTTTATTCACATTATCACACTGCATATAAAGTTCCAACACAAAAGCATCTAAAGTCTTATTTCCCATGCCGAATGGCACCTTAACTCTAAATCCTAAATTAATTTTTCCCATTAAATCAACAGGTATTTTATATGTGAAAATCTTATCCACTTGAACCGAATCGTTATTAACCACAACTCCAGCATACTGATACACTTAATCACCCTTTTTTTTTAAACATTCTATAATATAAAAAAGCGCATTAGCGCTTTTTATTTATTAAATTAAACAATTCCCTAGCAACTTGTTTTTTGGGCATTTTATCTATTGCTATTGGATCGTTATCTTTGCTTAGGATAGTAACTTTGTTTTCTTCACTTGCAAAACCAATATCTGTTCCTGTTATATCATTAGCAACAATATAGTCTAAGTTCTTTTTTAGAAGCTTTTCTTTCGCATTTTGCAGTAAATCATTACTTTCAGCAGCAAAGCCAACTAATATTTGTTTCTTTTTATGTAATCCTAATTCTTTCAAAATGTCATTATCTCTTATTAGTTCTAAGTTTAATCCGCCTTCACCCTTTTTGATTTTAATACTAGAGTATAGTTTGGGCTTATAGTCTGCTACAGCCGCCGATTTTATAACTATGTCACTATCTTCATAATTATTTAATACAGCCTCTCTCATCTCTTCATTAGTATTTATCCTTATAAAATTTACTCCAAAGGGAGTGGGCTGATTACATGGACCAGATATTAAAGTTACAACTGCCCCTCTGTCTCTGGCTTCTTTGGCAATTGCATATCCCATTTTTCCAGAAGATCTATTTGTTATAAATCTTACTGGATCAATAGGTGCAATGGTAGGACCTGCTGTAACTAAAACCTTAGTACCCTTCATATCTTTTAAATCATATAAATTACTCATAATTACTTCAAAAATTTCTTCAGTTTGTGCTAATTTACCTTCGCCTATATCTCCACAAGCAAGTCTACCCGATGTTGGAGAAATAAAATCATAGCCAAAGGACTTAAGCTTTTTAATATTATCCTGTACTACCAGGTTATTGTACATATTAACATTCATAGCCGGGGCAAAAATTACTGGTGCCTTGGTTGCCATAATAGTAGTAGTAAGTATATCATCAGCGATGCCATTTGCAACTTTGCCAATTATATTAGCCGTTGCTGGAACAACAATAAGTAAATCTGCTTTTTTAGCAAGAGATATATGTTGTATCTCCCACGCTTTAGGCTCCTCAAACATATCATGTACTACCATGTTTTGACTGAGGGATTGAAAGCTTATAGGATTTACAAACTCCATTGCAGATTTAGTCATGATGACATGTACGCAAACATTTTCTTTTCTTAACCTACTAATGATATCTAAGGATTTATATGCTGCTATCCCACCTGAAACACCAATAACTACCGTTTTTTTATTTTCCATATTACTTTATTCCTTCTTTTGTTGTAATAGCAACAATGGCTCCTTCTTGAATTTCATGTATAGCTATAGTAACAGGCTTAGTGGAATCCACATGTACAAGTGGGCTTTGACCCTCTATTATTTGTCTTGCTCTTTTTGAGGTTGCTACAACTAAAGAATACCTGTTGTCTACCTTTTTTAATAAATCTACTATTGATGGGCTAATCATTGAATTATTCATTACTTATTTCCTCCTTTAGAAAATCTGCATTCATTCTACCTACTCTACATCTTTCTGCAATTATAATGCTTTGAATTTTTTGACAGGCATTAGATACAGTGTCATTTACCACTGCATAATCATATTTTGATACAAAGCTAATTTCTTTATGAGCGGATGTAAATCTAGTAATTAGGGACTCTGGTGTTTCACTGCCCCTATTTGTAATTCTATTCTTTAATTCCTCCATAGATGGCGGAAGAATAAAAATAAATAAACCCTTGGGATAAGCCTTTTTCACCTTAAGGGCACCTTGAATATCTATTTCAAGTATTACATCTCTGCCACCATCTAACACTTTTAAAACCTCGGATTTAGGTGTCCCATAATAATTTCCGTAAACCTGCGCATATTCAAGAAAATCATCTGATGCAATTCCTTCTAAGAACTTTTCTCTAGTTATGAAGTGGTAACTTTCTCCTTCTACCTCTCCATTTCTTGGACTTCTTGTAGTAGCAGAAACTGAAATCCAAAAATCGTTCTTTTGCAAAAGCTCATTGCAGACAGTCCCCTTTCCAGCACCAGAAGGCCCTGAAATAACAATAAGCTGACCTCTACCCCTCATTATTCCTCAACCTCATCTATTCGTTCATCATCTTTAGCAGATAACCTATGAGCAACAGTTTCAGGTTGAACCGCTGATAGAATAACATGGTCACTATCAGTGATAATAACTGCCCTAGTTCTTCTTCCATAAGTTGCATCAATAAGCATACCTCTATCTCTTGCTTCTTGAATTATTCTTTTAATTGGAGCTGATTCAGGGCTAACTATAGCTACTAGCCTATTTGCTGAAACAATGTTTCCAAAACCTATGTTTATCAATTTTATACTCATCACTTACCTCCGTTTATTCTATGTTTTGTATTTGTTCTCTAATCTTTTCTATTTCACTTTTCATATTAATTACCGTATTTAAAATTTCTAAATCATTTGCTTTGGAAGCTATAGTGTTAGTTTCTCTATTCATTTCTTGAATAATAAAATCAAGTTTTCTGCCAATAGGTTCATCTAGAATTAAAGTCTCTTTCATTTGCACAATATGGCTATTTAGTCTTACAATTTCCTCGTCAATGCCAGCTTTATCCGCAAAAATTGCAACCTCCATAGCCACCCTATTCTCATCAAAATCAACATCTTTGTGTAGCGTATTTAGTCTTTGTATTAGTTTTTCTTTATACTCACAAACAACAAAGGGTGATCTTTCCCTGACCCTGTCAACTAGCCCTTGGATTAAATCACATTTGCTTATAACATCCTCTAACAGCTTTTCGCCTTCTTTTTCTCTCATAAAAAGGAGAGCTTCAAGGGCTTTCATTAATGATTGCTCAATATGCTCAAAGGTTTCTGAAACATCTTCTTCCTTTTGCTTAAGCGTTAATACTTCTGGTAATCTAGATATTTGAGCAAGAGATATATCATCTTTAATATCATATTTATCTTTTAAAGTTTGCAAGCAATTCATATAACTCTCCGCTAACTTTTCATTTAAATAAGCTTCAACATCTTCCTTATCATAATTTCCTTGAGTTACAAATACATCAAGCTTACCTCGTTTTACTTTTTCACTAATTACCTTTCTGATTTTATCCTCAAAAGATATTAATACTCTAGGCATTCTTATATTAGTTTCGAAATACCTATGATTAACACTTTTAATTTCAATGGTAAAGCTTTTACCATCCTTTTCATAGCTCCCGCTACCAAATCCTGTCATACTCCTAATCATAACAACGCATCCTTCCCATGTTCACAATGAATCTTTATAATTATACATATATTATTACCTTACTTTCAAGGTAAAATTAAAATTCCTTAGTTTTATTGCGATTATATATTAAAATCGCTGTTAAACCGTAATTTTATATATTAAAAAATACTTCACACTTATCATAAAATATTTCCTATATAGTTTATATTATACCAATAATAATATTAATCACCAAATTTTTTTAAAGACTTCAAGGCTGCTTCAATAATAAACCAGTCTTTTGTAAGTGCTATACGGAAATAATCATATCCAAGCTTACCAAAAGCACTTCCAGGTGTAACCAAAATGCCATGGCTTAGTAGCAACTCTTCACAAAATTCATCAGTTGTATAGTTCTTAGGTGTTTTGCACCACAAATAAAAACTACCCTTAGCATCAAAAAAGCTAATATTTTTTTCTAATAGAATATCTTTAGCTACCTTTCGTCTTTCATCATATATGTTTCTTATATTATTAACATAATCACGTTCTAAATTTAATGCAGCAATAGCAGCCTTTTGCAATGGAACAAATTGACCAGAATCACAATTACTCTTAATCTTTAAAATGGCATTTATTACTTTAGCGTTACCTACAGCATACCCTATTCTATACCCTGTCATATTGTAAGTCTTAGATAAAGTTCCAAATTCCACACATTGCCTTTTTGTATCATATTGCATAAGACTAATAGCATCTTTATCTACTTCAATTATTTCATTATATGCTGAATCGTTACATAAAACAATATTATTATCATAAGAAAACTTTATAATAGCCTTGTAAAACTCAGCGGTAGCAGTGGCACCAGTTGGATTATTGGGATAGTTCATAAAAATAAGTTTACATTTACTTACGATTTCGCAAGGTATTTCATCAGTATTTAGTAAATATTTATCCTTTAGCTTTAATGGTACTGTGTAAGGAACACAACCCCAAAGCTTTGAACAAATATTATAAACAGGATATGCTGGTTCAGGCACTATTACGCAATCTCCAATATCACATACTGCTGGAATTACATTACTTATTCCTTCTTTTGAACCTATAAGAATTATTACTTCATCCAAATTTAAACTTACAGAATAAACCTGATTGTAGTATCTTATAACCGCTTTTTTTAGTTCAATTATGCCATCGTAAGGTGGGTAATTGTTGTATCTATCATCTTTTAATCCTTCTATCAATGCATCTGTAACTTTTGAATGGACTCCTAAATCTGGATCCCCTATACTTAGATCAATAATTTTTTTACCGGTAAGAAGCACTTCATTTTTTATATCATTAATCTTTTTAAAATGATATTCGCCAATATTTGATAGTCTATTATTTATTTTCATAGTATCACCCTTTATACATTTTTTTTATTATGTTATTCCGGTGATACTAGCTTTGTTACAGAACTTTTACTTATATGTCATTAACGTTTACTTTATTTATTGTTGATAAAAAATACTAGAGCATGAAAAGCTTCATGCTCTAGTATTTTTCTAATATCCTTATTACTATTTCGAACCAGTGGCAATTAATTTTATAATAAATAATACAGCCAAAATATAAATTACTCCTGAAACTTTCTTTCTTTCACTAGGTTCTTTAGTAAATATATTGTTTACGAAGTTTAACACTGCATAAGAAAGAATTCCCATAGTTAATCCGTCTCCAATACTATAAGTTAAAGGCATTAATGCAATAGTTAAAAAAGCAGGAACTCCCTCTGTGAAATCGCTAAAATCTATTTTAACTATGTTCTCCATCATAAAAAATCCTACAACTATCAAAGCAGGTGCAGTTGCACAAGCTGGTATTGCAACAAACAAAGGTGAAAAGAACATTGCCATTAAAAATAGAATTCCCGTTACAACAGATGCAAGTCCAGTCCTAGCTCCTTCTGCAAATCCCGCTGAACTTTCCACAAAAGTAGTTACAGTTGAAGTACCAAGTATAGCTCCTACCGTAGTACCAATTGAATCTACCAATAGTGCACGCCCAGCATTTTTCACATTACCATTTTTATCAACCAGTCCAACCTTTGAAGCAACTCCTACTAAAGTCCCTACAGTATCGAAAAAGTCAACAAATAAAAACGTTAATACTATTACAAAAAACTCTAATATCCTACTTGCATCAGTTAAGTACGAAAAATCTAGTTTAAATGCAATTGGTGCTATTGATTCAAATTTAAAAATACCTTTTGGTGTAGCTATTCTATAAGTTGCTGCCGCTTCTGGTGATATTATTGCAAATATCCATGCTAACAAAGTACTTGCAACTATTCCCCATAATATAGCGCCTTTAATTTTTTTCTTAGATAAAACTACTATTACAACCACTCCAACAACAGTTATTAATACTGTAGGCGTTGTAAAGCTACCCATAGCTACTTTTGTTGCTGTATCAGTAACAACAATACCAGCATCAACAAATCCAATAAATGCTATAAAAAGTCCAATACCTGCAGTAACTGCTAATTTTAAAGTTGTTGGTATAGCATTAACTACCGCTTCCCTAACACTGGTTAATGATAATATAATAAATATAATTCCTTCTACAAATACTGCTGCTAATGCTACCTGCCATGGAACTTGCATCTTTATTACTACTGTATAAGCAAAGAATGCATTTAATCCCATTCCAGATGCTAAAGCGAAGGGAATATTAGCATATAACCCCATAAAAATTGTTGTTAAACCCGCTGTTAGGCAAGTTACTGTTACTACTGCCGGTGCGGACATACCCACGCCAGGATCACCTAGTATGTTTGCATTAACTGCAATTATGTAAGCCATTGTTAAGAAAGTGGTTATACCTCCAATAACTTCTTTTCGCACGTCACTACCATTTTCTTTTAACTTGAAATATTCCATTTAGTCTTCCTCCTATGTTTGCACTTCAAAATAAAACCACTAAGGCTCATGAGAAACCTTAGTGGTCATTTAAATGTAAACATGCTAAATGGCCCCAAAGATTCTCATAGTCGAATATTTTTGGTATTCGGTAGAAACTTCTGAACCATATTATCAGAACTATATGAGATGTAGTGGATATTTTGTTTTAATACAAACATAATACCAAAAAAATATCATTACGTCAATACCATTGCGAATGTTTTAAGTTAATTTTTCTTCTCAATTCGGCTTTTGTAAAGTCCACTTTCAAACATACCCTCAATTTGCTCTATATTTGTTGTTTTTCCCAGTGCAAGCATAAGCTTAATCCTAGCCTTTTGACCTGGTAAACTATCTCCAAAAATAACACCAGCATTTCTAAGTTCCTTACCACCACCTGGGTATCCGTAGGAATCTAATACTCTGCCTTTGAAACATCTAGATACCATAACTACCGCCACACCCTTTTGTATAGCTACTTTTATTCCCTCAGCCATCTCAGGTGGAATATTTCCCCTTCCCATGGCTTCAATTACAAGTCCTTTTGCACCTTCTTGCACGCAAAAATCAATAAGCTTTGAATTCATTCCAGCACATGCCTTTATTAAGTCTACCCTAGTTTCTATTTTTTCCGTCATTATATGCTCTTTTTTTAAACTGTCTCTGTAAAATATCACTTCATTGTTATCTATGATACCTATTGGTCCAAACTCCGGGCTCTGAAAAGTATTTAGATGCATAGAATGTGATTTAGTAACCTCAGCAGCACAGTTAAGTTCATCATTTAGACACACAAGTACTCCTCTATTACGTGCCTCTTCAGAAATAGCACTGCAAATAGAGGCTGATAAATTTGCCGGGCCATCATAACCAAGCTCCGAACTGTTTCTCATTGAGCCCGTAACAATTACAGGTTTCGGGTTATCTATTGTTAGATGTAGCAGATATGCTGTTTCCTCAAGGGAATCAGTCCCATGGGTTACTACAACCCCACATATATCCTCTCTATCAAGGAAACTTTGTACATATTTAGATAACTCCATCATTAGTTCTGGCGTCACATGAGGCCCTGGTAAACTTGAAAAAGTATATGATTCTATTTCTGCATAATTTTCAATACCTGTAACCATAGACATTATTTCTTCACCGCTTAGTGTTGGAACCGCAGCTTTTATTCTTGGATCAACCGTCATAGAGATTGTCCCTCCATTAAAGATAACCGCAACTTTTTTCATATAAAAATCCCTCCTATAACTTAGGCTTAAAATTAAGTAATCTATTTCACCTTAGTTTAACTGCAAAGGCAATTATTGCCTCAAACAGTTTGTCCAAATATATTAATACACATAATTTTGCATAAGCAAACAAAATCTATTTTACAATATATCTATAACAATTACACCACTTTTTTTTTAGTTTTGCGCATAATAAAAGTAAATATGATGTACTTTCTTAAATGAGGACATCATATTTACTTTATTTGCATTAATATATGTTACACAATACCATTTTAGCTTTATTGGTACCACAACATAGCTATTCTTCCTCTTTGTTTCTTAAATATTCAAACAATACCCTTTCTACTTCATCTGCTGCATTATCATCAAAGGTAATATAACGCCTATGCCCATCTAATGCCTTTATTTCTATTTTTCCTGTTTCTTCACCGGTAACCTTATCAATATCACGTTCAAATGCCAATATCTTATATCCCTGGCTTATAAAATCATCTATTTTATTTTCCATAAAACCACACTCCTTTTGCATATTATTTCCCTCCTTCAGTTTTTATATTATAATTACCATCTTTATTTTCTCTCCATGTAATATTATTATACATAGCAGCATTACTTAGAATTTATATTTATTTATTTCTTATAAGTTTTTTAAAATATAGTAACCTTTTCTCAAACTTTCCATAGTATATATTGTAGTAACTTAACCATACTAATTATAAATTATTTGATTGTTTCTAACCCCCATAAAAACCACCGCCCAGCAATTTGGGTAGTGGTTTTATTATTGTTAAATAACTATCTTTAAATGCCACACTTTTTATATTTCATTATAAAAAAAATAAGGCAAATATGGATATTAGCCATATTTGCCTTATTAAATCATCACCTGCGGTGCTGCAATATTAAAATTATAATCCTACAAATAAAGATTTTAAATATACAAATACTTATTTAAAATGGAGCATATCCTTGATCTGACCACCAATCTTCTTTCAACTCTTCATACTGTGATGAAAACTTATCCAAATGAACCTTTTCCCACTTAATCAGAATGTTATAAAGCTCTTTTGCCTGCTTTAAATCTGTTTCCTTAGCAGCTTTTTCATAATATTCTATAGAAGCCTTTTCCATTTGTATTCCTATACCAAAAGCTGATACTGCAATAGCTGCATCTTTTCTATCAATATTCTCCCATTTAAAAATCGCAGGAGAAGTGGGCTCTGAAATTAATGCCAATTGAAAATTATCAATGTTATTATCTTTAACTTTATTAAACAAATCCTTTAACCAATTTACATGCTGCATTTCTTCCTCCGCTAATTCTAAAAATGCGTTTTTAACTTCACTAGAATTAGCTTTATTTGATGCCATATTGTAAAACTCATATCCCTCAATCTCGTTTATAATTGCTTGTTTTATAATCATTAATTCTTGATTGTTCATTGCTATCTCCTCCTCAATATTCTATTTATGATTTTATTCTTTGTATATATTAATTATTCATTAATAACTTCTATCTTTTTACTATTTTAGCATATACTAAAGTTTAATACAATACTTATGTTTATTGGGTTTTTAAAATAAAATATAATTATATAAAAAATATATATAATTAAGTTTATTCCAAACTTGTTATATAATAATGAAAATTATGTTAAAATACTAAGGAACATAAAAGAAAGTACATACGGGGGTTATAAGCCATGAAAAAATTAATAAAAACTATATTTATTTTATTATCAATTTGTATTTTATTATTACCTACGCATAATACATATGCATTTGAGCCAATAAATAATGAAGTAGTCGCTTCCAATAAGGTATGGAATATCCAGTTTAATAAAGAGCTTAGATTTGATGATGAGTTACAAAAATCAATAGTAATAGTGGACAATTCTGGTAATCCAGTCCCTACAAAACTCCAGCTTGGAAAAGATATGAAATCTATTTTAATCAATCCACCAACTAAAGGATATGTCTTAGGAGGACTTTATACTTTGAAGATTGATACCGATATTCATTCAAATGATGATATTAAATTGCAAAAACCTATACAAATGAATTTTAAAATTAATAATAACGTACTTGTAGAAAACAATGAAAACATTAAGGTTCTTTTTAATGATAACTGTACTAGCCTAGATAATTCTGCTTGGAGTAAAAGCTCTGGATATGTACAAAAATCATTTGTAGCAGATTACAATGATAACGAAAAGTACTCTACTCACACTCCTTATGGGCAGTATCTGTTTTATAATACAATACCTAAATCAATTTCAAAAATCACTAAAAACGTAGAGATTGGTGCAGGACCTTTTAATATAGAATTTGATGCAAAGATTGAAGATTTGCAGACCCAAGCTAATGATAAAAATTGGACTGGCTTTGGCTTAGATGTGGTTGCTAATAAGAAAAGGTACCGTTTAAGTTTTAATAGCAAGGACTCAGATAACAACATCAAGATACACTTATTAAATAATGCATCCGGATCAGGTTCCTATCAAACTGTTAATGTATCTCTGCCAAAGGATAACAATATTCATAGGTGGTCTATTAAATACGATGGAGATAATGCAATCTCAGTATTATTAGACGGATCTAATATAGCAAGCTTTTATAATCCTCAATTAGCAAGTGGAGACATTAAGGATATGGTTGTTTTATATAGTGATATGAATGATGTAGCTACTGGTATAAATAAAGTATATATTGATAATTTTGCTGTAGTAAAATCTTTATCAATGAAAGACCTCGCTATAATACCTGATGAGGCTAAGCAAAATATAAGTGCATCGGTATCTATAAATGCAGATGATGAAAAACTTATAAAAGATAATCTATATTTAATTAAATGTAGCTTATATAAAAATAATAAAATTGTAGCAGAGGATACAGCCAAGCTAGACAGTAAAACTATATCTTTTGCACTTAATAATATAACCCACTCTGGCGAAATGGAACTGGTAGTGAGAATTATTTCTGTGGATAAAACAGTTGCTGAAATATCGAAAATTATAAAATTTAATATTTCTAAGGTTAACATAGAGCAAGGTCAAACTATTAGCTCTCAGCCAGGAAAAGTCTATTTATATTCTCAAATAGATAAGTTAACATCAAATACTCAAAATGATGCAGCTCACTCTGGTTGGGTACTTCATCCATACAAAGATTATGAGAGTAACAAAAATGGGACAATAATTGAAAATGGAGCAAATGCGCAACCCCTTCGTGTGCCTATAAATCTAAATGGATGGTTTAGGGTTTATGTAGGATATGTATCAGATACAGAAAGCTTTAAAATAGCCGAAACAAATAGTGCTTCACCTCTACAAATAAATGGTGATATTTCTATGGAATCTAAAGAATCATATGGCGATCAATGGATTTATGAAAAATCTACAATAATATCAAACTTTAATGACAGTTCTATTGAAATTTTCCCAAACGGATCTAAAAAAGCGAGAATCGCTTATATTAAATTAGTGGGTTTAACAGAAGAACAGATATCCTTATATGGAAAGCAAGATGAAAAGAAAAGAACAGTTCTTTATGATTTTGATGGGTATACTGATTTCTTTAATGGAGCATATCCTGATATTGATTCTCTCAAAAGTAAAACTGTTGATGCTCTTTCTACTAAAAATGTTGGAGAATTAAACTGGTGTGTAGGCACTACAGGAATGCTTACTTATAATAGCAAATATGCAGGCATGGCTTTTGAAGGTGTTGAAGAGTTTGATGATCAACTTAGAGATGGTGATGTGTTAGCAAAATATCAAATTTCAAATATATTAAGTTCTGGAAACTCACCCTTAGAAGTTGTAGCTGATAGAGGCTACGAAAAAGGAATGAAGGTCAATGCTTCCTTTAGAATGGACACATTTTATCTTCCAACAATTTACGGATTTTTAAACGGAGCTATGTATAAGGATTATAATCAATATGCTCAATCCACAAGCCCGTCATTAAACTATCTCTACCCTGAGGTTAGGGAATATATAAAAAATGTACTTATAGAAGCTGCTTCTATAGATAATGTAGGAGGCATAACATTAGATTTTTGTAGGTATCCTACAGTCTTCGGTCCAGAAACATCCAAAGAAGAAACTGTACTCATTATGAATGAGTTCTTGCGAAACTTACGAAGCGAGATGCCACCGAATAAAACTATTTCCATAAGGGTACCTTACAG
This sequence comes from Clostridium sp. CS001, assembly GCF_020443565.1. Classification (GTDB taxonomy): domain Bacteria; phylum Bacillota; class Clostridia; order Clostridiales; family Clostridiaceae; genus Clostridium_AD. Next base: position 296,925 of record NZ_JAIZZN010000001.1, read on the forward strand.
TAACCCACTACAATATGGATTTGATATTAATACTTGGGTTAAAGAAGGTTTGCTTGATAGGTTAATTCCATCAAGCATTGGTAACGAAGAATTCTTTAACGTTAACCCTTATGTAGATATGGTTAAAAATACAAATGTACAACTATATATTGGTATTACTTCAAACATTAGTGGACATGATCTAACAAAACAGGAAGAAGCATTAATAAAGCAAGGTTTATATGTACACAATAACGAGTATCTAGATGTTCAGCAGTATTTGCTACGTGCATTTGAATCATATGAATCCGGCGCTAATGGAATATTCTTATTCAACACTATGCCAAAACTTTATATTCAAAATGGCGCACCAGTTGAATCAACCTTCTTAGGTGAAAAAGCTCAGGTTCAAAAGTGGTATGAATTTGATTATGTGTCAAGCTTTATGGTGAATAAAATTAATATTCCAAACCCAACTTTTTAAGAAGCAGTAATCACTTATTAAGTTAAAACTTTGCACCAGTTGTTATAATAATTCTATTATAACAACTGGTGTATTATTTTATATAAAATAATCTTGGCATATTTAAAAATAAGCACTTGACAGTTTGTGATTAATATGATAAATTTAAATCATAAATCAATTGAATGCAATTTAGATTGATGCATTTGAATTGTATCAATCTGATACTAATTATATAAAATAAAAATACAGGGGAGGAATATTATATTATGAAAATTTATGACTTTAAGTTTAAAACTATTGATGGTGAAGATGCAACTCTTGAAGAGTACAAGGATAAGGTAGTTTTAATTGTGAATACTGCAAGTAAATGTGGTTTTACACCTCAATATAAAGATTTACAAAAATTATATGAAAAATATAATTCTCAGGGTTTTGAAATACTTGGTTTCCCTTCTAACCAGTTTGCTGACCAAGAACCTTCAAATAATATCGAAGTGAAAAAGTTCTGTGAAATCAACTTCGGGGTAACTTTCCCATTATCTGAAAAGATTGATGTAAGAGGCAAAGATGCACATCCTTTATTTAAATATTTAACTGAAAAATTGCCTTTCAACGGATTTGATTTAAGTAACATAAGTAGTAAAATGTTATATTCATTTCTAGAAGAAAAATTCCCTGACTACTTGTTAGGTGACTCAATTAAATGGAACTTCACTAAATTTTTGGTAGACAAACAAGGAAATGTTGTGAAAAGATTTGAATCAACAGTTGAACCTTTAGACATTGAAGAAGATATTAAAAATCTGCTTTAAATCTATATGACTTGCATTGATTAACTATAATGGCGTGAACCCTGCCCTATACTTGCCTATCTTTTATGTATGGTTTAGGTTCACGCTTATTTTATTATTTAATCATCATCTGCGATGCTGCAATATTAACAACTTTGGAAGCGATTTAGATTGCCGCCAAGGCAACCTTCCTGAGATGAGCAACTGCCACTTATAGAAGATGGTAGAATTCAAGCTTCCAAAATGTTGTTAAAAATAAAGAGGAAGTGATTATAATTGCATGATGAAGTTCTTAAATTAGATAACCAATTATGTTTTGCCTTGTATGCATGTTCTCGAGAAGTTACAAAATTGTATAAACCAATCTTAGATAAACTTAACATAACCTATACCCAATACATTTCTTTATTAGTGTTATGGGAAAAAGATAATATAACAGTAAAAGAAATGGGCAAGAAATTACATCTTGATTCTGGTACTTTAACTCCTTTACTAAAAAAATTAGAAAGCATGAATTTAGTAACAAGAAATAGAGACACCATTGACGAAAGAAATGTATATGTTACGTTAACTCAAAAGGGTATTGAATTAAAGAAACTGGCTATTGAAATTCCAAGTGAAATTCTCTGTTCTACGGGCCTTACCCTTGAAAACGCACTTCTTTTGAAGGCGAATATTAATTCCTTATTATTAGGTTTAACTCCTGAGCATAATAGCAAATAAAAACTCCATTCTATAAGTTTAGTGTGTTTGTTACATATAGCTTATGAATTGGAGTTTTTATATTGCTAATTATCAGTCTATACTCATTTAGAATTAAGCTTTACGCTACTTTCAATGTGTATTATAGTATCATGTATTCTTTCGAAAGCAATTCCCACTGCAAACCATACTAGTGCATAATCTAATGTTATAATTCCCAGTATTGCTCTTCCCTTGCTTACATAATTCCATGGGCACGTACCTAACATAAATTTCAGCAGTAGTCCGCTAATTAATTCTACTGAAAATATAAGAACCATATATATACCTCCCCTCACCATAAGCGGAAGATGTTTTATCCTATAATGCACCGGTTCAAGAAATATGGCAAACCCATATATAGGAAACATCCAGATACAAGTAGTGCCTCTAAGTAATACATCCCCATTAATCATAGCTCCAAAACCATTCCAAAAAACTTCTGCACAAAGACCTAATAGTCCGTATATAACAAATCTTTTCCACATGAATGTATTGTTTGTATTGTGCTGTAAAATATACTGTTGTTTTTATGAATTGTCAGAAACACATTTACTCAATATACCTTAGTCAACTACAATATATTTATTATTTATTATAGCATCAACATATATTATGTAATATAATATATGTTGATATGAGAAGTAATTAAGTTGTCTTAATGTACCTAAACAAGGGGGAAGAATTAAAATGAAAATTAATGCTGGTGCACCAGTAATTCTAAATGAACAATTATGCATATGTGGAAGTAATAAGCCTTTTGTAGACTGCTGCAAGAAAAAAAATCACCTTTATGAAATAATCGTATTAAAGGATACTGGAAGACAAGTTATTTACGATCAAACTGAAATTATTATGGCAGTACAAAATTTAAATAATTTTATTAAAGATAGAATTGAAAATGTAAATTCTAAATTATCTCTTAACGAGGGTTTAAGAAAACTAAGAAGACTTTACGAAAAACTCGATAATGCATTAAAGCCTATACAAAAGGTTACCTCTTGCAAACAGGGTTGTAATCATTGTTGCTACTTACCAATATTATCAACTGAACTTGAAAATGAATTGATAAAAGAATATATGAAGGATAACTATTCTGCAAATGAGCTCACGGAGTTTAAAAATAAAATCAATGAAAACAAAGACACATTTTCACAATTAGTAAACATTAACGGTAAATTTTCAGATGAAAATTATAAGTTATACTCAGCCTCTAATATTCGGTGTTCTTTTTTAGATAATAATAACAATTGTATGATTTATGAGGTAAGGCCTTATGTTTGCAGAAAATACTTAGTTTTTAATGATCCATCAGTTTGCGAAAACACTTTAAATAAAACCGATCAGTATTATTCAAATTACCACGTGGCTGTAAAGGAAGCTATTGTAAATCTTAACAAGTTAACCTTTGATGACCATTGCCTGTATAAACATATTTTATCTTGGTTTATTTACGATTAACATATTTTTTAAAAAAGAAAGGCATACTTTGAATTTGACCTTTCTTTCTTTATTTCTATATAAGTTTTTGGCTAAATATATCAGTTAAATTTAATTTTTCTACCTTTCCCTTAATCTTATCTATATCCAAAGTATAAAGCCTAATTTCTTTAATCCTATTAAAATACTCTGACCTTGCAAAGGTATATCTATATTACCTGAAGATACAATATCTCAGAAAATCTACAAATTAAGGATTAGTGGTGGTTATACTCGGCGTAAATTCGCAAAGATATGTAACATTGGCTATAGTTCCATTTGCAAATATGAGATAGGTTTATCAACACCAAATGAAAAAAATATATATAAAATAAGCAATGCTCTAAATATTGATTTGAATTATTTAAAATGCTAAATTTTTGTATGAATCTTTATTATTTTATAATTTTGCATTAGCCAGGATATTTTTAAATAAATTAAATTTCATCAATTTATTTATTAGTATATACCCTACTACTGCCCCAAGGGTATTTGCAATAATGTCATTTATATCTGAACTCCTTAAACTACCTAACGTCGCACCGATAATACACTGCAATATCTCAATTGATAGACTAATTATAAATGCCAGTTTGGCTGTTTTTTTTACAGAATCAAACTTATTGTTTATTAGTGGTAAATACATGCCAAAAGGTATCATCATAACGATATTTAAAACAAATGTTTTTATGTCAATTGTTATTATAGGTATGATACCTATTGACTTATACCAGGTTGATTGATTGGCATAAAGTCCTATATTAACGTCAATTGGAAACAGTACAAGATGAATAACACATAATGAATAAATAAAAAATGATGTTATTAAAATATACTGTAAATAAGTATATTTAAAATTTTTAAACTTAACTAAGAATGTAATATACAGTAACAACAGTAAAAATATTGGCACAAGAATGGTCCATGAGTTAATTGTAAATCTTATAGAATTTGTCATTAAATAACCTCCAAATTTTTAATCTATTAACCGATCTCTCATTTCCGACAAGTATCCTTCTCTTATAAATAGAAAAAAGAGGATTTGAACTAATAAAAAACTACCCATTACAAGAAATGCAGCTCCTGTTACATTTACATTAAAGACATTTTTTAATACAGTCAGAGCTAAGGACGAGTGAATTACTGCAACAATATAAGGAAATAAAAATAATACTCCAATTTCAAGCGTGATCACTTTTTTAATTTCATTATATGTGAGTCCAATTTTATTCAATTGCAAATATTTTTGTTTATCGACTTCCTCATCCATGTAAAATTTATTATATATAAAACTTCCAGAAGTAACAAAGAATAGAATCCCTATAAATATTGATAAAAACATTATTGTTCCATAGGCCCTCTTTTCAGTTTCGTAGATATGAGATTTAGATAATAATAAACTAAACTGATCATCTCCATATTTTTCTGCATATTTATCATATACTTTATAGGTATCAGACCAGTCCTTCACCTGAAAAGTATAAGTGTTTTCAATTTTAACTTTTTTATAAGTATAATTTTCTTCCCTTAGAATAGCTTCGAGGAAGTTAAGTTCCTCTTTAAGCTTAGCTGACTCCCCAAAAGTAGTATAAGTAAAATCATAAGGATATCTTTTTTCAATATCTCCTAAAGTGTTCTTCCAAAATGCGAAGCTAGTTCCTATAAAGGTAAAAGCTACTGTTGAGGTTATTGCTATTAAGAAAAACATCCTTGAGTTATCCTTTATTTTATAAAACAAGTTTGATATTAAAAGGAGATTTGTCTTTTTTAAATATAATCTTCTGTTCTTTTTTAGTAATCTAATGGAGAAAACACTAAGGTGAGAAAATAATAGATAAGTAGCAAATATAACCATAGCTACCACGGGTAAAATGATTTTATCAAGATTTTGTTTGCTAGCAGTCAATGTAATATAGTATCCGAGTATTAACATAGAAAATCCAAGCACAGCTAAAAATATAGAGGTTTTAGGCTCTGTTTTAGGAGCTTTTGTGGCTTTTAATAACTTTAATACTTCTTTCTCTCTTATAATGGAAGAAGTGAAAAATGAAACAAATACACCTAAAAGTACAAAAGAAGCAAACGTTATAACTATTGCTTTTATAGGAAAATAAAAACTTAAAGAATTAAGTCTTAAAAGCCTTTCTATGACCACTAAGTATATTTTAGAAAACACCAATCCGATTATTATGCCACTTAAAGTTGCAATAGCATTTATAATAATATTTTCAATGAAAATCATATTATAAAGCTGCTTTTTAGAAATCCCTATGATATACAAAACCCCAAATTCTTTATATCTGGTTTTTAAAAATACACTTACAGAGTAAAACACGAAGAAAAATAGAAATAGATATGCGATAATTTCAGTTACTAAGATCGCTTTCCCGATATAAGATTTAAACTGTCCCTTATTTGGATGAAATAAAAACATTGTAAAAGAAAAAAATAATGCTGAGGATATACAAGTGCTAAGGAAGTAGGCAAAATATGCTTTAATATTCCTTGATACATTTTTATATGCAAAAGTTCTAAAGTCCATTAGCTGTCACCTCCTAGCAGTGAAAGCACATTGATTATTTGTTGATAAAACTGTTGCCTACTACCATTCTTATAAATTTCATTGTATATACCACCATCCTTAATGAATAGTATCCTATTGCAATAACTAGCGGCTAGTGGGTCGTGAGTTACCATCACAGTAGTAACCTTCTCTTCTTTATTTATTTCTACAAACAATTCCATAACAGTTTTTGAAGCTTTCGAATCCAAATTCCCAGTAGGTTCATCTGCTAAAAGTATTGAAGGGTTATGTATTAAGGCTCTTGCAATAGCAGTTCTTTGGCATTCTCCTCCTGAAATTTCAAATATTCTCTTATCTAATAGATTTTCTATTCCTAGTATTTCAGCTATTTTTTTTAACTTTATGTCCTGCGAATTTATAGGAACACCATCCAAAGTTAAAGGTAAAATAATATTTTCACCTACAGTTAAAGTATCTAATAGATTAAAATCTTGGAAAACAAAACCTAACTCTCTTCTTCGAAATAGTGCAAGCTCCTCTCCTTTTAAACCTATGAGATTATTACCGTTGATTAAGATATCTCCTGAAGTAGGTTTATCTACCGTTGATATAATATTTAAAAGAGTCGTCTTACCACTGCCAGAAGGCCCCATTATTCCAACAAATTCACCTCCGTCTATAGTTAAACTTATATTATTTAAAGCATTAAAAAGTACTTTTTTACCATATACTTTGTTTAAATTGTTAATTTTTAATATCTCCATTCTCAGCTCTCCTTTTCTCTTCCTTATACACTTTATTATAATAAGTTTAATGGATCCTAGCTATTTAAATTCCTTACAGTTTTATTACATGTGTGTAAGATTGGGAGATAGTAAAAATCAATTATCTAGAATACTATTTTTAGTTTAGTACCTTTATTAACTTCGGATTCTATTTCTACTTTATGTCCTAAGTTTTCGCATGTTTTCCTTACAATGTATAAGCCCATGCCCGTGGATTCACCATATTTCCGCCCATTTTCTCCAGTAAAGAAAGGATGAAAAACTCTTCTAATATCCTTAGCAGATATACCAATACCTTCATCAATAACTTCAAGCACAACATGTTTTTCTTGTAAATAGGCGTGTATGGTTAGTTCTTTACCTATTCCTAGTGAATATTTAATGCCATTTGTTATAATTTGTTCCAATACAAATTTCATCCACTTTCCATCTGTATAAACTTTAATTGTTTTGTTAATATCTACTTTAGGTAGTATTTTATTCTTTATAAAGAGTTTTTTCTCTTTATTCACAGTATCTAAAACTAATTGTTGTAAATTTAATTGCTCTACAACAAAGTCTTTTTCAAAAGCATCAACCCGTGCAAAATATAATGCTAGGTTTAGGTTCGTATTTATTTTATAAACTTCTTCACTAATGCTTTCTGCACGTGGCTCACCGTCATATTCTTCAATGAGAAGCTGTATTACAGAAAGTGGTGTCTTCATCTGATGTACCCATTGATTAATAAATGTTAGATGCTCCTTTTGTTTTCTATTATATTCTTGAATTTTAATTTCATATAGTTTATACTGCTGCTGCAAAAGCTCTGATATATTTTTTCCAATGTATGAGCCTCCCATATCTAAAGTGGACTCTTCAATAGAAGTAAGTCCTCTTCTAAATAATCCATATACTTCTTTAGTTTTGTAGTACTCGAAAGTTAGAAAGCAAATAAGTATAAAGGAATTAAACAAGATTATATATATAACTTCTGAAAACGCAATATACTTCATGAGGGCACAGTAAACGGGAGTTAAAGCGATACTAAAAAAATATATAAAGATATATGTTTTATTGTTCTTTAAAAAAGATCTCATTTCATAACACATCCTACCAGTTTTTATTTAGTTTATATCCTAATCCTCGTACAGTTTCTATTCCATTTTCTATATGAAACTCTTGAAGTCTTTTTCTTAATCTGGTTACATTTACATTAAGGGTGTTTTCGTCAACGAAAGCCATATCATCCCACATTTTTTCTAAGAGATATTCACGGCTAACAACTCTAGGATATCTTTTTATAAGACATTCTAGGAGCATTCCTTCTTTCTTCGTAATAATTAAAGTTTTCTCTTTAAACTTAAGTTCTAATCTTTCCGGATAGAACTTTAAGTCTTCCAATTCCACAATTCGCTCATCATTATTAATAGAGTAATTTCCAAATGCTCTCCTAATCTGACTTTTTATTTTAGCTAGCACAACTTCAAAAGAAAATGGCTTTGTTATATAATCATCTGCACCATTTTCAAGTGCCATCACTTGGTCCATCCCACTTTCTCTTGCAGATATAAAAATTATAGGAACTATTGATATTTCTCTTATTTGTCTACACCAATAAAACCCGTCAAATTTAGGTAAATTAACATCCATTAATACCAAGTCTGGGTTAAAGGAATTAAATTCTTTTATTATGCTATCAAAATTTTCAGCTGTTTTAACTACGAATCCATATTTTTTTATATAATCTTTTAATAAATTACTTATGGATAAATCATCTTCAACAATATATACTTTATATTCCATATTAAATATTCCCCCTTCAATTTCTATAAATAGCTCAAGCTAGTAAAAATATAATACTTTTGATAATACTATTATAACAAAGTTCTAAATTCTTAAATCTAAAATAGCTGATAAATAAAAATATAATGAACAACGATGTAATATATTTGTAATTATTTATATGATTAATCATGCTATACTATAGATATAGTGTAATTTATAATATTATAGTAAAAATAACCAGTACATGACTTTTAAGAAATCAAAATGGATAGAAAGAAGGTATGAAGTTGGAATATAAATTATTTAAAAATAGTAACTTAATGATTTTTTGTTTTATAATGATCTTTATAGTTATGGCTTCGGCAATGATAGGTGGATGTTCAAAGGATACAAAATCAAAACCGGAGCCAATAACAAAACCTACGTCAACACCCCCAATTTCATTAACTATTAAAGTTGATCTGGATCCTTCCCTTGAGGAAATAAAAAATAATGCCCCCTATGATAATGTAAATAAGTATATAATTAGATCCTACAAACCTGACAAGGATTTGTATAATAAATTGTTTAAAGCTATTGATAACATGGAAACAACTGTAGATATTAAAAATCTTCCGCTTTCAATCTCTCAAAAAATAGCTACTATAGATAGCATGTACGAGCAAGCTGGCCTCCAGTTTTATTATCTAAATAGAATAAAACTAAGCAATGATGGTAATTCTGCACTCATAACTTACAATGATTCAAAAGAAGAGGTAAAAAAGAATAAAGAAATCTTTTATTTGAAATTGAGTCATTTAATCTATAATGTTGCTCCTGAAACTTATTCACCACTTCAAAAATTGTTCGGAGTTTATGATTATATTACTGATCATTCAGATTACACAGACGATATGCAAGATAGTTCAACTCATTCCTCCTATAGCATTTTAATGAAGGGTAAGGGTATCTGCGGTGGCTTTTCAAACTTAGGTTATTATGTTCTAAATAAAGTTGGTATTAAGACAGAGTATATCAGCAATGAACCTCATGCTTGGAATATGGTTAATATTGATGGAGAGAATTTTCTTTGCGATATCACCTGGGGTGCTGGTAGTTATGGCAGTACCAACAATTCAATAAATACTATTTTAATGGATGATGAGCAACGCAAAATTACACTTGATAATGCGGGTTTTGGTGGCTATACAGTTATAGAAGGATACCCTGGGGATACAACCACAAAGCCATTACCTGCTGCTAATAAGCGATTTAAAGCATACTATGATTTTCATTATGAATATGCTTTAGATATAGATAATAACTGGATTTATTATTCAGATGGAGATGGAATTAAAAGGATGACTCTGGATAGTAAAGGTCTAGAAACTGTATCTACCATGCAGGGAACCTATTTAAAAATGTTTAATGGCATCCTTTATTTTATTAATATGGATAATAGAAAATTATATAAACTTGTGCCAGGAAAGGAAGTAGAGTTGCTAGATGGTTCACTAAAAGTAGAAAGTATGAATCTAAAGAATAGCATACTTCATTATACTACTGCTGAAAATGGAGCTAAAGAAAATACTATTAATTTAAATCCTTTCGTTGAGTCTAACTTCAATATAAATAATAGCAAACATCAAGATGAAATAACAGTATCCCGTTCACAAACATTTAAGTTCAACATTGAATTCTCAAAGAATATGAATACTAAGTTTCTTCCAAAGGAAGCTGTATCACTAGTAAATAAAAAAGGTGAAGCTTTACCTATCCACATGAGCTGGAGTGAAAATGAACGCACATTAACAGTTCGTTCTAAGGTATCTCTGGATAATGAAGAACTTGTATCTCTGTATGTTTCTAAAGGAATCACAGATGCAGATGGCAGAAAATCAATGCAGGACTATGACATAACTGTAAATATAAAATAAATTTTTTTTCATACATCATAAACGAGAAAGAACTATCTAAAGCTTAGATAGTTCTTTCTCGTTCAAATTAGGACTTTGTATTTTGGAAATCTTCTCTTCATTTTAATATGTGTAAGATAACAATTATTATTGATTTATGGCAAAAATTATATATTTAGGTGAGGTTGAGTTACTAGCGGGATTGGCAGCAAACCATATTTTTCCGTCATCTACCATAGCACCTTTATAATTAACAACGGTTTCTTCCACCTTTTGATTAACCAAGGCATTTTTTACTTCTTTTGTGATTATTGAATCATAATTCTTAATAAATTCTGCTTTAGTCGTAATTTTATTGTTTACTCCCACTAAAGGATAGCTAATATACTCCGCAACTTTTTCTTTTTCACCCTTAGCTACTAATAATTGAATATTCTTGAAGGTTCGCTCAAATTCAACTGCATCATCTATTCCAGCAATACTATATCTATTAGGAGTTTTTTCTTTGACTTCTGTTTTATCCTTTGTCTTGTCTTCTGTTTTATCCTTTGTCTTGTCTTCTGTCTTATCTTTTGTTTTATCCTCAATTTTAGTAGGTGTATTATTTTTAATTGCATCTATATCATTTTTGTTACTACAAGCAGTTATTGCTATGGCAGATATACTAATTAATAATAAAGCTATTACTTTTTTATTCATAATTCCCCTCCTATGTTTACAATACTTATATTTCTTTACAATAAATATTGTAATATAAATATCCTACTGATATGTTACAAATGGTTTACAATCCTTGATAGCTTGATAACTCATATAACCGTATGTTTATATTATCTTCTACATTTTTGATATGATTCCTTCTAGACTAAAGATTCTTTTACTATATTGAGGTTTACTATATTGTCATTATTTAAATAGTATGGTTTATACTAGAAATCATACCTTCCAGTTACTGTTTCACACCTCGAGTTCTTAACATGAATTGTAAGTTTATCTTTAATTTAAAAGAAGCAATAAAGGAAAGGTAAGAATTTTACCTTTCCTCTTTCACTGTTATATAAGTTTTTCATCAAATATATGGGTTAGATTTAATTTCTCCACTTTTCCTTCAATCTTATCTATATCCAAAGTATAAAGTCCCATTTCCTCCATTCTATTAAAATATTCTGACCCTGCAAAGGTATATCTATTTGCTCTTCCTTCTTTTGAGTCCATTTTCTCATTTACATAGGCTATTATGTCACCTATAGCTAGTGCTCTTGGTAGTATAAGTAGTGGCATACCAAGATAATTTCGCACAGCATTATGCCCTGCTAGAGCACCTGTAGCTATTGCTTCTGTATGCCCTACAAATAGTCCTGCTTTTTCTCCTGCACAGAATAAATTACCAAGACCTACAACCTTAAGACTATTGGTTCTTGGGGCTACAGATAAATATCTAATTGAGTTCCCTTTGCCGCCAGCGTACGGGTCAACGTATTTTGCATTTTCAAGACCTTTAATCTTTCTTAATTTATCTAATGGATAATAAGAAGTCATTAATTTAGCATGACCAGTATCTAACAAAATTAAATTCTCTGCAAACTCTTTAAGAGCATATTGTTGGCATACCTTCATTTTTAATTTATCTAAATTCACATCCTCTTCTGGAACCTTTAAAACCACTACTCCAGTTTCGTCTAGCTGTTTTATTACCTCATCTGATAAAGATTCCTTCGCTAGTTTACATGATCCACTAAATGCGCCGTATACATCTTTCTCTCTTTCACCTTTTAAATCTTCAATTCCAGCTCTGTAGCTTATGCTAACCCTAGGACCATATGCTGGACATCTTAAAATACACATAGAACATCCATTTCCATACTTTAAACAATTACCCATTGGCCCAGTAGAGCCTGTAGTTTCTACAAATTCATCTGCCTCTATATACTTTCCATCAGATAGATATATCCCTTTTATTCTATCGCCATCCTTTTCAACATCCACAACCCTAGTTACAAGGTTTACTTCAATACCCATATCCTCCAAGCATTTTAATATAGCTGGTTCTATTTTGTTTACATCGTAAAGCCAAGCATGTTTATGACCTGGAAAATCAATGTTTTTGTGTCTACTGTTCTTATCAGTCAAATGTATTAATTCTCCTGCTCCTAGTGCTATTAATTCCTCAGTTGCAGTGTATCTTCCATTATTTCTCATTATTCCACCCACATTCCCTAGACCTAAAAGCATATCTGTTTTTTCGTATAATGCAACTTCTGCACCAGCTTTTTTCGCCGTTATTGCCGCGCTACATCCAGACCAACCACCACCAATTACGATAACCTTCAAAATACTCTCCTCCCCTCTAATATATATTTAGGCTCTGTTTGCATTTTACATAGCCTTCTCAATTTACGATCATTATTCTTTCTTGTACAGCAACCACATATACCCTCTCCACAACACATCTTCGCATTATTACAACATGAATATTTAATATTTTTATCTTTATCTTCTATAACTTTCATAAGTTCATAATTTAAAATATCTGCTGCATCACAATGAACTAAGCTAATATCATTATTACTAATTAGATCATCCAATATATTATTAAATTCCTCTGTGATTCGTCCACGGACTATGGTATTACACTCTATTACTTTTGAAGCATATTTTTTTAAATACTCATTAACAAAGCTATTTTTGTACGGAGAATTATCAATAACTACAATAATTTCATTTTTGTTTCCATTCAAGTATTTTAGTGGTGGAATCATAGGCGCTTGACCTATTCCCCTTGCAACAATTATGCATTTGCTATCCTTTATGCTATTTATGTTTTTAAATCCTAAAATACCATTCCAAAATGGTGCTTTTACCAGCATCATATCACCTTCATTTAACACATCTAATGCCTTTGTTTTTGATCCCTTTAATTCTATGGCAATAGTTATTGTATTATTTCTTGTATCAGTATCCATTATTGATATTGGAGTATCAAATATACTTTGCGTGTTTGGTCTTCGTGCAAAAATATAACTACCTGGATGAATCAACTCACTTACCAACTTATCACTTGATTCTAATGTAAATATAATAACGTTGTCCTCAAACCTTTCCTTGTCTAATATCTTACATTTGTAATATTTCCTACCTTCTTTAGCTTTGTAATTGTTTGAAGCATAATCTTGATATATACATACTCCATTGAAATTGCAACAGTCACAGAAATTTTTACCTGCAAGTTGTGAACATAATATACAGTCCCCCGTTTCTGCCAGACGGCAAGGACATGGTTGAGGTACTAAACTGCGATACTTTTATAACTTTTTCTTACAAAGCTATTGAAACTCTTGTATTTTTCAGTTAAACTAGTGTTTGAAGAAAGGACTGATTATTTGAAAAAATATTTAAAAAATTTATTGCCCCTACTGCTCATTGCTTCTGTTCCCCTTTCTAATCTTTTTTATTGGGCACTAAATAATACCCAAAGAGGCATTTATGATTTAACTACTGATTTAGATAGAGCGCTGCCACTTATAAAAATCTTCATAATACCTTATATGACTTTGTGGTTTTATTTGGCCGTTTGTTATGTTTATTTATGCTTTAAAAATAGAAAGGTTTATTATAAGATTATGCTTACCTTGGTATTATGTTATGTTGTCGCATTTATCACTTATTACTTTTTTCAAACAACAGTTACAAGACCAGTTGTTACCGGAAATGATTTATTTTCAAAAATGATTTTATTTACCTATAATTCTGATGAACCATTTAATTGTTTCCCAAGCATACATGTAATTACAGCCTACCTAGCAATTAAAGGAATTAATGCTACTAATGCTATAAAGAAAATTAAAATTCCGGTTAATATCATAGGCTTTCTTATAATTATCTCTACTGAATTTGTTAAACAACATGTTATAATGGATATTTTTTTTGCAATGTTATTATGTGATATGTTCTTCAATTTGATTACATATGCAGATAAGCAGTACATATTGTTTAACTCAAAAAAAATTCCTACCTCTACAAAACAAGACATCAAGCAATAATATTACTTAATCACAAAAGCTACTGAATAACCTTCAGTAGCTTTTGTCTTATACTATAACAATTTTGCCTTCATTTAGCTTCATAACTATGTTTGAGCCTTCACTAACCTTGTTTTGAAGATAGTAATCTGCAAGCTCATCTTCAATGTATTTTTGAATAGTTCTTCTAAGTGGTCTTGCACCATATTTCTCATCATACCCTTTTTCTAATATAAAATCCTTTACCTCTTCAGAAATATCCAATGTAATTTTCTTTTCTTTTACCTCTCCCACTACTTCCATAATCATTAAATCTACTATTTTACGAAGTTCTTCTTTTTTAAGAAGCGTAAATATAATTGTCTCATCTACTCTATTTAAAAATTCTGGTCTAAAGGTTTCTTTTAATGCGTCTTTGACACGAGCTTCTAGTATATCGTAACCATCTTTTGCAAACCCGATGCTACCAGTTTTAAATTGAGTACCTGCGTTGGATGTCATTATTATTACGGTATTCTCAAAGAAAACTGTTCTGCCTTGACTATCTGTTAGTCTTCCATCTTCAAGGATTTGAAGTAACATGTTAAATACATCTGAGTGAGCTTTTTCTATTTCATCTAAAAGAATTACAGAATAAGGCTTTCTCCTAACTTTCTCAGTTAACTGCCCACCTTGGTCATAACCAATATATCCTGGTGGTGCACCAATTAGTTTTGAAACAGTATGTTTTTCCATGTATTCAGACATATCTATACGAATTAATGCTTCTTCACTTCCAAAAAGCTCACAGGATAAAGCCTTTACTAGCTCTGTTTTTCCAACTCCAGTTGGACCTACAAAAATAAAAGAAGATGGCTTTTTCTTTTTCCTAAATCCTGAACGATTACGTCTAATCGTTCTAGCTAAACTTATTATAGCCTCATCTTGGCCGATTACACGTTTATGTAATCTATTCTCTAAGTTTAATAACCTTCCCGCTTCTTTTTCTGTAATTTTATGAATTGGGATTTTAGTCCATGTTTCAATAACATAGGCAATATCCTCTAAAGTAATTTGAATATCTCTAGATCCCTTTTCAAAATCGTCTATATCTTCTTTTATTTTACAAAGTTCCATTCTGTACTGCGCAGCTTTTTCAAAATCGCCATTGCCTTCTGCATCTCTCTTTTCATTTTGAATTTCTTCTGATTTTTCTTTTAATATTGCTAGTTCCAAAAGACCTTTATTTTTTAAATTAGCTCTAGACCCAGCCTCATCAATAACGTCGATAGCTTTATCTGGTAAAAACCTATCTGTTATGTATCTTTCAGATAGATCTACAACTTCTTCAATTATTTCATCTGATATTATAACTTTATGATAGTCTTCATAGTATTCACGTATACCTTTTAATATTTCTATTGTCTCTGCTATACTTGGTTCTTCAACTAGTACTGGCTGAAACCTTCTCTCAAGCGCTGCATCCTTTTCTATATACTTTCTGTATTCCTCTAGGGTAGTAACTCCAATAACTTGTATTTCTCCCTTAGCTAATGCTGGTTTTAAAATATTCGCTGCATTCATTGCCCCACCTTGAACCTCACCAGCACCCATTATATTGTGTACCTCATCAATAACTAATATTATATTTCCACTTTCTTTAGCCTCTTCAATAATTGCTTTCATGCGGCCTTCAAATTGTCCCCTAAATTGTGTACCTGCAACCACAGCAGTAAGATCAAGTAGATAAACCTCAGCACCAAATAACTTCTCTGGAACTTGTTTTTCTGCAATTCTTACGGCTAATCCCTCTGCAATAGCTGTTTTACCTACCCCAGCTTCACCAATCAATATAGGATTGTTTTTGCTTCTTCTATTTAAGATTTGGACTACCCTGTCAATTTCTCCATGCCTTCCAACTACCTTATCTACACCATTTTGATTTGCTTTTTCCGTTAAATTTATACCGTATGTATCTAAGTTCTTTCGCTTCTTTTTAAACCAGTTCTTTTTTGATTTGCTAGCATCCGGTTCTTTTTCCTTAGTAAACATTTCAGCTTCATTTTCTATATCTTCACTTTCTTCCTCTTTCGTTGAATGAAAACCATTGAAGATACTATCAATAAGCTTTTTACCATCGCCACTAGCAATATTCATATCCAAATTTTTAAAGTCCTCAATATCTAATTCGTCTAAGTTCATATCCTTGAATATACTCCCCATTTGGTGATTTAGATTTTCTATATCCTCTGGAGATATTGAAGCTTGCTGCATCAACTGATCCATTACGGGAATCCCCTTTTTTCTAGCACACTCTATGCATAAAGCTATAGTTTCAGTTTTCCCATTTTCAACTTTCGATGTCAATATCATTGCTATATTTTTTTTACACATTTCACATAACTTCATATAAATCATCTCCATATTTCATGTTTTCATATTCAAATAAATAATAAGCTAAAATAGCCTATTATCCCATTTGTTACTTATTTAAATCCACCTATATCAATATTATAACAGTATATCATTTTTCACATAAAATTTGTTTATATATTCGTATAATTTCCTCTTTGTTAATAAACTACAACCCTCGGTAGATTTAATTCTTTAGACATATCTTTTCTATTAATTCATCTATATCTTCTAATGAAAGATCAGAAGCTATTGTTCTTGCAACACTAATAGTATATTCCTTTTGCAAAGTTTCTACCTCTTCTTTATTTGATTCTAATAGTATTCTACAGTTGACCTTCATTATATTCCTCCAAGTAGGATTTTATATTATAGTATTCGTTTTTAGCATAAATGCTACTTAACAGTGAATATAACCAAATATATTTACCTCAATACATTGTTACGGAATATTATTTTTCTAAAATTCATATCTATATTTTATAGAGGAATTATATAGTTATGTATCTATATGCTTTATCAATAAGTAAAATTAATTATTAGGAGCAAATAAATTGAAAACTGCTGCTATATACTCCAGGAAATCAAAAATTACTGGAAAAGGCGAATCAATAGTTAACCAAATTGAAATATGCAGGCAGGAAGGACTACATTTAGGTATTGAAGAATTCATAATATACGAAGATGAAGGTTTTTCAGGAAAAAATATTAAAAGACCACAATTTCAAAAAATGCTCATTGATGCAAAGGAAAAACGATTTGATGTAATTATATGTTATAGACTAGATAGAATAAGTAGAAATATCTCCGACTTTTCCACTCTTATAAATCAATTAGATAGCTTTCACATAAGCTTTATAAGTGTTAATGAACAATTTGATACCTCAACGCCTATGGGCCGTGCTATGATGTATATTGCCTCTATTTTTGCACAGTTAGAGCGTGAAACTATAGGTGAAAGAGTTAGAGATAACATGTTGGAATTATCTAAAACTGGAAGATGGCTCGGAGGACAAACTCCTTTAGGCTATGAAAGTAAAAAACTTTGCTATTTAAATGCTGAATTTAATGAAAAGACTATGAATATATTGTCTCCTATAGAGGAGGAATTGCAAGTAGTAAAGGTCATTTATGATAAGTATTTGAAATTCAAATCTATCAACCAAGTTTTTATATATCTTTTTAAAAACAATATCAAAACCAAAAATGGTGCTGACTTTAATAAGAAAAGAATTCAACTTATACTAAGAAATCCACTCTATGTTAGAGCAGATGAAAATGTTATGAAACATCTTGACGCTATTGGAATGAATGTAATTGGAATAGCTGATAATAAACATGGCATCCTAACTTACAACAAGAGTAAAGGCACCAAAATTAAGCGTGATGTAACTGAATGGATTGCTGCAATTTCTGCACATGAGGGAATCGTAGATGCCTCGCTCTGGCTGGATGTTCAACAAATATTAGATGAGAATAAAAATAAAGCCCCGAGACTTGGTACTTCCGCTGCTGCACTTCTTACTGGAACTTTAAAGTGCTCTAAGTGCGGTAAAAGTATGGTTGTTAAACATGGTCATACTAGCGCCAAGAATAATAAAAAGATTCAATACTATGTTTGTAGCACTAAGGATTATTCAAAAGGCGTGCGGTGCAATAATTCTAATATCCGTGTGGACATACTAGAAACAATGGTTATAGACCACTTGAAAAACATTCCCATTGATAAAGATGTTTTTATAAAAGAGCTAAATAAAATTAGGTTTAATATTATCAAAAGTAACTCTACGAAATATGAAACTTCTGATATACCAAAACAAATTAAAATAAAACAATCCCAAATGGATATTTTGATTAACCAATTATCCTTGGATGATGAAATTTCAAAGTATTTGAGACCTAAAATCTTAAAATTGGGAAATGAACTAGAAAAGCTAAAGCTCAATAATGAAAATTTAAAACTCACTTCATATAATCACCTAAATCAGCAGTCATATGTACCCAAGTTTTTTAATTCTTTAACCGACTTGTCTTTTATAATTGATGATTTAGATTTTAATAAAAAACGTTCATTAATTAATAGTATTATAGAATCTATATATTGGGATGGTGTCAAATGTACCGTAAATATTAATTTTAAGACAAAACACTAGACTGCTTATCGCAGTTTAGTGTTTCTAGGACAAAATTCACTTCCTACATCAATACAATCATAGGGCTCATAACTCATAAGAATACCTCCTAAGTACTATATACTATTAAAATACTTAAGATTCTAAAATTTGTTACAATTAAATCATTACCTGTAGTGTTGCAATATGAGCGTTTAAAAGTCTTAAGATTTATGAGGTATTATTAATTTTTTAATTTTATGAAGTTTTAACATCAGACTATTCTTTCTGTCCACAGAGTTCTTAGCCACTAATCCTTCCGTAAATAGAAGTTTATTGTCCCCATATATTTCTACCATTCCTATGCCTTCCCCTTGTTTTAACGGTGCATATACATCGTATAATGGCTTTTTAACTTTAACTTCTATGTTTACACCTTTTTTGACTGGAATTACAATATCTTTTTTACTTACTATTTCAACATTGTTAGTTCCATTTTTTATGCTAACGTTTTCTAAAACATCACCTTTAGTAATTATTTTTTTAAAATCATAATTTTTATCCACGTATTCACTAATCTTTTTAGTCTCTTCCCATCTAGGTGTACAATTCAAAGTTACTATAACAACATCTCTATTTTGAATTTTAACTGAAGTCACTAAACATTTGCCTGCTTTTCCCGTAAAACCTGTTTTTACTCCTGTAGCGTTTGGTAGAAGCCATAAAATTTTATTTATATTATGATAACTTCTAGTAAAGTTATACTCCTTGGCATCAATATCCTTACAGCCTACTATTTCATTAAAAAGTTTTATTTCTTTTGCCTTTGTAGTAACTAACGCTAAGTCATATGCTGTTGAGTAGTGGTTTGTACTGTCTAGTCCATGAGGAGATTCAAAATGACTATTTAACAATCCGATTTCTAATGCATATTCATTCATAAGTTTAAGAAATTCATCAACGGATCCACTTATTCCCTCTGCAATGGCAATTGCAGCATCATTTCCTGACCTTAACATAAGACCATATAATAACTCTTTTAAGGTTATTTCTTCTCCCTTTTTTAATCCTATCTCTGATCCTCTTATTGATGCAGCTTTTTCCGATATAACTATTTTTTTGTTTAAATCTCCAGATTTAATTGCTACTAATGCAGTCAATATTTTAGTTGTGCTTGCAATTTCAATTGGATTGTATGCATTCTTTTCATATAAAACAATCTTCGTTTCACAATCTACTGCTATTGAACTTATAGCATTAACATAGATATCATCCGCATATACAATAGATGCAAAAGACGTTAATATACATAATAGACTTAAGCATAATGACAAATAAAATTTAAATGCTTTTTTCACTGTATCACCTCTTCAAAATTTTATTAAAATTTAACTTTCAATTAGATACGGATAATGGAATTATTCTTATTTATTGATTTTTTTATAAACTATTGGACATAATAGAAATTACTAGATGCATTGGGAGGTTAAGATGTTTATAACTATAATAGTATTTCTTTTTACGTTAACAATTATATTATTTCCAATACCTTTAAAAATAACTCTTAAATACTCAAACAAAACTTTAGGAGTTTTTATATATAATAAAAAATTGAAAAAGAAAGAATTATCAAAAGATGCTATAAAAAATTTACCAGAAAAAAAATTATATAGCCACCTTGAATTAAAAGATATGAAACAAATCTTAAATAAAATTAAGAAATTAAAACTAAAGCTCACATTAAGTTTAAACACCAAACTAGAGTACGGATTTGATGACGCTGCTTTTGTAGCTATTTTATTTGGATTAATTCACTCCTCTTATAGTTTTTTGTATTCATTATTAATGAATTATATTGAAGTAAAAAAATTTAATCTTGTAGTAATACCTCATTTTGAAGAAAGTGATTTTAATATGGAAATCTTGGGTATAATTTATATGAATTTAGTAAAAATTATTTATATGGCATTTATAATCTTGATTTGCCTTATAAAAATAAAACATAAAAAAACAAACTTGAAAAAATATAAAGGAGGAAATGTAAATGGATAATCATCCAATTGAAAATCTAATGCGAAGCACTATGGAAAGTATAAAAGATATGATAGATGTAAATACAATTGTTGGTGACCCTGTATCAACTGCAGACGGAACTACAATCATCCCCATCTCAAGAGTATGTGTTGGTTTTGCATCAGGAGGTAGTGAGTTCAACAGTACCTCATGCTCTGACTCAGACAACAAATATCCTTTTGGTGGTGGTTCTGGTGCTGGCGTAACTGTTAAACCTGTTGCATTTTTAGTAATTAAAAAGGATTCAATAAGGTTATTATCCGTAGATCAACAAAATACATATGATAAAATTGTTGATGCCGTACCTCAGGTTATTGATATTATTAAAGGTATGTTTAAAGAAAAATGTGATAATCCCTCACAGCCTGAAGATGAAAATACTAAAAGTTGTGATGAAAAGTAGTCTACACTTGAAATTTCAACTACTTTTATGCAAAATTCCCAAACTTTAAAGTGGTGATTAGTCCCCGATTATCACTTATGATTTTTTTAAAAATAAGCCTCAACACTGTAAGTTTTTTCACTGAAAAACCTTACGGTGTTGAGGTTTAATAATTGATATATCATTTATATCAAAAATAACTAATCAGTTTCATTCTCATCAATGCTTGGATCTAAATCCTCTTTATTAAATTCCTCTAAAGAAGGCATTTCACCCAGACTTTCAAAATCAAAATGCTTAAGAAATTCATCTGTTGTTACATAAATAATAGGTCTTCCCGGAACATTCTTTCGTCCATTTTCTTTAATTAGTTTTTTTTCAGATAAGGTATATATAGCCCTATCACTTTTTACACCCCTTATCTCCTCGATTTCCACCCTAGTTATGGGTTGTTTATATGCAACTATTGCTAAGGTTTCAAGTGATGCTTGTGATAGGGATTGCTTGATGTTTGTCTTTAATAGTTTTTGAACATATTCACTATTACAAGACTTTGTAACAAATTGATATTCATCATTAGTTACTATAATTTTAATACCTCTTTCTTCTTCTTCTTCATATTTCATTATTAATTCATTTAATAATTCAATTGTAAAATCAATGCTACATTCTAATATATTTGCTATTTCACTTAACTTTAATGATTCACCAGTAACGAATAGCAATGATTCAATAATAGAAAAATAGATGTTTTTGGTAGATACCTCTTCAATCTCTAGTTGTTTAATATTCAATTCACTCATGTTAAATTACCCTTTCTAAATATATATCTTTAAAGTTATTTTCTTGAATTACTCTAACACTCCTAATTTTAATCATCTCAAGTAATGCTAAAAACGTAACAATAATTTCTAACTTTGATGAATAGTCCTTAACTAACTTTGTAAAATGGATTTTTCCCCACTTATCCAATTTTTCTTTTAATTCTAACATTTTATCTTCAATTTTGTATTCATCTACTAAGACTTTCTTGTTTATTACATTGTTTGTATTCATTTTATTTCTATATTGTTGCATTAAATTGTTGTATAAATCATACAAATTCAACATTGTAACATTCTTTAAGAAATCTATTTCATTAACTTCATTATTAATTTCTTCAATTATTTCAGGTTTTTTACTAAAAAAAATACCTGTACCCTGTTCTAGCACCTTTAAATTTTCAGCTATAACTTTATACTTCCTGTACTCTATTAATTTATTTAGTAATTCCTTTTCTATATCTTCTTCGTCATCCTGGCTTTGTTCATCTTTATTTTTGGGTAATAGGTGCTTAGACTTAATTTCAATTAAAGTTGCTGCTATGACAATAAATTCTGATGTTACCTCTAAATCCATTTCTTTCATATCTTCAAGGTATTCTAAATAGTGATTTGTAATCTCAAAAATGTTAATATCATAAATATTCATCTCATTTTTCTTAATAAGATGTAATAATAAATCAAATGGTCCTTCAAAATTAGTTACTTTTATGCTTAATGACATGTATACTCTCTCCTAAATAAATAATTATAAATAAAAAATCATATTTATATGATTTTTTATTTTAGCTTGTTTTAAGTATAATGCATCTTTTAAAAAATAACTAGTATATATGTTTCAACTTTAAAACTACATTTAAATTACTGGTGAATATTTGTTCAGAGCGTAAAGTAATTGTACAAATACTATTGAAACATATATAATATAACAATATCAATATAAAATTACACTGTTTTAAAAAACATAGCTTCTAAGCAAAACAATCATTGCTAGAAGCTATAGTTTACTCCACATAGTTATGTGAATTTTAGTGTAAATTACTTAAATTGCCCTATTAAATAAGTCTGTAATATTATTTTTAAAATTACTCCAAACCCTAGATTTTTTAATATCCCTGTCACTGTATATGATAACCTTGCCACATAATTCATTATCAACGTATATCTCACATACTCCAATTGCCTTATCTTTTTTATATTCCCTCAAGCCTTCTTGTATAACAACCTTTTTAGTAATTTCATTTTTCTTACCTCTTTCAAGCGTTATACTAAAATCTTCTTGAGATTTTGGAATTAGATATTTATCACCTTTTTTGTTTAAAGGTATTTTTTCAAACTCTTCATCCTTTGATATAATTTTTTTAGTTTCAAATTTTGAAAATCCAAAGTTCATTAACATGCTAGCGTCACTATTTCTTATTTTATAAGTTGGTGCACCCATAATTATTGCTAGCATTCTTACATTGTTTCGCATTGCTGTAGCAGATATACAGTACTTTGCCTCATTTGTAAATCCAGTTTTAAGTCCGTCACATCCATCAAAAAATCTTACAAGTTTATTGTGATTAACAAGACCTATAGGTGTCTTGCGGCCTTCAGAAATAGTTTCCATATAAGTTCCAGAGTATTTTAATATTTGTGGATGTTTTAACAATTCCCTAGACATAATTGATATATCAAAAGCAGAAGTAAGATGCCCTTCTGCACTTAAGCCAGTGCAGTTTTTAAAGGAAGTATCTTTCATATTAAGAACTTTTACTTTTTCATTCATCATATCTACAAAAGCGCCTTCACTACCACCTAAATACTCTGCCATTGCAACTGCCGCATCATTTCCTGATGCAATAGCTATACCTTTTAAAATTTCTTCCACTGTTCTAATTTCACCAGTATCAAGTATCATACTGCTTCCACCCATTTTTTTAGAGTTCTCACTTATAGTTATTTTATCTTGTAACTTAATCTTTCCGGCATCTATAGCCTCCATAGCTAAGAGCATAGTCATTATTTTAGTTACTGATGCAGGTGCAAACTTTTCATGAGAGTTCTTCTCATATATTACCTTACCACTATAGGGCTCCATTAGTAGTGCTGATTTTGCTTCTACTAAAATTCCTTTATTATCAACACCTTCGCCTTCTGCCTTTGCAGGAATACTAAAAAGCTGTGTTGTTAAAACTACTGATAAAATTAAACATAATACATTTTTAATGATTTTTTTCATATGTATCCTCCTCTTATTAATTTGATAGACAACAACTACTAATTGCCACCTAGATTATTTCAAATTTATAAGATTATTTTTACCAAGTTACCTTAATATTATCACTATTTATCAATAATAATGTAAAGGAACATTCTATCTAAACTGGAATAAATAATAAGTCAGTATACTAGATACTGACTTATCATTTATTCTACTTTGGCTTATTTCCTGTAATAATCATTTTTACAAACCTTAACCATCTATTTTTTCTTTAAATATAGTTAATGAATTTAAGTTATACACATGCACTAGAATCTAAAAAACAAATAAAATGTAAGAATATAATTGTAAATTAACTTATAGTTTTTATCAACAAGTTTGTATACCATAATACTGTTTTTGTATATCCTTGTGTTATTAATTAAGTTTTGTAGTAAGTAGTCTATCGCCTTTGGAAGTAGTAATCCAATTACTAATAAGATTATAAAGCACTTTCCTGTTAATAATATAAAACGCCAAAAATCTTTATTTCTCATTTGCTCATGTTTCCTAAGCTACCAATAAGTCCCTTGATAAAATGTGGAGCAATATATGCTTCTATAATAATTCCTATAAATAATATAATAATTATTATTATAAAAATCACACTATAATATATTATTCTACTAATTATACTACTTGTCCATTGTTTATTAAACTTATTCTTAAGTAGCATTATTGAAAACTCCATGGATACTACAGATGCAAAAATAATACATGGAACATATATTAAATTTTGAGGTAGCACCCCTAGTATTGCAATTCCTACACCACTTTTGCCTAGACCACTTATCATAAAGCTAAAAGTAAACCCAACTGCAAAACCCTTTAGTAAGTTAATTATTATAATTATTGGTATTCCAACAATTGTCAAACCCAAAAACCAAAGTAAAATAACAACGGGAAGATTATTTTTTATAGATTGTAAGAGTATTAACTTATAACTAATACTGTTTGTGTTTGAAGGTTCAACAAAATTCATTAAGTAATTTACTAAATCATTTCGCTCAAAATCGCCCATATATTTTACACTATATATTCCTAAAATTATACCTGTAAATACGCAAAGAATACTTATAATATATAACCAAAAATTTTCTTGTATGTGTTTGTTTATACTGTTGGTTATAGTACTTGAAGACATAACCCAATCCCCCTTTGTTAATCATCTTTTATTTATTAGCAATTATAATATTATAACTTACCTAATATTTATGATATAAAAGGGGTTTATATGCATATTAAGTTTAACAACATTTTGGAAGCTTCAAGTCTGCCATCTTCTATAAGTGGCAGTTGCCTAGCCCAAAAAAGTTACTTTGGTGGCAGTCTAAATCTGCTTCCAAAGTTGTTAATATTGCAGCACCGCAGGTGATGATTTAATGACATTTCAGAAGGTAATATTGCAGCATCGCAGATGATGATTTAACATTAACAAACACATAAATTTGTATTGTTGCAACTTCTAATAACCCATATTTGTATTAAAAAAATAATCTATGCACATAAAGTACATAGATTAATTAATTTAGCTAACGCCTCTGTTTTGTAATCTTAGCTTATCAGCTACCATGGCTATAAACTCGCTATTTGTAGGTTTACCTTTAGCATTGTGAATAGTGTATCCAAATAGCTTATTTATTGTTTCAACTTGTCCACGTCCCCAGGCTACTTCAATAGCATGCCTTATAGCTCTTTCTACTCTACTAGCAGTTGTATTAAATTTCTTTGCAATTGATGGATACAATTCTTTTGTTACTGCAGATAAAAGTTCAATATCGTTAACAACCATAGTAATTGCTTCTCTTAGATACATGTAACCTTTTATATGTGCAGGAACTCCAATTTCATGAATTATGCTTGTTATTTCTGCCTCTAAATCCATCGGTTGATTACGATTACTTTTCATAGGTTCAGTTGTATCTGTATCCATAAAAGGAATCGATCTCCTACTGTTATCACTAGAAATTGTGTTATTAAACATTTGTCTTATTCTTTTTGTAAATACATCCATATCGAAAGGTTTTACAACATAGTAATCTGCCCCAAGTGTAATTGCCCTTTGTGTGATTTTATCTTGACCTACTGCAGATAATACTATTATTTTTGGTATTGGATCTAGGTCCATACTTCCCAATCTTTCCAGTACCCCTAAACCATCTAAATGAGGCATTATTATGTCTAATACCACTAAATCAGGTTTTCTCTCTTTAATTAACTTAAGAGCTTCAATTCCATCTTTTGCAATTCCTGTGACTACTATATCTCTTTGGCTTAACAAGTAATCATTTAAAATATTGCAAAATTCCTTATTATCATCTGCAATAAGAACACTAATTTTATTTTCCTCCATCTTATAACTCCCCTTTATAAATAAATTACCATATCTTAACAATTATTAAATTCGACAAAAGAATTTTAATTCCTTCTTATTATTAAAAAAATTACAAATAAATAATTATTTTCTATTTTTTATAAATTAAAAACATACTATCAGTTATTATTTATATAATAAAAGATAGCATTTGCTATCCTTTATTCCTTAGTTTCTATTTTAACCCTTATTTTTAAATAATGCTAGCTATTTCGATAAAATATCTGCATCTTTAAGCATCCACTCTATATATATTCCATATCCGGTGTCTGGCTTATTAATTAAAACATGGGTAACTGCGCCAACTATTTTATTATTTTGAATTATTGGACTGCCACTCATACCTTGAACTATTCCACCAGTCTTTTCTAAAAGCCTAGGATCTGTAATTCTGATTACCATACTTTTTGACCCAGGTGTACTTTGAGGTAATAGCTTTTGAATTTCTATTTCAAATAATTCTGGTTCGCTACTATTTATTGTTGTTAATATTTCAGCTTTTCCTTCCTTAATTTCACTCCTTAAAGCTATATTCATAGGTTTATTAAATTTATTGTTTATTAGACTTTTAGTTCCATCTCCAAATATTCCACATTGGGTGTTTTTAATTATTTGTCCTTTTATTTTATTTTCATCTACAAAAAGTCCTCTAAGTTCTCCTGGATTTCCTTTCGTTCCTTTTTTTACAGACACAATATTAGATGATACAATTACACCATTATTAACACTAAGTATAGTCCCTGTATCAGCATCTGTAATTGGGTGACCAAGTGCAGCAAACTTTTTAGTTTTATCATCATAAAAAGTTAGTGTTCCTACACCGGCTGTTGAATCTCTTACCCATAAACCGATTTTTTGTTTTCCATCTGTAGAATCAATCGTAGGATTAACCTTTATTTCGAAAAAGTTTTCATTATTTTTACGTTGTAATTTAAGTGTGATTTCAGATTCTTTTTTCTCGTTTACAAGCCTTGTCACATCTTCTGCATGATTTATTTCAACATCATTTATCTTTATTATACTATCTCCTATTTGCACTCCAGCACTGGCCGCAGGGCTAGGCGTTTTACCATTAACACCTTCAATATCGGATAATGCTACTACTAAAACACCTTTAGTGTTTAGTTTAACCCCAACTGGCTGTCCTCCCGGGTAAACTGTTATCTCTGAGTTATCTCTTACAAAAGCTGCTTGAACCTCTAAAGGCTTCGAATAATTTAATTTAATTGGTTTGTTAAATATAGACATAGTTATATTTGGGGTTTTGAAATATGCACATAAAATAATAATCGCTAAAGGGGCCATAATCAAGCATATTATATTAAATTTTTTTTTCATAAGCTATACCTCCTTTTTTCTTATAATCTTAACTTTAATTTACCCTCTAATTCTTCACATTATCCTATAACATTAATTCATTATTAGTTAAATCATCACCTAAGGTGCTAAAATATTAACAACTTTGGAATCAGATTTACTTCTTTGATATACTAAGCGTATTTTAAGCAAAAAAATAAAACCATATTTTTATGATTTTATTTTCTCCTATAAAACTTATTTTTATTATGATTTATCTGCAAAAAACAAAAAATTAATCTCTTTTTTGTTTTTTAGCCATATTTATCATTTCCTTAGAGTTTTCAAGTGTTAATTTAGTAACTTCAATTCCACCCATCATTCTGGCTACTTCTTGTTGTTTTTCAATATCATTCATTTTTATAATGTTAGTATAGGTTTTATCATTTATAACATTTTTAGATATTAAATAATTTGTATCTGCCATACTTGCTATTTGTGCTAAATGAGTTACACAAAAAATTTGATGTTTTAATGATATTAAATACATTTTTTCTGCAACACATTGTGCAATTCTTCCGCTAATGCCGGTGTCTATTTCATCAAATATAACTGTAGGTATTTCATCTTTATCGACAAAAACAGTTTTTAGTGCAAGCATTATACGTGATAATTCTCCTCCAGAAACAATATCTTCTAATGGATTTAATGGTTCTCCTGGATTAGTTGATATGCAAAATTGAACCTTATCACATCCATTTTCATAAAATTCATCCTCTAATTTAACTTCAATATAAAATTTACTTTTTTCAAGCCCTATATAATTTAATTCTTGTTTTACTTTATCTTGAAGTTCCTTTGCAATACTACATCTAATTTCATGAATTTCAGCAGCTATAGTTCTCATTTGATTTTCTATAACTATTTTTTCTTTTTTAAGCAAAGCGATTATTTCACTACTATTAGTTAATTCTTCATGCTCAGCTTGAGTTTTTTCTTTATACTCATAGATTTCTTCAATAGTAGATCCATACTTCTTTTTACAAGTATTAATTTGCTGTATTCTACTATTCATATATTCAAGTTCTTTTTCATCATAGTAAATATTTTCTTTTAAGTTTCTTAAATCCGTGATGTTTTCCTCTATGTTATAGTAACTTTCTTCTATGGAATCTGTAATTAGCTTTATTTTTTCCATATGATTTTCAATGGTTCTTAATTCTTTAATTGCCATAGCTAAATTATCAAATACAGAAGTACTTTCTTCATCACTAGTATATAACAAATTATAGCTTCTTGATAAATGCTTTTCTAACTTTTCAGCATTACTAATTATTGCACATTTTTCTAAAAGCTCTGCATCCTCACCGATTTTCAAATTGGCATTGTTTATTTCTTGCAACTGGTAATTTAAAAAATCAATTCTCTTTTCACGTTGTCCTTCGTTTCCCTCAAGTTTAAGAATTTTATTTTTAATAATAGTTAATCTTTCATATTTCTCATTATAGATACCAATAACGTTACTAATCCTAGTTTCACCAAAAGAGTCCACATAGGTTATATGATTAACTTTATCTAATAAATTATGATTATCATGTTGACCATGAATATCTAAAAGAGTCTTACTAATATGCTTAACCTTTGAAAGCAGCATAGATTTCCCGTTAATCTTGGCAATACTCTTTCCAGATTGGAATGTTTCTCGACTTACAAATATGGTATCCTCATAATCAACATCCATCTCATCTAAAGCTGATTTGTTGTTTTTAGTGTCAATTGAAAATATGGCTTCAACATAAGTTTTGTCTTCACCTGTTCGAATTAAGTTCTTATTGAACTTCCCACCTAACACATAATTTATAGCATCAATTAAAATGGATTTTCCAGCTCCTGTTTCACCAGAAAGAACATTAAATCCTTGTTCAAAATTAATACTTAACTTTTCAATTAGGGCAAAGTTCATAATATTTAATTGTAGGAGCATCTTGCTTCCTCCTATTCACTTATCATTTTTTTAACTTTTTGAACTAGTTCTTTAGTATCTTCTTCAGTTCTAACTAAAATGA
Source organism: Clostridium sp. CS001 (assembly GCF_020443565.1). Taxonomy (GTDB): domain Bacteria; phylum Bacillota; class Clostridia; order Clostridiales; family Clostridiaceae; genus Clostridium_AD. Next base: position 327,130 of record NZ_JAIZZN010000001.1, read on the forward strand.
ATACAGTATTATCTCCGGCTATAGTTCCTACAATACCATTAAATTTTAAAGAATCTAAAGCTTCTGCAGCCGCAGATGCAGCCCCAGATATAGTTTTAAGTACTACAAACTTTTCTACCTGATCCACATAAAGCACAGTTTGCGAAAAAATATTAACAAGCTTATTTGATAAAAAACTATCTGCTGGAGAAACAGTCGCATACTTATGGGTTCCTTGTTCATTCATAAGTTTAATCAATTTTAGTTCTTTTATGTCCCTAGATACAGTTGCTTGGGTAATATCAAACCCCTTATTTTTTAGTTCTTCAGCTAACTGTTCCTGAGTTTCAACGTCCTTATCCTGTATAATTTCAATTATCTTTGCTTGCCGTGCAATCTTCATTTCTTCCTCCCTCACAATCTGTAGTTCTAGAAATTATCTTTTTTCTTAAAATATCAAAATAATTATAATCATTAAGCTTAACCAATCTACATTTTTTATTTGAAACACTTACTATCATTTTTTCATAATTATTTAGCTTTATGGCGCGCTGTCCGTCTAATGTCAAAAATATGCTTTCATGTTCGCCTTTTATACTTATAGATATTTCACTTTTACAATCTAGCACTATAGTTCTCATGGATAAAGATAATGGGCAAATAGGTGTTAGTGCTATAACATCTAAATTAGGATGAATTATTGGTCCACCTGCGGATAAAGAATATGCTGTAGATCCCGTTGGAGTGGATATTATAAGTCCATCTCCTGTAAATGCTGTGTAAAATTTATTATCTATGTAGATTTCATATTTAACAATTCTCGCTAATGTACCCTTTGACACAACTATTTCGTTTAATGCAGTATATACTTCATTTCCACCCCTATAAGGCAATGTACAATTAAGCATCATTCTATCTTCTACATAATAATTACCTTCACTAATGCATTTTATTGCATCCTCAAATTCTAATAGCTCTACGCTTGATAAAAACCCTAAATTTCCTATATTTACTCCTAAGATTGGAATGCTTGTATTATTTAGATTTCGTGATGTTCTTAAAATAGTACCATCCCCACCTAAAGCAATAATAATATCTAAATCCTTATGTTTAGTATTTTCAAGTCCTATAGAATCCTTGAATATAAATATATTAGTTTCACCCATATACTCAACAATGGTATTCTTTATATATTTTATTATTTTGCCATCCTTATCCTTAGTGGTATTTATATTAATGCCAATATTTTTCATATTTCCTCCTTGCCTATACTTAGGTTAAATCATCACCTGCAGCGCTTCAATTTAAATTGTTTTTCACCTAATTTAAATCTTTATGAGCTTCACTAACTACTTGTGATACATAGGTTTCAATGAAATCCCCATTGAACTCTTTAGACTTTGTAAAGTAAATTAAATATTCAATATTGCCATTAGGGCCTTTTATTGATGAGTAACTAATATTAATAACCTTTACATTTAAGCATTTCAAGAGATTTAAAATTTTAACTATGGCTCCTACATGCTCACTAGGGTTTTTAACCACCCCTTTTTTATTTACAATACCTATGCCTACTTCAAATTGTGGTTTTAATAGTGCTACTACACTTCCATCATCTTTTAATAAGCTCAGCAAATTAGGAATAACTTTTTCTAAGGATATAAACGATACGTCTATGCTGGCAAAGTCGGCAAACTCTCCTATATTATCTACACTTAAATATCTTATATTTGTATTTTCCATGGATACTACTCTTTCATTATTTCTTAATTTCTCATCTAACTGATTTGTTCCAACATCTATTGAGTACACTTTAGAGGCTCCACTTAAAAGCATGCAGTCTGTAAATCCTCCTGTAGACGCACCTATATCCAGGCAAACTTTAGATTCAAGATCAATATCAAAGGATTTTATAGCTTTTTCAAGCTTTAATCCACCCCTACTCACATAAGGAAAATCTTCTCCTTCAAATTCAATTTTAGATGATAACTCTATCTTTTTGCCACACTTCGTAGTCCGAATACCATCTACAAATATATTTCCAGCAATAATATTTTCTTTTGCTCTTTCCCTTGAAAATAAAATCCCCCTTTGAACTACAAGAACATCTAATCTCTCTTTGCTTTCTAACATAAAAAACTCCTTAAATTATCCTCTGCTATGCATCAGTATTAACTACTAAAAATATTTAAACTAATTTCAAAATACTTTGAAAAATTCCGTCTACATCAAGTTCATGTAACTTATATAATATATCGACTGTTCCATGAGGAATAAATTCATCCTTAAATCCTAGGTTAATTATCCTTGTTTTTGAATCTAATGTATTTATATACTCTAACACTAAAGAGCCTAACCCTCCATGTATAAGATTATCCTCTATAGTTACTATATCATAGTTTTTATCCACTAGCTCTGAAATCATGTCATTGTCAATAGGCTTTATAAAACATGCATTAATTACAGTCGCATCTACACCTATATTTTTTAACTTTTCTCTAACTAAAATAGCACTTTGCACCATTTTGCCTGTAGCTATAAGGGCTATTTTCCCTCCATGCAAAAGAACTTCCCACTTTCCTCTTTTAAAATTTTCAATAGAGGACATATTAACATTACAATTGTCCCCTCCTCTAGGGTATCTTATTGCAATTGGGTAATCTTGCTTAACCGCGAAGGTTAACATAGACTTAAGTTCACTTACACATTTAGGTGCCATAATTGTCATATTAGGTATATGAGATAAATATGATAAATCAAATACTCCCTGGTGCGTTTCACCATCCTGTCCGACAATACCAGCTCTATCTATGGCAAAAATAACTGGTAGGTTCTGCAAGCAAACATCGTGTAAAATTTGATCATAAGCTCTTTGAAGAAAAGTAGAGTAAACTGCAAAAATAGGTTTTAAACCTTGCGTTGCCATTCCTGCAGCCATGGTAACTGCATGTTGCTCTGCAATACCTACATCAAAAAACCTATTTGCAAATTCCTTAGAAAACTTTTCAAGTCCTGTTCCCTCAGGCATGGCTGCTGTTATTGCCACTATGCTCTTATTATTCTTTGCAAGGTCCACAATCTGCTGACCAAATGCATCAGAGTAACTTTCACTAGAACTGCTACACAATTCTCCACTTGAGCAATTAAAAGGTCCAACTCCATGAAACTTATGTGGTTCCTTTTCTGCAAACTTATACCCTTTGCCCTTCTTTGTTATGACATGTATAATCACAGGCCCATCTATATTCTTAGCCAACTTTAAAACCTTACTTACTTCTTTTATATCATGTCCATCTATAGGTCCTAGATACTTTATACCCATGTGTTCAAATAACATTCCTGGTACAATAACTTGCTTAATTCCATTCTTAAGCTTTGAAATTGAGTTAACCATTCCATTACCTACTGTAGGAATTTTTTTAAGAGTAGAATTAATCTCTTTCTTCAACCTGTTATAGGTTGGAGCAATTCTAAATTCACTTAGATATTTAGACATTCCACCAACATTTTTTGAGATAGACATTTGGTTATCATTAAGCACAATAATCATTTTAGTTTTTCTAAATCCAACATCATTTAATGCCTCAAATGCCATTCCACCGGTAAGTGCACCATCACCAATTACTGCAACAACATCATAATTTTCTCCCCTTAAATCCCTAGCTCTTGCCATACCTATTGCGCCAGAAATAGAAGTACTGCTATGTCCTGTTTCAAAAACATCATACTTACTTTCTTCTCTTTTAGGAAAGCCACTTAATCCGCCAAAATTTCTAAGTGTATCAAACTTATCTTTTCTTCCTGTAAGAATCTTATGTACATAAGATTGATGACCCACATCCCAAATTATTTTGTCTTTATCTAAATCAAAAACATTGTATAAACTTAGCGTTAATTCTACGACGCCCAAATTAGAGGCTAGATGGCCTCCCGTTTTAGACACCTTTTCAATTAAGAAGTTTCTAATTTCTTCTGAAAAATCATTTAATTCTTTTATGGACATTTCTTTAATTGCATTTATATTATTAAAATCATCTAAAATTTTATTCATCTATCCCTATCCTCTTTTATTAAATATATTATTTTACCCATATTTATGGGCACATTATATCATATAATAACATTTAATTCAAAATCTAATTTAGACTTTTTTAGTATTCTCTTTTCAATAAAAACTCAGTAATTCCTTCTAAATATTCCGTACTTACCTTAAGCGTCTTTAATATTTCCAAACACTCCTGAGTTAAATCACTACACTTTTCTTTGCATTTTTCTAGTCCATACATAGTTATAAAAGTTGTTTTATTGTTACACTCGTCGGCCTTTACATTCTTCCCTAAGATGTCAACATCTCCAATTATATCTAGTATATCGTCCTTTATCTGAAATGCTAATCCTAATTTATCCCCATATACTTTTAATCTACTTATATCCTCTTCATTAGCATTACCTAATATAGCCCCACATAATATTGCAACTTTAATAAGTTGACCAGTTTTATTTCTATGCATATATAATAGTTCTTCCTCTGATATTGATTTGCCTTCACTTAAAATATCACAAATTTGCCCTGCTATCATCCCCTGTGCTCCAGAAGCTTTTGCTATAAGGGTACTTGCCTTAACTTTATTTAAATCTCCATCCAAACACTGATTTAGCATTATTATCATTGCTTCGTTTAGTAATCCATCACCTGCAAGGATGGCCATTGCTTCTCCATAAACTTTGTGATTTGTAGGCTTACCTCTTCGTAAATCATCATTATCCATACAGGGTAAATCATCATGAATAAGTGAATATGTATGAATCATTTCCAGCGCTGCTGCAAAGGGCAAAATGTTTTTATAGTCCTCCTTGTACATTGCATAGGTAAGAAGCATTAAAGTTGGTCTAATTCTTTTTCCTCCAACTTTTAAACTATAAATCATTGCTTCAAAATTTCTATTATCATTTTCTGGCTTTTCATCAAAATAATCATTCATCCATTGTTCCACTTCATTTTTAACTAATTTTATATCCACCTTTTCCCTCCCTCTCTTAACCTGTTGTTAAATCATCATCTGCCATGTTGCAATATTATATAATTTACTTTTTAGCCTCATGCTCTGGCTCTATAAATTCTTTTTCACCTTCTGCAGTCAATATCTTTATTTTTCCTTCTGTGTCATTTAAAACTTTATATAAACTGTTACATATTTTTATGCCTTCTTCATAACTTGCCATGGTTTCTTCTAAAGTAATCTCATTTCTGTCCATCAGGTCCACAATTTCTTCAAGTCTTTCCATCATGCTTTCATAACTTTCTTTTTTCTTTGCCATTAAAATTCCTCCACGTTGCTTAATTTAAATTCTGCACTTCCATCCTTTAACGTAATTTTTACTTGTTTTAAATTTTTGAGATTGTTGATTTCACTAATAATCTGCTTCTCATTATTTTGTAAAACTGCATATCCTTTATTTAATACATTCAAGGGATTGTGAGCATGCAATAGAGCGTTAAGCTTTGAAAGTTTATGTTTTTCTAATGAAACCTTCATATTAAATTTATAACTTAGATTTTCCTTTAAATTATCAATATGATTATATTGATTAACTATATAATTTAAAGGGTTATTTATTTTTAAAGTTTTGTTTAGTAAATTAACTTTATTATATTCTCTAGTCAATTTAAATTCTGCCGACTTTAAAAGCATCTCTCTAAGTGCTTTAATCTCATTATTTAGTCCCTCTAAACTCTTCACAGCAATTTCCGCAGCCGCTGATGGAGTGGGTGCTCTATGATCACTAACAAAATCTGCTATAGTAAAGTCTGTTTCATGTCCAATTCCAGTAATTATAGGTATTTTAGAATTATAGATTGCACAGGCTAAGTTTTCTTCATTGAATGCCCATAATTCCTCTATGGACCCTCCCCCTCTTGCAATAATAATTAAATCTACATTTTTAAGACTATTAAAATGCTTTATCCCATCTATAATGTCTTCACTGGCGTTTACACCTTGAACTAGAGCTGGATATATAAGCATATTAACCTTTCTATTTCTCCTTGTAGCAACATTAATAATATCCTTAATTGCAGCTCCTGTTTGCGATGTAATTATCCCTATTCTCGTGGGAAAGTAAGGAATATTCTTCTTGCGAGCCTCATCAAACATCCCCTGTTTTTCTAACTTTTCCTTTAGGTTTTGAAATGCCACATATAATTGGCCTTCACCATCAGACTCCATTGAGTCACAATAAACCTGATATGCTCCATCGCGTTCATAAACAGAAACCTTACCTTTAATTATAACATTCATACCATCCTTAGGGGTAATTTTAAGTTTAGATGCCTGCGATTTAAACATAACACAGTTTATCTTTCCAAATGGATCTTTTAAGGAAAAGTATATGTGTCCACTAGTGTGTATTTTTACGTTAGATAATTCACCTTTAACATTAGTATTGTTTAATATAAAGTCACTATCTACTATTTTTTTAATATACCCATTAAGGGCAGTCACTGTTAATACTTTAATAAACATTATATCTCCATTCCGTGTAGGCATTTATATAATAATTACACCTAATCTTAGTGTAAGGAGTAAAAGCCTTCTCCCTTATAGAATCTACCCATATTCACGTCAATTAATCATTCTATATCCTTTTGCATAGTTTTAAAATATTATTTATTACGAATTTTCAAAGAATGTAAGAGTTTCTTTATAATAAAAAGAATCTATTTTTAGTGTATTGAACAAAATAACTAGTCCCAGATGCCAGTGATATTTTGCGCATCAGGCATCAGACTAGTTATTCTTAAATTTTTTATGTTATTGTAATTAATTAAGTATCCACAATTAAATCATCATCTACGATGTTGTTAAATCATCTTTGCCAAAATACCATTTATAAAAGCTGGCGAGCTATCTTCTCCATATTTCTTGGCAAGCTCTATTCCTTCATTTACAGAAACTCTATCTGGTATTTCTTCCTCAAATAGTATTTCATATGTACTTATTCTTAAAATAGCTAGATTCATCTTTGATAATCTATCTAGTTTCCATTTAATTAGATGTTTTTCTATACTTTTATCAATTTCCTTACCATTTTCATGAATTCCAGCTAATACCTTAGTTATATATGCTATGTCAATATCATTTAAATCAATATCTGTATTCTCCTTGAAGCTTTCAATTGTATCCTCATAACTTTCTTTGTTTATTGACATTTCAAAAAGTAATTTCATTGCTATTTCTCGTGACTTTCTTCTGTTCATTAGTAGTCCTCCTAGTTTTTTCTATCTTTTATTATACCTTTAATATTATAATAATAATATAAGTTTTATATTATTTAAATTATTGTCCAAGTAATTATAATTATGCACATGAAAATAAATAACAAGCAAAGCACATATATATTTGACGTAGAAACACCCTCTGATTACAGAGGGTGCTTATTACTATGCTTCTATTTCCTCTACCTTTTCCGGTTTTGGTAATACAACATTTTGTACATACACATTTACAGCTGATACTGCAAGTCCGGTCATGAGTTCTACAGACCTTTTTACATTTATTTGTGCTTTTTCAGTTACTTCTGGGATCTTAACACCATATTCAACTACAACGTGTAAATCAATTACTGCACTTTCCTCTCCAACATTGACTTTTACACCTTTAGATAAATTTTTCTTTCCGCTTAATATTTGAGTTATTCCCCCAACTAGACTAGCACTCATACCAACAATTCCCTGTATCTCTGCAACAGCAAGACCTGCTATGACACTAACCACATCTTCTGATATCTTAACAATGCCCATTTCTGTTTCTTGTAAAACTTTATCTTCCATATTAGTACCCCCTTGTTTAACTTAGGTAAAACATGTTCATGCTAAACTTATTATAGCAGATAAATATTTGATTTACAAATATTATTCTTTTAAGCTAACTACAATATTTTCTAATTTTGTTTTGCTCATTACCACATTTTGAATATTACGAATTTCCTCGTTAGAAAGTTCCTTTTTATCAGTTCTAACTAGAACTTGTACCTTGTCATCCACTATACTACATAATGTTTCATCAAAGCCTTGAGCTTTAAGTGCAAGTTCGATGTCATTTTCATTTTGAGTAGCCGTTGCTATGTTTAAGTATTCCTCTGAGGCAGTTTCCTTTTGTTCTTTTGGAACATTGGCATCCTCCATTAAGACCTTGATTACTTCAAGAGTTCTGTTACTTTCTTGGTTTCTTGATAGTATTGCCTCTTCAAAATAACTTGAAGAGCCTTTCTTTTCTTTCAAAGATATTGCAGTCTTCTCACTATTGAAATCACCATCATTTACATATAATGGTCCATTCACTTTTGTTGCAAGATAACCTGCAAACACAATAAGAACTAGCAATGTTACAATTATACCAGATTGTTTTTTATTCATTATACTTCCCCCCATCTACCTTTCTAAGAAATTATATGCTAATTATTCATAGGATATACATTAACTTTATTTTCTGGCAAATTAAATAGATTAATTACTGCTTGTCTAATCCTAAGCTGCGTAACTTTTTCATTTGCTCCTTCTGCCACTACGCATACACCCGTAATAGTAGGTTTATACTTCTTTACAATTAGTGGTTCATTTGCATTCCCATTGCTTGCCATGACAACAGTTCTTCCATTGTTCTCTTGAGTAGTATTTCTTTTTCCTCCTGAGGTATCATTTTCTTCTGTTAGGCTTTTAGAATCATTGATATTAAGTGCAGGTACGCTTTCTTCACTACTTTCAAAATAAATCATAAGTTGTACCTTTCCAACTCCCATAATTCCTTCAAGTGTGTTTTTAAGCTTGTTTTCTAATTGTGATTCATAATCCTTTGATTCTACCAAATTATTCGTCTTTTCAATGTTAACTTTTTCTTTTTCTTCAAACACTGCAGAATTTGAATTAGAAGTTTTAAAAAAATTACTCGCTAAAACTATCACTACTGCCACTAAAATCATTAATACCAAGTTTCCTAGTAACTTATTAGATTTTTTACTACCATTACTCTTATTGTTTTCATCACCACCTTTTAATATTGTTTTAATATACTCAGTAATTTTACTAAGCAGATTATTATTGTTCATGAAAAACACCCTCTTTCTTATCTTATTTAACAATTAATAATCCTTGGTTTATGAGTTCAATTTATAGACAGTAATAATATCTGCAGATATTTGAAATTTACTACTTAATGTCTTCTTTATCTTTTCCCCTTGTTCTCCGTAAACAATATCACCTTTAGGGGCTGCTACACTTTTCACACTAATATCTATTTTTTTAACTTTTTTAATCCCTTTGTCTATAACTCCAATTTCAACTTTATTAATATTGAATACTCCACTTTTATTATCATAAATAACCTCTACATCTGCATTGTACTTGTTTTCCGGATAAGCCTCCTCTAAATTTATAATACATTCATCCTCTAAGTTTTTTTCGAAGTTTTTTGATGTATTCAATATGTTAATATCTTTGTATTTTTTGAGTTCCCCATCTTTGCTGTTATCATCCACATAGCTCATTGCCTTATTAGAATAAGAATAAAAGTCAAAGCTTTTATCAAAAACTTTAATTAGCGGAGTTATAATCACTACAATTAGCAGTAATCCAAGTACAAACTTTGCATATTTCTTCATGTTGTTATCTGGTAAAATCATTTCCACGGCTGATGTAAAAAACACAGCAATGGTGATGTTTACCACCCAAGCTTTTAATGTTTCTATCAAATCATCACCACCTTTTATAGACAAGTTAGAATAACCTTTAACAATATTGCAGCATCAAAAATGATAATTTAGCCCATCATTGCAGCCTTTCCAGTAGAAGCCACTATTGCAACCATTATAAAAAACATTATACTTACTGATATTACACAAGACATTAAGAGAATAATGGAATCTCCTACTGAATTTATACAATCTACCGTACGATTATCACTTATTGGTTCAATTAGTGCTGCTGCTAGCTTATATAGAAAAGCCATAATTAACAGTTTTATAATAGGTAGTAAAACTATTATTAGAATAATAACTAGTCCAAGCCCGCTAATAGCACTTTTTAAAAGAAGTGAGTATCCTGCTACGGTTGAAATTGCATCCGATAAGCATTTCCCAACCACAGGTATAAAAGTGTCTACTGCAAACTTCGCAGTTTTTATAGTAACTTGATCTATTGTTGCTGCTGCTATACTTCTTAAAGTTATTACCGCAATAAATATTGTCATTACTATTCCCTGTGTCCAAATAGCAATTTGTTTTAAAAGTTTTGTTAAATTATTTATTTTATAATCACTAGATATATTCTTAACAAATTGCAGAATTAAGCTCATAAATATTATTGGAATAATGATATCTATATAAATTCTAGAACTTACAGTAGCAAACCCCATTATTACTGGGTCCAGTAATGTCGCTTCTGTGAAGCCTCCAACACTTGCTAGCAGCATCATTAATACTGGCATAAGTGCTGCCATAAAGTCTGCCATATTAACGATAGTACTTTTTGCAAGCTCAACTCCTATATAAAAACTTTTAGTTATAAGCACTATCATTAATCCATAACATGCAAAATAAGCAATATTAGATAAGCTTTCTTGATTAAAGGCACTTTGAAGATTATTAAGTAGTGCACAAACAATAGCAATAATAATCAAACTACCAATTAATTCTGTGGATACAACTAATTCTTTAAATGCATATTTAGTAACATAATTTGATATCTTTTTAAAACTAAATCCATTTTCGCCTGTTTTCATAAATTCTTCTACAAAAGTTCGTGGCTCCATATCGTTAAATATTTCATACTTACTTTTTATATTAGTAATATACTCATATAGATTACTTATTTCTCTTTCATCAGTTTCTCCCACTTTGCCTATTTCAGTAGCTTGTACACTAATAGGCAAACATATTAAAAATAATAAAATTAGTAATATTTTTTTCATATTACACCTCTATATTAAAATTAGTAATACTTTCTTATGCTTTGTTTTTGTTCTAAAATTAATAATATTTTCACACTATACCTTTACATTATTTTTAAAATTGATTGCATTACTGCCATTAAAATAGGTATTGCTAAAACTAGTATTAATATTTTTCCTGAGAACTCTACTTTAGCTGCAAGACCACTCTCCCCAGCATCTTTACATATTTCACTACAAAAGGAAGCTAAATAAGCAATTCCAAGTATCTTGAAAACTGTATTTAAATATACAACATCAATACTGGCTTTATTTGCTAGTGTTTGTAAAAAACTCATTATTATAGTAAGCTTGTTTACCATAAATAAAAAAATCAATATTCCTGCTGCAATACTAACTTGGATGGCTATATCATCCCTTTTTCCCTTAAATATAAGTACAATAAATAATGCAATGAAAGCAAATGAAACTATTTTAATTATTTCCATATTACCCTCCTTGTTCGCCATAGTGATTGTCTTTGCACGTAGCTAACTCTCTCCAATTATTATTCTGCTTGTCCTAAAATTGAAATAAAGTTTTCACGGAAGTAAATAGTTTGCTTACTAAGTTTATCACCATCATAAGCAGTAATATTACTCCTGCTAAATTTGCAACCACGGCTATGTCATCCTTGCCACCGCTTTTTAAAATCTTATCAATAATAATAATTAAAATACCTGTTGCTCCTATTTTGAATAGCAAACTAACATCTAACACTTAGAAAACCCCCTCTATATTAATGCTATTACCAGTACTGCACCAAAAGAAAAACCTAAATATCTGTACATCTTTATATTCTTTCTCATAAATTCTTCGGATATTTTAATTTGTTTTTTCAAATTTTCTATAGTTAATGAGAACATATTATTTTGACCTTCAATATCAGACTCTCCTAAGGTTTTGGCTAAATCTAAAATAACATTTGTATCATCTAGCGTTAGGTTTAACCTACTACTTATTATGTTCATTGCACTATTCATTGCCTCATACACATTCTCATATTCATTGTCAGATAATAATTCACTAGTTTTATTGAAAAGCTCTTTTATTGGTTCTCTGCTTTTACTTGCTACGTTTTTTAAAGCATCAGGCAAAAGAGCATGTACATATGTTATTTCATTTTGAAGTTGATAAACTGCCCTTTGGACTTCATTTAGCTGCGTAACTCTATACTTTAACCTTTCGCTATATATATATCCAGCCATAGTTGAAGCAGCTAAAATTACAGTACATCCGATTACTTTAATCATAATTTGACCTCCACACATCTTTAGCCTTAGAAAAATCATAAATGCATTCAATTGTTCCGATTCCTTTTTTATTACTTAGTACTATTGCCCTAGTAAACACATAATTATCTACTATATCCTTAAAAACTAACCTTTTGTAAAGATCCTCAATACCAAAGCCGTGAATAGTTGTAATTAAACTAATTCCAGAGTTTAGTGCCATTAATATGCTTTCCATATCCTTTTGAGTACCAATTTCATCACAAACTATTACGTCTGGTGACATACTTCTAATTGCCATCATAATTCCCTGGCTCTTTGGACAATTATCTAATATATCCGAACGAATACCCACATCCATTTGTGGTATCCCTTTAAAAGAACCAGCTATTTCAGATCTCTCATCAATTATAGAAACATTCTTCCCGTAAATCTTTTTATCTTTATTGCCCTCTGATAAGCTCCTTGAAATATCTCTAAGTAGCGTTGTTTTCCCACATTTAGGCGGAGATATAATAATGGTATTGTATACCGAATTATTGTAAGTAATATAGGGCATCACTTTATCAGCACATCCAATAACTTCCTTGCATACCCTTATGTTTATGGATGAAATTTCTTTAATAGTTTTTATAGTATTATTTTCAATAACACAAATTCCACAAAGTCCAACTCTATGTCCACCTTTTATAGTTATATATCCCTGTCTAATTTCATCTTCAAAGGCATATATTGAGTAGTTGCTTATTCTCTGCATTATATACTTTATATCCTCGGCAGTGGCAATATAATCCCACATCTCTTCTCTGCTGCCGATATGAATAAATAAAGGTTTATTTATCTTTATTCTAAGCTCCTCAAGTTGCTGCACATTTTCTACCTGTTCTAATTTACTTCTAATAGTTCTAGGTAATATTTCAAATAAATCTTTTGTTACTAACATTTTTTTCACCCTTTCATATATAATTTGTATTTTACTATCTAGGAAAGTATTCCGTTTTACTAAAAACTTATTATTTATTAGAATGCGACTTAACTTAATTGAAATTCATTTTACATAATATATGTGTTAACCCTCCAAAAAAGAATAAAAAAAAGAGCCCAAAGGCTCTTTTTAAAATTTCTAATTAAACTCTTTCCATGTAATCGCCATTTCTAGTGTCTATTCTTATAGTTTCACCCTCATTAACGAACATTGGAACTTGAATTATTGCTCCTGTTTCTACAGTAGCTGGTTTTGTTACACTTGATGATGTATTGCCTCTAACACCTGGCTCAGTGCTAGTTATAACTAATTCTACAAAGTTTGGAGCTTCTACAGAGAATGCTTCATTCTTATAAAATTTTATTGTAGCAAACATATTTTCTTTTAGATACTTGATAGCATCTTCAACCTTTTCGTAATTAAGTGGTACTTGCTCATATGTTTCTTGATCCATGAAGTAGTATAGGTCGTCAGCTGCATATAAATATTGCATTTCTTTTCTTTCTATAACTACATCTTGTAATTTCGTAGTTGGGTTAAAATTCTTTTCTGTAACCCCTGGGTTAATAACGTTTCTTAACTTAGTTCTAACAAATGCAGCACCCTTACCAGGTTTTACATGTAAAAACTCTATTACTGTATAAACTTGTCCACCATCTTCAAATGTGGTTCCTTTTCTTATATCTCCTGCTGATATCATTAAGTATCCCTCCAAAATTCATTTATAATTCAATTAACCCATTTATATTATAACCTTATTAGGCAAATCGATACCGACTTAAACATAAACATTATTTAGAACAATGTTATTTTATCAAAAGTTAATGATATTTGCAAATTAAATTATATATTTTTTAAATATCTTCTGTTTTCTTATAACAATATAACTTAAAGCTACAATATCATTATTATAGCATTAATAATTATATCTCATTTTTTACAAATAAGCTATTTATTCTTCTTAAAATCAACGCTTATACTTGTAATTTTTGCATCATTATTAATGATAATGCTATTTACCCCTAAAAAGTTTCTACTTTCACTTAAATAATACAAACAGTTATTCAATAATTTTATATCGCCACTATAACTTACTTCAACATTACATTTTTCATTTTCTATTGCACTAATAGATTGTATTTGTAAATCACTATTTCCCTTTAAACATTCCAAAATATCACTATATCCATATTCTTCTAAATTATTGCATTCTTTTACAATTGTATTACTAAATACAGTATGATTTTTATGTTCTATAACCTTATTCTTTATAGAAATAAGGTTTAAAGACAAAGTCGCCATTAAAATAACTGAAATAATTAGCCCTATTTCAAACTTTCGATTATTACACATTTTACACCCCTAATATAACCTTGAAGTCAAATTTTCCTTCACTTTTAGTGTTTGGAACCAACTGTTTTATTGAATATTGATTTTCTATGCATCTTATCACATAAATATATTCCTCGTAATCTTTTACTTCAATGTCTATTTCTAAGTTATCTTTAGTTATAGTCATATTTTTGTAACTTAAGTTATTTGCCTGAAAGAAACTGCTAAGTTCTTTATGCTTCTCAATAACAATTGTATTTGGTTTAAATGCTTCTTCAATAATAATATTACTTTTTTCACTAACAACCTTTCTCTCTATATTTTGGATTTTATTTGAATTACTTAATATAAAGCTTAACAAAATAATATTTATGGTTGAAATTACTATGATACATATCTTATTTTTCTTGTTTCTTCCTTTGATCTTTTTATCTATATACCAATTAGGTATAAATGTTTTATTTGCCATATCCATCTACCCTTTTACTATAATATACTTTAACAGCTCTTCTCGCTTTAAATCATCTAATATTTGGTGTGGTAATCCTAAGTATTTAAATTCCATAATACTTAATGCTTCAGTATTTAAATCTTTTATATCTAGCTGACCAATGTTTGCATAATATATTTTTTTACATAGCTTTGCATTATCATTATATTTTTCTAAAAATTCGTTCATGATATCTGAAAAACTAAATGATGATAGCTGCGTAATATTCATAACATTATTAACCACAATCTCACCATTATGACATATTAAAAAGTACAAATTAAAACCATAGTAAAAAACAAAAACATAGTTCTTTTCGTGAATTTTATTAGAATAATAGTTTTTAAAGCAAAACTGAATTAAACTTACTCTTTTTAATTTAATATTATTATCAATGCTATTTTTTAATATGTCTAGGTTACTTCCCTTTAAACAAAAAACTAATACTTCCATATTAAATTTATCTTCTTTAATTAGCTTATATGTAAATGCAATGTGATTTATTTCCTTATAATAATAACGCAACTCATTTTTAATCATATCGTTAATTTGATGTTTTTTCACCACAGGCAAAGTCATAATTTTAATATAAACAGTTTCACCTTCCACAAGAACATATAAGTTTTTATTTTTTATATCAATTTGAAAATCTTTTATATTCTCAGTTTCTTCATAGTAAGTATTTTCATGAAAAAAGTTATTAACTTTATTTAATATTACACTTTTAGAAAACTCCATACTTGAAACTCTTTGTGTGGAAACTTCTAGAAACATATTTTTTCTAAATCTCATTTTTTACCTCCCTGCTTTATAAGTATAATCAGTTTTTACAAATATCATCTGAACCCTTTCACCAAGAACTTCTAATTTAAAATAATCATTTCTAGTTGTTCTATATTCGTCAGGTGTTTCAAAAATAAATTCATTAGTATTATTAGAGTAACTTACCATAGCTTCTCCATACTCTATAATGTTACCCTTAAAGTTGTAAAAGAATCCATTTATACCCTCTCTCTTAATTTGTTCATTATTCGTATCAATAAAACTCGAAAATAAAGTCAGTAAATACTCTTTGTTCCTTTGATAATTATCCTCTTTTAATATATATTTTTTTGCACTTATAGAATACTTGACTTCTTCCACTTGAATATCAAATATATACATCATTATAATTAAACATATTAATCCCACTAAAATTGTATAGACGAGAACAAAACCCCTTTTAGTTTGCATTTTTTATTACTAAGCACCTCTCAATTTTCTGACCATTGCACCAAACTATTTTTATATAAAGAGTCTTTTTATATCTTATAGCCACAAAATCCTCTACATCATCAATAATCATATTCTTCGGTGAATTACTTGTAGGTAAACTAAGTTCTTTTCCATACAGAATATAAATATTTTTATCGATACATTTTATATAATTTTGAGTATTCTTATTAAAATATGCTATCTTAATAACATTTCCCTCAGTTATTACTTTATTGGTGTCTTGATTCACTTCTTTTTCCATTATGGCTAAGGCCTCACTTAAATGATTGATTCCCTTGCTTTGTAATAAAGTAACTTTATAGTTTTTTAAATAGGAAATAAGCATACTATCTACTACCCCCACCATTAAAAATGCTATGGCTATAACAATCACTATTTCAATAAGCGAAACACCCTTTTTCTTCATTTATGACACCCTTTATAAAAGTTACATTGTAGTTCTAAAGAATTATTTGGTTTCCCCGAATATAATGAGAGATTTAAACTATATACTTTTAACTCGTATTTAACAAAACTTAGCTTCATGTATGGTTCTTCTATGTCCACTTGTTTTGAAAACACATCTGCTAACGCTGCATTGCTTTTGTCAAAAGTCATATTTTCTTTATTTATAAAAGTTCTATTATCCCTTTGTAACAGTTCTAGTTCTTCAAAGGTCATGGAGTATATAATATTATTTTTAAAAGTTTCCATTATTAATACGTTATCATTTATAGTTTTAATATTCCTTTTTATATTTATAGAAGATACTTCATAAGAGATCATGCAAATAAAAATTATGGAGAATACCCCCAAGCTGCACAATACTTCAACTAAAGTAAATCCTTTTTTACTTATTAGCCTTAACATATCCTGTACCCACCCTCATGGAAATCTCATGCCTTATTAAATTATTATCCACTAATACTACTGTAAACGCATCGTTGCTATAACCCTCTTTATCAATTACAACAGCTTTGTTAACTCTTCTTCCACTAACCTCATATAATGTTATCCTATTGCTAAACAATAGCTCTTTTATCTTATCTTTTCCGATTTTAGCCATTACTTTATTTTTTTCTATATCAAAAATTATAGTTACGCTACAATAGTTTTCTCTACTATACATTTTCGAGTTATTAATAAAACTCACTACAGCATCACAATAATACTCTGCATCTACTTTATTTCTTATCGTTTTGTAATACCTTAAAGAGATAAAACTACATCCGGCAATTATACTCATAATGGATATAACTAACACTACTTCAATTAATGTAAATCCTCTACGCATAAAGTTACCCTTCTTATTTATAAAAATGTGATGCACTTTATAGTTTTCCTGCAGAATCCATAACACTTAACATGGGTAGCATCACCGATAGTACAATTATTCCAATTATAATTCCTAGAAATATTATTAAAATTGGTTCTACTAATGCAGTAGCTTTTTCTACATTTTCCTGTGCATCTTCATAGAATATATCCGCAGCAGTCAAAAACATATGCTCTAAATTACCTGTTTCTTCACCTATTTTTATCATTGCTATAAAAAACTTTGGAAACAGGTTCATTGCATCTAAAGAGCTTGACAATTCTTCTCCTTTTTTTATATCTTCAAAAACTGTTTTAAGTTTTAGTTTGAAATACCTATCACCAATAACGTCATTAATTACTTCAAAAGCCTTTAAAAGCCCAACTCCACTACTTAATAATATATTAAGCCCTTTGCTAAATCTTGTATAAATAAGCCTTTTATATACCGAACTAAATACTGGGCACATAAACTTGAACTTATCAAAACTTACCTTTCCGCCTTCAGTTTTGAAATATTTTATAAGAATAAAAGTTAAAATAAAGTTGGTTATTAATATCCATAAAATATTTCCACTTAAAAAATTACTAATCCCTAAAACAATTCTAGTTATAAGTGGAATATCAGCATCTAGTGAATTCAAA
Source organism: Clostridium sp. CS001 (assembly GCF_020443565.1). GTDB lineage: Bacteria > Bacillota > Clostridia > Clostridiales > Clostridiaceae > Clostridium_AD. The sequence continues at coordinate 345,343 of NZ_JAIZZN010000001.1, forward strand.
TTCCCAATAAATACAGGGATAACCTTAATAAACAAAAATAATGACACTATCATTATTGTTAGAAATACAGTACAGGGATAAATCATTGAATTAGTAAATTTTTTTATAAGTTTATGTTCTTTTTCATAATAAGTTGATAATTCCTCTAGAATTGTATCCAGTTTTCCACTTTCTTCACCTAAATAAATCATATTTATCATAAATTCAGGATACACATTTATAGTTCTTTTCATGCTTGAATGTAAAGAATTACCCTTTTGTACATTTTCTCTAATGCTAACAAGACTATTTTTAATGGACTTATGTAACATTTGCTCATAAAGCAAATTAAGAATGTCGCATATTGGTATTCCTGATTTTATACATATGGAAAATTGTTTACAAAATATAGATATAGTTTTAAGATTTGGCCTAGTAGAAACTTCTGGTATTTTTATTACTTGCCTACTTTTTATTAAGAATATATTGTTTTTACGTAATCGTAATGCTAATTCACAAACGCTGTCACTTTCAGCGCTTCCCTTTATTAAACTCCCACTTAGAGTTTTGGCCATATATTTATACTTCATTTTATATTTCACCTATCACTAGCTACGTTACAAGAATAACCAACTTTTATTATAGTATGTTCTTGTAAAAGCATTATTAAAATTTTAACTATAAGTAGCATTTATAAATTCTTCAATTGAGGTTACACCATTAAGAACTAAATCTTTACAGGTTTCCATAAATGAGCCTAAGCTTTTTTCACTGCAATATTTAAAAAGCTCATCACTCATTCCATTTCTTGCTATAATTGATTTATGCTTATTGTCTAACTTAAGCAACTCATATACTACAGTCCTTCCTTTATATCCAGTTCCACTGCATTTGTTACATCCTAAGGCCTTATATACTTTGCCACCCATCTTAAATTCTAAATGTTGAAATTCTCCATAATCAAGCTTATGTTCAATTTTACAATAAGAGCATAGCTTTCTTACTAGCCTTTGCGCTAATACTACAACTAATGAATCTGCAACTAGGTACGATGGAATACCCATATCTATAAGCCTAGATATGGTTGTTATAGCATCATTGGTATGTAGAGTGGATAATACTAAGTGCCCTGTTATTGATGCTCTTACGGCAATCTGTGCTGTTTCTTCGTCTCGTATTTCTCCAAGCATTATAACATCTGGATCTTGCCGAAGTATACTTCGAAGCCCACTTGAAAAAGTAAGCCCAGCTTTATTATTTACATTTACTTGATTAATTCTTGGCATATTATATTCTATTGGGTCCTCTATAGTAATAATGTTTTTACTTTTACTATTAATTTCATTCAGTAGTGCATATAGTGTTGTTGATTTGCCACTCCCTGTAGGACCTGTAACTACTATCATTCCATGTGAAAGTTTTAATATGTCCTTTAAAATCATAACTTTATCAAAGCTAAATCCTAATGAATCTAAATTAATAAATTTCTCTGATTTATATAGAACTCTTAATACTAATTTTTCTCCATAGTTTGTTGGAAGTGATGATACTCTAAAATCATAGTATGTTCCATCTATATCTTGGATTATCTTACCATCCTGTGGAATTAACTTATTTGCTATGTCTATGTTTGCCATTATTTTAATTCTTGTACATAAGGATTTGTATACCTTTCCCGGAATTTGAGTTATCTCACTTAAATTACCGTCTACTCTCATTCTTACTATAGCAAAATACTGAAAAGGTTCTAGATGTATATCACTAGCTCCTGCATTAACTGCTTGTTTTAACAGGGAATTTGCAATCCTTATCACTGGTGCATTCTCATTTGAACCATCCTTTTGTAATTCATCATTTTTTTCATTATCCTCTAGTACGTACCCCTTCTTCATCTCTTCAACTGCTACATCTACAATTTGTTTCCCATAGCAGTTTTCAATTGCCTCCATTATGCTTAGAGGTAAGGCAAAGAATACCTTGATTTTTTTATTTGTTATAAATTTTAGCTCATCAATAACCTTAATTTCAAATGGATTTATAAATGCAACATATACTTCATTATCTTCTTCATAAAAGGGTATTAGACTATACCTATTAGCAACCTCTTTGGGTATTAACTTAAATGCTTGATTCTTTTTACAGTCAGATTCTAAATCAATATAAGGTATGTTAAAGTATTTATCTAATATCTCAATAAGCTGATTGATATCCACTTTCATGCTTTGCAAGATTATCTGTTCTTCACTACAGTTTCTGCTTAGCGAAAGCTGTTTTACTTCTTTATACACTTGCTGGGTAACTAAGGATTTATCTAATAATAATTGGAGCAAACTTTTTTTCATTACAATTTACCTTTCCTTCCTCTCTATATTATAAATTACTCTCGATATCTCGCTCATTCTTAAAATTTCATTATTTAAAAAAGAAACCCCCTTGGTATATATTGAAGTATTGTATTTATATGGGCATAGATAGGTGACCTAAAGAGAACTATGCTCTTTTGTTAAATTATGGCTACGATGGATGTCCGCATTATCTCTGGTAACTTACCCTTCCATGTC
>NZ_JAIZZN010000002.1 GCF_020443565.1 Clostridium sp. CS001
TTAAACACTTATATTTAGGTCTCTCAACAATAATACTCTGAAGTTCCCTTATATCTTCAATTTGTCCTTCAAAGTTTAAAATCTCTTGTTTTGTCAATTCATATTCTTTAAGATATTTTCTAATAGTTTTTCTATCAATTCCAGTCTCTCTTGCTATGCACCTTTGAGACTTTCCGTTTAGATGTGCCGATATTATGATGTGCTGTTTTTCACTCAATTTGATCATCTCCATTCCCCCTCTTATGATGTTCTATCATAAGAAAGTTTACATTAAAGTGGAGGAGTTTTCAATTAGAATGGTGGGGTACTTTTAGATTAACATATACACTATATTCCGTGCATTAAAAATAGTAGGACCTAAGTGGAAGCTACCTATATTATGGAAATTAGCGAATACTGATGGACTGCATTATAATGAGTTAAAAAGAAAGGTAAATGGTATAACAAACACAATGCTTACAAAATGCTTAAAAGAATTGGAAAAGGATGGAATAGTATTACGTCATAATTTTAAAACAATTCCTCCCTCAGTAAAATATAATTTAACAAAATCAGGAGAAGAATTACTTCCAACTCTTAATGAATTGTATAAATGGGGAGAAAAACAAAAATGGAATAAGTTAGAAGAACTATAAACAATCTCCGGGGTCTGTGTGGTAGTGGAACAGAAAATTGCCCGGAGCTGAATGTGTTAAGCTAGTCATATTTTATGTCATTTTCCACTCTTCCTTTAATGTACCATAGCTAATAGAATCATATTATAGTTCTTCATTGCTAATTAGAGATATAAGGCCTATTAATGCTGTATTAATGGACTCTATAACTCAGGAGCAAGAAGAAACTGTTTCCAGTTTCTTCTATGGGGTCTGACCCAATTCCAAAGATAAATTAATTAATATAAATAAGGTGTGGATATATATATGCCAACTATTAAAACCATGATTGAAAAGTTTACTGAAAGCAATAAATATGATGGTGAGTATAAAAATCTTGAAAAGATTTTACTTGGAGATAAAAAATATTCCTTAGTTATGCAGGATGAAATGATTAAAATACTTGATAAGAATGTTATTAAGACCACTAATAAAACAGATTTAAATAGTATTATTTCCGAAGCAATAAATGTATCAATGGATAATATAAAAGTTTTTAATGATAAAGTTTCTGGTAAGAAAATTTATAAAGAGCTAGCTCTCAAGTTAAATACTGATTATGGTTTTAAAATTGATATAAGCAGCTTAGATAATGATGGCTATGGTACCTGAACCCTTACAAAAACTGGGACAGTTTTTGTTGCTATTCACCTGCTGCTTTTGCTGACATATCCCCTTTGTCCTTCATGAGAATGGCTTATCTACTAGGCTTCATGTGTTTTTGGGACAATGTGGACAAGATTCTCTTACGCGCTTATACGTATTAGGCATACACACCCTTATTATTCTACCTAATTTACATACCTCTATATACAATTTTTGTCCCGTTTGTCCCAATGGTGTCCTAAACCCTGTTTCCATAAGGGATTAGGTTGCGGGACAAGGTATAGGACAGGCATGGGACAACAATAATACTTGTCCCACACTATGCTACTGATTTCCTTATAAAAGCCCTTTGCCTTCCGTAAATAGGTAAGTAAACTCTACTGTTAGTGTTCTCCCACCCCTCAATTTTTCTCATTATTCCACCAATCTCATGAGAATCTATTTTTCTTATTGTACTTGCCTCTTTTTCAAAGAGTTCGCACCACACCTCTATTGTAGAAACCTGTTGCCGCATTTCTGTTCCAATGGCATTTGCACCTAATTCACCCTCGCCCCTCAAAAAATCTCTCCTATCATTTAAGCTCATATCCTTCCATCTACTCAGCAACAAAAATCGCTCACTACGTTTCCAATTTTTGAAAGGTGCCTGACCACTTATAAAAACTGGAACAGTTTTTGTTGCTTTTATCTAATTAACCCATTGGGGAATAAGAATTTATGGAGGTATGTTATATGTTAACTAAATTTCAAAGACCAGAAAAGTGTGCAAAGCATGGAAGAGTGTTAGGTGAATATATTATTAAAATGGAGGAAGTTTTAGATAAGTTATCCATAGGTACAGCAAATCTTGAAAAAGTAAAGGAGTTCATTTCTTCACTTATTAAAGAGCAGGATGAAAAAGGTTTTTTTGCTCTTATACCAAGTCCAGAAGTACCTTCAGATATTAGAGTTCTTTACTGGTACGAGCCAACCTATATAGGTGCAGCTATTATGATGAAGTTTTATATGCAGCATAAAAATGAATGCAGCACTATTGAAGGTTTTGACAATGCTTTGAAAATGGCATTAGTGGCCTCTACTGGAAGAGGGCTAAAGGGTCACGGCCATGATGATATAAAAGGAAGATTAAGCGCACTTCAAATATTTTCAAAAGGTGAAGTTATGGAGTTTGTTAGAAACTACCCTGAAATGTCACCTGAGTTCTCAAGAATGATTGGAGATATAACTACTTGGCTAGAGGATGCTGTAATGATAGATAAAACAAAGATAATAAAACCTTAAGGAAACTAGATAGGCTTGAGGGAGAAGAAAGTTTATATATAAGAAAGCTGATTAGTGTTGTTAATGATAGTAATGAGTTTCAAGATGCTTATACCTATATTTATAATCAAGAAGTTTCAAGAAAAGCTAAAATAGGATTTGAAAATCAACCTTGGGGTATTATGAAAAAAGCGGATTATGTTTGGTATGCTAGCTATGGATCTAACCTGCTTTATGAAAGGTTTATATCTTATATAAAGGGCGGTGAATGTAAATTTAACGGGGTGACGTATCCAGGCTGTAGGGATAAATCACTGCCAAAAGATAGTAGAGCTATAACTATTCCATATAAAATGTACTATAGTAACAAAAGCTCTTCTTGTGGAAATGCTGGGGTTTCAGGAGGGAATTTAAGTGAGGACCAAGATAAAAATGCTAATACAAATATTCACGACACTTACTTATATATTATATAAAGAAGATTTTGCTTTTAAAAACATAATAATAACATAGGAAACATAAACTTCCGATAGATCATCCTATATTTGTTTATTTATGTACTCTAAATTATTTAGACGCTATCCAAGTAGGAGGGCTATTAAGTGCATGTCAATTATAAGTGCATATCATTATAAATAGTGTGGATTTATTAAAATAATAAACAATATCACAGATGAATAGTCCATAAAATTTTTAACAATTACCAAAGAATAATATGTTAATTAACAGTAATTACCATTGACAGAATATTATGATATGGTAATATATAATAAAAAAATGTATAAGGAGGGAATTAAAAATGAATATTTTTGATATTATTATCGAAGAACATAAAAACTTTAGAAAAGTAGCTAATAAACTAGAGGAAATGACAAGTAGAGCAATAAAAACAAGAACAGAGTTGTTTACTTCCCTTAAGAAAGAATTAGAGTCTCATCATGAAGCAGAAGAAAAGTCATTATTTTCTGAATTGTACAAGCATAAGGAGACAAAAGAGTTATCTTTAGAATGTATTGAAGAACACAATGTTATAAAGTATTTAATAGGTGAGCTAGAATCTTTAAATGTTGACCATGAAAGTTGGGGACCTAAATTTAAAGTTTTTAAAGAGATGCTTGAACATCATCTTGATGAAGAAGAGAAAGAAGTATTTATTGAAGCCAGGAAAATCTTAGATAAAGATACTTGTGAAGAACTTGGAGAAAAATTTAAAAAAGTAGAGGAAGCTATTGAGAATTCAAATTAAACTAAAATTATATATAAAGCTAGATAAATATATTGTGATTAGAGAAGATGAGGACTCATTGAGAAGGGCTTTATATCTTAATACATGGAACAACTGCTGTTTAGCTATAAGGACAGAAAAATAAATAATTATTAATTAATAATTATTATCGAATAATAAAATATATTGTGTTATAATATAAATATTATAAAGCAGAAATTAAATTTATTAGAATATGGGAGGGTAAATATATGATTAAAGTTAAAGATGTATTTAAAACTATAAATAAGAAAAAACAAAAGGACAAAGTTAGAAATTTAACTTTAGCAACTACTCTAGGAGCAACTGCAGGAGCTGCAATGGCAATAGCTATTTCCCAAAACAGTGATAGTATTAATAATTCAATTAATAAAGCTAAAAAAAAGGTGTCAGAAGCTATAGAAACAAGTAAAGAAAAAGTATCAGATACTTTAGAAATAGGTAAAAAGAAAGTAGAAAAAGTTGTAGATACAGGTAAAGATAAAATAGAAGAAGCTATAGAAATAGGTAAAGATAAGGTAGAAGAGACTGTTATGGAAGGTAAATCCAAAGTGGAAGAAGTAAAAAGTGGTGTAGAAGATAACATAAAAGAGGGAAAGCAGAAATTAGAGGATGTTAAGATTGATATTAAGAAAGAAAAGGACAACCTTAAGGACACAAAAAATAATATAAAAAATAATCTCAAAGGATAGAAATTAGGAAATATTCTACCGTTTATGATTTTCATTATTGGTATAATTTCATTTGTGTATTTAAGTATTGTAATAAGTGATATAAATAATATATTAAAAGGAGAGGAAAGAAAGGAGAGATTTAAATGGGATTCTTAAGATGGTTAGGCGGAATAGTAGTATTTTTCTGGTTGTTAGGTTTTTTATTAAAAATAGGTGGCAATTTAGTGCATGTATTATTAATAGTAGCAGCAATTGTATTTATATTCGACTATGTTACTGGTAGAGGAAGATAAAATATAGAGGAAGATAGAATATAAAAGAAGTGGCGTAAGCTACTTCTTTTATTGCTCTAAGCATGGGGCATGATAAAGGGACTTTATCACTTGTCTTATATCCTTTGAATTAAAGATTACTTAGAATAGCTATTGGTACTCAATTTATTCAACGACCACAGGGTAACGTCACAGCCTTTATTTATTGAATAAATTCTGTTGTATGCATTTATAGCAACCACCTCATGGGTGCAAATTTTAGTAAGCATTGTCAGCAGTTTTACCAGATCAGTGAAATAGTTTTAAAGATGAAAGGTTTATAAATTCTAGAATCTGATAATAATTAAAGATAATAATAGGGTGGTGATAATATGGCTGGATTTTTAAATTTATGTATTTGTATGGATGGAAAAATAATAAAGGTTCCAAATGTAAAATGGGATAATATCAAACCTATACCTGAACTTTCACAGCAAGAGGTTCTTCATGTTCATATTGCTTATGAAATTAAAGAAAGAAATCCAAACATGATAATAGGTGTATGGTTTGATAGATTGCTGTTAGATGAGCTCGGTAGATATTCTATAAATAAAAACCACCCTTCATTGCAGAATTTTATACAATACGCATTTGTAAGTGCAGAGGAATTATGTGAGAGAGATGAACCATTAACTATCCCTGCAGCTCCTATTGTGCCTACTCAATTTGAAAAAGAAGCTTTAAATACATACTTGAAGAATAAATATCCTGTTCTTTTGAAAAATAGTCCTCAGGCAATAGAATTAACAATTAATAGGCTGAATGAACAACATAGGAAATACACTGATTTAATTAAAAAAGCAAATTCACTACGGAGAATAAAGTAAGAAGTTCCAAAACGCGGATAATTAACAAGCATCAGGACTCATAACGATAAATTTATCTCATTGTGTATTCAATGCGCATTTCTATTATCCCAGAGTATTAGTAATAAATACCTATTTCTTGTTTATGAAATTCTAGGAAATTGACTAGACTTTGTGTAATATAAATTAGAATTATTAAAAGATGTAATTTTTTTCTCCATTGTTAATGTTATAATACTTATTGAAAAAGTTTAAAATGTAAGGATGGTTATGTTTAGTGTATAAAGAAAAACTATGTGCATGTACATAACTGACAGTAAATTTTCGCATAACACTTTCTATGGTATTTCATAGGTTAACAGGAGGATAAAATTTTGTATAAGAAAATAGGGACCACCTTTGATTATAAAACAAAAAAAGAGTTTAAAGGTAAGTTGATGGATTGGATTGGTGATGTTTTTTACGATATTCTTCCAAAGCACGGATATGAGATACGTGATGAACAAATATATACTGCGTTTCAGCTTGCTGATGCTGTTTGTAATAAAAAAGTTCATCTGGCTGAGGCTGAGGTCGGTACCGGAAAGACCTTCGCCTACTTACTCACTGCAATTGCCTACGCTGGTTTTAGCGGAAAGCCTGTAGTAATTGCATGTGCAAAAGCAGCACTTCAGGAACAATTGGCAGGGGCAAAAGGAGATATTCAAACGCTTTCACGAATACTGGGACTTGAAATAGATGCGCCAATGGCAAAGGATCCTCGTCAGTATGTTTGTGATGAGAAAGTTAGTGGAATGGGTGGAGTATTTGGCGATAGAGCAGCCTCTGATGAGATTAATCAATGGTTAGCCAGGACTACAAAAGGTGAACGCTCAGAAATGCCGCATATATCCGATAGTGTGTGGAGACAGATTGGATGGGATGAGACTATGCCCTGTGATGCTTGTACCAGAAGAGGCTTTTGTAAGCTTGTTAAGGTGAGGGAACATTACAGATCTTCCAAGGATTTAATTATTGCTGATCATAGTATCTTTTTTCAGGACCTGTGGACAAGGGATGAAAGAATTGCAGATGGTAAAATGCCTATTCTTCCAGATTACTCGCTGGTGATTTTTGATGAAGGCCATAAAGTCATACTGCCAGCAGCAATGGGTGCTGGAAGACAAATTTATAAAGAGGATATTGATAATATTATCCTTTCCATGGAGGAAATTCAGGGAGCAAGAACTTCACTAGTTGTAAGTGTAATTGCCTTGGACCAGGCAACTTCCAACTTTTTCGAAAAACTTAATCAAAACGTAATAGATGATGAGCAATCAGAGCGTCTGGCGGTTCGCATCGATGATATACTTCTGAAAGCAGCAGATACTTTTCATAAGGCACTAGATCGCTTGCTCTTTGAGATTCAAATTGAGGAAGAGCTATACATAGACGGGCTACCGGAAAGCACGTTACATACTTTTGAAATTCAAATAGAACTATCAATTACAGCCTTAGCTAGGTTTGGTAGGAATAAAGGTAGAGAGGTTATTACTTGGGTAGATAGGGCAGACGGTAGCTTTTGTGTAGTTCCTCGGAATTTGAGCAATATGCTTGATAAACATTTATTTTCAAAAAAATTGCCTGTGGTGTTTACTTCAGGTACTTTAAGTGACGAGGGTGATTTTGGTTACCTTATGAGGACTCTTGGTTTAAAAGATCCATCAATATCAATGGTTGGAAGTCCATTTGATATTGAGCAGCAGGTGGTGGTTTATTTAAATGAGCCATCCTTTGAAGCTACTTCTAGTGCCAAGTTTTCACATAAAATTAAACAATTGATATGTTTGCTGAAAGAAAATGGAGGGAGAGCGCTGATACTTGCGAGCTCTTTGAAGGAAGTTAAAAAAATAAGAAAAGCAATTAGCGGATACGCGCTACCTTTTGAAGTTTTATGGGAGGATAAAGGTGAGCGAGGATATCTTGTCAAAAAGTTTCGTGCGGAAGTTACATCTGTATTAGTAGGTTCTACCTTTTGGGAGGGAATTGATGTGCCCGGGGAGTCTTTATCTCTCGTTGTAGTTTGGCAACTTCCCTTTCCTTCCCTAGACCCTTTGATTGAAATGAGGCGCAAAGAGGCAGAAGAAGAGGGGCTGAATCCACTTATAACCGTTGATTACCCTGAAATGGGATTGAAGTTAAAACAAGGTTGTGGCAGATTAATTAGAACAAAAGATGACCGTGGAGCAATAGCTGTCATGGATCAAGTAATAGGAACCCCATGGGAAAAGGTGGTTATGAGAGCTCTGCCTAGAGGAGCGAAAATCAAAACGTTGGAACATAGGGAGATTTAAAGTGAGGTTTTTAATGATTAAGGATACTGTTATTTAGAAGCATAGTATATACTTGGTTTGAAGATAAATAGATATTATATGGAGGGTGAAAAAATGCAGCAGTTTTATAAAGCAATAGATGAAAAGATAAGAAAGTCAGGATATCCTGGAGAAGTAAGTGGCGAAGAAATCTACGCTGAAATAAGTGATGAGGCCGAGGAGCAAGAGGAAGGAAGTTACTTATTCATGAAGAAGCAAAATGATGATATCATGTTCGAATACAGAGTGGATATTTTAGAGGAAAATATTAATTTAGCAACTCTCACCATACATACACCAGAGAGAAAGTACTTTATTGATTTTGATGCTAAGTAGATAGACATGCTGGGGATGAAGATGAAAATGGTAATTTTGAAGCAAAAAATTGAAATCTATAAATTTGATTATTAAATTTTCTAAATTATTTATGTGGGAATACATGCATTAAATTAGTTTCAAGTATATACTAAAATAGGACAAAGTGAACTGAGGCAGTTATTAATTAAGGGGGCTTTTATCGTGGCTAAAAGTGGGGGTAAATATAAACTCCAAGATATTATTCCATTACAAACTATCATAGATACTGTAAATTCTACTACAGATAATGTTCTTTTGGAAATAGGTAGAGCAGTTGCCTCAAAGGAATATGCAGTTAGATTTTTTAATGATAGGGAACAACCCAAATTTTATAAGAATGAAGTACGGCTTCTATATACAGTACAAAAGGCAATTCTTATAAGTTCATTCAAGCAATGGGATGATGTAATTGATATTCTTTACAAAAATAATGAACTAAAGCTAGATGAGGATCAATGCAGTTTACTTAATGAAAAATTATATGGCAATACTCCTGTGAGATAGTTATTCACTAACATAGAAATAGATTTATACTTAAATTATTTTCTTTCTGTTAAAAGGGAATTTACAGGTATTAAGATATGATATAATACTATTAAATAACTACATATCCTATATTCATAAGTATAAATTGTGAGGATAGCACATCTTATTATGAAAGGGAGAATAATATATGGAACCAAATAAACTAGAATTTATTACATGTGATGAATATGAGAAATTACAAAGTATATACGAATGTAAAACTGAATATAGTAATGGTATAATAATTATGCATTCAGATACCTCCATTGAACATAATGATATTGTTTTAAATATTGCTAGTTCCTTAAAACAGTTCCTAAAAGGTAGTAAATGTAAAGTTCAAACTGAGCAAATTGAGGTTATATTTGAAAATGATAAAGAAGAATTCAAGTATAAGCCTGATGTATTCATAATATGTGAAGACGCTACAAGAAAAGGTCAAAGTTATACATCTGCCCCTAAAATAATTTTTGAAGTGGTATCAAAAGGTACTTCTAGTCATGATTACATAACTAAATTAATTGTATATCAAAAATTTGGTGTTCTTGAATATAATATTGTTGAACCAAACGGACACATTGTTCAATATTCACTTCAAGATGGCCAACTTAGAATATCAAATACTTTTAAAGACAATGATAATTATATAAGCACAGTGTTTCCTGAATTGACAATAAAATTAAAAAATATATTTGATTAGAAGCAACAGGGCTTGTTTCTAGGGGAACTTTGACTTGTGAAGAATACTGAAAAAATTAGTTGGAATTTAAAATGAGCATCAGTGGCTGGAGTGATAGCTATTGGTGCTCATTTCAATAGCAAACAGAAGTTATTCCTTTAGAAAATGAAACATTTAATGTGAAAGAGGCATTTTATAATTTAACGGAGAAAGAGATTATTTAATAATGATAAAAAATAAGTATTGTTATAATTGCAAATAGAAACGCCTTCAGATCATCAACGACTTTTTTACGTTTTCTAATCTGCAGTTAATTAGCAAGGAGATGACTGGAAGTCATCTCCTAAGGGGTCGGTTCGACAACCTAAAAGAAGGGAGTTAAGCGACTAGCTAGGCGAAAATGAGACATTTGTTTGAATGGCTAAAAAGTAGCGTAAAGAAAAAATCAATGTGATATAATGAAACTAATTCAAGAATTATATAACTACAGGGAAGTGAATAAACTTTGGGAAAGAAACATGATTTTGATGCAGCATGGAAATCAATTTTGGAGGCCTTTGAAATTGAAATAGTAGAATTACTTTTTCCAGAGATATAAAAGATAATGATAAAATCAAAGATAATGATAAAATCAAAGATAATGATCAGATAAAAGCCTTAGTAGATTTTTTAGAATATTTGTTTTTAATTCAAAATCCGGAGTTAGAAAAAAGATATGAAGAGTATAAAAAGCTAAATGGAGGTGTTTTTAAAATGAGCATTGACGAGATTAGAAAGTTACACTATAAGGCAGAAGGAAAAGAAGAAGGAGAGGTAGAATAGTAAAAAGATTCCACCAAGTTAAATTAACTTGATGGAATCTTTTTTAGTTGGATATATAATGGGTGAATAACTTAAGTTTAAGAATAATTAACGTTGTAATCTAAGACAGCTTTCAGTACATGGTTATCCGTGCTTTGTATATATATTTTAAATAAATTAGGATCAAATAGCAAAGCAACAGCAAATAGATTAGCTTCATGCTCATTTAAATTTAATAGTGAATAACCATCAAAATGATTACATGCATTCTTATGTAAAATAAAAGCCTCAGCAGTATCTAGGAGCATATGAGGACTCGGGTATATTTCTTTTGAAACCTGATATAAAGTTAAAGTGTTTGATGAAGAGGTTAGTATAAGGGGAATAGAAGTGGATATTTTAAATGAAAATATTGAAGAGATAAGGGTGGGAGTTGAAGATGGAATACTGGGTATGGCACTGAGACACTTATTTTAAAACCCCAGGAAAGGATGATATGGTGAAGCATATCTCAGGAGAGCCAAAATTGAAAGATGTCTTTAAAATACTAAAATTTAAGCCAATGATATTAAAATTGTCATTGGTTTATGTTATAATTTTTTTGAGTTAAGTATGTGTATTAAGTGAAAGCAATGGCTAATGTTTATAATATAATGATATATTTTAAAATCATATATTATTTTTTATAAATAATATAACAGAAAAAGAGGTATAAACTATGATAAAAACAATCGTAAAAGATGTATTATTTTTAAGACAAAAATCTGAAGAGGCTACTAAAAATGATATGGCAGTAATTGATGATTTAACAGACACATTAAGAGCAAACTTAGAGCATTGTGTTGGACTAGCTGGAAACATGATTGGAGTAAAAAAATGTATATTGGTATTTACTGTAGGAAATCTTATTGTACCTATGGTAAATCCAGTTATATTAAAGAAAGAAAAACTTTATGAAACAGAAGAGAGTTGCTTATCTTTAATGGGGGTTAGAAAAACAAAGAGATATGAAATCATAGAAGTGGAATATCTGGATAGAAATTGTAAGAAGCAAAAGCAAGTGTTTACTGGATTTACCGCGCAGATAATTCAGCATGAAATGGATCATTTTGAAGGTATAATAATCTAATTGAATAATTAAAATATGAAGTAATTACTAGCCTAGAGGTCATTGAAAACCATGTTAGCTTGAATAACAATAAGATATGTAATTATCCCTGATACTGTTTTTTATGAATTTATTCCTATTGAAGAAACAGAGGAAGAAAATCAACATACACTTTGTTTAGATGAACTAAAAGTAGGTGGGAAATACGAAATAGTTATTACTAATTACGCAGGCCTTTATAGATATAGAATTGGTAATGTTATTAGGGTAGTTGATTTTTATAATAATTGTCCAGAAGTTGAATTTTTATATAGGAAAAATCAAGTGTTGAATATGGTGTCTGAAAAGACTAATGAAGAACATTTAACTAATTCAATAAGAAGTACAATAAGGAAATTGAACTTAAACTTAGTGGATTATACTACAAGGCCGGATAATTCAATTACACCTGGAAGATATATTTTTTATTTTGAATTTAAAAATAATATATCTAATTATAAACTTGAATCTTTGGAGGAAACATTGGATAGTGAAATTAGAAAGGCAAATCTAGCCTATGATAGAGCTAGAAATAACAAGAGAGTAGGAATGGTAAAAGTAATGCCATTAGCTCCAAATACTTTTGAGTTAATAAAGGAAGAAAGAGTATGGAAAATATAGTAACCTTTGGTCCTATATTTAAATGATAAGTGAGCAAAAGAGTAAAACTTGAAATGTTTTCGAAAAATCAATGGTAGTATTAACATAAGTCAAGGATATTAAAAATCTCCTTGGCTTATGTTATAATTGTATTAATTTTAAATATATGAAAGTATTTTCACAAGAATGTAAGGAGGTAAAAAATATGGGTAGTAAAGTAATACAAAAGGTTCAAAAAATAGGATTTCAGTGGGAGATGGAAAACCCCTTTATAGCATGTATGCATCATAAGGATGCTTTTCCAAAAGGAAATGAAAAGCAAGGTCCTGATGTGTCACTATCTGGAAGAAATCTTGGAAATGATTTTTCTGGGAAAGATGGGTTCAGTATGTATCATGGAGAAGCCGTACCTGGATTTCCCGTACATCCACACAGAGGCTTTGAAACTGTTACTATAGTTCTAAAGGGAGTTATTGATCACTTTGATTCAGTTGGTTCGAAGGGCCGCTATGGCAATGGTGATGTTCAGTGGCTTACTACAGGAAAAGGATGTCAGCATGTGGAGATGTTTCCTTTAGTTAATCAGGATAAAGAGAATCCAATGGAACTGTTTCAGATATGGCTAAACTTGTCTTCAAAAGATAAGTTTGTAGAACCAGACTATAAAATGCTTTGGTCTGAAGATATACCAGTTGTAGACAGTAATGATAAAAATGGAAATAAAGCAGCAGTTAAAATAATTACTGGAAGCTTCCAGCAAAAGGACGGTCTGGAGCCATGTCCTAACTCATGGGCAAATGATAGAACGAATAATGTAGGCATTTATCTTATCCAAATGGAACCCGGAGCCTCACTTACAATACCAGCTGTTTCAAAAACATTGCTAAGGAACCTGTATTTTTATCAAGGAAGCGGCGTTATTAACATAGAAGGTGAAGTAATTTCATCCTTAAACCGTGTGAAATTATCAGGTAATGATGAAATTATCATATCAAATGGAGATAAAGAGAGTTACATGATCCTTTTAGAAGGAGAACCAATTCAAGAGGCAGTAGTGCAATACGGACCCTTTGTTATGAATACAGAAAAGGAAATCAGTGAAGCATTCTCAGATTTTAATAAGACACAGTTTGGTGGATGGCCGTGGGATAGACCAGATCCTGTACATGAACGTAGCACAGGAAGGTTTGCACGTTATGCAGATGGGACTATTGAAACTAAACATTAATTCTTTGCTAATGAAGTGGCTATGAGTTGGTATGAGTATGGGAGGAAATATGAAAAAAATGATTATATATTTATTAATTTTTTTACTGATATTATCTGTTGCTATTGTGTTGTTCTTAAACTTAAATCCAGCCTTTGGGGGAAGCATAACTAAAGAACAGGAGAAGGCCTATAGCAAGTTTGATAATTATGCTGATGGAAAGTTTGTTAATACAGTGCCTACAAAGTTATTTATGGGTTCATCAAATTCTTCTGAAGACACTAGCAGTTCTAAAGAGGAGCCTACAGACAGTCGTCCTGCCACTGAAATTCCAATTGAACCCATTGACTGGAACAAAATTAATAGCGAAAAAGACAGTTTAACTTGGCTGGGGCACTCTACATTTTTAATTAGCATTGATAATAAGAAAATACTGTTAGACCCTATGCTTGGACCTATAGCCTCACCAGTTTCTTTTGTAGGAGTAAAAAGATATAAATACAGCAAAGATATGATGAATATTATTAATGACATGCCAAACATAGATGCAGTTTTTATTTCTCATGATCATTATGATCACTTGGATTATCAATCAATACTTAAGCTAAAGAGCAAAGTATCACACTTCTTTGTTCCTCTGGGAGTAAGTGCTCATTTGATTTCATGGGGTGTTCCTAAAGATAAGATTATAGAACTCAATTGGTGGGAGGAGAAATCCTATGAAGGGTTAACCCTTGCACTTACACCATCAAGGCATTTCTCAGGAAGAGGAATTTTAAATCTAAATACTACTCTATGGGGTGGTCTAGCGCTTATTGGAAAAGACACACGGTTATATTACAGCGGAGATGGTGGTTATGGTCCTCACTTTAAGGAAATCGGAAATAAATACGGGCCTTTTGATATTGCCCTAATTGAAGGTGCCCAATATGATAGACGGTGGGCCAATACCCATATGATGCCGGAACAATCTGTTCAAGCAAATTTAGATGTAAATGGTAAGAACATGATATTAATGCACTGGGGAGCATTTACATTAGCAAGACATGATTGGAAGGAACCTATACAGCGAGCATTAAAAGAGACTAAAAAAGCTGATGTTAATCTAATAGTCCCTAGAATTGGTGAAACTGTTATATTAGGTCCAGATATTCAAATCACGGATTCTTCATGGTGGGATTTTTAACAATATTTTGGAGGTTTTTCATAAAGTCCCCTGGGGGTCATGAACAAATTGTGAACACAATTTGTTTTCCAAATGCATCTGAGCTGCTGCTACTTGTGTTCTAAGTAAATTCTGTTCGTTTTGCATTATGAGCTGTTCACGGATTTATTTGAAGCAGCGAAAAATCTGAAAGTAAGCTGAAATGAATAAAAAGTGAGAATAGTTTCATAAAATATGCAAAACCAAAGTTTTGAAGAATAAGTACATCTCAAATCAACATTACAACTTCAAACATAATTAAGAGATAAAGATTCTTCTTGTTTTTGAAGGTACAATCTAAGAGCATATACATCAAATTAATAGCCAAAATAGTGTTAAGAAGAATCCTTATATAATCCAGCACGCTTTTTTACCTCCATTTAATCATCTTGAAAGGAATAATTTATATATGTCTGTTTTACCGCTTTAAAAATTATAGTCACAATTCAAAGTGGAAGTGAACCAGGTCTTGTCTACGATTACTCAGGATTTCCAGAAGCATCATATAATATTAAATATCCTTGCAAAGGAAATCCTGATTTAGCATTAAAAATATCTGGATTATTTAAGGAAAGTGGTATTGCACATCGCATGGACAACAACAGACCTTATGATCAGGTGCTTATATACCTTTGAAGATGATGTATCCAGATGCGGATATTCCTGTCTTACAGATTTCACTAAATCACAATCTTGATCCACTTACGCATTTTAATATTGGGAAAACATTCCTAGTGCCAGGTACTGTCATCCTCGGGAAGAACATTTATTACCCTTATTAGTTTGTGTTGGACTATCTAAAGATGTGGGGACTAAAGTATTTGACGATTACATTTTAGGAAAAAGAGCTACAGCATTTTTATGGGAATAGGTATATACTAAATGACAAGCAATAAAGAGGGGACAAATGCATATGAAACAATTTAAAAAAACACTTAACATATTTATGGCAGCAATATTTATAATTGTGGGAATAGTAAATAATGATACAGTGAAAGCTGCACAAGTAGTTAGTCCAATTATAAATTATGTTGGAGTAGAACATTCACCTCTAATAGTAGGAGATACAGAAAAATTTACAATAACTTCAAAGTATGAGGGCAAAGTGCAATACAGAGCATTTCTTTTTGATGGAAGTAAATGGAGTGAAGTAACAAGTGGATATGGTGTTGCGGTAGATGCTAAAACACCATATGTATTACCAGAAACTCCGGCTTTTAAATTGGGGAATTACAAACTTTCTGTTTGGGTAAAAAAAGCAGGGACAGCAGGTTATAACTCTAAGGGTTACGATACTTACTATGTGGCATACTTAAATTGCGTATCTAGAAATGATGCAAGCAGAGTATACGCTAGTGGTGCTCCAAAGATTTCCGCTAAAGGCCTCACTGTTAACTTTAATGGAATTGAAAACATAGGTGGAATTCAGGGGCCATATCTTTATAGATTACATGCATTTAATCCTAGAACCGGGGTATGGACAAGCGGAGCCAAAGAATATACGCAAACACCATCCTATACCTTTAAAGAAGAAGGAACTTATATGATGGTAGTCCATATAAACACTGTTAACTCAAAAACTTGGAAGAACTATATAGCTGGAAAAACGATGGGAGACTATGAAGCCTTTAAAACAATATTGGTTACGGTTAAAGATGATTCACCAGTTGAAGTTACGTCCGTTGAGGCTATTAATGGAAAACAAGTTGAAATTAAATTCAATAAAGCTATCAATGCCACATCGGTTAAAAATACGGACATTTTTAAAATATCCGATGAGTATGGAATAAACATGGACATTGGAAAGTTAGTGAATATAGATTCGAAGACTGTTAAAGCAACTTTAAATTTTGATTACTTAGGAACTGACATATTTTTTAAGAATTTTTCAAGCTATAAATTAACAGTATCTAAGGAACTTACTGATGCTAAGGGTTATAAGCAATTAGAAGACCTTACCAGTAACTTTACATTTACTGACACTAAAATTCCTGTAGTAACTAAAGCAGTTATAGTGGGAGCAAAAAGCGTAATGGTATATTTTGATGAACCAGTTAAGAATGCGGTTAATACTTATCGTTTTGTATTGAAACAACTAGATAAAAATGGACTGCCGATGGCAGGAAATTTATTTGAGAATGGAACATTATTAGATAATGGTGACGCAAGATGGGCTGATGATGAACATAAATCAGTATTACTTATAACGCATCTTAATACATATCCTATAGATAGGGGCGATCACTATCGTTTGTTAGTAAACTTTAATTCCGATAATAGTATAGAAGATATGGGAGAGAATAAATCATATACTGTTAAGGATTATGCAGATCATAATTTGATTTCAAATTCAATAGATTTAACTTATAAAATAAAATAAACTTGCCACTTGCCACTTGCCACGTGGGTGGCACTATATTTTTTTAAAAATAATGGTACGGTGGCAGAACCTGCACCTGTTAGTATATTTATCACTGAGTTAAATCTGCCTCTATGAGAACTTAGAATTTGCTATAACTGTCTTAAGATTGAAGGGGACAAGGTTATATAATACCTTGTCCCTAAAAATACAAAAATTTAATTCAAGGAGTGACTATAAATATGAAAACTAAAATATATTATGTTATGGATACAATGTGTGGATAGAGTATATCCATATTGCTAAAAGCTTTAATATATCAGGTGAGGAATTTGAAAAAGAGTTTAACTCAGAAGAAATAAGACTAGAAACTTTTAAATGCTTTGAAATGGCAAGAATCATGGGTGTAGAAGTATTTCCAACTGTTGTGGCAGAAGAACTGGGCACGGCTACTATAAAATCAAAAGGCTATAGTAATTTTGAGGAGCTGGACAGAATTTTTGCTTCTTTGAAGTCGTAGTACATAAGGAAGTGAAGGAATGTTTTCCATATTAGTGGTAGAAGACGATGAAAATTTAAATAAATTGATGGGTGAAAAACTAAAGAATGAGGCATATCAGGTATTTTCAGCCTTTGATGGAGAGGAAGCGTTGGAAGTATTAGATTTGCAGCACGTTGATTTGATTATCAGTGACATTATGATGCCAAATATGAACGGGTATGAACTTACAAAGCTGCTACGAGATGCCGCCTATACACTTCCTATTTTGATGATAACAGCCAAAGATCAAATGGATGATATGGAAAAAGGATTCAAGGCAGGAACAGATGATTATATGGTGAAGCCAATTAATCTGAAGGAAATGCTACTTAGGATAAAAGCACTTCTTAGAAGAGCACAGATAGCAGATGATCACAAACTTATAGTAGGAAATGTTATTTTGGATTATGATGCACTGACAGTGACAATGAAAGAGGAAATCCAGGAACTGCCACCAAAAGAATTTTATTTGCTCTTTAAACTACTTAGTTATCCCAACAAGATTTTTACAAGGCAAGAATTAATGGATGAAATTTGGGGGATGAATACAGATATTGACGACAGAACGGTTGATTCTCATATCAAGAAACTAAGGAGAAGATTTGAGAACTTAGATGATTTTGAAATTATAACGGTTCGTGGTCTTGGATATAAAGTGAGGAAAAACGATGATAAATAAGATAAGATTATCGGTGAGATGGAAAATAGCTATTATTTCAGTTGTAACTTTATGCAGTGCATTTTGTATTTCCTTTATTGTGCTACATGTATTATTTTTTATATGCGCTAACGGAGAATGGACTATAACGGAATTAGGACTCTTTATGATTTCCACCTGTGCTATGACGGTGCTTTTAGGTGGTAGTGCCTTGTGGTATGTTTCAAAATTTGTTACCGATCCCATTGTTAAAGTTAGTAAAGCTGTTAAAAAAATAGCAGAAGGGGATTTTAGTGCCCATATAGAAGTTCTGGGCAAGGATGAAATTGGTCAATTAGCGGTTAATGTTAATAAGATGATAAAAGAACTGAATGCAATGGAGTATATGAGCAAAGATTTCATGAGCAATGTATCTCATGAGATAAAAACCCCGGTATCAGCAATTACAGGTTTTTCAGAATTGCTCTTAGACGGCAATTTGTCAAAGGAAAAAGAGGCTGAGTATCTAAGCTGCCTTTATAGTGAATCTCTAAGGTTAAGCAGGCTTAGTGATAATATGCTAAAGATGTCTAGGCTAGATAATCAGGAAATTATTACTAGCAGAAGAGAGTTTTATTTAGATGAGCAAATACGAAAGTGCATGATTTTCTTATCAGATAAATTTGAAGAAAAAGAAATAGAATTTGAACTGGATTTAGTAAAGTGTAAGATTAATAATAATTTTGATTTGTTATATCAAGTTTGGATGAATCTAATTGAGAATGCAATAAAATTTTCAAATAATAAGGGTAAGATCTATGTTAGTGCAGCATATAACGAGGATAAGACTGAAATTCAGGTAATAATTAAGGATGAAGGACCTGGTATAAGAGCGGATAAATTGCCGAAGATTTTTGATAAGTTTTATCAGTGCGATGAGTCTCATAAAACAGAAGGACATGGACTCGGTTTGTCCATTGTTAAAAGGATTATCCAACTTACCGGTGGGAATATTGAGTGCAGGAGCCTGGAAAATGAGGGTTGTGAGTTTAAGGTAATATTAAGAAATACTTAAAGGTATATAAAGTTATAAGACTAAATAAAAAAATCTCTGAATAGTTTCAGGGATTTTTTATGACTTATTGGTCACATTCAAGTCATGAAACTATGTTATGCTAAGTAGAGTTAAAAGAATCATGATTAGAAAGAGGAGACGAGATATATGGTTTTAGGACTTAAAGAATTGAAACATAACAAATCTAAATACGCGCTTATTGTTGGGATATTAATATTATTGGTTTTCATGGTGCTTTTTTTATCAGGACTTGCAAATGGACTAGCTATGGCTACAAGTGGAGCAATTGAAGATGCAAAAGCAGAGTATTATGTTTTAAGTGAAGATGCAGATGATATAATAACAAGATCAACATTGTCTGAGCAGCAGTTTAAAGGGGTACGAGCTATGACCACAGATGATGTTACAGCAATTGATTTGCAGAGGACGAGCATAGAGCTAGAGGGCGATGAAACCAAGAGGGATATTACCTATATGGCAGTAGACCCAGATAGTTTTATGATGCCCAAAGTCATTGAAGGAAATACCTTGGAAAGTGCAGATACAGGATACTCAATAGTTCTTGATGATTCCTTTAAGGATGATGGGGTTGAAATTGGAGATAGTATTATTGACTCAAAAGCTGGTACAAAAATGAAAGTTGTGGGTTTTGCAAAAGATATATTATACGGACACTCATCTATGGGAATTATTTCAACGGATACATATACACAAATAAGAACCCTTATTACTCCAAGTTACAAAAAGGATTATAATGTATTTGCTATAAAAGGTAAGGATGTAGAAAATATACGTTTAAAGGGAGTAGAGGTCTTATCCAAAGCTTCTGTTATAAGCAAAATACCGGGATATGCTCAGGAGCAAACAACTATTAATATGATTTTATGGGTATTAGTTATTGTTTCAGCAGCTATTTTAGGAGTGTTCTTCTATGTAATTACCATCCAAAAACTTCAACAGTTTGGAGTGTTAAAAGCATTAGGTGCAGACATGAAAATGCTATCTGGAATGGTCATATTTCAAGTATTACTTTTAGCAGGGGGCAGTATGATAATTGGGAATATACTTACATTTATCATGGCAGGAATGCTTCCTAGTAGTATGCCTTTTTCATTAAAAGGTCCTTCAGCTATTTTGATATCTTTAGCATTTGTAGTAATTTCCGTATTATGCAGTTTGATATCATTAGTTAAAGTTGCAAAAGTTGATCCGCTTATTACAATTGGAGGTAAGGAATAATGGGAAAATATGCTTTAGAGATAAATAATATTACAAAGACTTATCAGGATGGTAGCAGTGAAAATACAGTTTTAAAACAGGTTTCCCTGAAAGTAAAACCAGGTGAATTTGTTGCAATTGTAGGCCCATCTGGTTCTGGAAAAAGCACACTTTTATCCATAGCAGGTGCACTACTATCAAGTGAACAAGGGGAAGTCATTATTGGTGATACCATTATAGATTCTTCTAAAAAGAAAGAGTGGACAAAAATTAGAAGACAGCAGATTGGATTTATATTTCAGTCCCATCAACTAATTCCCTATTTAAATGTACGAGATCAGTTAAGATTAATTACTAAAATTTCAAAGCAAAGGGATAAGGAAGCTTCTAATAAATATGTGGATGAGTTACTTGCGGATTTAGGTCTTTCAGACTTTGCATTGAAATTTCCAAACAAATTATCTGGTGGAGAAAAACAAAGAGTTGCCATTGCAAGGGCATTTATGAATAATCCTAATGTTATATTGGCAGATGAACCCACTGCCAGTCTTGATGGTGAACGAGGAAGACAAGTAGTGAAAATGATTAGTAAAGAAGTTAAGAAGCATAATAAAGCTGCTGTTATGGTAACGCATGATGAAAGAATCTTAGATTTGGTAGATTGTGTGTATCGCATAGAGAATGGTAGTATCTATAACATGAATAAGTATGACAGCAACTTGCCTTTTAAGGAAGCGAGCTTTGATTCTTCTTTATCTGATATAACTAAATAACTAGCAAACATAAACTTCCAGTTTATGTTGCGACCTCGGGGGGCATAACAATAACTGGAGGTTATTGTTTAACCATTGCGCACTTGGTGGAGCATATGATATACTTTAATTCTTGAAAAAGGTATTCAAAACTCAATTATTGGGTAAAAAAAATTTGTTAAATTGCGAGGGGATTTTAGAAATGGCAGCAAATAAAGCGATTTGTACAACAAATAATATTGATTACAGCACAATCAGAAAAGCTATGTGTACTGGCGCTCGAACAGTAAATGAGGTGGCTCAGATAACAGGAGTTTGCACCGTGTGTGAGGGATGTAAAAGTGAGCTTGACAAAATTCTTACTTCAGTATGTGGCTGCAAGAATGTTTCACTTAAAGATGTAGTTGATACTGTAAAAAATGGCGCTGATACTGTAGAAAAAGTTGGCCAAATTACAGGGGCAGGTACGGATTGTGGAAGATGTAAAGCACTTGTTCAAAATATAATTGAGCTTGGAAGATAAGCAAGTAGTAGATAAATATTTTAGAAAAGGGTGGAACTATTGGATATTATTCAATAGTTCTTTTTTATCAAATTGTAGCAAGAAGAAACTGTTTCCAGTTTATTCTATGGGGTCTGGACAGTCACCTAAGAAAAGGTAATGAAGCAGAGGCGTGGCTAGAATGAACTATTTGATTAAGATTTAAATGAGAATAAGTTGAGTAAGAATACAGCATTAGAGGATTTAGATTGTAGTAAAAATCAACTAACAAAACTTTTTTCTATTAAAAATACTTGGAATGCTAAATGTTATAGACCTCAATATACAGATTCAAAACATACAACTACTACAGATAATTTAGTTATAACGATTAAAAAGTAGGATTTTATAAATTATAGCTTAAGAAGGGTATTCATATTAAGTGGTATCCTCTTTTGTGTGTGCGTCTAACATGGAGTAATAGCTAAAATGAATATGTTATGACTTTGGGGATGTAACAATAAATGGAATTTATTGTTTTATATAAGGTATGAACAATTCGGGTTTGTAACCTCTATAGTATCACTAAATCCATTTGAATAATAATAGAGGATTGATATAGACACAAAACATATCTAAATATGAAATAAAATTTAGGATGATGAATGCTTAACCGTACCACAAGTAATAGCGTTTTTTCAGTCATAAATTAAGACGGTACAATTCTGAATATGCCAGTTTATAAATAAGATTATAGTACTCTTAAGGAGAAGATTATATGAAAATTTCACATGAGTGTATTCATTGTCTTGCTAGACAAGCAGTAGAAATAGCTGAAGAAGCTACAAGCAATGTAGCAATGCAAGAAGAAATAATAAAAAGGTCTTTGAAAGAATTGGGAGAAATGGACTTCAATGAAACAGCAGTGGAAATAGCTTTTAGGATGCATCAACATGCTAAAAATATTACTGGTGTTAATGACCCATATTTAAGATTGAAAAAGCAGTACAATGAAATTGCTGAGGAGATTTATGAGAAAATCATTGAAGAAGAATGGTTGGATAAGGCAGAAGATCGCTTCGATATGGCTTGTAGGCTGGCTATTGCTGGGAATATTATAGATTTTTCTGTTGGACTAAAACTTGAGAAGTCAGATATTGTTAAGTCTGTTAAGGAAAGCATCAAACGTGATATTTTTGGTGCTGGAACAGCTGCTCTAAGAGAAGCAGTTGAAAAGGCGAAGTATATTATGTATATTGGCGACAATTCTGGTGAAATCATATTTGATAAATTTTTATTAGAGAATCTTCCAATGGATAAGGTTACTTATGTAGTAAAGGGAGGCCCTATAGTTAATGATGCAACTATGGATGACGCAATAAGTACAGGTGTTATGGATTTAGTAAAAGTTATTGACAATGGACACTCTGCACAGGGCACCGTATTAAAAGATTGCTCAAACGCATTTAAAAGGGAATTTAATAAAGCGGATCTTATTATAAGTAAAGGGCAAGCAAATTTTGAAACATTGAGTGATATTAAAGATAAGACTATATTTTATCTACTGCGAGCAAAATGCAGTTCAGTTGCTTCTACTATTGGTTGTAAAAGAATGGATTATGTGCTTATAAGTTACTAGAATAAATTTCTTAACTTGATGCTTTATATATGATAATAGGTATAGCACTGAGACACTTATTTTAAAACCATGTCTTATTTTTTATAAATAATATAACAGAAAAAGAGGTGTAAATCATGATATATTAAAGAAGGAAAAGCTTTATGAAACAGAAGAGAGTTGTTTATCTTTAATGGGGGTTAGAAAAACAAAGAGATATGAAATCATAGAAGTAGAATATCTTGATAGAAGCTTTAGGAAGCAAAAGCAAGTGTTTACTAGATTCACAGCGCAGATAATTCAGCATGAAATGGATCATTTTGAAGGTGTAATAATCTAATGGAATAGATTAGATAGGCTTTAAGGAGGTCTATCTAATTTTGGTAGATGAGATGTTTGTAGATTTTAGATATGATAATTTAGCCTGTCCAGAAGATAAATATGTTATACTAAAAGAAAAACAAAGACGCATAAAAGAAAGGAAAATACCAAGAATGGATACAAAAGAATTTCAAAAAAGATCTCTAGCTTCAATATTCTTCTCATATTTTAAACCACACAAAAATTTATTCATATTAGATATGTCATGTGCATTATTAATTGCACTTATTGACTTATCATTCCCAGCAATAACCCGTTATTCTCTAAATAAGCTAATACCTAATAATGCTTATAAAACTTTTATAATTGTTATGTTGGTAATGATAGTTGCCTATACACTAAGAGCTTTTTTCTACTATATAATAAACTACTACGGTCACACTTTTGGAGTATTAGTAGAAGCAGATATAAGAAGCGATTTATTTCAGCATATGCAGGAATTGTCTTATGGATACTTTGATAAAAATCGTACAGGCCAACTACTTAGTAGACTTACAGCAGATTTATTTGATATAACTGAGCTTGCTCATCATGGTCCTGAAGATGTTTTTATATCCACCTTGACAATAATAGGGTCACTAGGCATCTTATTTACTATTCAGTGGAAATTAACTTTGGTTATTGCTTTGATTTTGCCTATATTCATATTAGTTGTATGGCATAGACGTTCCGAAATGTCAAAAGCTTCTCTAGAAGTGAAAGTAAAAACAGCTTCTATAAATGTAAATATTGAATCAGGGCTTTCGGGCATGAAAACGGCAAAAGCATTTGCAAATGAGAACTCAGAATTTGATAAGTTTATTGAATCAAATAATGCTTTCAAAACATCTAAAACTGAATTTTATAAGGCTATGGGACGTTTTAATGGTACAATGGAATTTTTCCTTTGTATTTTGCCAGCAACAGTTATCTTAGTAGGTGGTTTATTAATTATGAAAGGGCAGATGAATCAAATCGATTTAATAACTTTTACTTTATATATTGCTACTTTTATAACTCCAATTAGAAAACTTTCAAACTTTGCTGAACTATTTGCAACAGGTGGAGCCGGACTTGCACGTTTTGTAGGTATGATGCGTACTGAAACTGAAATGAAAGATGATCCTAATGCTGTAGAGATAGGCAGGGTAAGAGGAGAATTAGATATTGAAAATATTAGTTTTTCTTACAAAAAGGGGACTCAAGTATTACACAATATTTCTCTTCATGTGGATCCCGGCGAAACAATTGCGGTGGTAGGTCAATCAGGTGGAGGAAAATCAACACTATGTAAATTGATTCCAAGGTTTTATGATGTTGATGAAGGAAAAATTATGATTGACAATGTAGATATACGTAAAGTCACACAAGAATCTTTGCATAAAAATATTGGAGTTGTAGAACAAGATGTATTTCTTTTCGCTGATAGTATTCTCGAAAATATTAGATACGGTAGGCTTGATGCTACTCCTAAGGAAGTTGCAATAGCAGCAAAACAGGCAGAGATTTATGATGATATTATTGCTATGCCTGATGGATTCAATACTTTTGTTGGAGAACGTGGAGCAATGCTTTCTGGTGGACAGAAACAACGTATTTCTATAGCTCGTATATTTCTAAAAAACCCACCATTCCTAATTTTAGATGAAGCAACTTCTGCCCTTGATAGTGTTACTGAGGCTAAAATACAGGAAACTTTTGATAGTCTAATAGTAGGTAGAACAACTTTTGTCATTGCTCATAGATTATCTACGGTTAGAAAAGCAGATAGGATTCTTGTATTTGATAGTGGAAATATTATTGAAGATGGAAATCACGAATGTTTAATGGGAAAAGACGGTGTCTATGCTGAGCTTTATAAAACTCAACATATAAATAAATAGATGATTTCTGAATTTTAAACTAAAGCATTTTTTAGGGTGGATGTGCCAAAACTATTCCACCCTTTTTGTTTTAGTTTTATTAATCATATTTATAATCTGTTTAAAATCTAAATTTGTAACTATTAACCCAATTATTATAACAGAAACCCCTGTCCATTGTAGGCTTGAGAGCTTTTCCACCAAAACAATTCTAGCTGTAAGTAGTCCAGTTATTGGAACCAATAATGATAATGGTGAAATCTTATTAATTGGATATTTAGATATTAATATACTCCAAAATCCATATCCAAATAGCGTTGATCCAAAAGCTAAATAAAGGATTGCGAATATAGACATCATATTTAAATTAGACATTGAATTAATAAGAGTTTGTGGAGAGTCAATTAATAATGCTAGGATTAAAGTGGGAACTGGTGGTACAAGACTTCCCCATACAACTAAACTTAACATATCAAGTTGTTCACCTTTTTCTATTGATTTTTTTGATGCAGTTTTTGCTACAATATTTGAGATAGACCAAAATATAGGCGCGCATATTGTAAGTAAAAGAGCGAGAATAGGTATGGATGTTATTCCAATGGTACTTGAAGCAACTCCTATCACAAGAAGCCCCAAAGCGCCAATTAAAAAACCTACTAATTGTTTAGTTTTGAATTTTTCTTTTAATAATAAATATCCTAAAAGTGGAGATATAAATGCTTGTAATTGAACTATTATAGAGGCGATTCCAGCTGGCATTCCAATATGCATGGCATAAAACAAACAACCAAATTGACCTACCCCAACTGTAAATCCATAAAGTAGTAAATCTTTTAGTGGCATTTTAGGTGGTTTGATAAAAAATACGGCAGGAAATGCAACTAAAGTATACCTTAAAGTAACAAGTAGCATTGGAGGTACGCCTCCTAGGCCTAGTTTAATTACTGTAAAATTTGCACCCCAAACTATCACCACTAATATAGCGAGAATAAAATCTTTTCTTTTCATAGATGCCCCCTATCGGCTAACGGCCTATGTCTACAATATCATATTCAATTTTAAAACACAATAAGCATAGTGCCACCCACGTGGCAAGTGGCAAGTGGAGAGGCTGAAATTGATACAATGGCAAGCCGAATCTTCCAGCCATCTGCCTGGGTGAAATTAATAGATATTACTCCTGGAAGCTTATATTGCTTTGAATTTATCATACCCCAAATTTTCTCTTGAATCTTTGTATCCTTCATGAAAATTTCAACTTTATATTTCCCTATAAGTGTATCCATTGCCCTATATCCATTTTGCCAAATTTCTTCTCCTTGTTTTATGGTTTTAACCTTAAATTTTTCCTGTGCAGTTTCTTTTACAAATTTACTCAAGATAAATTTTCCGTCTGCAACCATATCATAGATCTGCTGCTTTCCACCAAGTTTATTAGCAAGTGAGTCCAACAAAGCATATCCTCACTAGAAACTCAGGGTGGAAGAAATTACTACCCTGGGTTCTTTGAGAGCGTGCCTGTGGCTAAGCTCACTTGCTACCTGTTAAATCATCATCTGACATACTGCAATATTAACTAGCTATTTACCAGGTTATGATATAAAATGTAGATAAAGGGATGGACAGCTAGCTTAAAAGTACCACCTACCTAAAAATTAAAAAGGGGACCAATTATGAGAAATAAAAGAATTTTTTCTATTGTACTAAGTGCTATGATTTCATTTGGCGCTACGTTGCCCAGTTATGCACAAAATGCTGAAGTTAAAAGCATTACTGCAAATTCTGCTAGTGTAGAGGGTAACCTAGCAAATGAAAATAATGCTAAAATTTCAAAGGATGACGCGAAAAAAATTGCAAAAAAGGCTTTAAGTGATTATTTGGATATTACAATTGATGAAACACAGTATCAAACTAATGTAAACTTTAGTCCTAATTATAGGTACGCGACTGCTAATAAAGATTACATTTGGCAGATATCTTGGAATTCAAACAGCCAAAACAAAAGTGTTAATATCAATATTTCAGTAGATGCTAATTCAGGAAAAATTATTAACATTGATAATTACACATATAATAATAGTCAGTCAGTGGCATCTGCAACATTAACAGAAGATAAAGCTAAAGAAATAGGTGAAAGTTTTTTAAACAAGATAAATTTACAAGAGTTTCCACAGTGCAAGCTGATAGAAAGTTCTGAGATCAATAACGGTATGAGAGGAGATCTAACAGGGTATAATTTCACTTACTATAGAACAGTAAATGGCATTCCTTTTTTAGGAAACTATTTAACTGTAGGCGTTGATGGAGTTACAGGTAAAATATCCTCATATAGTATTATGTGGAGTGATAGCCAGGTTCCCGAAATCCCAAAGGATGTTATTTTACCACAAGATAAAGCAAATCAGATTTTAAAGGATAATTTAAAGCTTCAACTCAAATATATACTTGTTAGAGATGAAAATGGAATGAGTGGTTCAACTCAGAATTTAAAGCTTGTATATATGATTGATTCATCAACAGGAACTAATATTGATGCAAAAGACGGAAAGATGTTAGATGTGTACAATACAGAATTGGCACAAAAAAAGGTAAGGAATTTAGATGCAACTCAGAAAAAAGCTTTTATAGATAGCTATAAACCACTACAGAAATTGTCTAAGGAATTGGACAATAATTCTGCTGAAGCAATAATGAAACAAATAGTTCAAGAGATATATGGGGATAGCTATGATATTCAATCTATAAATTATCAAAAAGGTAATATAGGCTTTGGACCTACTGTAAATTGTTGGTCAGGGCAATTTAATAAAAAGGGTGTAACTAACGGTTTTGGGGATCAAGGTAATGTACAGATAGACTCTTTAACAGGTCAACTTATGTCTTTATATAAATATAATCCTTATGGTGACATGACAGGTGCTAGTGATGTTACTGTGCAACCTAAACTTACTTGGGAACAGTCCTATGATAAGGCTATATCAATAGTTCAAAAGTATTTGCCAGATAAGGTGAAAGATATGAGTACTGAGCAAACTTATTTTCCAAGTACAAGTTATTATAATAACATAGCTCAAGTTGATAGAAATTATGGATTTTATTTTAATAGGTTAATTAATGGAATATCCTATCAAAACGATAATATCAGTATTCAGTTTGACACAATAACCGGTGAGATAACTAACCTAAATAGTTCATGGGCAGATAATTTTAAAATACCTTCAGCAGCTGGAATTATGAGCGCTGAGGATGCACAAAAAATATTTTTTGCAAAATATACTCCTAAACTTGCATATTTACTTATCAATACAAGTAAAGATCTAAAGAACCCAGTTATGGAAGCTAAACTTGTATACAGCCTAGAAAGTGGGATGCAATATAGCCAATTTAGTAACATAGACTCAACTACAAGAAACTTTGTAGATTATAATGGACAAGAAATCGATAATAACTTTACAGCTTTTAAAACAAAGATTAAAGGAAGCCCTCAAGAAAAAGAGTTAAATCTCTTAGCTTCCCAGAGAATAATTAGTACTAAGGATTTTGATTTAAGCAAGAAAGTCTCTAGACTTGACTTAATAAAGATGCTTGTTAATGTAAAAGGGTACAGATATTATATGTCAAATGATATAGAAGATCTTAAAATAAATTATGGTGGAGAAAAAGGCGATGAAACATATAATTATTTGCAGCAGGCAGTTTCCTATGGAATATTAGAAAACTCAGGGGACTTTAAGGGAGACGAAATAATTACAAGAGAAGAAATGATTAAATATATTGTAAAACTTGCAGGCTATGATAAGCTTGCTAAGGCAAAAGACACTTTTATAGTTAAATACAGTGACGCAAGTGATATAACTCCAGAAAATCTAGGCTATATAGCTATATCTAGAGCTTTAGGATTTGCTAATGCTACAGATAATAAATTTAAGCCAAAAGACAAAGTAATAATCTCAGATGCAGCTGTTTCTATATATAAAGTTTTAGATATCATAAGAAATAGCAGAGGAAATTAAGAATTCAATCGTTTAATCTATAAAATAAAAAAATATTGAGTTCTCAATGTATACACAAGAGAACTCAATATTTTTACTTAGACTTTGCTAATATTTCTTCCATACTTTTAAATCCCTTATTTATAGACTCTTCTGGTTTTTAGTTATAACGCCAATAACTACAACAGCCATGAGAGATAGCAAGAAGAAACTGTTTCCAGTTTCTTCTATGGGGTCTGGACAGCCATCTAAAGAAAGGAAATAAAATGGATGCATGGCTAGAATAACCTGGTTGATTAAGATTAAAATGAGAATAGATTGAGTAGGAATATTTATTGTGAAGCTTATTTTATTTAAATTTATTAGATTGAAGATGCGACCCCATTGTAAAATATGGAAGCGTATGCGGACAGATTTTACTTGCTAAAAAAGGTGGTGTAGGAACTACTACAATTTGCTATAATAGTATTAGGCAGATAAAGTTAGGTTATATATTATTTTAAAATTGAAATAGGGAGTGATTAAATGAGTCCATTAGCTAAAGAAATAATAGAAAAGTTAAATAAAGAAAAAGATTCACGAGTATTAGGAGAAGTATTGGACTTTTATGAGTATTTGAAGCAGAAAAAAGATAAAGAGTTACAAAAAAAATGGGCGGATATTGATGAAGATGAAGCAACTGAAGATGAGAAAAAATCATATCAACAATATAAAAATTTGAATGAACAAGTTATTCCTTTAGAAAATTTAATGAAAGAACTAAATTTAGATGAACAATAATTATAATATACAGTTGACCAAGAAAGCAGAAAAGTTTATTAACAAACAAGATAAAGATATACAGAAAAGAATTATTAAAGGAATTATTGAACTGCCTGAAGGGGACATAAAAAGATTAAAAGGTATGGTTGAAACATATAGATTAAGAATTGGAGATTTCAGAGTTTTATTTGAGAAGAATGACAAAGAAGTTGTAATTGTTGTAATTGATGTTGGAAATAGAGGACAGATTTACAAGTAGCTAACTTCCAGCATCGCAGATGATGATTTAATGAAAATTTATGGGAATTGAAACTTAGTTCAAAGATAGCGAGGAGAACTGCTGAAGTAATTCGGTGGTTTTTTCGTCGTTAAAATACAATTGATGAAATTACTAATAGCAAGTGAGTCCAGTAAAGCATGTCATCACTTGCTAGAATCATCATCTGCGAAGCTGTTCATCTTCCTCGAAGCTGAAATATTGACAACTTTGGAAGCAGATTTAGACTGTAACTAAAGTAACCTTTCTAGGATATTACAAGTCGATGATTTACTACTTTACAGTTACCTTACAGGTAGATGTTTTATCACTTCC
The DNA here is from genome assembly GCF_020443565.1 of Clostridium sp. CS001. Taxonomy (GTDB): domain Bacteria; phylum Bacillota; class Clostridia; order Clostridiales; family Clostridiaceae; genus Clostridium_AD. The sequence goes on from NZ_JAIZZN010000002.1 coordinate 30,695, forward strand.
ATCGGATGCATTGCCTGTGATGGTTGATGTTCCTTTTGTCATAGCAGTTAACTTGCCATTTTTATCTACAGCTGCAATTTTTGTGTTGGAAGATTTCCAAGTCACGGTCTCTGCCGTAGCATTCGTAGGGGCTATCGTTACTTTTAAAACGTATGTTTTTCCTTTGACTAAGGGGAGTGAAGTTTTGTTTAGGGTAATGCCAGTTACTTTAACAGTAGTAGTCATAACGAGGATTTGGGCTGTTTGGTCGGGTCGGTTAATCTGGTTGGTACCAGCTATAAAAAGATTCTTCTCGGATAAACCATATTTTTTGAGCAGTGAATCGTATGCTGGCTTGGAGATTTTTTTCTTATTCTGATAATAATCGGGGTTCTCAGGGTCTTCATTATATGATAAAAATTAGATGATTCAATGATTTTTCCGTTTTTAATTTCTAGGATATGATACTCACTCGTTAAACCATGACTGTAATCTATCAAATTGTTATTTGATGAAAAAAAATGTATCCCTGTGCATACATTTTGTCGTATGTACGAAGTTTTTCCTGGTAAATGTAAAAGAACCGATAGATTTTCACTCCGTCTTCACGTATTTTTTCGGCGACCATTTTTTTGATACCCTCACCATTTATATCGTCTAAGAAAAGCTGCAATATGTAATTGTAAGTGCTATTAATGAGATGATTTCAGACATGTGTAATGATGCTCAAATTGACAGAAAAAACATTTATGAGATTTCTATTGCAGCAAATTGCACAATGATGCATTTTCTTTTAGGCGTTGATGCAACGTCTATTGGAAACTCGCCCTATGCACCAACATTTCTAAAATCCAAGAATATATTAGCCAAAGACATTGGGCTTAAAGCAGCTGAAGGCGCAAGGCTATATTGCCTTCCATCAGTTTCAGCCTACATAGGCGCAGATATTGTTGCCGGTGTATATGTTTGTCAGCTACATAAAGCAGAGGAAAACATTTTATTTATAGATATTGGAACCAATGGAGAAATAGTTTTATCAAACCATGGGAAGCTATTATCTTGTTCCTGCGCTGCTGGGCCAGCCTTAGAGGGCATGAATATTAGTTCAGGTATGAGAGCAGCGGAAGGCGCAATTGAAGATTTGTTGATCACTGAAAGTGGGATTGAAATTAAAGTTATAGGAAACCAGCAGCCCATAGGATTATGCGGAAGTGGTATATTAGCTGCTGTGAAAGAGTTGATTCGCACAGGCTTTGTGAAAAAGAATGGAGCATTCATAAAAAAAGAAGAATTACAGGTATCAGATTATCGCTATAATATGATACAATTAGCAAAAGGAGCTATTCTTTCTGGTTTTTATGCACTGATAAAGCAAGCTGACATTGATATGAGTAAACTTCATAAGGTTATGATTGCAGGACAATTTGGAGCTCATTTGCCAGCTGATAGTTTAGTGGGAACAGGTATTTTACCAGAAGAGATTAGAGAAAAATTAGTATATGTAGGAAACGCCTCTAAATCGGGAGCATATATGGCTTTTATGTCTTCTAAAGTAAAAGAGGAAATTGAAGAATTAGCTCATAAAATGGATTATATGGAACTAGGCGCATCAGAGGGGTATGAGAGACTTTTTGCGAAGTGCCTTCAATTCTAGGAATCCGGGGGTAGCTACCATCACAGATGACTATATAGAACCTGAAAATGATCCATGGATGCTATAAGAATATCAATATAAGAGAAATTTAGAAAACAACTCATTGCTAGGCTAGAGAATTTTTCTCTAGCCTAGCAATAAGTTATTTGCACAGTATTAGAGAATAAAGGAGGTCAATATGACAAAGCATAATATAAATTTTATGAGTTTTGAAAAAGTTTATCCATTGTATATAGCGAAAGCAGAGAGAAAAGGCCGTACAAAATCAGAAGTTGATGAAATTATCCTTTGGCTTACAAGATATACTAAAGAAGAATTGGAAATGCAATTGGAAAAAGAGGTAGACTTTGAGACCTTCTTTGCCCAGGCTCCACATATGAACCCATCAAGAGAGCTAATTAAAGGTGTAGTCTGTGGTGTAAGAATAGAAAATATAGAAGAACCAATTATGAAGGAAATTCGATATTTAGATAAATTAATAGATGAATTAGCAAAAGGAAAAACCATGGAGAAGATTTTAAGATACTAAATGCAACCTTAGAAATATTGCACCTTCATATGTTATACTAAATAGAGAGAGGGGTGTATTTTATGAATAAAGGCAATTTAAACCATAATGTCCAAGTTATATATTTTTCACATTGTGGAGGTCCTCTTCCAATGCTGGATGATCCCTCACATGAAAAAATGATTGAATTTATGAAAGATCTCCCACAAAAAATCACGAGACCGGATTCAATTGTTGTAATCAGTGCTCATTGGGAGGAAGATATAGTTACAATTCAAAGTGGAAATCAACCAGGTCTTGTCTACGATTACTCAGGATTTCCAGAAGCATCATATAGTATTAAATATCCATGCAAAGGAAATCCTGATTTAGCATTAAAAATATCTGGATTATTTAGGGAAAGTGGTATTGCACATCGCATGGACAACAACAGACCTTATGATCATGGTGCTTATATACCTTTGAAGATGATGTATCCAGATGCGGATATTCCTGTCTTACAGATTTCACTAAATCATAATCTTGATCCACTTATGCATCTTAATATTGGGAAAGCACTAAGACCTCTACTTGGAGAAAATATACTAATTATTGGTTCGGGCTTTTCATTTCATAATATGAGACGATTTGACTTCGATGGAAGGAGCATAGAAGATTCGTTTAATAACGAGTTTCAAGACAAACTCATTGAAATTTGCTGTAGTGAAAAAGATTATGAAAAAAGGATGGAGTACTTCATTAATTGGGAAAACATTCCTAGTGCCAGGTACTGTCATCCTCGGGAAGAACATTTATTACCCTTATTAGTTTGTGTTGGACTATCTAAAGATGTGGGGACTAAAGTATTTGACGACTATATTTTAGGGAAAAGAGCTACAGCATTTTTATGGCAATAGATATATACTAAATGACAAACAATGGTGGGGCCATACTCCCACCATTATTTATTTTCCTTTAAATGTAGAAGATAAATCATGAATGCAGATATCATGGTAACCGAAAATACTAGTGGCCATACAAATTTTACACCGAGATTTTCTATGTATCCACCCATAATTAATGGTCCGATAGCAGAACCTGCACCTGTTATTATATTTAACACTGAGTTAAATCTGCCTCTATGAGAACTTGGAGCATGGTCTGCGATGTATACACCCATATTTGTTGCATTAATGATTTCTCCAATTGTCCAAATAATAGTTGTAATTACAAATAGGGGATAAACCTTAATGAAAAAATTCAATCCAAAACCCACAGCAAAAAACACACCTGATATGGCTATGTTAAACAGCGGTTTATTTTTCTTCGTGAGATAGACGATTATGGTTGTCATTGTCACAACCATAATACCGTTTGTAAAATATAACCCTCCCATAAGCTGCGCTGCGCTGTCCCCGAAGAGCTCTTTTAGCTGAAGGGGTGTACTGAAATTTCCTTGGGAATATGCAAAGGAATATACCGAGGAGCATAGTGCAAAAGCCAAAACTGCAGGTTTTTTGAGGAGTATTGAAAACACACTTCCAACCTCTGCTCTTTCGTCTTCAGATATTTCTTCCTCATAAAGGATATTTGGTTTAGTTTCATCTACAAAAAAAATAACTAAGAGCATAGTTAGTAAGATTGCAGCAGAATTTCCAATGAAGGTCCATGAAAAATAGTTTTTATAAAGAAATGCAGCTAAAATAGGTCCAACTGAGAATCCAATATTTATCCCAAGATACAAAAGCGAAAAGGCAGCTTTTCTATTACTTGAGTCCGTCAAATCAGCAACCATGGCGCTATTTGCTGGTTGAACAGCACTAATTGCTACCCCTGCCAGAATTAAAAGCCATGGAATGATTATCGAGTTTCCTAGGAAGGCACAGGGCAAAAATAAAAGTGCGGCTATGGTTTGGAAAATAATCATGACCTTTTTTCTTCCTATAATATCACAGAGCTTTCCACCTAATAATCCACCAGGAATGTAGGATAAGGCAGAAAGTGAAACAAACATGCCAGCTTCTTTAGCTCCAAGGCCAAGCTTGTCCGTCAAAAACAGTGTTAATAGTGGGAAAACAAAACTACCCATACTATTTATTATTCTTACAAAAAATAAAATATATATTCCCCTTGGTAGCCCTGAGTAGGATCTTAGAACTCTTGGTAATTTCATATTTTTACCTTCTTTCACGTTACGTTAACCTAATGTTACCAAGGTATTTTCAAAGAGTCAACGAGATTTTTTTCAAGTATCACTTTACTTAGGAAATATTCACTCAATAAAAGAGGTTCCGACTTTTTAAATATACTTAAGGGATACAACACAAGAAGCAATTAGAATTTGCTATAATTGTCTTAAGTATGATAAAATCATGTCAATAAAACGTAGAGGAGATTACCATGCATAAAAATAATAAATGGAGCAATTGGTTAATAAAGATTTTTACAATTTTAACTTTATTCGTATTAACAGGATGTGAAGCAACTCAAATAATAACTCCATCTGAGATGCCTAATACAAATATATCAATTCCTAAAGAAGGGACACCTGTAAGTCCAGTTCAAAAGGAAGAAACGACGATTAAAACGCAGGCCACTTCAGTTCAAGTAAAGAGTGGACAAAATTATTCAACTAAGGATGAAGTTGCAGCGTATATTCATGAGTTCAAGGAGCTGCCACCTAATTTTATTACAAAGAAAGAAGCTGAAAAGCTAGGATGGGATAATTCAAAAGGAAACCTTTGGAAAGTAACTGACAAAAAGTCTATTGGTGGGGACAGTTTTGGTAACATGGAAGGTTTATTACCGAAAGCAAACGGCCGCAAATATTATGAATGTGATATCAATTATAAGGGGAGTTACCGTGGAGCAGAAAGAATAATATATTCGAGTGATGGTCTTATTTTCTACACTAAAGATCACTATAAAAGCTTCAAAAAGTTATATTAGAGAGGGATTAGATATGAAAGAAATTCGATTAAACGGAAATAAAATGCTAGATAAAGCATCAACTCATGATTATTTAAAACAAAAATTGGATTTACCTGATTACTATGGAGAAAATTTAGATGCTTTGTGGGACTTACTTGTAACAGATTTTTCCCCGAAAAAAATTACAATATATAGGCCGGCAGTTATAATAGAAAATTTAGGTCCTTACGGGGAAGCTATCATTAATTTGTTTCAAGAAGTAGTGAAAGAAAATGAGTATATTATAGTTGAAATAGAAGGGGACAAGGGGATATGATACCTTGTCCCTAAAAATACAAAAATTTAATTCAAGGAGTGACAATAAGCATGAAAACTAAGGTATATTATATAATGGATACAATGTGTGGATGGTGTTATGGAATGAGCGGTTTTATAACTGAAATACAAGAAAAGTATAAAGATGTTTATGATTTTAACCTATTGCCAGGGGGAATGCTTATTGGTGATGATGTTATAAAAGTGGACGCTAGTTTTAGTGATTTTCTGAAAGATAGCAATAAGAAAGTTGAGAAATTAACTGGTAAGAAATTTGGAAAGGCATATAATGAAAATGTCATAGAAAAAAAGTCTATTATTCTAGATAGTCTATCCGGTGCAAAAGCAGTGGTTATAATTCAAAAACTAAAGAAAGAAGTAGCCTTTAGTTTTCTGAAAAAAGTTCAAGAAGCGTTTTTTGTAGAGGGAAAAGATATGAATAATTTAGATGGGTACATGGAAATTGCTAAAAGCTTTAATATATCAGATGAGGAATTTGAAAAAGAATTTAACTCAGAAGAAATAAGACTAGAAACTTTTAAATGCTTTGAAATGGCAGGAACCATGGGTGTAGAAGTATTTCCAACTGTTGTGGTAGAAGAACTGGGCAAGGCTACTATAAAATCAAAAGGATATAGTAATTTTGAGGAGCTAGACAGAATTTTTGCTTCTTTGAAGTCGTAGTACATAAGGAAGTGAAGGAATGTTTTCCATATTAGTGGTAGAAGAAGGTAAAAATTTAAATAAATTGATGGGTGAAAAACTAAAGAATGAGGCCTATCAGGTATTTTCAGCCTTTGATGGCGAAGAAGCGTTGGAAGTATTAGATTTGAAGCACATCGATTTGATCATCAGTGAAATTATGATGCACTGACGGTGACAATGAAAGAGGAAATCCAGGAGCTGCCACCAAAAGAGTTTTATTTGATCTTTAAACTACTTAGTTATCCCAACAATATTTTTACAAGAAAAGAATTAATGGATGAAATTTGGGGTATGAATATAGAAATCGACGACAGAACGGTTGATTCTCATATCAAGAAACTAATAGCAAGAAGAAACTGTTTCCAGTTTCTTCTATAGGGCCTGGACAGGCGGCTAGAAAAAGGTAATAAAGAAAAGCGTGGCTAGGATTACATATTTGGTTAAGATATTGGAGGTGTTCCTTCTTCGTTTGCTACAACTACATCGATTTGGATTAGAGCTTCTTTTGGTAAAGCTGATACTCCAACTGTTCTTCTTGCTGGAACACCGCTTGGGAAGAATGCTTTGTAAGCTTCATCTACAGCATCAATGTCTGCGATGTTTTTAAGGAATACATTTACTTTAACCACATCTTCCATAGCGTGGCCGATACTTTCTACAATTGCCTTGATGTTTTTTAAGCACTGCGTAGCTTGCTCTTTTATACTAACAGCTACCATTTCACCAGTTTTTGAATCTATAGGTAATTGGGCTGAAATATGATTGTAATGAGAGAAAGCTACAGTTTGTGTAGATAGAGAACTTCTTGGTGCATTTTCTGTATTGTTTGCTTCTATTATAAGTCCATGCCTGTCTTCAACAGCTTGTGGAGGTGTACCATCTCCGTGTGATACCACTGCTTCAATTTGCACCAAAGCATCCATAAGTAAAGCTGAAGCTGCAATTATTGTCCTTGCAGGCATATAGGCTACAGCCCTTGCGATAGCTGAGTCTGGAAAAAATGTTGTATAAACTTCGTTTACGGCTTCAGTATCTGATAGATTTTTAAGGAAGATATTAATTTTAACGATATCATCAAAAGGAACATCGATACTTTCTAAAATTGCCTTGATATTCTTTAAGCATTGCGTCGCCTGCTCTTTTACGCCACCAGTTACCAGTCTACCAGACTTTGGATCAATAGGTAATTGAGCAGAAATATTATTGTAATGAGAAAAAGCTACAGCTTGAGTAGATAAAGCACATATTGGAGCATTTGCCGTGTTATTTGTAAGCTTTATGAGGTCGCCTGCTTGTGGTGCGTTTGGAATTGTACCTTCACCGTTTGAAATAAGCACTTCAATTTGCACCAAAGCATCCATAGGTAAAGCTGCAACTGCAACAACCGTCCGTGTAGGAACATAGCTTAGGAAAAATGTTTTATAAACTTCGTCTACAGCGTCAATATCTTTGATATTCGTAACAAATACAGTAATTCTAACAACGTCGTTCATAATATGGTCAATGCTGTCTAAAATTGCCTTAATATTTTTAAAGCACTGCTTGGCCTGCTCTTTTATACCACCATCTACTAATTTACCGGATTTTGGATCAATAGGTAATTGAGCTGAAAGATTGTTGTAATGAGAGAAAGCTACAGTTTGTGAATATGATCCGTTACCTTTTGGTGCATTTTCTGTATTTCTTGCTAATACTGCATTATAGTTGCTCATAATAACATTCCCCTTTTAAATAAATTCATTAATAGGAAAATTTTAATCTATGCTGCAAGAATTGTCAATAAATTTATAAGAAAATTTCAAATATTGAGAATTTATTCAATATTGTTTTCTCAATTATAAAACTTACCTCCTTTACATTTATTGATAAAGCTATGTTGAATTAGCGGAAGATATACCAGAGGGCACAGACAAACTTCAATGTTTAACTTTATTATATGTAGTGTTTAAGAAGTTTAAAGATAAATTATTAAGAATAACAATAAAGGAACTTGCTGATTATTTTAGCCAAGTGATTTAAATCACATATTTATGCATTTATAAAAGATATAATGAATGCATAGAAAGAACTTGATGAGACAATAATAGTTGTTAGTAAAAAATTATTTAAAAAAAACCAACAAAGGTTCTAAAGAAGTAATCTTAAACAAAAGTAATTTTAATAATATAAAAAATAAGTAGAGGAGAAGTGACAAATATGAAAGAATTAATAAAAAACATTGAAAAAGCGAAGGCGGTAGATTTTGATAGTTTAGTAAGTTGTAAAGAGGGACAAATAGAAACTGTTACACTGGCTCAAAAAAAGGGTATGGGACTTACAACTTTAGCATTTGGAAAAGGTGAAGGTGTTGGACCGCATGCTGCTAAAGGAGATGCTTTAATTTATATACATCAAGGTGTTGCAACTGTAAAAATTGGAGAAGAAACAATTGAAGCAACTAAAGGACAATTTGTATTAATGCCAGCTAATATTCCACATCAAGTAACAGCTAAAGAGGATATGAAAATGCTTTTAGTAGTTGTTAAGGAGGACTAACATATGAAATATTTCAGAAATATTAAACCATTTGAACCTATTGTTATGAGTGATATGATAGAACACACAGGTAACAAAATAGCAAGCAAAGCGCTAATAGATAATGAGCATACGGAAGTAAGATTTTTCTCATATCAAAAGGGTGAGAGCATAGATAAAGAATATTATGAGATGGAAACACTATTCATTATGATTGAAGGTACTGCAAAAATTTTATATAATGAAAACGATGAGATAATAATGAACAAAGGTGATATTGTGGCAATGGAGTCAGATATAAATTATGGAGTAGAAGCAGTCACTGATGTAAAATTATTTAATATATTAGTAAAAAATTAAATAGAATTATGATTATAATAAGGAACATCCATAGATTTGTGAAAATCATATCTATGGATGTTTTTTACTTTATTTTTGCTAGATAATAATGAAAGAAGTATCAAAATCAGGTATATTATTTATTATACTAAAATTGTATTTGGCCTATTATAGTATTGCAATAGAAAGAAATATGATATACAATTAGATTATATAGTAATACTAATGCGATAAATGTATAACACATTGCACTATAACTGTATATTATATTATAAAATGAATTATGGAGGCGTAATAATGAGCAATATTAAGGCTAATAGTTTTAGGGTTCAGGAATACGATGTAAAAAATTTTAAAGGGTTTGCAGAAGTAAATAATTTAAACCATGCTGAAATGGTTACAACTTTAGTAAATGCATTCGGCTTATCAACAATTAAAGATGAAATAGTTAATATCGCAAAAGAAGATAAAAGTGAATTGCAGTATGAATTAATTGAATACGAAAATAGTTTTATATAGTTAGTATATACTAAAGCATCAATGCATTTTATGTATTGATGCTTAAATTTTTTTCATTTCTCTTATCTACATTATCAAGATAGTTAAAATGTATAGACTTCATTGAAATATATATACTATAAAATAGATTGTATAAGAAGGAGGCAAAACAAATGAGTAAAGTACTATACATTAAAGCAAATGCAAAATTAGAGGGTGAGTCAAGAATCTTTAAAATCTCTGATAGTTTTATTGAGGCATATAAGCAGAGCCATCCTGCAGATGGACTAGATGTTATTGGTAATGATGTTAGTGCTATAGTAGGGAATGCAATCAAAGAAGCTAAGGAGAAAGCTAAGAGTTTTTAAAAATAGAGGCTACCTCATATATAAGGGATATAAATATGGATTTTATACAGATAAATATAGGGTTATAGGAATTAATCAAATCATCATCTAGTGATTTTAAACATACGTTCGTATAATAATATTATTTTGGTAAATAATATTATTATGTAAAACAGTAGAAAGGTAGGGTGTCTATGGACTATAATAAAATAGAAGACGCAGTGTTCAAGAAAGCCATGGAATTTTTCAAAGACAATGCAGTTAAATTTTTCGGCATCAATACAAAGATTCTAGCACCAGCAGAAACAGAAATTAAAAACATTGAAATTAAGACAAATCATACAGATTATTTGTTTTATACTGAAGATGGTGGCTATCTACATTTTGAATTTCAAACTACGGATAAAAGAGAAGATATAAAAAGATTTTTATATTACGATGCATCACTATTCTATAAGGAGAAAAGAAAAATAAGAACAGTTGTTATATATTCTGCCGACATAGATGACGTAGAAACCTTTATTGATGCAGGAAGTATAAAATATGAAGTGGAAGCTTTTTATATGAAAGATTTAAATGGTGATGAAAAACTGGAATTATTAAGAGGTAAGATTGAAAATAAAGAACATCTTACCGGTAATGATATTTTAACATTAAGCTTTATACCACTTATGAGTAGCAAGGAAAGTAGAAGCAAAAGGGCTCTTCAAAGTATTGAACTAGCAGATAACATACCCGAAGGTAAAGAGAAAATTCAGTGTCTAACGTTACTATATGCATTGTTTGAAAAATTTGGAGATAGAATGTCAAAAACAAAATTCAAGGAGGTGTTTGGTGTGACAGAGATAGGAAGAATGATTAGAGAAGATGGTATAAGAGAAGGTAAGGCAGAGGGCAGAGCTGAAGGAAATGCGGAATTAATAATTAAACAATTAACGAAAAGATTTAAGAAAGTACCTATGGAGTATGTAGAAAAAATAATGAAGTTACCTCAAATCACTATAGATATAATAGCTATAGATATATTTGATTTTGAAAGTATAAACGACTTAGAAAAATACCTTTAAAGAGCACTATCGACAAAAACTGTTTAAGAGGATGTATTGGGATAGAATTTTTATGAATATTAAGTGAGCGGCGATATATATATGCCAACCATAGCAAACATAAACTGGAAAGAAAAATGCTAAAACAGTTTACACTGATAGTAATGAAGTTGTAGTAGCATAAAAGATAGTGCCGAATTTAATTTCGGCACTATTTTTATGCGAAGTTCATAGGTTCATCTACCACTATTAATATAAAGAACGCCAAGTGATTGTCCCTTTGCTTAGAAATATATCAATAAACCTTAAATTTTTTAAGAAGGTTAAAAATGAAGTTTGAGAAATAATAATAGAAAATATTATAAATTGCTGAAATTAAAAATAATATTGCTATCTGAATTATTATTGCTCCTGGAATTTTACCGCCCAAAACAGGTATGCCTATGCCATAATTCATAATACTTAATGTGATTGTTAGAACAAGAGAACTTAAAAACCAAATAATAGGCTTAATTTTGGTATAATAACTACACATTCCAAGTGAAAGCCCAATAATTCCGTTGGTACATAAGAAAAACAGTCCTTCATGTATACTTAAAAGCATAACAAGCATACTTGCTACAAAATATGATAAAACACCAGCTTTAGGATTTATCCTTGAGACAATATAAATAGGTACAGCACTAAATATAGTCAAAAATACAAATACCTCCGAAAACAAAACAGGTAATGCTTGAAATAACGCTGCTAGTACTGCAAATAATGCTCCAATCACAACAGTCTTGGTGTTAATCATTATACTCCTCCAATAACTTAATCATATAATAAATAAAGCATTATGTATTATATGATTTTAAACTATTTTCCGTTACAGTTATTCACTTATTTTAGTTTGATGTGGAACCATCCTTATACTTTTAGAATATACTGTTATGTATACTAATCTTGAAGGAGCTTTTCAATGATAAAGGAAGAGCAGCAATCCATTCCACATATAACCACATCTTCTGGTGAAGCAAGTGTATCAGAGTCCTCTAGTGAGCACAAAGAAAAATATGAAAGAAAACTTAACCCTTCAGACATAAAATTACCCTTAGGATATGAAATTGATGTATTCGCACAAGATTTAGATACCCCAATAAGTATGGTCTTTACGGATAAGGGGGAAATGCTGGTTGCGGACGCTGGAGTTATTTCTGGAAGTGGTAAAGTTCTTCGCCATACAAGCGATGGTTTTAAAATAGTTGCAGAGGGCTTTAACCCTCCAGTAACAGGTATTAACTATCTTAATGGAAACATTTATGTATCTCACAGGGGATATATAACCATAGTTAAACCTGATGGCACGAAGCAAGATATAATTTCTGGTCTACCTAGTTTGGGTGATCATCATAACAATCAAGTAGTTTTTGGACCTGATGGGAAAATGTATTTCGGGCAAGGAACGGCAACAAATTCTGGTGTAGTAGGATTAGATAATAGTTGGGTCAAAAAGCATCCATTTTTTCATGATTACCCCGGGTCTAACTTAATTCTAAATGGTGAGAACTTTGTAACTGAAAATATTCAAACTGCATCACCAAATGATTATACTTATACTGGCGCATATTCTCCCTTTGGTGTACCAAGTATGCCATGCGAAGTAGAAAAAGGAATTACAAGAGCCAGCGGAAGCATACTTAGAGCAAATATTGATGGTTCAAACCTTGAACTTTTAGCCTTTGGGCTTAGAAATCCCTTCAGGTTAAAATTTGACAGGTTTAATAGATTATTTAGCACAAATCATGGTGCGGATGTTAGAGGAAGTAGACCTATTGACAATTCTCCAGATGAGTTCCAGTTAATTATGCCTGGAGTATGGTACGGCTGGCCAGATTACACAGGAGGGCTTCCAGTAATACTACCAATATTTAAAGCTGAAGGTAAAGCTCAACCTAGATTTTTAATTGCTAACCATCCAATGCTTCCTCCAAAACCCTTTGCACTGTTTACTGCACATGCTGCAATAATGGGTTTTGATTTTAATTATAATAATGAGTTTGGCCCTTATGGAGATGCTTATATTGCTGAATATGGCAGTGAAGCTCCAGAGACCACAGGAGGCAAACCACTTCCAGGAGTAGGTCATAGAATATCAAAAATTAATATGAGTACAGGACAAATATCTACATTTGCTATTAATAAATCTGGTTTTGCAGCTTCTTACACTGGTGCTGGAGGGTTTGAAAGGCCTATTGATGTAGTATTTGGACCTGATAAAGCTATGTATATATTAGATTTTGCGGTTACTCCTGAAGATGAGCCTGATGAGTTTCAACCAAAGACAGGGGTTATATGGAAAATACAAAAAACAGGGGTACCTATTTAGGTGCTCTTATTGCTTTATTGGTGCTACTTTAGGTACACTATAAATTTATAGTTATTATAGACAAGAATTAGTTGAAATATAATTAGTTCACTGTGGGGCTAAAAGTAGTTATAAAATAATTGATTAATGCTACTTCCATAGGCATAAAAATGAGCAAGATTATTCATAATATAGCTATGGAGGTGTTATCTTGAAATTATCAATACATGAGGCAAGTAAATTAATAGGTGTGGCTGTGTCAACTATGAGAAGATGGGAAAGTGAAGGTCGACTTATACCAGAAAGAACGAAAGGTGGTCATAGAAGGTATGATAGAGATGCTTTATTAAACTATAAATATCATAAGGAGAATATAAAACTTACAGTGGGTTACTGTAAAGTGTCATCTTCTGATCAAAGAGAAGATTTAAGTAGGCAGGTCAAAACTGTATCAGATTATTGCGCAGCAAAAGGATATCAGTTTAAAATTATACAAGACTTAGGTAGTGGTCTTAATTATAAGAAGAAAGGCTTAAAAGAGCTAATTGAATTAATCTGCCACAAGGAAATTGAAAAAAGTAGTTATAAATTATAAAGATAGACTTATAAGATTTGGTTACGAAATAATAGAACAGCTGTGTTTCATTAATGATGTAGATATTGAAATAATAAATTATAGTGAAGATAGGAATCATGAAGAAGAACTAGTAGAAGACGTATTATCTGTTATTACAGTATTTTCAGCAAGGCTCTATGGAAGTAGAAGTCATAAAACAAAGAAGATAACTGAAACTAATAAGAAACTGTTTAAAGAGGAATTGTTAGAAGAAGCCCAGTGATATTTATACATAGCTTTCTAAAAGGTATAACGGAGGTGAAGTGGAGTGATATTTAATCGTAGAGTTGAGGTTATATTTTCAAAAAAAGATATAGCAGTTTTAGACGGTCAGTCTAAGATATGTAACTGGCTCTATAATAAGCTGCTTGAAATATCTATAAAAGATTATACTGAAAATAATAATGGAAAAAACTTACTTCACGGAAGGAACCTCAGAGATTTAGTTCCAGTTTTAAAAAGAGAATGTAACTTTTTAAATACTGTTCATTCTTCACCTTTAAAAAATACTGCACTAAGGCTTAAGGATTCCTATATTAGCTTTTTTGATAGGGGTAAGGGTTTTCCACACTTTAAAGCATGGAAAGATAATTGGTTTTCATTGTTCTACGATGAACCTAATAAAGGGTTTAAAATATTAGATGGAAATAGCCTTCAAATTAGTCTTGGAGCGGATGAACTAAAAAATAGATTAAAGGTAATAGGGAAGTTAAAAGAAACCTTATCCCTAAGAAAAGAGGATAAAATTAAAAACTTTAGACTATGTAAACATCAGGGAGAACGATATTATGCTGTGTTTTGTGTAGAAAGGGAAGAGGTTAAACCTAAAGAGATTAATAGTTGGATTTCCATAGATCCAAATCATAAAAATTTATTTGTAGCAGTTGATAATAAAGGTGTAAGCTATGAATTCCGTAAGATAACACAATTAAAATATTGGGATGGAGTTATAGATAATATAAAGTCAAAAAGAGATCTATGCATGAAGAAGGCAAAAGTAAAGACTACAGAAAATGGGACTGAATATTTTATTCCTAGCACTCGATGGTCAAGGCTAAACAGAGCCTTAAACAGAGCATATAACAGCAGACGAGAACAAATTAAGTCAGCATGTTTTAGTATAGCAAACTGGTCAGCAAAGAATTATGATTACATAGCCTTCGGGGACTATACTCCTACTTTAGATAATGCCATAGAAAGTAATATGCATAGAAGTATGTTGAATCAAGAAGTTATAGGATCATTAAGAAATATAATGAAATGGGTAATGCAAAGAAGTGGTAAAAGATTTTCCATAGTAGATGAAAAAAACACTACAAGTACCTGCAGTATCTGTGGATATAAAGAAAAGAAAGATCCAAGTATACGAGAGTTCACTTGCCCAATGTGTAATCATACTTTCAATAGAGATATAAATAGTGGTATAAATATAGCTAAAAAAGATAGAATATTGTCTGGCTCGGACTATGTAGGTTGGAATTTATCAAAGCCTACATACACTGCTATGTGGAATTTTACAACTGGTAAAGTTCTATTTACGGGCTGCCTAACTAAGTAATTAGATAGGTAGATGAATTAAATTAGGAGGATGATACCTCCTAAGCAGAAGTTACTCAAATGACTAGCTTAAAGTATGTTTGAGTATATTTTGTAGAGCGGGTGTTCACCTATAATTAAAGTCTGATATAATAGTATTAGGTCAGGTGATACTATATAAAGGTATGGGAAATATTTTAATGAAGGGGATTAAGAGCACACATTAAGCATAGAAGATGCAGTAGATGAACCTGAAAGATTTAGTGCCACCCACGTGGCAAGTGGCATTTTTTAAAAAGATATTTAGATTTATATATAAAAAATAGGGGGAAATTATGTCTTATAGAATATCTGATTTAATAGAAAAACTTATAAAAATTGAGGAAGATGGAGTGGAACTGTATACTACTATTGAAAAACAGTTTCAAGGATCTTTTCCACAAATAAGTATAGTTGCTAAAATTTTAGCTAACCAAGAGAAGAAGCATATAATATATTACCAAGAGTTAATGAAAAATATTGAAGAAAAAATGAATTGTGAAATTGATTTTTTTCTATATGATAAAGCTGCAAAGCAATTGTTTGAATTTAGGAATCATATTCATATTCATAAATTAGGTGATGTTAAGGACTTAATACACTTTGCTGTAGATTTAGAAAAAAAGAATATTGGACTGCTTTTGGATATACAAGGAAAATTATTTGAAAAGTTAGAAGATGTATCCGATGAGGTATATAAAGTTTTAACAAAAATAATTGAAGAAGAAAAACACCATGAAAATATGTTGGAAAAGTTCAAATAAGCGGTAGCAAGAAGAAGCTGTTTCCAATTTTTCCTATGGTGTAATAGCACTTACAAAGATTGAAAGCAAAACTTTCAATCTTTGTTGCTAAGACAGGGAGCAGTTCATTTATATAAATATCCCCCACATCAATATCCATATTAAAGATTGATGTGGGGGATCAGTGTTAATTTATAAATAAACCTTTATTTGATTTTATTTGATTTCAAGTACATCTTCAAGTCATTCTTAAGCATTAGTAGATAGCTAGGAATTGCGTATAATAGTATACCCATCTTCAAAATATCTGGAACATAGCCGCCAAGTAATACTTCTAATCCATCACCAAAATAGTAAGCACCAAGTCCTACTAAAAATAGATTTAGGATATAAAATACTAAGCCTATATTAAGATGTGCAATTCCTTTAGATACAACGTAAACCAATAGGGCTGCACTCACTAAACCTAATAATGATGAAACTGCTATTAATAAAGTGGAGCCAGTTGAAGTACTAGTCAAAATAAATAATATTGCTTCTAATAATTCTCTAAAGAATGTTATAGCAGCAAGAATAAATACTCCCCTCTGACTTAACGAAACCAATTTTTCATTTGCAGTAGTGATAAAAATCTTATTTTTCCTTAAAAGTACCACGCTATATAGAATCAACCCAGCTAGTACTAATCCTAACATACCATCAAATAATTCTCCTGTGGGGCCATTTAATAAAGCAACTTGTGAAAATATTATAAAGCCAGTTATGGCTGCAATGAACGTTCCTAAAATTCCACCAAGGAGAGCGCTTTTGCTCATACCATATAGTTTATGTCTGTTGAAATAAACTACAAGGGGAATTATAACCAAGAAAATTTCTATACCTTCTCTTAAGCATATTATAAAAGGTGCAAACATTGTTAATCGCCTCCTATTGCCGACATTTAGTCTAGTTTGTACTATATGATATGATAAAATTGAATTTTAGTGTATTCATGCACAGATTTTATATCAACATAGCTTAAGGGAGTTTAAAGGAAGGTCAGCTTCTGATTTAATATACTTTTACTACCAGATTTTTATAAAAGTACATTGACATATAATAAAAGGTAATGTATTATCTAAATAGGTAACATGTTACCAGTATTTTGTTGGGAGGTAATATTTTGAGCAAAATTGAATCTTTGAAAGATCAAAAATTTGTTTTTGGATCAGTGCAAATAGTAGCAAATAAAATAGATACTTTATTAGAAAGAGAACTTAAAGAATATGATATTACATTTAAACAATGGTTTTTGACTATTGTTGTAGAAAATACCTTTGATACACCTCCCACAATAAAAGAAGCAGCAAAAGCAATGGGAAGTTCTCACCAAAATGTAAAGCAAATAGCGTTAAAGCTTGAGAAGAAGGGGCTAGTTGCTTTGGAAAAGGATAAAAAGGATGCTAGAGTTACAAGGATTAGACTGACAGAGCAAAGTTACAAGTTTTCTGAAAAAATACAAGCAAAAGCAGCAACTTTTACACAAGCATTATTTAAGGGGATTGAGAAAGAGGATATGTCAAAGGCAAGAGCTGTGCTGCAGAGTATGATGTCTAATTTAACTGGCATGGACTAAACTGAAAAGACAGAATAAGTTTTAAAGTGAAATAAGTTAAGGAGAATGAAAATGAAAAATAAGATGAGGAGTAAAAAAATTATGTGGATTACGTTGGTAATATTGGTTTTGATAATAATAAGCGTATTTATTTTTTTAAAAATCCCTTATTCTAAAATAAAAGCAGATTTTAATAGTGCATCCACTACCTTTATGAAGAAGGCAGTTCCTACCAATGAGATTTTTACAAAAGAAGATATTAAAGATTTACCTATACCTGTAAAAAAATATTTTAACTATTGCGGTTTCATAGGTACTAGAAAGATGTCCTATATGAAAGCAACATTCAAAAATGTAACTTTTAAAACGGGGAAAGATAAACCTACGCTGAGCATCGATTATACACAATACAACTTTGCAAGTAAACCAGACAGAATTGCTTTCATTGACAGTTCTATGTTTGGTATTCCGTTTCAAGGGTTTGACTCTTATTTAAACGGTGTTGGGAGCATGAAAGGTGTAGTTGCAAAGTTTTATACTATGTTTGATCAAAGAGGTGAAGCAATGGACAAGGCAAGTCTAGTAACCTATTTAGCGGAATGCTTTATTGTACCAAGTGTTGTTTTGCAGGATTATATTACATGGGAAGCTATTGATGAAACACATGCAAAAGCAACCATATCTTATTATGGAATTTCGGCAAGTGGTATTTTTACTTTTAATGATAATGGAGAAATGGTTTCTTTCACAACTAATGATAGAGTAGCGACAGAAACCGATGGAACAACAAAAAAAGTACAATGGACAGCGATTTGTAGTGATTATAAAGAGAGTAACGGCATAAAAAAACCAACAATTTTGAAAGCAATATGGCATTACAACGAGGGTGATCAAGTTTATTTTAACGGCGATGAAATTCAAATAGATTATGACTATAATATGTAAAGTTTTTTTGTACGTGTAATTCACATATTCAGAGTCAATGGTTTTTGTGAGTATATTGAGTCAATTCATATTATTTAGATTATTTTTAAGAAAATTATGGTGAATTTGATTATATTTTAGAAAAGTTTGATATAATGAGAATTGTAATACTAGATTTTAAAAAAGAGGGGGATTATATTATGTTTTCGGATAAAATAGTAAAGAATTTAAGCAACTCATCATGGATTAGAAAAATGTTTGAGGAGGGTGAAAAACTTTCTTCGATGTATGGCGCAGATAATGTTTATGACTATAGTCTTGGAAATCCTTATGCAGAACCTCCAGCAGAAGTATTAGAATCACTAAAAAAACATATTTTGGGTGATGAAAAAGGAATTCATAGATATATGAATAACGCTGGATATCCAGAGGTTAGAGAGAAAATAGCACAGTCACTAAAAAAAGAAAGTAATGTTGAGCTTAATGCAAATAACATTATAATGACGGTTGGAGCCGCTGGTGGATTAAATGTTGTATTAAAATCACTACTTAATCCTTTAGAGGAAGTTATTGTTTTTGCACCATATTTTGTAGAATACAATTTCTATGTTGATAATAATGGAGGAAAAACAGTAGTAGTACCTCCAGACACTTCAAATTTTGAACCGGATTTGGATATATTTGAAAAAAGTATTACAGCAAAAACAAAAGCCATAATAATAAATAACCCTAATAATCCAACAGGGGTAGTGTACCGCGTTGAAACTATTAAAAATATTGAGCAGATTATAACAACAAAAGAAAAGGAATATGGAACTACTATATTTGTTATTTCAGACCAACCATATGCTGAAATCGTTTACGATAATACTAAGGTTCCAGGACTACTTTCTATTTTTAAAAATGCTATTATAGTAAATTCTTTTAGTAAATCCTTAGGTCTTGCTGGTGAGAGAATAGGCTACATAGCTGCCAGTAGCAGAATTGAAAATGTAGAAATTCTTATAAATGCTTTAAGTTTTTGCAATCGTACTCTTGGTTTTGTAAATGCTCCAGGATTATTTCAAATGGTTGTTGGAGATTCAATAAATGCTAAGATAGATGTTACAGAATATGAAAAGAGAAGAAATTTTCTTTATGAAAAACTAACAGGATTAGGCTTTGAATGTGTAAAACCTCAAGGAGCTTTCTATCTTTTCCCAAAAGCATTAATTGAGGATGATATAGAATTTGTTAAAGCAGCTCTTAAGTACAACCTATTACTTGTTCCAGGAAGTGGGTTTGGATGTCCAGGATATTTTAGAATGTCTTATTGTGTAAAATTTGATATGATTGAAAAATCCATTGCTGCTTTTGAGAAATTAGTTGAGGAATTCAAATAAGAATATAGTGCCACCCAGGTGGCAAGTGGCAAGTTGAAGTTGTAAGTTGTAAGCTGAAAATGAAACAAAATATATATTCATACAAAATTATTATTTTGTATGAATATATGTTTATAAAATAGTAAAAAGCTGATTTGAATTTTGTTTAATTTAAGTCAAACGCTCCATCTTCATATCTAATAGTTAAATTTTATATACTAGACGGTTGACACAATCCCTTTATAACAACTCTTTTCTTAATTGTTCTCCTGATTTTGGAGATAAATAACTAAATGGTATATCTAATACGCTGCGAGCTCCTCTTTGGCCTTCATTATGTAATCTGTAAACTGCTCTTGCATAAGCAACTAGAACACTAGCAGTAAACTCAGGGTTACTATCAAGCTTTAAACTAAACTCCATTTTCTGATTTGAATCCTCTCCTGTAACTCCTGTTCGAATAGAAAATCCACCATGAGGCATACCCGTGTGATTCATTTTCAGTTCTTCTTCAGTTATAAAATTTACTGTTGTGTTATAGTCCTTAAAATAATTTGGCATGCATTTAATTTCACTTTTAATATCATCTAAATCTGCTGCAACTTCTGGTACAACATAGCAAACTCTTTCATGTTTATCCTTAGTTAAAAGCTCTACATCTTTTCCGCTACGCACTATATCAATAGCACTTTCAACAGGCACTGTATACTGAATGGCATCTTTAACGCCATCTACTCTTCTAATAGCATCTGAATGTCCTTGGCTTACACCTGTTCCCCAAAAGGTATGAGTTTTCCCAATGGGAAGTACTACCTCTCCTAGAAGACGATTTAATGAAAATACTCCTGGATCCCAACCAACAGATATAAGTCCTATAGTACCAGCACTTTTAGCTACCTCGTCTACTTTATTAAAATAATCTGGTATCTTTGCATGGGTATCGAAACTATCTACTGTATTAAACATTGATGCAATCTCCGGTGTCTGATCTGGTAAATCAGTAGAAGAACCGCCACAAAGAATCATAACATCAATTTTTCCTTTATAACTTGCAACTTCTGAAATATGTATCACTTTTGATGGGGCTATTACTATATCAGGATTTCTTCTTGTAAAAATAGCCTCTAATTGAAAATCAGGATTTTGTGCTAAAGATAGTTCTACACCTTTTCCAAGATTTCCATACCCTATAATACCCACTCTAATCTTATTGCACATTCAAGTCTCTCCCTTATGTAAATCAATTTTAATTTTATAATAAGGTTATCATATTTTATGGCTTTTCACACTATTTTTTTATAATTAATAAGCTTATTATTATCAATGTTTTAAAGGACATATTGTAGGAACTCTTAGCTTTAATATTCTTTTGGTGTTATATAGTCTAATAAACTACGAATTCTATGGATATTATGACAGTTTATAAAAAATAAAGAATAGTTAGAATCTCTTCGGTTGGCCTTTGGTTATGTTATAATATACCTAAGGTGATAATATGAGTAAAAACATTTTAAAAAGTATAATATCTCAGTCAAATAACATAGTGTTCTTCGGCGGTGCAGGTGTGTCTACTGAGTCAGAAATACCGGACTTTAGATCTGCAACTGGGTTATACACCACAAGTGCCAAAGGGAGTTATTCTCCTAAAGAAATATTAAGTTATTCATTTTTTATTAATCATACAGAAGAATTTTTTAAGTTTTATAAAGAAAAAATGATATATCCACAGGCTAAACCCAATGCAGCTCATTATGCGGTTGCTAAATTGGAAGAGCGTGGAAAGCTACAAGCAGTTATAACTCAAAATATTGATGGTCTCCACCAGATGGCCGGTAGCAAGAAAGTACTTGAGTTGCATGGAGCAGTTCACCGCAACTATTGCATGAAATGCGGGGAAAATTACAACGTTAATTTTGTGCTAGAGTCCGATGAAGTTGTACCAAAGTGCACTAAATGCAAAGGCATAATAAGACCCAACGTCACACTTTATGAAGAATCTTTAGATAATATTGTTTTAGAAGATTCTATAGAATACATATCAAAAGCTGAAACACTAATAGTTGCTGGAACCTCATTACTAGTATATCCTGCGGCAAGTTTAATTCGTTTCTTTAATGGTAAAAACTTGGTGCTAATTAATAAATCTGCTACAAAATATGATAATATTGCTAATGTAGTAATAAACGATAGTGTTGGAAAAATTCTATATAGTGCCAGCCACATGGCAAGTGGCAATTTATAACTTGCCACTTGTCACGTGGGTGGAACTAGCTAAGGCGGCTGTCATAGAGGGGAGCTAAAGAATATTCCGGAGACCCCTTTTTTTGAAGAGCTAAAACAAGGATTTACTAATGTTCCGATCTTAAAGCGATAACTATTGGTATAATTGTATATAAAAAAAATTCATTGAGAAAGTTAAGTTAGTTTATATTGAATATAAAGCAAGGAAAATGTGAAAAATTAGAAGATAGTTGATAGGAGTGATACCATGAGAAACATAATAGAGGTCCGGAATTTTGTAAAAAAATACGATGAATTTACAGCAGTGGACAATGTGAGCTTTGAGGTAGAAGAAGGCAGTATTTTTGCATTTTTGGGACCTAATGGAGCAGGTAAAAGCACTACCATTAATACACTGTGTACCATATTTAATAAGACTTCAGGAACGTTAATCATTGATGGGAAAGATATTTCAAAGGATAAAGATTATGTTAGAAGTGTTATTGGGGTTGTTTTTCAGGAACCAACATTGGACAATAAAATGACCGTTGTAGAAAATTTAATTATGCATTGTCGCTTTTATGCTATCCCCAAAAGTGAAGCAGATGAACGTATCCAATTTGTATTAGAGTTAGTAGATTTACTGGATTGGAAAAAAGCAATGGTAAGCAGTCTTTCCGGCGGTATGAAACGTCGTGTGGAAATAGCTAGAGCACTACTTCATTATCCAAAAGTATTATTTTTAGATGAGCCTACTACAGGGCTTGACCCCCAAACTAGGGCTCATATGTGGGATTATATAGTAAAACTTCAAAAGGAGAAAAATATTACCATTTTTCTAACAACACATTACATGGAAGAGGCCGAGATTTGTAGCAAAGTTGCAATTATGGATGCTGGAAAAATTGTTGCACTGGACTCCCCATATCACTTGAAGCAACAACATACAAAAGATAGGGCAAATATTACAACCACCGATGAGGCAGGACTTGAGGAACTTCTTAGCGCAGCAGGTTTTATATACGAGAAAAAAACTGGTTATTACTGCGTCGAAGTTAATGATCTACAAAAGCTTATGGAGATAATAAGTGAGCAAAAGGCTTCCATAACAGATTTGGAGATTAAAAAAGGTACATTGAATGATGTGTTTTTAGAAATTACTGGAAAGGATATAAGAAAGTGAGGAATTTATGGATATTATAGTAGCATTATGGTTTAGAAACATTAAAATTTTTGTGCGTAATCGTGTTCAACTGGTTTTCACTATTGTCATGCCCTTTTTCTTTTTATTTGTGTTTAGCTCCATATTTAAAAATCAAAATATAGAAAATCCAGTAAACTATATGCTAGCTGGTATTGTTATAACCACAGTATTTCAGACCTCTCTTACCGTTGCCTCTAGTACAATTGAAGATATTGTTTCGGGATTTATGAAAGAGGTGCTAGTAAGCCCCGTTAAACGAATCCAAATAGCGGCAGGTCAACTATTATCAGCAGCAACTATAGCAACCTTGCAGGGTATTATTATTTTATTTATAGGCTATTTTATAGGACTTAAGTTTACATCTTGGGTAACGCCATTTGTGGTAATAGGTGTAATGATTTTAGTTGGACTTGTATTCTCAGGCCTAGGACTCTACATAGCTACTCTCGTAAAGAATTCACAAACCTTTCAAGTTGTGATAACTGCTATTACAATGCCACTTACATTTCTTTGTGGCGCATATATACCGCTTTCATTGTTACCAAAGATTTTGCAATATATTGCTTATCTAAACCCAATGACCTATACAACAGCATTTTTTAGAACCATTATACTAGAAAAGACTTCTTTAACAACAGAACAATTAATATCAGAGCAGCTTGCTTTTAAAATAGGAAGTTTTGTAATTACCCCTCCTATTAGCATGGCAATTGTAATAATTTTCGGAATGATATTTTTACTGTTGTCCACCTATGTTTTCTCAAGGGTAGATTTTTCAAGAATTAATCGATCAAAGAGTAAGGAAGGGGATGTATGGAGCTAGTGCCATCCACGTGGCAAGTGGCAAGTTTAACTTGCCACTTGTCACGTTGAAGCACTACCTAAAATTTTCTACACCAATTCCAAACTTCGTTAACAGTTTCAACTTTAAAACCTAAATCTAAGTAAAACTTCTGGTCTCCTCCAAGCATTCCTCTGCACTTAGGTGCCATCTTCATAACACGGTTGGCAGCCTCACATATCAATGCTTTTGCTATTCCTTCACGTCTACACCACCATACAACTCCAAGTGGTTCTAGTTCACAATAAGGCATTTTTTCATTGTACCAGATGATAGCAAATCCCACTGGTTTTCCTTCCTTATCTAATATGCACAAATCAAGTTCTGGCTTGTACCCTGGCATTGTTCTCAAATCATGAAAGCCTATTTCACCAGTTTCATATGTTGGAAGTGTATAGTTGAAAGAAAACATATGGGAATTTGAAAGGAAAAAATCTGGTGTTTGGTTTCCATCCGCTATGGTATATCCCTCTGGAAGCACAATATCAAATTTCTTTTCTGGAAAGGGAAGTATAAGTGCCCTATTCGCATCCTCAGATAATGTATACCCTCTTTCATTAACCATCTTTTTCACCAAATCATATTCTGGTGGAATCACTAGATGTAAACGTCTGGTCTTATTTTCATAGTCTTTTGTACCTCTTGTAAAACATGACAAATGTGTTTCTGCATGATGAAACATACTCTCAAGTAGGTCTCTATCACGTTGCCTTTCTATAGAATCAAAAAGGAAAAATCCATCAGCGTTCCATACTCCTTCGCAGATAACTGCTGCTATAATATCACCATCGTCATGCCATATCCCAACAGTATGTCTCCAATTACCAACTATATTTGCCCAGGCACTATGAACTCCACGGGAAAACTCATGATGACTTAAACCCCAGGGTGGATTACCCCATTGATAACTTGTTAAAATAAGTTTTTCTAATTTTAAAAAATCTTCATCCCTATAATATCTAAAAGAAATACTCAAAATATCTACCCCCATATCCTTAAATAAGTGCTTTATATAATTTTAATATTTCACCTATTAAAATGAAAGATAATAAATATTTCTATATCATTCTTTATACAAAAGCTACTATCCGTTAAGCAGATAGTAGCTTAAATCTATATACCTTTTTTATATACAATTTTTTTAATACTACTCTCTGAAAGAAAATATTCTTCAGCTAGATTACTAATGGTGCATTTGCTAATAAACTTACTGAGTATTTCCGCATTTCTGCTGTGTATATAATCGAGGCTTTTAGATTTCTCTCCCCACTTTTTCCTTATTTCAGGCGGAGAAGGGATGTATATGTACTCACCTTGAATGTATTTTTGAATTTCTTTAATTAAATTATCTGGTAAAATTGTATCAACTCTTAAATAGTTCATAAAGCTCAGCTCCTTAATTTATTGTTTAAGCTAAGGAAGCAAAGCCTGTTTATGTATGAATTTACTTAAGTAAAGCGACTAAATAGTCATCTCTGTGCAAATTGTCGCCAAAGTCATACCTACAGACTTTGCACAGAGTTTTTTGAGCATTTCCTTATTCATGAGATACATGTCCATGTTATCACACTCCAAATTAGAATTAATTGAGTTTTTTCTTATATGCTAGTTCAGAACACTTTATTAGTTTGTCCTTATTTGATTATAGTATATAATAATGTAATTATTCAAGTATTTTACTGTATATCAATGTAAACTATAAAATGAACTATAAAATAATATAGTATTAAATTATTGTAAAATAAAATGTTATCATGTGATAACATTTATTGTATTTGGTTACAATATATAGTATACTTATCGTATACTATATTAATTTATAGAAGGGAAGGAAAAAATATAATGGCAGTAAAATCTACAATTGATGAAATAAAAGGAAGGTGTTTGTTTTGAAAAAAGAACTGTTTTGTCATGTATGTGATGATTACAAAGTCATTGATGTAGTTAGAAAAAATGAAGTATATATGGTTAGAGATGAAGAGATTGAGATACAATCAGAGGTAAGCACTTGTGTTTGCTGTGGTGAAGAATTATTTGATAAAGAATTAGATGAAGCTAATATAGAGAGAGCATTTGAAAAATACAGAAAAAATCATGGGTTATTAACCTCTAATGAAATAAAAACAATTAGAGATACTTATGGATTAAGTCAAAGAGCTTTTTCTAGGTTGTTAAAGTGGGGAGAAGTCACTATGCATAGGTATGAAATGGGTGCTATTCAAGACAAAGCCCATAATAATATTCTCATGCTTTTAAAGAATCCAGAGAATATGTTGAATATATTAAATAATAATCTAGGTGTTTTATCTTGTTCAAAAGAAAAGAAATTAAGAGAAAGGATAGATCTGCTGTTATCAGAAAATGCAGTAACTGAGCTAGAACACAATGTGATAGAGAATGTTAAAAGTAGAAATGATATTTTTAGCGGGTTTAAATACTTCGACTATGAAAAATTTAAAAGCTTAGTCATTTATTTCGCACTTAATGAAACAAAACTTTTTAAAACAAAACTTATGAAGCTACTATGGTATGCTGATAATATATTTTTTAAGGAGAAGACAACTTCCATAACTGGTATGCAATATGCATCCTTGCCTAGGGGACCTGTAATTGAAAATAGAAATTTACTATTAGGACTTCTTGAAAAACAAGGTGTTATTTCTATAGTTGAAGATGAAGATACTAATGGCGAATACATCCTTTCTGAAACTGATAGTTGTGATATATTTCTTGAGCAAGATGAAATAGATATAGCTAAAAAAATTAGTGAAAAATTTAAGAACTTTAATTGTAAGCAGATATCTGATTATTCTCATGAAGAAATAGGTTGGAAGGAGAATAGAGTTGGGTCTTTAATTTCATATGAATATGCAAAGTATATAAATTTAGATTGAATAATCATTGGTTACATTTTCAGTACATCTACATACTATAATATTGTAATCAATTTTATGGAGATTTCTATATGAGCAAAATAAATGAGGAAATACCAAACACAATACAGCCAATACAACAATACCCTTACTGCATGAACTGCCCATTGATGTGTGAAAATTCTTATATGCTACGAGATCAAATGATGTATGAGTACAATGGTGAAGATTTTGTAGATGAAGGTGCAGATGAAGGTGAATATCGTCCTGGTCCAGGAGGCGGGCACGGACCTGGTGGCGGACAAGGATCTGGAGGAGGGCACGGACCTGGTGGTGGGCATGGACCTGGAGGAGGACAAGGACCAGGTGGTGGACATGGACCTGGAGGAGGGCATGGACCAGGCGGCGGACAAGGACCTGGGGGTGGACACGGACAAGGTGGCGGATATGGACATAAAGTATGGCACGGACATCCAGGATATTACGGCAATAATTACTATCCCGATATTAACTACTATTATTTTCTTTTATCACAGTTTTATCCTTACTATCCTTATAATCCATACTACGATTATTACTATAATGCCTATTAAGAAGGGTTAACTTGTAAACTAAAAGGCATCAAAGATAGAATACTAATGCGTAAAAACTATGCTAGTTAAGTTATTTAGCATAGTTTTTTTGTAATATATTAAATTTATATTTAAAAAGGATAAACATAAGTAGTGCATCTATTGCCCATTGCAATGCTGTAATCCACCATAAGGCTGTAACCTGGTATTTTAGTATATGTATAAAATAATATGTTAGTGGCAATCTTATAATCCAACTTGTAAAACAAGAAATAAAAAATGGCGTCTTAACATCTCCAAGCCCTTTTAATGCCCCGGCAAAGACTAGTGACATACCTATAAATGGTTGCTCTGCAGCTCCGATGGCAAGGCATCTACCTGCTAAATAAGCAACTTTTTTTTCGTTTTCCCCCACAAATAAATTCACCAAAAGGTTTGGCATAAATAAGAATATAATAGCAAATACACTCATCATAAACATGGCATAAAAAGCACAGTTCATGGCAGTCGCATTTGCTTTTTTATAATCCTTTTTTCCTATATTAAGTCCTACCATTGTAATAACTGCAATGCCAAATCCGATACCAGGCATGACTGAAATTCCTTCTATCATATTAGCTATTCCATCAGCAGCAAATGCAATACTGCCAGATCTAATTATAATAGCAACACATATCAATTTGCTAACACTAAAGGCTGCTTCTTCTAGCGAACAGGGAATAGCTAATTTTAATATTCTTTTAATATCTTTAGAATAAATACTGAAGATGGAAAAATTTTTAAACGTGATTTTAGCCTTAAAAGCGACATAGTAAGAAGAAAAAATCAAGCCACATAAATATGCAATTGTAGAGGCAATGGCACTTCCATCTACGCCCCTAGCCTTAAACATAATACCAAAAATTAATAAATAATTAAAAAGCATCTTTAAAGAAAATACAATTAAAGAACATATAAATGGTATAAAAGTGTTCCCGTATCCTATTAAAACAGAATTTAATAGCATCATATTCATAGAAAAGAATAAAGCTATAGAATTGATTTTTATAAAGGAATATCCTGTTTGTAAAATTACATTCCTAGCCCCAAGTATGTATAGAATTTCTTTTCCAAAATAATAAATTAAAATTGTGATTATAAAACAAATGATAGCACCTAAAATAAATCCTATGGCCGCAAATTTTTCCGCAACTTTATATTGCTTTGCACCCACAAGTCTTGAAACAAGCGAAACAATACTTATACAAACTCCACCTGAAATAAATATGCCTATAAATGCATTTGTTAAACTATTACTTATACCCACGGCAGTTACTGCAACATTTCCACCATAATTTCCAATCATCATCAAATCAAAAATAGACATTAAAGTATATATTGTTATCTGCGCTACTACAGGTAATGAAGTATTTAGTACATCATTGGTCGTAGATTTACTCACCATGCATAAGCTACCTCACAAAAATTATTTGCCATTATTAAGTATATTAATAAAACTAATTTTAATGAATAACTTCTCAAGATTTCAAAGTAATACATATATTATTTTTGTAAGAAATCTTAATAATTTGGAATACTAAATTAGTGCTTAACTTTTATTATTCACATAATTTGGAGGTGTATAAGTTTATGAGAAATGCTATTCACAAAACTAGTATGTCTATTATTATTTTATCTTTTACATTATTGTTTTTTTCATTTATTTATAAATTCAATAATTTTTACACTAATAAAGATATATCTGTTTCAACTATTGCGGCTATAAATCCAGATCAAACTGAAGTAACAAAGCTACTTGAAGATATTTACAAGGATCGTTGCTCCATGTTTATTAGTAGAGACATTACAAACCTGTCTAGTTACTATGACCTGTCTCAAAAACTTGGAAGGTGGAGTCTGGAACATGAAGTGAAAAGATTTAAATATTTTAATGATTGGTCAAGTCAAAGAGGTATGGATTTTATAAAAGTTGAATCTACACCCAAAGTTAGAAAAGTAGTTGCAACCCCAAGAGGTATACGTTTATTGGTAGACGAATATTATAAATTTGAGTATACATATAAAAATGATACGGCACCTATTACAAATGCCTTTGGTGTAGGCTTAATACACTCCATGGAACTAATAAAAAGTGAAGAAAAATGGGTGATATATTCTGATTGGTATTTAGATTGCTTTGAAGATGCTTTGAAATCATATTCTGGAGAATTAAAAGATCTAAAGCTTGATAAAAATATACAGACTATTTACGCCCTAGGTAATTGTCCTAAAATAATAACTGAGGCAAAAGTCACTTCTAAAGGTTGTTATAACAAAACTAACGCGGTTAAATATGCAGATAAATACTGTGGAATACCATGGGCTAGTGAGGGGTTAGTAAAATATAATAAAAAGTACACAAACTATACAGGAAATGGTGGGAATTGCACTAATTATGTGTCTCAATCAATTGGAGATAAGGATGGTGGTGGTCTACGATTTGATAGCACTTGGAAATATGAAGGCGCTAGCGGAACATCAGCATGGGTTAATGCTGATGCCTTTAAAAATTATTTAATTTATAGTGGTAGAGGAAAAGTACTAGGTAAAGGCACCTTTGCCCAGTTAATTGCTCCCCTTCCTGGCTATCCATGTGGCGCAGTGCAAAAATTGGATATAGGCGATCTTATTTGTTATGCCAAAGGTAACGATATAGATCATTTTGCTATAGTTACAGGTTTTGATAATCATGGTTACCCTCTTGTTAATACACACACTATTGATAGATATCATGTACCTTGGGACTTAGGTTGGGGAGATAAAAATATTAATTTTTATTTAATACATTTAAAATAAAAATAAGGTTAACCTTTCATGGATGGATTAAAGCTATAGCGAAGAATGCAAGGAACTAATCTTAGTCTATTAACTGTGCATGTATATATGGAATATATGTTATATGTAGTATAATTAATATTATATGCTTTAGTATAAAGGATATATAAATTCTATTTTTGTAATATATATTAATAGTACATTTAGTCAAGGGAGGAGCTTAATTGAAAAATTTAGAAGAATACTCTAATTCTGAATTAATTTCATTGGCATTAGCATCATCATTTATAATTGCAGAAAAAACTGATCTTGCTCAGCAAAACGTATTAGGTAATTTTTATCAAACTGTTGGGCAGGTTGTTTTATTGATTGCAGCACAGAATCA
Organism: Clostridium sp. CS001; assembly: GCF_020443565.1. Taxonomy (GTDB): domain Bacteria; phylum Bacillota; class Clostridia; order Clostridiales; family Clostridiaceae; genus Clostridium_AD. The sequence goes on from NZ_JAIZZN010000002.1 coordinate 61,579, forward strand.
AAATATCCAAGCACTAGAAGAAAATCCATCTGAAATTGATAAAAGTATTAGTAATGACTTACAAAAACAGATAGATGAACTTAAGGAATATGTTGAAAAAATGAAAGAGAATAATCTTAAAAACTAATAAAATTAATATCTTATTTTGACTATAATAATATTTAAAAGAGGTATATAATGAAAAAAATAGAAGAGTGCACACCTTATGAGTTAGTTTCCTTAGCAAGTGCCTTAGCGGTTATAATTTCTAAAGATCTTAATGTTAATCAACAGAATGTCATAGGTAATTTTATATTGAGTGTGGGAGTAAATATTTCCACTATTGCTTCTCAGTCTGAATATTTAAATGAGAAATGAAGAATTATTAAAAAGATTAATCTATAATCACAACAATTCGGAGGTGATATATTGTATTTTGAATATGGTAACAAGGAAATTGAATTCTTAAAAAGCCGTGATAAGTTGCTGGGCGAGGCCATTGATAGAATCGGGCATATAGACAGGCCTGTTAACAGTGATCTTTTCTCCTCCGTAGTAAATCATATCATTGGCCAGCAAATCTCCACCTCCGCCCAGGCCACCATATGGCAAAGGCTTAATGACAGAGTTAAGATTATAGATGTGGACAATATATGTTCATTGGAACTTGAGGAGCTTCAAAAACTTGGAATGACCTTCAAGAAAGCTGGATATATCAAAGATTTTGCGGGAAAAATCAAAAGTAAAGAATTCGATATCAATGCACTACATGAGATGTCTGACGTGGAGGTTATAAAAGAGCTTTCGGCACTGAATGGAATCGGTATATGGACTGCTGAAATGCTGATGATTTTCTCTATGCAGAGGCCTGATGTTTTAAGCTTTGGGGATCTTGCAATTCACCGCGGAATGAGGATGCTATATCATCACAGAAGCATTGACCGTAAAAAGTTTGCAAAATATGCAAGGCGGTACTCGCCCTATGGAACTGTGGCAAGCCTTTATATTTGGGCAATTGGCGGAGGCGCCATTCCAGAAATGAAGGACTATGCACCAAAAAAGAAAAAAGTGGTGGCAAAGAGAAAATAAATATGAGATAGAATATTTAAAAGCAAAAGGTATTCAATTTCCTGATTTACTTGCTAATAGCATGATGAAGGAAGAAATATTTTTATCCTTGATGGTTAAAACTTATGAGGTACTTGGGGGAAAAATTGATATTTCTAAAGTAAACCCTAAAAATGAAACCAGTGATGAAATGAAGAAGATGATCTTGCTTGGAGTATACAACGCCAATTTTACTAACAATGACATGTCCACCACCAATATGGATTAGGGTGCTGTGGCCTATTGGCTTATAAAGATGCAGGATGCGGTGCAAAAACGCTTATATTTTAGAGAAGATTCTACTGCAAATACTGGGGATTTACTTAGACGAATCAGTGTGATCACCGCACTACATATGTGGACAAGGGATGCCGAAGAGGTTAAAACTTTATGCAATTAGTGATTTAATAAAAGGTAAAGCATCATTAGAACAGGCACTAACTAAGCTTATGTAAGCAGTAGCGATGATTAAAAGAATATAAAATTGGCTTGTCGTAAATAGACAAGCCAATAAATCTTTCTTTGATTATTAAAGTATGGTAAATATATCATTGCTGAACTATTATACTTAGGGAGTATCTCAGCATTTCTGCTGTGCATAATAAGATTATTGAGAATAAATTCTAACAGTTTATTTAATTTGATTATTAATTATGGCTTTTGCATCATCAAGTAACTTAGAAGGTACGTATATATAGATTTCAGAATTGCCAGGAAAACCATAAATGCCGTCAACACCATTACATTTTTTTAATGAAGGTATACCAAAAGCGGTTAGTTTGGATTCAATTATTCTTGCATCAAAATCCTTACCAACGGATATTAGAAATGCTTCAGTGTCATTTTCTTCTATTGATTTATCTTTTGTAGATTCAAGTACTTCTACTAATTCACATCCACAGTCGCTACAAGTTGTAAATCCCTCACGATATTCATATTTGCATTTTGGACACCATGACATATTAACATCTCCCTAAAATAAATTTAATCACATTTCAGAAGGTAAGTCGCTCACTTATGTAAGTGAGAAGAGCGTGATATAAGAAATAGGAAACTTCAGTGATAGTCTACTTATATGCTAATTATAACATAGATTTCAAATATAAGGAATTGGATTATTCAAAGATAATTGTGCATATAAATATGAATTAATGGGAAAGTTATCTATAGAATTTTTTATATAAGGAGGATGCATTTATGCCAGATTCAAAAAATATACCCTTAGTTTCATCTGAAATATCAGGTCTGTGGAATTCATACATGAGCGATAGTTTAGCAATACGTGTTCTTAGTTATTTTCTCAATAACGTAGAAGATAATGAAACAAGGGAATTGATTCAATATACAATAAATTTATCCATTCAGCATAGTGCTGTAATTACAGATTTATTTAATAAAGAGGGGTTACCTATACCAGATGGATTCACAGATAATGATGTTAATGTAAACGCTCCACGTTTATTTACCGATTCATTTCATTTGGCTTATTTAACAATAATGGCAAGACTAGGAATGTGCAATTATACATCAATTTTAAATCAAACAGCACGTAAAGATGTTAGAGATTATTTCTCAAAATGCATTAATGATTGTGTTGAACTTTATAATAAATCTACTGATTTAAGATTATCAAAAGGTGTTTTCGTAAGGGCTCCACAAATAGAAGTCTCTAAAGAGGTTGAATATATAAAGAGTGATAAGTTCCTATTAGATTTTTTTGGAGAAAAGCGTCCTTTACTTGCAAGAGAAATAACACGAATGTTTGAACTTATTTTTACAAATACCATGGCTGTAGCCTTGACAACTGCATTTGCTCAGGTTTCCAAAGATAAGAAAATTTCTAATTGTCTTTTTAAAGGTAAGGATTTATCATCAAAAATACTAGGTGAATTGACCAAAACATTTTTAGATGAGGGAATACCAGCATCATCTACATCTGAATCATATGTTACAGATTCTACGGAATCACCATTCTCAGAAAAATTAATGTTAATTTATGTTTTAATAATGACTACATCATCTATAAGTAACATGGGTATGGCAATTTCAGAAAGTTCAAGGGGTGATTTAATAACCAAATATATAAAATATGGAGAGGAAATAATGAATTATGCTAAACAATGTTCAGATATTTTGATTGATAATAAATGGCTAGAACAGCCTCCACAGGTTATAAAACACGAGGATCTTTAATCATAGAACTATTAAAACCATTAAAGACATGCTTTACCCATTTCTTATGTATAAGATTTTTTATATTTTTGCGTAACCCTAGTATAATGATATTCATATATTGGGGTTATCTGTTTTTTTCCCAAATACGCCATCCTATAAAAACAAAAGCTAGACCTACAGGTAATAATATTATTAGCAATCCAACCATATAATCATCTCCTTGTATAATTTAGTTATAAGTTTTGATAAGAAAACACTCATACATATAAGGAATAATTTAAGTTCGTAATTTAACAGAATGGGCGGAATTCGCCCATCCTCTTAGGTGGGAGATGAATAGCCCTTGACGATAGTCAACAAATAGCGTAAATTATAATCAGTAGTAAACATACAAAGGACGTGATTTATTGATTTTAGATACTAATAATCATTCAGTGTTCTTGCTTAATTATCATTTAGTATTGGTTATAAAATATAGACGCAAAGTAATAAATGATGAAGTATCAAATAGGTTAAAAGAAATATTTGAGTATATATGTCCTAAATATAATATAACTTTAGGTGAATGGAATCATGATAAAGACCATGTTCATCTACTATTTAGAGGTTCACCAAATACAGATATATCAAAATTCCTAAATGCTTATAAAAGTGCTAGTAGTAGGCTTATAAAAAAAGAGTTTCCATTAATAGGAAACCAATTGTGGAAAGAATATTTTTGGAGTAGGAGTTATTGCCTTATAACAACTGGAGGTGCTCCAATAGACATAGTTAGAAAGTATATCGAAAATCAAGGAATGAAATGAGGTGAGGAAATGCTAAAGGCTTGCAAATTCAGACTATACCCAAATGAAGAACAAAGAATATATTTAGCTAAAACTTTTGGATGCACTAGGTTTGTATATAATAAAATGTTGGCTGAAAGAATAAAGTCCTATGAAGAAAACAAAAATTTAGATATTAAGTCAGTAAAATATCCTACTCCTGCACAATACAAGACTGAGTTTGAGTGGTTAAAAGAAGTGGATAGTCTAGCACTGGCAAATGCTCAAATGAATTTAGATAAAGCATATAAGAATTTCTTTAGAGATAAATCAGTTGGATTCCCCAAATTCAAGAAAAGAACTAATACAAATAACTATACAACTAACAATCAAAGGGGAACTGTACACATTGAAAATAATCATATCAAAGTACCTAAACTAAAATCTATGATTAAGATAGAGCAACATAGACAGTTCAATGGATTGATTAAGTCATGTACTATATCGCAAGTTCCTAGTGGCAAGTATTTTATATCAATATTAGTTGATACTGAAATTGTTAAACTACCCGAAATAGATAATAAAATAGGTGTGGATTTGGGAATAAAGGACTTTGCAATAACAAGTGACGAAGAAATCTTCAGTAATCCAAAGCACTTAAAGAAATCAGAAAAAAGACTAGGTAAACTTCAAAAGGACTTATCAAGAAAACAAAAAGGAAGCAATAACAGAAGAAAGGCTAAAGTTAAAGTAGCAAAGTTACATGAGAAAATAGCTAATCAAAGAAAAGATTTTCTCCATAAGGTAAGCACTCAATTAATTCGTGAAAACCAAACGATAGTTATTGAGGACTTAAAAGTAAGTAATATGATAAAAAATCATAAACTAGCAAAATCAATAGCCGATGTTAGTTGGTCAGAGTTTAGAAGAATGTTAGAATACAAAGCAAAGTGGTATGGCAGAGAAATAATAGTAGCTCCATCAAACTATGCAAGTAGCCAATTATGTTCTAGTTGTGGGAATAAATCAAGCCAAACGAAAGACTTGTCTTGCAGGACTTATATTTGCCGAGTATGTGGAATGATAATGGATAGAGATATAAACGCAAGCAAAAATCTACTAAAACTAGCAATGTAATACAAGATATATTGACTAGAGAGGCTGGAATAGCCTTGATAGCTTGGGTAAACTTGCTACAGTAGTAGTATTGACCAAGAAGCTCCCACCCTTTAGGTGGTGAGTAGTTCACAACTGAATCAGGAAGAAAAGTTTGTAATGAAATGTTTTGTTTGTGACATTAATCACGGCTTAAGTGATATCTAAATGGTATACTACACATATTAAATAAAATTATAAATACAGTTTTACACAATATTAGCTTATATAACAACATAATAGGTTATAAGTTTGTTTTATATGTAAAGGGGATAGATATGAAAATTGCGATTTTAGTAAATGAGGGTACAATGGATCGATGTACTGGAAAAGGTTGTTTTAACGCTTTTAATAAGAAAATTGATGCCTTTAGCAGTTATGGTCCTGAGGTGGAACTAGTAGCATTTACTCATGCAGGAGGGGACTTGGAACGTAAAATTGAAAAATTAATTGAAAATGGCGTGGAAGTAGTCCATCTTTCCACCTGCCTTAGAGGAAAGTATGAAAATTATGATAGTTTAGCTCATCGCCTTGCAGAGCATTTTAAGGTTGTGGGACATACCCACGGATCAGAAAATGGTAAGCGTATAGATACTATATCTTTCAAAAAATGAAGAAAGAATGAATAAACTTCATTTTTTAAATAGACTAGGAATTAAATTAAACAGTATCAAGGAAGAACTTATTAAAACCTCAAAAGAAATAGATAAATATTATCTAAATTAATAAAGTTAAGGATTTAATATAGTGAAATTTTCTATTTTTCTATTAGATTATGACTTATATTGATTGCTGAAAACAATAGTTGCCAAGGAAACCATTATGATGTATAATGGTTTCCTTGGCAACTATTATAGAAGGAGGAAAATATGCGTAAAATAATAGGGAAAAATATTTCTATATTATATAGAAATGAAAATAATTTTGTAGATGTTAAGCTGAAAAAATACAATCTAAATAAAGTTCAAGCGGAAGTATTATTATTTTTAAGAGATTATAATGGGGCTAATCTAACTGAAATAAATGAATCATTTTTATTTAATAAGGCCACTATAACAAAAATAATTACCCATCTTGAAAAATATAATTATGTTAATAGAGTAGTTAGCGAAGGGGATAGGAGAGAAAAAGGCATATATTTAACAGATAAAGGAAGAAGTATATTTCCTAGCATTACAGAAGTCTTGAAAGGATGGGAAAAGATTCTCATTGATAACATTCCTAATGATGATATTGAAAAAATAAGAAGTATACTAGTCAAGATGGTAGAAAATGTAACAACATTAAAGGAGAATTAACAATGAAAGAAAATATGAATAAACTAGGTAATATGGATATAAAGAAGCTGATTATAAGGATGTCATTGCCAGCAATGCTGTCGATGATTGTGCAAGCGCTATATAATGTTGTAGACAGTATATTTGTAGCAAAAATATCAGAGCAGGCACTTACGGCTTTATCCATAGCTTTTCCAATACAATTGATAATAGTATCAATATTTGTGGGACTTGGAGTGGGAATTAACTCATTTATGTCAAGAAAACTGGGCGAGGGGAACAAAGATGATGCGATAAATACGGGCGAACATGGATTTGCAATAGGTGTTGTATTGTGGATTATGCTTGCAATCTGTTCGGCATTTGTACCCGAAATGTTCTCTAAGTTGTTTACTGACGACCCTGTTGTTATCAAATATGCGGTACAGTATACTAGGATTATTATGTTGTTTTCATTTGGTAGCATTATATCAGAAGTGTGTATGAATATTTTAAGATCTACTGGCGACATGTTGAGTTCTATGAGAATACAGTTATTAGGTGCGATAACCAACATTATTCTTGATCCAATTCTTATTTTTGGATTGTTATTTTTTCCTAAATTAAGTGTGCAGGGTGCAGCAATAGCAACAGTTATTGGTCAAATATTTGCTATGCTATATGCACTTAAACTCGTACTTAGAAATAATAATGGACTAAAACTAAATTTAAAGAAATTTCATTATAGTAGCGATATAACAGGTGAAATATTCAAAGTTGGAATCCCTGCTATGTTTATGCAAATATTGGGATCCATAATGGTATCTTGTATCAATTTAATTTTATCAGGGTTTTCTGGAACTGCTGTTGCAGTATTTGGAGCATACTACAAATTACAGTCTTTTATATATATGCCTGTATTCGGTTTGACACAAGGTATTATGCCTATAGTGGGCTATAATTATGGTGCGAAAAATAGGCATAGGGTGATAGAAACTGTCAAGTATGGCTGCATATTTGCATGCGCAATTATGCTGGTTGGTACCAGCATATTTGTAATATTCCCGAGGCAATTGCTTATGCTATTTAACAGTACGCCACAAATGGATGCAATTGGTATTGAGTGTTTGAGAATTATCAGTATAGGGTTTGTATTTTCTGGGATAGTAATAGTTCTTTCCACGGTTTTTCAAGCATTTGGCAAAGCAAAAGTAAGTCTTATTATATCTTTTGCAAGACAGATTATTATTTTATTACCATTAACATTTATTCTAAGTAAATTAATTGGATTAGCCGGAATATGGATAGCGTTTCCAATAGCAGAAGCGGTTTCTTTAATAATTTCTGGGTACTTCATAATTAAAGTATATCGAGAGAAAATTCGAGATTTAGAGGGTGAAGTACAAGCTCCTAGTAATTACTAGCAAGAAGAAACTATTTTCGGTTTCTTCTAGGGGGTATGGATATCAATTCCACCAAGTGGCTTATGTTTATCTAAACGTGCGGTGTACTCGCTATATCAAGTAGTAGAGTTACACATCTACTTTTTCTATATCTTTTATAGATAAATAAGCTACCACTGCGCCTATGATTGCAAGGCTGATAGGGATTATGATAATAGATCCCAATGTACTTGAATTAGATCCATTATTTAACAGGCTTACTAATATAACTGAGGTTACTATTGTGGCAGCCTCGGATTTTTTTTTCATACCTACATATAATGGAATTAAATTTACAAAGGAAAAAGCTATGGAGTATACAGAGAAATTAATTATGTTTTTCACTAAAATAGCTTGGGTTAAAGGAACTTTAATAAAATTCATAAATATATTTAAAATAAATATACTAGAGTCTAGGAAAATGTTTGATATTATCATAGTTGTAAAAGTAAATAGTACAATAATAGCTAACTTTGCTATCATAATTTTTTTTCTGCTTATTGGATAGGTAAACATAATATTTATTGTTTTATTTTTATATTCACCAATTATTAGTTTTGAGATAAGCACAGCTGCAAAAATGGAGAAGGTGCCTCTTACCATAATACTTGAATATAAAAATGCATCATTATAATTGTTAAACATCAACTCCTCAGTATTAAGTGCACCCAAAAGTAATATACCTAGAATAACTAAGTTTGCAATTATAACTCCTTTTATATATTTACTAAACTTAAACTTTTTAATTTCTAATTTAATTAATTTAAGCATCTATCGCACCTCCATTTAAAAGCTTTAAGAAATAATCCTCTAAGGAACTATTTTTCTTATTTATAGCCTCAATTTCAATGTCCTTTAAAATTAAAGCTTTTGAAATATCCTTTTGTGGTAATTTTAAATCATATATTTTTATTAAGGAATTATCTATAACTCTAAAATTAGAAATATTCAAATCATTTTCTAAAATATATGCAGCTTTTATACAATCTTTAGTAATTATTTCTATATACTCAGTATTCTGCTGGCGAATATTATCCATTGACACTTCCTTTATTAACTTTCCATTAGTAATTATTCCTATGGTGTCTGCTATTTGTTCGATTTCACTCAAAATATGGCTAGATATTAAAATTGTAATGCCATATTCCTTACTTAACATTCTTAATAGATTCCTGATTTCTTTGATTCCAATTGGATCAAGACCATTGATTGGCTCATCTAATAGTAACAACTCTGGTTTAGTTATAATTGCCCTTGCAATTCCTAATCTTTGTTTCATTCCTAGGGAATAATCTTTAACCGGCTTAGTGTCTGTATCTTTTAAATTTACCAGGTCTAAGGCTTCATCAATAGCACTTTTATTGTAATATCCCATGTACTCACAATGAAGTTCTAGGTTTTCTCTTCCAGTGAGCTTATCATAAAATACAGGGTACTCTATGATGCTTCCTATACGTTTCAAAGTTTCATAGGCCTTAAAGTTTAGTTTCTCACCAAAAACTTCAATTTCTCCACTACTTGGCTTAACAAGATTTACTATCATCTTCATAATTGTGGTTTTACCTGCTCCATTCGGACCTAAGAACCCATAGATTTCTCCTTTTTTTATGTTCATGTTTACATTAGCTACAACCTCCTTATCCTTGAATTTTTTCACTAAATTTGTTGTCCTTAATATATAATTCATGTTACATACCTCTTTTCAATATTTAACGTAATTTTATTGTACAATATGAAATTCTCTTTTTTATTAAGTGAATCTTACAAAATTCTTAAGTTAAAAAATAAGATGCTATTATTTTAGCATCTTGCTTACTCACTAATAATTTATTCTCTTTAGCTTAAAAGTAAAGCTAGTTCTCTCATAGGGGCTACTTTTAAGTGAAATTTCTCCGCCTAATTTTTCAATAAGCCTTTTGGTTATGGTAAGTCCTAGCCCACTTCCTTGATATAATTTATTTCTTGAATCCTCAAGGGTGTACATTCTCTCAAATACCTTTAAAGTGTTCATTTCATCAATGCCTTTACCTTTATCCCAAATTTCTACATAGGAATAGTTATCATCATAGGTTAAGTTAAGTCCTATGCATTTACCTTCACTCCCATATTTAATGGCATTAGAAATCAAATTATCCATTATTCTTTTGATTGCATCTAGGTTCCCCAGTGCATAAATATTTGTTTCAGGAATTTCTATATTAACTTCATAACCTCTAGAAGTTAAAGTTTCATAAAAGCTTAATATATTTTCTCGGCAGACTTCATTCATATTAACCCTTGTTATAGGTAAATCCATATCTTCTGATTCTAACATGGCTAAATAAAAAAACTTATTAATAAGTTCAATTACTTCCAGAGTTTTTTTATGAACTTTAGAAATCAATATTTCTCTTTCATCTTTTTTAATATCCTTATCCAGCTTTATGGTTTCAATATACCCGAGTACTACTGTAAGTGGAGTTTTTAAGTCGTGAGAAATGTTTGAAAGCATTTTATCCATAGATATTTCTTTTCTTTTATAGTCTGACGTTATTTTTTGATTGAAATCTAAAAGCTTATTTATAATCACTAATAATTTTCTAATCTCTTTATCAGAAGTAACAACCAAGAGTTTTTCATTAGTATTTTCTTTTACAATTTTGTTTAATTTTATTACAATATACTCTAAGTTTTTACTTTCTTCCTTTTTATGTTTATATTGAAGAAGTATTATGCAAATTAAAATAAAAATAATTACTAATAAAGGCATAACCATTAAGTAACCTCCAACTTGTACCCAATACCCCACAAAGTCTTTATATATTGTGGATGTGAGGGGTCATCTTCTATTTTTTCTCTTAGTCTTCGCATATGAACATTGATTACATTATCATCACCGAAATACTCTTCTTTCCATATTGAACTATAAATTTGTGCCTTGGTAAAGACACTATTGGGATTCTGTACAAATAATTTTAAAATATCAAATTCTTTAGAAGTAAGGAGAATATCTTGATTATTTTTGCTAACTAGGAAATTACCTATATCAATAGTAAGTTTCCCTACTTTAATCACCAATGGCTTTTGATCTTTATCATTATTAGAATATTTTGTGGCTCTTCTAATAACTGCTTTAATTCTTGCAGAAAGTTCGATCATTGAAAAGGGCTTAGTTATATAATCATCAGCTCCAAGTCTTGGTTTAAATATTTAACTATTGCCTCTTCACCATTAAACGCAGTTGTTATTATAAAACCATCCTTTATCAAGTAATTTTTAACCATCTCACTAATGGCATTATCATCCACAACAATTAAAATTTTATTATTCATAGTTATGATTCCTCTTTTCATAAATGTGTAATTTTTTGACTTGATTTTATAATTATATCATGTGAAAATATTTATATTAGGATTCTTAGTGAAAGCTAAGAATTGATATGAAGTACGAGTTAGATATTAATAAGTGTTAAAGCTAAAATCACTACTAATATAGCAAATTGATTTTTCTTTGATAATTTTTCTTTATATAAAATTACTTCACCCAAACTTATAAATATTATGCTTCCAGCGCTGTATATAGGAAAAGCTATAGAAGTAGATATGCTATTTAAAGCCATTATAAGAAAATATGAAGAGAATAAATTTGGGATTCCAACTAAAAATCCTATAAGTAAATCTTTTTTCATTATCTTTTGTTTTGATTTTATAACAAAATACAAACTTAAGAAAAAGGCTATAACGAATGTAAAAAACAAAAATACATCTTTATATGCTGTTAAAGCATATTGCTGAAATAACTTATTCTGAAACTCAGCCATCCCTCCAAATATAAATAATAAAATCAGCGTTAAAGTTATACTTCTATTATTAACAGTATCTTTTTTAGAAGAAAGATTCACAAATAGAATTGAAAATAAAGCCATAAAAATCCCAATCCATTGCATAAGTCCAGGTATTTCTCTCCAGATAACAACTGAAAATATCATTGGAACTAGAATGCCAAGCTTCCCAAATGTACCAGAAAGCGCGGCCCCATTTTCTCGTACGCTTTTTTGGTAATACACAAAGGATAAAAAGAAAAACACTCCACCTATTACACCAAGCAATAAAGCCCAGGAAAAGCTAGCACCCTCAGAAAAAGAACCATTATTTTTTAATATAACTTTTGTAAATTCATTAATAAAACTAGTTATAGAAATGTTCATTCCATAGAATTTTATGGAAGGTTTAAATAATATCATAAGTAAGCTTACAGTAAATGCTGTAAAATAGTTTGTACTAGTAACAGCATACCTGTTCATTTCATTTCCCTCACTATATTTAAAAATAAGTGCAATAGAAGAACTACATATTATAGCTAAAATCAAATAAGTCATTTTTTTTCATTTCCTTTCCTTTTATAGTTAGTTTCCAAGATATTCATCATAATTATAGCATTATAAGCACATATTTTTAAATAAATATATAAGAAGTGTTATAAATTAAAATATGCGGTTTTAATATAATTTCTATATAAAGCCTTTAATTTCATATATCTTCGAAAATACCTCTAGAGTAATTTGCGATTGCAAATCTTACTAATAATAATTATACTTGATAATAAAGACGAAGAATTAATCTGAAAAGTAAATAATATAGGGGAAAGGGTAGACAAGTATGTAAGGTTTTATAATAAAAATACGTTGTTTAGTGTATTATAGGGGGAAAAAGATGTCCATTAATCTAGCTTTATTAATATTATTATTTTTAGCTATCTTGTATATTACCATTATTGAAATATTCACAGTAATGTTAATGGTTACAGGGGTATCTAATACCAGAGCTAAATTTCAAGTCATTTCATTACTTACAAATTGTGGATTTACAACAACCGAAAGTGAAATAATTGTTTCATCTCGAAAAAGAAGAAAAATTGCTATTACAATTATGATTTTTGGTAATATGTTTAATGTGACAATTGTTTCACTTTTAGTCAACATGCTTGTATCTTTTTCTAAAAATAAGAACTTTAGTGTATATCACTCTATTTTATATCTTTTGAGCTTTATGGCTTTTATTACAATAATAAAAAAGATACCATTTATCAAAGTAACCTTTGATAATATTGTAAAACGTATAGCAACAAAGGTGATTTTTAGTAATAAGGCAAATCCAATGTTAATTTTTGATAATTTTCATGGATTTGTAATTGTAGAGATAAAGATTGTTGTGGTCCCTGAAAAGCTTAATAATAGAACTTTATTGGAGTCAGGAATCAGCAAAGACTATGGAATAAGAGTTCTGAATATCAAAAGAAATGATTTGTTTATGGGTGATATTTCAAAGGAAGAAGTTATTCTAATAAATGACAGATTGATGGTTTATGGACCTTTATCCAATATCATTCTTGTATTTGAACAAAAGCCATCCCACTAGTGCCACCCACGTGACAAGTGGCAAGTTTGCAGTAGATTTAGTTACAGAAGAAAATTTTTATCAACTATAAAATCCTGTTAACGTTCTTGTTAACAGGATTTTTATTGTGCGGTCGGCATGAGCGCAATCTTTCAGCGTTAATTGGTAATGCCTTGCTAAACTTCTACAATATATTAACTACAGTACCTACACTGACAAAGTTAAAGAGGTCCTGTACATCATTGGCATACATTCGTATACAACCATTTGAAGCAGCCGTACCTATGGAAGCTGGATTATTTGTACCATGAATCCCGTAATGGGGTTTTGACAAACCCATCCACCTTGATCCAAAAGGCCCTCCAGGGTTAATCTGTTTGTTTACTATTGTAAAGGTGCCTATAGGTGTAGGTGTTGTAGGTTTACCTACAGCAACGGGATATACCTTAAAAAGCCTCCCATTTCTGTACAATGTGAGTGTTTTGTTCATAGTATTTATAGTAATGCTAAAGAGAATTGATGAAATAGGTACGCATATTATCTGACCTATATTCAAGTTATTAGGATTCACACCAGGATTTAAATTTAATAGGGTCTGAAGGGGTACATTTAACAATTTTGCAATTGATCCAAAGGTTTCGCCTTTACTGATAACATAGGAGCTGAGCATGGGGCAAACAGATTGCTGTGTCTTTTCCTGTGCTATACAAATTACCTGACCTATGCTTAAATTTTCGGGAACTATACTTTGATTCACCGAAAGAATAGCTTCAATGGAAGTATTGAATCTATTGGCAATGGTAGCTAAGGTATCTCCTTTTTTTATTTCGTAGGGAGAAGTCCCAATAGGACATATGGGAGCCTGTATTTGAGCTTGTAGTTGAGCCTGTAGCTGAGATAATTCGCGGTCTAAATATACGTGCATAATAAAATTCACCTCGAAATCAAAATATTAAATACATAACATTATAGTATCAATACTGTTGTCATCACGGGCATAAGATTAAATAGTTCGCTCACATCACTGTTGGACAATACTATACTATGTCCCTGCGAAATGTTTTCAATAAAATGAGGATTATTGGTACCCTGGATACCAAGTTTGGGGCTAGAAAGCCCAATCCATCTTGATCCTAGTTCTACACCAGGGTCTACTTGCTTATTCACAACTGTGAAAGTCCCACGAGGGATCAAATCATTAGGATTTTCAAGCCCAATTTTATATGTTTTAAGAACCTTTCCACTTCGATATACTACAAGATTGTGCTTGCCTATATTTACTTCAACACTAGTAAGAGGGGGAGCAACAGGTATGCATAATACCTGATCTACATATAAATCATTAAGGTCGATTCCATAGTTTGAATACAATAACTGCTGAGCTGTAATATTAAAGCTATCTGCTATTGAAATAAGGGTATCACCCTTTGCCACAACATAATAATTTGTTGTTGGACAAGAAGGGTACATCTGAAGCTTTAGAGGAACACATAAATGCTCACCTACCTGCAAATTATTTGGGGATATACCCGGGTTAAATTTCACTATATCTTGTACAGTAGTATTGTAGAAGCTTGCTATGTTTCCCAAAGTATCTTTATCTCTTATGGTATATGGTACTGACCCAGCAGGGCATTGGTTGTGAGAATTTTGATAAGGCATAGTCATCACTCCAAAAAAGAATATATTAATATAATATTCAATTTGTTTGAAATAGTGCCACCCAAGTGGCATATTGCCTTTTTAGTATTTGCAGCTATATATCCATATACAAAAGTAAAAATTAGTGAAAGAATATATGCCATTATCATTCTTCTTACAGATAAAAATGCCTATATAGATTATTTTGCAACATGCATTAAATAATCACCCGGGATGGTGCAATACAGAAATAATGAAAAAAGGATCCGTATCAAGTAAAATTAATTTCTACTTTGATACGGATCCACTTTTTTTAAAAGAATTAACCTAATGGAAGAACTTTAACAATTTCCATGAAGATTGTTCCTTCAGCTGCTTTTGTTTTAGTCATTAAATCTTTGATTTTAGTTTCATCTTCTACAAGCTTTAATACAACTCTTGCTCCTATGTTTCTATCAGCCTTTTCTACAGCAGTTGGATTATAAATATAAAAAGTTAGTACAGCTATTTTTCTTTCAAGAATATTAGCAGAAGTTTGGTTAGGTGATATTCCGAACTGTAAATGATTTTCATCTGCAACACCTGGAACTACAGTTGCAATATTAGGAGTTCCATCTTGGTTGGTTGTTGCAACAGATGTAGCACCACTTCTAGCTTTTATAGCATCCATTAATTTGACTCCAGTTAATGAACTACTTTCATAGTAGTAAGTTTTTGAAGCTGCTGAAATTGAGTCTACATTTGGTACCGCAGCAACTGGTGGAGTAACAACGGGTGGAGCTACAACTGGTGGTGTTGTTGGTTTTGGAACTGCTGGTTTCTCATTTAATTTTGCCAAAGTAGCTGGTCCAACTAATCCATCAGCTGCAAGTTTATTTTTACTTTGAAAGTCCTTCACTGCATTTAAAGTTAGTTTTCCGAAAATACCATCAACAGTAATCTTGTATCCCTTGCTGTTAAGACTAGTTTGTATACGTTTAACATCATCACCCATAGAATTAAATTTAAGTAAACGAGTTGCACTTACTGATGTATTATATACAACTGATTTAGTTGGTGTAGCTTGCTTAGCTGGCGTAGATTGTTTAGTTGGTGCTGGAGCAGGAGCTGCTCCAGTAGCTGCTGAAACAGAATCTACATTAAAGGATCCTAATTTTGGACTAGCTACTGCAATTGTAAGTGCAAATATAGCTATTAATGAATAATTTAATGGTTTTAACACTTTTTTCATTGGAATTCCCCCTCGAATTATGTTCTCTGAACAATATTATTATTATTATTATATGTAAAGTATTTGTTAAAAACCTAACACACCATAGTATAACAACACTTAATTTATATAACAATATATTTATCAGTTTTAAAAATACATAATTCGGTACGTGCAGGAACTAACTGGAATCTATTATATTAAATTATTCTCAACAAGATTTTTCTTATAGGCATTAAGCTCAGTGTAAACCTCTTTTTTAAATGGATTAATCTTATGACTTTTAACATGATATATTTCGTACATTAGTACTCCAAGATTTGCCGTAAGGGCTAAAATGCTAAGGGTAAGCATTGCAGTTGGATTATGTGAGGATTTAACAGCATAAGCAGAAGAGTCAGCAAATGCAGGGAAGGTAAGGGTAAACATGGCATATAAAGCAAGTGTTTGAGCACGATGTTGAAGCCATGCACCTTTTTTAATTGTGAACTCTGCAAGTGTACAAGCAGTAATAATTACAAATCCAGCATAGAAGGAACGATCTGAAATAGCATTATAGCAGTAGGAAATATTCCATAAATCATAGGCAATAATCCAAAACCATAATTGATCCGCCCAGACCATATCACGTGTCTTTGTTTTGGAAACACGAATACATACCCAGCCTGTAATTGCAAGAATATTAACAATACCAGCTATGCCATTAATGATATTCCAGGGCCCACCTAAAAGATAAAGACCATTTTCAACAACACCATTTTTGCTAAAACATTCAAAATCACGATATACGGCTTCTAAAATATTAACAGATAATATAATGGCAGGGAACATTAGCATGTACTTATTTTTATCAAGACCTTTAATAAAACGCAGTGCCATAAATCCAATAACACCTGCAAGTGCTGAATAGGTCTTTACCCAGGCAAACCAATATCCAGAGGTTGTTCCTGCACCAGCAGTTTTGGGCCAAATAGCAATGGTTAAAAATATAGGAAGTATAATGTACATAGCTACAGAAATCCATTTGCTGCGGCGAGTAAATTCATTTACTATAAGCAATCCTACCAATAGTGAAATGGCCACCAAAAAAGTTTGCATAGGAATTTTGTCAAAGAAAAACATTATTAACATCTCCTTTTATAATGTAAATTATTCTAATTATATATTTATTATAACATCTGTTACAATATAAAACAATTAAGGGAAATGTCAATTAAAGAAGAAGAGGCAACAAAAAAATGTTCCAATCTTCGTAGGGAATTTTCACCTTACAAAGATTGAAACATTTTTTTAGTGCTAGTAGATATACCACTGTGGGATTCATATAATGCTGCAATAATTAGTCGTTTTTATTTAACCACTTATTAAGAACTTCTATATATTTCTCATTCTCTTCTACAAATGGCATATGACGACTAAATTCAAATAATTCCCACTGGGAATTAGGAATCTTATCATACATAGTTTTTGCAATAAGTGGTGAGCAAAGATCAAGCAAACCGCTGATGATTAAACTAGGTTCTTTAATATCTTCAATCTCTTTCATGAAATCAAAGTTTTTTAATGTACCAGATGGACTAAACTCACTTTGACCCCATGCAGTTACATAGGATTCTTTTCCAGAGACCCTTGGGCGGCTTAAGCATTCTGGGGAATCCGGTCCTACTGGGCCAGCGCAGTAACGTAGCATGAACTCTGCTTCTGCTTGCCTATATTCTTTTGATGAATAATCTCCATTTTCTTCTGCTTTTGCAATGGCATCTTGCATTTTCTTTGGAAGATATGCAACTCTTCTACGTTGCTCTTTTTCCCATAGTGCGGCAGATGGCAGAGTACTGGATAAGATGTAGCTTTTGATTCCCTCTGGTTTATATTGGCAAGCATATTGAATTGCCTGCATTCCTCCCCAAGATTGACCCAATAAGTGGATTTCGTCTAGGCCTAAGTGTTTGCGTAACTGGATTAATTCTTCAATCCATGTTTTAGCACACCATAAATCAGGACGGGAAGGGGTTGCGGAAAGTCCGCAGCCCAATTGGTCATACATAATAACCGCACGCCCATCTTCCGCAATTTTGTCAAGTACCTCAAAATAATTATGTGTAGAACCTGGTCCACCATGTAATAAAAGCAGTGGCTTTTTATTTCCAGTGCATTCACCTACTATACGATAGTAAGTTTTATATTCTAGATATGGAATATATCCTTCAGTAATCTTCATGATCAATCTCCTTATGTCTATTTTATGGAAGCTTCATAAATTGTAAGAATTGAATTGGATAACATCAAATCAAATTCTTTGTCTGTTTGATTAGAGGTTAATCCCTGAGATAGAGCACGGGAAAAACTAGCAATTAGTCCGTGATTGCGCGCAAGCTTTTCATTTGCTTCACTTTGAGAATATCCTCCTGATAAAGCCACAACACGTAAAACATGTGGATTATCCATTAAATCAGCATAGAAGTTATCCTGTGTTGGTATTGAAAGTTTGAGCATGATTTTGACATCTTTTTCAAGGGCAGACAATTGATTTAAAATCTCATATTTTAATAATTCTTCTGATTTTTCCTTATCCTTGCTGTGGATATCAACCTCTGGTTCGATAATTGGAACTAGCCCAGCTGCAGCTATTTCCTTACCAATTTCAAACTGTTGCTCTACTAATTTTCGAATTCCTTCTGGATTAGCTTCTTTAATAACTGAACGCATTTTTGTTCCAAAAATATTTTTATCAACTGCACGTTTTAATAGTTCTTTCAAATTTGGAATTGGTTTCATAAGTTGAACACCGTTTTCAACTTCAGCAAGTCCTTTATCAATCTTTAAAAAAGGTACAACTCCTTTGTTCTCCCAAAGGAAGTCCGCGGTGAATTGATCACAAACCTTACGATCCATAGTGTTTTCAAATAAAATAGCACCTAAAATGTGCTCTGAATTGAATGAAGGGTTAGTGATAATACGTGTCCTCATTTCATGTACCAAATTGAACATTTCTTGGTCATTTGAATAACAGTCTTTCGTAATTCCATATTGCAAAAGTGCAGTAGGAGTGCTGCCACCACTTTGGTCTAACGCAGCGATAAACCCTTTTCCAGAATAGATTCGGCTTATTTGTTCCTGATTCATATAATTATCCCCTTTCATAATTTATCTTTAATTCCATTATAGCACTTATTAGGTAGAAATACATAGCGAACTAGCTGATTGCTGCCTCCCATACAAACTTCCTAAGGTGATTATTTGCAAATATATTGTATTATCTTATGGACAAAGGTATAATTATTGAAGTTAAAGGTTGTTATGCTATAGAGCGTAATGGCAATTAGAGGAGGATACTTAATGAAAATTTCAAAAAATGATGCATTGATATGGTTTGAATTTTTTTCTCAATTAACTGAGGAAGAGGAAATTGACGTAAAACATGAGGAAATTATTTATGCTACCTTTGCACAAATTGAGGCAGTGATTGAAAATAGAAATGATAAATTAATAGCGGAGATTGGAAGTTTAAAAACTTTGGAAAATAGAACTCTTTTCGTGGGAAATGAAGATAAATTCCCAAAAGGATGCCGTTCGTGCCTTTTAGGTACTGGTTTAAATGCAATTAGGAAAACCAACAAATGTAACTTAGAGTGTAAGTTCTGTTATAATTATGGACACCTAGATGATATTTCTCCAGTTGGAGAGGATATGTGGGAAATTGGAGGCACTAAATATTATGAGAAGGATATTGATTTGCTTCTTTCCATTCACAATAAACCAACTGGCGTGTCTTATGTTTATTTAGAGCCATTTATGGAAATTGAAAAATACTATTCCATTATAAAAAGATTTAAAGATGCTAAGGTTTATCAACATCTATATACAAATGGTACTTTAGCTACAGAAGAGACATTGAAAGCATTAGGTGAAGCAGGTCTTGACGAGATACGTTTCAATCTGGGCGCCTCTGCTTGTTCAGACAAGGTTATTGAAAACATTGGAATAGCGAAAAAATACATTAAAAATGTAGGTATTGAAACACCAATGACTCCTGAGTTTTTTGAATCGTTTTTCAAGAAAAAACATGCAATACTAGATACAAAACTAGATTTTATAAATTGCGCAGAATTACATTTAAATGAAAATAATATAGATAATTATTATTGGGAAAACATGTATGTTGCTAGACGTGGCTATATATCTCCAATTTGGAGTAGGGAATTGACTTTGAAATTCATGAAGATAGCAGATGAAGAAAACTGGGATTTAGCAGTTCATGATTGCTCAAACTATACAAAGTTTGCTAGGGATTTAAATTTGAGTAGCAAAGAGGGTATGTGGTTTGGTGCCAGCAATTATGCCTTTGAGTTTTCTAGTATTCCATATGAAGTATTTATACCAATACTCAGTGATGACAGTTTTCAATTTTTAAGTGAAGAAGAATTACCTGAGGACTATAGACCAGTACTTATGGATTATTAGTACTTTGTCAAAGGATTTTTTAATAAGCAGATTATTACTATAAGATAAGCCCTAATGATGTAATATCACTAGGGTTTAATTTGCTATGCTTGTTTTTGTGATATGGTTTGTTTAGTCTTCTTTCTCTTTACTGTCTTGTTTCTAAAGTCGTTAGAAAGCACACTTATATTACCATCAACTTCAAGTATAGCTAAATTCACGTCTTCTATTTGTGACACTCCATGTTCTCTTATTACTTCCATTATTTCATCAACGGTAATTTTTGATTTTGCAATGTTTTTATGATTAAGTTTGCCGTTGTATACTAGCATCAATGGCTCTCCTTGAACAAACTTACTAAACTTCGGGAAACGATATAAAAACTGCTTAAAGATATAGTTTATTACAAACAAAGCACTAGCAGCCACAAGTCCACCCATTAATGTTGAATTAGGACCAACCATTGCATTTTGAACTGAATTACTTATTAATAAAATAAAAACCAAGTCCATAACTGAAAGTTGAGAAAGTTCCTTTTTCCCAAACAAGCGAATGGCCACAATTATAAATAGATAAACTATAATGGAACTTAGAATTATTTGAAGGTATTCATTGTGAAATATAATCATATTGTTACTCCTTTGTATCTTCCGCAGTAAATTCTACTTTAAACAACTTGGTCACTTAATCCTATTGTAAATTCTCATTTCTCTTTTATTATGTTCTACAAAAGCTTTAAATACCCTTTTATTTGATATTATTTAGATTTATTATAGGTAAGTCCACTTACAGGGAATTAAAACCCTGTTTTTTCTTGTAATACGACAAATTTCTCTGCTTTAGCGAAGTTTATATGATAAAATGAATTTAGTGAAAAATGCAAAACCTAAAGAGATGAAAGGAGAAGATTTTAATTGAAGATATTAAGACAAATGGCGCTTTTGTTACTAATGCTTTTTATTGGTGACATTCTTAATAGAGTATTTAAGATCCCCGTTCCTGGTAGTATACTGGGCATGATTTTATTATTGTTAGCACTAATAACTGGAATTATTAAGCTACATCAAATTGAAGAAATCTGCAAGTTTTTGCTGGATCACTTATCCTTTTTCTTTATTCCAGCAGGAGTAGGACTTCTATCAGTAACTGGACTTCTAAAGGATTCCTGGTATTTGCTATTACTTGTATGTATAATCACAGCTATTTTAGTTATGTCTGTTACAGCACTAATTGTTCAATTTTTAAGGAGGCAGTAAAATGAAAGAAATTCTAAGGAGTTCGGTATTTGGAGTTATGATTTCACTTATTGCTTTTGAAATTGGACTACTTATTAACAAAAAGACTAGAAAATCATTTTTAAATCCACTTTTAATTGCCATGACAATTGTTATACTTGCACTAAAAATCTTTGATATTAGCCCGCAGGATTATAATAAGGGAGGGCAAATTATATCTTTTTTCTTGGGACCGGCTACGGTTGCCTTAGCCGTACCGTTATTTAAAAACTTAGCAGTTCTTAAAAAGAACGCATTGCCAATAATTGTAGGCATCTTTTCAGGATCCATAGTAAGTGTAATCTCTACTATTTTGTTTTCTAAGGTCTTTGGATTAACTGATGTACTTACTCTGTCATTGATACCTAAATCCGTTACAACTCCAATTGGCATTGAGGTTTCAAAGCAAATTGGAGGAGTTCCTGAAATTACAGTTGCAGCCATTATTGTAACTGGAATTACAGGTGCAATAATGGCACAAGTTATATTCTCAGCATTGAAAATAAAGGACAAAATAGCAATGGGTATTGCTATTGGAACTTCCGCACATGCAGTAGGAACTTCTAAGGCTATTGAAATGGGAGAAATAGAAGGTGGAATGAGTGGTTTATCAATTGGGGTTGCTGGACTTATTACAGTCATTATAGCTCCAGTAATAGTTAAAATATTTCAGTACCTTTCCGTTATAAAATAGATATAAATAAATCATACAAGTTTGGAATCATTCTAGCAATATTGACAATGGTTGTAAGATTAGATATACTATTATTATAAACTTTAGACATCTCCCTTATGAATTTTAGGGGAGTGTCTTTTGTGCTATTTGATACAATTTCATTACAGGTGTTATAAATTAGATAACAAATGAAACTTTTCATAATGAGAGCTATGAAAAATCAAATAAATATAGCGTTATTAAGTAATACTACATGGGAGGAGAGCATGCAAATGTCCAGAAAAATATATATAACTGACTCAGACAAGAATAAACTATTGGAGGTCATTAACAAATACGAAGATTTAAAAAACAGACAAAATATAAAAAATCTTGAAGCAGAAATAAATAGGGCTGATGTCACTAGTCCAGAAGAAGTACCCGGCAATGTTATCACAATGAATACAAAGGTAATGTTATTAATGGGAGATGATGAAGAAGTAGTTAGTTTGGTATATCCAAGTGAAGCTGATATCTCAAACAATAAAATTTCTATATTATCGCCGGTTGGGACAGCCATCCTTGGTTATTCTGAAGGCAGTATTATAGAGTGGGAAGTACCAAATGGGGTTGTGCAAATTGAGGTAAAAAAAATATTATTTCAGCCAGAAGCTCAAAAACTTTATGACCTATAACTGTTAGCAAGACAATAATATAGCAAATAAAACTGCACTAGGTTACTTAGGTAACTTGGGGCAGTTTCTTTATGTTTGTGGAATATAATTTAATGATATGTTAATAATTAAATTATCTAAAATGAATTGTATCACTGGATATGGTATAATAATAGTCAAAGAAAGTTAACTCAGAGTGAGTTATTAATTATTAATATTGTTAAATTTAGGGGAAAGAAATGGAGAAGATGAGAATTGAAAGGTAAATGTTATTATTGCAATGAGGAATTATCAGAAAGAACTATTAAAAGGCATGTTAAAGGTTGTAAAGTTAGAAAAGAAAACATAGAAAAAGATATGGCTAATTCTAAGGAAACTAAAAAACAATATGTTTTATCAATTGTTCCACAGTACGACTCAAAGGAGTACTGTTTGTATATAGCTATAGATATAGAGTCAACTTTAAGGAATTTAGATAGTTTTTTAAGAGATATTTGGTTAGAATGTTGTGGACACCTAAGCAGTTTTATTATAGATGATGTAAGTTATGATTCTTTAATAGATGAAGAGTACTTTGAAATCAACGAAACAATGGATTTTAAATTATCACAGGTAATTTCTGTGGGTGATAAATTTAGATATGATTATGATTTTGGTTCCACAACTACATTAAAGCTTGAAGTTGTAGAGGAATATGTAACAGGGGAAAATCATAGTCAAATAGAAATATTAGCTAGAAATGAAGAAATACAAAACTTTTGTTCAAATTGTAATAAAAAAGCAGAGTACTTTAATTATGGAGAAGAAAAGTTTTTTTGTGAAGATTGCATAGATGAAGATGAGGATGATTATGACTTAGTCCATATATCTGAATATACAAATTCGCCTAGAGATGGAGTTTGTGGATATGAAGGGGAAAGAGATACAGAAAAGCAGTATTTACCAGGAAATAATTTTAAATTTAAGAAAGCCAAAACAAAAAAACAAAATAATATAATTCCATATAGAAATAGTGATGAACTGGATATGTATGATGATGAAGAAAATCTTGATTCTTATTTACATAAAGCAATGAATAGTATGAATTTAGAAATTGAAGATAAAGTAAACAAGTTATTAAATAGAGTAAAAAGAGGGAAGTTCACACAGGATTTAAGTGAATTATTAAAATGTAATACAAAACCTGAATTATTAAAGATAGCATCTATTTTTAATATTACCAGGATATCTCAGTTTAATAAAGGGCAATTAGTAGAAAAACTTTTAGAAGTATATGAAGAGAAAATAAATGAAGCACTATATTTAATTGATAGTGAAAGATATGAATTTTTAAAAAGCATTGCTGAAAACCAAGGATTTATATATTTTGATGATAAAAAGATTACATCGAATCTAGACTATTTTTTAGACGCAGGATTTTTATTTGTAGCTATGAAGGACGAGGGTATATATTTAATCATGCCCACTGAAACAATAAATGTTATAAACTCCTTAGATAATGAGGAATATAGAAAGGTTTTAGCTAGAAATACAGAGCTTGTGAAACTATTTTGGGGAATGTCTTATAACTATGGTGTATTTCTTATGAGTGATTTCATAAAAAACCTTAATACT
Organism: Clostridium sp. CS001; assembly: GCF_020443565.1. GTDB lineage: Bacteria > Bacillota > Clostridia > Clostridiales > Clostridiaceae > Clostridium_AD. The sequence goes on from NZ_JAIZZN010000002.1 coordinate 86,343, forward strand.
TATGTTGACTATTCTTTAGATGAAACTGAGATTTATGAAATAATTGAAAGTGGTTCACGTTATTGTGAGGAGTATGTATTACAAGGGAATATAGCTAGTAGCACGGTACTTTATCCAGAAGATATTATTCATACTGCTCAGGAAAGAGAAAAAATTTCAAGTCATATGGATTTCTGTATTATAAAAAAGGATGAGTTACTTGAATCTGCCAATGTTGAGTATTTAACTGAAAATAAAGTAAGTATGAGATTAAAAAAATATTTGAAGAATAATTGGAAATTAGAAGACACGCAGATTGAAATGATTATAATCAATTTATACGATGATATTCAAGAAAGTGAAAAGGAAGAGGTAATAGAGGATATCCTTGATGCATTGGGAGAGGTAAGTGGAAATGAACTTGAAAAATTATTAGTGGAAATCAATAGTTTTATAAATAATACTAGACTTTGGAAGTTAAAAGGATATACTTTAAATGAATTTAATTCCATGAATAATAATGATTCTACTCCTAAGATAGGAAGAAATGATCCTTGCATATGCGGAAGTGGTAAAAAGTACAAAAGATGTTGTGGATCTAAGGTTATTGAGCTATTTTAGCAATATTGATAATATTTATAACATAGGTTGAAATTTGCCACATGATATTTAGGTGGCATTTGATATATATTGGGGGAAGTGGAAAATGAATTTACTTATTAATTCAACTAATTTCCAATCATGTAGAGAATTGATTATTCAAGTGAGTGATACAGGAGTGATTACCAGGATCTCGCAAAATTGTTATGAAATTTTAGGATTCAAACAAAATGAAATGTTAAATACTTATATTGATAATTATTTAGGATATAGTTTTCATGACTTACTATTAAACATGAATATTAAGACCTCTGTTTCAAGAAATCGTGGTAGCAAGCTATTTTTTGATGTTGAATCAAGACCCATCACAAGTGATGATTCTAGAATTGTGGGATTGCAGTTGTCACTTATAAATATAAGTGAATTCACTCTTATTGAGCAGCAGTATAATGAGTTTATTAAAGTATTTGAAAAGGCTAAGGATATTGTTTTTAAGTTTCAAATTATACCTGAATGTAAGTTTACATATATTAGCCCTTCTGTATATGATATTTTAGGGTATGATGCAGAAGCACATTATCTTAATCCGAATATAACATTTGAAAATATTCATCCTGAGGATATGGGAATACAAAAAAGTAAGATGGATAAAAACTCCGATTTTTCTAAACCCTTTTGCACAAGGTTTAGAAGAAAAAGTGGGAATTACGTTTGGGTAGAAGATTATTTAATACCTACATATGATGATAATGGGGATTTAACATGTATATCAGGTATCAGTAGAGATATCACAGAAAGAAAGAGTATGGAAGAGAGTTTGAAAAGTAAAAATGAATTTTTAGATGGGCTTATAGATAATCTTGAATTGCCTGTGGTTAGGCTATCCTCTCCGGATTTAAGGATTTTAGAAATAAACCAAAAGGCTATTTATACCTTGAAAACGTTCATAGTAAATGCCGAATCAATCTCACAAATAAAGGGGAATAAAATTGCAGATATTATTCCCCAGTTTAACGAAAGTGAGTACTTTCAAAGAATTAGTGAAGTAATTAAAGAGCAAAAGGTAAAGTATATAAATAAAAAGATTCATGTAATCAATGGAAATGAAACCTATTCTAATTTTATATTTGCGCCTGTGCTTGAAACCAGTGGAGAAATAAAAGAAATACTTGTGTTAATGATAGATGTTACTGATGAAGTGAAGTCTAGTTTAGTTATGGAAAATGCATTAAAGTCCCAGGGGGAATTTCTTGCAAACATATCACACGAACTTAAAACACCATTAAATGTGATATATTCAGCAGTTCAGTTATTTAGTCTATATTGTAATAGTGGGTCACTAGAGGAAAATAAGGATGTAATTATTAAATATATAGAATCAATAAAGCAAAATTCCTATAGATTATCTAAACTTATTAATAATATAGTTGATACATCAAAGATTGAAGCAGGATTTTTTGAACTGGACCTTTCAAATAACAATATAGTGGAAGTAGTAGAAGAAACAGTTATGTCTGTAACTAATTTTGCCGAGATTAAAGAGTTAAATATAATTTTTGACACTAATATTGAAGAAAAGATTATTGCTTGCGATTTAGTAAAGATTGAAAGAGTAGTATTAAATCTTATATCAAATGCCGTAAAGTTTTCAGATAAGGGTGAGGAGATATTTGTACAGGTTAAAGATAGGAATGAATTTGTTGAAATATCAGTGAAAGATAATGGTGTTGGTATAGAAAAAAGACACATGAATATGATTTTTGATAGATTTATGCAGGTAGATAAGTCGCTATCTAGGAATGCAGAAGGCACCGGTATTGGATTAAGTTTGGTAAAATCTATTGTGGAATTACATGGAGGCAGTATAACTGTGGAAAGTGAATTTGGTAAAGGAAGTAAGTTCATTGTTAGGCTTCCTGCCAGAGAAGTAATGCAACAGAATTTGCTGTTTAGTAGAAATATGAGAAGTAGCAACGAAAATTTAAAAGTAGAGTTTTCAGATGTGTATTCATAAACCTAAGTGTGCTAATGCATGTTCAATTCCATCTTCCTCAATATCTTTTGTAACAAAGGATACTAAGCCAAACTCTGTGCTTATCAAAGAATGCAGTATTAACACTTTCAAAAACCCCTTCAATCTTGCATTCACGAAGTTTTGACACAATATCAACGCAAGTTTTATGTGGGATGGATCTTGCAAAGAGGGGTTTATCATTATAATGGATGTAAGTTCCACAGCCGCAAACATATCCATCGAACCCAAATAAAATAGTGATATAATTTATATTATTAAGGAAGTGATTAAGTTGATTAAATTAGTCTTATTAAGACACGGTGAAAGCCTTTGGAATAAAGAAAATAGGTTTACTGGTTGGACAGATGTGGATTTATCAGAGACAGGTCTAATTGAGGCAAGGGAAGCTGGGAGAATACTTAGGGTAAATGGTTATACCTTTGATTTAGCATATACTTCTGTATTAAAAAGGGCCATTAGAACACTTTGGATTGTTTTGCATGAAATGGATTTGATGTGGATTCCCATAAATAAATCATGGAAGCTCAATGAAAGACATTATGGTGCCTTGCAAGGATTAAACAAGAAAGAAACCGCAGAAGAATATGGAGATGAGCAAGTTCATAAATGGAGAAGATATGTGGATGTAAAACCACCAGAACTTCTAAAAAGTGATGATAGATATCCAGGGAAAGAACTGAAATATAATAAATTAACAGAAGAAGAAATCCCTACAACGGAAAGTTTAGATGATACTGTAAAAAGGGTTATGGAGGAATGGTTTGAGGAAATAGCACCAAAGATTAAGGAAGGTAAGAAGGTTATAATTTCTGCACATGGGAATACCTTAAGAGCTTTAGTAAAATATATGGATAATATGTCAAGTGATAATGTGGTAAGTCTGAATATACCTACAGGAATTCCACTTGTATATGAATTAGATGATAATTTGAAGCCTATTAGGCATTATTATTTGAGTTTAGAGGGCGAATTACTCAATGATACTATTCCCACCAATAGTGCAGTAGGCCTTAAGGATGATCTTGGATTGTCTTGAAATTCTAAGATAAAAGGAGCATATTGATGGTTTAAGTCTGTTATTAATAAACTCCATCAACATGTACATATATTTCCTTTTGTTTTATGTAAATGATAAAACCAGTAATATCAGCAAGAGCCCAACCTAAAGGAATAGACCACCATATTCCCCGTTGGCCAAGTGCTGGAATGCTTGAAAGCACATAAGACATAATTACTCTTGTACCTAAAGATATTATTGTAAGTGCTAAAGAAGTTTTTAATGACCCAATACCTCTAAAGAGACCATAAAACATAAACAAGAATCCTATTAGCATATAAAATACAGATATAATAGATAGATACTCTATACCTAAATTGATTACATTTACTTCATCTGCATTTATAAATATCTCCATAAGATTCCTAGAATATATAAAGATTAATGTAGAGAATATTAAACAAAATAAAATTATTGTTTTACAAGCAGATTTTATACCTTTATGTATTCTGGATATATTTCCAGCTCCCTTATTTTGAGCAACATAAGTAGAAAATGCATTTCCAAAGTCTTGAACAGGTAAGTATGCAATGGAATCAATCTTTCCCGCGGCTGTAAAAGCTGCTATAGTATCCGATCCAAAGGTATTTACAATTCCTTGAACACAAACCATTCCAAAGGTCATGATAGATTGCTGAATAGAGGTAAGAAAACTATATTTTCCTATCATTAATGCAATTCCTTTATCAAAAACCATGTCCCTTTTACTTATTCTAATAATTGGTGTTTTTATTACTGCATAAAATAAACATAATATTGAAGAAACAGCTTGGGCAATTATTGTAGCAAAAGCGACACCTGCAATCCCCATATTAAAAATAGTTACAAAAGTTAAATCCAGGATTATATTGATAATAGCTGCCAATATCAAAAAATATAGTGGAGTTTTTGAGTCTCCTATAGATCTAAGTAAGGCAGAACAGCCGTTGAAAAGAAAAACAAATATAAGTCCTCCAAAGATAATTTTTAAATAATCATTAGAGCCTTCAAGTATTATTTGAGGAGTGTTTATTAGCAATAACATATTTTTAGTATTTAATATTATTAAAATTGAAAGCAATATTGTAAATATTCCTATTGAAACAAAGGATATAAATATCGATTTTCTAAGCTTTGAATAGTTTTTCTCACCGAAAAAAAGCGAATAAACAGCTGAGGCTCCCATACAAAGTCCTATTATTACAAAGGAAAAAAAGTTCATAAGCATAAAAGAGGAACCTACAGAAGCTAGTGCATCTGTTCCTAAAAACTTTCCGACTATTATTGAGTCTACGATATTATATAATTGTTGAAATAGATTTCCTATTAAAAAAGGAAATGCAAATTTTAATATAGTCTTAGTTGGATCACCGTTGGTCATATCTATCATAGCAGTCATCACTCCTTGAAATTCATTTTATTGTAGTTTAACATAAGCTAAGATATAATTAAAATATTAATATATTATAGAATGTATATAGTTTTTTGTATAGGAGGGATAATCCATGGATAGTAAACAACTTTTATACTTTGCTACTGTAGTAACGGAAGGAAATATAACAGCAGCGTCGAAAAAACTGCATATTGCACAACCTGCACTTAGTAATAGGATAAAAAGCCTTGAGAAGGAATTAGATGTGAAATTATTTCATAGAGGTCCAAGAAAAATAGTCCTTACTGATGCAGGCGAAATTCTTTTTGCAAAAGCAAATAGTATATTTGAATTGAATCGTTCCTTAAAAAAAGAGTTGGAAGATAGTAAGAGTGGATTTAAAGGGACGCTAAAGATTGGGACAATATCCGCTATAGATGGTAATTTATTAAACAGTCATTTTTTAAAATTTCATAAAAAATACGACAAAATCAAATACGAGATATATGAAGGGATTACCCCTGAAATTATAAAACTGCTGTTTTCTCGTGTGATTGAAATTGGAATTGTAAGAACACCTTTTGAAACAATGGGTCTCAAAGCTATTTACATGAAAAGTGAACCAATGATAGCCGCATATAATAATGACTGTGATTTAGATAAGTTAGGGGATAAGATTTCAATGAAAGAATTAAATAAAAAACCACTTATTATTTATCGTAGATTTGAAAATATAATAATTTCAGAGTTTCAAAAGGAACAAATAAATCCTTATATTTTCTGTATAAATGATGATTCTAGAACTTCTCTATTGTGGGCCAATGCTGGGCTAGGTGTTGCCATTGTTCCAATATCTTCTAAAGATCTAGTGCTTGCCAATAGTTTGAAATTCAAAACTATTGATAACCCATCATTATATACGCAAAATGCTATAATAACTGTTGAAAATGCTAAATTATCTACTGTAGCAGCCAACTTTGTACAAGAAATAAGCTCATAAAGAAGGAGCTGACCTAAATTAAATAACAAAAAAACAGGTTCAAAAAGAACCCGTTTTCTGTATATGAAACAAAAGAATTTATAGTTTAACTAAAATTATTTACTGATAGTGTTAATTAGAAATAATTAGAGGGTAGTGGATATACCTCGCTTTTTAATTCCTAGTATCATAACCGATACAATAATTAAAATCATTCCCATAGTTTGTACTAAGTCTAAAGATTGCTGGAATACAAAATAAGCTATAATTGCACCTATAACAATCTCAGAGGAAGTGATAATACTAGCTATTCCAACTTCTATATATTGCACAGATTTTATATACGCCCCATTGGCTATAACTGTATTTAAAATTCCAATTACAAATATATTTTTTAGTATAAAATATATATCTGTAGAGTTTTTGAATATGTGGATACTATTTTTTATATCCATGAATGGAATTAAAAACATGGAAGCAAATATAAATGAATAGGCAAGTAGTGTATCTTGGTTGTACTTATTTGAATTTACTTTAGCAAGAATAATTTGAAGTGCAAAAGTAAAGCCAGATAAAATTCCAAAAAAAACACCCTTTGCATTTAATTGAATAGTAGAAAGATCATATATTTTACACATCATAAGGCAGCCTATTAAGGTCCTGATTAATACCGAGAAGATTATATCATTAATTGTGAGGCTATGCAAAAAAATATGGGTGGAAATTTTTACATACAATTTATAGAAAGAACAAAAATTAGAAAAGAGTAGCGATTTTATAAGGCTTTGAGATGAGGATTTGAAATTACTTTATTTGTTGTATAAAATTTACAAGAATGTTATAATACAAATAAAATTAACTTGAACGTATCTATAATATGTTTTATTTGTAAAAATATACCGGGGAGAAATGAGTGTGAATATGGGTTTGTTATCAAAACAGATAGGTAGACTTATAGAAAATATGAAAAAAAGATTTAGATGTGACAAGAAGTTTAAAGCTATTATATTTTTAGCTTTAGCTTTAACTACTGTTGTATATTGTTATTCACAAAATAACTGGATAAAAGTTGAACATATTAAAGTGGAGATAAATAATTTGCCAAAAGAATTGAATGGGCTAAAGATTGCTCACATTTCTGATGTGCATTTACCTAAAAATGCATCCAATATAGATGTTATAGTAAATAAAGTAAAACAGCAAAGACCTGACATAATAGTAATGACAGGTGACTTAATAGATGCTAGTGCAGATTTAAAAACCTGTGGACTAGATAGATTATGCATCGGATTAGCAGAGATTGCAAAAACTTATGCAGTTACAGGGAATCATGAAATATGGAATGGAAACCTAAATGAATGGACGAATATACTAACTAAAAATAAAGTTGAAGTCCTTGATAATGAAACAAAAACATATACAAAAAACAATAAGAGTATCGAAGTAATAGGGCTTATGGAGGGCAGTGACTATAAGTTATTAAATCCCAAAGATATTGAAAATTCTAAGGATGCTCCAAGGATTTTATTAACCCATAGACCGGAATTGTTTGCTTATTACTCTTCTGATTTAAACATTATTAATCCCGATATAGTATTTTCAGGACATGCTCATGGTGGCCAAGTTAGAATACCTTTTATAAATAAAGGTTTATTTTCACCAAATCAAGATTTGTTTCCACGGTATACTTCAGGAATATATACCAATAATGGTGTTAAAATGATTGTAAGTAGGGGACTTGGAAATAGCGTTATTCCTATAAGAATAAATAATAGACCTCATCTACCTATTATTGAACTTATAGGAGTATCTCCTTAAATATAATGTTTATACAGCATTATATTTAAGGAGATACTGTTTATATAGCATTATTATAAAAAACTGATATTATCAGATTATTATAGTATAATGAAAAGAGGTACCTTTAATTTAAGGATACCTCTTTTAAAACTGATAAGATTAAAGTTAATCACTTTTGGAGGAATTATTATGGACGCAAAACGAGGATATTTATTGCACTTGCAGGTATCTTCTGGGGAAATTAATATATAAAGAAATGTTAACTTTAGATAAAATAATTGCGTTAATAATGTGGTTTAGTGGTTGTTTTTTAGCAGTTACAGGGGGATCAATTGGTGGTCTTAATATTAACATTATAGGTGTAATTATAGGTATTGGCGCAGGTTTTACTTATGCATTGGGTACTATTCTTGGAAAGGCAATACTTGATAAGTATAATCCACTTACTATTAGTTTATATAGTTTTGGCTTTGGACTTATTCCAGCGACCCTTGCCTATGTGCTATATTACTTAGTAAGAAGGATGGGTGAAACTAAACTTTGGAAGATTAAACCTTTAAGACCTAATTTAACTTTTAAATACTTTGAAGAAATATCTAAAACACTAAGAGAATCATGTGATAAATATCCAGTGATCTCCTTTTATCTTAGAAAAAATTATACTTCCTTCTTATCAAAGAAGTAATACCCAACTGTAAAGAAAATGGACCCATAAGCTAATATCATAAATAGTATATTTATTGTTCTCGCAAAGTTAAATTGGCCTATGGACCAAATTGAATACCAGTTTAAATAGGAAGTGAAAACCATGTTGTTTAATCCATTTATAAATAATGCTAATGCTTTAATTCCGATAAATGATAAAATACAAGTAATTATGGCTCCACTGCTGCTTTTGAAGAACTGTGCTATAAATGATGCAAATAAAGCTAAAACCACTGCAGGTAGTATATCAATAATATATGCAAATATAATATGCGGTACACTAAAACTAGAGTTTCCATTTAAAACTATGCTTGAAACCATTGATACAATAAATACAACTAATAAGTTTATATTTATATAAATAGCTATAGCTACATTCTTTGAAATAAAAACTTTTAATCTGCTGATAGGTCTTATAAGGATTAGTTTTAAAGATTTATCTCCCAGTTCTCCTGAAAACAGCTCAGCTACAGCCATAAATATAAATAAAGGTAAAACTATATTAGTAAATATAGTTAATGCCATCAAGGGGAAGTTTATAGAGTCTATTGCAATGAATACTATTTTTGCTTGAATGGTAGAAATAAAAAATGCTGATAGAAAACATATTATTGCTGTAAGAATTAAAAGCACTGTTATCTTCTTCTTTAAAAAAAGCTTTTGAACTTCGTTTATTATATTAGCTGTTAAGTTATTCATCAAATTTCACCTCGTACATTCTTTACTTCTGCCATATAAAAATCCTCTAAGGAGGTGTATTTTTCTTTTATAGTTTTTATGTCTTCGCCCTTATTTATTAGTTGTCCATTATTAATTATTGCTATTCTATTGCACATCAGCTCTACTTCATGCACAAGGTGACTAGATATGAAAAATGTTATTCCACTGTTAGCAGCTAATTCAATTATAAGGTTTCTCATGGCCACTGTACCTTCTATATCAAGTCCATTAGTAGGTTCATCCAAAATTACTAATTGGGGTTTTGATATAAGGGCTAAGGCTAAGGCTAGTCTCTGTTTCATTCCCAAGGAGAATTTAGATACTTTTTCATTCTTAAATTCTGTTAATTGTACTATAGCTAGTATTTCATCTATACTGTAGCTTTCCATGTTTTTATAAAATCTTGAAGCAATTTTTAAATTGTAATAGGCACTCATATATTCATAAAGATCTGCTGTCTCAATGATTGCTCCTACTTTTCCTAAAGCCTTTTCAAACTGTGTTTTTATATCAAAACCCAGGATTTCAACTCTTCCACTTTTAAAGGTATTTAATCCAGTTATAGATTTCATTACCGTTGTCTTACCTGCACCATTTGGTCCAAGAAATCCAAATACATCTCCTTTATAAACTTCAAAACTTATATCTCGCACACCTCTACCGTTGTTATATAGTTTAGTAAGTCCATCTACTTCTAAAACTTTTTCCATATTAGCGCTCCTTATTTTAAGAAGTAAAAATGAAAACTAAGAAACGTCTATCCTCTAGGACAGAGATAATTTTCATAATCTCCATTTTAACTTTATAATTTAAACTTTTTCATTTTCACTAATTAGTATTGCAGCACCGCAGGTGATAATTAGTCTATTCCTTATCGCTTCCTCTGAAACCTGAAGTCATAGTTTTTACCTGTTTACCAGTTAAATCTACAGTATTTGGTGTTGTAGAGTTAATATTTGATAAATTTAAAGTAGCATCAACTGTAACTGTATGGATTACGTTTTTAGTATCTTTGCCACTTAACACTATTTTAGCAACTTGATTATTAATTATGTTATATTTATTTATATCTCCAGTAACGTTGACGCTTACAACTTTAATCTCGCTTACAAGCTGTGGAAGCATGTTTTTAACATCAAGTTCGCCAGCTTTCTCATTCATCCTTGGTTCATCATTATTTTTCACCATGGCTATTGAAGCTATAGCATTTACTAATGGAACTATTTGACTTTCGCTTAAATTAATAGCCACATTTTTAGTGCCATCTGCGTTAGGAGATACAACTACACCGTCTTTCATGTTGCCTGCTAAAATATCCACCACATTTTCTACACCATTAATCACTTGAGGATTCATCTTCTCATTGATTTTGTTCATGTCATTGTGCTTGTTTTCTTTTACATTATATACTTCACTAGTGCTGAATTTAGATATGCTTTTTCCATCTTGAACAAATGTACTAAAAGCTTGGCTTCCATTACTTGATTTTATTGTAGTAGCCTGACTCATAGCATTTGAAGTTCCATTAACTTTAATATTGGAGTTAACATCCACTAAACTCACACCATTGTCTTTTACAGATACAGTAACATCTGCTGTTTCATTTCTCACATTTGCAGTGTCTTTTATTGCTAACTTATAGGCTTCATATCCAGACAATTGATTTGCACTTGCATAGGCAGTTCCCATAAGGACACCACCGCTAACCACTAAACTCATTGCAATGGCGATAATTTTCTTATTCATACTTATTCCTCCAAACCTTTATTATATTTAGAAAGTGGATGCCACTTCCTATAAATTTAGTATAGCATTGCTTTATTAACTTCCTCTGAACTATTTCTTATTTATTTCTTAAGATTTCTTATTCTGTAACCTTGAATTTTACATTAAAACTTATATAACCATTGTTATACTTTGCATCAATAACACCACCTTGCAGCTCCACCATGCTTTTAGCAATAGCAAGACCCAGACCACTTCCACCAGTACTAGAGGATCTGGATTCCTCCACTCTATAAAATCTATCAAATATTTTACTTAAATTATCTTCACTTATTTCTTTACATTTATTTTGAATAGATACTAAGGAAAAGCCATTATTTACTGTAAGTATTATCTTTATATCGCTGGGCTTAACACTATAACTTATGGCATTTATTAATAGATTTTCAAACACACGGGCTACCTTATTTGGATCAACATCTATAATTATTTTTTCTTTTGTAAATTCCTTTGATATTGTTACATTGGCATTCTCGCAAATTGGTACTAATTCTTCAATGAGTTGATCCAGTAGTTCATTTAATGTGATGTTTTGTTTAACAAACTTCACTGCATTATTTGCAAGTTTTGTATATTCAAATAGGTCATTTATCAAGATTTCAAGTTTTTCAGCTTGATTATAGGATATGCTAGCATACTGATCCAACTGATTTTCCTCTGTATATTTTTTGTTTTTTATAAGTTCCAAATACCCTTTGATGGAAGTTAACGGTGTTCTTAGATCATGAGAAACATTCGTAATTAGATCATTCTTTGTTTTTTCTGCTTTTCTCTCACTGTCTATCTTAGTTTTAAGCTCTTCAGCCATATAATTTATATTATCTGCAAGCATTGATAATTCATCATTTCCATATTTTTTTATTTTATAATCTAAATTGCCTTTAGATATTTCTAAAAGCCCTATAGATACTATTTCTATATACTTCATCTTTTTGTTAGTTATAAAATAAAAGATTATTAAGAAAGATAAAAATGAAATACTTACTGATAGTACCTTACTATCAATATCCCTATCTCGGTCATAATCGCTTTTATTGTATTCCATTCTTGTATGGTCATTTTTTCCCACTAAAACTCTATTAGATACACCACCAATTATCATTGATATTATAAAACACATGGCAAAGATCAAGATTAATTCCAATCGTATGCTCTTTTTAATTTTATCTCTAACTGCAAGGGAGACACTTATAAATGAAGAGGGGATTGCTTTAATTATTGGGACAAATTTAGTTTTCAATTTTATAACCTACTCCCCAAATGGTTTTAATAAACCTTGGCTTTCTTGGATTTTCTTCTATCTTCTCTCTTATTTTTCTTATGTGAACCATTATAGTATTATCTGATTCCATAAATTCTTCTTTCCACACAGCTTCATATATTCGCTTTATACTAAAAACTATTCCTCTGTTTCTTGCAATAAGGAGAAGTATATCAAATTCTCTTGGTGTAAGCCTCACATTTTTGTCCCCAACTTTAATTTCATGAGTATTGGTATTTATATATAAATCGTCTACTTCAATTATACTTTCATCTTTATGTTCACTTATATCCAATCTCGTATATTTTCGTAGCTGAGATTTCACTCTTGCTAAAAGCTCCAGTGGGTTAAAAGGCTTAGAAACATAATCATCTGCTCCTGTAGTAAGTCCCATAATTTTATCCATATCCTCACTTTTAGCTGAAAGCATAATAATAGGCATGTTTTTATACTCTCTTATTTTCCTACATGCCTCCAGACCATCCATAATAGGCATCATGATATCAAGTATAATTAAATCTATATGCTGATTATTTAAAATATTTAAGGCTTCCACTCCATTGGCAGCCATAATAACACTATAGCCATCATTGGATAAGTATATACCTATTAAATCTCTAATTTCTTTTTCATCATCCACTACCAAAATAACTTCTTTATCCATAATAAGCTCCTTTCTAAGAAATATTGCCAAGCAGTTTATAAATTGCATAAAGGCATAGATACATATATAGTAATAACTTTATCCAAGTAATTGGATTTTACATGTTTTGTTTCTATTATAATATAAATATCTTAATTATTCATAATTGAAAATCTTAATATTTCCTTAATATAACCACAATGCAATGAGGTTGTGAATTGAATGTAGGTGAAAATGAAATTCTAGATCCTTTGTTCCCGATTTTGTAGATACCATATCAGCGCAAAATGTATGCTTGAAACTGTTATAATTCTTAATCAAAAAATAAGACTTTTTTAATGTGATTTTAATCTTACTAATTGATAATGTAAAGCATCAGAAAGTTTGTATAAGGAAAGGGGAAAATATGAGTATTTTAATGAATGTTATAAATGTAATAATGCATATTGATAGTTATTTGGTATTAATGATGCAGCAATATGGAATATTAACCTATGCTATTCTTTTTTTAATTATCTTCTTAGAAACAGGATTGGTTGTTACACCATTGTTACCAGGAGACTCAATGCTATTTGCAGCGGGTGCATTAGCTGCAATTGGGTCAATGAATTTATTAACCCTGCTAATAGTAATATACCTTGCTGCAATACTGGGGGACACTGCTAATTATTATATTGGCAAGAAGATTGGAAATAAGATATTAGAGAAGGAAGAAGTAAGGTTTATTAACAAAGAGTATTTAAAAAAGGCTCAGAAGTTCTATGAAAAGCATGGATCAATGACAATAGTTATAGCAAGATTTATTCCTATAATTAGAACTTTTGCACCTTTTATCGCAGGCATAGGAAAAATGAATTATTCAAAGTTCATACCTTACAATATTATTGGCGGGGGATTATGGGTAAGTTTATTCTTAGGTGGTGGTTATTTTTTTGGCAACCTGCCTTTTATAAAAAATCATTTTTCTTATGTGCTAATGGCTATAATAATCGTTTCATTATTGCCTGGAGTTATAGTGTTCATGAAAGAAAAGAGAAAAACAGGAAGAAATGATGAAAATGATATCCTTAATACTCAGTCTGACACTAATTAAGAAAGTTTAATAAGTCTCACACTGATTGAAAAAAAATAAAAATCTTCACGTGTAATTTTAATATTACAGATACCTAATATGAAATAGAGTGATATATAGATGCATCTAGTAAAGAAAGAAAAAAGAAGGGGGTATGAAGAGAATGATGTCAATGGTACAGAGATTTGATAATTCAATATTATTGTATATAAAAGATAATATGCATGGAATTATTATGGATAAGGGTATGGTTATATCAACATATCTAGGTAATGGCGGGGTTATATGGATTATAATAATAGCATTACTTATGATTAATAAAAAATATAGAAAAATAGGCTTTATGGCTTTAGGAGCTTTAATACTAAGCACAATCTTAGGAGAGGAAATATTGAAAAATGCAGTTAAGCGTACAAGGCCATCAGAAGCTATAGAGGCGTGGAACCTTTTAATTGCAAAGCCCTTATCATATTCATTCCCTTCAGGGCATACTACATCCTCATTTGCAGTGGCGGGAGTATTAGCAAAATACTTTAAACGTTATGCCTTTGGATTTTTGGGGTTAGCATCTTTAATAGGATTTTCAAGAGTATATCTATATGTACATTATCCTACAGATGTTTTGGCAGGTATGGTTTTAGGTCTCATGTGTAGTGGAATAATAATTTACTTCTCTGATAAGTTAAACATTAATATAAAGGCTAGAATATAATAGAACATTCATTATTCAAAAGAAAAAGGTAATGTTAGTTGATTATAGAGTGATATCCTAGGTAGAAAATAAAAACTTCTAGTTTACGCTACGCACTTGAAGGTTGTAGTATAAACTAGAAACTTTTACTTTTACATAGGTTTCTTGTAACTTATATTAAATCTTATTTTCCCTTTTTCCTGAAGGTCCTAACATATTTGGGCATAAGGTTCTGCACTTATAACAGTTATAAAACCAAAATCCGCTATTAGATTTAACTGCAATATGACTTCTACATAATGGTTGATCTATTGTTATGCCATTTAGTGCTTTCATAGGACAATTATCAATACATATTGTGCATTTATCTAAACAATAGTTTTCCTTTATCATTGAGTCGTAGTCCACTTCTACATCTATAAGTAAAGCTCCAAGATACATCATATTACCTAAATCTTCGTTTACTAAAAGAGTGTTTTTGCCAATGCACCCAATGCCAGCCAGTTCTCCAGCATGTTTTAAAGATAATATTCCTTTGCCTTGTTGTTTTCTCTCATCCCAATATTCAAAAGGATCATCCGATGGTATCATAACCGCACCAACGCCTAGCTTATCTAAATCGCAACACGCATTTAAGCATATTCTGTCTAGTTCCTTAAAAGTTGAGGCTGTTGCATGAGTGTATACAACTCTGTTGCCACAAAGCATACTTGCTTTTGGTACTCTTTTGGCAAAAGACACTACAGATTTACATTGAAGAAAGATGTCCTTTGGATGAAATCCTTCAGGAGCATCTTTAAATCTTTCAACAGGTGCAATACCACAAAGGTCTGCACCTAAATCAAATAAAATTTTCTTTATTTCACTAGAATTAATCAAAATTTTATTCTCCTTTTAAAATCTTATTTATAGTTTAAGACAAGGTCCATGACCAGCGGCTACAAAACTAGGGTTTAACTGCAGCAAGGCCTGTTGTAACTGAGCACGTTTCTCAGGATCTGGCACCTGTTCTGGGCGGATATTATTAACCTCAGTGTGCCAATTAGATTCATTAACCCTGCCCATTTCGCTTCCAAAAGCCATCATTAAATCACTACTAAAGAATATTCCACGGTTTTTTTCCACAGCTAGTAGTCCTTCCCAAAGATGCATTTCAGATGGATAGCTGAGGAATTCAAGCTCATAATCATTAGTTTTTATAGTATCTCCAGCATTCTTTATAATAACCTCATCTATAAGTCCAAATCCTATTAGCTGCTGCGCTGTTGTTTGAGAACAAACTGCTTTAGCATTAGGGAACTGTTTTAATATTATGCCCAAACCACCACATTCATCTGATTCGAAGTGGGAAATAAATATGTACTTCAAATCCTTGCCATTAAGTGCTGCTTTTAGCTCAGGTATCATAGCCTCTGCTTGCTTAACATTACCTGTATGAATTAGAATTGGCTCATCTGCCAAAAGTAAATATTGATTAAATGAAAGATTAATCTGTGGGATATAGGTGGAAAATTGATATAAATCTTTATCGTTAATTAACATATAATCGGCTCCTTTTTTCTTAAGTTAATCGTTTTTTAAAAGTTTCATTAGGACTCAATTGTACTTTTAATAAAATAATTATATAATAAATGTGGACTTGTTAAAAGGTCCAATTTTAACAAAATTGTAGGATACAGTTTGAAAGGAGTGATTTTAAGATGATTATTATAAATGGTGAATCGGATATTCCACTGTACTTGCAAGTCTATAATCAAATAAAGGAACAGATTACTACGGGGCAAATACTAGTAGGAGAAAAACTTCCATCAACTCGAAAGCTTTCCACAACATTAAATGTCAGTAGAAATACAGTAGAAAATGCATATCAACAGCTTTGTTCGGAAGGGTATATTGAAAGTAAGGCAGGTAGTGGGTTTATCTCCCTGAAATTAGATTTCATAGATAATCCAAAACCAGTAAGTAAGGTACTTAAGAACATTGAAAAGGTTAAAGAGGTAGTCCATAAGGAAGGCTATGGTAATAACTATAAATATAACTTTAGTTATGGCGGGCTCAGCTCCTCTGATTTTCCTCAAGGTTTATGGAGAAAGATCTCAAACAAATGTATATCATCCATAGATGCTGAGAGTTTTACATCATATAAAGCCACAAAGGGTGAGCCTGATCTACAAATTGAGCTCATGAAATACTTAACTCAGTCAAGGGGAGTTTCCTGCATACCTGAGCAAATTATTATTACCTCTGGTATGGAATACTGCTTAAGCTTGTTATGCCAGCTACTTAGGGGAGACTTCCAGAAAATAGCTTTGGAGGACCCTGGTTACTTAGGCGCAAAAAATATAGTCATTAATAATGGTTATGAAGTTATTCCAATCGGTTTGGACAAAGATGGTATAAATATTGAAGAACTAGAAAGTAGCTCTGCAAAAATAGTATATGTGACTCCTTCACATCAGTTTCCCACTGGCTCAGTAATGTCAATACAAAAGAGATTAAAACTTTTAGATTGGGCAATAAGAAAAGAAGGAATTATAATTGAGGATGATTATGATAGTGAATTTAGATACAATTCAAGACCTATTCCATCCTTGCAAGGTATTGATAGTAAAGGCTGTGTTGTATATATTGGAACATTTTCAAAATCCCTATCACCTAGCCTGCGCCTAAATTATATGATATTGCCACCAGCATTGTTAGAAAAATACGATAAACTTTTCAATAGATATCAATGTTCCGTCCCTTTCATTGAACAAAAGGTAGTCCAACAATTTATGCATCTAGGTCATTGGGATAGGCATTTGCGAAGGATTTGTCTTACTAGTAAAAGAAAGCATGATATATTAATTCAAACAATCCATGAACAAATGGGAAGTAAGGTTATTGTCCATGGTAAAGGTGCGGGACTGCATATCTTACTGGAATTCAATAATGGATTAAGTGAAGAGCAATTAATTGAAAGGGCTAAAAATTGTGGTGTCATAGTTTCTCCAGTATCAGTATTTTGGATGAAACCTGATAAATATTCCAATAACATGATCTTACTTGGATTTGGGAAGATGTCTGAGAATGAGATTGTGGAAGGGATAACAGCACTTAAAAATGCATTTTAAATAGTCTACTAGGGACAGGGTTTGCTATATTTATACATTAAGTATAACATAAATTTTAACCTAGCTATAGATGAGGTTTATGCCTTAACAGTCAATATAAAGATAAGTGTTTTTTAGATAGAGAACAGGTATTTATATAATTACATACATTATATTAAATTAATGTTATAATTAGTATAAGGAAGGCCGCAATTTAACATGGTATCTTATTAGTTAAATGAAGGTATAAATGCGAACGAATATAATAGGGGGATAGTATCATGGAATATAAAACTGAGATAATTGGTACACTTTTTGATAATAAACGTTCTTTAAAACGAAAATGTGATGAGATTCTTTTTAAATACGCAAATGAGGGTTGGGAATTTGTTAATTCTCAAGGTACAGATATATTCAATTGTATGTTGATATTTATATTCAAAAGAGAAAAGAAGTAAGTGTAGTGTGGTATCCAATTAATCCTTAATCTCCATAAATAGCTTAAAACTGATGAATTTACGATACTTTAATAGTTTAAAGAAAGTTTATTGGCTTGTCTATTTTGGCAAGCCAATTTTGTATTCTTTTCTCTTCAATATTGCCTATGATCCTCTATTTTAGAAACTATATTATGGAATTCCAGTGTGTATGATATGCCTCCAAATAGCGTATAGTACTGTCCAAGCTTTACAAGATACAAGGTGTTATTCATTTTTATCTTAGCCGGAATTCCATAATCTATGATTTCAAGAGAAAGGCTATTCTTTTTACAATAATCACCAACTACCTCCATAAACATATCTTCAGTATCAGGTCTCGTAGGGAGATCTTCTACTAGAATCCTGCTATAGTATTCAAGTCCCGAATTCAATTCCTTAGCGATGTTCTTCAAATATAGATAATTGAGGAACCAAACTAACAGTAATGCTGCTACGTTTGCCAGAACTATATACCTAATGACCTGGGGGACCCAATAAGCAGAAAACATAATAATTGTACTAAATATCCCTATCCAATAAATAATAGCAGAACCTGAAAATAGATGGAATTCTTTTTTTCTAACAGTGCTTCTATATATCATAAATCGGATGAACAGACCAAGCAGAATATAACCAATGATGATTGGAATAAGGAAAGTGCCAACAATTTGTAAATGCTGAATATCACGATGCACTAACAAATTAATAAGCGTACTTGCAAATAGTATCAGTGCTAAGAAAAATCCTTTCAGTGTAATATCTTTTCTATCTTCCTTTGTCATGAATTTCTACCTCCAATCTTTGTCCGGAGAAGCCGGAGATATTTTCTGGAAATATACGTCTCCATACCATTATAAAATGTTGCTTTCATTAGACCGTTTGCTAACGGACTGTAATATTGCACCTGTTTTAGATTAATTATAACCGACTTAGAAACACGGGCAAATTGTTGAGGAAGTATATCTTCCAGTTCGTAAAGTCGTTTCTTAGCTTCATACACCGTGCTGCCAGTGTACACAAATAATAGCTCCTGAATAGTCTCAATGTATAAAATATGTTCACAAGAAATTGAATATCTCTTTTCTCCCAGAAAACAAGGAATTGTCACTGTCTGATAGATACCTTTTTCAATCATTTCCTGTAATTTCATAATTTCAGGATGGTTTTGATAAACCTGCAGGACCGCACATTCCTCTTCTGGAGAATTTATATACCGTATTTCTACTTTCATGGGTATCATCCTCCTTTCTTATATAATATCTGTTTTTACATGAAGTATCTACAACTTATAGGTTAGTGGTCTGAAATCCTAGGTAAGTGGACGAGTGGTATGGCACTAAGAGGACAATACTAAGAAGAGTTTTCCTGAAAGGCATTAATAATTGGTATTTATAGAAGCTTTGAAAATCCACGTGATTATTTATCAACTTTCTTTAAAATATCTGGAATCCTAAAATCACCCTTTAAATTCTTGATTAGGTTTATTGAGCTAAAAACCTCCCCATAAATAAACTTATGCGGAGGTTTTAAACAATCTAGAATTGAAAAGCGTTTCGATTATGGCGGTGAATTATTTTGACACTTCACCCAACAAGTCAACAGTGTATTCAATTGCTAGATTTTGTTGTTCTAAAACAGAAATCTTTGCTGCATTATCGCCCTTTTGATTTCCGTAGTTTCCAAATTGAGCATGGTTACCACCGTCAATGGCTTTAAATTCACTATCCTTTGGAAGTATATCTTTTGCCCCAGTTACTTTGTTTATATCAGCGCATCCATCTTCAGAACCCCATAACGATAAAACTTTAAGATTAGAAGATGATAAGTCATCCTTATTTTGAGGGTAAGCTGCATACATAACCAATCCCTTAACTAAATCTAAATGACTATGAGCAAAGCTTGCAGCCATTACTCCGCCGAGGGAATGTCCACCAATAACCCAATTTTTAATCTCAGGATAATCTTTAATTACTTCATTTCCTTTATTTCCACTTAAAACTGCAAGGTTTAAAGGCATTGGCACGATAACCACCATAAAGCCATTTGCTGCTATTTTACTGCAAAGTGGTGCGTAGGCCTCAGGAGCAACCTTACCACCTGGGTAGAAAATAAATCCTGTAGTAGCTTCTTTATATTTTGGAGTAAAAGTGATAAATTTATCCTTTGCAACATTTATGTTACTGCCACTATTACTATTAAAAACTGCTACAGCCTCTTCAGTAGGTCTAGAATAACTGGATACCCAAAAAGCTGAATAAGACACTAAGAGTAGTACAATGACGAGGGGTATAAATTTTAAAAGCTTTCTTTTTTTCATGGATGCCTCCTTTATAATAAAAATATATTATAATCATTATACTATATATGCAAAACGAAAAAAAAGTAAATAGAGAATATAAACTTTCCAAAATAAGATGGAGATATATAATTATTAGTACTTTTATGGTATTATTACCTTAACATACCAGTTTCTTATTTACAGGAGGTAGTAGTATGAGTAAAGTAGTGGTTAAAGAATGTGAAAATTATGATTTGGAAAAGGTTATTGAAAAAATAAATAGTGGAATTGAGCTCCTAGGTGGTTGGGATACTTTTGTTAAACCTGGAATGAAGGTGTTACTTAAAGTAAATTTAACAACATTTTGGAAGCTTCAAGTCTGCCATCTTCTATAAGTGGCAGTTGCCTAGCCCAGAAAAGTTACTTTGGTGGCAGTCTAAATCTGCTTCCAAAGTTGTTAATATTGCAGCACCGCAGGTGATGATTTAACGATATTTCAGAAGGTAAATCTCCTTCTGAAGTCGTTAATATTACAGCACCACAGGTGATGATTTAATTGGACCTAAACCACCTGAATCTGCAGCAGTTACTCATTGTGAATTTGTAAGGGCAATAACTAAAATATTAAAGCAAAAGGGTTGCACGGTTTGGATTGGTGATAGTGCTGGCGGAGCAATTGCAGGCATAGCTCCCACAACTCAAAGCTTGGAGATATCGGGTTTAAAAAAAGTTGCGGAAGAAGAGAATGCAGAAATAAAAAACTTTGATAAGGAAGGTACAGTAGACATAGGGGAGGGACATAGTGCTATTGATAGACTTTACTTGGCAAAACCTCTTTTTGAAGCGGATTTCATAATCAATCTTCCGAAACTTAAAACACATTCTGGGTGTATTTATACTGGTGCAGTAAAAAATGTTTTTGGGTGCATTCAGGGACTAAGAAAGGCCGAGTACCATAAGGCAGCACCAAATCCAGAGGACTTTGGCAACATTTTAGTTGATATACATGAAGCTGTAAAAATAGGGCTTCATATTATGGATGGAATTACTGCAATGGAAGGCGAAGGACCTACTGCTGGAAGTGCTTATATGGCAAATAAAATACTTATTAGCACAGATCCATTGGCACTTGATACTACTGCAATAAATATGATTGGACTAGACATTAAAGATATCCCAATACTTCAAGCAGCCATAAAAAGAAACCTTGGAGAAGCAAATAAAGATAATATTGAGATTTGCGGAGACTACTCTGAGGCACCGCTGCTTCAAAATTATAAAATCCCAAAACGATTTACTTCAAAAAAGAAAAATAATTATAATGCAGTGATTAAGGTTATTAATTTTTTAAAGACAAAGCCTAAAATTAATTTAAAAAAATGTTTAAAATGTAATACTTGTGTAGACAGTTGTCCTACTCATGCAATTGATAAGGCAACTAAAAAAATAGATTATTCTAAGTGCATTGAATGTATGTGCTGTCACGAGCTTTGCCGTTACGAAGCAGTTGAACTTAAAAGAGTAAATCCTGTTGCGGGAATAATGACAAAGTTATACAGGGGAAATTATAAATAAAGTTCATATGACTAGCTTGTTCAACAAATTGAGTAGAAAAATCTCCTTCCAAAGTTTAAGAAGGAGATTTTTTTAAAGATTTATTTAATTGCATTTTACATTAAGCTTTTAACCATACTATTTGCTGCTTCTCTAATAGTAACTAGTTTGTAATCTCTGCTTTTTTTAGTTATACCTATAAAATCATATTTCACACCATTAACGTGATCAACAAATCTTTCAAAGGAAGCTAAACATGAGATGCATCCATTGCCAGATCCACCTGGCGCAGCAACACAAATGAAAGGTTTACCAGCCAAACTGCTCTCTTCTCCTTTTGAAGCTTCACATCTTCTAAGTCTATCAATAAACACCTTCAGTGATTCACTCATTTCATGCCAGTAAACAGGAGTAATGATTATATAACCATCAGCTTCCACCATTTGTTTGTGTAGCTTTTGAAAATCATCTTCCACTTGGCATTCATGCTTCTCACGACAGGGTCCCCATCCAATTCCACATGCATGACAGGAAGAAATATTTAATGCATTAAGATCTATTATTGAAGCATTAGCGGCATTCATTTCTACTCCTATCTTTGCCTGTTCACCACAGGTAGCTGTTAAACCATCATGGTTAGGACTAGAAGTAAGTATAATTATTTTCATTTTAACCCCTCCATATTAAATTATTTTATCACTCTTTAAAGTTGATTTCATATCAATAAATTTCTATACATTGTCCATAAAAATTATACCATATCCATAATTTATTTGTTGCTAAAAATCCTGCATAAAATCTCTTTCTACCACATAAGGAGACGGAATGGAAATCTTGTTAATTCTACAAAATGATTCTGTTATTCAGAAAACTTTCATGCTCTTGCCACGGTATTAATGATAGTTAATTGTTGTATATAGTGGTACACTTAAGGAAAAATAAAAAAGATTTAAGGGGGCAGGGAAAGATTGAAAATAGTAAAAAGAATTTTAGTTCTCACCACTTTATTTGTATTATTTATTTCAACTATGGTTAATGCCAAGGTGTTTTTGCCACAACAGGATATAGCTAAAAACAAAATGTGGGTGATTAAATTTAATCTACCTGTAGATGAGGCTTCCACAAAGGGAAATATATCAATTACTTTGGACAAAACAGGTGTAAATGTTGGGATAAACCAAACTATAAGTGGCGATAGAAGAATAATTACAGTAGTTCCTAAAGAAAATTATTTGCAAGGAGAGGCTTATACATTAAGAGTCAATGCAAAGCTTCAATCTGGAAACAGCTATCTGAAAGAGGAGTCAATATTAAAGTTTACTGTTAAAAAGGAAGTTATAAGTGAAGTTACAAAAGATTTTTCTGTTAGAAATATTCAAATAGGTGATAGTGAAGATAAAGTTATAGAATCTTTAGGTGCGCCTTCTAGAAAAGATGTTAGTCAATATGGGTTTAGTTGGTATATCTACAATGGAGATTACAAAAACTATGTACAAGTTGGTATAATTAATGGGAAGGTAGTTGGATTATTTACTAATGCTACAAATTTAGTTTCTAAAAAAGGGATAAATATTGGAACATTAAAGAGTGAAGTAGAAAAGGCTTACGGTGCACCTTTAGAAAAGAACGGGGAATATGCCTCATATTCTATTGAAGATTACAAAGCAACTATCTTTTATGATATTCATAATAATAACACTGTAGATGGAGTTCAGATTATTGAAAAAAATGTAGAAAAGCAAATAAAAAATTATTATGGACAACTAAATGACGAAGTAAGAAAAGGGTACGAAATGCAGATATTTGATTTTGCAAATGTAGTAAGAGTTAGAATGGGGAATGTTCCCTATATTTGGGATGATAAAATTGCAACAGTAGCTAGAAATCATAGCAAAGATATGGCTGATAAAGCATATTTTGAGCATACAAATCTAGATGGTAAAGATCCTTTCGACAGAATGAGCGCTGCAGGTATTACTTACACCGAGGCAGGAGAAAATATAGCGGCGGGGCAAATAAGTGCTATTTTTGCACATTCAGCCTGGATGAACTCTTTAGGTCATCGAGAAAATATTTTAGGTAACTGCACAAAACTTGGTGTTGGTGTATATTTTGGAGGAAGTTACAATGTGTATTACACACAGAATTTCTTTACTGGTAAGTAATAAGTTCATAGGAATACTTAAAATAGGGGGCATATCAGGTGGGAGATTATTGTAAAATTAGGGGCAAAGATATCTATACTGAAATTATAGGAGAAGATAAGTCGCAAGTATTGGTATATATTCACGGTGGACCTGGTGGAATTGGTGTTACAGACTTTATTAAGTATCAAGGGGATAGATTAGCAAAGAACTTTAAAGTTATAGCTATAGAACAACGAGGAGTATGGAGATCAGAAGCTATTTTAAGGGAAGAGAATATTTCACTAGAAGATATTATTGAAGATTTTGAAGAACTAAGAAAGAAGTTACATATAAATAAATGGTCATTACTTAGTCATTCATTTGGTGGCTATCTTGCCGTTCTTTATGCTAATTTATACCCTGAGTCTATTGAACTTATGATATATGAATGTCCATCTTTTGATTTTGCACTTTCAGAACGATCTATGCTAAGGGCCGCAGCAAGGGAATTTGTTAAGTTAGAAATGCCTGTGTTGGCAGAAGAATACTTTAATGCACTAAAAGAAATTATAGACTACAAAGAAATAAATAGACTTCTTACGGAGGCATTAAAAGGGCTTGGAAGGAACTATAACAATTTTATGTGGTTTGGAAATGATAAGTTTATAATTGAGAAAATAGCTAAGACTAATAAAGATGGTGGGAAATTGTGGCGTAGATCCACCAACACAAGAATAAAATTACTGGAGGATTGGCGAGTATATAATGATGTGTTTACAGAACTATCGAATATAAAGAAGCCTTCATTACTACTTATAGGTAAACATGATCCTGTTACTTGTGAAGTCCAACTAGAAGAATTTATGAAGCGAGTGCAAGACAAAGAGGTGGTTACGTTTGATTTCTCTGGTCATTTTATTAGAATTGAAGAACCTGATAAATATTGTGAAGTTATAACAAATTATATACACAAAAGACTAAAGACAAATTGCTGATTTTATAAAATTTCAAGGAGGGTTTGATGTTGGCAACAATATTAGTAATAGTTTTTTTAATTATTCTTACTGCTATTTTTATAATTGCATGGCATTTTTCTAATATAATTATACATCCTAAGGTTAAGGATAGTAATTATACCTATGATTTTGAAGTAGAAAAAGGAACAATAGATATTAAAAAATATAACGAGTTAGAAAAACAAGAAGTATATATTGATTCCCAGTATGGTTATAAACTTCATGGTTTATTCTTTCCAAATAATAATTCCAAAAGAGTTATAATATTGTGTCATGGAGTAACTTGGAGTTTATATGGATCTGTTAAATATATGGATATGTTTTTAAAAAGAGGCTTTGCAGTTTTTATTTATGATCATAGAAATCATGGTCTAAGTGGCGGAAAAGATACTTCCTATGGGTATTATGAGAAGTTTGATTTGAAAAAATGCACAGATTGGATATTTAATAAATTAGGGAAAAAAGCAGTTATCGGTTTGCATGGTGAGTCTATGGGTGCTGGAGTAGCGCTCCAAAATATTGCAATAGATCAGCGAATCAGGTTTTGTATAGAAGATTGTGGCTACTCTGATGCATATGATTTATTTAAGCATAGATTGCAAAAGGATTATAATATAAAAAATAAATTTTTAATTAAATTATCAAGTATAATTGCTAAATTGAGAGTTGGTTGGTACTTCGAAGATGTGTCACCTATATCTACGTTACATAATATAGAAATTCCAATACTCTTTATTCATGGTGAAGATGATGACTATGTTCCTGCTATTATGTGCAAGCAAATGTACTCGGTAAAAAATTGTTATAAAGAACTATATATGCCTTCCAGTACAGGTCATGTACAGGCTTATTTGAACAATAAAGATGAATACGAAGAAAGAGTTGATAAGTTTCTAAAGGCTATTAATATAATCTAGGTTTAAGAAGGAAAGATGTCCCCAGTTTTTACTACGGATAAGACCCCTAGCCCTTGATTTAAACAATGATGGAGTTATCAATAATGGCAAAGAACTTTTTGGACCTCATTCATTTGAACTGCTATAGAATATCCACCACAAGCTAAAATCAGCGATACTTGGAATAAAGCAATAAAACTATTTGCGAAGGGAGCCTGTACTTAATCAACCTATGGACTAAACAAATAATAAGGTATAAAATATAATAGTTACCAGTTTCAATTTAAAAGGGGGTTTTAAAATGGGGAAAGTTTTAAAGGAAAGAAAAGATGTAGATCAATCACTTACTTGGGATTTATCTGCTATTTATGCATCAGAAGACCAGTATGATGCAGCAGTAGAAAAGGTTCAAGAGCTTGTAGCGAAAGTGGAGAAAAATTATAAAGGGAAGCTAGCTACTGCAAGCAACATTAATCAATGTTTGGATAAAGTAAGAGAGATATCCCAGATTATGTACCTTACAGGGTCTTATGTGGAGCTTGCAGTTTCAGTGGATCATACTAACAATGAAAATCAGGACAGATATATGAAGTTTATGAATATAGCATCGGATATTAGCAGTAGAACCAGCTTTATAGACAGTGAAATTATACAAGCTGATGAAAAAGTTATTGAGGAAGCAATAAATGAGTCAAAGGAAAATAGTAATTACTTAGGCAATATAAAAAGAAATAAAGCACATGCACTTCATCCGGAAGTGGAAAGAGTATTAGCTGCTTTATCAGGAACTTTAGAGGCTCCTTATGGCATTTATGAACGGGCTAAGCTTGCAGATATGGATTTTGGTAACTTTACTGTAGATGGAGTAGAGTATCCGCTTAGTTTTGGACTTTTTGAAGACGAATGGGAGTATGAAAAAGATGAATCTCTCCGTAGAGCTGCTTTCGAAGCTTTCTCTTCTAAGTTAAGGGAATATCAGCATACTGTAGCAGCAGCTTATCAAACTCAAGTACAAAAGGAAAAAACAATGGCAACCCTTAGGGGATTTGATTCTGTTATAGATAGTTTGTTATTCTCTCAAAAGGTAGATAGACAGTTATATAACAGGCAGATAGACTTAATTATGGAGAAATTAGCACCGCACATGAGAAAGTATGCAAGGCTTCTTAAGAAGACACATAAAATAGAAGAAATGACCTTTGCAGATTTGAAAATTGCAGTTGACCCAGGCTATGAGCCTAATATAACAGTAGAAGGGTCTAAGAAATATATTCAGGAGGCTTTATCAATCCTTGGTGAAGACTATTCCGATATGATTAAAAGAGCTTATGATGAGCGCTGGATTGACTTTGCACAAAACAAGGGAAAATCTACAGGAGCCTTCTGTGCAAGTCCTTATGGAAGCCATTCTTTCATTTTAATTTCCTGGGCAGAAAAAATGGCAGAGGTCTTTGTACTAGCTCATGAGCTTGGGCATGCAGGACACTTTAAATTATGTAATGAAAACCAAAATATATTTGATACAGATGTGTCAACATATTTCGTAGAAGCGCCGTCTACAATGAATGAGATGCTCATGGCAAATTATCTTATGAAAGTTAATGATGATCCTAGATTTAAGCGATGGGTTTTATCTTCAATGATAGGCCATACCTATTATCATAACTTTGTAACTCACCTTTTAGAAGCAGCTTATCAAAGGGAAGTATACAATATAATAGATGAGGGTGGAAGTGTTCAAGCTACAAAACTTAATGAAATAAAACGGAATGTACTTGAAAAGTTCTGGGGAGATGATGTAAAAATAATTGATGGTGCAGAACTTACTTGGATGAGGCAGCCTCATTATTACATGGGACTATATCCTTACACTTACAGTGCAGGACTTACAATAGCAACAGAGGTTAGCAAGAGGATTTTAAGCGAAGGACAACCAGCTATAGATGATTGGATAGAGGTACTTAAAGCAGGTTCAACTAAAACACCAGTGGAACTTGCAAAAATGGCTGGGGTGGATATAACCACAGAAAAGCCACTGATTGATACCATAGAGCATATAGGTAATATAATTGATGAGATAATAAAACTCACTGAGGAAATGGAAGGCTAGAGATAGTGCCACCGACGTGGCAAGTGGCAAGTTGTAAGTAGTAAAAAAAAAGGTCTGCCTGAAATAGAAAAATTTTTCTATTTCAGGCAGACCTCATTTATTTGAACTGCTATAGAATATTTAAGGTGGAGTTACCTATTTTATAAAATCTTTTTTTATATTATACTAATAATAGAGAATGGTAGCATAAATAGATAGTTCAAGTATAGGAACTGTTGGCATTTATGCAAGCCGTTCTATTTTTTTGTACTCAATTATTATTTTTGAAATATATATGTTTCAATAATATTTGTACAATTACTTTACGCTCTGAACAAACATTCACCAGTAATTTAAATGTAGTTTTAAAGTTGAAACATATATAACTATAATATTGCAAGCTATTAGTGGCAAAAACCGTATTAGATTAGTGCTTAAAAAAAATATGCTTTATCTTTAAATAACTATTAGTTATACGTTACAAACGTAGATAACCTGTAGTATAATAAGCTATAAATTAAATGGTTAATATATGCAGAGAGGGATGATATATATTTTAGCTAAGAAAAAAAGCTTAATAGGCATGCTAATATTTATTGTTGTTATTTCAACTATGTTTATTTTATTTCAATCTCAAAAAAAAGAAAAATTCAATGACCAGCTTATAAAAGAAGTAAATGCTAATAAAAATTACACTGAAAACGAAAGAATATGTTTGGAATTTATCACAAATAGGATGTCGGCGCAATATGGAGGTATATATACCAATTATTTGGATGCTAGTGCCAGCGGTGATTTAGCAGGGGGTCATCAAGTGCTTTCTGAGTCTGAGGGCATAATAATGTTATATTACATAAAGATTAATGATAAAGAAGCTTTTGATAAACATTTTAAGATAATAACAGATAAATTTTTAATGGATAATGGGCTTATTAGATGGAGAGTTTCACAAAAGGTAGGGGAATCAACAAATGTTTCAGCGTCCATTGATGATTTAAGAATTATACGATCATTAATATATGCCTCCTCAAAATGGAATGATACAAAGTATACCAATATATTAAAAAAAGTAGGTGACGCTCTTCTAAAAAATAACATTTACAATGATATGATAACAAATTTTTATGATTTAGAAGCAAATGCTATAGACACTAATATAAATTTATCCTACGTTGACCTGTATACTATGGATATGCTATCTAAGACTGAAAATGCTAAGTGGCAACGTATAAGAACTAAGGGACTAGGAATAATAAGTAGCGGATACATTTCAGATAGGTTACCAGTATATAAAAAATGTTATGATTTGAAAGATAATAAATATCATAAGGACTCTAAGATAAACATGATAGATTCACTTTTAGTTGTACTACATCTAAGTGAAGTACAAGCGCAAAAAAAACAAAGTATAGCATGGATTAAGAGGCAAATAAACAATGGAGCATTATACTCAGAATATGATACTTTAACAGGAGAAAAGGCAACAAGTACTGAATCTACAGCAGTATATGCTATTGTAGCAAGCATTGCTAAGAATATACAAGATGATGAATTATATGATATGGCTATAAAAAAAATGTTGAAGTTACAAAATGAAAACAAAGATAGTCAGATTTATGGTTCTTTTGGGGATGAAAATACATTGGAAGTGTTTTCCTTTGATAATCTTCAAGCATTATTAGGGTTTTAGATAAATAATGTGCTAATATTAGCGCAATATTTTAACTTAAACATGTTCAAATAAAATTATTAAGGGGGACTATTTAATGAGTAAATTAAGCAGGTATATAGATATTTACTTTTTACTACTAATGACAGAAATATTTCTGCTTATTACAGTGGTTATTTTAAGAGGTAAAACCATAGGCTTCTTAGATTATTTTTTAATAGGAGTTATTTTCTTAACTATGATAATTTCATACATAAGTGGGATTATACCAGGACTTTTAACCAGTGGATTTGCGGTTTTTGGATATGGAAGTTATATGATATATCAAAGTATGTTTAACAATATGTCAATGGGATTTGAAAAATATGTATGGCTGATTTTATTGCCACTTAGTGCTTTTTTATCAGGGCGACTATCTTTTAATATTATAGAAATACAGAAAAGGAATAAGGAATTAGAAGAGGAAATAAAAAATCTTGTTACTATTGATGAAGTTACAGGATTAAATAACACAAGAGGGTTTTATTTAGATTTAAATAAAGAAATGAGTAAAGCTAAAAGACGGAAGTTTGACTTAGCACTTATGTTAATAAATATACAATATTTCGAAGAAGTAAAATCCATATTAGGTGAAGGTAAGTTTAATGCTGTTATAAAAACAATTGGGAATAGTATAGAGGCTGCAACAAGAAATGAAGATGAAAGATACAAACTCAAAGAAGATATGTTTGCAGTAATAATGCCCAATACAGATGAAAAAGGTGCAAAATTAGTTAACGATAGAATAAAAGAAGATATTGATAATATCAGTTTTGAGTATGGGGGAAAAGAAGAAACATATAAATTATACGTTAAATTTGGAGTGTATCAGTATAATGAAAAAATACAAAATAGCTTTGAGTTTAAGGAACTGGCAGAGAAGGAGCTAGAGTTTGATGTTTAAAAAGTTCTTTTCATTAATTTTAATTATTTTGATTATTTCACAAACCGTGCAAACTCATAGGGTATATGGACAGGGAAATTTAAAGAAGGTTTTGATAGTTTATGATAAAAAAACATACTTTGGGTCTAAGGATGTTACAACCGATTCTATTAGTGAATTATTTGGACATTTCAAAGTAAGTACGCAAAAAAAGGATGAGAAAGATTATAAAAGTGGAGAAGTGGAGAATTATGATTATGTTTTTGTCATAGGAATAGAGGGAAATTTTCATAATGTAAGCCTAATAACTGATTTATCAAATACCAACAAAACCATATGTTGGCTAGGAAAAGGTGTGGAAGCTTTTATAGGGAAAAAGACTAGCTTAGGACTTACTTATAATGAGACTATATCAGAGGTTACAGAGGTTTACTATACAAACAAAAGAGAGAAGGACCCACTAACTCATGATGATATGAAAAAGTTTCAGTTGAAAAACAAAAGGGAATTTACTATTTTAAATTCAAACAATGAAGATGTGAAAACTATTTCCTACATAAGTGATGGTGCAAGCTATTATCCCTATATTTTTTCAGAAAAGAATTTTTGGTACATAGGAGCAGTTGAGGATGAGGGTATTTTATTTTATATTTTAGCAGATGTACTATACGATATTTTAGGTGAAACTAATTTTGAAAATAGTGAAGTCTTTATAAGAATAGATGATGTGCATCCAGTTAGAGATACAAACAAATTAAAGAGTATTGCAGAATATCTAGGTGGTAAAGGTATTCCCTTTATGATATCTTTGAGTCCTTTTTACAAAGATGTGGAAAGTACATATGCTACAAGTATTTCAGATGAAAAAGAATTTATACAAACAATCAAATATATGCAAAAGCTTGGAGGTAGTGTGATTCTCAGTGGAGTTACAGAGGCAGGTAGTGCTCTTTACGAATGTGCGAGGAATGATATATACCCACTTGCATTTGATGGTCCATATTATCCAATGAATAACAAAGTGCATAAGGAAGTAAAAAAAATATTCTCCACTTATGTAGGGGGTATTCAATCTGAGAATGGTGAGCTTTTAGCCGCGACTTACCCATATAAATTATATTATACTGATTTGGTAACTAAGTTAATACCAGAAAATTTAAATGTCATTCAACCTGAAAATGAATTTATAACTTCAAAAATATTGGGAGACTTAGATGAAATATCTATAGTGAGAGGTTATACTTATGGACTACATTATGATCCAAACTTAGATATAAAATATTTAAAAGATATAGTAGAAAAACTGGAAGCAATACAAGTAGAATTTTATGATTTAAAGCAGGAAGACAATTGGGTTAGATGGCAGCAGGGGTATATAACTTCTAAAAATGGAGAAATTAATGTTGATATTGATTTAAAAAAGGACCAAGTACCACCAGTTAATGAAGGTTATATTTCAAATATAAATAATGTTTTAATGGTGTTTATTGGACTATTTTGTATAATATTTTTAGTTGTTTTTTATTTATCTAAAAGAAGAAATAAAAAAAGGTTTTTAAGGTGACTTTATGAACGAATTAAATTTTATAGATTATTTATTTTTATATTCTTTAGTATCTATATGGGTGGTGTTACTTTTTAATATATTTTTAACCTTAAGTGGATATAAGTTTTACACTAGTGTAACAAACAATATACCAAATGTTTTAGAGATGGAAGAGTTTCCATTTGTATCAATAATGGTCCCGGCTCACAATGAAGAAAAGGTTATAGGTAGAACAGTGAAATCATTGCTTACCCTTAATTATCCAGATGATAAAATGGAGCTTATAGTTATAAATGATAATTCCTCTGATAGTACAGGCGAGATTCTAGAAGCCATAAGAAGGGAATTCCCACATAAAAACTTTAAAGTTATTACAACAACCAAGGAAAACGGTGGAAAAGGGAAATCTAATGCATTAAACATAGGTTTTAAAAGCGCAGTTGGAGAATTTATAGCTGTTTATGATGCAGATAATACTCCAGAAAAATTGGCATTAAGATATCTTATAAATAGAATAATTAATGATCACAGTTTAGGAGCAGTAATAGGAAAATTCAGGACCAGAAATAAAGAAAAAAACCTATTAACTAGATTTATTAATATTGAAACATTGAGCTTTCAATGGATGGCTCAAGCAGGACGTTGGCAGTTATTTAAATTAACCACTATTCCAGGAACAAACTTTATGATTAGAAGAAGTATTCTTGAAGAAATAGGTGGCTGGGATATAAACGCAATAGCTGAAGATACTGAAATAAGCTTTCAGATATATAAACTAGGTTATAAGATTGCATTTATGCCTCTTGCAGTTACCTGGGAACAAGAACCAGAAACTTTAAGGGTTTGGTTTAAGCAAAGAACACGCTGGGCAAAGGGAAATGTGTACGTGCTTTTAAAGTATATCAAGAAAATATTCAAAGGAACACCTGCAAGTGTAGTCTTTGACGTATCCTATTTTTTCTCAATATATTTCTTGTTTTTATCTTCAGTAATAATTTCAGATGTTATTTTCATACTAGGTATTTTTACAAATGTCAAAGTCAACATTCCAGGGAATTTCTTTTTATTATGGATGCTTGCATACTTGTTGTTTATTTTAGAGGTAAGTATAGCTCTCACTATGGAAAAGGGTGAGAGTAGCATTAAAAATATTGGAATAGTAGCTTTAATGTATTTTACCTATTGTCAAATGTGGATGGTGGTAGCTATTAAAGGCATAATCTTATACATCAAAGATAAAATTTTAAAAAAAGAAGCAAAGTGGTACAAAACAGAAAGATTTTAGGGGGTAGTTGCATATGAAGAAGGTTATTTGTCTGTTTGTTAGTGTTTTTTTATTGATAAATATGAATTTAGCGCAATTAATAACAGTAAAAACTGTAAATGCCATAGAGAACACTACAAATGAACTGTCTAAAAATTATGGTTTTGGAAAGGATTTAATCATAAATGGTGTATATGGAAGTCATACTTTTTTCTTTGACGTAAATAAAAATTGGAATCTTAAAGATACATGTTATTTAAACTTAGTATTGAGTCAAAGTCAATTAAATGATAAGAATAATTCAACCTTAACAGTTTATGTTAATGATATTCCAATGTATAGCATGTTTCTAACTGATAGGAATAAATACAAAGAGAATATTAAAATTCCAATTAAAATGGACAAAGTTAACAAGGGATTTAACTCAGTAAAAATAAAGACATATAGAAGGATAACAGATAAAGCATGCACAGATGATTTAAATGCAGCAAATTGGATTGTATTTAATGAGGAATCTTATGTTCATGTAGATTTTGAGGATAGAAAAGACTCTTTAAAAATTAATGATTATCCGTATCCATATTTAAAAGCAGGCAAGAATATGCCTTCAAAATGTATTTTTATCTTACCGGATAACTCAAAAAACTATGTTATGGAAGCAGCTGTAATTTTAGCTTCAAACTTTGGCAAAGGAAAAAAGTTTGAAAATGTTAACATAAATATTTCCAAGTATTCAGATGCAGTTGCAAAGGATAAAACAGATGTTATTTATATTGGATCAAAAGATGATCTGCCAAAGGAAATATCAGATAATTTATCAAAAACAGAGAAAGACATTATTGTAAATGATGCTCTTATTAAAGAAGTGGTATCACCATACAATAAAAATTTTAAGATGCTTATACTTGTATCTAATAATAGTGAAAGCTTAGTTAAAGCAGCAAAGGCTCTTACCAATGATGATATGGTTATGCAGATGAATTCTAATACTCAAATTATCAGCAGTGATTATAAAATAATTTCACCACAAAAAAAAGAAACAGAATATCTCAGCTTGGAAAGCCTTGGATATGATGATGTACTATTAGAAGGTTTATTTAGACAACAATCTAATTTTGCATTTCAAGTTCCAAAAGGTAAAGTAATTAAAGATGGAGCAAAAATATCAGTCAAAATGAGATATTCAAAAGTATTAGATTTTGAAAGATCACTTATGACACTATATTTAAATAATAAACCTATTGGAAGCAAGAAACTGCTTGAAATCAAGGCGGATAACGATAGCTTTGAAATAGTTATTCCAAAGGAAATGCGAGACACAGATATTTATGATCTTAAAATTGCTTTTGATTTAGAACTAAAGGATGTTTATTGTAATACCAAAGAAGAAAATAATGTATGGGCATTTATTTCTAAGGAATCATATTTATACTTGCCTTTTGAAAATAAAAAAGACTTATATTTTGAAGATTACACTAGTCTATTTATTAAAGATGGAAGTTTTAATGATGTTATTATGGTAATACCAGACAATCCATCAAATGAGGATATGAGTGTTATGACAAATATAGCAGCTTTTTTGGGGCATCAAATTGAAGATGTAGGGAATATAAATATTATTAAAAGCAGTGAGTTTTCTAATAAATATAAAGATAAAAACATAATAGCTATAGGGGATATTAAGAGTAACAAGTTTATTCAAGATCTAAATAAAAATTTGTATATAAAGTTTGACCCATCCTTTGATAAATTCATTTCAAATGAAGAAATAAATATATTAGATGATTATAGCAAGAACTTAGGGTCACTGCAAATTATACAGTCTCCACATAATGCTCAAAAAAATATAATGGTAGTAACATCAACAAAAGAAGAAGGTCTTTTGTGGTGTGAAAAGTACCTCACAGATTCTATTCTTGTATCAAAATTAAAAGGAAATGCCCTTACAATTGATGAAACAGGAAATATAAACTGGAGATATTTTGGTGATAAGGCTAAGGAAAAAGTAAACCTGCAAAAGTTTGAAGAGGTAAATACACAAGTATCAAAACTTGCTATCACCTCTGAAGTGCGAAATTTTATAATATTCGCGGTGATGATTTTGATTTCTATAATTATAAGTTCATTCCTTCTCATAAGAAAGCATAGAAGGGACTCTTAATTTTTTTAAAACTCCCCTATAAAACAGCTTTTAGGTGTATAATAATATTACTAGTAATATTATAAAATCACATTATTGGTTAAATAACCCTAACGTTTTAAGTTTCTTTTATGCTATGTGACTTTATAACATTGCTAAAAATAAATATACCAAAGGGGGGGAACCAAATGTTTAAAAAATTTACAAAAGCTTGTGTTAATCTTGTTCAGAGGTACTTACCAGACCCATTCATATTTGCTGTACTCTTAACCTTTTTTGTACTAGTTTTAGGTGTAGTTATTACTAGTCAAAGTCCATTGGCTATGACTGTCCACTGGAGTAAGGGTTTGTGGACATTGTTGGCTTTTTCAATGCAAATGGCATTAGTATTAGTTACAGGTCATGCGCTTGCCAATGCACCTTCTTTTAAAAAGGGTCTTAAAACCCTTGCCAAAATACCTAAATCACCAACTCAAGCAATTATGCTTGTTACACTTATTTCTACTATAGCTTGTTGGATTAACTGGGGGTTTGGTCTAGTTATTGGAGCTATTTTTGCTAAGGAACTGGCTAAAGAAGTTAAAGGGGTAGATTATAGACTTTTAATAGCCTCTGCTTATTCAGGTTTTTTAGTATGGCATGCTGGTCTTTCTGGTTCTATACCACTAGTAATTGCTGCAGGTGGTCCTGATGTAGTAAAAGCAACTGCAGGTGTTGTTACTACTGTTATACCAACCAGTACTACATTATTTTCAAGCTTTAATTTAATTATATTAGGTGTACTTTTAGTAACGTTACCTCTTATAAACAGGGCTATGCATCCTGATAATAAGAATACTGTTACTATAGATCCAAAACTTTTAGTGGATGAACCACAAGTAGTTATAGTAGCTAAAAAATTAATGACCCCTGCTGACAAACTTGAAAATAACACTATTATTTCAATGTTACTCGCAATTATGGGTTTTACTTACATCATTTATTATTTTATTAAAGGTGGTAGCCTTGATTTAAACATTGTTAATGCTATATTCTTATTCCTAGGAGTTGCTCTTCATAGAACCCCTAGAAGATTTGTTGGTGCAATTACAGATGCTGCTAAAGGAGCTGCCGGAATTATACTTCAATTTCCATTCTACGCAGGTATCATGGGTATGATGGTAGGTGCAGGTGTTTCTGGAGTTTCTCTTGCAGGCGCTATGTCCACTTTTTTTGTTAATATATCTAATCAACATACATTCCCATTATTTACTTTCTTAAGTGCAGGACTTGTTAACTTCTTTGTGCCATCAGGTGGTGGACAATGGGCTGTACAAGCTCCTATTATGATGCCTGCTGGTGCAGCACTTGGTGTACCTGCTGCAAAAACTGCTATGGCTATTGCTTGGGGAGATGCATGGACTAACATGATTCAACCTTTCTGGGCATTGCCTGCTCTTGGAATTGCTGGGCTCAGTGCTAAGGACGTAATGGGTTTTTGTATAATTGATTTATTATACTCCGGTGTTATTATTGGACTGGGATTATTCTTTTTTTAATTGAATTTAGTCGTGAAAAGTGTTATGCTAGCAATGATAAACTTAGTAGAATGTCTTTGCTACATAAAAATCAAGTGTAGAGTTAAAACTCAAAAGATAATATATTGAAGAGCTTATTTTTATAAGCTCTTTTTTAGTGAAAAAGCGAGGTAATAATATGATAAAAGTTGATAATTTGTCCTACTCATTTCCGCAAAAGGATCTATATAATAATATTTCATTTACTATAGAAGAAGGCGAGCATTGTGCTTTTATAGGTACAAATGGTAGTGGCAAAAGTACCCTGATAGATATAATAATGGACCCAGAAAAGTATATGTTCGACGGTAACTTAGAGATACAGCCAAATTGTAGAATTGGGTATGTAAGTCAATTTTCACAACAGGGAGAAACAAAAAAAACTACAGTTTTTGAATATATAGGTGAAAAATTTATTAAACTCCAAAATGAAATAACGTCTATTTGCAGTGAAATGGAAACATCCACCGATATTGATTGTTTACTAGAAAAGTATCAAGAAGCTTTAGATGCCTTTGATGCAATTAATGGAGATGGTTTCGAAAACAACATTAACAAAAACCTAAATCTTGCAAACTTAATTAAGTATAAAGATTTAATGATATCTGAACTTAGTGGTGGGGAATTTAAACTTATTCAAGTGATTAAGGAAATGCTAAATAACCCAGACTTAATGATTATGGATGAACCTGATGTGTTTTTAGACTTTGAAAACCTTAATTCTCTTAAAAATCTAATTAATTCACACAAATCAGCAATGCTAATTATTACCCATAACAGATATATATTAAATCATTGTTTTAACAAAATAATTCATCTTGAAAACATGGAGATTCAAGAGTTTGAAGGAAGATATATTGATTATAACTTCTCATTACTTCAAACTAAAATTGAGCTGCAAGAACTAGCTGCTGCTGATAATGAAGAAATTGAGAGAAACAAAGCGTTAATAAGAAAACTAAGATATAGAGCAACTGAGCGCTCTGAAGCAGCTGTAGGGAAATCCTTAAACGCTAGGGTTAAAATTCAAGAAAGATTAGAAAAGCGTAGAATTAAAGCTCCATTTGTAGATATTGTAGAGCCAAATATCATATTGCTTGCAGATAATGAACTAGAAGAAACCATTGTTTTAAAAGTTAGTGACTACAGTGTTAGCTTCGATGAGATGCTACTCCAAGATGTTAACTTTGAAATTAAATCTACTGATAAGGTAGCCATTATTGGTTCAAACGGTACTGGAAAAACTACTTTGCTCAGGGAAATATTTAATAATAATCATGATTCTATTGAGATAAATGACCAGGTGGAACTATCTTATTTATCTCAAATTCAAGGCAAAACAATAAATGAGACTAATACAATACTTGAAGAGTTAATAGGTGATTATTTAAGAACTTCTGAAGAGGTTATAGCATATATTTCAAAGTATGGTTTTAAAGAAGAAGCTCTTGGGCAAAAGATAGGGTCTTTATCTGGTGGAGAAAAAAATATGCTTCAACTAGCTAAAGTATCCGCTAGTCAAGCAAATATGTTGCTTCTTGATGAACCTACAAGTCATTTAGATACCTATTCACAAATAGCACTAGAGAAAGCCATAGAAAACTATAAAGGTGCTATTCTAATGATTTCTCATGATTTCTATACTATAGTAAACTGTATGGATTATGTTTTAATCATAGAAGATAAGACAATTAGAAAAATGAATATGCGTAAATTTAGAAAGATGATATATGCTAGTCATTTTGACAAAGACTATTTGGAAATTGAGCAAAAGAAAAAATTAGTTGAAACAAAGATAGCATTAGCTTTAAAAAATACTGATTTTACACTTGCAAAAGTTTTATCGGAGGAGTTAGAAGAACTGATTAAGTTATTTTAAATTCAAGTTGCTAGAAGCTGATCAAAGAAGGAACTACTGAAGTAATTCAGTAGTTCCTTCTTGATTATATACCACCACTGTCACCTAAGGCTGGTTGAGTTAATAATAAATCTTCATAGGTGCACAGGTTATTTTTCAAAGCATCTTCTCTTAATACTAAATAGAGCTCAGCATTCGTGGCATTCTCGTAAGGCATTACAAACAATACGCCTACTCCTAGAGCTAATGATCCTAAAAAGTACCAACCAATAAATGATAAGTCTAATACAAACATATCAAATTTATGCCCATTTGTCATCTCATTACTTAGAGAAATGGCTTTTATAACTCCAATGGTTGGATTGTCCGCAAGAATATATGGCACCATTCTGTACGCATATGACTTAATGATACCAGGTATAATTAGCAATAGACTCCAAAGAAGAATAAATACCTTCGTTAATAACATCGTTTGTATTATTTTAATATAGTTTTGTCTATCAAACCCAAAGCGGAAACATTTTTCATTATTTGTATGCTGGGCGGACTTAACAAAATATCTTCGCCCTCCTACTTCTAAACAATACCCAATAAAAATACGAAGAGCTATTACGAGTATAAGCACAATGAGCCCAAATGATATAAGTCTCCAGTTTATAAAGTTGTTATTATTGATATTTAAATAAATAGAGCCATTTGAATTTCTAGAGTGAGAACCACTACCGCCACCCCAATTATGATTTCCGCCTACCAAAGCAAGGACTACACTAATCCCAAATGCACTCCAATAGATTTCTGTTAAAACTGCTTTAGCTTTGTCTTTTAATTCTTTTCTAGACCACATATACATCCCCCATTTAAATTATTTTTTTAATTGCCTTTTTGAAGTTTATAAGGTTTACTTTTAAATACACCATAAGCAATTAATATAATTACATTATACAGTATTAGATACTATATACCAAGTTGGTAAAATATTTAAATTTATCGCTGTTGACCAGTTTTATCTTCCAAATCGATCTATTGCATTCAATTGCTTGGGTTTTCTCCTGTTTTCAAGGTTAAATGAATTATAAAATAGTATCTTTACTTAGTATTTTTACAATATGATACCATTCCCAAACAGAGTTTTTGTAGATTAAATCATCATCTGCGATGCTGCAATATTAACAACTTTAGAAGCCGATTTAGATTGCTATCAAAGTAACTATTATAGGCTGGGCAACTGCCACTTATAGAAGAAGGCAGACTTGAAGCTTCCAAAATGTTGTTAAAAACTGCATCAAATTAAATAACCTGTAAATAATGCCTATAATAATATTTAAATAAGTAATAATATCCATATAAGTTATGATATTATAGAGTATATTGATACTATTAAAGGGGGTATAATTATGAATTTTCAAGGTATAACAATAGGAATAATTGCTTTTGCGATAATCGGTATTTTTCATCCAATAGTAATAAAAGCTGAATACTACATTGGTAAAAAAGTATGGCCTGTTTTTTTAGTTGTAGGATTATTACTAATCGGATTGTCTATATTTATAAATAGCAATATGATTTCTGCAATAGCTGGTGTTATAGGATTCTCTTCGCTGTGGAGCATTAATGAAATCATTGAGCAAGAAGAACGAGTTAAAAAAGGCTGGTTCCCCCAAAATCCCAATAAAGATAAGTGGATTAAGTCATAATCGGTGGTCAAATAGCAAATGGTGCCTTTGTAAGATAAGGCTGTAAGTTTTTTATTGAGAATGTAGAGAAAGGAAGGGTATTAATATGAATTATAGAGTGAATCCTAAAAATAATGACAAGCTTTCTATACTTGGATTTGGGTGTATGAGGTTCTCAAAGGATGAAAAAGAGGCAGAGAAGCAGATTATTAATGCTATAGAAAATGGTGTTAATTATTTTGACACTGCATATATTTATCCTAACAGTGAAGCTATACTAGGGAGGGTGCTTGCAAAGGGTTATCGTGATCGTGTTAAAATTGCTACAAAAATGCCTCCATATTTAATAAAAAAATATGAGGATTTTGATAAAATTTTTAATGTGGAATTAAAGAGGTTACAAACGGACCATATTGATTACTATTTTATACATATGTTAACGGATATTAATATATGGAGTAGACTTGTAAATATCGGTATTCTAAAATGGATAGAGGAAAAGAAACAAGGGGGTCAGATTAAAAATATCGGATTTTCATACCATGGCGGCAGGGATGAATTTATAAAACTTGTGGATATATATGATTGGGAATTTTGCATGATTCAGTACAATTTTCTAGACGAAAACAATCAAGCAGGAAAAAGCGGGCTTCAGTACGCCTCTGCTAAAGGGTTGCCAGTTATGGTCATGGAGCCTTTAAGAGGTGGGAAGCTAGTGACAAACCTACCAAAAGAAGTTTACAATGTGTGGGAAAAAGCAGTTGTAAAGCGTTCGCCTGCGGAATGGGCATTTCGTTGGATATGGAATCACCCGGAAGTCACAGTTGTATTGTCAGGAATGAACTCTCAAGCGATGGTAGATGAAAATATAAAAGTAGCATCGCAGTCAGAAGCTAATTCTTTAACTAAAGACGATCTTGAATTATTTACAAAGGTTCGCAATATATTAAATGAAAAAATCAAAGTTCCATGTACAGGATGTAACTATTGTATGCCATGTCCTATGGGTGTAGATATACCTACTTGTTTCTCTTGTTATAATGATAGAGAGATAGAAGGCAAAGTAGCAGCTATAGGTAAGTATATTATGCAGACAAGCTTGAAGTCTAAAGCTCACAATGCTTCACTTTGCTCAAAATGTGGAAAATGTGAAATACATTGTCCACAAAAGATAGCAATTAGAGATGAACTAGCCAAAGTTTCAAAAACTATGGAAGGGTTTTACTATAAACCTGCAAGGTTTTTAATAAAACGATTTATGAAATTATAAAACTTTGTGAAAGATCAAATCATCAACATATTCACCAGTACACAGGTCTTTATGATGCATTAGGACAGTTCCACTATGTAGAAAGCCAAGTTTTGCTACGGCATTTAAAGAAGCTTGATTGTTGCTGTACACATAGATTCTTGCTATGTTAACTTGGCATTTCTTCATCTCATCTAAAGCATAATTGGTAAGCGTTGCAGCAAGACCGGAACCACGAGCCTCTGGGTGAGTGGCTGCTGTTAAAAATGCAGCATGAGATTTTTCAACTGACATATCACGTCTACCTCTAACAAGACATAAAACACGGGAGGGCTTTTCTGTTGTTACAGCAACATAGGAAAGTTGGGCTGGATTATCTACAAAACTTAAGACTTGATCTTTTTCTGTAAGTTCTGTAAAGGATATTTCAGCACCATCTTCCTTTAATATTTCAATTAGCGACCATATACTATCAACATCATAGGATTCCACTTTTTTTAATTGGTATTTCAAATTAACACTTCCCTGCAATTTATTTTAGTATAAAATAGGGATTTCAACTTAGCTAAAAAGAACTTTAAATAAAACTTAACATACTATATGTTGAAAATCAACATATAGTATGTTCACTATGCGGGATATATTTAAGTTTTATAAAAGAAAAAATCCATAAGTGGGCTACCTTAACTATTAAAGGTATTAGGATTAGTTAATAAGATGCAACATTTAAAGCATTTGCTTTGATGATGTAACGGTTATCTCTAACACTCTAGTTAAAAAAGAGAATTTTTCTTTCATCATATCAAATTCTGAACCTGACTCAAGGTATTTTGCAGTACCTTCAATTACGAAGCCCGTTCCCTGGTAATCTTTATAACCTAAAACTTCTTTACTACCCAAAGTCATCTTTACTTTATTATTTATATTTATATTTTTTTCTGTTTTATTCATTGCATATGCTGGAATTAAAATTCTTTCATCAGATGTTACAACTAAATATGAGTTCCAAGTGTTAACCACGTGCGGTTCATTTATTCCCCAAGATATTATTGAAACTACACCTTCATTTTTTAATACTTCTAAAAATTTTTCTGTAATCATTGTATATTCCTCCTAAAAAGTTTATTAAACAATACATAAAATAATCATGGATGATGTATATCGTCGATAAGTATTGTCTATATTTAATATACATTGATTTTCAAAAAAAGTCAATGTATATTATAGATAAATATTATCTATAATTTAAGCCGCATATTGACTAATAAAAAATAATGAAGTATTATGTGGGAAGATTATCTTGTTATTTAGGAGGTTTGATTGTATTGCAATTTTCTGTAGGAGTCGAGTATGCATTACATTGTTTATTATATATGATAGATATTCCATCAGGAAAGTCTGTTGGAATTAAAGATTTGGCTGCATTTCAAGGGGTTTCAGAAACATATTTATCAAAAGTATATACAAAACTAAGGAAAGCGGGGATTGTGAAGTCAATTCCAGGTGTTAATGGGGGATACGAGTTAGCACGTACTCCAGAAAGTATAACCTTTTGGAATATAGTAGAAGCAGTAGAAGGAACAGAACCATTGTTTAAGTGTGCAGAAATTAGGCAAAATGAGATATTGTTGGATAAAAACAATTTGCCTGATACATATACAAAGTGTCCTTGCCTAATAAAAGTCGTAATGTTAGAAGCAGAAGATCAGATGAGAAAATATTTGAATAATAAGACTTTAGGGTGGCTACATGAACAAGTTGGTAATAAGATACCTAAAGAGCATGCAAAAGCAATTGTTGAATGGTTTAACTGATTTTGTGCTATCCATCACCAATCTCTTAGGTGGGTGATGGATAGCACATTATTATAGATGGTTCGATACCATTTATAATAATTACATTTGTATAATTAGTATGAAATTGATTATAATAATATTATAGGTTTTCAAATTACCGTAGGAACTACGGAAAGGGTTCACCTTAAAAACCCATAGCCTTGGAAACTGATATCCCATAAAATAATATCCTACTTTGTAGGTTGGGAAGAATTATAGGAAGCCATCCACTTCTATAAGTGGTGGTAGTTCACAGAAACCTCAATCCATATATAAATTTATGGTAGAGGTTTTTTTTATTAGTAGCAGAGATTATTCGCATTATTACCAATTCTTGTAAGGTGTCACTTATTGAGACATAGACATTAGTTCTTGTGCAATATATTAGATTAAACCGTTATTTGTTTATTGGAAGTGCCATGCACTGCATAAGATTGTGAATATAATCAAACAATAAACACAGTGTTAATAAAGTGGAATCTATATTAAAGCAAGGGAGGATATCATGAAAAAATCAATATCATCTATTTGGATTATTATGTTTGCAGTAACTTTAAGCATTGGAGGTAGTTTAAATAGAAGTTGTATTGCCTTGGGGTTAACTAGTAGTAACCTGCACGAAAGAGGAATTCAAATAAATGAACCTTCAGTGATAAAAACCCCAGATGAAGCATTAAAACTATTAAAGGAAGGAAATGAAAGATTTCAAAAGGATCAATCAATGGAGGTTGATTTAAGTAGTGAAAAACGAGAAAAATTAGTTAATGGCCAAAGTCCAATTGCGGTAATAGTTACTTGTTCAGATTCTCGTGTACCACCTGAATTAATATTTAATCAAGGCCTTGGAGATTTATTTGTTGTTCGTGTTGCGGGTAATGTAATAGACAAGATAGAACTAGGAAGCGTTGAATATGCAGTAAAACATCTAAAAACGCCCCTTATAGTTGTAATGGGACATGAAAATTGTGGTGCTGTTGAAGCGGCAGTTGAAGCAAATGGGGAAAAACAACATGGAAATATTGGAGCTATAATAAATAAGATAGAACCCTCAGTTAAA
This sequence comes from Clostridium sp. CS001, assembly GCF_020443565.1. Lineage (GTDB taxonomy): Bacteria > Bacillota > Clostridia > Clostridiales > Clostridiaceae > Clostridium_AD. The sequence continues at coordinate 131,320 of NZ_JAIZZN010000002.1, forward strand.
AAAGTAAAATCAAAGGATTTACATGATAAAGAGTTAGTTGAGGCAGTAACAATTGAAAATATCAATAATTCTAGTGCTGAAATAAAAGATGGAAGTAAAGTTATTAGAGAAGAATTAGAAAAGGGTAAAATAAAAATAGTAGAAGCTAAATATATGCTTAAATCTGGCCAGGTTCAATGGCTTAATTAGACGAGCATAAACTGGAAAGTTTACTTCTAGCAAAAAGAGGATTATCCCTTAATTTAAGTGAAATCCTCTTTTAAATTTATTTTCTTAACACCCAAAATTTCAAAATCCCAAGTACTTCTCTAACATAGCCCTTATATTCCAAAAGTTTGTATTGTGAAACAAAGACTCCAGAAAAACTAGTATCCATGATTAACTTTTTAGTCATAAGTGATGCCCTTTTTAAATGATATTTATTTGATACCACCACAGCAGTTTTAAAACCTTTAAGTTCCATTACCTTCTTAGAAAAGGTCAAATTATCCATGGTATTCATTGATTTGTCTTCCATAACTATATTATTCTCAGAAATTCCTTTGTCTAAAAGGAATTTTTTCATAGCCTCTGCTTCTGTTATATCCTCACCAGCACCTTTTCCACCAGAAACTATAATATATTTTCCATAACCTTCTTTATAAAGCCTTAGACATTCATTAAGTCTTGCTTGTAAAAAAGGGCTGGGATCTGTGCCTTTCACCTGACATCCTAATACTATTATACAATCAGATTCTTTTGGCTTTGCCTTCATGCTAAATGTAACAACATCTACCTGAACAAAAATTATTATAATAAATCCTATTAATACTAAATATTTAATTATCCGTAATATGTTTTTCAAAATTACATCTCCCCTCAAATGCTTATAGACTTATTATAACTTGATAACCATTCTGTGGAAAGGCAAAGTTTAAAGTAATTTAGACAAGCCTGGAAATAAAGGCGTTGCAAGTTACTTAGGTCTAAATCAAATTATCCATGCCATTAACAGTAGTTTGTTCATTGTCATTAATAGGAATAACTATGCATTTTTGACCGTTAATTATTTGAGATGTTATTTGAGATATTTTTTCGGGTTTTACCTGAAGTATAACATCATATTTAGGGGTAACATTATCATTTTCTGAATTTATTTCTGGAGATTTATCTAAGTTAGTTTCTGAAATTTCTTCTAAATCAGTTACTGAAGCTTCTTCTAAAACCATATTATCATCATTAAATTCTGTAGATAGGTGAGTTTCATTATCTAAAGTATTGTCTTGTTTAATTTCATCAAGTCTAGCCTGAAGTATTTCCACTTGTTTGTGAAGACGGTCTTCCTTTTTTCTTTGCACATTTGCCTTAAGAGCCTTTGAGTCAATTAAATTTTTTGCTAAAGGTATATCATCACCAAAGTTTTCTGCATAGGAGTTTTCAATCATAGCAGTAATTTCCACCGGAACTTCACTTTCTATTAAAAGGTTTTGTATATCCCTCTTTGTTAAGATTATCGGTTCACTGTCTGTATCATCATTTAGAGATTCATGCTCTTCTATAATAGCGCTTAAGTTTTCTTGTATGTCCATAAAAATTTTCTCAGCTTTATTTTCATCTAAGCTAAAAGAATCTTTAATAATTGATTGGAAGGTTTCCTTTTGCATCGTCGCAGTTTGTTTTGAAGGACAACCTAAAACATTTTCCATTAATTCAGTATGTGTATCCTTTGGATTTTTTGTGTAATACATAATAGAGTTAACGTCTGAACTACGATCAATAAAAGCAGGAAACACAAAGCCATTAGTGGGGGACTCAACTACCCAATCTCTAATACGTGCTTTTATTTCGTTTTGCTCTTCAAAGTATCTAAGACCAGGCTCTGAAAGTGAAACTGGACATATAGCACATAGTACATATTCATATACTTCTTCAGATTCATCTATCTTCACATTATCTTTGGTTTTGGTAATAACATCATAAGCATCATGAAAAAAGAGTATTAAAAAATTACCTGTGTAATTATAATTATCTATAATCAAATTATAAAAATTATCGAGAAGAGCATCATCTTTTAAATGACTGTTTTTAAGTAGCATAAGAGAAGTTTGCCTTTCGTTAGTAAAATCCTCATTAATTTCAAAGTTAAGTTCCAAAATATTATTTCCAATAGTGCCAGACAGCACCTTTTTAGCAATTTCTAAGTATTTAAAGTATTCCTCTTCATCTAAATTGAGAAAGTTTTCTCTAAATTTTAAAATACTATGTTTCTCTCCATTAACATAGCAGCCACAAATTTTAGTGAAGGTGCATTGTTCTTTTTTAAAACGTCTTTTTAACTCAAGTATATCTTTTTTTCTCATATATAAACTCCTCAATTTATAGGCAAACCGTACGTAAATTTATATCTTTAGTGGTTTGACTTTAATATTTTTTATTTCTAGCTATAACTAATATATCATATTTATTAATTATAGTATTTTTTATACATTAAATAAAGGGAATATATATTAATCAATTTTTTACGTATGAATATGATGATGCACATATTGAGACAAGCCTTCATAGTATATTGCATCTAGAATATATGGAGGTGATTTATATGTCTAGAAGAAGATCTAATGAGACTTTAGAGGAATTGATTGAAAGATTGGAAGAATTGCTTGATGAAAATAATAATAATAATAATAATATACGTGATGATAGATTTAACACCAGAGGTAATAATATTAACCCTAATAATGATTGGTGTCCTGGTTGTTCTAATGATAGCTTTTGCCTTAACAATAACAATAACAACGACGATGATTTTAATGGTTGTAATAGAAGTAACCGTAGAAACAGACGTAGATAGGCAAGCTATTAATTTTCAAAGTGAAAAACTAAATCTAAGTAATAAAAAACTTATTATTACAATTTAAGTACTGAAAAGTTATCTTAACTAAAAAAGAGGCAAGTCTAATAAATAAAGGCTTGTCTTTTAGTTTATATACGTCATGTGTATAAACAACAAAAATTGAAAATTCATTTCTAATTTTTGAAAAGTGACAGGCACGTTACAGGATTTCTATATATTATATTCTCAGTAACGTAAACAGTAATTTTAGGTAATTCAAAGGCCTGTCTGGTTTGAACTATACTTTCAACATCAGATAAACAACAGCCACATTTGCAAGATTTCACTAAGCCATTGTTTGCAAAAAATATTCTGAGAATTCAAAGAAAACATTTACAAAGGAAAAAAGCAATGCTATAATTAAAAAGACAAAGGGAATACGTAGTCCGGATGGGAGTAATGAAATGAGCGAAAAAAAGAATTCTTTTAATAAAAGTAGTACGGGTAGAGTAGTTACATCAATAGATGTGGCCAAATTGGCTGGAGTTTCGCAATCATCAGTCTCGCGGGTTTTGAATGCTGATTCTGGCAGGGAAGTAAAGGATAATACTAGAGAAAAGGTCTTAGAAGCAGCTAAAGAGCTTGGTTATAAGCCCAATATTATTGCTAGAAGCATGATATCACGTAGAACTGATATCATAGGAGTTGTTATAGGTAATCCAGTAGGTCCGTTTTATTCCAAAATAATGATGGAATTAATGACTAAAATACAAGAGCAAGGTAAACAGTGTTTGATGTTTACTGTAGAAGCAGGAGAGGATATTAATAAGATTCTTCAACGGGTTCTTCAATATCAAGTTGATGGGATTATTATAACCGCAGCTGCATTATCTCCGGAAATGGCTAATATTTGTATTCAGAATGAAACTCCAATAGTTCTTTTCAATAGGTTTGTGCCAGAACTTAATATAAGCTCTGTTTATTGTGATAATATTGAAGCAGGAAGGATAGTTGCTGAGTTCCTTTGGGTAAAAGGGTATACGAATATTGCTTATATAGGCTACGAAAAGGATGCAACATCCGAAATAGAAAGAAAGATTGGATTTTACGGAAAGCTTAGGGAGTATGGGGTTTATAATATTCCCGCAGAACGAGCTAATTTTACCTATGAATCTGGATATGAAGCTGCAATTAGACTTTTGAAGCAAAATAATTCGTTAGATGCAATATTTTGTTCAAGTGATCTTATTGCCATGGGGGCAATGGATGCTGCTAGATTTGAACTGGGACTAAAAGTCCCTGAAGATATATCAATAGTGGGCTTTGACAATGTTCCTATGGCTGCATGGCCATCCTACGATTTGACCACAGTTAATCAGCCAGTTGAGCAACTAGTAGATGAAACCATAGATATTTTAACTGAACTTATTGAAAATCCAGAAAAGGCTCCAATTAAAAGAATGATTAGAATAGGACTTATTGAAAGAGCTTCTACTTACAGAGCAAAATAAAAGATTACTTAGGTAATTTTTTATTTAACCATACGGAATACGTATTCCAAAAGAAGCATAAATTAATTCTAAAATATGTATTAGGACTCAGTATTTATTTGAGCTTAAATAACAATATTAAGGAGGAGATCATATGACAACTGAAAAAAACTTTGACCCAAAAGATATAAAAGGAATTAAAGATATTAAGGATACAAATAAATTAAGTGAAGTAGTAAATAATGTTACTAATAAGGCAATAAATGAAGAAAATCAAAGGGTATTCTTTGGTGATTCTAATGAAGTTAATGCAGTAGGATATTCAGATTATAATGATTTTGTAAAAAATACAGAAAAGAAACAAAACTTGAAGGGTTTTGATGAAGAGTATAATGATTTTGTTGATTATATTATGAAAATTACCCACAGAATTTGGGAAGAAAAAGGTATTGGAGTTATATATGAAACTTATCATAACAATGTAATTATGCATGCAGGTTCACAAAATATTACAGGTATAAAAGAAGTTATAGCTGGAACAATTCAGACGCTACATGCTTTTCCAGACAGAAGATTAATAGGACAAAATGTCATATGGTCAAAGTTTGATGAAAATGGATATTTATCTTCACACAGAATTATATCCACTGCAACCAATTTAGGAGATAGTAGCTTTGGACCTGCTACAGGGAGAAAAATAAACTTTAGAACTACAGTTGACTGCGCTGCTGAAAATAATAGAATACATGAGGAATGGCTAGTAAGGGACAATCTATGGATTGTAAAACAGTTAGGCTTTGATCCACATGAGGTAGCTAAAAAATTGGCAAAGGCAACTGCGCACAAAACCCCTTCTATGCAAAGTAGATTTGGATTTTGTGAGGCTATGGAAGTGCAATTTTTACCAAAGATATATAGTGCTAAAGATTCCACAGTAGGGGAATTGATGCTTGAAATGACTAGCAGAATTTATAATTACAAGTTTTTTAATGAAGTAAAAAAATATTATCATGAAAATGCGGTACTTCACTATATTTGTGATAAGGATTTAGTTGGCTATAGTGAGATTCAGGGCATGCTTCTTAGCTTGTTTGCGTCCTTTCCAAATGCTAGTTTTGATGTGGACAGAGTTACATATAATCAAAGGGCTAAGGCAAATGAATGGGATGTAGCAGTTAGATGGAAATTAAGGGGACTACACGAGGGCATTGGATTTTTCGGTAAACCTTCTGGAAAGCCAATTGAAATACTCGGTATTAATCATTATCATGTTTCACAAAATAAGATTAAAGAAGAGTGGATGACTTTTGATGGAATAGATGTTCTGCGCCAAGTGTATTTAGAGACGGATGATAAATATTACAGTCCAGAAGAAAACTAGGAATTAGTGCTTAAATCCTTTTATTTTTAAACATATTTAAAAGGAAAAGAAGGCATTTGTTAAATTTTAATATAACACTAAAAAGTTATATTAAAATAAATAATATTATATTAAGGGGGACTTATAAATATGACGAACACAAATGTAGAAAACACAAAAGTATCAGTGGTAGCAGATGAAGGAATAATTCTTGGAAAGGATAGAACAACTGTCCAAAGATATATAGCATTTGCCTCTATATTAGTTGTTTACTTTTTTTATTGCTATAACTTCATGGTAGGCACATTCGTAAAGCCAACTATGATTTATTCCGTTGCCGAAGGTGGTTTTGCGTTTACCTTAAAGCAGACGGAATCAATATTTGCAATAATGTCTTTTGGCACAATACCAGGTACTCTTGCATTTGGGTGGCTTTCATCAAAAATAGGAAAAAAGAGAACACTGATTTCAGTTGCTTTAATGATTGCGGCTACAACGTTTTTGCCAATGATTAGTCCAACAAGCTATATGCTTTGGAAAATATCACGTTTTGCAACAGGTTTTGCACTTGGGGGAGTATTTGGAACAGCCGTACCATTAGTAACAGATATGTTTCCACAAAGGTATCGTGGTAAACTTGCAGCAATTCTTACAAGTACATTTTCAATTGCAATGATTTTTGGTGGAAAACTTTACGGTTCTCTTGGAGATACTAATTGGAAGATGCTTATGTATACGGCTATTATACCGCCTATAGTTGGTGCTATACTTGTATACTTCTCAGTTCCAGATGATAAAGAATATACTAGAAATCTCATAGCAAATGCCAAAGAAAAAGGCGAGAGAATTAGTTACTTAAGTATGTATAAAGGTAAATATTTATGGATAGGTATAGGAGTTATACTTTTATCAGGCGCCAATTTTACTGCGTATGCTTCTTTCTCAAATAATGCTACTACTTATTTGAAAACAGTGTTGGGTTTAAGTGCAGCAACAGCAGGCTCAATTTACAGCTTACAGGGAATTGGTCAATTAATTGGTTATAATGTGTGGGGATTCTTAGCAGATAAATTTGGTAGAAAAGTTCCAGTAATCGGAATGCTTGTAAGTGCAGTTTGTGTGTTTATGTATATGCAACTTGGACCAAAGGATATTAATAGTTTCAAAATGATATCTGTATTTTTAGGATTTGGCGTTGGTTTCTCAGGTGCTTGGGGTGCTTACTATACTGAATTATTCCCTCGTAGATTTAGTGCTTTGGCACCAGGAATATCCTTCAATGGTGGACGTATAATTTCTACCTTTGCACTTCCAGCTATAGCAGGAATTGCAGCTACTTCAGCAGGAATGGTTGGGATTTTTAGAGTTTCTATGATTGTATTTGTAGCTGGATGCGCTATTTGGGTTTTCCTTCCTGAGACTTTGAATAAAATACGAGAAGATTAATACAATTAGCAGTATTGCAGCAGGAAAAATAATGATTTAATTAGGAGGGTATTATGAGTAAATATCAAGATGCAAAGAAAGTAGTAAGAAATTATTTTAATGAGTTAGAGAATTCAACACCAGAAAATGTATCAAGTGTGTTAAAAGAATGTACTAGTGAGAATTATTTATGGAGAGGAGTTTATCCATTCCGCGAGCAGAAGGGTGCTGAAGCTGTAGCAGAGAATTTTTGGACGCCACTAATGAGATCTTTAAAACGTATGCAGCGTCGACAGGATATATTTATTGGAGGAACTAACGAAATAAGTGGTGATCAATGGGTAATGAGTATGGGACATTTTATGGGACTTTTTGATTCTGACTGGATGGGGGTAAGAGCTACTGGAAAGATGATAAATCTAAGATATGCAGAGTTTAACTGTGTGGAAAATGGTAAAATCACTCAAACAGGAATATTTATTGATATTATTGGATTTATGCTACAGGCTGGAATAAATCCACTACCACCTTCAACAGGATCATTCTTTGTATATCCTGGCCCAAGGAATCATGATGGTCTTCTTTTTGAAGATGCATTAGAGGAGGAAGGTATTGCAACATTAAAGCTTGTTAACAAGATGGTTGATGATTTATCGGAACTTAATGAAAGTGGTGCAATGGGTTGCCCACCAGAAGTTCTAGAGAAGGCCTGGTCCAAGGATATGATTTGGTATGGCCCAGGTGGTATTGGAGCAAGTTACACAATCCCAAGATACCAAAAGCAGCATCAATTGCCTTTCAGAAATAATCTAAAGGACAAAAAATTCAACGGTCATGTTTGCCGCTTTGCAGAAGGAAATTTTGCTTGCTTCTTTGGATGGCCAAATTTGTCCAATACGCCAACGGGAGGTTTTCTAGGACTGCCAGGTGGAGAGATTCGTGCAGACATGCAAGTGGTCGATGTGTACTATCGCCAAGGAGATAAGCTTATGGAAAACTGGGTGCTTATTGATTTACCTTATTGGTTAAAGCAACAGGGACTTGATATCTTTGAACGTACAGCGCAAATATTTAATCCTAAGCTATAAATTTGTTATAAACTGTTCCAAAAGTGTTAAAATACTTTTGGTGCAGTTTTTATGCTACCCTATTAATATCATAATATTTAAGATGATGATTTAATGGGAAACAAACAAAATAAAATTTCATTAGCAATTATACTTTAAATAGACAGTGTAAAAACTTTACACTGATTAAAATAAAGGGGGTTTATAAAAATGATCTCTATGATTGATAGCATAATTATAATAGCGTACATAGTTGGAATGCTAGGTATTGGATACTTAGTTGGTAAAGGAAATGAAACACAAGAAGACTATTTCTTGGCTGGTAGGTCAATGCCATGGATTCCGATTGCATTATCTGTAGCGGCTACTATGATTAGTGCTAATAGCTTTATTGGAGCACCGGGTTGGGCATATAGTTCAGGCATAGCACCATTTATGGTAAATATTACTGTGCCTTTTGCAATTTTCATAGCAATGTATGTAACTGTTCCCGTAATGTATCAGCTAAAGATTACATCTATATATCAGTATATGGAATACAGATTAGGACCCATAAGCAGAATGCTTACGGTACTACAGTTCTTTGTTAATTCCTTGATACAAGTTAGTTCTATGGTTTTTATACCAGCACTTATTTTGAATACGATTACTGGGTGGTCATTACAAGTAATTGTTCCACTAATAGTTTTTATTGCAATTATATACACATTATTAGGTGGAATCAAAGCAGTTATTTGGACAGATGTAGTTCAAAGTATAATTATTTGGGGTGCTTTATTCCTTGTAATTTTTATTGTTTTGAAACACCTAAACATGAGTTTTTTCGAGACACTTAAAGTTGCCAAAACAGCTGGAAAGATGAACGCACTAGACTTTGAATTTAATATAATGAACACAAATGGATTTTGGGTTTCCCTTATTGGGGGGACTATAATGTGGATAAGATACTTTTGTTTCGATCAAACACAGATTCAAAGAATTTTAACAGCGAAGTCTATGAAAGGAATTAAGAACTCTTACTTAACTAGTGCTTTTATTATGAATTTAATGTACTTTTTAATGTTATTAGTTGGTGTAATTTTTTTCGTATTCTATAAGGATAAGGAGTTTGCCTCCTCCAATCAAGTAATGATTGGATTTATGCTTGATGAGCTTCCAGTTGGAGTTCTTGGTGTAGTTATTGCAGGAGTATTTGCCGCAGCTATGTCAAGTGTAGACTCCCTTCTTAACGCAATGACAACAGTATTTATTAAAGATATCTATGAAAAATACTTTCATAAGGGAGAAAGTGAAGCTTCTCTTAAGATTACAATGGGAATTTCAACTGTAATTGGAGTGATTGTTATATTTATAGTTATTTTAGGCTTTGGAGGCACAGTAAAATCTATTCTTGATGTGGTTGGAAAATATATTTCATATTTCTCTGGACCTGCTACAGGTGCTTTCATCCTAGCGATGTTCACCTATAAAGCTAATGATAAGGGAGTTGCTACAGGATTTATTGTTGGAATTTTAGGAGGGTTTTGGATTGCTAGTTCCATAGAGATGAGTTGGCTATGGAATCCTGCAATTGGTTGTGCATTAACTTTTATTGTGGGGTATATTACTAGTGTGATATTCTCAGATAGTATAGCCATTCAAGATTATAAACAATATACTGCTAAAGGTATGAGAGAAAAGATGATAATAGAAGGAAGATTAGTGGATGAAGAAGGTGTTTCTATACTTCCTTTTAAAAGCGATAAATATGCAATTATCGCTTTAGTATTTTTCTTTGCACAATATTTTTTCTTAGCATTAATTCAAAAATGATGGAATATACAGAAACATGCTAAAATGTAATAACTTATAGTTCTTGCTACATATTTAGGGATATGACAATAACTGAAAGTCATCCTTTGATGTTTTACTTATCAAAAGGAAAAAAGGAGCCGTTTCAAAGTATAAATTTATATACCTTGAAGCAGATCCTCCTTTTTTTAAAAATTAGACTAATAGAACAACCGTAACTATCAACCTCATTCGTTAGCTCCTTCAGAAAATTTACCAGGAGACATAAACAATTACTAGATAGCTTTATTTAAGAATCACTTCAGGGTGATTCTTTTTATTGTTATAAAATTTATAGAATAAACGATTTTGCAGGTATATAATAAACTTGAGAGTAGTGAAAAAGAAAGGAAGTGAGAATTTAGTGCTTTTGTGTACTTGTAATACACACATGGTCACTAAAATAATATATGGAGATAAAAGAAATAAAGGGAAATACATTTTGTATTGATACGGGAATGTTATACATACCTTTTTATAAAATAAATCATGAAGAAATTATTATGCTAGACTCAGGATGGGCAAAAGGAGAAAGGGATGGAATTGATGATCTTCTAGAAAAGAATAAACTCAAAGTAGTTGCTATAATATGCAGCCATGCTCATATAGATCATGTAGGGAATAATGCATATTTGAAGGAGAAATATAACGCTATTATCGCTATGCCAGCCTATGAAGCTCTTATTTGTAGCTCCACAGTGAACCTAAAACTTTATTATAACAGTCAAACATTATCCGATGTTACGGAGCATTTTGGACATATGGTTTGTAAAACAGATATTATGATCTTGGATAACCAAGATACAGTAACTGTGAAGGGGATTAAATTTACAATTATTCATACACCAGGGCACAGTCCTGCACATATATGTATCATTACTCCCGATGATGTTGCATATTTAGGAGATACCCTTATAAGCTATGAAGTTATGAGGGGAGCTAAAATGCCCTATGCATATATACTTAGGGAAGATTTGAAAAGTAAAGTAAAGCTTTATGACTTGAAGTGTATGAAATATGTGGTGGCACACAAGGGTATTTTTGATGATATTACAGAACTTATAAGTGACAACATAAATTTCTATAAGAATAGAGCAACAAGGGTATATGAGCTTATAGATGGGGCTATGACAATGGAGGATATTCTAAAGGCCGCTATTAAGGAATTTAATATTTATGTAAACAGTAGATATAAATATACTATGATACAAAGAATGCTGGGATCATATGTAGAGTATTTGAATGAAACGGGTATGATAGCTTTAAACATGGATAGTGGATTTCTTAAATACTCCATAAAATAACTGTAAGAAGAAGATTCCTGACCACCTTTTACTAACATTGGTGAATTTCCACCAATGAAGATTAACCCGCATGACAGTATTTCTTCGACCTCTTACGCAATATTTAGCGAAAATATACCGAATATATTAACAATTGCCATGATAATTATGTTAATATAGACGTATAATGTCTATTTTATAAACGTGAACAAAGAAGTGTACATTAGATAAAGATTTAAAGTTACTTAAGAGAAGAAAGGTGTGGGGGAATGAAAAGTTTAAAGGTGAAAATTGGGACGTTTGTATCTTTAGTGTGTCTATTATGTCTAGTACTTTCAATGGCAGTGAGTTATTACATAGCCCATGACATAGTGCTTAAAGAGTCAACAGATAAGGCGCTTATGACTTCGGAAAAATATGCAAAAGAGATAGATGGGTGGATGCAATCTCAAGCAAAAATGATTGAAGAAATGTCAAATGACTTGGGGTATTATAGCAATTACAGTTCAGATTATCTTATAAACTATTTTGAAGCAAAACAAAAGTCAAATCCATATATTATTTGTTACTATGCAGGCTTTAATGACAAGTTTTTTGTGTCAGGTGATAGGTGGGTTCCTGATGCTGGCTATGATTGCACACAAAGAGATTGGTACAAGGCTGCTATGGCTTCAGGAAAGTTGATATATACAGCTCCATATTTGGATGTTACCACAAATAAAATGGTTATTACAGTTGCAACTCCTGTAAAAAAAGCTGGAGTGGTTTCAGGAGTTGTTGGTGCAGATATATACGTAGATTATCTTACAAGTATCGTTAAAGAAGCAAAATCAGGGGATAAAAGTTATGCATTTATGTTAGATAATGATAACAATTACATAGTTCATCCGAATAAAGAGTTTGAACCTACAGAGGAGAAGGCTTTTAATATAGGGACGGTACTAGACAATAGATTTAAATTAATTGGTGAAGATATAAAAAAGGGGACAAGTGGAATAGAAAAGGTTGTTGATTATGACAATGCAAAAAAGTACCTTACATACGCAACAATAGATTCTGCTAAGTGGACTTTTGGATTTGCAATTCCTGAATCAGAATTTACAAAAGCATTAGATAAAATTTTGTGGGGATTTGGAATTGCGCTTCTTATTTCTATGATAATATCAATAATACTTGCTGTTATCTTAGCTGGAAGTTTGGTAAAACCTATTGCAAAACTCAAAAATCATACAAAGGTGATTTCAGGTGGAGACCTTACCGCAAAGGTAAGTATAGGAACAAAGGATGAAATTGGCCAGTTAGCCGGAAGTTTTAATAACATGGTTAAAGAGCTAAAAATAATAATTGGAAGTGTATTTGATACCACAGAAAAGGTACATGTATTTGCTGATGATTTGAATAAATCCTCAAGAGTTGTGGAGTCCATTTCTAATGAAATAAACGTAGCATCCCAGGAAATATCCTGCGAATCAGTTTCCTTGACAAATAGTATAACTACCGGGGCAGATTTCTTGGAAAAATTCTCTGAGAAACTTGATGAAACTATTTCTGATATTAATAACCTAAATAAAGATACAAGCATAACAAAAGACATAATAAATAAAAGCTTTAACAATTTAGAAAATTTAAAGGAAATAGAAAACAAAAACAGAGAAAATTTTACGGAGATTTATGAAATTATTGACTCGTATAACAAAAGCACTACCAATATAAATGTGATGACTGAGGTTATATCAAACATATCAGCACAAACTAACATGCTAGCATTAAATGCAGCTATAGAGGCTGCAAGAGCAGGGGAAGCAGGTAGGGGATTTGTTGTAGTTGCAGAGCAAGTAAGAAAACTAGCTGAGCAGTCAGCCATTGCAGCTAAAGAAATTGAAGGTTTAATAAAAACTGTGCAGCAAGAAGGCCAGAAGTTTATCGATGTAAAAGCTCAGTTAGTTTCAATTGGAGAAAGTAGAGATGCTATAAACACAAACATAGTTAATGATTTTGGCACCATAAAAAACAATATTGATAACAATATTGAAATTATAGAATGTAGTCATGGAAAAATGAAGTCCATTGCAGCTGATAAAGATGAAATAGGAAATATTATGAGCAACATGGGAGTTATATCTGAGCGAACTTCTGCATCTACTGAGGAAATTACTGCTTCCTTAGAAGAGCAACATGCTCTTGTAAATACTATGTGTAATAATATTGAAAGTCTTTATGAATATATTGACGGATTAAATAGTTCTGTATCAAAGTTTAAAATTTAATATAAAACCTATTAATAAGTAATGTAATATATTGCAAGAAAGAACAGCCCAGAGGCTGTTCTTTTTGAGTTAATAGGTTGTGTACCTCACCTATTGCAAAAACTGGAATTGAGTGATGGGGTTTTTATTTTTAAATTATGGAACTTTTCGCAAACTACTATCGTCTAATATGTATAGGAAATTTTATAACATTGGAGGAGATATATATGAAAAGCAAAATAATACTTAGTCTAATCATGACTATGTCACTTAGTTTTACAACACTTCCGGCATATGCATTAAATTCAAATGTAGTAAGCAGTGCGCCTATGCAGAGTATTGTAAATAATAAAATTAAATTTGAAGTAGTAAATACTGAAGACGCACCTCAGGCTCTTATGGAGATGATTAACAAAAGGAAAGAGGAAAAAGGTTTTATTTATACAATAGATGATTCATCTGGATATACTTATATTGCAGTAATGAATGGTGAGAAACCTACTGGTGGATATTCTATTGAAGTCACAGGTATAGAAGACAACGAAGGAAGAACTAATGTGCTGGTTAATGAATTAGCCCCAGCGAAAGATATATTTGTAACACAAGTTATAACTTATCCTTACACAATTGTAAGAGCAAAAGGCATAACACCAAATATAACTGTAAAAAACCTTAAGAATGAATATTTTAGCAATCTTACTATGAAAAAAATAGAACATCCAGTAGGGGTTAATTCCATAACAGGGACTCTAAGCAAAATTGAAACTATAGGCAAAAATATCTATATTACAATTTTAGATGGAAAAGGGAGCTACCAGTCTTATTATTCATCAAACCTTAAAATAATTAATGATTTAAAAGTTGGAGACAATGTACTTGTAAAATATGTACTAGGAACTCCTGCAAAATATAAAGATACTATGGCTATGCCATTTAGTAATATCTCTATAAATACTTTTGTATCAAAGATTAAGAATAAAGATTGGAAGGACTTAAAGAATTATGTAAATGTATCAGAAAACAAAGAATGGACAATTAAATTTAACAAAAGTATTAATGATTTAAATTTAAATAACGATACAATTTACCTATTAGATAGCTTTGGCAACAAAGTTAATGTAGATTTAAGTGTAAGTTATGATAAGAAATATGCTAAGGTTACGCCAACTTCCAACTATGAACTGGCAAAAACTTATTATTTATTTATTTCAAATAGTATATTTGGAGAAGAAAAAAATAAATCTAGTATAGAAGGTTATAGAATGATGTTTACTATAAGGGATGCTGTTGAAGTTGAATAAATTAAAGGGAATACATTTTTATGTGTTCCCTTTTAAAGTTAGTAAGAAAGCTTACCAACAAAAACTGCTCCAACTTTTGTAATGAAATTGACACCTCAACGGACTATTTTGAGGTATAATAGATATATAAGAGAACAAACAATACCTTGACATATTAATTGTTGTATTAATTTATAGGTTAGTGGTTAGTTTTTTTAAAACGTGTAAGGGGTGGTGCAATTATGGAAACGGGGGTAGAAAGGTCAACAATAAGGCCAATAAAAAAGCGAAAGAAAATTGTTTTAGGTATTATAATTTCTATTTGTACCTTACTTATCGTATACTTTGGGATGGCAATATATTTCATGAATCATTTTTATTTCGGTTCTGTAATAAATAGCATTAGTGTTTCAGGTAAAAGCGTAGAAGAGGTAAATAAGCTAATGGCATCAGAGATTCAAAAATATCAGCTAAACATTAAAGAACGAGGCGGTATAAACGAACAAATTAGCGGAAAAAAAATTGGCTTAAAGTATGATGTAAATGTTGGATTCAAGGAACTTAAAGATAAACAGAATCCTTATAAATGGATTTTTGCAGTGTTTAATAAAAAAGATTTTAAAATGATAGCAGGGATTAAATATGATAAAGGTTTATTAAAAGAACAAGTGGATAAGCTCTCTTGTTTCGATAGTAGTAAGGTAATTGAACCTAAAAATGCTAGCTATAAGTATACAGATAATGGTTATGTAATTGTGGATGAAATCATTGGAAATAAGGGCAATAAAGACATTTTATATAATTATGCCATAGATGCAGTGAGCACAGGCAAAACAACAATAGATTTGGAATCAATTAATTACTATGTTAAGCCACAATATACTTCAAAATCTCCAAAGGTAGTTGACGCATTGGAATTGCTTAACAAATATGTATCTTCAAAGATTACCTATACTTTTGGAGGAGATAAAGAAATTTTAGATGGTTCTACCATAAATAAGTGGGTCACAGTTAATGAGAATTATGAGGTCGCATTTAATGAAAAACAAGTTGAAATCTATATGGACGTGCTTGCTAGTGAATATAATACAGTTGCTAAGACGAGAAATTTTCTTACTTCATCAGGAAAGGTAATTAATATTGGTGGTGGTAGTTATGGCTGGTCAATTAATAAGGTTAAAGAAATCCGAGATTTAACTTCCATCATAAAGGAAGGAAAATCTATAACAAAAGAACCATCATATTATCAAACAGCAGCATCTCATGATAAGAATGATATCGGGAATACCTATGTAGAAATAGATCTTTTAGGACAACACCTATGGTTTTATAAAAATGGAGTATTAATAACGCAAGGGGATGTTGTAACAGGTAATGATGGATCTGACAAGACAAGAACACCGGCGGGTATTTATCAGATCAATTATAAAGAAAGAAATGCAACCCTTAAAGGGGAAGACTATGCTGCTCCTGTGAATTTTTGGCTACCGTTTAATGGAGGAATAGGAATTCATGATGCAAGTTGGCGAGATAAGTTTGGGGGAGAGCTGTATAAGACAGGCGGATCCCATGGTTGTATAAATTCACCCTACGAAGTGGCAAAGACAGTGTTTGATAATATAGAGGCAGGTACTCCAGTTGTTTGTTATTAACAAAACTACTTTTGTAGTAGTTATTCTATGTAAATAATGTTTAAACCTATTACATTACTTAAAGTCAGTAATGTAATAGGTTTTGTTTTATTGTATGTATGCTGGATGTCAGGAGTCTCAAACTCCTATCCGAAAGTCATTAAAAATCTTAGTCGTTAGCTCCTTCAGAAATAATCTTCATAAGAACTACATAATATTTTGATATCTTTATATTGTAATCAGTTTCAGTTATATTAGTAATAGTAGTATATACTAATTGAAGACTAATAACTTTAAAGAGGAGTGTCTTAAACGTGCATAATATATTGATTATAGAAGATGAAGAAAAGGTATCAGAAATATTAAAGGCATATCTTAAAAAGGAAGGCTATTGCGTTTACTGTACTACCAAAGGGATGGAAGGAATAAGACTCTTTGAGAAAACTGAATTTAGTTTAGTTATATTGGACCTAATGCTACCAGACATAACGGGCGAGGAGGTTTGTAGTTTAATGAGAAAGATTTCTGAAGTGCATATATTTATGCTTACAGCAAAAAGTGCTTTGGAAGACAGGATAGAAGGATTAAACCTTGGGGCAGATGAGTATTTAGTAAAGCCTTTTAGCCCAAGGGAGCTAACTGCAAGGGTAAATGCGTTATTTAGAAGGCTTAGATTGCATGAAAGTGATAGTCAAGTTTATAACAATGGAGATTTAGAGATTAATTATGATAAAAGAGAAGTCAAGGTAAGGGGAGAAGAAATATATCTTACACCAAACGAATTTGACATACTTCACCTTCTATCATCCAATAAGGGAAAGATATTTACAAGAGAGCAGCTTATTGAAAGAATTATGGGAATAGATTTTCAAGGCTTTGATAGGACAATAGACGTACATATTAAAAATATACGTAAAAAAATAGAAGAGGATAGTAGAAATCCTAAATATATAGTAACAATAACTAGAGTTGGTTATAAATTTGGCGGTGATTAATTTATTTCATACAAGCTCTTGTAACAATTGAGTTGTTACAAGAGCTTAATGCTTTTCCATCAATTATCCATTTAACTAGGATGCCTTTTTCAAATTATTGTTAAGGTAATGTACTTCTTCATTAAATCTACATAACAATTAGTTATTATATAGCTAAAGATGCGAAAAGGAGTTGTATTAAATATGAAAAACACTAAAAAATTTATGATATTATTTGTTTCAACAATAGTTACTTTATCACTTGCAGGCTGTAGTGGTAGAACTGAAACTGGAAGTAAGGATGCAGATGGTGCACTAAAAGCTTTTAATGCTATTGTTAAAGCAAATCCTAACAATAAGGGCTTTCACAATGCTCTTCAACATTGGGGATTTAAGCTTAGTAATGCTGATAAGTTCGAATGGACTAAGGATACTTCCGCAAATAAAATAGATTATGCTATGGTAATGGAAGCGGATCCATTAATTAAAGCAGGTCTGGATGTTACAAAACTAGATCCAAATAAGTGGGTATATAAACCTGCGGAGGTTGAAGCAGGAGTTCAGTTACCAAATAGATTAATTTTTCCTTATAATGTAAGTGACAAAAAAGAAACCTCTAATGGCTCAGAAGATGCTTTCAGAAGAGTTTTAAAACAGGATCCAAATCTAATTAAATATATTAAAGATGAAAAGCATTATATGCTAATACTTGGAGAAGGCAACTCAGTGCACTTTACAGAGACTTTAGGATCATCTGATGAGTATATGGAGTTTGTACTTAAGGCAGAACCATTAATTAAAGCAGGACTAGACGTTACAAAGCTTGAAGGTACTGGCTTTAAATTAGAAGTAGCTGGTAAAGATAATATGGAAAGTAACGATGATCAATTAGTTAAGGGCTATAAATTAAAATAAATTATAATTGTATTATACACTTTATACTACATAATACAATTATCTTACATCCCCCCACATGGGGGTAGGGAGGCGTCTAAATGAATAAAGAGAAAGTCAATGCATTGCAAGCACTAAAAACTTCAATATGGACAAATAATAAGATTTTAAGGAGGTAATGTTAGGTGGAAACAAAATCATTAAAAATAGAAGGAATGACTTGTGCTGCTTGCGCGAAAGCTGTTGAAAGAACTTCAAAGAAATTACCAGGAGTGGCTGAGGCAAGCGTAAATTTTGCTACTGAAAAATTAAGTATATCCTATGATGAAACACTGGTTAAGTTATTAGACATACAAAACGCTATAGAAAAAGCAGGTTATAAAGCTTTAGTTGAAACCAGTAATAAAACCTTGAAAATAGAGGGGATGACCTGCGCTGCTTGTGCAAAAAATATAGAAAGAGTTACAAAAAAACTCCCTGGTGTGGTAGACGCCAACGTAAATTTTGCTACTGAAAAATTGAATATAAGCTTTGAACCTTCGCTGGTAAGAACTTCTGATATAAAGAAAGCAATTGAAAAGGCAGGATATAAAGCTTTAGAAGATGAGAGCAATGTGGATAATGATAGAGAAAAAAAAGAAAAAGAAATAAAAGCTTTATGGAATAGATTTATAATATCAGCAGTATTTGCGCTGCCATTACTTCTAATTGCCATGGGACCAATGGTTGCAGAAAAGTTGAATTATCATCTTCCTTCAATTATTGACCCTATGGCACA
Source organism: Clostridium sp. CS001 (assembly GCF_020443565.1). Taxonomy (GTDB): domain Bacteria; phylum Bacillota; class Clostridia; order Clostridiales; family Clostridiaceae; genus Clostridium_AD. The sequence goes on from NZ_JAIZZN010000002.1 coordinate 150,390, forward strand.
TCCAGAGGTTTACGCAATTATGCAATTAATACTTGTAATCCCAGTTATGATTACTGGTAAAAAGTATTTTATTGTGGGATTTAAATCTTTAGTAAAGTTAAGTCCCAACATGGATTCGCTTATATCCATTGGAACCTCTGCAGCATTTTTGTATAGCTTATTTGCTGTATCTGAGATAATATTTATGGGCAATGTGGATTACGTAATGTACTTTGAATCAGCAGGTGTTATTTTGACACTTATTACTCTAGGCAAGTATTTGGAAGCAGTTTCAAAAGGAAAAACTTCTGAGGCAATTAAAAAACTTATGGGACTAGCACCCAAAACTGCTATTATCATAAGAGATAATAATGAAGTTGAAATTTCCATTGATGAAGTAGAAGTGGGTGATATAGTAGTTGTGAGGCCTGGTGAGAAGATGCCTGTAGATGGTGAAGTAGTAGAAGGCATCACATCTGTGGATGAGTCCATGCTTACAGGGGAAAGTATGCCTGTAGAAAAAAAGATTGGAGATAGAATTATAGGAGCTAGTATTAATAAAAATGGTTCCATTAAATATAAAGCTACTAAGGTGGGAAAAGATACGGCCCTAGCACAAATTGTAACTTTGGTGGAAAACGCACAGGGTTCAAAAGCTCCAATAGCTAGAATGGCAGATGTTATCTCAAGCTACTTTGTGCCTGTGGTTATAGTAATTGCACTAGTTTCATCATTAGGATGGTTCTTATCTGGTGAATCCGTAGTGTTTTCATTAACAATATTCATTTCAGTACTTGTTATAGCTTGTCCTTGTGCTCTTGGTCTAGCAACACCTACAGCTATTATGGTGGGAACAGGAAAAGGTGCAGAATATGGGGTGCTTATAAAAAGTGGAACAGCACTAGAAACTGCGCATAAAATTCAAACTATAGTATTTGATAAAACTGGTACACTGACTGAAGGAAAACCAAAGGTAACAGATATAGTTACTGTAGAGGGCATTGATGAAACATTCTTACTTCAAATAGCTGCCTCAGCAGAAAAAGGCTCTGAACATCCATTGGGTGAGTCTATAGTTAAGGGTGCAGAAGAAAGATCCTTAGAATTTAAAAGAGTAGATAATTTTAAAGCTATACCTGGTTACGGGATAGAAGTTAGTATAGAGGGAAATAAAATATTGTTAGGAAATAGAAAACTTATGATAGAAAGTGGAATCTCCTTAGAAAAATTAGAGGACATTTCAAACAAACTTGCTGAAGAAGGTAAAACTCCAATGTATATAGCTATTGAAAATAAACTTAGTGGTATCATTGCAGTAGCAGATACAGTTAAAGAGAATAGTAAAAAAGCAATAGAAAGACTTCATGCTATGGGAATAGAAGTTGCAATGATAACTGGTGATAACAAAAGGACTGCGGCAGCTATTGCATCGCAGGTTGGTATTGATAGAATACTAGCAGAAGTTTTACCTGAGGATAAATCAAATGAAGTTAAGAAACTTCAAGCAGAAGGTAAAAAAGTTGCTATGGTTGGAGATGGAATTAATGATGCACCTGCACTTGCCCAGGCTGATATAGGTATAGCTATAGGTTCTGGAACTGATGTAGCAATGGAATCTGCGGATATAGTACTTATGAGAAGTGATTTAATGGACGTGCCTACAGCTATTCAGTTAAGTAAGAAAACTATAACTAATATAAAGCAAAATTTGTTTTGGGCTTTTGGATATAATGTTTTAGGAATACCAGTTGCAATGGGAGTTTTATATTTATTTGGTGGACCACTATTAAACCCAATTATTGCAGCCCTTGCAATGAGTTTTAGTTCAGTTTCAGTATTAACAAATGCTTTAAGGTTAAAAGGTTTTAAACCTTTAACATAAAACCAATTATAATTAAAACATTAAAAAGGTTCAAGTATTATACGCATGTATTACTTGAACCTTTTATACAAGGAGACTTGGGTTATGTTTAATATAGAATATACTTAAATAAAGGATATTTCTATTTTTTATTGTTTACAGTGTTTTTATGTTTATCAGAGTTTAATCCACAACAATCTAATTTTTTACCACCATAAGCTTTTTCATTAGCATTTTCTATATCTTTTAGGAACTTTTCAAACCATTGTTTTAACATTTTCATATATATTCCTCCAATTTATTTCATATCCTTAAGTAAATAGTACAATTAGTTGCTAACCGTCCCTACCTAAATTACCTAAATCAATAAATCAATGTAATTTATAATTTTAATTGTACAAAAAAGATGTGAAGAGATTATAAAGATATCTTTAAATTTATTTAGGAAATGTCAGAATAAAAGTACTGCCTTCACCTAAGATACTTTTTACATTGATTGTTCCCTTATGAGCCTCAACAATGGCTTTTACAATAGTCAGTCCTATACCAGTACCACCTGTGTTTTTATCACGAGATTCATCACTTCTGTAAAACATTTCAAAAATGAATGGTAAATCTTTTTGGGAAATTCCGATTCCATTATCCTTTACCTCTATTATTATATTATCATTTTCAATCTTTAGAGTTAAGAAAACTTCTTCATCTTTTTTAGAATATTTGAGCGAATTTGAAAGCAAATTATACATTACTTGCTTTAATTTATCTTTATCCATTAATACATCAACATTTTGAGCCAAATCTGAATAAATTTTTGAGCCTAAATTGTTATATGGATATAATATGATGGGAGGTTGGTTTGGAATGATGTTTATTCCTTTAATTTTAATTGGAGTAGTTATATATATAGTTTACAAACAATTGCCCAATAATAATTTTAAAGTTATAAGTGGTGGAGATAATCTTTTAGATATCTTAAATGAAAGATTGGCTCGTGGGGAAATAAATGAAGAGGAATATAATCATAAAAAAAATGTACTATTAAAACATGAATAATAAAACAATATTAGTCATGTCAAAAGAGTAATGAAGAATTCTCTTTCGGCATGATTTTTTTATTTGATTAAATTCTTCATTTGTTAATTTCCCAGGTTCAGTTGATACTTGATCTGAGGTTCTTATTTTTTCACAACATGAAATAAAGTAGCAACCCCATATTTTTATAGTAGTGCTAATATAACATATAAAATATTATATTAAAGTATTATAAAAGTAAAATTTGTGTAAAAAGAGCACTATATCTACATAGAATCTACATAATAAAATGGTATAATGTAGATTATTATATTGAGAGGAGTATGATAGTAGATTTCCAAGATTTTGATAGAATAATTGATGTACGCATCAAAAATATACGTGAGAAAATAAAAGAGGACATCAGAAATCCTAAATATACATTAACCGTAACTAGAATCGGTTATAAATTTGGCGGTGATTAATTTATGCAAAGCATAAGAAAAAGATTAAGTATTATTTTGACATGTACTGCTATATTAGCGCTTTTTCTATCTACACTATTTGTCAATATAACAATATCAAGAACCTTTGACAACTATTTAGTAGAAATACAAAACAAAAGAAATACTAGAATAGTAAAATATTTAGAAGATGTATATGGAAAAGATGGTAAATGGGATGAAACCTCAGGAATAGAAATTACCCATGAAGCCTATATGAGTAATTATTGTCTTACTCTTAAGGATGAAAATAACAAAGTTATATGGGGTATGAACCCTAATGATATAGCTCACAATATTAACGTTAATGTTAATATGCATGTTAAAAATGAAGGGGTTTACACTGCGAGCACATTTCAGATAAAATCTAAGGATAAAATCGTAGGAAATATAGAAATAGGACAATATGCTCCGGTATTATTATCTGAAGAAGATGTGAATTTTAAAGATTCAATAAATAAAAGTATCATTATAAGTGTTGTACTTTCGATTTTAATAACAATATTAATTAGTTTATTTATTTCCAAGCAATTTTCTACCCCACTAAGGCAAGTTTCAAGGATATCAGTGCACCTATCAAAGGGAAATTACAATGAAAGATCAAAGGATAAAAGTAGTATTATAGAACTTGAAGATTTAAGAAATAGCATAAATACACTTGGGGAAAAGCTTCAGCATCAGGATATACTTAGAAAAAGGTTAATATCAGATATATCCCATGAAATTAGGACTCCCCTTAATATTCTTCAAAACAATTTAGAAGCTATGATTGATGGTATTTTTCCAGCAGATAATGAAAGATTAAATAACTTAAATGATGAAGTTATTAGATTTGGAAAGCTTTTAAACAATTTAAATGTCTTAAAAAAAGTTGAAGGGGAAGAACTAATTCTAAATGCTCAGGAGATTTCTTTAAAGGATATTCTTTTTCCTATAATAAAGGAGTTTGAATTAATATCAGAAAATAAGAATGTTAAAATAACATTAGAATGTAAAAATAATAATCAATTTAACATTCTAGGGGACGGCGATAAAATAAAACAAGTAATTATTAATTTACTTTCAAATGCTATTAAGTTTACACCAGAGAAAGGAGAAATTAATATTACTTTAAAGGAGATAGATGAGAAAATTATCTTAAAAATAGAAGATACCGGCATTGGCATTAAGGAAGAGGATTTACCTTATATATTTGAAAGGTTGTATCGGGGAGACAAGAGCAGACATGCAATAGAAGGCTCTGGAATTGGGCTTACCATTGTAAAGAATATATTAGCCCTTCATAATGCAGATATAGAAGTGAAAAGTAAGGAAGGTAAAGGTAGCGTGTTTATTGTGTATTTTGATAAAGCCTGATAAGAAGTTAAAACAAGGCTAAGTAATTAAGATAGAATGTACAATTCTAAGCCTTTTAATTTTAGAAACATAAAACGGAGCCATTTTGACTCCGTTTTTTTATATCACCTTTTGAACTTTAATAATTTATTGATGTATTGTATTTTTTTAATTGAATTACTTCTTTAGATATTTATAACGAATCTTTTCTAAATCTGTAGTCTTTAAGTCATCGACTACATCAATTATCCCAAGAACAGCATCATTCTTAAGAATTGCAAAGCTACCGATTTTTTTAGGACTAAATTCTACTTCATTTACACCCTTTTTTGCTGTAAAGGAAGAAATCTCCTCTGCAGTGGTTGTATCTACAATAGAATATTTGCCCTCAGCATTGTCAAAATCACTTAAATCAAAGGTTAACTTTGTATTTATACCATTGCCTGTAACTATTATGAGAGGCTTTAATTCATATCCAATACCTTTAAATTTAGCACTCTGATAGCTTCCAGAAGGGATGGCCTTGCTAATTAGAGTTTCTGTTGGCACCGAGGTTATATCATTACCATAAATACTAGGTTTAACTGGTTCATCTGAACTTTCATCTACAGGACCTGCACAGCAGCTTGGACCTGTACTTGGCGGTGGTAACGATGAATCATTTTTTGAGGTATCCACAGCATCAAGTTTATCTACAACCTTAATTACCCCTCTTATCATCCCCATCCAACAACTAAAGTTTATGTCCTTATCACCTGGAGTAAATTCTATAATATTTTCACCTTTTTTTATTTTTTGCTCAACGTTTAGTGATTTAGCTACAATTGAATTATTACAAGAATTTAATTCCTTTCCATCAATTACCCATTTAACAGGTATTCCTTTTTGAACATAGAAGGCATTAGGAGTATATCCGTTATTACTGGCAGTCATATTTATAACCTGAACTCCGTCCTGCAAGGTAGCCTTGGCAACATTTGCATTAGAAGCACCATTAGAATCTCCACCTAGAAGGTTGGTTGAAGTTTTAGCCAAGGCTGTAAGCGGATTAATATTAATTCCAGCCAGTGCAAACCCCCTATTTCCCATAATAAGACCAAGCACAATTATAAGAACACCACTAACTTTAAGAATTTTCTTTGTGTATCCTTTGCTAAGTAAGCCTGATATCGCTCCAAAAGTTAGCATAAGTGGAACTGTTCCGATTGCAAACATAAACATGGATAAGGCACCTTTTGTTGCACTGCCTGTTCCAAGAGCAAAAAGTTGCATGGTTTGAAGTGGTCCGCAGGGCATAAGTCCATTTAAAACTCCAACTATAAATGGAGAACCAGATTTATTTTTAGCTTTACATGCAGAATGCGGCAATTTAATACTAAATTTTCTAAAGGCACTAAAGCCGGCCATATTAAATCCCATCATAATCATAAATGCTCCAGCAAAAATTTGCATCCCAGCTTTTGCTGTAATTGAAAGTGAAAATACAGAGCCAAGAGCACCAATTATACCTCCAAGGATTGTATAAGATACAACTCTACCTAAATTGTATAAAAGAGATGGAATAATAGCATCAAACTTATTGTTGCTCTCTTTTGTTATACTTTGTGAAATCATAATTCCACCGCACATTCCAACGCAGTGTATGGAAGTAAGAATTCCAACCACAAAAAGAACAGCATAGGAGGCATTATTAAGCTTTGCGTCCATATCAAAACCACTAGTCTTTAATCCGAGAAGAACTATAGCAGCTACTATTATGAGGATTCCCATAAACTTGTAGTCCTTTGGAGTTTCCGTAGTGTAGCCAGCATTTTTAATGGTAGCTTTGATTTTGCTCAGATTACATAAGCTTTCATCATACTCGATTTCAGCGAACTGACCACTATAGCTTGCTTTGACATTTAATATTCCGTCTAGTTTATTTATAGCTTTTTCAACCCGACTCTCACAAGATGTACAGGTCATATCGTACACCTTAATGGTTTCCCTTCTAATACTCATAAATTCCCTCCATGTACATGTATTTGTTATAAGTATATAAAAAAGGTGTGTTGATTTTATGAAGATGGAAGTAGTTTAAATATAAAACATAATTAACTTAGCACATAAAAACGCCTAAATATTATATTTTGTATAATATTTAGGCGTTTTTTTATGGTTACAAGTTAATATAGTTGTGCTATAAGCGGAATAGTTGTTAACTGTCCCCGACTTTCCATGTTATTTAATCAGCAACAAAATTTAAGAATTGTTTTATTCTTGGGTTAGTCACATTACCCAATATCTCATCTGGAGTTCCTTTTTCAAGTATAAGTCCATTGTCCATAAATACTATATTGTCTGCTACTTCTCTTGCAAAGTTCATATTATGGGTAACAATTACCATGGTCATACCTTCATGGGATAACTCCTTCATAACCCTGAGCACCTCAGCTGCAAGTTCAGGGTCTAAGGCAGAAGTTGGTTCATCAAATAACAAGACTAATGGTTCTATAGCCATAGCACGTGCTATAGCAACTCTTTGTTGTTGCCCCCCAGAAAGCTCATGGGGGTAGCTATTGGCCTTTTCTGAAAGTCCAACCTTGGCAAGTAAACTAAGGGCTTTATCATAAGCTTCATTCTTAGATTGCTTAAGAACTGTAACAGAGCCTTCCATAATATTTTCTATCACACTTTTGTGAGGAAATAAATGAAAACCTTGAAACACCATACCTGTATTTTTGCGCAAGGTTAATATTTCCTTTCCAGTGGGTTTTTTGCTATTATCAAAGGTAAGGTTACTATGTCCAATGCGTATGTTCCCTTTGTCAGGCATCTCCAGCAGATTTATACATCTAAGCAGGGTGGTTTTGCCTGAACCTGAAGGCCCAATTATAATAGTGGTTTCACCCTTTAGAATTTGCAAATCAATACCTTTTAATATTTCATTATGTCCAAAACTCTTGTGTAAATCTTTTATATTAATCATGAATTTCCTCCAATTACTCATCATCTTCGATACTGCAACATTAACGACTTCAGAAGGTGATTTAGATTCCATTAAAATTTTTTACTTATTTAGGATGTAATCCTCACTTATAGAAATGATAGATTTTTCTTCTGAAATGTCGTTACCTAGCCACATATCTTTCAAGCCTTTTCTCTGTCTTTTGTTGAATTATAGATAGTATAGAACAAAATAATAGATATATAAAAGCTACTTCACAGTATAATACGAGGGGCTCATATGTTGCTGCAGTTATTCTTTGGGCAATTTGAAACATTTCTGCATAAGTAATGGTGGCTGCCAAAGATGTATCCTTAACCAGACTAATAAAGGAGTTGGCTAAAGGTGGTATAGATACCCTAGCTGCTTGAGGCAAAATTATGCGCACAAGAGCTTGAGTATGTGTCATACCGATGGAACTTGCAGCTTCCCATTGGCCCTTAGGTATAGATAAAATAGCCGCTCTAATTACTTCAGAATTATAAGCCCCAACGTTTAATGTAAAGCCAATAATTGCTGCAGGTAATGCTCCAATGATTATACCAACCCTTGGTAATCCGTAAAATATTATAAATAGTTGTACAATCAGTGGTGTACCCCTTACAATCCAAACGTAAAAACTTGATATGGAAACTAATACTTTATGTTTTGATATCCGTGCAAGGGCGGTTCCCATGGCCAATAGTGAGCCAAGTATGAAAGAAGCCACAGCAAGTGGAATGGTAAACTTCACACCTGCTATTAATAATGGAAAGAAGGAATCTTTAATTATGTCTAATATTCTTAATGTTTGTGCATCAAAATTCATATTTTCTCCTTATTATTTTGATACGTCTGCAGCAAACCACTTATCTGAAATCTTTGCATAAGTACCATCTGCTTTCATATCAGCTAATGCTTTATTAGTAGCATCCACTAATTCTTTGTTTCCTTTATTGAACATAATTGCACTTGGTTGTGCATTGTGTTCTTCATCAACAACTTTAATTGCAAGGTCTGGTTTTTGCTTTTTAAGATCAAGGAAAGATAAGCTATCATTAACTGTAGCATCTACTCTGTGAGAAAGTAAAAGATCAATAGCTTGATTAAATCCATCAATTTGTTGAATTACTGCACCATTATCTTCTGCAATTTTAGCTAAGTTACTAGTTAATGATTGAGCAGATTTCTTGCCCTTTAAATCTTCAAATTTTGTGATGCTGTTGTCCTCACTATTTACTATAAGCACTGCCTTTGAAACTATATATGGATCAGAGAAATCATATTTTTCTTCTCTATCTGGTTTAATTCCAACTTCGCTTACTATCATATCAAACCTTTTTGCATCTAATCCCGCAAATATTCCATCCCATTTAGTTTCAATAAACTCTGGCTTAGCACCTATACGTTTAGCAACTTCCTCTGCGATTTCAACATCAAATCCAGTTAATTTTCCATCCTTATCATGAAAAGTATATGGTGCATAGGTGCCTTCTGTACCAATTCGTATTTTTCCTTCACTTTTTATTGCTGATAATAAATTCTTAGGAGTAACATTGCTGCTGCTTTTTGTGCTACATCCAACAAGACCTATACTTGCTATTAATAATGTGCTAATTAATACAGATAATTTCTTCATTTGTTATTCCTCCTAGTATTTTTATTGAATTAGTATTTATTGCATAGGAGTTATAATATCATAATTATATTTTAATGTGAATAGTTATTTTTAAAAAAAACTACAAAAATTTTCCTTGAAAATACTTTTTTCTACATATTAGTACGAAGAAACTATTCATAGTTCCTTCTATGGAGTCAGTTTCAAAGCAAATGATTGTAAATTTAATAAGCGTTTTTAAAAAAAATTATTTTAGATAATTTAAATTTTCTTTTTCTTTTCCTAAAGTTATAAGGATGGCATCCCAGCCTGTAATTAAACTGTAAAACTTTTATTGTTAATCATAATGTTTGTAAGGAGTTAGAACACTTACACGGATTGGAAGTTAAACCTTCAATTTTTGTAGTTAAAAATAAATTAACATTAAAAAGGAAGGGCACCCAGCTTGGTGCTCCTTCTACTTTTTTTGATGGAATTCAATTGAACTTGATTTTATAGGTAAATAGTGTTTATTGTGGACCACAGGAAACTTTGTATCTTCATACATAGCTTCTTGTATTAGATAAAACTGGTTTTCAGGTGAAATTGGAGAGGCCTTTGCTGAAATGTTTCCTGCAGTTGAATATTTTACTTCAACTAATACGTTACTGCATATTTTATAGATTTCTTTTTCTACAAATTCTAAGACTTTATCATGATCATTTAAATCTACATTGAATTTTGAAATAGTCTCAATTGGGATTAAGGTAAAAGAGTAGGCAGCAGGGCTACTTTGGGATTTGTACCATCTCTCTATAATTACTGCAACAGCAGTTTTTCTTCCTAAAATTTGATTAATATAGTCTGTGGATGCTTCTATACGTAGCTGCATTTTAACTTCATCAATTGTATCAGTTGTGCATTTGTATACTGGATGTCCAATGGTCTCTAAGCCAATAGGTTTATCAGAGGGAGATTTTATTATAAAATTTCCTTTGCCTCTAATGTTTTTAACTAGTCCATCATCTTGCAACAATGCAAGTGCCTGTCTTAAAGTTGTTCTACTAATACTAAGTGATTTTGATAGGTCAGGTTCTGATGGCAATCTGCTTCCTTCAGGGAAAGTGCCTTCATTTATCATTTTGAAAAGCTCATTATATACGGTTACAAATTTTAAATCTTTTTCCTTGCCAACTATACTGAATTTATCCATTTAAATAACACCTTTCTCCATAAAATCAATTTGTCTAGACAAGTAGATTGGTCTAGCTACAAATTCCAATAAAAATATTGTTAATATTAATTATATCTGAGATTTTATAATTAAACAATAAAGTAATGCAAGTAACTTTATTGAATGTATAAAAGTAGAATACAGGCTATGATTCATCACTATTCTACCATAGTCTAATGGTTTTAGACATATTTAAATTATAAATCAATTATAAGCTCAAAGACTAATACAAAAAACTTGACAGAGAAATATGCACATGCTAAACTCGTCGTATAGACAATGTACAAGTTAATAGACAAGTTAAAGATGTGTCTATTTTTACAGTATAATTATAACCGCATAATGCAAAGATTCATTAAAAGTTGGGTAAAGGAATTAAAAAATTTGTATTAGAAAGGATGACATATGAAGAATTTTAAAAGAATTTTTACAATAGTAGTGGACTCCCTGGGAGTTGGAGAAATGAGTGATTCGAAACAATATGGAGATATAGGTGTAGACACTTTAGGACATATATCAGAATCAGTAGAGAGTTTTAATATTCCTAACCTGCAAAAGTTAGGACTGGCTAATTTGCATGAAGTAAAGCATGTATGTGAAGTTCCAAAACCTTTAGCACATTTCATGAAGATGAGGGAAGTAGGCATAGGCAAGGATACAATGACCGGACATTGGGAGATGATGGGGTTAAAGATTGAAACTCCATTTAAAACCTTCACAAACACAGGATTTCCAGAGGAACTTTTGGAGGAGCTAAAAGCAAGAACTGGGCACAATATTGTAGGAAATAAGAGTGCCAGCGGCACTGAAATTTTAGATGAATTTGGCGAGCACCAAATGAAGACAGGAGATATGATTGTATACACTTCAGCAGATTCTGTACTGCAAATTTGTGGACATGAAGAAACTTTTGGCTTAGAAGAACTTTATCGTTGCTGTGAAATTGCAAGAGAACTAACCTTTAGGGATGAGTGGAAGGTTGGAAGGGTTATTGCAAGACCATACCTAGGAGCAAAAAAGGGAGAGTTTAAGCGCACAAGCAACAGACATGACTATGCTTTAAAACCATTTGGACAAACTGTCTTAAATGCATTAAAGGATGAGGGATTTGATGTAATATCTGTGGGAAAAATAAACGATATATTTGACGGTGAAGGTGTAACTGAAAGCAATAAATCAAAAAGTTCCGTTCATGGCATGGAACAAACCTTAGAGTTAATGGATAAAGATTTTAAGGGATTATGCTTTGTCAACTTAGTTGATTTTGACGCACTTTGGGGACATAGAAGAGATCCAATTGGTTATGCCAAAGAGCTAGAAAAATTTGATGTTAATTTAGGTAAAGTATTAGAAAAATTAAGGGAAGATGATTTGTTAATAATTACTGCGGATCATGGCAATGACCCAACCTATAAAGGTAGTGACCATACAAGGGAATTTGTTCCTTTCCTAGCATATTCGCCATCCATGGCCGAAAATGGGTTAATGGAGACAAGTAATAACTTTGCTTCTGTTGGGGCAACTATAGCAGAAAATTTCCAAGTGAAAATGCCGGAAAATACAATTGGCCAGTCAGTACTAAAAAAACTAGTTTAAAAAGGATAGGGAATAATGGATAACGTAATTAGTAAGAGAAATAACAAATCATATGAAACTTTATTTTGGAGAATATTAATAGCATTAGTGGGAGTTGCATTAGTAGGATTTGGACTAGCATTTAATTTAGTAGGTGGCTTAGGAAATGACGCAGTCGCAGTTTTATATGATGGAGCTCGTAATATACTTGGACTACAACCAGATAAGCTTGGATTAGTAACAAACTTAGTAAACTTTATTTTTATTGGTATAGTATTTTCCCTTGGCCGCAAGTACATAAATATAGGGACATTTATTTATGCACTTCCTATGGGTAACTTCGTTAATTTAGGATTTAAGCTTTATGAAATACTTAATATCCCTAGCAATATAGGAGGAAGTATTTTAACCTCTTTCCTTGGCTGTACCATGCTATTTTTAGGTATTGGTATATTTATAGCAGTAGATATTGGAATGGACCCTTGTACAGGTATAATCATGCTTGTAAGAGATAAAATGAAAGGTCAATATAAAACATCAAAAATAATCTGCGATATTATCTCGCTAGGACTAGGATTCACTTTAGGAGGTAAAGTAGGGGTTGTCACAGTTATTGCAGCTCTTACTGCAGGGCCAACTATACAAAAAATATCAGAGGTTTTTGATAGCGTAGTTCTTAGAAAGATGAATTTAAGTAAACAAGCCATAGATAACTAAAAATTCATAAAGGATTTTATTTAAGGGGCTGTCTCAAAATAGAAAGTAATTTCTAGATTGAGACAGCCCTTTTGTATGCCTGGTGTGTTTGATGAGTCCATAATCTGAAAGCCTGCGTAACCTAACTAATTTCAAGTGTCTTTATAATAAAATAGCACCACTTTTTATTTTTCTGTGTATCGTGCAAGGATTAACCCCTAATTCTTTGGAAGCTTTCATAACCGAGCCATATTTTTCTATGGCTCTTGGTATCATTATTTGATCAACTATATCATATACATTGTTTAAGTTATTATGACCCTTTATTGTAACGGAAGGTGTATCCCCAAAGTTACAGTTAAAGTCACCTAGGTTCATTAACATACTAAGCTCATTTTCGCTGATAACATCATTAACTGCAAGGACAATTAACCTTTCAATAATATTTTTAAGCTCCCTTATATTTCCTGGCCAATTATACTGATATAGTATTTTAAGTGTTGTTTTTGAAAATTTTAAACTTCTATTATACCTCTTGTTATAAAAATCAAGGAAATAGTTAATTAAAGGAATGATATCTTCTTTTCTATCTCTTATAGGAGGTATTTTAATTGGTATAACATTAAGTCGATAGTACAAATCTTGTCTAAAATTTTTACTAATATGAAGTTCGTCTTCTAATACATTAGTAGCACTAATATACCTTATATCTAAGGGTATAGGAGAGCTCCCACCTATCCTTGTAACTTCATTTTCTTGTAATACTCTAAGTAGCTTTGTTTGCATTGGCAATGGCAACTCTCCAATTTCATCAAGAAAAATAGTGCCGCCATTGGATTCTTCTAAAAGACCTTTTTTACCACCCTTTTTAGCACCGGTAAAGGTACCTTCTTCATAACCGAAAAATTCGGATTCCAAAAGTTCTGAGGGTATGGCACCACAGTTTATTGTAGTAAAAGGCTTTTCACGCCTTGGGCTATAGTTATATATCATTCTGGCAATAATTTCTTTACCTACTCCCGATTCTCCAGTGATAAATATGGAAGAGTCATAAGCAGCAGCTCTAATAGCTATGGTTTTAATATCTTCCATAACCTTACTTTGACTAATATATTCTATAGTTTCAGGTTGTTGAATATGCAGATTTATATTGGATTGCAATTTTATTAACCTTGTTATATCTCTACCTGTAAGTACACCACCCTTTAGATTACCGTTATTATGGAATAAAGGTGCTGCTGTATAGGAAATAACCTTCCCGTTTGGATAGCTAACATTCCTATAGATTTTCTTTTTAGCTTTTAACATATCAATAATTATAGGATCCTTTACTAAACCTTCTTTTGAAATATCATAAATACTTTTGCTAAGTGCTTGGCTACGTTTAAAGGGCAAGATAAGATCACAAAGGGCGTTCATTTTCTCTATTATACCTTGCTCATTAAAAATAACTACTACCTCATCAATATCATTTATTACATTATCAACAGTTTTATTATTAATAATAGAGGCGTCAAACATGTACATAATATTAATTGAATTATCTTCAGACTTTAAACTGTATATGTTAACAGGAGATAAGAATTCATTTATTAAAATACTACGGTTTATTGGTTCGTAGCTCAAAATATCCTGGTAGTCAAAGCTTTTATCAAGACTTTGTATGTTCTTAGGAAAGTTAATTTTTATATTATCCAAAATACCATTCATTATGCCATTAGTATATAATATATCCCCATTAGCATTACATATAATTATCGGATTATATATTTTATTTAATAGATCTTCAGAAATTATATTCATATAACACCATTCCTTTCAAAATATAATGTTAGAAACAGGAAAACATTGTTAACTTAATAACAATATAATATCATAAATTCATGAAAATGACTACAGTTATGCATAAAGTTTCTAATTTTAATTAAAAAACCAATAAAAACGTTGCAAAAAGCAAGACAAAATTGCATCTTGCAATAAAGTTTCATGAAATATTTTATTTTACTTTGTTAAAATATAGACTTAGTCCCATTTTGCAAATAAGGAATACTTGGCATAAGTCTTGCTATTGCATATAGTGTTAAGAAAATTAGAGAAAAGTGAGCATATTGATTTTATAAAAATTTATAGAAAAACAAAGCGGTTTAATACTATTTAACAACATTTTGGAAGCTTCAAGTCTGCCATCTTCTATAAGTGGCAGTTGCCTAGCCCAGAAAAGTTACTTTGGTGGCAGTCTAAATCTGATTCCAAAGTTGTTAATATTGCAGCACCGCAGGTGATGATTTAACTAAATATGGCAAGTAAATCAGTTGGTTTTCAAGTATACATACTAAATATAATAGAAAGGGTGATTTGAGTGGATGATAATAAGTGGTTATTAAAAGGAGTTAAAGTTGTGGAATTTGCAACGTTTATCGCAGCACCTTGTGCTGCAAAAATGCTTGCGGACTGGGGTGCCGAGGTTATTAAGGTAGAACCTATTTCAGGAGAAAACATGAGAGGTATTGGCTCTGTTTATTCTTCACCTTGCAGTGATGATGAAAACCCTTGGTTTGAAAATGAAAATTTTAACAAAAAAAGTATATGCGTTAACGTAAAATCCACAGAAGGTATGGAAGTATTTCATAGGCTACTTGCTGATGCTGACATTTTTGTTACCAATGTTAGAGTAGAAGCTCTTAAAAAGCTTGGTTTAGATTATGAACAGCTTAAGGCAAAATATCCTGGTTTAATATTCGTTCAGGCATTAGGGTATGGAGAAGAAGGTCCATTAAAAGATAAGCCTGGCTTTGATTACACTTCATATTTTGCAAGAGGTGGTGTTATGTCTGCACTTATGGAAAAAGGTACTTCTCCAATAAATGTTGCGGCAGGCTTTGGTGATCACTACGTAGGTATTGCCTTGGCAGCAGGTGCATGTGCTGCTCTTGTAAAAAAGGCTAAGACAGGTACAGGAGAAAAAATAACAGTAAGTTTATATCATATGGGTATTTATGGACTAGGATCTATGATTATGTCTGATCAGTACGGGAATAAGATGCCAATGAGTAGACTTAGTCCAAACTCCGCAGTTTGTAATTCTTACAAATGTAAGGATGAAAAGTGGATACAATTAGCGCTAATACAGTATGATCAATGGATTGAAAGATTCTTTAAGGCTATAAATCGAGAAGATTTAATGAATGATGATAGATACAATACTCGCGATGGAATGGTGAAAAATGTGGAGTCAATGGTTACCATTGTTGCAGAGGCTATGGCTACAAAAACCCTTGATGAATGGGAAGATATTCTTATTCAGTGTGACATTCCTTTCGAGAGAGTACAATCTTGTGCAGATATTGCTAAAGATGAGCAGGCTTGGGCAAACGACTTTTTAGTGAAAAAAACTTATGATTCAGGTAATGAAGGTATTTTAGTAAATTCACCAGTTAAGTTTGGTGAAATGGGTATTAGAGAAATGACACCTGCTCCAAGAATCTCAGAAAATACAGATGATATCCTAGAAAGCCTTGGATATAACCTTGAACAAATAGAGAGTCTAAAATCAGGTAAATCAGTTAGATAGATTAACCTCAGCTCAGAAAATTCTTAGTAAGTGTGAAAGGACAGGATAACATGTATACAATGGGACTAGATATAGGCTCTACGGCAACAAAGGGTGTAATTATAGAAGATGGTGTAAACATTGTAGCAACAGCCACTATATCTTCTGGTACAGGCACTACGGGACCAGCTAGGGCATTAAAAGAACTATTTGAAAAACTAAATATTTCTAGGCAAGATATTAAACGCCTTGTAGTAACTGGCTATGGAAGAATGAAATATTCTGATGCTGATAATCAAATTAGCGAACTAAGTTGCCATACAAAGGGAGTAACCTTCTTAGTTCCTAAGGTTAAAACTATTATAGATATAGGTGGACAAGATGCAAAAGCATTAAGGCTTAATGAAAAAGGTCAATTGATTAATTTTGTTATGAATGATAAGTGTGCTGCAGGTACAGGAAGATTTTTAGATGTTATGGCAAGGGCACTTGAAGTTGAGGTTTCAGATTTAGGTGACTTAGATGCTAAATCTACGAAAGAGGCTCCTATAAGCAGTACTTGTACGGTTTTTGCGGAATCAGAAGTGATATCTCATTTATCTAATGAAATAGCAATTGCAGATATAATTGCAGGTATCCACTCATCTGTAGCTAAAAGAGTTTCTAGTCTTGCAAAAAGAGTGGGTATTGAGGAAGTTTTAGTAATGGTAGGCGGTGTTGCTAGAAATAGTGGCGTGGTTAGGGCAATGGAAGAAGCAGTAGGTCTCAAAATTGTTATCCCGGAGCTTGCGCAACTTACCGGGGCGCTAGGCGCAGCTTTATATGCGTATGAAGAGATTAAAATCAATGAGATAGAGGGTAATGAAATTTAAAGTGGTGAAGTTTAAAGATAATAATTAGGTTTGGAGGGTAAAAATGAGTGAAAAATTATCATCTAAAGAGGTAATAAGTAATTTGTTAGCAGAGCAGTACGAAAAGGCTTTTGAAGCAAAAGCCAAAGGTGAGCCTGTAGGTTGGTCTACATCTGTATTTCCTCAAGAGCTTCCAGAAAGCTTCGGGCTAAGAGTATGTTATCCAGAAAATCAAGCAGCAGGAATTGCAGCCAAAAGAGAATCTTTAAAGTTATGTAATATTTCAGAGGACATGGGATATTCCAATGATATATGTGCTTATGCAAGAACTAATCTTGGATTTCTTGAAAATGGTGGCTGTGAAAGTTTAAATATGCCTAGGCCCGATTTTTTATTGTGTTGCAATAATATCTGTAATCAAGTTATTAAATGGTATGAAAATATTTCAAGAGAGTTAAATATACCACTTATAATGATTGATACCACTTTTAATAATGAATATGAAGTAAGCCGACATAGAATAGATTATTTAAAAGGTCAGTTTGAAGAAGCTATTAAGCAGTTAGAAATAATTTCTGGAAAGAAGTTTGATCCAGCAAAATTTGAAGAGGTTATGAAGATTTCTTCAAAAAATGGTAGGTTATGGAAGTATTCCATGAGTCTTCCAGAAGCAAAACCATCACCTATGAATGGCTTTGACTTATTTAACTATATGGCAGTTATAGTTTGTGCAAGAGGTAAGGCTGAGACTACAGATGCCTTTGAACTACTAATTAAAGAGCTTGAAGAAAGAATAGAAAATAAAGAAACCACCTTTAGGGGAGAAGAGAAGTTTAGAATAATGATGGAAGGAATTCCATGTTGGCCATATATCGGATATAAGATGAAAACTCTCTCTAAATTTGGTGTTAATATGACAGGTAGTGTTTATCCGGATGCTTGGGCTTTAGAGTACGAAGTTAATGATTTAGATGGTATGGCTAGGGCATATAGTAGCATGTTCAACAATGTAAATTTAGATAGAATGTCTGAGTTTAGAATAAATTCTCTTAAACTTGGACAGTGTGATGGTGCTTTTTATCATATGAATAGAAGTTGCAAATTAATGAGCTTAATTCAATATGAGATGCAAAGAAAAGTATATGAAGCTACTGGGCTTCCTTTTGCAGGATTTGATGGTGATCAAGCAGATCCAAGAAATTTTACAGAGGCTCAATTTGAAACACGTATACAGGGGCTGGTAGAAGTAATGGAAGAAAGAAAAAGGGCAGGGGGTAATGACAATGAGTGATTTTGAAAACATTATATCACAGATGACTTATGTTATTAATAATCCAGGAGCAGTGGTAAAAGCGCAAAAGGAAAAAGGAATTAAGGTAGTTGGATGCTTTCCTGTTTACTGCCCAGAAGAGATTGTCCACGCAGCTGGAATGTTTCCTATTGGTATTTGGGGAGGTAATGTGGAGATTGAACTTAGCAAACAGTACCTTCCAGCATTTGTTTGTTCTGTTATGCAGTCTTGCCTAGAATACGGACTCAAAGGAGCTTACAATGACTTATCAGCAGTAATTATACCTGGTATGTGTGACACATTAATATGTATAGGTCAGAATTGGAAGGCAGCAATTCCACAGGTGGAGTATATTTCCTTAGTACACCCTCAGAATAGAAAAATTGAAGCTGGGGTTACCTATTTAAAAAGCGAGTACAATAATATTAAAAAAAGGTTAGAGGAAATTAGTGGTTGTGAAATTACAGAAGAAAAATTAAATGAGAGTATTGAAATCTACAATAAACATAGACAAACTATGCGAGACTTTATAGAAGTAGCTGCTAGTTACCCTAAGATTATAACTCCATTAATTAGACATACTGTGATTAAAAGTGGCTTCTTCATGGAAAAATCTCAGCATACACAATTAGTAAAAAATATTATTTGTGAGATAGAAAAAAATCCTACAGAGAAATGGATAGGTAAAAAAGTATTGTTATCAGGAATTTTAGCTGATTCAAGTGAGCTATTAAATATATTAGCTGAAAATAATATTGCAGTAGTTGCAGATGATTTAGCTCAAGAAACAAGGCAGTTACGATACGATGTTCCTAAAGGAGCAGATGCAATAGATTCATTAGCAAGGTTTTGGTCTATTTTTGAAGGGTGCTCTTTAGCTTATGATCCACAGAAAAAACGTGGAGCTATTATAACCGAAGAAATAAAGAAAAAGAATATTGACGGTGTTATTTTCTGTATGATGAAATTCTGCGATCCTGAGGAATATGATTATCCTCTAATAAAGAGAGAAGTAGATGCTTCAGGAATACCTAATCTATACCTTGAGATAGATCAGCAAGTAGAAAATAATGAGCAAATTAGAACTCGTGTTCAAACCTTTGCTGAAATGTTAAATTGTTAATATTGAAGTAGGTCAGATGATGATTTAACTACATTTCAGAAGGTGAAAAATGAATTTTCAAATAAATGCATATCAAAGTTGAAACGGAGGATATTACAATGATATTAAAAAAGGAACATATACTGCTGCAAAAGGCAGTTAGAGATTTTGTGAAAAAAGAATTAAGCACACTTCCAGCAGAGATGGATAAAACAGGTGTTATGCCAAAAGATTTAATGGATAAGTTAGCTAGATATAAATTTATAAGTACAATAGTACCAAAAGAATATGGTGGAGCTGGTGCAGATTATGTTTCATATGCAATAGTAATGGAAGAAATCAGTAGAAAATGTTGCTCAACAGGTACTTTTGTTACTGCTGGATCTTCTTTGGTTGCGTTGCCTATTATGAACTTTGGTACAGATATGCAAAAGGAAAAGTATCTAAAACCATTAGCGCTAGGAGAGCAAATTGGAGCATTTGCTTTAACTGAGCCTGGTGCAGGTTCTGACGCAGGTGCACAGCAGACAGAAGCTGTATTAGATGGGGACAACTATATTTTAAATGGTAGAAAGTGTTTTATTACTAATGCTCCTATATGTGATTATGCAATAGTAATTGCTATGACTGATAAGTCTAAAGGAGTTAGGGGTACTTCTGCATTTATAGTAGAAAGTAAATGGGAGGGTTTCTCTCATGGTGCTCACGAGGACAAAATGGGTATAAGGGGCACAGAAACCTCTGATTTAGTTTTCGAGAATGTTAAGGTTCCAAAGGAAAATTTAATTGGGAAAGAAGGCATGGGCTTTAAAATTGCAATGAATACTTTAGAGGCAGGTAGAATAGGAGTTGCAGCACAGGCACTTGGTGTTGCTCAAGGTGCTCTAGATGAAGCTATTAAATATACAAAACAAAGAGTTCAATTTGGAAAAACACTATCTAAGTTCCAAAATACTCAGTTTACTATAGCTGAGATGGAAACTAAGGTATCTGCGGCTAGATTATTAGTTTATGATACTGCGGAAAAGAAAGATGCTAATATGAAAATTGAAAAAGAAGGTTCTATGGCAAAATACTATGCCGCAGAAGTTGCCAATGAGGTTGCCTATAAAGCATTACAACTTCATGGTGGATATGGTTATATAAAGGACTATCCAATTGAAAGAATATACAGAGATGCGAGAATTTTATCTATTTACGAAGGTACATCACAGGTACAGCAAATGGTAATTGCAGCTCATGTTTTAAAATAAGGTAGCTGAATATAAGTACAAATATGGAACTAGGAAATATAAATAATTTTTTAAACTTGGAGGTATTTATTTTGAAAATATTAGTTTGTGTGAAACAAGTGCCAGATACTACAGAAGTTAAAATTGATAAAGAGAAAGGAACCCTTATTCGAGATGGTGTTCCAAGCATTTTAAATCCAGATGATGCTAATGCCTTAGAAGAAGCCCTTAAAATAAAGGATAATTATGAAGATGTAATAGTTACAGTACTCTCCATGGGACCACCCCAGGCTGATTATATGCTAAGGGAATGTTTAGCTATGGGTGCAGATGAGGCAGTTCTTTTAAGTGATAGAGCATTTGGTGGTTCTGATACTTGGGCAACTTCTAATGCAATAGTGGCGGGTATCAAAACAATTGGAAATTTTGATATAATCTTTGCTGGAAGACAAGCAATAGATGGAGATACAGCGCAAGTAGGACCTCAAATTGCTGAAAAGCTATGTGTTTCACAAGTTACTTATGTTCAAAGCCTGAAGATTGATGGCAATGAATTGGAAGTGGAAAGACAACTAGAGGATGGACATGAAATTATTAAAGTAAATATGCCTGTACTATTAACAGCTGTTAAGGAATTAAATGAACCTAGATACATGGCAGTAGATAAGATATTTGATGCTTATAAAAAAGAAATTAAGATACTAGGGTTTAATGATATAAGTATTGATGTAGATAAAGTGGGATTAAAGGCTTCTCCTACTAAAGTATTTAAATCCTTTACTCCAGAACCTAAGGCAAAGGGTGTAATCCTTCAGGGGACCTCAAAAGATAGGGTAGAACAATTAATAGTAGCTTTAAAACAAAAACACATTATATAAGTTGGAGGTAATATGGATATGGATTTAAGTTTATATAAAAATATATGGGTATTTGCAGAGCAAAGACAAGGAAAAATTTCTCCAGTTGTAATTGAACTTTTAGGAGAAGGTAAAAAGCTTGCTAGTGAAATAGGAGTGGAACTATGTGCTGTGTTACTTGGAAAAGACATAAAAGGACTTGCCAGTGAATTAATTTCTTATGGAGCTGAAAAGGTATATGTTGCAGATAGCCCACTTTTGGAGAACTACACTACAGATGCTTATACAACTGTAATTTGCCAGGCTGTAAATGAGTTTAAACCAGAAATAATGCTACTTGGAGCAACTCATATCGGTAGGGATTTAGCTCCTAGAATGTCTTCTAGATTAGACACAGGGCTAACTGCAGATTGTACAAAGCTTGAAATTGACCCAGAAGATAAAAAAATTATGCAGACACGTCCAGCTTTTGGTGGAAACATTATGGCTACTATTATTTGTCCAAATAATAGACCACAAATGTCTACGGTAAGACCAGGGGTTATGGATAAGGCTATAAAAAATGAATCGAAAACGGGAGAAATTATTAATTTAGATTTTAAATTATCAGAAAGTGATATCAGAACAAAGGTAATTAAAACTGTAAAAACAAAGAAAGATTTAGTTTCTTTGGTAGATGCTAATATCATTGTTTCTGGAGGACTCGGCCTTGGAAATGCAGAAGGCTTTGCAATGTTAAAAAGACTTGCAGATAAATTTGGTGGAGTTGTTGGATCCTCTCGTGCAGCAGTTGATGCAGGATGGATTGATCATTCACACCAAGTAGGTCAAACAGGTACAACAGTTAAGCCAACAGTGTACATTGCTTGTGGTATTTCAGGGGCTATTCAGCATGTTGTTGGTATGCAGGAAGCAGATGTAGTTATTGCTATTAATAAGAATCCAGCAGCACTAATTTTCGGAGTAGCTGACTACGGCATTGTTGGAGATGTTTATGATATAGTTCCAATGCTCACTGAGCAATTGGATAATGTGGACGAATTAATAAAAAGGATAAATGCATAAATATAAGGAGCATTGACTGCCAGTTGTATAAGACTCGAAATTTTTTATTTCCAATAAACTGTTTAATAGTAAGAGGAGGAAAATAAAAATGAAATTGATTATGTTTAGTGCAAGGGAAGAAGAAGTTACTGCCGCTAATATTTGGGGTAAACAGCGTGAAGTTGAAATTGCAAATGTTTCAGAACCTTTATCTCTAGAAAACATTCATTTGGTAAAAGGGTTTGATGGGGTTTGCCTCTGTCAAACAAAAAAAATGGAGAATGAAATTTATAAAGAATTAAAAAATAAAGGAATAAAACAGATTGCATCACGTACAGCTGGTGTTGATATGTTTGATATGGAAGAAGCAAGAAAACATGGATTGTCAATTACAAATGTACCGATATATTCACCTAATGCAATTGCCGAATATGCTGTAACTGCAGCGCTCAATATTGTACGAAATGTAAATCATATTAAGGTGGCAATGAAGGAGCAAGATTATCGTTGGAGAAAAGAGATAATATCAAAAGAAATAAGGTCTATGACTGTTGCAATTATTGGAACGGGTAGAATTGGACGCATAACTGCACAGATTTTCAAAGGGTTTGGTGCAAAGGTTATTGGATATGATTTATACCCTTGTGAAGAGGCTAAAGAGTATATGGAATACAAGGAAACTATGGAAGAGGCAATTAGTCAAGCAGATTTAATTTCATTGCATATACCAGCTACGAAAGACAACTTCCATTTATTTAACAAAGAAATTTTTGAAAAGATGAAACAGGGCGTATTTTTCGTTAATACAGCTAGGGGAACAATTGTTGACACCAAAGCGTTAATAGAAGCATTAGATAGCGGTAAAATTACTGCGGCAGCTTTAGATACCTATGAAAATGAATTTAATTACTTTACAAAAGATTTCACAGGAAAAGAAGTTGATGATGAAATGTTAAAAGAATTAACTCACCGTAACGATGTATTGCTAACACCGCATATAGCATTTTATACTGAAACAGCTGTTAAAAACTTAGTTGAAGGCGGATTAGAAGGAGCTTATGACATTCTTAAGAATGGTACTAGTGATTATATAGTGAACTAAGTTTTATTATTTAAATATTGGAAACTACCGAAATTTATATTGTTGTATAATTCTGAATTTGAATATATAATATAAATATTCTACAAAATATAAATGTGAGTGTTTATTGTGTTATTTATTTTTGAATAACATAATAAACACTTTTTATAACTAAGGGGGATTAAAACTATAAATTTACTTACACGTTCGGATTTTGATGGTTTAGCTTGTGGGGTACTTTTAAAAAAATTAGGAATTATAGATTCCTTCACGTTTGTTCATCCAAAAGATTTACAAGATGGATTAATTAAAGTTACAGAAAATGATGTTTTAGCTAATGTACCTTTTGTTCAAGGTTGTGGTTTATGGTTTGATCATCATTCCAGTGAACACGAGAGATTAGAATTAGGAACACAATACAAAGGTAAGAGTTGGTTAGCTCCAAGCGCTGCTAGAGTAATATATGAATACTACGGTGGATTTTGCTAGGATTTATTATGGATCCAAGAACAGGTCTTGGAAGATTTAGAGATTTTAGAATTAGCAATTATCAACTTATGGAAAATTTAATTGGCTTTTGTGGATCTATGGAAATAGATGAGGTTCTTAATTTGCCAGATGTAAAAGAAAGGAGTTCATTTTTCTTTGAGCAAAATGAACTTTTTAAAACTATGATAAATACTTATACTAAAACGGATGAAAATCTTATTATTACTGATTTAAGAGGTGTTGATAAGATTTATACTGGGAATAGATTCTTAATATACAGTATATATCCTCAGCAAAATATATCTATTTGGATTGTTGACGGAAAAAATAAACAAAATTGTTCTTTTGCTGTTGGTCACAGTATTATAAATAGAACTTCAAAAACAAATGTTGGTTCACTGATGCTGAGATATAATGGTGGTGGACATGCTAAAGTTGGTACTTGCCAAGTAGCTTATGAAGAAGCTGACAAAACTTTGTCTGAAATAATTGAAATTATAAAAAGTGATGAAAAATAGAGCCTACAGGTAGAGTAAATATAGATTTATCTATAATTTACATAAAACTAAAAAATGGATTATTAACAGAATATGATGCATTGCCGGAAAATCTTTGATGGCATATGCAGGGGTTATAGATAGTTTCTAAAAAACTATAACCAAAGAGGGAGTTATGGATTGTGATAGTAAAAGGTGGCATATATATTCTGCCGCCTTTTACTATCTTTATCTTTATTCTTATAAAACTTTCCTAAGCTGTCCTGCCTCATATTCTTTTATTAATCTATTCTTCGCAAGATCAATTACAATCAATTTAACCTTATTAGTATCAATTTTAAATACTTTTCGCTTTTGCTTTGTATCAAGAATATTTACTTATGTATATTCTATTTATTGTAAATATCTTCCTATTATTAATTTTATTTTTATTCTTTATTTGCAATGAATAGATTACAAAAGGTATATAAATTTAAAAACTAAAAGGAATTTTAAAATTAAGCGTAACAAAAATTATATGAATTTATTAAGACTTAATGGGTTATTATAACTGTAACTAAAGAAACTGGAGGTATTTAAATGTCAAAGCTATTTTCTAATTATAAACTTAAGAACATTGAACTTAAAAATAGAGTGGTAATGGCTCCAATGTGTATGGATAGTGCAGATGAACTAGGTAATGTAAACTCTTGGCACTAT
This sequence comes from Clostridium sp. CS001, assembly GCF_020443565.1. Taxonomy (GTDB): domain Bacteria; phylum Bacillota; class Clostridia; order Clostridiales; family Clostridiaceae; genus Clostridium_AD. The sequence goes on from NZ_JAIZZN010000002.1 coordinate 175,839, forward strand.
CTTCATTATGCCAGCAGGGCAGTTGGTGGAGTGGGACTTATTATAATAGAAGCTACTGCGGTGGAAAGTAAGGGACGAATAACAGCAATGGATCTTGGAATATGGAGTGATTCACATATTGATGGCTTTAAAAATATTGTGGAAGAATGCAAAAAACATGGAGCCAAGATGGGAATACAGCTTTCTCATGCAGGTAGAAAATGTGAGGTAACTACAGAGGAGATTATTGCTCCAAGTGATATAGCTTTTAATGAAAAGTATAAAACACCAAGAGAAATGAGCAAAAAGGACATAAAAGAAGTAATTAATGCTTTCAAAGAAGGAGCTAGAAGAGCTAAACAATCGGGTTTTGATGTTATAGAAATACATGGTGCTCATGGTTATTTAATCAACCAGTTTATGTCTCCCTTAACTAATAAAAGAGAAGATGAATATGGTGGAAGTGCAGAAAATAGGGCAAGATTTTTAAAGGAAGTTGTAAAGACAGTTAGGGAAGTATGGACAGAAGAACTTCCATTAATACTTAGGGTTTCCGCTGAAGAATATGCTGAAGGTGGAAATAATCCAGTAGACACAGCAGAAATCATAAATATAGCAAAAGATGCTGGAATTGATATGATTGATGTAAGTTCTGGAGGAGTTGTTCAAGCGCACATAGATACTTATCCAGGATATCAAATTAGCTTTGCCGAAACAATAAGAGCTATTACAAAATTGCCTGTTATAGGTGGAGGGCTAGTCACTAATTCACAATTAGCTGAAGAAATCGTGCATAATCATAGGAGTGATTTAGTGTTTTTCGGTCGTGAGCTTCTAAGAAATCCATTTTGGTCACTAAATGCAGCAAAAGAACTTCAAGAGGATATAGAATGGCCAGTTCAATATTTGAGGAGTAAGGAAGTAAGAAAGGGTGGATTCTAATTTGATATAGTGTCAAAGATACCTGTGGCTTATAATAATTTTAAAATTAAAAGGAATTTCAAAATCTTTGTAGAAAATATATTTAGGGTATCTAATTAATTTTCTAACCTTTTTTAGAATTTTAATTGGTCTAAACATATGAAGTTGCGGGGTGGATAAGAGTGGAATTTCTTAATAAATACATAAAAAAATATTGGAAGCCTTTTTTACTTGCAGTTTTTTGTTTAACTGTAGAGGCTGTATGTGACCTTTTGCAACCAACTATTATGGCTAAAATAGTTGACGTAGGTGTAAAAAATAAAGATTTAAGTTTTGTATTAAAAATGAGTTATGTAATGCTTGGGGTTACAGCACTGGGAGCCTTAGGGGCAGTTAGCCGTAACATCTTAGCAAGTATTGTATCACAAAAGTTTGGCAGCGAACTTAGATCTGATCTTTTTACCAAAGTTCAAGGCTTTTCATTTGAAAGTATAGATAAATACGACGGAGCATCTTTGCTAACAAGGCTTACTAATGATGTAACTATGGTACAAAACTTTACAAATGGTCTTATGAGGATATTTGTAAAGGCGCCTCTTTTATGCATAGGAAGTTTTATAATGGCTGTGAGGCTTAATGCTAAGATGGCAATGATTTTTGTAGTAGTAATTCCAATAGTAGTATTGCTTATAGTTATGAATATGAAGATTGGGTATCCTTTCTTTAGAAAAATTCAAAAGGCTTTAGATAATGTAAATAGTGTAATGAGAGAATACTTATCAGGAGTTAGGGTAGTTAAAGCTTTTAATAGATTTAGTTATGAAACAAATCGTTTTAAGAAGTCAAATAAAAATTTATCAGACATATCTACCAATGCAATGCGTATAATGGCTATATTTCCCCCAGGAATTACCCTTATAGTGAATTTAGGAATCGTTGCAACTATTTGGATAGGTGGAGTTAAGGTAAATAGCGGTAATATGCAAGTGGGAGAGATTATTGCCTTTATAAATTATATGACACAAATACTATTTTCCTTAATGATGATTTCTAATGTATTTACTATGTTCGTACGGGCAAAGGCATCTGCTGAGAGAATAGGTGAAGTTTTTAATGAAGAGAAAACTTTAAAAAACTTACCAGAACTTTCAGGGGCTAGTGTTACAAACTTTTTAAAAGATAATGGTAAAGATTCAGAAGTCAAAGGTAGAATAGATTTTGAAAATGTAAGTTTTTCTTATCCAGGAACTACGGGTGAACCTGTTCTTAAAAATCTTACTTTTTCCTGTTCTCAAGGAGAGACTATTGGAATTATTGGCTCTACAGGTTCTGGTAAAACCTCTATGGTGAGTTTAATTACAAGGTTTTATGATGTTAACAAGGGAAAAATAAAAATAAATAACATTGATATTAGAGATATGGATGTCAAAAATCTTAGAGAGAAAATAGCCATAGTGCCTCAGAAAATAGTGCTTTTCTCAGGAAGTATTATGGACAATATACGATGGGGAAAGGAAGCTGCAACTGTAGATGAAATAAAAGTAGCAGCAGAAGCTGCGCAGGCACATGAATTTATAAGTTTACTTCCAGAAGGTTATAACACAGTTCTTGGACAAGGTGGAGTAAACATATCTGGTGGACAAAAGCAACGAATATCTATTGCTAGGGCCTTAATTAAACAGTCAGAAATACTTATTTTAGACGATTGTACCAGTGCAGTTGATGTGACTACAGAAGCTAAAATAAGAGATGCAATAAAAACATACTCTGGGAAACTCACTTGCCTTATAATTGCCCAACGTATTACATCAGTTATCAATGCAGATAAGATATTAGTTCTTGAGAATGGAGAATTGGTTGGGAAGGGAAACCATGGAGAACTCATGGAAACTTGTGAGGTCTACAAGGATATATTTAGGTCTCAAATAGGCAAGGAGGTGGTGCAAAGTGGAAAAGAGGAATAAGAATACTGAAACTCCCATGGCAACCAACCTCGGTAGTGTAAGAGGTTTTGGCGGAAGGGGACCTATGGGAATAGTAGTAAAGCCCAAGGATTTTAAAGGCACCATTTTAAGGCTTTGGAAGTATTTTGGCGGAGAACGAAAATTGTTATTTATCATACTTATTTTTATTGTACTAAGTTCAGCTATTGGACTTGCAGTGCCATATTTAATTGGACGTGCAATAGATGCTATGACAATAAGCGGTAAGTCAGTAGACTTTGGTGTACTAAAGATAGTAGTTGTAATTTTGATCACTAGCTACGTTATTGATGGAGTAATACACTTTTTTCAAGAATGGCTTATGGCAGGGGTGGCACAGAGAATAGTTAGGAAGCTAAGGGATACTATTTTTGAAAAGCTTCAAAAACTGCCTATAGCATTTTTCGATCTTCGCACCCACGGGGAGATTATGAGTAGATTATCTAATGATATTGAAAATGTGAACACTACAATTTCACAGTCTACAATTCAATTAATGTCAGGGATAATTGTCATAATAGGATCTTTGGCAATGATGCTTTATTTAAGTCCACTGCTTACTTTAGCTAGTGTTGTAACTATACCCTTAGTATTTTTACTTACAAGAACTGTGGCTAAAAGAACTAAAGTTTTATTTAAAACACAGCAAGTAGAACTTGGTAAACTAAATGGCCATATGGAAGAAGCTATATCGGGAATTTTAGTAGTTAAAGCCTTTAATCATGAGAAGAAAGCCGTTAAAGAATTTAATGAAATAAACACGAGGCTTTGTAATGTGGGGATAAAGGCTCAAATTCTATCTGGGTATATTATGCCTTTGATGAATGTAATTAACAATATTGGATTCACGGTAGTTGCAGGTGTAGGTGGTGCACTAGCAGTTAAAGGCACCATTACCATAGGAATTATAGCTAGTTTTTTGAGTTATTCTAGGCAATTTTCAAGACCTTTAAATGATTTGGCAAATATATTTAACACTCTTCAATCTGCAATAGCTGGAGCTGAAAGAGTTTTTGAGGTTTTAGATGAAATAGAGGAACCAGGGGATACATTAGGAGCAGTAGAACTTATAAAACCGGAAGGTCATGTAGTCTTTGAAAATGTTTCCTTTGGCTACCGTGCAGATGTGCCTATACTAAAGAATGTTAGTTTTAATGCGAAGAAGGGAAGTAATATCGCACTAGTTGGGCCAACAGGAGCTGGGAAAACCACAATTGTAAATTTGCTGGCAAGATTTTATGATGTTACTGGTGGGGAAATACTAATTGATGGTGTTGATATAAGGCAGTATACAAGAGACAGCCTAAGGAAATGCTTTGGAATAGTACTTCAAGATACTTACCTTTTTGCTGGCACTATCAGAGATAATATAAGGTATGGAAGGATTGGAGCCATTGATAAGGAAGTAGAAGAAGCTGCAGTCATGGCAAATGCAGATATTTTCATTAGAAGGTTACCAAAAGGCTACGAAACAATTCTTTCTGAAAGTGGAAGTAACTTAAGCCAGGGTCAAAAACAACTTCTAGCTATTGCAAGGGCGATTTTATCTAATCCATCTATACTGATACTAGATGAGGCTACTAGCAGCGTAGATACCCGTACAGAGCTAAATATACAAGAAGCAATGTTAAAGCTGATGAGTGGAAGAACAAGTTTTATTATTGCCCATAGACTAAGCACCATTCGTGATGCGGATACTATAATGGTAATCGATAATGGAGAAATAGTAGAAAGTGGCACTCATGAGGAGCTCTTACAATGCGAGGGATTTTATTATAATATGTACATTAGGCAATTTTCAAAATCAGAAGAAGAATAAAATATTAACAGTATTTTATATCTCCAGGAAACCGAAAATAAGTATGTATGTAGTAAATAGAAAGAAGAGAATTTCCAAGTTAACCTAATTTGGAAATCCTCTTCTTTTATGTCACTATGCCTTGACTGCAAAGCGTAATTTAGCAGAACGTGCACGACTATTTACATTACATTCTTCTGATGATGGGCGAATAGGCTCTGTTGATATTTCAGAATATATCCCTTCACGTAAAAACCGTTGAAAAGATTTTTTAACACGACGGTCCTCCCCAGAATGGAATGTAAGTATAGCAACACGTCCACCCTTAGCCAGTACTCCTGGAAGTTTTTCTAAAAACTCATCTAGCACTTCAAACTCATGATTTACATTAATTCTAAGTGCTTGGAAAGTTCGCTGACAGGATTTTTTTATATCTTCATCTTTGACTTTTGGAACATATTTTAAAGCATCTCTTATGATATTACGAAGTCCAGTTGTTGTAATTATATCGATTCCGTTTTTAATGCTAGAGAGAATTGCGCGAGCTATTACTGCAGCATGAGGCTCGTCAGAATTTTCTATAAGCATATCTTCTATTTCATACAGTGTCATGTCCTTTAAAAGTTCTGCTGCAGAAATACCCGTGTTTGGGTTAAGTCTTAAGTCTAGTGGTCCTTCGGCCTTAAAGGTAAAGCCTCTTTCAGGATTGTCTATTTGCATTGAAGAAACACCTAAATCTGCCAATATAAAATTCAAAGATTCAGGTTCTTCTGTAACTTCATCTATTTTTGAAAAGTTCATTTGCTTTAGTTCTAAAATTTCACTGCCATAACCTAAACGTTCTAAACGCTCTTTGGTACGCGGAAGTTCAATAGGGTCTACATCAAGTGCATATAAACGTCCCTTTGAATCTAAACATTTAAGCATCTCTAAAGTATGACCACCATAACCTAGAGTTGCATCAAGTCCTGTTTGTCCTGGTGTAATTTGTAGTATTTCTAATATTTCTTTAACACAAATTGAAATATGCATACCGGCTGGAGTATTACCCTTTTGGATGATCTTTGCAATATCATCGGCATATTGATCTGGATTTAGTTCCTTGTATTTTTCCTTAAAATTCTTAGGGTGAGTACCTTTATATCTAGGTCGCCTTTTATGACCAGTTTCGTTCTCATTTAATATGTTATCTTCACTCATTTTATTACCTCATTTTAATAATATTTTTTTGTATTTTGTTACAAGTTATATGATATCAGATACAATTTGTTAAAGCAATATTTTGCATTGTAAGTCAAAACCCAAAATACAAAATTTTTATGTTACAATTAGATAAATACTTTAAAAAAAGAACTTAATGGAGAATATAATTTATGAAATGACAGTAACTACAGCATATAGTATAATATTTGTTATGCTATAAAAGCAGTTTAGTGGAGGAAGATAAAATATGACAAAAGAATTAGAAAAATACTACAATAAGTTTTGTGAAGATAAAAGATTGATGAGGAAGTACGGGCAAGTAGAATATATTACTTCAATGAAGTATATCCATGAGTATTTAGAGAACAACAAAAGTAAAAAAGTACTAGATGTTGGTGCGGGGACAGGTAGATATTCTGTACAACTATCAAATGAGGGATATGATGTTACTGCCATTGAACTTGTAAAGCACAATCTAGGTATTTTAAAGTCTAAGGGTAGTGCTGTAAAAGCAATGCAGGGAACAGCATTAGATTTATCAAGATTTTCTGAAAATACTTTTGATATGACTTTGGTATTTGGACCAATGTATCATCTATATAAATTTGAGGATAAAGTAAAAGTGCTGCAAGAGGCTAAAAGAGTAACAAAACCTGATGGTATTATCTTGGTTGCATATTGCATGAATGAATTTAGTGTAATAACCTATGGCTTTAAAGAAAATAATGTTCGTGCGTGTATTGATAATGGAAAGCTTACTGCTGATTTTCATGTTGTATCGGAGCCAGAGGATTTATATGATTATGTAAGAACTGAAGATATTAACAAGTTGAATATGGAGGCGAAACTAAAAAGGGTAAAATTAATTGCAGCAGATGGCCCAGCAAATTATATGCGATCTGTTATAAATGATATGGATGAAGATACATTCGGGCTTTTTCTTGATTATCATTTTTCTACCTGTGAAAGACCAGATTTGCTAGGAGCAAGTGGGCATACAGTAGATATACTAAGAAAGGAAAAAGAGGACTAAAAGATTATCTAGGTTATTTAGTAATTGGTAGAAAATATAAGATTCCCGTTACAATTAAGACTTTAAGAGTTTTAATTTGTAACGGGAAGTTATTTATCACTACTTTTTTAATATTAGTAGTTGCTGTGCTCCTCGGCTTCTGCAATAGCTTTAGTTGCATGTACTGTACCAAAAGGATGGTTAGGTGGTGCATAGATTGAATATAACTTAATAGGTTTATTACCAGTGTTAATTAAGTTATGCCATTTACCAGCAGGTATCAGAATCACAAAGTCATCATGAACATTTCTTTGGAAATCTAAGTTATTTTCACTATCTCCCATCTTAACAATACCTTCACCTTCTTCAATTCTTATAAATTGGTCAACAGTAGGATGAACCTCTAAACCTATGTCGCTGCCAACCTCTATGCTCATCAAAGTAAGTTGCAAGTGATTACCAGTCCATAAGGCTGTGCGGTAAGTATTATTTTGCTTAGTAGCATCTTCAATATTAATTACAAAGGGTTCTGGCCCATAATCCTTTAATGTAATTAAAGGATCATTATCTACTTCATTATTTAAAGGAATATACCGACTAGGATACTGGCTTAAAAGGTCAGAGTTATTGTACATCGGTATGTTAGTGTTGTACGGACATTGATGTATTTCACAGGAACTACATATGCTAGCTCTGCTATACATTTGTGTGTTATCGTAATAAGGGTATGGATACATTTCATTCACATGGATCATTCCTTTCATGGATTATAAAATTATCATATGTTCCATGTATGGAGAATGTGCATGGGTTTGCGCTTGATATTCTCCGAAAGCATCTTGTTCATAAAATGATCTTAATTGAATACCAAGTTTTTGCTTTATTGGCTATGCTGTAGATAATTTGGTGGAAGGCATCATCTAATTCTAGAAATGGACTATTCATGATTATTGAATAATAAATCATAATTATTCAATAATAAGCTTATAGCTAATTGTTAAAATATTTGATATGATGTATTATTATAGGGAAATATAGGGGAGGAGTGAACAAAAATGAACAATCTAAAGATAAAATCAAAGCTGATACTTTTTTCGATAGTAGCATTATTACTTATCAGTATGATGAGTGGAGTAGGCTATTATCATACAGCAAAGGCAAATAAGGGTATGGGGGTTATGTATACAGACAATTTATTAACAGTTCAATGGTTAAATGACAACAGAAATCAAGCAAGGGGTATACAAGGGAATTTGTATTATATACTATTAGCTATAGGATATAAGGATATACAAGATGAAAAATTAAAGGATATTGAAAATAGAGAAAAAATATTTTTAGAAAACTGGGATAATTATAAAAAAACTAATCTGGATAAATATGAAGAAGAAAGAATTTCTATTGTGGAAAGCAGTCATGCAAAACTTAAGAAAGGAAGAGATGTGGCTATTAAACTGGCCATGGACGGAAAACATAAGGAAGCCATGGAAGCAGGAACCGCTATTGAAAAGGAGCAAGAAGAATTTCAAAATGTATTAAAAGAACTGTCAGTATATAACACAGAACAAGCCAATAATTTAAACCTTCAAAATAATAAAGACTTTAATTCTGCAACAAGTCAAATACTTACAATATTTTTATTGGCCATAGCTGTTTGTATAGGGTTCACCTTAATCATCTCAAAGTCTATTTCAAATCCATTAATTTTAGCTGTAAAGCATTTGGGGCTTGTAGCTACCGGTGATTTTACTATGGATGCTTCTAAAGAGTTTAAAAAGAGAAAGGATGAAATAGGGGATATTACAAATACTATAGTTAAAATGCAAGATTCATTAAAACTTTTGATTAACAATGTAAGTGAGGAGTCTATTAGTATTAAATCAGTCGTAGATATTATTTCAGAAAATATGAGTATTTTGAATAACAATATAGAAGATGTATCTGCAACCACAGAGGAATTATCCGCAGGGATGGAAGAAACAGCAGCTTCATCGGAAGAAATGAATGCAACCGCAGATGAGATAGAAAAAGCAGTTCAGTCTATGGCAAGAAAGGCTGAAGAAGGCGCTATAGAGGCCCAAGAAATAAATAAAAGAGCAATGATTACTAAAGATAATGTTACAAAATCACAAGAAAAGGCATTGGAAATATTCTCAAAAACCAAGGATAAATTACAAATTGCTATGGAAAACTCAAAGGTAGTAGAACAAATCAATGTGCTATCTCAAGGAATTATGCAGATATCCGCGCAAACCAATCTTTTGGCATTAAATGCAGCTATTGAGGCGGCTAGAGCTGGTGAGGCTGGAAAAGGTTTTGCAGTGGTAGCTAATGAAATAAAAAATCTTGCAGAAGACTCTAAGAATACAGTGATTGAGATACAAAGAGTAACTGAAAAAGTTACTAATTCAGTTAGTGATTTATCTGCCAGTTCAAAGGAATTATTGGATTTTGTATCAGAAGATGTACAAAATGATTATAATATAATGCTAAATGTGGCAGGTAAATATAGTCAAGATGCAGAGTTTGTAAATGACCTGGTTCTGAATTTTAGTTCAACCTCGGAGGAGCTTTTGGCTTCACTTCATGAGGTAATAAAGACAATAGAACAGGTAGCTATGGCGTCTAACCAAGGTGCACAAGGTACAATAGATATTGCAGAAAAGGTATCGGATATAACCCATATATCTAATGAAATAATTGGAAAAGTAAAAAAATCCAAGACTAGTGCGGAACAATTAAATGAAGAAGTAGGTAAGTTCAAAATTTAATTGGCTATATATGAACAAGAAAAATGAATGCGTATAATGAAAGCTTTAAAAATAAGTTACTTCCCTAAATAAATTGTTCACAATTTATTCATGCTCCCCGGGAGGTTTTATGCGCGAAGCAATTTTGGTACTCCAGATATCAAGAAATCATATCTAGGTAGCTAATTTTGTTTGTAAGTAAGCGGTTAATAACTTGTCACATTGACAGCTATTAGCCGCTATTTTTAACAATATTTTAATATTGCAGCATCAAAGATGATGATTTAACCCTGCCATTTTCTAAAGTAACCACAGTGTCTCCAGAAATAATAGAAGATAAACGGTGAGATATAGACAATATTGTATGACCGTGGCTTGCTTTTTGAAGTACTGATATAAATTTTTCTTCTGTTATGGAATCGAGATTTGCAGTAACTTCGTCAAGTAGTAAAATAGGGGGATTAGTCACAATTGCTCTTGCAATAGCAAGGAGCTGTTTCTGGCCTTGTGAAAAAAGAGCATCACTGCTTACAGTTGTATTAATACCATTTTCCAAGGATAATATATAATCAGTTAGTCCCACAAAATCAAGAACGTTTTCAATTTGCTCCTTTGTAATGTTCTCATCTTTTAGACTAATTTGCTCAGCAACTGTGCCATTTGTCATATGAAAACTTTGCTCAACGTACCCAAATATTTTGCGTTTTTCGGAGTTTGGTATGGTATAAACATCAATTCCGTTTATAGTAATGCTCCCACTTGTGGGCTTTAAAAATCCCATTACCAGCTTAAATAATGTGGATTTTCCAACTCCTGTCCTACCTACAAAGCTAATTTTATCCAGTGGATTTAAATGAAGGCTAATATTTTGCAAAACATTGCTTCCTTGTTCATATTGAAATGTTACATCATTAAAAGATAGTCTTATATCTGCGCGGCTTGGAATAATCTCTCCTATATTAAGCTCATTATCTTTACAGTGGTCCTCTGGCTCACTATAAAAGTCATTCACCCTATGGATACCGGATACCGCCTGTTGTATATTTTGAAGCTCCATGCCCAGGTTTTCAATGGGTGAAAATAAGTTGGAGATTAATTCAATAGAGGCAGCAACCATACCTAGTGATATACCCAAATAATTTAGTTGTTTTGAGGATAGTATTACAATAAAGGCAATTACCAAAGCGCGAGTAAGCTGAATAATGGGAGAAAATATAGAATCATAGAAATTTACTTTCTCAATGGTTTTGTAGTTATCAAGTAAATAGGAACTATAGTTTTTTTCCATGTAACTTTCTTTGCTATAGGTTTTTATCATCTGTATATTTTTTAAGCTTTCTGAAATATGATTATTTACCTTAGAAACTAAAATTCGATTTGCAATTTGAGCAGTAAGCATTTTCTTTTGAAAAAGCCTAGTAATTGCATAAATAATAGGTAATAGCAGTAAGGTAACACTTCCAAGTTTTGAACTAAATATCCAGATAGAAGCAACGATTCCTATAATTTTAAAGAAATCAACCATCATTCCAACGATACCACTTGTGAAAAGGGAGCTTAATGCATCCACGTCATTGGTAAATCTTGAAACAACAGTGCCTGTAGCATTTGAGGAAAAGAACATAACATTTATTTTTTTTAGTTTTTGCATCATTTCAAGGCGAACTTCTCTCGTGATTTTTTGACCTAAAATTGTAAGAATAGCCTCTTTCATAAAATCGAAGACACCAATTAAAAGTAGAAACACCATGTAAGCAAGCCCCAAGAGAAGTAGTCTATCACTGCTTTTTGGAACAAGGTTATGATCCACAATATATTTGAGTATTTGAGGAGGAATTAAGCTTGCTATAACAACACCAAAAACTGCAATGACAAGAAGTATATCAAATTTTTTATTTTTTTTAACTACAGCAATAATTGATTTTTTTACTAAGTTAGTCCTCATAGTCATCACCTCCATTACATTGCAAATTAAATAGTAAGCTATAATCTGCGCAGCTTTCCATTAGTTCATTATGCGTACCATAATCTACTGTTTTGTCTTTGTGCAGAAAAATGATCTTGTCGATTGCTCTGAAAATCCTTAAGCGGTGTGATATAAGTATAATTAAAGTATCTTTATAATTATTTTTAAGATTTTTAATGATATCTTCCTCTGTCTTCATATCAACTGCAGAAAAGGGGTCATCTAAAATTATAATTTTGCTTTTATTTAAAAGAGTTCTTGCTAGGGATATTCTTGCTTGTTGACCACCACTTAGGCGAGTTCCGCTATTGCCTACTAAAGTGTTTTCACCTTGAGGCATTTCCGAAAGTTCAGTATCAAAACAGACATCTTTCAAAACGGAAGTGATGTCCTGATGGTTTCCAAGAGTAATATTATTATAAATGCTGCCAGAAAGTAGTTGAGGATTATGACCTAGGTATGAAATCATCAGACTCCGCTCATATTCAGAGTAGCTTCGAAGCTCCTTACCATCTATCTTTACACTGCCTATGTATGGATATAATCCAAGTAGTGATAGGCCAAGTGTAGATTTCCCAGAGGCAATAGAGCCAGTGATGCCTATTATGTCGCCTTGATTTCCTTCAAAACTAATATTTTCGATTATGTTTTCATTGTTTGAAGAATAACAAAAGCTGAGGTTATCTAGCAAAAGCCTTGTACTATCCTTAGTAACACAGGAAATGTTAGCCTTACTTTGGTACTCTGTAAGATAAGGTTTAATGCGTTTCCAGGATACCTGTGATTTTTGCACAGAATTAAAAAGCTTGGCAGCTTTACTTGCCTTAATTCCCATTGCGGTAAACATAATGAGATATGTAGAAAAGGTACCTACAGTCCAGCCACCATTAATTACCTTTGAAGCTCCAAGGTAAATTACCGGGACTATTCCAAGCATTGCAATAACGTTATAAATTGGTTGCATGGAATTTTCTAAGATGCTAGCTTTAATTGCTTTGTTTTGTAAATCTGTAAGTTCACTACTATACTTTGCTATGTTTTGTTCTTCCATGCCGTTTGCCCGATAGATCATAACATTTTCAATGGCATCATAAGTAATGCTTGAAAGGTTACTACTTTTAATGCGAAAGGCAACGGTGTACTTATAAATGACAGTTTTTAATTTCTCGGCAAGAGCCATGGCTACGGGAATGAAAATACTAGAAAAAATAGTTATCTTCACATCATAAACAAGCATTGCTATGAAATAAGAGGCCATGAGTACTCCGGTATCAAATATCTCTGTGGTGAATTTTCGCATACCCTCAACACAAAGGTCCACATCAGAAATAGCCCTAGTCATTAGATTACCGGTATTTTCATTATCTAACTCTTCAGTGCTTTTATGCATTATGTTATTGTATATCATAAGTCTCATGGTAGCGCTTGTACTGTTTGCAAACCGTCTTATGTAAAAACGTTTAAAGTAGCGCATTAATTGAATCATTGCAATAAATGAAACAAAAGTAATGGCTAGTATCACAACAGAGGATAGGCTATTGCCGCTTACAATGGAATCAATAAGTTTGCCTTGATAAATCGGACCAAGAATTGTTGCACTATTAAAAGTTAATCCAAATATCACAATGCATATTACAACAAACTTTTCTTTTTTCCAATAGTTAATAATTTTATCTGGTTCATTTATGGGTTTAACCGTAAGCTTTGCCATGCTAATCCAACTCTCTTTTCTTTATATTTATAAACCGTTCCACACGTTCCTTTTTGCTTTTTGTATACAGTTCACTTAGCACCTTTAGGAATATTTCTTTTTCATCTTGATTAATATCTTCAAGAAGCCATTCATAGAAAAATGACTCTACAGATGAAGTCATATTTTTAATATCAACTGCCTTTTCTGTTGTAAAAAGCCTTTTGGCACGCTTATCATTTTCATCCTGCAGGCGATATAGATATCCCTTTTTTTCAAGGTTTGCAACCATACGGGCAACAGCAGCTTTGTCAACATTTAAAAAACTGCGTAGCTTTTCTTGACTCATACCATTATTTTTACGTATGTAATGAAGACATTCATACTCGGAGGTTCCAATATTAGTACCTTTTAAGCGTAAACCTGCGTATCTCTGTGCTGCGCGACAGATTTTTGTAATATACCTTTTCGTTACATCCATAACTTTACCTCACTATTCTAGTTGATGTATCAACTAATTTAAGAATAACACAATATTGTTGATGCATCAACTAAATTATTTTCCTTAATTCATAAGCATTGTTCCAATTTATTATGGTTATTTAAAGTGTATAACAGGACTGTTAATTGATAAGGTCTTAAACACATATCCTAATTCTTTTAAGTTTTTAATTATTATAGGCAAAGCCTCCACGGTAGTTGTCTTTGGAGTTGAATCGTGAAATAAAATCACAATAGATTCCATACCTTTGGCTCCTTTTAGAACATTTTCTAAAATAACATCCTTACTTTCTGTTATTTTATCTGAATCGCCCGATGTAATATTCCAATCAATATATTGATAGCCATTTGTTATTTGTTCTTTGGTTAATTTGTTCATTAAATCGTTGCCACCATAATTATTGCTTATTGTATTGTTTGACCCACCAGGAAATCGCATAAGTGTTGGCCTTGGAATCCCAATACCTTCTAAAAAAGAGTTCAATTTTTCTACATCTTCATTATAGGCAGAAACAGATGAATATATGGTTTTATAATCATGTGAATAAGTGTGATTACCTATAATGCTTCCTTGATTTATAATGCTTTTGTATACGTCATCATAACCAGAATGCCCATTAACGAAAAATGTTGCTGAAATATCATTATCCTTTAAAATTTTGAGAATCTTGGAGGTGTTCTCTGAAGGACCATCATCGAAGGTAAGATAGGCTTCCTTTTCACCTGGCTTTATTTGATTACTAGCTATAGGCTTGCTTTCTTTGGTTTTATCTACTAATATATCAATAGTTTTATTTAAATCAGCTATTTTTATTTCTAACTCAACAATTGATAATTTAAGATTGCTAGAGGTAGTATGTAATTCTTCATTTGTAATAATTTCATTATTAAGCGTGGTTTTAAGATTTTTTATTTCTACTTTTGAATTATATAAATTTAAACTTAATATGATTAAATAAACAAAAGGAATTAATATAATAACGACTTTTTTTATAATAACCGCCCCCATAAGTAAGAAAATAATATATACTATTGGATTTTAAAGCTTGATAAAGTTATTATATTCATAAATCCTTATTTATGTTCATAAAAGTTCTAGGATAAAAAGAGTATCTAGGCAATTTAATAAATGAAGATATTCTTGATGTAGCATACGCATACATTGGTATAAAATTAAATATTCACACATATGCTATAAAATGCAGGTTAATTCAGCACAATCCTGGTGCAATGTAGGAAATGAAAATAACCTTCTAATGTAAAGCAATTATAAATGGGAGAGACCTATGGATACTGAAATCACTCAAGCCATTATAGAGTTAAATCAGGCAGAGCAAAATTTCAATTATGCAGCTCCTGAATTTATTGACATTGCAATAATATATTTATTAGCTGCTAGAAAGAAAGTTGATATGTTGTTTAATTCAAGAAAGCAAACTGGACCAATTATGGAAGATTCTGAAACAGCCAGCCCTAGATAAATCCTATCTTAGGCTGGCTGTTTCAGGTACCCTCTAGGGCAAGTCTTATTCTTCATAACAAATAATTGGAGTTCCATCTTCTATATTATCAAAAATTGTTTTAGCTAAATGTACTGGGGCATTTATGCATCCATGGCTTCCTCTTCTCTTATATATATCTCCTCCAAAAGAATATCGCCAGCTTGCATCATGTAATCCTATATTTCCGAAAAAAGGCATCCAATAAGTTACTGGAACTTCATAACCAGGCCCAGTTAATGTTGCCCCCCTTTGTTTATAATTAAGCATGTAAGTTCCAAGGACAGTAGAATACCCTTTGCTAGGATTCCCTGTTACTACAGCACCTTGTGTTATAAGCTTTCCATTTTTATAAAACCATAAATACTGTCTTGTTATATTAACTTCTACATAGGTATTGCCTATTTCATTTTCTGACCTATATAGAGCCTTCTGAGTGTATATAGGTTCCTTTTCTAATACATTGCCAAGCTTTATATTTTCTAATAGTGCTTCTGTTTCAAGCTCACGATTAATTTTCCAACCATAAAGCCCACCGCTAACTTCTACTATTTTACCCAGTGAGGTCTTGAAGTTTCTTGCTATTCCAACGGTATCATATTTCTTACCTAATTGTTTAACATATTTCATAACGGCTATTTCGCTTATCACCACTTCTAAATTTTCATCAACACTAAGCCACTCACTTATTGTATTTCCATCTAAAATTTCATTTTCACTTCCAAATTTATAAGTGATTTTTGCTCTTACATATTTATTTAGTAAATTATTGGTTTCAAGGGTTTTATAGGAACTTAAAGTGTAACTTGGATTTAAATAACAAGGGATGTTATTTAAATCTAGGTTTCTTACTCCATTTAATATGCTCATTTCTATATTTTCATATAATTTATCTTTAATTATCTTATTTCCATATACTTCTTTAATGGCTTTATAGGAACCATTTGTATATATAAAACTTACATTTTGAGGCTCTACAATATATGTATTTAAACAATTTAGTCCATTTATCTTACTTTCTAAATTATCTTTATTATAAATAAATAAATCCTCAACATAATATTTTTGATCCTTTAGTAATGCAATTATCCATTTAAAGAGATTTTGATTTAAATAAATTTTATGAATACTATTTTTTTCATTGTATTTCATTCCTATGTCTCGCCCTAGTATTTCTTCCGATTCGCCGTTTCTTTCTACTAACTGTAGCTTATAATCCTTAACATAATTTCTAATTATAGCCTCTGTATCCTCCTGTGATTTTAAAGACACATCTACACCATTTATCACTGTATTGAAAAAGGAATGATTAGAAAAGTATAAGGAAATAAATAAATAGACTAATAAGATTGAAGCTATGAAAATAATAACATTTCCAGTACTATTACTTTTAAAAAGCTTTTTTATATAAGCATTCTTCATATCAATTTATACCTTTCGTCAAAAATTTAAACATTATAACTAGTTTATAATATGTTTGCATTTTCGATTTTAAAACTTAATATGTAGATAAGTTGTTTGTACTTTCAATATCAATAGTTACATAGCCTTCTTTAATAATTTCTCAGTGAATAATAGTCCTATAATGGACTATAGAAAGTCTAAAATTTCAATTGCATCCTTTATTGTCTTCTCCATAGCCTCTTTTCCATAGTCATCAACTAACTTTCTATCTTTAGCATCGTGAGTTAAGCAGGCGGCACCGCCTATACAACCATCGTTGCAGGCCATACCTTCAATAAAGTTTTCTTTTAAAACACCTTTGCTGACTTTTAACAAGGCAATTCTACATTCTTCAATACCGCTACAGGCAGTAGGGAAGACTTTAAAAGTTGTTACCTCTTGTTCTTTTAAGGCTTCGGCCACGGCATCGGACAGGCCACCACTTCTTGCAAAAATCCTTCCAAAGTAAGAGGCGTTATCTAGCACATCATCGGGTAAATCTGAAAGTGTAATGTCTCTACTATCAAATAGTGCTTGAAGCTCTTCAAAGGTTAACACCACATCTACATATTGTTTAACGGTTTCTTTTTTAGCTTCAGCTTTCTTTGCGGTACACGGACCAATAAATATCACTTTACTGTCTGGGTGAATCCTCTTAATGTATGTTGCTAGTTCAACCATTGGCGATAGATTATGAGAGATATGCTCCTTTAAGGTTGGAAAGTTTTTTTCAATGTAGGATACAAAAGCAGGGCAACAAGAACTAGTTAAGAATCCTTTTTCTACAAGCTCTTTAGCTTCTTTGTGAGCTACCATATCCGCACCGAGGGCAGCCTCTACGACATTGTAAAAACCTAGCTGTTTAAGTCCAGAAACTACTTGACCTATCTTAGCACTTTTAAATTGACCGGTAATAGATGGAGCAATAATTGCATAAACTTTTGTATCGCATTTTTTATCACGAAGAAGTTTTATAGCATCTAATATATAGGATTTATCCATAACAGCACCAAATGGACATTGATAAACACAAGCACCACAGGCAATACATTTGGACTCATCGATATGAGCTTTTTTATGTTCATCCATAGAAATAGCATTAGCTTTACAGGCATTTTCACATGGACGAACGTTTTTTATAATAGCACTATATTGGCAAGCATTTAAACACTTTCCACAATTAACACATTTCTTGTGATCTATAACTGCTTTATGAAGAACAAATGAGATAGCACCTCTTGGGCAAGCATTTTCGCATCTATGGGCGATACAGCCTCTGCAAGAAGGGCCAACAGAAAATTGAGTAACAGGGCACTCATCACAAGCAATATCTAAAACCTCAATTACATTGGGGTTATTTTTATTTCCACCCATGGCAAGCTTTACACGCTCATTCAAAATCGCACGTTCTTTATAAATGCAACAACGCATAGTAGCATCAGGGCCAGGTACGATTTTCTCAGGTATACTTAGTATCCCAGTTTGTAAATTATCCTCAAAAGCAAGTTTTGCAACTTCTTTTAATACCTCATATTTAAGCTCTTGAACATTAGTATCAAATAATCTCATGGTTGTACCTCCTAACATAAGCTTACCTTAATTTTTTTATCCATTTTCACTAAAAGGTTCTTAATTTCTCTTATATAACTCATTTTAATTGATGAGTTGATATTCATACCATCTAGTTCATGACCAGGATTTATTGCTTTACCAATAAAGAAATTTATATCAGTAGCTTCCTCAAATAGCAATTTTGCAAGGAGTGAAGCACCATCGGTTTTATTCTCTAAAGTCAGGGAAATTTTACTATCTTCTAAGTAGCTTCTACCTAGCTGCACTACTTTGCCAAGTGTAATAACGCCCTCAGTAACTAAATCCACGCCCTCTATATATGAAGTGGCAGGTATTTCTTCATCCTCAGAACTTCCAGTTGATTTTAGAGATTTGTTTAAATAGTTACTAACCATTTTTGAAGTGCTACCACCACATACAACTTTTTTGCCAGCCTTAGAAAAGAAGAGTTTTAGTATTATATTATCTTCTTCCTTTTTCTCAGGTGGCCCTATAATAAGGTTTACTACCTGCCTCTTTCTTATCTTAAACACTGCAACTGTTGAATCATCTGCAGGGGTACCAAGAGATAAATCCATGCTTGCCTCAGAAATTATAGAGGCCATTCGCTGAGGTGACATATTAGGGGTATACCATAGTTCTATAAATTTAATAATTTCATCACGGGACCAACCATTTATAGTGACTCGTCCAAGACCAGCACTGGTGATTCCATCTGTAAGCAAAATAATCATGTCCCCAGCTTGAAGGGTTATATTGCTTTCATAGATTTCTTTTTCACCAATAATTTTACAGGTGGAAGGGTAGGGATAATTTCTACCTTCCCTAATTAAAATGGCATTAGGGTTATCAAATTGAGCTAAATAAGCATTATTACCATAGTGAACCAATTGAAAAATTGTAAAAGTTGAATATGCAAGATTTCTAACCTTACATAAAGGCAAGGTCTTTGCTACTGTATAAACACTGTCTTCAATGGACATATTTTCAGCCATCATAGTGCTTAAAATTTTTGATGTTAAAGTAGCTAAAATGTTTGCTTTAATCCCACTGCCAAGACCATCAGATAGTACAACAGTGGTGGTATTCTCTTTTTTTACCATAGTATAATAATCTCCGCAAATTTTTTCGCCATGTTTACTTAGGCTTACAAATCCGCACTCCATAAATATGTTTTTCACTAATATTCATCCTCCTCAAACATGGTGTTTTTAAGCTCATTTAGTGCTATTTGAGTTTCCGCTGTAGTTTCGCCAAGCAGGGAAGCGATTTCGTGAACAATGCCTATTTGTTTTTCTAGTATTTTATCAGCAATATTTTTTGCATTATTTCTTGAAGCTAGAATTTTTTCTCTCTTTAAATGATTCTTGGTTATATCTTTCATTATGCAAATTACTACATGGCTAGTTTTATCATATAATAGTAACAGTTCTATATATTTTTCATACTCTGCCAAGTAAACCTTTTTAATTATTTTACCTTCCTCCTTAGAAATTACATTAACGAAGTCAAACTCGTCCATAATTCTTGAAACAGGTACACCTATAACATCTTCACTTTTGGAAATTCTAAAAATATTGCAGGCAGCTCTATTAATTTGTTGAATTCGGAGATCCATATCTACTGCTAAAATTGCATTTGGAGTTGCATTTATGATTTTATCTGAGAAGGATTCTGCTTTGCTCCTCATATAGGGAAGGCACATGGTTATTTCAGCTTTGCCAAAGTACACAGCAATGGCTTTTTCTCTACAGGTGTTATAGCCACAGGTACCACAATTAAGCTCATCACTTAGAGTATTTCTACCCATTTTTTTTAGTATTGCTGCAACATCACTTTTGCTAGGAGGCAAACAAATAATCTCTTCACTTTTAATTTCTTTGTATAGATCCATTTCTGTATTTAAATCATAATCACAGGGGATTTCTTTATTGAAAGCAAGCTCTTCAACCTTTATTTGTGCGTTTATAAGCTTAAATTTATTTTTACCCCTTGTAGGACCATTAATACAGCTACCTTTACAAGCACTCATTTCGATGAAGCAATTTTCAAAATCCCCGTTGTCTATTTCAGAAAGAGCCTGAATGCAGTTGTCAATGCCATCTATAGCAATATATTTATAGTCTGTATTTATGTTCATGGTTTTAATTATTCCACCAGCTACAGGAAAGAATCTAGATAAATATTTTGAGGAAGTTATGTCCTCCACATTAGTCAGATTAATTTGTTCTTCCTCAAGCCACTGATTTAGTTCATCAAAGGTTAACACCATGTCTACTGACCCTTGGCAACTTTCGATTTCACCTTTTTTAGAGATGCAAGGACCGATAAATACCACCTGTGAGTTTGGAAATTTATCCTTAAGCAGCTTTCCATGAGCTTCCATAGGGGATAGAACAGGAGCTAAATTTTCAAGTACACTTGGATGATACTTTTGAATTAATTTAACCACCGTGGGGCAACAGGAAGAAATTATTGTTTTTCCTGTATTTTTAGCTATGAGCTTTTCATATTCACTCTTTACTAAAAAAGCACCTTCGGCTGTCTCATAAGCCTCTGAAAAACCTAGTTTTTTAAGCAGGTCTTTAAAGGATTTAAAGGTTGAAACATCATAATTTGCAATAAAAGAAGGGGCAACACTAGCGATGACATCTTTTCCACTCCTAATTAAGTTTTTAACAATAGCCAAGTCGTTTCTAACTTCTTTAGCATCTTGAGGACAGATTAAAATACAATTTCCACAAAGTATGCAGTCTCTTTCAATAATTTGTGCTTGATGATCCTTTACTTCAATGGATTTTACAGGGCAATTTCGTACACATTTATAGCAGTTTTTACAATTTGCTTTCTTTAATTTTAGAATGCTCATAGGTTAATCAACCTTCTTTAAAATATATTTATCAAAAACTTCTGTTAAATTCTCTTTTGTTACTCCTGTTATAAGATGTTCATCCACTTTTATGGTTACTCCATCCCTGCAATAGCCAAGACAAAAAGCAGCTTTAACTTGAATGTGACAATCTAACTTTTTTTCTATTATCATTGCCTTTAACTCACTCATTATTTTGTAAGATCCTCTAATGTGGCAACTGCTGCCTATGCATACTAAAATATCCACTTTATAGCCTCCTTCATGAATGTTTATTTATAATTAGTAATAATAAATAATAAAGCATTTATAATTGATAAAATATTAACAATAGTTTCATTGTAGCATTGAACTTTAGGAGGGGGTAATGTATAATTTATATATCACATATGCTTAACAATGAATGGATGATGATTATGAATCTATTACACTTAAAATATATTGTTGAAGTTGAGAAAACCAAATCAATTACAAAAGCTGCACAAAACCTATTTATGGGGCAACCTAATTTAAGTAGAGCTATTAAGGAGTTAGAAAAGGATATTGGAATTACTATTTTTAGGCGTACTGCTAGGGGCGCGCTACCAACTAGGAAAGGTACTGAATTTTTAGCATATACAAAGACAATTCTATCTCAAGTTAATGAGTTGGAGTATTTGTACAAACCCTGTAAAGTTGATGAGATAAAATTTAATATATCTGTTCCTCGAGCAACCTATGTTTCTGTGGCATTTTCTGAGTTTGTTAACTCTCTTAATGAAGAAAGAGAAATAAACATATTTTTCAAAGAAACAAATTCCATGGAAGCAATAAATGATGTACATAACGGAGATTCTAGTTTAGGAATTATTCGTTATCAGCAGATATATGAAAATCATTTTTTAGATTTTTTAAAGGATTTGGATTTGGAATATGAACCGCTTTGGGAATTTGACTTATGTTTGCTTATGTCAAAGGAGCATCCCCTTGCGCATTTGGAGGATATTCCGTATTCAGACTTGTGTAGCTATACAGAAATTGTCCATGGGGATTTCCAGGTACCATCTAGTTGTCCTAGTGAGATTAAAAAAGAGGCTAGAAACCAGCTACAGTCAAAGCAAATTAATGTATATGAGAGGGGAAGTCAATTTGACTTAATACAAAGGGTGGAGGGGTCCTTTATGTGGGTATCGAAAGTTCCACAGGAGGTTTTAGACCAAAGGAATATGGTGATTCGAAAATCTTCCGCTGGTTCATTGGTTAATAAAGATATTATAATTTATAAGCAGGACCACACCTTCACCGCCCATGAAAAGCAGTTTATTGATATGGTTAAGAAGGCTACAAAGTATTAAGATGCCAAAGAAAACAAAAATAGTTAACCCGTTAAATAAAGTTATTTAACGGGTTAACTATTTTTGTTCAACATGCTCATTTATAAACTTTGATGGGAGTCTTTGTAAGTAAATTAAAGTAACTTTTAGTAAAGGTAAAAAAATTATAGCATACTTACAATTTTCAAGTTGATTTCCTTAGATAAATCATTCAGTATTTCCTTAACCTCTAATATAATTATACTATAATACTTATTTATATAAAATTCTACTAGAAGTTACAAAATTTTTAATGAAATATATAAATAAAATAGAATATCTAAAGGGATTTTGTGTGTTTTGTAGAATATATAAGTATTACTTTAGTGTAGTAGCGAGATAAAGGATAATTATAAATAGATATATGAGAGGTGAATTTATGTTTAGCATAAAAGGTAGAAGCTTTGTTATAGTATTTATTGCAATATTAATTATCTCATTAGGAAATAGTTACATAAATACAGCCTTTGCTGATAATAAAGTGAGTGAGAGTTCTAATAAAGATCCTTCTTATAAAGAAAAATACATGGATCAAAAGCCTCTGGGCAGAACAATAATAATAGGAGACGATAAGGATTATCCACCTTATAGTTTTATAGATGAAAAGGGTAATCCAGCTGGTTTTAATGTGGAACTTGCTAAGGCAGCAGCAAAAGCTATGGGGATTAATGTAATTATTAAACTAGGGGAATGGAGTGAAATTAAAGAAGAACTTGAAAACGGAACAATAGATGCCATATCAGGTATGTTCTACTCTGAAGAGAGAGAGAAAATTTATTCATTTACAACAAAACATACAATAACTAGTGGTGATGTATTTACAAGAAAAGATACAATAATAAAGGATATAAGAGAGTTAAAAGGAAAAACTGTAGTGGTCCAAACAGGTGATATAGTAGGAGAATTTCTAAAAAAACAGAATCTTAATATTAATTTTATTGAAGTTCCTACAGTTGATGAGGCACTTTCACTTGTATCCATAAAAAAATATGATTATGCAGCAGTTTTAAAGATTACAGGTCATTATTTAATAAAAAAAGAAAAATATTCAAATATTAAAAGTAACGAATTTGGTATTAATCCTAATGGTTACTGCTTTGCCGTAAAAGAAGGAAATAATGATTTGTTATTTACTCTTAATGGAGGATTACAAATACTTAAGGCCACAGGAGAATTTGATAAAATATATAATAAATGGCTAGGGGTTTATGAATCAAGAACATTATTTCAGGTACTAATAGATTACATCTGGTTAATAGCCATTGTTATAGTGACTATACTGCTATTAATATTATGGACTTCGACTCTGAAAATTAAGGTTGATTCACGTACTAGGGAATTATTGAAACTAAATGATGCATTAAAGGAAAGTCAAGAGGAATTGATAGCATCAAATGAAGAAATTGAGGCTTCGTTTAATGAACTATCAGCTGCAGAGGAAGAACTTAGAACTCAATTCCAACAATTAATAGAAAGTGAAGATAATTTAAAGAAAAGTGAAGAACGAAACAAGGCAATAGTAGCTGCTATTCCTGATGTTATCTTCATAGTGGATGGAAATGGTGTTTTCAAAGACTGCCAAACAAATGATGATTCTATACTAATAATGCCAAAGCATGAGTTCATAGGAAAAACCCTTTGGGAGGTGCTACCTCCCAAAATAGCTGAAACTGGATTTGAAAAAATCAAATTAGCTCTTAAAAATAATTCTTTGGAAAGCTTTGAATATGACATTGATACACCAGTGGGTACTAAATACTTTGAACTTCGAATAGTTAGATGCAGAAAAAATGAAATTATTGCAATAAGCAGGGATGTAACGCTAAAATATATTTCAGAAAGAGAACTGGAATTTCTAAGCTACCATGACCAGCTTACAGGACTATATAACAGAAGATTTTTTGAAGAAGAGCTTAAAAGATTAGACAATAAAGAAAATCTTCCACTTACCATATTTATGGCTGATGTTAATGGACTAAAACTAGTAAATGACTCTTTTGGACATGCCACTGGTGATGAATTATTAAAAAGGATTGCAATGGTAATACTTAAGGGATGCGGCGATAATGGAACTGTATCTCGTATAGGAGGAGATGAATTTGTAATACTATTACCTAAGGTAGATACCATTAAAGCAGAGGAAATTTTCAAGTGTATTTCAGCCTTAGCCTCTGAGGAAGAGGTATCTTCAATAAAGCTTTCAGTTTCAATCGGATACGAGACTAAATACAATGATGGAGAAGATATATTTGGAGTACTGAAAAAAGCAGAAGATTTTATGTATAAAAAGAAACTTTTTGAAAGTCCAAGCATGAGGGGTAAAACAATAGGGGCGATTATAAATACACTATATGAAAAGAATAAAAGGGAAGAACAACACTCTCATAGAGTATCTGAATATTGCAGCTATTTAGGAAAGGCTATGAAGTTACCAGATGGGGAAGTACAAGAATTGAAAACAGCAGGGCTTCTGCATGACATAGGGAAAATTGCAATAGATGATAATATTTTAAATAAACCAGGGAAACTTTCAGAAGCTGAGTGGGAAGAGCTTAGACGTCATCCGGAAATATCCTATCGTATTTTAAGTTCTGTTAATGATATGTCAGAAATAGCGGACTATGTTCTATCACATCATGAAAGATGGGATGGAAATGGGTATCCAAAGGGACTTAAAGGAACGGAAATTCCTATAAAATCAAGAATAATAGGGGTAGTGGATGCTTATGATGCTATAACCAGTGAACGGTCTTATAGAGGTGCTTTGTCAAAAGAATTCGCCATAGAAGAGCTTATTAAGAATTCAGGCACTCAATTTGATGCTGAAATTGTAAAAATATTTATTGAAAAAGTTATAAAAGGTAACGAGAAAAAGCATAAGCAATAAAAATGAAAAAAATAAGAATATCAAAAGATATTCTTATTTTTTTCATTTTATTAGATAATAATTAATCTGTACTAGGTGTTTTCATAGGAAATTCCAACAACAGCTAAATTATTTTTTTATAAGTTCACACCCAACTAAATATTTCATTACCTCAAAATCACTCATTTCAGGGTAGGTTTCCTTTAAGCCCCTTCTAATTACTTCAAGATAACTATCATTAGGGTTGTGATAAGGTCTAGTATTTTTATTAGTAATGGTAACAATCTCAATACCATTATAATCGCCTAAAGAAAGAGTCTCATTATATAAGTTTTCATCACGTCCCTCTTGACGGGAGATATCTTCAAACTGTTCTCCTGTAATAAGGTACATCCTACCTAAAGTTTTTCCTATGCTTTGAGTATCTAAGAAGGCAATTCCACCAGGACCCCAAGGGGAACTGTCGTTACCATAATACATTTTATAAGGGATAGCTACCGGCCTTGTATCATTTGGTATTGCTTTATTCCTACAACCTTCATAATTTTCACCATTAAGTTTAGATTTTCCACCTTTAATATAAAGTAATAATCTTTCATAAATAAGGTTAGAACCATAGCTTGCATACCAAATGTAATCCTTTCTTTTTATATCCATCTTAGGTTGGGTATCACAACTAACTTTAATATTATTTGAAGAATCTTTATTGTACACATAGATATAAGCTTCTTGAACGTCATCATTATCAATCTCATTAACTACCTTAATTGATTTCCTTGTAAACAAGTTTGCTTTTGCCTCAGATATATCTAAATTACATAATAGATTTTCATCCACAATATACATCTCGCCACGAACTTTATCAATTGTATTTTGAGCTATTAGAGGATAACTACCAAAGTCATATATTTGAAATCCGTCAGCAACAAAATAACCTGCAAATCTAGCATCAGATAAGAAATTCTCATGATTGCTATGTCCTTTCATAAGCGCGCCATATACAAAAAGCCTTATTTTTTCATTGTTTTCTAATTTAACATTTTCTTCTGGTGTATGCAATTTATCTACCATAATAGTATCCCTCCATAAGTTATTATTTTATAATGTACTAATCAAATTATAACACGTTAATGGAGTAAATTGTTAGAAAATTTGAAAAAAGTGAAATTGCGGTACTAGGTACTATATAAGCATGTTGATGATTGCTATGACATCTGCTATCTAGATAACCAATTTTTCAACATATAAATCTTTTTCTTTTTTAAGGTCAAGAAATCCATTGTCATCTAGTAAAGTGGGTTTTGTTAAATCATTTATATGTACTTGGATGATTTTACATACACGCTGGTCGTTTAGTATGACATTTTCACCCATATAATAATTTACAATGTGATTCAAAAACATATTGCAATATGTAGAATCAAGTTTTGTAATACTTTCGTCTTGAATTAATTTTAGAACCCCTAAAGGGCCTTTAACTGTTTCCGAATGTCTGTTTGAATTAGCTTTATCAAATAAATCTGCAATAGCTATTATTCTGGCAAACTTTGATATTTTATCGCCCTTTGCTTGTAATGGATACCCAGAACCGTCCAGTCTTTCATGGTGCATCAGTACTGCAAGACCAACAGACGCATCAACATATGGAATTTCTTTAACAAAATGATAGCCAATTACAGGATGAGTTCTGAAAGTTTCAAGTTCTTTAGGGGTTAAATTCGGTTCTTTACCTATTATATCCATGCTTATTTTCATTTTACCAAAGTCATGTAAAATTGCTGAATAAGTCAATAAATTTAGATCTTTTTCATTAAGTCCTACCCATTTGCCCAGTATAAAACTAATAGCGGCTACATTTACGCTGTGCCTATAAATTGAATTGCTTCCACTACCATAGGTGACTATATTTCTAATTACCATTCCTGTTGCACTGAATTCTTCTTGAATTCTATGTGAGAAGGCTTGTATCTCTGTGATTTCAGGATTTTTCAAAGTAGATATATTTTCAAATATATTCTCTAAATTAGAGGAGAATTCATTAAAGGTGCCTTCAAGTTCTTCTGCTGTTTTCACCTTAAGGGGTGAAGCCTCACTAGAATTATCGTCTAAATAAACCTCCACCTTATCAATAATGTAGTTTTGTTTTAGCTTGCTTATCATTTGCTGCGTAATAGCAACACCTTTAGCGAGTAATACTGTGCCATCAACGCTTATATCCATAGATGATATCATTCCTGCTTGTAGTGTATTAATTGGTAATACTTTTTTTGATAGCATATCATTTCACCTCATATATCATTAATTTTATTTTTAAGAATGAGTAAAGTACCTAATAGCACTATTACGTACATTATATTTATCGTATTAAATTTATATTTCTAAATGGGTATTTGTAAAACAAGAAATCTTTTTCAATATATTTTTTGATTTAATTTAAATTACAGTTCAAAAAATATTTGGAGCTGTAAATTTAATGCGGCGGTGTGTGAAATCACTAAATTTAGAAAACTTTTAACAACACAGTTAGTAAAGATGTTATATAATAGGTATAGGTTTTACTAATGGGAATAATACTACAAAAAGGAGTGTTTATTATGAAATTTTGTTGGACTACAATAATGGTTAAAAATATGGAGGAATCTTTAAAATTTTATCAAGAAATAATTGAATTAAATATTGATAGAAGATTTAAAGCAGGTCCAGGGATGGAAATAGCTTTTCTAGGTGAGGGAGAAACAAAACTTGAGTTAATACATGATAGTAATCTTGAACAGGTAAACTTAGGTAAAGATATATCAGTAGGATTTCAAGTTAATTCAGTTGATGAGATGATGACCTTCGTTAAAGAAAAGGGTTTAGAAATTCATAGTGGTCCATTTGAGCCAAATCCAAATATAAAGTATTTTTATATTTTAGATCCAAATGGATTGAAGATTCAGCTTTTAGAAACTAAATAGTTACATTTAAGTTTAGTGAGTTTATTTGCATCTGTTACATACATCAACTCAAGAAGCATAATTTGAGCGTTTTTCAAGTTATGCTTTGTATTTTGAATTATCGATTTTAACATCATGTAAAGCTACAATTGATACTATATAACAACGTTAGTTATACTTTATTTTAAAAATAAAACGTATAAATATAAAAAAAATTCTAAAATAGTACATCAAAAAAAATGGAATGAAATACAACAAAGTTATTCATTACTATATAGTAAAAAAGCATACTCTGATTTAGAAATTTTTTAAAAATCTGAGTATGCTTTTATATTAAACTTAATCTGTGATAATTTTTAAATTTTAATTATAAACCTATATAAATCCTAAAGTTATTTTGTTTTTATATTGTTTTACTTTTAAAGTAAATTGAGTATAACACCAGAGAAGATAAAAGAAATATAATAAATTTATTATAATTAATCTGCAAAGAAAGTGTGAATAAGGAATGTGAAATTCTTATCACATTCAAATATCTTAACAATGGAATATAAAAGATGAAATCTTTAGCAAAACAGAAGAGAAACCGAGGGATTCTATGAAAAACATCGGTTTTTTTGCAGTAGATATGATTGTTTGGTGTTTTATATCAAAAATTGAAGTTTGTACACTTTCTATGGTTCTGATACTATTGTTGAGGATTTATATTAAGAAAAGTTCTGACAAAGGATTTGCACTTATAAAAATTTAATAATATGAATTGTTTAGAATAGTTATTTCTATGTTTCTAAAAGTATATATAAGCTTATTATTTTTATTGAAAGACATATGGAAAGTTGTTTATCTCTATCTAATACAATATCAAGTGGAGGAAAGTAAATGGAAGCACAAAACTTATTAGAATTATTTGCTTTAGTAATTGTTTCAGGAGTTTTGTTTACTAAACTTAGTAAAATGATAAAATTACCTGATGTTGTGATGTTTATAATTGCAGGTATTTTGCTTGGACCTAGTGTTCTAAATCTTGTTAATATAGACAGGTACCCAGTTGGTAATGATTTAATATTAACCTTTGGTGCTGCTTATATTTTATATGATGGCGGGAGAGAAATTGAGTTAAAAATACTTAATAAAGTAAAGGTATCATTAGTTCTTATATCTACTGTAGGGGTTTTAATATCCACCGTTGTAATTGGTTTTTTTGCATCAATTATCTTTAAGATGGATTTTATGTATGCGTTATTACTGGGTTCAGTTATTGCGTCTACAGATCCGTCAGTACTTGTTCCTCTTTTCAAAAAAATGAAAATAAGTGACAAACTAAAGCAATTTATAATATCTGAATCAGCGTTTAATGATGCAGCGGGTGCAATTATCACATTTGCAATACTGGGAGTTATACAGGGAAGTAAATTTTCAATTCAAACGAGTTTGTTTGAACTAGGTAAAACTTCCTTTGGAGGAATAGCTGTGGGTTTAGTTATTGGAACGCTGGCTACAATGCTTATTACTCATGATAAGTATGGTTACTTTAAAGAAAATCCATCAGAAATCCGGATTGCAACTGTTGCAGGTACTTACGTAGTTGCTACTCGTTTGGGCGTTAGTGGTTTTATGGCGGTGTTTATTATTGGTATTATTTGTGGAAATAAGCATCTTTTCAGCCTTCGTGTGCAAGAAGAACACTATATCACACAAACAAGGTTCAAAGAAGTTTTAACGCTTTTACTACGAATGATGATTTTTATCCTTTTAGGAACGCATATTGATTTTGCTTCTGTCTCACAATATTGGAAACAAGCATTATTAATAGTAGGATTGCTTATATTTGTTGCAAGACCTTTATCTGTTTTGCTATGCGTAACATTAGACAGAAAAGCAAAGTGGAATTTAAAAGAGATTATTTATATAATGTGGATTAGAGAAACAGGTGTAATTCCTGCGGCCCTTGCTGGTATGTTAGTTTCAATGCAGGTACAGCATGCTAATATTATTTCATCTGTGACTTTCGTTACAATATTAGTAACTCTATCTGTTCAGGCAAGTACTGCTCAATGGTTAGCAAAGAAGCTAAAACTAGAAGTTTAACAGCATCGCAGATGATGATTTAATTATCCAGCAGCTATTGTAGTAATTTAGGACAATAGCTGCTGAATTTATGAAAAAGTGTTTACTAAGAAGAGAGTAAATAAAACAATGTAATAAACCTTTTTTATTTATAATATAATAGTAGTAAGTGAGGTCACTAAATTCTACAAAAATTAATATTGTAGCAAAGTAGCCTACCACCAAAGAAACTTCATAGTCCGCGCAACTACTACTTATGGAAGATTTCAAACTTGAAGCTTAAAAATTTGTTGCAATAAAGTTGAAAATATAGTTTGAAAATTAAAAGAATTGTGATATAATGAATCTAATGCTGGAAACGTTTCCAAAGACGATTCCAAAAATTATTCATTTGAATAAATAATAAACAAAATGAATTTGTTACTTGAAGTCAGTAAAATACAGTTTAAAATAGGGGAAGAAAGTCTCAGTGGTAATAGCTACTAAACTTAATTCTCCATAACTTATGTAAGTTATGGTAACGTTTCCGATAACGATACCTGGAATTCTTTTGAAAAGAGGTTTCTTATGAAAAATTTAAATATAAAAGACATTGCTAAAATTGCAGGAGTTGGAGTAGCCACTGTATCAAGAGTTTTAAACAATCACACAGATGTAAAAGAAGAAACAAGGCATAAGGTTTTAGAAATAATGGAGAAATACAATTATATTCCTAATAATAGTGCTAGAAACTTAAAAAGAAACACCTCAAATAACATTGGTGTGTTAGTTAAAGGTATTCATAATCCTTTCTTTTCAAAAATGATAAAGTCTATTGAAACAGAAATTGATAAAGAAGGGTACTCAATGATTCTTCATTATAATGAAAGTAATGATAATGACATCGATGCTGCAGTGGAACTAATTAAAGAGAAAAAACTAAAAGGATTAATTTGCCTTGGTGGAGACTTTGAAGATTTAGATAAACAGGAACTTGTAAATTTAAAGACACCCATAGTCTTAGCCTCTACTTATATTATTGAAAAAGCCAATAGAGCTTTGTTTTCTAGTGTAATTATAGAAAATGAAAAAGCGGCTTATAAGGCAGTGGATTATATAGCAAGTCTTGGGCATAGAAAAATTGGAATCATAACCACTGGTGAAGAAGATAGAACCATTGGTAAGCTAAGATTTGAGGGTTACAAAAAAGCTTTGAAAGAAAATAAAATAGAGTTTAATGAGAAGTTTGTGGAAATAGGAGAATATACCTTTGAATCCGGATTTGATGCCATGAATAAACTTTTAGAAAAAGAGCTAGGTATTACGGCGGTATTTGCCACCACAGATATTATGGCCATAGGAGCTTCAAAGGCAATTTTAAGTAATGGACTTAAAATTCCAGAGGATATCTCAGTAGTAGGTTTTGATGGTATAGATTACTCTATGTATTTTCATCCATCCATTACTACAGTGGTGCAGCCTGTAGAAGAAATGGGTAAGAAAAGTATAGACTTGCTTTTTGATTTATTAAAGAATCAGAATCATCATCAACATATAGTACTTGAAACAGAGTTACAAGAGAGAGAGTCATGTAGAAAAATATAACTTTATAAAACTTACTTGAGTATAAGTATCTTATTCCTAAATTGAAAATTAGGAACAGAGTTACCTTATATAAATTAACTTTTAAGGAGTTAAACTTCTTAAGAAGTTGTAAAAAATCAACTTGTTAATATTTGAAAGAGGGGGAATTGTAATGAAAAATGTTAAAAAAGTTTTAGCTCTAGCACTTTCATCCGTGATGGTTGCTTCAGCACTAGTTGGCTGTGCTTCAAAAACAGAAAAACCAGCAGAAGACACAAAAGCACCTGTAGTGGAAAAGAAGGATGTAACATTAAACATATTCCAGTTCAAAGTTGAAATTGCTAAGGAACTCCAAGAAGCGACAAAGGCATATACTGCTGAAAACCCAAATGTTAAGATTAACGTTGAAACAGTTGGTGGAGGAGATGACTATGGCGCTGCACTTAGAGCAAAAATCCAGGGTGGAACAGAACCTACAATATTCAATATAGGTGGACCACAAGATGTTAAGGATTGGGAATCTAGATTAGTTGACTTAACAAATGAGCCATGGACAAAACAAGCTCTTGACGGAGTTTTATCAGGAGTTACAGTAAATGAAAAAGTTTTCGCAATGCCTTTCGCAGTAGAGGGGTATGGTTTTATCTATAATAAAGGTATCTTCGAAGCTGCTGGTGTGTCAGTAGCTGATGTTAAAGATTTTGCATCATTAGAAAAAGCAGTTAAGGCTTTAGATGCAAAAATTAAAGCAGGAGAATTAAAGACTAAATATCCAAATTTAGAATCAGTATTTGAACTTCCAGCTAAGGAAACTTGGGTAACTGGACTTCATACTTCTAATGCAGCTATTTCTCAAGAATTTAAAAGTTCTTTAGATGCATTTGCAGCTAAAACTCTAGAATTTAAAAATGCAGAAGGCTTAAAATCATTAATAGATTTACAAGCTAATTATTCACCAAATGCAAAAACAAAAGGTAACCTAAATGCCACAGACTATGCAACTCAAGTAGATCAAGGTCTTGCTATTGAACGTGTAGCTATGGTTCAACAAGGTAACTGGATTTATGGTGGAGTTAAAGCAATAGATGCAAAAGTTGCAGATCAATTAGACATGCTTCCAATGCCAATAGTTGGTGCTAAAGAAGATTCAATACCAATGGGCGTTCCAATGTACTGGGCAGTTAACAACAAAGGTTCAGTAGATGAGCAAGCAGCAGCAAAAAGTTTCTTAAATTGGTTATATACTTCTGAAAAAGGTAAAGATTTTGTTGTTAATAAATTCTTCTTTATACCTCCTTTCAAAGGATACGAAAGTTTACAACCAAAAGATCCACTAGGCGCAGCAGTTAAGAAATATGCTGAGGCTGGAAAAACTTCACCATGGGTATTCATGGGATATCCAACAGGATGGGGAATGGATGTTTTAGGACAAGAAATTCAAAAATATTTAGCTGGAAAACAAGACTGGAACGCAGTAATTACAAACTCTAAAGCTAAATGGGCAGAAAGTAGAAAATAATTAAATAACAAATCAGGGGGAGGGATTATTACCCTCCCTAAATTATAAATATAAAAGCTCGTTTTTTTTATTAAGAACTTGTAAAGAGTGAAATTTGAGGCTAGGTGTAAAAAGGAGGTTATTATGAAAAATTCAAAGTTATGGTTTAGTTTGTTTGTTGGCCCTATACTTTTAGCATTTGTAATGGTGGTTATTATTCCAACATTTTTAGGGATATATTTTTCTTTCACAAGTTGGGATGGTATAGATAATAATGCGTCTTGGGTTGGACTTACAAACTATATACAAGTGTTTAATAAAGAAAGTGGTTTTTTACCAGCATTTATGTTTACGGCTAAGTTTGCAATAGTTTCAGTAATTACTATTAACTTATTTGGTTTTTCTCTTGCATTACTTGTTACAAAAGGTATGAAAATAAGCAATTTATTAAGAAGTATTTTCTTCATGCCTAATATGGTAGGGGGATTAATTCTAGGATTTATCTGGCAGTTTATTTTTACAAAGGCTTTTAGCTTTGTGGGAACAAAGCTTGGTATAGAATTTCTAAAAGGGTGGCTTGCTAGCACTTCAACAGGGTTTTTGGGGTTAGTTATACTAATGTCCTGGCAAATGTCTGGATATATGATGATTATATATATAGCTGCACTCCAAGGAATTCCTGAATCCTTAAATGAGGCAGCAAAAATTGATGGTGCAAATGGTTTTCAAAGGTTGAAAAATATAACACTTCCCCTAGTGGCACCAGCTTTTACCGTAGGGCTATTTTTAACATTATCAAATGCTTTTAAGCTATTTGATCAAAACCTATCCCTTACTAATGGCGGGCCATACAAATCCACAGAGATGTTAGCGCTAAACATATATAGTTCAGCATTTACTTATAATAAATTTGGGCTGGCTCAGGCAAAGGCGGTAATATTTTTAGTTACCATAGCATTAATTTCACTTACTCAACTATATTTCAGTAAGAAAAGGGAGGTAGAAATGTAATGAAGGTCAATACGAAAAAGAAAATAGGTTGGAACCTACTAGGAATTTCTGTTGCTTTAATATTTCTAGCACCTTTATATATTGTTTTTACTAACTCCTTTAAGACTTCAAAAGGGATTTTCACAAATGTTTTAGGTCTTCCAGGGAAGGCTACTTTTACGCTAAACAACTATGCTCAAGCCTTTAAGGATTTGAATTTTATGCATTCCTTAATGAACTCTTTATTAATCACAATAATTAGTACAGTACTAATAATAATTTTTGCATCAATGGCTGCCTGGATGCTGGTGAGAAGTAAATCAAAGTGGAGTACCTTCTTGTTTTTCTTATTTGCAGCAGCTATGCTTATACCATTTCAGTCCGTTATGCTACCTTTAATTAATATACTAGGAAAGCTTAATTTGCTAAATCCAGTAGGGCTAATTCTCGCATATCTAGGTTTTGGCTCGAGTTTATCAATTGTTCTTTATCATGGATTTATTAAGGGAATACCACTAGAACTTGAAGAAGCAGCGGTAATAGATGGTTGTAACAAGTTTCAAGTGTTTTGGTTTATTGTGTTTCCACTACTAAAGCCTATTACAGTTACTGTATCCATACTAAATGTTATGTGGGTTTGGAATGACTTCTTATTACCACAGCTTATAATAAATAAACCAGAGTGGCATACAATACCACTTAAGATGTTTTATTTCTTTGGACAATACTCTAAGAGATGGGACTTAGCACTTGCAGGTCTAGTAATTGGCATGATTCCAATAATCCTATTCTACTTCTTTGCACAAAAGCACATTGTAAAAGGAATTACTCAAGGCTCAATTAAGTAGTCTTAATTAGTGCCACCCACGTGGCAAGTGGCAAGTGACAAGTGGCAAATTTACAGATTAACAGTTAGATTAGTAGAAAATAAACCGTGAGGGTGATTATATGAAAGTTTATAAAATAACGCAAAATGTAATTAAATATTCTTTTGGAAAGCCTATTGATACTGAAGCAGTAGTAATAGAGGGGCATGAGTTTTCAAAGGAAAAGCTAGACTACTTTAAGCTGGATGAAATAAGTGGCTTAAAGTTTACTTATAAAATGTCTAGTGATTCAATTGTTTTTGGCCTTGGTGAAAATCAGAGAGGTATAAACAAAAGAGGTGGGATTTATGAGGCCTTTTGCTCTGATGACCCAAAGCATACCCCAGATAAAAAATCTCTTTATGGTGCTCATAACTTTTTAGTGGTAGATGGAGAAGAGAAATTTGGAGTATTTGTTGATTATCCAGGCAAGGTGATTTTTGATGTTGGTTTCACTCATAAGGATTATCTAGAAATATCCTTAGAGGAGCCGGATGCAGATATTTACATAATAAAGGGTGAGAAACCCTTAGATATTGTACGAGAGTTTTTAAATATTATAGGTGAAAGTTATGTGCCTCCTAAATGGGCTTTTGGATACCAACAATCAAGGTGGAGTTATCCCAATGCAGAAATTGTTCGTGAAGTTGCAAATAAGTTTATAGAAAATAATATTCCTTGTGATGCAATTTACCTTGATATTGATTATATGGAAAGATTTAAGGATTTCACCGTAGATAATGATGCCTTCCCAGATTTTAAAGATTTTACAAGGGAAATGAAAGGTAAAGGCTTTAGGCTTATTCCAATTATTGATGCAGGGGTAAAAATTGAAAAGGGTTATGATGTATATGAAGAAGGCATACAAAATGAATATTTTTGTAGTGATGAATCTGGCAAACCTTTTGTAGCAGCAGTTTGGCCAGGGCGCTGTCATTTTCCTGATTTTCTTAACCAAAAGGCAAGAGAATGGTTTGGACTTAAATACAAAATGCTTACAGATGTAGGTATTGAAGGCTTTTGGAATGATATGAATGAACCAGCGATCTTTTACACTGATAGGGGACTAGATGAAGCTATTAGGGCGGCAAAGAAGGCTGAAAATGAGAATTTGGACATTTATTCTTACTTTGCATTAACAGATAAGTTTAACAGTATGTCTAATAATTTACAGGATTATAAAAGCTTTTATCACAATATCAATGGGGAAAGAATAAACCATTATAAGGTGCATAATTTATATGGCTACAACATGACAAGAGCTGCAGGAGAAGGACTTAAAGAAATAGAGTCAAATAAAAGATTTTTACTATTTTCAAGGGCTTCTTATATTGGAATGCATAGATATTCTGGCATATGGACTGGAGATAATCATTCCTGGTGGGAACATATGCTGTTGAATATAAAAATGATGCCTTCTTTAAATATGTGTGGGTTCTTATATATTGGAGCAGATACCTGTGGTTTCAGTGGAGATGCTAATAATCAGTTAGCAATAAGATGGACTCAATTTAGCTTGTTTACACCACTTTTTAGAAATCATGCAGCTATGGGAACAAGGGACCAAGAACCTTTTTCCTTTGACAATGAAACTGTAGATATATTAAGAAGTGCCATAGAATTGCGATATGCACTTGTACATTATATCTACTGTGAATACATGAAAGCTGTAATAAATAAAAATATGTATTTTAAACCACTTTCTTTTGGATATGAGGATGAAATGAGTAAAAAGGTTGAAAATCAATTATTACTGGGAGATTCCTTAATGATTGCACCAATATATGAGGAGAATTCAGTAGGAAGGTATGTTTATCTCCCTGAAGATATGCTATTATGGAAAGCGGAAAACTACAGAGGTAGAACTTATGAAATAATAAAGGCAGGGCATCACTACATAAATGTAGAACTTAAGCAAGTTCCTATATTTATTAGGAAAAACAAAATTTTGGTTTTAGGTGAATCTGCTATGAATGTGGAAAAGCTAAATGATGAAAATCTTAGCGTCATAGCCTTTGTAGAAGACAAAGCACATTATGTTTACTATGATGATGATGGGGCTACCATGGAGTATAAGAAGGGCAAGTATAATCTGATTTCAATCTACATTGAAAAACAGGGTGAAGATTATATAATTAATGTAGATAACAATGGAAACACCAGTTTAAAGATATTAAACTTTGAGATTATAGATGTTAATGGAAGGGTATATAAGAAAGTCAAAGTGTTATAAAGGAGAAGGGTAATGATTAAGAGAAGTAGCGGCATTTTAATGCATATAACCTCGCTTCCTAGCCAGTATGGGATAGGGACCTTTGGCAGGGAGGCCTATGAGTTTGTGGATTTCTTAGTAAAAGCAGGTCAAAAGTATTGGCAGATACTACCCTTAGGCTCTACAGGTTTTGGAGATTCGCCCTACCAATCTTTTTCAGCTTTTGCAGGAAATCCATATTTTATAGATTTAGATTTTCTTAATAAGGAAGGACTTTTGAAAAAAGAAGATTACAATACTTTAGATTTTGGAGATAATCCGGAAAAGGTTGAGTACGAAAAAATATTTAATAATAGAATGCATGTGCTTAGAATTGCTTTTAATAAAAGTAAGGGTAGATACAAATTTAAAATAGAAAAATTCAAAGAAGAACATAGTCATTGGTTAGAGGACTATGCACTTTATATGGCTATAAAATATAAGTTTGGATTAATATCTTGGCAGCATTGGGACAATGATATTAAGTTAAGAGAAAAAAAGGCTTTAAAAAGATATAAAGAGCAGCTAAGGGAAGAAATAGACTTCTGGGTATTTTTGCAGTATCTGTTCTT
Organism: Clostridium sp. CS001; assembly: GCF_020443565.1. Taxonomy (GTDB): domain Bacteria; phylum Bacillota; class Clostridia; order Clostridiales; family Clostridiaceae; genus Clostridium_AD. The sequence goes on from NZ_JAIZZN010000002.1 coordinate 213,985, forward strand.
TAAGCAGTACAAAGATCTTAAACAATATGCCAATTCTAATGGAATTAAAATCATAGGGGACATCCCTATATATGTGGCAGAGGATAGTGCAGATACTTGGGCAAATAGCGAAATTTTCTTGTTAGATGAAGCTAAAAAACCCACTGTAGTATCAGGTTGCCCACCAGATGCATTTTCGGAAACGGGACAGCTCTGGGGGAATCCAATATACAATTGGGAAGTATTAGAGGGACAAGGCTATAAGTGGTGGATAGAGAGAATTAGAGCTAATAGCAAGTTATATGATGTAACAAGAATAGATCACTTTAGAGGCTTCGAATCTTATTGGGAAATCCCATATGGTGATGAAAATGCAGTGAAAGGAACCTGGGTCAAAGGACCAGGCATAAAGCTTTTTGATGCTATAAAGGGAGCTTTAGGTAAAATAAACATTATAGCTGAAGATTTAGGTTTCTTAACAGAGAAGGTCATAGACTTCAGAATTAAGTCAGGTTATCCTGGAATGAAAGTACTTCAGTTTGCCTTTGACTCTAAAGAAGAAAGTGATTATTTACCACATAATTATGATAAAAACTGTGTAGTATACACTGGTACCCATGACAATGATACTGTAAATGGGTGGCTTAAAAATACTAATGTGCAAGATGTAGCTTTTGCATCAGAATACTTAAGGCTAAACGAAGAAGAGGGCGAAAACTGGGGGTTTATTAGCGGGGCATTAAGCTCTGTAGGAGTACTAGCAGTAGCTCAAATGCAGGATTATTTGGGTCTTGGAGAAGAGGCCAGGATGAATATACCTTCAACTCTTGGCGGAAACTGGCAATGGAGAGTTAAAAAAGAAGCTTTAAGTGACGATCTTTCTGAGAAAATATGTAAAGTAACAAAGATTTACGGTAGATAAAAATTAAAGTATAAAATGAATGAAAGGTAGATGAATATGTTCGATACGATGAAACTTAGAGAAACAATTGAAACAATTATTAAATTAGATTATGGTAAAACTTTAGCGAAGGCAAATATCCCTGAAAAGTATAATGCTCTTTCTAAAGCTATAATGGGAACAATTATAGAAGGCATGGAGGAAACAAAAAAAGCTTATGCTAAAGATAAGCGAGCTTACTATTTTTCAGCTGAATTTTTAATGGGAAGGGCATTAGGTAACAACCTAATGAACTTAGGAATTTATAAAGAGGTTTCCGAAATTTTAGAAGAAATGAATATAGATATAAATGAAGTGGAAGAAATTGAAGAAGATGCTGGACTTGGTAACGGAGGTCTCGGAAGACTTGCAGCTTGTTTTATGGATTCCTGTGGAACACTAAACCTACCAGTTACAGGTTATGGTATTAGATACAGCCACGGTTTATTTAAGCAAAGATTTGAAGATGGATTCCAAAGAGAAGAAGGCGATAACTGGCTTAAATATGGAGACCCTTGGTCAATAAGACGATCTGATGAAACGGTAATTGTAGAATTTGCAGATGGAAAGGTTAAGGCTGTACCCTATGATACTCCTATTATTGGATATGATACAAGGAATATAAATACACTTAGATTATGGAAGGCAGAAAGCTTCAAGGATTTTGACTTTCAAATGTTTAATGATCAAAAGTATGAAGAGGCAGTTAGTGAGAAGAATAAAGCGAATAATATTTCAAGAGTACTATACCCTAATGATTCTACAGAAGATGGGAAAATACTAAGATTAAAACAGCAATATTTCTTTGTAGCCGCGTCTCTAAAGGATATAATAGGAAAGTATAAAGAAAATAATGGTGAGGATTTTGCAAAATTTTCTGAGTTTCATGCAATTCAGCTTAACGACACTCACCCAGTAGTTGCAATACCAGAACTTATGAGACTACTTATAGATGAAGAAAATATATCCTGGGAAATAGCATGGAATATAACTGTTAAAACTTTTTCTTATACAAATCACACTATTTTAGAAGAGGCTTTAGAGCAATGGCCTAGTAGTCTTTATAAAAAAATACTTCCGAGGATTTATGAAATAATTAAAGATATAGATAAAAAGTTCATTCTAGAACTTGCAGAAAAGGGCTATGATTCAGACAGGATAAACTCTATGTGCATAACTTATGATGATAAGATTCGTATGGCTTTCCTTGCAATCCATGGAACTCATACTACAAATGGAGTTGCACAGCTTCATACAGATATATTGAAGTTTCAAGAACTAAAGCAGTGGCATGAACTTTATCCAAATAGATTTCAAAACAAAACCAACGGAATCACACAAAGAAGATGGCTTGCCCTTTGTAATAAGGAACTATCACAAATGATTACGGAGCTTTTGGGTACAAATAATTGGATAAAAGATTTATCAGAGTTAAAGAATCTTGAAAAGTTTTTAGATGATGATGAAGTATTAAATAAATTTCTAAGTATAAAGCAAGATAAAAAGGCGCAATTAGCTAACTATATAAAGGTTCATGAGGGAACTTTCATAAACCCAAATTCTATATTTGATATTCAGATAAAAAGACTCCATGAGTATAAAAGACAGCTACTAAATGCCTTTGGTATTTTAGATTTATATTATAGACTAAAGGAAAATCCAGGAATGGACATAGTACCTAGAACTTTTATATTTGGAGCTAAAGCGGCTCCTGGATATATTAGAGCAAAAGGCATCATTAAGTTTATAAATGAAATAGCAAAGTTAGTAAACAATGATCATCAGGTTAATGAAAAGCTTAAGGTTGTATTTGTACAAAATTATAGAGTATCCTATGCTGAAAAGTTATTTCCTGCAGCAGATATCTCCGAGCAAATATCTACAGCAGGAAAAGAAGCTTCAGGTACCGGAAATATGAAGTTTATGCTAAATGGTACTCCAACTATTGGAACATTAGATGGGGCGAACGTGGAAATTGTAGAGGAAGCAGGAGAAGAAAATAACTTTATCTTTGGGGCAAGAGTAGAGGAAATAAAGGGAATTAAGGATACGTATAAACCCAAAGATTATTATGAAAGAAGTCCAAGGCTTAAGAGAGTTGTAGATACATTAATAGATGGAACCCTCTCTGATGGAGGCACAGGTATGTTTAAGGAATTATATAATTCTCTTCTTGAAGGTACATCTTGGCACAAGCCAGATCATTACTTTATATTTAGAGACTTTGAGGATTATATGGAAGCTCAAAATAAAGTAGACAAAGCATACAGAGATAGATTAGGCTTTTCAAGAAAGTGTTTTAAAAATATGAGTAATGCTGGAAAGTTTAGCAGTGATAGGACTATAGAAGAATATGCAAGAGATATTTGGCATATACAGGCTAAGAAAATTTAAAGAAGCTCCCTTAATAAGAAGGCATTATCATCTTACATAATTTACTCATAACAAATATCATTGTAACAATGACGATTTTATGTAAGGGGTATGATTATAGTGAAAACTATAAGAACTAAATTAGCTTCTAAATAGAAGAATCATACAGTCAATCTTGCATATAACTAGAAAAACAACATTCTTATTATTAGAATGTTGTTTTTCTAGTTTAGGATAGATATGTTTAGGCTGCATCTACTTCTATTTGCTCAAGTACAGTATATTGTTTTGGTTTTATTGAAATGTTAGAAATTACAAAAGCTAACAAAGTAGGTATAAACCATGAGAAGCCAACACCTGCTAAAGGAATAAATTTAATGAATCCAATGACATTTGGGTATATACCATTTATAGTATCTAAAATACTTATAATTAGCGCTGTATATGTAGTTATAGCAACAACCTTATTACTTTTAACTTTATCACCAAGCAATGTAATAGCTATAAGAACGATTACAATTGGATATAAAATTTGTAGCACAGGACCTGCTAATGAAATTATAGAATCAACATTTTTTGTAGCTATTAATCCACTTACGGAGGCCATAATAACAGCAGCAGTTTTGTATGATATTTTATTGTTTGAAACATTAGCAAAGAATTCAGCTCCACTGGCAAGTAGACCTATAGCAGTTGTTAGGCATGCAAGAGCAACACACAAACCAAGAATAACTGCACCAATGCTTCCTAAATCTAACTTAACGATATCTGTAACTAGCTTAGTTCTTGCTACATCTGTTGGAAATAGAGTACTTGTCTGTGTTCCAAGATACATAAGTCCACCATATACAAAGGCCAAACCCGCTACAGCAACTAATGCTGATTTTATAGTCATTTTCATTATATCTTTTGCATTTTCATAACCTTTTGATCTAACAGAGGAAATAATTATTCCAGCAAATATAACAGAAGCCATGGCATCCATTGTTTGATAACCTTCTATTAGAGCCTTTGATAATCCGCCTTTGTAGGATGTATTTATAATTGGCCCAATTGGATCTATTATTCCTTTAAATATAATTATAGCCAGCATTAATAAAAGTGCGGGGGTAAGTATTTTGCCTATATTATCAATTATTGAAGAGGGTTTAAGAACAAATGCAAGAGTTATTGCAAAGTATAATACAACTGCTATGTTTTGTGGTATAGATGGAAATATAGGATGTATACCAAGTTCAAAAGTTGTTGCAGCGGTTCTTGGAATCGCAAATAACGGTCCTATAACAAGAATTAAAGCAATACCAGTTATTACAGCAAAATTTTTACCTACTCTATTTGCCATTTTGTCGTAAGTACCATTAATTTTAGCACAGGCAATTACTCCAGCTAATGGAAGACCAACTCCTGTAATGAGAAAGCCTATTATAGATGCAAAAAATGCACTTCCTGCAGCTTTTCCAAGAGTTGGTGGGAAGATAAGGTTTCCTGCACCGAAAAACATTGCAAATAGTGCAAAACCTATAACAATTGAATGTTTTGTTGAATTTTTCATTAAACATACCTCCATATAAATAAATTTTTATAATACTTAGATGTAATTAACTCATTTGCTTATATACAGCAAGCGTTGTGCCAAAATCTTCTGATTTTCATATTTTTCTGAAATTGGGTCGAAATTGACCTAAAAGCTTGCACTTGTGCATATTAAAAGAGTCTATTTTAAGAAAGTAGCTGTAAGTGTTTATGTTTGATTTATATCTTCATAATAAAAGCGGGCAATTTTTTTCCCACTACAATGGAAAAAAATTGCCCACTTTTATTTTTGTATATCATATTCATTGACTTTATTTTGTAGCTGCCTTCGAGTAATGCCCAGCACTGTTGCTGTTTTTGTCATGCTAAAATTATTTTTAACCAGTACTGTTTCTATATATTTTTTTTCTATTGCAGACCTAAATACTTTTAATGTTTGATCTCCTTCGTAGTCAGTAGCTGGCATTTCATGAACTAGCAAGTCATCTTTTGATATAATACCGTTTTCGCTAAATACCATTAGCCTTTCAATTATGTTTTTTAACTCTCGTATATTGCCTGGATAGTCATACTGGTTTAGATATTCCCAAACTTCAGGCTCTATGGTGTGAATTTCTTTCTTCATTTGCTTAGAGGCTATGGAGATGAAGCTACTGGCCAAGCTACATATGTCTTCTTTATGTTCCCTTAGTGGAGGTATTTCAATGATGATAGTATTAATTCTATAGTAAAAGTCTTCTCTAAATAGTCCTTCAGATATTAGTTTTACTATAGATTTGTTGGTGGCGGTTATAAGCCTAAAGTCAACGGAAGTACTTATGTTACTACCTATTTTTTCTATTGCTCTGTTTTCAATAACTCTTAGTAGCTTTACTTGAGTAGATAAAGGCATATCAGCTATTTCATCTAGAAATAAAGTTCCCATGCTAGCAGATTCAAATCTACCAACTCGTTCTTCAGTGGCACCAGTGAAGGCTCCCTTGCTATGTCCAAACAATTCAGATTCTAATACACTTTCAGATAGAGCATGACAGTTAACAGCTATAAAGGGCTTATTTTCCCGCTGGCTCTGAGTGTGAATGTAGTTTGCAAATACCTCTTTTCCTACTCCCGATTCGCCAAGGAGTAGCACATTGACTGAAGTTTTAGCTACCTTTCCAGCCATATCTATAACTTTTTTAAATTCTTTATTTTCTGATTGTAGAATTGATTTTTCTCTTTTATCATTTGTTTTAGAAGAAAGTTCTGATTTTTTGTATTCAATATATACTTTTTCTATTTCGTCTATTAGTTCAATAGGGTCATTTCCTTTTACAAAATAAGATACCGCTCCTTTTTTCATTGCCTCAACTGCAGTAGGTATAGTTGCATATGCAGTCATTAATATAACTTTAATATCTTGTTTTAAGGTTATGATTCTTTCTAAAAGCTCTATACCGTTAATTCCATCCATCATTAAATCGGTTACTACCATTTGATATTTTTTATGTTTAATTTTAGCTATAGCAGCTTCTGCTGATAATACAGTTTCTATAAGATACCCTTCAATTTCTAGTATTTTGGTTAGTCCTTTTGAATAAGCTGCTTCGTCATCCACTATTAATATATGATAATTCTTAGTATTCATTTATTGTCTCCTATTTCAATATTAGTATGGGGTCATGCATCTTTGTTGGAAGTGTAACAATAAACTTTGATCCCTTGGAAAGTTTACTTTCAACTGTAATGGTTCCTTCCATTTTTTGTACTTCGTTATAAACAATAAACAGTCCAAGTCCTGTACCTTTGCCTACTTGTTTAGTAGTATAAAATGGATCAAATAAGTGCATTTGTGTATTTAGGTCCATGCCAGCACCTGTGTCAGATACTTCTATGATTATATTTTCATTAGATCTAAAGGCTTGCACCGCAAGTATACCGCCTTTCTTCATAGCATCAGTAGCATTTGAAAAAAGATTTAGTAGGATATGCTTCAAAGATTCACTATATAACTCTACTTCTAAGTCCACTTCCACAGATAACTTAAATTGTATATGTTTTTGCATAAAAGCCTTTTGATTTAGTTCATAAAGGTTTGATATGAAATCTTTAACTTGTATGGTATGTACTTTATTATCAGAAAGCCTTGAAAAGTTTAAAAGATTATCTATAATTTTATTAGCTCTAGTCACTGAATTGTCTATTGCAATAATTGCCTCTTTTTTATCATCATCTTCTTCAGTACGCTTAAGTAGATATGTATAGTTCCTAATGATTCCAAGGGGTGTTCTGATTTCATGTGCAATACCTGCGGCAAGTTGGCCTACAGCAGCCATTTTGCTTGATTGTAACATCCTTTGCTTTGAAAGATTTAGATCAGTTATATCTTCCATCATAACAAGTACACGCTCTTTAGTGTTTGATACCTTATCCAGCATGTAAGTTCTTACTTTAAAGGTTCGATTTTGATATTCTACTTCTTTTTCTATTGAAGTTCTATTTTCAAATATATTTTTAATGAGGCAAATATCACAATTAATTCCTAGTATTCCGTTGATATTTTTGCAGTGCATGTTTTTCACTGCATCTGCGGGGTAACCTATATGGTCACAAAATGCTGTATTGGCTTCGCTGACGTAGCAGTCCTCGTTTACAACCACCATTAAATGAGTGGTAAGCCCGTTGAAAGTAGTTTCTAATTCGTTTTTAGACATATTAAGTGCATTTGTTTGTTTTTTAACTTCTTTCTTTAGTTCTCTGTTCCAATAATAGAAAAATAGTGCCACTAGCATGGCTAGGAGTATAGCATATTTAACTAAAAGCATATATTTCTCAGCGTTGTTATTTTTCATTATTAGTGGTGATATGCCAAACCATTTTTCATGTATTCTTTCCATAGTGTTATCTTTTTGCAGCTGATATATTGCTTTGTTAAGTATTTTCACTAATGTTTCATTACCCTTTTTCACACCTATTACTGCTTCTCTTTCGTACAAGTATTCATTTAGTATTGAATATTCACGGCTAAGTCCTTCTTGGGTTATATAATAGTTTATTACTGATTCATCCCCAAGTACAGCATCTACTTCACCTTTTTCTAGTTTGCTAATAGCGTCTCTTAAGTTTTCAGTTTCAACTCCATTTACCTCAGTATAATTTTCAGATAAATAATCGAATATGTAGTCTTCTTTTATTGCCGCTATAGTTTTATGTTTTATATCTTCTGGTTTTTTAATGTTAGTATTATTTTTCTTTATTAATATAGCTCCTCTTTGGTAGTATATAGGGTCAGTAAATATAAAGCTACGAGACCGCTCCTTGGAAGCATGCATATCACAAAAATCTATAGTTCCTTTTTGAAGGGCCTCAAGGGCTTCATGCCAAATCATAGGCTTCATCTTTACGTTGACTCCGAGTTCAATAGAAAGAGCATTGAGATAATCGATTACAAGTCCCTCATATTGTCCATTATCTGGATTTAGATATCTTAGCGGTGGAGTATTTTGATCAGCGCCGTATATCAAGTCTCCATGTTCTTTCAAATACGTTATTTCAGAGGAGTTTAGCCAATTGTCTTTTCCAAAATATTCGACTACGCTCATATTGTGTTCTATTTTAAAATAACTATTTGCAAATATAAGTGCTGTTAATATAATTAAAAATCCTAATATATATTTTTTCTTCATTACTTTTTCACCCTACACTAGTATAACAGTAAATCTTAAAATTTGCCTTAGAAAAGGAATGAAAACTAGTGCTTTTTCTATTTGTAATAGAATAATATAATTGTAAAGAGGTAGACAAAAAGTAGATGAAAACAGATTTAAACTGATTTTTATAAATTTCCTATAGAATTCCCAAAAATAAAGTGTATAATATAATTGCATTGTTTATAGTGAGTGTACCTCATTTTATAAATAACTATTAAAGGAAGTGATTAACATATGGAATTTATTGAAATAGTAAAAGCGATTATTCTTGGTATTGTTGAGGGGCTCACCGAGTGGTTACCTATAAGTAGTACAGGACATATGATTTTAGTTGATGAGTTTTTGAAACTAAATGTGAGTGCAGCTTTTAAAGAAATGTTTTTTGTAGTTATTCAGCTTGGAGCAATAATGGCAGTTGTGATTTTATACTTTAAAAAGTTAAATCCTTTTGTAATGAAAAAGAGGTTAACTATAAAAGCGGATACTTTCTTATTGTGGTTAAAAATAATTATTGCCTGTGTTCCGGCGGCAATTATTGGTATGTTATTTGATGATAAACTGGATGCAACGTTTTATAACTATCAGACGGTTGCAATTGCACTAATTCTGTATGGTATTCTTTTTATAATTATTGAAGCCAGAAACAAAAATATAATTCCCAAAATTAATGAACTATCACAAATTACTTATAAAACTGCAATCATTATAGGAATATTTCAAGTTTTAGCATTAATTCCTGGTACATCCAGATCGGGTGCAACAATACTAGGTGCAATACTAATAGGAACATCCAGAACGGTAGCAGCAGAGTTCACATTTTTTCTAGCTATTCCTGTTATGTTCGGAGCAAGTCTATTAAAAATCCTTAAATTTGGTTTTGTTCTAACAAATGCTGAATTTATCATTCTATCCACGGGCATGATAGTTTCATTTTTAGTTTCCATATTAGCCATTAAATTCTTAATGGGTTATATAAAGAAACATGATTTCACGGTGTTTGGTTGGTATAGAATTGTACTTGGAATTACAGTAGTTTTATATTTTTTATTTTTAGGATAACATTGATAATTAATAAAACTCTGATTAATTATTAATAGCTTAGTGGTAGGTGTAAAACCCCACTAAGCTATTTTTTTTATCTTTGCGTTTGTAATTTATTCATTAGTGCTACTAGTTTTGCCCTGTAACTCATCAAATCTTTTCATGACTTCAGCCATGGTATCTTTAGAAATTTGAGGCAAGTCACTCTTTGTTGCTTTACTAAAATCTATTCCAGCTTGTGAAAATCCTTTTTCTACGGCCTCTCTCATTTGCTGTAGTTTGGCTGGATCATCTCCAGCTATATACTTCGCCATAGTCATAATACGATCTGCCACCGCAGTTACAGAATATGCTCCACCCTCAGCTATTGCCTTTGCTGCACCTTCTTGTGTTGTTGCAAGTGGAGGGTATGCCTTTTCTACAGAGCCAAATATTTTAGTAAGTAAATCTGAAGTATCCTTTGATTCGTCATCAGAACCAACATCAGTTAATTTTCCAAGTATTTTGTTTTGATTATTTATTGTATCACTTATGAACTTCTTAATAAAATCTATTTTTAAATTTTCTTGTTCTTCGTTTAAAGCCTTAACTTCTTCGGCAGAAAGTTTCTTTTTTTCAGGTTTATAGGTTGAATTTGCTATGTCTTCTTCTGTAGATTTAATAAAGACATCATTTCCTAAATCTTGTTTTACACCTTGAACTTTTGAAGTATCATTATTTTCATTACTTTTAATATTTATTTTTTTTGTATCATTTGCAATGGTGTAATTTGGGGTATCAATTCCTTTGATTCCAGCAGTATACATACATAACACTCCTTTCCGTTTCATTATTAAGTTCTCTTATTACATTATCGTTTAATTATTAATATACTTAAGGAGTATAGGGACAATTTCTAGCCCGCCATTCAAAGTTTAAATTTGGACATTGATTTCAATAGTATAATTGTTTTTTCTGCGTATTTATTTATTGGTTTTTAATTTCTTTGGGACTTAGTTGGATTTCAAAAAAACCTGTAGAGAAAATTGTTAGTTAAAATGAAGAAGATAAATAGTGTATAATATATTATAGAATAATAATATTAAGCATAGGATTATTTTTATGAAAACAATAATCGGAAATAGAAGGGATGCTAACAATGAAGACAATAGTTAAGATTAAAGATGTTAAAATTGGTGAAGGCCTTCCTAAAATTTGTATTCCAATGGTGGGGGAAACTATTGCACAACTTGTAGTGGAAGCACAATTTTTAAAAGAACTTGATTTTGATGTTGTAGAATGGCGTGTAGATTTTTTCGAAGAGGTTACTAATATAGAAAAGGTTAAAGAAGCGTTACAAGAAATTAGGGTGGTGTTAGCTCATAAGCCTATTATTTTCACATTTAGAAGTGCTAAAGAGGGCGGGCAAAGGGAAGTTGCTGCAGAATTTTACGTTGAATTAATTAAATCAATTGTTGAAACAAAACTTATTGAAGTTATAGATGTAGAATTGTTTAATGAAGAAAATTACGTGAAAAAATTAGTTGAAGTAGCGCATGCAAATGGCGTAGCGGTAATTATATCTAATCATGATTTTTTTAACACACCAGAAAAAGAAGAAATAATAACAAGGCTAAAAAGAGCTCAAGAGTTAGGGGGAGATCTTCCTAAAATTGCAGTAATGCCTACTTGTGTGAAGGATGTTATTACACTTTTAGATGCAACTCGTATTATGAATGAACAATATGCTAATACTCCTATTATTACAATGGCCATGGGAGAAAAAGGTCTTATAACCAGACTGTCAGGGGAGCTATTTGGTTCGGCATTAACATTTGCTGCAGCTAAGGAGGTTTCTGCGCCAGGACAAATTTCTGTAGATGAACTACGCAAAGTTATGGAATTGCTTCATAAGAACACGTAAATAAGATATATCACTGTAGAATTAAAAATGCACCCTTAGGTGCATTTTTGTTGAATGTAAGATTTTTAGCTATTCTGTGTAAGCTTCTCGTAATATTCTAATTTCCTCAGCATGACCAGGTAATTCGTTGGGAGTTTCTAAAAAGAAGGGCAAGTGACGTAATTTAGGGTGATTAATAATTTTAAAAATCGCTTCTTTCCCAATAAAGCCCTCACCAATGGTTTCATGACGATCTTTATGACTCTCAAAGGGGTTCTTGCTATCATTTAAGTGAATTGCATATAGCTTATCAAGGCCAATAATCTTATCGAATTCATCTATTACACCATCAAGATTATTAACAATATCATAGCCAGCATCGTAAACGTGGCATGTATCTAGGCATACCCCTAGTTTATTGGAAAGGTGAACACCATCAAGGATTTCTTTTAACTCATAAAAATTGCGACCAACTTCAGTTCCCTTACCAGACATTGTCTCAAGAAGCACCGTAGTAGTTTGATCTGGCTTTAATACTGTGTTAAGCATATGAATAATATATTCAATACCTATCTTTGTACCTTGTTTTACATGGTTACCTGGGTGAAAGTTATAAAAATTATTTGGGAAGTATTCCATCCTATCTAAATCATCTGAAATGACTTCTATAGTGAATTCTCTTGTGTGCTCATCAGCAGAACAAGCATTTAAAGTGTAGGGTGCATGGGCAAGTATTTTAGCAAAGTTATTTTCTTTTGTTAATTTTAATAAAGCTTCTGCATCGATAGGGTCAATGTCTTTTGCCTTACTGCCTCTTGGGTTACGAGTGAAAAACTGAAATGTATTTGCTCCTATTGATAGAGCATCCTCTCCCATAGATTTATAACCCTTAGATACTGATAAATGACAACCTATATTTAACATCACTTTTTCTCCAATCAGTTTATTTTGAAATAAACAAGATATTTTTATAGAAAAGAGCTTTGATAAAATTGTTAGTTTATCGAAGCTCTTTTATTTATTTTTTAATCATTTTTTGATAGATGGATCATTCTAGAATAATAATCTTTGAAACCCATTTTTTCATATAGCTTAATAGCTCCCAAATTGTTTCGCTCTACATGAAGTGAAATATTTCCTTCAGATAACTCTACTGCCTCATTTAGTATCATAGTTGCAATTCCGCTACCTTCTATTTTATCACTAGTAGCGATATAGGCCAAATGATATTTTGTAGCAAAGTATTTAAATCCTAAATCTACAACAATTCCTATACCGCATATCTCATTATTATTAAATGCTGCAATAACAAAACCTTTTTCTACCGCATTTGCATAAGCTTCTTCAATTTCACAAATAGGATCTGTAAACTCATTAAGCCATTTATTCACAGAGGTTATAATCTCATTGTCATCTATGCCATCTTCTTTTGTAACTTGCCTTACGTCTATATCAATTCTTCCATCATTTAGCACTATAACATGATTGCCGTTAGAAAGTTTTTTTTCTTCGGCTGTTTTCATGAATCCTGCAATTGCATATCCGTTTTTGTCAGTGAGCTTAATATTTTCAATTTTTTCAAATTCAGAAACATAATAATTTACTTCTTCATCTGTTAGTTCTATAAGGTCTCCTACAGTATCATTGATCGAAGTTTTTATGTCATTAGTGTAGCTATTTAACAGTGGAATTTTCTTTAATTTGCCATCAATCCATAGTTTCCTAAACCCTAGGTCAAGACCACTTAAAGAATAGCCATACCTAGATTCTAAAAATACTGTATCAATCTCACCTTTTATTTTTGAATGTAATTCCTCTGCCACTTTTGAATAGGCTATGTTACTGATCATTGAATTATTCATTCCGGGGTTTGCGTTGTACCAACCATTTTTTTTACATAACATTATAACCTGATCAGTACGCTCTCCTATTGTTTCACCAAATTCAATAAACTTAATATTGGGTTTATCAAATAGATCATTACCCATATAGTCATATTTATTAGATACTACAAAAACACAGTTTATATCATAAAATTGAGATAAAAACGCAAGTGATTTTGCAAAATTAACACCAATACTCAAACAAATTGTTTTTTTATTAACCCTTAAGGCATCTTTTATCAATATATAAGTTAATCTATCAATACGATATCCTGAAGGATTATTACCTTCTAATTTTAAATAAATATTTTTAATATCTAACTTTTTTTCTAAGTTTTTAGCTCTTATTAATGGTGTTTTCCCTACTCTTTTTTCGATTAAAACACTATTCATAAAGCACCTCCTATTTTGTATAACCTTATACCTTTACCAATTATTTGTCAAGTTTGGTATACAGGATATTACAATTAGAACTTATGAGATTCCTAATATAATTTATTATAAATACAATTTAGTTTCAATTCTTCTATCATATTCTGACCAATTTCCAGACTCGGTTTTATCCTTTACTTGAGAGATCTTATTCATTGTAGCATCAATAGAATCAGCAAAATTAACTATAAAGGATTCCTCCATTTTCATTCCTCTTGGAGAACCAAATTCAGGTTTTCCATGATGCTGAACAATGCACCCTTTTATCCTAGTAACGAAATCCTCTGAATAAAGTGTTGGATTTTCTCGAACTGCCTTATCAAGTAGTTCTACTCCAATAACAATATGACCTTCCATTTCTCCTCTGAGAGTATACTTAAAAGGACCATCATAATATAATTCATAGATTTTTCCAATATCATGAAGTTTTGCTGCAAGTATTGCTATTTCTGTTCTTCTGCATTCATATCTTTCACAAAGCATGGCTGTTAGATGCATAACATTTAGGGTGTGTTCTGCAAGACCACCTATATAATTATGATGCATAGATACTCCACCAATTCCTCTTTTAAACTTATCAAGGACTAGTTCATCCTTAAAGAAAAAGTCATTTAAAGCCTTACCCTCATCTGAAAGAACATATCTATCAGTAAGAGAGTCAATTTCACCCATGATATCTTCAATAGGTCTTTTTACGGTTGGAAGATAATCTGAGAGAGTAAAATCAAAAATAAGTTTATATTTCTTAACATCTAGATTTCTATCTTTAATACCTTCAATCTCTAGAACGCTACCTTCTTTAATATCACCAGTTTTACTAGGTATGTTAGCTTTTATTTCACCGCTTTTATCAACTAAGATACAGACAACCTTAGATGAATCTTTAACTAGTATCTTCATTACCATTAAAGATATTTTAATGGTATTTTCTTCTTTTATATCACATAAAAAAAACTCTTTTGTACTCATAATTTCCTCCGAATCAAATTTATTTTTCAAATATAGTATATGTATATAGACCACTTATTACTATACCATATTTATTTTTATAAGAGTAATGCTTGGTGAAACTATATCTGTAGGTTTCTTTTGGTTTGCCCTAAATGAAGCAGTAATGTTATAATAAAAAATATGTGGTATTTATATAAACTAGATTTTTGATTTTATAAGACATGGATTTTGGCAAAATGAAAAGAATCATATTAACTCCGTTGTTGGGGCTTAGAAAGGAAGGAAGAGTTCATGACCATTAAGAATATTTTATTTGATTTAGATGGAACTTTACTAGATACTAATGAATTGATTATACAATCTTTTAAGCATACTTATAAAACACACTTGAATAAGGATGTAGATAAAGATGAAATTATTAAAAGCTTTGGAGAAATTTTAAAAATTACGCTGGATAGGGAGTTTGGTGAGCATAGTGATGAAGCTATTAAGACTTATAGAAATTTCCAAGTTGAAAACTTCGAAAAGCTTATTGCCATCCATCAGGGCGTAAAGGAAGGTATAATAGAGCTTTATAGTCAGGGCTATAAGCTTGGAGTTGTGACCTCTCGTTTAAATGATTCTGCTATAAGGGGATTAAAGCATTTTGGATTAATGGAATATTTTCAAAGCATTATAGGAGCAGATGATACAGACAAGCATAAACCGGACCCTACTCCAGCATTTATGGCGTTAAAGGAAATGGGTGGCAAGCCAGAAGAAACTATGATAGTAGGAGATAGTCCCTTTGATATTCTATGTGGAAAAAACGCAGGGATAAAATCAGTGGCTGTGGGGTGGAGTGCACTACCTATGGATACTATTCTTAAGTATGAACCAGATTATGTTGTAGATAGCATGGAGGAATTGATTACCTTGATTGAAAGTTTAAAGGAGTAGCATCTATATATAGAATTTAATATTAATAAAGAAAAGTACGGATATCATTTTAAAATGAAAAACTGTACTTTTTTTTATTTTAGTTATTAATAGCCTGATATTGTGTTGAATCATTTTATGTTTAATTTAAAGAAAAAGTTTATCATGGTAATTATTTTGATTGTGGTGGTAAAAAGTTAGGTAAATTTTGCATTTAAGGGTCAAGTAATTGAACAAGAAAAAAATATTTGTTGTAAAAAAAGGTATTTTGTAATTTGATGTAGAATTACAATATAAATAAACGGTATAATGGAAACAAGATTGTACCTAGTTAGAAAACTAATCAGAAAATTATAAAGGATATAAATAGAAGAGGTGTAAAATATGTTAAAGGTATTACATGTTGATGAGAATCTGTTTTACAAAGAAGTATTAAAGGGAATTTCAATTGAAATGGATTTTAAGTATTTCTTTTCATCAAAGCCATTGAAGGCATTTGAAATAATAAGTAGTAATAAAATTGATCTTATTATTACTAGTTTGCAATTTCAAGGCAACGAAACAGGGGAAGAATTTATTCAACAATTAAAAGAAAGCGAATATAAAAGTATACCAATAATTGTTTTAACATCAGCTGATAACCAGCAATTGAAAGAGCGTTTAATAAATATTGGAATATTAGATTTTTTGAAGAAAGACGATTTTTATGAAAAATTAATATTGCATATTTCCAAGCTTAGAACAGGCGATTTTTTATCCTATCAGCTACAGAATATGAAGATAGCTGTTTTGGATGACGATAAGCTACAATTATTAATGATAAATGATGTTTTTAAGAATAATAATATAACGAACGTAGATTATTATACTAATTCGAAGGATTTATTAAGTAGCAATCAAGAATATTGTATTTACATTATAGATTATATGCTTCCATATATATCTGGAGATAAGGTTATAGAAAAAATTCGAATTAAAGATGAGTATTCTGTAATTATGGTAATTTCAAGCGTTGAGGATCAAAATGTTATTTCAACAATTTTTTCTATTGGTGCAGATGACTATATTACAAAACCTTATTCAGCAAATATTTTTTTAGCTAGATTAAAAGCTAATGTAAGAACATATAACCTTTTACGAAAATTAAAAGAAAAAAATAGTAAACTTGAACAGATTATAAAAATTGATGGATTTACTGGACTATTAGATCATAAATACATTATAGAACAATTAGAACAAGAGATAATAAAATATAGTAGGGGGCGTTCTCCACTTTCAATTATGATGCTTGATATAGATGGTTTTAAACTCATAAATGATAACTATGGACATCAGTGCGGTGATGAGGTAGTACTTGAGCTAAGTAATTTATTGCAAGGTTCTCTCCCTAAAATAAGTTTTATCGGAAGGTACGGAGGAGATGAATTTTTAATAGTAATTCCAGAATCAAATTTAGCTGACTCATGTAGCATTGGAGAGAGCTTGAGGAAAGAAATTGAAAGTTTATATTTTAGTAAAGATAAAATAAAATTAACAATCAGCATAGGTATTGTCGAATTAAGAAATGAAGACTCTTTTGAGCTTATTAAAAGAGCAGATGACTTATTATATAAAGCTAAAAACAACGGTAAAAACAGAATTGAATATTAACAAGTGTCTCTCACTCAATAAAATGAATCACCGCTTACCCTTTCAAAAAAGTAAGCGGTGGTTTTTATTATACAAGTGCTGCTAGTAAAAGTAGCCCTAGATTGTCATTATATATTTTGCTAAACTCTGAAATTGGTAGAGGATTTACCCCACGTCCTACTTCTATTGTAAAACCAGGTTTTCTATATCTTCCAATAAACCAATCCTTATAACCAGCATAGGAAGCTATTCCCGAGGTCTCCGATAATTCATAACCACTGACCTTTGAAAAAAGCTTAGCAATTCTTTGAGCGTCCGGAGGAATTATATTTAAATATTTCCAATAGATTATTTCTCCTTGGCTATGATAGGCTAGAACTAATCTAAAGTTATGATTTCTAGTAAAATCTGCAACTGACTTACTTTCAGGTTCTGACTCTGGAGCAGGACCTGAATATCTCGTTGGACCAGGGCCAGTAATTCCAAGGGCTATTTCTCCTTGCTTGGATAAGTTAAAGGAAGCATCATAATTGTGATTTAGGTCCACGCCTCTGATATTTGCCTGCCAAACTTTTGAAAAGTCTGTACTTCCATTATTCCATCTAATAAGGCTTGTGTAGAAGGGATTATCCTTTTGAAGACCATCAAGCACTAAGTTTACACCATCTGGATTTACCATTGGAAGTATATAGATCGTACTTTTCTTCCATATTTCCCGTACATTATACCCGCTTAGATTACTTCCTTTCGCATAGGCTTTTGAAAAATCTTCTACAAATTTCATTAGAAGCACTGACGTAATCCACTCTAAACTATGATGAGAAGCATTATAAAAAACTTCATTTGGTCCATTACCAAGTTTGATATAGTGTAAGTTTTTGCCTAAGACACTTTTTCCAGCAGTTCCGATTTCTATAAATGGATATCTAGCCTTTAATCCCTGTATGTCATTCTCCATGATCCCATAAGTATAGTTTATATTTGTATCAACTATATCGATACCATAAGGCACAATAATTCTTTGTCCTACTTTGAGATTTGATATAATGATACCTGGATTAGCAGTGAGGATTTTATTTATTGTTGTATAGTATCTTCTTGCTATACTATACAAAGTATCTCCAGGCTTTATAGTGTAGTTATCATAACCAAGCCTAAATCTTTCTAAAACTTTATAAGTAGTTGGTCCAATAATGCCATCGGCAGTTAATCCGCTATTTCTCTGAAACTGAATAACGGCTTGCAATGTTTGATTGCCAAACGCACCATCAATTATACCAGGGTTATAACCTATTTTTCTTAAAAGTGCTTGAATTTCCATAACGTCTGAACCCGTTGAACCCAATTTTAAAACTCTCACAAAGTCCTCCCATTGTGTGATTGTTAACCATTATTATATTATGATACTAAAGGTTATCTGTGAGTAATTTCTAATTAGAATATTAACATTACGTAGAGACTATGGAAAACTCCTTTATCATATTATATTTAATATTTAAAGTGTTTTACTAATAAATGTAGAATTTCCATGATAAAGATAATATAATATAGAAAAAGGTATTAAAATATACAAATTTGGAGTATATGCCTGTTAAGGAAACAATAAAAACAAAAATAAAGGTTAAATTTAGAATTTAATATATTGAGTTAGTCTTAAATTAGTGAATTATTAATATAGGAGGTATTAGTTATGAATTTATTTAAAAAAGCACCTTGTGATGAAGCAGTTTGCATAATTAAGCATGTGGAGGATAGGTTAAGTGGTAAAGTAGGGGAGCCGCCTAAGATAGATTATCCAATTCACAAAACCTTGTTCAAAACCTTTGATAAACTTTTAAAAAGTGAAGAAAAGATGTCGGAGAACTCTAAAAAGATGATTAATATTACATCATCCTTAAGTAACTACGATGTAGAGATGACGCATTCTTCATTTAAGTTAATTAAATTTGCAGATGATATGTCAAGTATTAGTGAATCTAACCTATCAATAGTAGAAGAAATTACTGCAAATATGAGTGAGGTAAATGAGACAATTAGTAATACTTCTGATACAATGAAGCGCTTACATAAATCCTCTAAGGATCTAGTTCAAAAGAATGATGAAAGTATACTTCAATTGAGCGAAGTTAATTTATTAAAAGAGGATGTTATAAAAGATGCAGTTATAATGAGCGAGCAAATTAAACTATTAGTGGACATGGCTACTAAAGTAAATGATATAGTAAGTGGTGTAGAATCAATAGCAGATCAAACAAATTTGCTTGCATTAAACGCAGCAATTGAAGCTGCAAGAGCTGGGGAAACGGGAAGAGGTTTCGCAGTAGTTGCTGATGAAATAAGAAAGCTTGCAGACAATACTAAAACAAGTTTAAAAGATATGAGGACTTTTGTAAACAATATTCAAGAAGCAGCTAATGGTGGACAAGAAAGTATGAATAATACAATAAGCTCCACCAATAATATGAATTTAAAATTGGATAATATCTCTGACACAATTAAAGAAAATGTTTCAATGTTAAAAAGTACAATTAAAGATGTAGATAGAATAACAGAATCATTGGGAGATATAGGTCAAGCTGCTGAACAAATAAATCAGGCTATGGATGCATCTACTAAAGATGTGGAAAAACTTAATAGCATGACACAGATTATTCATGCTGATGCAATTAAAAGTAAAGAGAGTGCAAAACAAATATCAAAAATTGATGAGGAACTTAGTGTTATTGTAAGAGATATGATTTCTTCCTTAAATGGTGGGAAAAATGCCATAACGAATGAGGAACTACTTACTAATCTCTTAAAGGCTAAAGAGGCACATAGTTCTTGGATGAAAAATTTAAAGCGAATGGTAGATGAAATGAAAGTTTATCCTATCCAAGTTAATTCGCAAAAATGTGCATTTGGACACTTTTATCACTCTATAAATGTATCACATTCTGATATAGCAAAAGAGTGGACAGCCATTGATAAAGTACATAATGAGTTGCATAGTATGGGTACGAAGGTAATAGAGGTAATTAATAAAGTTGATTCAACACAAGCTAATAATCTTTATTTGGATACTGAAAAACTATCTAATAAGATATTTTCTCTTATAGATAATGTTATTGAAGCTATTAAGAAAAACTCTGAATTAGGAATAGAAGTATTAAGAGTTGCTCAGGAGTAAACGGAGAATTCGATTATTGTGAATTGTGGTGAAATAAAAAACAAAATCAAAAAATGAAGCTTTGGGGTATGACCTCAGAGCTTCATTTTTTATACTCTACAATTCTGAAGAACCTTTATAAATTATCATATTTAATTGGGGAAGCATAATTCTGAATAACATAAATAGAAATTTTAAAATTATTTTAATATTTGAAAATATTTTTTCAAACAAGGAGGAATATACCATTTAGTGGAGAATATTACAAATATCTAATAATTGGGAGACGGAATTCATTTAATCAAGTAAATTAAAAAATGGGAGGAGTTTACATGGAAAAAAAAGCAAAAGTTACAGAGTTGGACGGAATACCACCCTTAAAAGAGTCAATCCCTTTAGGAATGCAACATGTATTAGCTATGTTTGCAGGAAACATAACACCAATCATAATTGTTGCTGGTGCACTTAAAATTCCAGCAGACCAAAAGACCTTTTTAATCCAAGCTGCAATGTTTGTAGCGGGAATTGTTACTTTAATTCAACTTTATCCTTTAGGAAAGGTTGGAGCAAGACTTCCAGTAGTAATGGGAACAAGTTCAGGGTTCCTACCAACCTGTTTGTCAATCGGGGCGAGATATGGCATTACGGGCATTTTAGGTGCATCGCTTATAGGTGGATTGTTTGAAGTAGTACTCGGACTGTTTTTAAAACCTTTAAAGAAATTCTTTCCACCAATAGTAACAGGTACTGTAGTAATGGCTATAGGGCTTTCTCTTATTCCAATAGGAGTAAAGTATTTCGGTGGAGGCATAGGTGCTAAAGATTTTGGATCTCCTTCAAATTTGATTTTAGGACTTATTACACTTATAACAATACTTGCATTTAAACAATTTACAAAGGGCTTTTCAAGTATGTCTGCTATACTTATTGGTATCATAGTAGGATATATTATCGCAATTCCAATGGGAAAAGTAAATTTTGATGTAGTAGCAAATGCTGGCTGGTTAAGTGTACCAACTCCTTTTAAATTTGGATTATCCTTTCATTGGGAAGCTATTTTCGCAATGCTAATGATGTATATTGTAACAGCGGTAGAAACAGTAGGAGATATTTCAGGAATAACTATGGGAGGGCTTAAAAGAGAAGCAACAGATAAGGAATTATCTGGAGGAGTAATTGCAGATGGTCTTGGAAGTAGCTTTGCAGCATTATTTGGAGTTTTACCAAACACTTCTTTTAGTCAAAATGTTGGCTTAGTAGCAATTACTGGAGTTGTAAATAGATTTGCTATTGCAACAGGTGCAATATTCTTAATTCTTGCAGGATTTTTTCCTAAACTTGGAGCAATCGTGTCCATTATGCCACCTAGCGTATTAGGTGGAGCTGCAATACTAATGTTTGCAATGATTGCAATAAGCGGTATAAACTTAATAACTCATGAACCACTTAGCGGAAGAAACGGAATAATTGTGGCAGTAGCTCTAGGGCTAGGATTTGGTCTAGGTTCCGTACCGGAAGTACTTGCAAGTATGCCGGAATGGGCTAAGTTATTATTTGGCGAATCAGGTATAGTTGTAGCATCGATGGTAGCACTTATACTAAATATCATATTCCCAAAAGATGAGGTAGTTATAAAAACAAAGACTTCGAAAGTTAATAGTATAAATAGTTATAAGCAGTAAAGTTTTAAATTAATATACAGTTTTAAAGGGAATCCATTGGATTCCCTTTTGTAATTTAATAACTCTTTAAGTTTCTTCTAAAATAGTTTAAGTTCTTCATAGGTACAAATACCCTCATCCAATGCGTGCTTACGCAATACTAAATATAGTTCTGCTTTTGTAGCATTCTCATAAGGGAATACAAATATTACTCCAACAAAAAATAATAATCTGCCTAATAAATACCATCCTATAAATGAAAGATCCAATACCCACATATTTAATTTTTCGCCGTCAGTCATTTTAACACTTAGTTCTAGCGCACGATTATATTCCATGCTTGGGTTATCTGATAAAATATAAGGTACCATTCTATAAGCATAGGATTTTACAATCCCAGGTATTATAAGAAGTAAGGTCCAAAGAAAGGTCAAAACGCTTTTATATAGCATGGTTTTTACAATGTTAAAATAATAACCGTTATTAAAACCATATCCTAAGTGATTCATATTTATATTATTTTGTGCTGATTGGACAAAGTAGCGTTTTCCTCCAATTTCAAGGGGATAACCTAAAAATACACGAAAGGCGAAAGCAAATACAAGCACAATAATTACAGATCCTAAAGTAATTAAAATCAAAAAAGGAAATAAGTCAGTAACTGGTTTAGAGAAAAAGCTAAAGCTTGGGCTTGAGTTTTGATTTCCAGAATTCCAGTTAAAATTAAAATAATTATCACTACCACCAAAGATTGCCAAAACTATGCTAACAAAAAATGCATTCCAGTAAGAAATCTTTAAAACTGCTTTTGCTCTATTTTTTAAAGATTCACGACTCCACATTTTATAACCCCCATTATAATTTTTTTGATTACATGTATAATCATAACTCAATATGATTATTTTAACAATAAAATTTCAGCTTACTATAAAAATCCCACTTTATATAATTATGCATCCATAAGATGAAATGTTACATGTTTTAATAAAAAATGCAAACACTAGATACAAATATAGTCTTGGAGGTATGAGAATGTCAGATAAACAAATAAAAGATTCCTATGAAAATAGTTCTAAAAGAATGAGTGGCTCTGATGCCACTATAGCATCAAAACTTAACGATTCGAATGATCCCAATATGCATAGCGACTTACATGAAAGGGTTCAGGTGAATTATCAAAACATTGAAAAATCTCCAGAGTCTATGGAAGAAGTACATAAATGGCAAAGAGAGCATGTTGCAAAGGGTGACCAATCTAAAGAGGGATACCCTATGAACATAATCATTGATCCAGCAATGAGAGAGATGTACCAAGTGGTACACAACGCTTCAATGACAAACGTATTTGATAGGTTTGCGCAGCAACAGCCAATACAATGTAAATTTTGTGTCGAGGGTTTATCCTGTCAATTATGTGCCAATGGTCCATGCAGAATAAGTGAAAAAGTGCCAAGGGGAACTTGTGGGGTAGATGCACATACAATGGTTGCAAGAAACTTTATGTATAGACATGTAACCATCGGAACTTCAGCTAATATATTTCATGCCCTTCAAGTAGCTAGATCACTTAAAGCTGCAGGAGAACATCCGGAAAGTGGTTTTAAAATCAGAGATGCAGAAAAATTAAAAGAATACTCTACTATGGCTGGCCTTGACATAAACAAACCAATAGAAAAGTTGGCAATAGAGTTTGCTGATTGGGTTATTGCTGATATTCATGCTCCATACTATAATCCTTCTAAAGCTGTAGAGGCTTTTGCACCAACAAAACGTAAGGAATTATGGAGAAAACTTAATTTGTTTCCAGGAGGGGGATACAGTGAGATAGCTTATGCACAGACTCGTTGTATGACTAACTTAACCTCAGATCCAGTAGAATTCCTACTTAATTCTGTTAAGTTAGGAATAGCAAATGAGTTTCAAGGGCTATTCCTACTTGATATATTACAAGAAATTCTTATGGGCACTCAAAAGATAGCAATGAAAAAACAAAATATGGGGCTTTTAAAAGATAATATGATAAATATTATTACAAATGGTCATATGCCATTGCTTGCGCATATTGCATTGGATTTAGCATCAACAGAGGAATGGCAACAAAAGGCAAAAGCAGCAGGCGCAGATGGAATGCAAATTCTTGGCCATGTATGTGAGGGCCAACAACTTATGAATTATGATGGCACTCATGATCAAAAGGCCTATGGTGGTCAAGAAGGAGAGTGGCTTTCAGAAGAATATCTCCTTGCTACTGGTGTAGTAGATTTATTTATGTTTGATTACAATTGTACTATACCAACGCTACCTATTTATGCAAAGAGATTTGGAACAAAACTACTTGGAACCCATGATATTATTAAGCTTCAAGGAACAGAAACTTTAGAATTTATCCCAGAAAAGACGAAAGAACAAGCTGTAAAAGCACTTGATATGGCTATAGAGGCTTTCAAACAGCGTAAAACAGAAAAGCGAGAAACCTATATTCCGCCTCACGTATCAGATTGTATGGTAGGATTTAGTACTGAATCTGTTAGAGCCGCACTAGGTGGGAGTTTTAAACCGTTAATTGATCAAATTGTAAATGGTAATATAAGAGGAATCGCAACTATAGTTGGTTGTACTACAGCAAGATATGGTCAGGGTGGAAGTAATATTTTTAAAATAGCTCAAGGATTAATAAAAAATAATATACTTGTTCTCTCAGGAGGTTGTACTTCATCAGTAATGGAATATACAGGACTTACAAATCCAGAAGCTGCAAACGAATGTGGAGAGGGATTAAAGGCTGTTTGTAAGCAGCTTGGCATTCCACCAGTACTTACATATGGTGCCTGTGTGGATATTGGAAAGATGACCCACACTGCTATGGAAATTGCAGATGAGCTTAATGTAGATACAAATATGTTACCAATTGTAATAGGTGCACCAGAATATCTAGAACAAAAGGCTGTGGCAGATGCTTGCACAGCTGTAGCACTAGGATGGCTTGTACACGTAGCGCCGGTACCATCAATTACCGGTAGTAGTGTAGTAGTAAAAACTTTAACTGAAACCACTGAAACACTAGGTTTAGGTAAGGTTGTAGTAGAACTAGATGCAGAAAAAACTATTCAAATCTACGTAGATCATATTGAAAAGAAGAGAAAAGAATTAGGTCTTAAGTAAAAAAACATCCATAGATTTGATTTACACAAATCTATGGATGTTCCATTTTCATAAAAAAGTGGTAGGTACGTACTTGGTACAATAATATTAGGTTAATGAATTTTAATAAATTTTTTCTATAATTACTTCGTAGTTACCTTGTGGAGATACAACAGTACATTTTTCTCCAAGAGCCTTTTTATATATTGCCATGCCAAGTGGAGACTCAATACTTATATTCATGAGCTCAGGGTTGGTTTCTACCGTAGATACTAAGCATACTTTTTCGATGTCATCTGTGTCAAGGAACTTAACATCTGCTTGGCCACCAAGACCTAAATGCTCGTCATTACTGTAATCTTCAACTATTGTAGAACTTCTTAATATCTCTTGAATCTTAAGTATTCTATCATTATTAGTTGCTTCATCATCTTTAGCTGCATCGTATTCTGCATTTTCACTTAAATCGCCATGGCCTTTTGCTTCCTTAATGGATGCTGTTATTTCTCTTCTTTTTTCCCCGGTGCGCAGTTCTAATTCTTCTTCTAACTTTTTTGCACCACTAGGCGTTAATATTGTAGTCTTCATAAGTTTGTCACTCCTAACAATTTGTATATTTTAACAACATTTTGGAAGCTTCAAGTCTGCCATCTTATATAAGTGGCAGTTGCATAGCCCAGAAAGGTTACTTTGGTGGCAGTCTAAATCTGCTTCCAAAGTTGTTAATATTGCAGCATCGCAGATGATGATTTAATTATAACACAAATGATATTAGTGCGGTAGCTAGTACCACCTGTAGATTTAACTAATAGCATAAGGTAATATAAATAGGAATATATAGTTTAAATTTGTAACCATTAAGATTTAATATAAACAATATGGGGGATTTATAGTGTAGTGGTTTCAGATGTGCTTTGTTGGTTGCTATTGATTTTGATAACTTTAACAATAAACTACTCCTAGTGTATCCTTGTAAGGGAGATTTAATAATTGGCAGTATTATAAAGAATAATGCATATAAGTGTCGTATTTTCAGGATTAGTATAAATACACTATATATGAACACATGATAGAATACTCCTTGTCGCAACGAATGAGTAACGACAAAAGCAAACATTGATAAGTTAACATTTAATACTTCAATAATATATTTAAAAATATTAAAAGAAGTTGTTGACAAATTAAGAAGTATCTAGTAATATAGTAGAAGTCGTCGCAAGATGACAAAACAAATTGGTCTTTGAAAATTAAACAGAGAAATAGGTAAAGAAACGAAATAATATTTCGTTAAACCAGTTAATTACTTTAGCAAAAAGTAATTCTTAGTTTTAAGACT
>NZ_JAIZZN010000003.1 GCF_020443565.1 Clostridium sp. CS001
GACATGGAAGGGTAAGTTACCAGAGATAATGCGGACATCCATCGTAGCCATAATTTAACAAAAGAGCATAGTTCTCTTTAGGTCACCTATCTATGCCCATATAAATACAATGCTTCAATATATACCAAGGGGGTTTCTTTTTTAAATAATGAAATTCTGAGAATGAGCGAGATATCGAGAGTAATTTATAATATAGAGAGGAAGGAAAAATAATGAATGTTTTCACTTTTGGAATAAATGATGGGCATACAATTAAAGGTTTTGGAACAGGAGCAGTAGGCATAATTAATGAAAGTGAACAGACTAGGTTAGTTGGTGCAGAAGTAAGGAAGCTTTTAAAAGAAGCTGGCCACAATGCTATAAATTGTACTATAGATTATGCAAACAGTGTAAATGAAAGTTTATCTTTAATAATGGATCAAGCAAATAGACAAGACTTAGATTGGTTTATCTCAATACATTTTAATGCTGGTGGTGGTCAAGGTGTAGAAGCTTACACTTATGCGGGCAGGCAATATAAAGATGCAATAGACGTATGCGCTAATATAGCTAAATTAGGCTTTAAAAACAGGGGTGTAAAAGATGGTAAGGGCCTTTATGTTATTAGACGTACTGTTGCTAAATCTATGCTCATTGAAGTTTGCTTTGTAGATACTTCAGATGCTGAGCAATACTTGAAAGTGGGATATAAGGCTATTGCTAAAGCTATCGTAGCAGGATTGTTAGGGGAAGAAATTAAACCGATAATTAAACCAATAGAAAAGATAAAAGTTAATTACTGCTTAGAGTTTCAGCTCTGGTATAACAAAACAACTCAAACAACTACACCTTTAACACAGGATGGTATTTGGGGACCAGCTACAGATGCTGCATATAAACTTTTAGACAAATTAATAAGGGGTGAATATTAATGTTTGAATTATTAATTAGATATAGATTTGTTATTTTAGTTATCTTGGCCACTATTCTTTATGCGCATTGGAGTGGCAAAAATTTAAAACTCAAGCATATGCTCTTATGCTTCAGGCAAAACGATTGGCCAAAGATGAAGTTTTAAAAAATGGAGAACAACAAGTTGAGTGGATCATAAAACGAAGTTATCAATTCTTACCTAAAAAATTAACTATTTTTATATCTGAAGAACGCATGAGAAATATTATAAGATATTTGTATGAAAAATTAAAAGATGTTATAGATGATGGACAAGTAAATAATAGTTTATAACGGGTACAGCCGACTAATGTATTAGTATTAACTAGGTACGAAAAAATATTATTAGGTTTTTTAAGACAAGTTATATTGATAAATGGAAGGCTACCCTAAACTAAACACCTTAAACAAAATAATGTTAAACAATTAAAACTGATATTATTCCTTTATTATAAAGTTACTTATGAAAAATAAAGCATTGATTTATATGTATTTTTTTATATTTAAAAAGAAAAAACCATTTGGAACCCCAAATGGTTTTATTCTTTTAGTTCACTATAACCTTTTTATATTAAATAGTTATTTTCTATTCTAATAATTCTCCTCACAATAATAGTTAAATTCAATTATAGGATTTAAAGAATAGCTTGTGTATGGAGCAAAAAAACCAGATACGGAATGCTTAAACGACCAATTTTGTTTTAACATTATTGGTTGAGAAGGATTTAATACATTCTTTGTAAAAATTGCAGGTCCTGTTAGATCAAACCATGAATATTGTGAAATTGGCTTGATTGATCGTATTTTGTCATCAACATAATATTTATTAGTTTCAGTTCCCATAATATTTATTTCACGAACTATAGCAGTAGCTGGAATTGAAGTATCAGTACTTAAATCAAAACTTACATTACTTGATACTTTCTTAGTTGGTGTTACAACCATATTGGTATTAAGTGATTTTGTATATGAAGCAAGTCGATACTCTGGTGCTCCTATTAATATTGAATAACTACTTGTTGTGCTGAAACTTTCATTAGAATATACCTTTATATAGTAAGTTCCTGAAGTAGTAATTGTAAATCTTTCTTGCCTTTTAGTTGATGGCCCATGTATGCTTTTAGAAACAAGAGTACCATCTTCTGAAATAACCTCTGCAATTTTGTCATTATCGTATGATTTAAGAGTCAATGTTTGATTTCCAGAATAAAGAAATACTTTATACCAATCAGCGTCATTTGAGTCACTTAAAGTACCCGATAAAGGTATAGCCAGATATGATAATGAGTCTTGGATAGTATTTGCTTTAAGTTGGTATGCTGTGTCTTTAGTATCATTTACAATTGCAGTTGGAGTTCCATAGTTAATATGGGCAAAGACCATGCCAGTCATACCAGTTAAAGTAATACTTAATGTAAATAAAAACACTAAAAGTTTTTTTTGTAAAATTTTCATAATTACCCCCTATAAATTAAAATGATGCAATACTAGTTTATAATATCATTATTTCTATTTAAATACAAGTAATTCTGATTTGTTATAACCTTATTTGTATGTTAATATAAAATAAAGCTAAATTATACTTATGTATTGCCGATACTTATATATCTAAACTAAATATTAGGAGGAATTTAACTTGTATAATAGAGTATCTTCACTTACGTATTATAGAAATAACTATAATTCAAAATCTATAGGTAGTAACATATTAAATACTAATAAAGAAACAAGTAGTATCAATAATATTAATAGAATAACTAAGAAATATATTTCTGGTAATCTTGATGAACTTAAATTTAATAATAACGTTTTGAATGTGAAAAAAGGAACAAATTATAAAATTAAGACTTTAATGCATGGATATGCAGATATAGCTGTAAAAGAAAATAATAATGTAAAGTTACTTTTTTGTGATATGTATCCTGATAAAGATGTTTCAGAAGCATTTTCTGAAGGCGAATTTAACGATATGGCTCAATCAACTAAATTAGTTAACATTATAGGTGGCGATTATCCTTTAGATGAAAAGTTAAATTTATTAAGAATTTTTTTCCCGAATTGTCAAGAAGTAAAGGCTAGACTGGAAAGTTTGGGTGCTGAGACTGGAAAAATGATTCAATTTGATGATAAATCTGAAAAAGTGCTTCTTGAACCAAATGGTTGGTTATATACTCAAGAGGATCTTACAAATCTTAGAAGTGGTTATATGAATAATAATCTTTCACAATTCGGATATACTGAAAATTCTAAAATCATAATTGATGGTAAGGAATTTAAATTAGATAGTAATGGACATTTAAACATTCCTGAAGGTACTATATGTACACCAGATAGAGTTAAACTTATAAAATAGATTTGGGGTAGATGGAGCATGCCTGTAACCAAGGTTAAAGTGACATAGAACTGTTACTTTTGACTGTTTTTAATGTTGGCTCCACCCCATAATGTCATGAGACTGATATTTAACGCCATTACTTAAAAAATTGCTCAAGTGCAGATCTTATTACTTCACTTGCATTCCAGTAGCTCAGAAACTCTCTAAAGATTTATTTATTTACCACAAAAATACTTTTCTTGTGTACATTTATTTT
The DNA here is from genome assembly GCF_020443565.1 of Clostridium sp. CS001. GTDB lineage: Bacteria > Bacillota > Clostridia > Clostridiales > Clostridiaceae > Clostridium_AD. The sequence goes on from NZ_JAIZZN010000003.1 coordinate 3,522, forward strand.
TAATAATAAAAGATACCTTGCTTCCTTGCTGATTTTTGAATTTTAATTGGAATATAGATTTGATATTTTGTTTGTATTGGGAACTATTCTTTCGCTGTACTAGAGTGGCAGAAGTTTAAAACAGAAGCTTATACTTTAATGCTTCAAACAATGTATATGGCTAAAGATAGCATAATTAAGAGTGGGTAATCAAAAAAGCTTATCAATTTTTACCTGCAAAAACAACTATATTTTTAAGCGAACAGCGCATGAGAAGGATAGTACATTATTTATATGAAAAGCTAAAGACAAAGCAGATGATGGAGAAATAAATAACAGGATATAGTAAATATTTAAAAGCCAGAGGTTAGTTTAAATACTAATTCTCAGGCTTTTTTTATTTAAGAATAAAATTGGCAATAAGTGGACATGACTAACATATATATATAAATATGCTTCTAATAAATGCAATTTTATGGAAGTATTAGATATATTGTGTAAAATGTCGTTATTTGAGCTAATTTGTAATAAATCTATCATATTAAAAGCTTGTACCATTTAGTATACAGAACTATAATGTAGTTAAGAAGAGTATTATGGTTCTGTATCACGCTAGGAGGTGTGATTATGGGAGAAGTAATAAACTTATTTAAACGAATGGGGGGAAAACAGATGCCAAGTATATATGATGTAGCGAATTATTTTGTTACTAAAGGGAACTGCGAGGCAGAAGATCCAATTACTCCTTTAAAATTGCAAAAGTTATGCTATTATGCACAAGCGTGGAGTATGGTTTGGGATGGACAAGAATTATTCAAAGAAGATTTTCAAGCATGGGTGCATGGTCCAGCTAATTATAAATTATATAAAAAGTACAATGATGTCTCTATGAATTCTACAATTTGTACGGTTGACGAGGATTTCAATATAAATATATTCCGTGAGATGCAAATAGAAACATTGGATTCAGTTTGGGAGGCGTATGGGAAATTTGTTGGAAGCTATTTAGAACAATTAACTCATCAAGAAAGACCATGGAAACAGACAAGAGGAAACTTGCCACCAGGTATGGGCTGTGACAAAGTTATTCCAAAATCTTTAATGCGTGATTTTTATTCAGAGTTAAATGGGTAAAAAAGTTAACAATAAGGCATTGGAACTAAAAAAGCAGACATCTAGAGATATATCAACAGAATTAAAAGATGTTGATTATAACTTAAGAAAAGGTAAGCTAGCGTTTGAAAATGTTGTTCATAGTGGGTGCTCCATTACAGATTGGCAAGGTAGTGAATTAAAGCTATTAATTGATGCATTTCAGAAGTTAGAAACGTTAACATGGAATCAAATTATGGTAGACACTGGATTGAATTATGAAAGAAATAAATTTATTGCAATAAAACTTCCAAGTGAAGTTCCAACTGATGCCAAACTATGTTCTTTTAGAGTTAATCAAAAAAAACGGGTTTATGGATACAGAGCACAAGAATTCTTTTATATGATATGGTTTGATAAAAATCATATTGTATGTCCTATGAATAAAACAAAGAAATTTCCCGCATAAATAGAAGGTAAACATATGCCTCTGGCTTCGGCCAGGGCTATTTTTTTGCTATTTATTGCTTTATAATAGAACGCATGTTCACTATAATTAAAACAATAAAGGAAGTGGAGTAAATGATTACTAAAAAGCAAAAACAAGTTATTAAAGTAATTAATGACTTTATTATAGATAATAAGTACTCACCAAGCGTAAGAGAATTAGCATCAATTTAAAATTTAAAATCATCATCATCAGTACAAAGGTATTTAGTTAAGTTACAAGAAGAAGGGTATATTGAAAGAAATGAGAAAATGTCACGAACTTTACATATTTTAAACTATCAGGAGGATTAAAGCATGAAAGTTGTAGCAAAGCCCATTCAAGTAGTTTCTTGGACTGATGAAAAGGGTAATATAAATCCAATAAGGTTTAAGATAACAAAGCATTTCTGTAGTTAAAATAGATAGAGTGATTACTATAGTTAAAGAGAAACTAGCAGGTAACCTTATGCTTGTGTTTAAGTGCCAAAGTGTAGTAAATGGAGCTGATAAGTTATATGAGATTAAATATGAGCTAAGCACGTGTAAGTGGGTCTTATTTAAAATTTAAGAACAGTTACTAAGATTAATGAGGAGCGACTTTGAACTTTATTTTTGTTCATTTAGAAAATGGTTAAATCTGTAATTATATGTTGCAAATGGATTTAATATGTATTATTATTGACCTTGTGAGTTTTTAGGAAAAGGGTGAGGATTATGGGTGAAAAAATAGAATTGCTTAGAAATAAATTAGAAAAGTTAATATCAGTTGCTGATAGCCTTGTTGATAGTGAAGTTGTTTCTTTAAGCCAGGAATTAGACAAGCTTATTTTTCAATATTATTTATGCGAAGTTGAAATATAAATAAAGTTAATATTTTCTTCGGTATAATTCCAGAGATTTTTTTATTTTTTGTATGTTTATTTCTCTTTTTTTTATAAAATTTCTCTATTTTTCCCTTTCTTTTTTTATTTTCCAAAGGCAAAAAATATTAAGCCATACTTTTTCGTGGCCATGTTTTGTGAGAGGTAAATTTCTTTAGTCGAGTGCCTAAATGAAAAAGTCCGTATACTTTTATCTTTAGCGCACGCCTTATTTTATTTTGAGTACTTTTCTTGATTGGACAAAGCTGATCCAAGGCTACTAAATATATTGTGTTATTTGGCTTTTCTAGCAAATACAGTGGCTATTCATTTTTAAGTTACCTACATACTTTCATTTTTACGAGTTAGGTCACAAATACAGTGTATTTTTATTTCATTTTACGTATACATTTTAGTACTTTAAAAAATCAAAATACAGAGTCCTTTCATTTATGTCGATACTTGTAACACGAAAAATAGAGGTATATGAGATGTGGTGGGGGAATAGATAAAGTATTACATATTAATGAAGAGGGGGGTAATGGCATGGGATTAAAGGTTAGAAAGAGTTTTGGGCCTAAAGGATTTAAAGTTAATGTAGGGAAGAACGGCTTTTCATCTACAAGCTTAAAAATTGCACCAGGAGTAACGATTAATTCAAAACGCGGGTTAACTGTTGGCATACCAGGAACAGGTATAAGTTACAATGCTGGTGGTAAAAAAAGAAAGAGTAGTTCCCAAAAAATACCAATATTTCGGCGGCTAATGTGGCTGAAAGGAATTTAAAGATTGAAAGACAAAAGGATTACAATCAGAAATTTAAAGAATTTACTGGTGGGTACAATAAAAAAGCAATTATCGCTATTATTGTTTCATTTGCTTTATGTGCAACCCCTTTGGGCCCAGTAGGGCTACTGTTAGTAATTCCTTCATTAGTTTGGTTTATATTTGATACAATTTTAAAAGTAATTAAGTTCAATAAGCATATAAAGAATAATGTACTAGAATAAATAAAAGCAGCTGGAGTTTATACCCTAGCTGCTTTTATTTATTCTTTATTAATTTGCTTGGATGCACCCCCAAGACATTACTTATCTTTATTAGTAGATCTAATTTTATATCCCACTTCCCATTCTCGAGCTCACTTAAATAATTTCTACTTATTCCTATCTTTTCAGCTAGGATCTGTTGTGTCATTTTCTTAGCCTGTCTAATTTCTTTTATCTTTAGTATGTACATGTCCATATTTTAATTATATAAGTCAGCAATATCAATGTACACAGGTAAGTAATGTAAGGTATTGTTACGTAGCAAGTCTTGTTTGCACCTTACGTTCTTTATATAATTTATCTGGGGTGATGATATGCTAATACACAGGGTTAGGTTTGGTAGTTCTTTAATCAAGGAACTTGATGAAAAATTGAGGGAACTATCAAAACAAACAAGAATCCCAATATCAAGGCTAGTAGATGAAGCCATAGAAGACCTTTTAAAGAAACATTCTGCTGAAAAGTAGGGTGTTTTGTTCTTTTTTGTAAGAATTTAGTGCTAAATTGTCGGAAGTGTCGAGGTGCTCGACGTTATTTGGCCTTATAATAGATAAGGAAAGTAAACAAATAAAAATAAAATTATAAAAATAAATTTTAAAACATACTGTTTTTTTAGAGATATTTACTTATTTATATATACATAGGGAATTTCCAAATATAGAAGTCACTCCTATGTGATAGAAAGGAGAAAAGCAAATATTAAAAAATATTGGTTGAGGTATATAAAACTTCAATACCAATTGTACTATTCATGTATAACTTCAAAAATGAGGGATAAATATCAAAATATTAACTGGAGCGAAATACGAACTTATGTTCTTTGCATGAGAAAGGCAAAATGTTATCATTGAAATATTACTAATGCAACGGTGCATAACAAATAATCGACAAAGGGGGAATGTTGAAATGAAAAGCACAGACAAAATCAACATAGAAAAGGCATGGGACTCAAAAGCGGAGGCACATAATAATATATTTGATTTCCTAGAAGCAAAGGGATTGAACAATGGAGAATTGTTAGAGTTTAAAGAGCTACTTAAAGAATGTTCATGCAGAGAAATTGAACTAAATTTATTATATGGAGAAATACAATAAAAGTTTTGTGCACTTTTCGTGCACTTTTCTTGATTTTTGAGCATAAAAAAAGACTTTCAAGAAAACCTTGAAAGTCTTATGGTGCCGGAGGCGGGAATCGAACCCGCACGGTTGTTACACCTTCGGATTTTGAGTCCGACGCGTCTGCCAGTTCCACCACTTCGGCATGTCTGACAAAAACTAGTTTAACATATATTTATAAATAATGCAATAGGTATTGTTTACTTTACTAATGATTTTTTTATAGATAAAGAATTTACACTAAATATTAACCTTTAGGATAAGTTAAATTTAGAAATGCTACATTTGGTATTTATTTTATGTGAACAATAAGAATAGTTAATCTTTCTATAAAGAATTGAAAACACCATACAAAGTATAGTATTATATGAAGTACAAAGAAAAATGTTAATTTTAGAAAATAATATATAGTTACAACAGTGTTAAGTTGCTATAGTGAGGAGAACAACATGAAGATAATATTAGATACTATCATTGATAAAAATAGGTGCTGGACGTCGGAGGGCAAGGTTGCATCTTATATACCAGAACTTTTCAAAGCAGATGCCCAGGCGCTTGGTGTGTGCATAAGCACTCTTGAAGGGGAAGAATTTTTTGCAGGAGATTATGAGATGAAATTCACAATACAAAGCATATCCAAAGTAATCACACTTATGCTGGCTATAATTGACAATGGCGTAGATTATGTATTTTCTAAAATAGGAATGGAGCCAACAGAGGCTGCGTTTAATTCAATAATAAGTTTAGAAAGCAATAATAACCAAAAACCCTTAAATCCAATGATAAATTCAGGAGCGATTGCAACAGTTTCTCTAGTTTTAGGAGATACTGCAGATGAAAAATTTAATAGGATATTAGACTTTACAAGAAAGATTACAGGTAATCCTGGTATTAATATTAATGAAAGTGTTTACGCCTCTGAAAAGGCTACAGGGGATAGAAATAGATCATTAGCATATTTTATGAAGGGTACAGGGATTATAGAGGGTGATGTGGAAGAGGTCCTAGATGTATACTTTAGACAGTGTTCCATGGAGGTTAATTGTAGGGATATCTCAAGAATAGGAGCAATGCTTGCTAATTCGGGTGTTATAGTATCTAACAATGAAAGGGTCATATCAAGGGAAGCAGCTAGAATAATTAAAACTATAATGGTTACTTGTGGTATGTATGACGGTTCAGGTGATTTTGCAGTGCACATAGGAGTACCTGCAAAAAGTGGCGTGGGCGGAGGCATAATGGCAGCGGTTCCTAGAAGAATGGGTATTGGAGTAGTTGGACCGTCCTTAGATGAAAAGGGCAATAGCATTGCTGGAATAAAGGTTTTAGAGGAATTATCTAAGGAGCTAGATTTAAGCATATTTTAAAATAAAACATAGTAGAAAGAAGGGGTCACCATGTCTAAGGAAAGATTATTAATTTTAGATGGGCATAGCCTTATGTATAGAGCGTTTTATGCATTGCCAGCCCTAACAAATTCAGATGGAATATATACTAATGCGGTTTACGGCTTTACAAGTATGCTTTTAAAGATGAAAGAGGAGTTTGCACCAGATTATATTGTTACTACCTTTGACAGGAAGGCACCTACTTTTCGTCATGAAGATTACAAAGATTACAAAGCAGGTAGAAAAAAGATGCCTGATGAACTTATAGGGCAGTTTTCTCTAGTTAGAGAACTGTTAGAGAAGATGGCTATAGATATTTTTGAATTAGATGGCTTTGAAGCAGATGACTTAATAGGGACACTATCTGTATTTGCAGAAAATCAAGGCATAGAAGTTTTTATAGTAACAGGCGATAGAGATGCACTTCAACTTGCCACGGATAATGTTAAAGTTGTAATAAACAAAAAAGGAATGTCAGAAAAGGAAATATATGATAGGAATCGAATAATAGAAGAAATGGGAGTAACGCCTACTGAATTTATAGATGTAAAAGGCTTAATGGGGGACGCCTCAGATAATATCCCCGGTGTGCCAGGTATTGGTGAAAAAACTGCTTATAAGCTTATTAAAGAGTATAAGAGTATAGAAAATCTTCTTATGAATATCGATAAGGTTAGCGGTAAAAAACTTGTTGAGAACTTAATGACTTACAGTGAACAGGCTATTTTTAGTAAAAAATTAGCTACAATTATTACCAGCGTACCTATGGAAATAGATTTAAATTCAATTAAATCAAAAGAAAAGTACGATGTACGTGCTGTAAAGGATTTATTCTATAGATTACAATTTAAATCTTTAATAAGCAAAATACCAGATGAAAAGGAAGCTATTGAGGAAGTGTTTTCTGCTGAGTTTACAGTAATAGATAACCTACTAGCATTACAGGAAATAATTGTTGAAATAAAAGACACTATTTATATTATTTTTGATATTGCAAATGCAAGTATATTTTCTAAAATCACTTTGAATAACATATACCTTAACTATATGGGAAAAAATTATTTAATTAAGGTTGCTGAGTTATTTACTGAAGATAAAGAAAAAACTATAAATTACTTAAAAACACTGCTGGAAAATAACAACATTAAAAAGGTAAGCCACTCTATAAAGAATGCTTATACTGCTCTTAGTAAGTATGGTATTAAGCTACAAGGGGTTAAATTTGACATAGAGCTTGCGGCCTATTTGCTTGATTCAGCTCAAAATGAGTACAGTCTGCAAACACTTATAGAGACTAATCTTAGAACTAGTATCTCTGGTGATGATAATGAAAAGGAAATTAATAAAGTATCGTTATTAAAAGAGCTTTATGAAAACCTAGAAAAGAAGATTGAAGAGTATAACATGGGGGAACTTTTATATAAGGTGGAGCAGCCCTTAACAGAGGCTATATCATATATGGAGGCGGAAGGATTTAACATAGACAAGGATATGTTAACTGAACTTTCTAAGAAATTTGCTCTCGAAATAAGTGAAATGGAAAGTACTATTTATGCTTTATCCGGAGAAGAATTTAATATAAAATCACCAAAGCAATTAGGTAAAATATTATTTGAAAAGTTAGATTTACCTGTTATAAAGAAAACAAAGACAGGATATTCAACTAATGCAGAGGTTTTAGAGGCGCTAAATGATAAACACCCTATTATCACTGAAATTACACGATATAGACAGCTAACAAAGATATTTTCTACCTACATTGAAGGACTTAAGGCAGTTATTGATACTGATGGTAGAATACATTCTAGTTTTACTCAAACAGTTACAACTACAGGAAGATTATCAAGTACAGAGCCTAACTTGCAGAACATTCCCATAAAATATGAAATGGGTAGAGCTATAAGAAAAGTATTTATTCCACACAATGAAGAGTGTGTTATTTTATCTGCGGATTATTCACAAATAGAACTTAGAGTACTCGCTCATATATCACAAGATGAAAATCTAATTGATGCTTTTATTAAACATAGTGATATTCATACAAGAACCGCATCAGAGGTATTTAATGTGCCTATTGAAGAAGTTACGAAGCTTATGAGAAGTAACGCCAAGGCTGTAAATTTTGGTATAGTATATGGTATTGGAGAATTTAGTTTAGCAAAGGATATAAATGTATCTAGAAGTGAAGCTAAAACATATATAGAAGCTTATTTTGCAAGATACCCAAAGGTTAAAAAATACATGGAAGATATAGTGGTGGAAGCTGAAAAAAATAGTAGTGTTACTACAATATTAAATAGAAGAAGATTTATTCACGAAATAAACTCTTCAAATAAAATTGTGCAGTCCTTTGGAAAGCGCTTAGCCATGAATACACCTATCCAAGGAAGTGCGGCTGATATTATTAAACTAGCTATGGTGAACGTGTTTGATAAATTAAAAGAAAAGGGATTAAAAAGTACATTAATACTTCAAGTTCATGATGAACTAATATTAAATGTATATAAAGATGAGATTGATGCAGTTCAGAATTTAGTTAAAGACCAGATGGAAAATGTTATTAAGCTTTTAGTTCCTTTAGAAGTGGAAATAAGCATTGGTGAAACTTGGTATGAGGCTAAGTAATGAAAATGCTAAAGGTTGGTATAACAGGTGGTATAGGTAGTGGAAAGAGCACTGTAACTAATATGCTAAGGGGTAAAAAGTTTCCCATTGTTGATGCAGATATTGTAGCTAGAGAGATATTTGTAATATACCCTGAGGTTCTTCGTCAAATTAAAGAGGAATTCGGAAATGAATTTTTTGACGAACAAGGTAATATAAAAAGGAAAGAACTTGGAAAATATATTTTTAGGAATGATTTGAGCAGAAAGAAGCTTGAAGATATTACAGTGCCTTTTATAATAAAAGAAATAAACAGCAAAATAAAAACATATGAAGAAGCTAATTGCAAGTTATGCTTTGTAGATGCACCTACTTTAATAGAGAATAATCTACATACTAGTATGGATGCAGTTATATTAGTTTGGGTAGACAGTGACACTCAAGTTCAAAGAGTTATGCTTCGTGATTCCATGAATTTAGATGAAACCATGGATAGAATAAGAGCTCAAATGCCTCTTCTGGAAAAGAAAAGATTTGCAGATTTTATTATTGATAATGGAGGAAGCATTGAAGATACTAAGTTGCAGTTAGATTCAATTATTACGGAGCTAGAAAGGTTAAAAGTGGAGAAATGAAAATTAAAAAAATAATAAAATTTATAATTTTTACTTTCTTGATTATCATATTGATTAATTTAAAAAGTATTTTTAAAAGCTTTTATCCAATAAAATATGAAAATCAAATAGTTAAGTATTCGCAGAGATATAACGTAGACCCGTTTTTAGTTGCAGCTGTGATTAGAACAGAAAGTAATTTTAATGAAAGGGCTATTTCCCATAGGGGTGCCTATGGGCTTATGCAGATAATGCCTGATACAGCATTGTGGATTGCTGAAAATATGCAATTACCGAATTTTAAAATGGAAGCATTATATAATACTGAAGTTAATATTGCTATGGGATGTTGGTATATAGATAATTTAAATAGTGAATTTAACGGAGATGTAGATTTGGTACTGGCAGCTTATAATGGTGGTCGTGGAAATGTTCAAAAGTGGCTTAAAAATAAAGAATACTCTAGTGATGGTAAAAGCTTATATGCAATACCCTTTGAAGAAACAGATAAGTATGTAAAAAAGGTAAATACAAATTATAATATTTACTTTAAATTATATGGTGATGAACTAAATAATAGCAAATAAAAATTATTGACAATTTATATTAAGCTAATATATAATAAATCTTGTAGTCATAAGGGATAAACACCTATGTGACTATAAGATTATATCCCTTATAAAACAAAATTTTGCGATAGTGGCGGAATGGCAGACGCGCACGTTTAAGGGGCGTGTGGGAGACCGTACGGGTTCAAGTCCCGTCTGTCGCACCAAGAAAATGAAGAAAGGCAAAATGTCTTTCTTTTTTTTATTAACATTTATGAAAAACCTATATAATATTAATGCTAAATTATAGTTTAACAGGGGGAATAGATATGGAAAATAATAAATTATCAAAAGCAACTTTTGCAGGTGGATGTTTTTGGTGCATGGTTGATTGTTTTTATCTTCTTGAAGGAGTTATAGAAGTAAAGGTAGGCTATGCAGGTGGAAATACCGATAATCCCACTTATGAACAAGTTAAATCACAACTTACGGGCCATTATGAAGTAGCTCAGGTTATATATGATGAGGAAATAACAAAATATGAAGAGCTTCTTGAAATGTATTGGAGGCAGATAAACCCTACAGATGATCAAGGGCAGTTTCAAGACAAGGGAGATTCATATAGGACTGCAATCTTTTATGAAGATGAAAGACAAAGAAATCTTGCAGAAGTGTCTAAGAATGAATTAGAACAATCGGGAAAATATAAAAAGGCTATTGTTACAAAAATATTGCCACTTACAAATTTTTATTTAGCAGAGGAATATCATCAAGACTTTTCAACTAAAAATACTAAGGAGTATAAAGAAGATAGAGCAAAATCGGGAAGAGATGAATTTTTAAAAGAAATATGGAAAAACTAACATCTGAAAGAGGTGTTGTTTATGAAAGATAGAGAAAAAAATTTGGATATAAAACACAAGAAATCTTATGAAAAAGAAAGTAAAGAGAGTAATCCTGTTACTATTAATGGTGATAGTAACATGCGAAAACCTGTAAGAGGACTAAAGTAGATGAAAAATAAAGGGGTGTAATTATACCCCTTTATTTTTTTGCCAGTTATATTATTTTTTTATAACTACTAAAAGTTAGTATCAAAACACCTAGTCTAGCATAAATTGTTAATGTGTTAATAATATGGTAGATAGGAGGATAATTATGAAGCCAGATAATAGGAGCATTGAAGAAATAGACATGATTGAAGAAACAGACGCGCTTGAAGAATATGAAATGATTCCGCTAGATCCTAGGATGTATGGATATGAACAAAGAAATATGACTAAAGATTATGATTTTACCCCCGGCATAGAGAAAACAACAGGGTATATGAATAATGCAAACTTAGGTATGGAGATGTATCCAAGTATGGAGATGTACCCAAATATTAATAGGTGTCCATATATGGGTATAAATCAAAACATGGAAATGAACCGAGATATGCAGGTAAATCCAAGTATAGAAACTAGCCTAAATTTTGGAGCACCACCAAATATGGATACAGATATAGGAGAATTTAAAGATGAATATAATGATCCTAATAGAATTGATGAAACCTGCAATGATGTTGATTCTATTGTAAGAAAAATGGAAAGATATAACCCCTCAGTATTTAGACTTTTAAATAGATGTCGTATGCCTTACACAGAGGCAAATGATGTAGTAAGAAGAATTGTTAGATTAACACTTATGTATAGCGAGGAGTAAAGATAGTCTAAACTTAACATAAAATATAAAATTATTATTTTGCAACACTATAAAAGCTTATAGGGTTGCTTTTTTTATTGAGGATTACTAAACATTATGGAACATATATCTATTTAATATATACTTTTCTTGAAGGAAATTTAATAGTAACGTAGAATTTAATGATTTAGGTTATGAAGAATTAAATAGATATAAAAGAGGCATAGCAAAGGTGATAAGATGTAAAATTAAAGAGGTGTGAATATGTTTAATATAGATATTAAGTTTGATGATATAAACATCATAAATGTAGAAAAAGAAGATGTTATTAATATTGAAAATTGGATTAATGGCCAACAAGATTTTAATGTGAATGCCCTAAATAATTATGGTATCAAGGAATTCTATGAGAGATACTTGGAATATTACATCAGTGAAGGAGAGTACTTTCTTAAGGTATTATTCAGTGGTAAACTTATAGGTATTATAAAGGGGAGAATAGAATTTAAAAATCCCAATGAAGTGTGGATTATGTGTTATTTGATAGAATTTAGATTGTACAGTTGTGAAATTTCTACTAAAATTATTGATGAGTTTTTAAAACATTTATATAAAAATTATGGAATATGTAACTTTTATACTTTTGTTTCAACTAACAATCATGGGATGCTAGAGTTTTGGAAAAGTAATAACTTTGATATAAGTAGAATAACAAGTAATTTTTTAGAACTAAATAGTAAAGAAGAGGATATATTAATTTTAAAAAAAAGAATACAATGTGAATAAAAACAAAGTATGGTTACATATATTAATATAGATACGAGGATAGAAAGTAGTAAAATTTAAAATGTATTGACATTTCTTTGGAAAATCATTTATAATAAAAAAGCTGAGTCCTATTTATTTATAGGTACGGAGGAACCAAGAAAATTGGGGTTAATCTAGAGATAGTAATTATTCACTAGTAGGGAGCCTTCATCCCGAACCCGTCAGCTAACTTCGGAAGCTTTAGGAGGGTATTAAATATGAGTATTTTAAAGTTTAATTTGGTTAAGTTTGTAGTCTTTGTATTAGCAATAGGAGTTTGTACAAGTATAAAAACTCAAGTGGTAAAGGCAGATGTAGCAATTAAAGGTCAAACACAAGTTGTTCTTCGCTCTGCAACTTTTAAAACAGATAATGTTATAAAAGTCCCAGATAGAAGCGCAGAGAAAAAGCAAAAGGAAGCGGAGAAGAGATTGTCTAGAGGTGAAACTTCATCAAGCTCTTCAAATTCAGAAGGCAGAAATGATATAATCTCTTATGCATATGATTTTATTGGAAAACCTTATGTATGGGGAGCAGAGGGTCCAAAGTCTTTTGATTGTTCAGGTTTTACAAAGTATGTTTATAGGGCATTTGGGGTAAGTTTACCACATTATACAGGTTCTCAAATTGGTGAGGGAAGCTCGGTATCAAGAAAGAATTTAAAACAAGGCGATTTAGTTTTTTTCAATACAGATGGATCATCAGTTTCGCATGTTGGAATTTATGTTGGGGACGGGGAGTTTATACACGCATCCTCGGGAAGCCACAAAGTTACAGTTAGTAACTTAGGCCAGAGCTATTACAATGCGGCATATGTTGGTGCAAGAAGAATACTTGAATAAATATAATTATAGGTCTGACATTGATTGTCAGACTTTTTTATTGCGGTAAATATCTAATAACATTATATTTTTTTCTTTTTTTATTCTAAAATCATCTTCTAAGTAATAATATTCTAAATAAGGCAAATGAAAATAAATACACGAATATATTGATTTGTTATTTATTTAAAGGGGCCCAAAGATTTATTAAGTTGGGGGATGTTAATGTGAGGTATACTAGGTATAATTATAAACCACAAAGGAAAAACAATAATTTTATGATTGTCATTGTACTAACCTTAATAGCGGCAATTACCCTAGGTACGATTTTTTCCAGATTATTGCCTAAAAATAGTGAGCCTAATAACAGTAAACAAGGTAAAACTACTAACAGTGATTTAGGAAAAGATGGCGAAATAAATAAAGGGAATGTAGATGTTTCTAAGGTGATTTCTGAAAGCCAAACTAAAGATTATATAGCGATTCAATGCGGTGCATATACTAAGAAAGAAAACGCTTTAGTTTTGAAAAATAAGTTAATTAAGATTGGCACTCCATTTATTATTGAAGAAGATAACCTGAATAAAGTTTTGCTTGGTATTTACCCCATGGACAGTGTAGATGGTGTTATGAAGCAGCTTAATGAAGATAAAATAGATTATGTAAAAGTTAAACTCCAGCTGAATTCTAAGGATAAGGCTGATGCACAAACAAGTGAAATGATAAGTGCAGATATTAAAATATTAAATAAACTCTCGGAAAAAGACACTAAATCAGTTCAAACTATAGAATTTAAAAAATGGTTAAGTTCTTTAGAAACTTTGGTGGAGGATAATGTAGGATATAAGGATATGAATGAGATAAAGTTATATTTAAATGCTCTGCCGGAAGAATTGAAAAGGGAGAAAGCGGAGCAGGAGTATGTGTATGTTTATAAATTCATAAAAAAAATAATAAATGGATAATAATAGAATAAGTCTTTAAAATACAAATAGAGTATTTAAATCTATTTGTATTTTTTTAGTTGGATGTTATTAGAAATCATTGCTAATCAATGAGTTTCAATTATAAACTTTCCTTTAATAATCCTTTATGCACTTGTTTATGAATTTATTAAATGTTAAAATGTATAAGATACATAAGTAAAGTGGGGGATAAAATTTGAAAAATGCAGAAAAAAGAAATCAATATTTTATTTTTTTTATTCTGATAGGTGCTATTTCTGGAAGTTTCATAGGGGAATTATTGGGCAATAATATAAATGCACTTAAATTTTTAAGCAGTACATACACTATTGGCATGAGAAATCCTATGCTTATAGATTTAAAAGTATTAGCTGTAAATTTTGGCATAAATTTTAATATTAATATTATGTCTATGGTAGGCGTTGTTTTGGCAATAATATTATATAGAAAATATTAGGAGTGATCAAGTGAATATTATTTTAGCTTCTGCGTCTTTACGTAGGGCAGAACTTTTAAAAAAGGTAACTGATAATTTCAAGATAGTGGTAAGTAACTTTGAAGAAAGTGACATACCATTCAATGGTAATTGCGGGGACTATGTTATGGCACTGGCAAGAGGAAAGGCTATGGATATTTGTAGTGGTATCAAAAAACCATCTGTCATAATAGGATGTGATACTGTAGTATACCTTAATGGAAAGGTACTTGGCAAACCTAAAGATAGTATGGAGGCTTTCCAAATGCTTAGTGATTTAAGTGGAAATACACATGAGGTATATACAGGAATTGCAGTAATAAACACTGAAACTCAAGATATTATTACTGAATATGTTCGTACAGAAGTAAAATTTTCGAAGCTCACAGAGGAACAAATAAACAAGTACATTGAAACAGGAGAATCATTCGATAAAGCAGGAGCTTATGGAATACAAGGAGGGGCGTCTTTATTTGTGGAGGAAATAAAGGGGTGCTATTATAATGTTGTTGGGCTACCTGTAAATAAGTTATCATTTATGTTAAGGGAGATGGGGGTCAATCTATAAAGGAGTTGTTTTATGGGTATGACTTATAAAATTATGGATTTGCCTCAAAATGAAAGACCAAGGGAAAAATTGTTAAGATACGGTGCTGAAACTTTGTCTAACAATGAACTACTAGCTATTATACTTAGAACCGGATCAAAACAGGAGAATATTATAAATCTTTGTGGTAGAATAATTTCAGAATGTGGTGGACTAAATGGGCTTTTAAATTCCAGTGCAGAAGAATTTACGAAGATAAAGGGAATTGGAAGTGCTAAAGCAACACAACTTCTAGCTATTATAGAGATTTCAAAAAGGCTTAGAAGTTTTAAATCAGGAGAAGATTATAAAATTACTTCGCCAAAAGATATCGCGCAGTATCTTATGGAGGAAATGAGATACTTAAAAAAAGAATATCTTAAACTAATCATGCTAAACACAAAGAACGTCATTATAAGCATAAAAGATATCTCAATTGGAAACTTAAATAGTTCAATAGTTCATCCAAGAGAAGTTTTTTATGAAGCCATTAAAAAGTGTAGTGCTTCTGTAGTTATTTGTCACAATCATCCATCAGGAGATCCTACTCCAAGCAAGGAAGACATAAACATCACTACAAGGCTTAAAGAATGCGGTAAATTATTAGGCATAGAAGTGCTTGATCATGTAATTATTGGTAATGGAACTTATGTGAGTTTAAAAGAAAAGGGAATGCTTTAGATACGAAAGGAGAAATTATAATGGGAATATTTGGAATGTCTCGTGATATGGGAATAGATTTAGGAACAGCAAATACATTAGTTTACTTGAAGGGGAAAGGTATTGTACTGAGGGAGCCTTCTGTTGTAGCAGTAAATAGAAATACAAATAAGGTTTTAGCAGTTGGTAATGAAGCTAAAGAGATGATAGGTAGAACACCAGGTAACATTGTTGCTATTAGACCAATGAAAGATGGAGCAATTGCAGATTTTGATATTACGGAAAAAATGCTTAGGCACTTTATAAATAAAGTTACTTCCAAAGGATTTACAAGTCCAAGAGTTGTAGTTGGATTCCCATCTGGAGTAACTGAAGTTGAAAAGAGAGCAATAGAAGAAGCGACTAAGAGGGCAGGTGCAAGAGAAGCTTATTTAATGGAAGAACCAATGGCAGCAGCTATTGGAGCTGGACTTCCTGTAAATGAACCAACTGGTAGTATGATAGTAGATATTGGTGGAGGAACCACTGAGGTGGCTATAATCTCATTAGGTGGGATTGTAACAAGCAAGTCTTTAAGGGTTGCAGGAGATGAATTAGATCAATCTATAATAGCATTCATTAAGAAGCAGTATAATCTGATGATAGGAGAGAGAACTGCAGAAAACATTAAAATGGAGCTTGGGTCAGCATTTATATTAGAAGATGATGACATGAGCATGGAGATAAGAGGAAGAGATTTAATATCAGGATTACCAAAAATTATAGAAATAACACAAAAGGAAATAAGAGAAGCATTAAGTGAACCAATCCAATCAATAATAGAGGCAATTATAACAACCTTAGAGAAAACACCACCAGAGCTTGCATCCGATATAATGGACAAAGGAATCATGCTAACTGGCGGAGGAGCATTAATAAAAGGAATAGATGCACTTATAAATCGTGAAACACACATGCCTGTACACATAGCTGAAAACCCACTTGATTGTGTTGCTATAGGGGCAGGAAAAGCTCTCGACAATATAGATGTTATGAGTAAAAGAAGATAAAAATGAAATTTGTAAAAAATAAACTGGCAGTAGTTATTATAATACTGTCAGTTACGTTTTTATCTTTAATAGCCTATAGTGCAAATAGGGAAAAGATGTCTATAGTGGAGAATGGTGTGGGTGTAACGATAAATTCAGTACAGGGTGTATTTTATAAGGGGTTTTATAAAATAAGAGATTCTTTTAAATTTATAACAAATTTTTCAAACGTCAAAAAAGAAAATGAAGAACTTAGAAAAACTAACATTGAATTTCAAGGAAAGGCTTTAGAATATAATAATCTAGAGCAAGAAAATGAAAGATTAAGAGGTATGCTTAATTTTTCAAAAGAAAGAAACGAATACAACTATGTAGGTGCTGATATAATTGGAGTAAGCGGAAATAATTTTTTAGATGGCTTTATAATAAATAAGGGTGAAAATAAAGGCATAAAAAAAAGAATGATAGCTATGACTGGAGAAGGATTGGTAGGCCAAGTTACTTCTGTAGGGAATAATTGGGCAATAGTGCAATGCTTATCTAATGAAAATATCGCAGTAGCAGCGCTTGTTCAAAACACAAGTGAAAATAATGGTATTGTTAAGGGATATAAGGATGAGAATAATAAGTTGCTTGCAGAAATACAGAGGCTTTCTTTGGATTCGCTTATAAAAAAAGATAATGTAATAGTAACATCTGGACTTGGTGGAATATACCCTTCAGGAATTAGGATAGGTAAGGTTTTAAGTGTTCATGAGGATAAAGGTGAGGTAATGAAAAGTGCTATAATAGAACCATACGTTAACTTTTCCAAGATTGAAGAAGTATTTATTGTTGTGCCAAAAGAAAATAGAGAAATAAAATATTAGGGGTTGTATTATGAAAAGGATATTAACGGTAGTATTTTTATGTATTCTATTTCTAATATTAGATAACACTTTAATGCCTTTACTTAGTGTAAATGGCGCATGGCCGAGTCTAATATTTACATTTGCACTGTGCTATTCCATTGTTAGTTCTCCTAAAGATGCACTGATAATAGGAGTTTTTACTGGAGCGCTTCAGGATATATATTTTTTGAATGGATTGGGAACTAACATGTTTACAAATATGCTTATGTGTCTTGTAGCTGCAAAGATAGGTAAAAGCATATTCATTGAAAGATCATTCTTGCCAGTAATATCCTCTTTTGTGTTGAGCTTAACAAAAGGATTAATAGTGTTTTCTATATTGTTTTTGATGAAACAATATACACAAATGACTACAATATTATATCAGGCAATATATAATTTTGTAATTTCTATATTTATGTATAAATTTACATATTGGCTTTCTCAAAAGACATATATGATTAAGGAGTGGAAATTTTAGCATGATATATGTTAATATTGCAGCATCGCAGATGATGATTTAATAATTTTTAATAGGTTGGTGAAATAATGAGCAAAAAAAATAAAAACAAACATGAATTTTCTAGGTTTAATGTCTTGGTTATAATTATGTTAATAACTTTTTCTGCTATTATTTCAAGATTGGTGAATATACAGGTAGTCAATGGAGAGATATATAGAGAAACTGCAAATCAAAAAAATCACAAGATGATATCAACAACAGCTCCAAGAGGAGAGATAATTGATAGAAATGGTTCAATACTGGCTACGAGTCTTCAAAGTTATATATTAATATTTACTAAAACACAAGAGAGCGAAGAAAGTTTCTTCCCAACCATGGACAATGTGTTTAAGATTCTTGATAACAACAAGGAAGTTCAAGTAGATGAATTTTTGCTTAAAGTAAAAGATAGTAAAGATAAAAAAACTGCGGAGTATAGTTTTGATTTTAAAACCCAAGATAAGTCAACACAAGACTGGACTGAACTTAGATTTAAAAAAGATAGAGGCTTTGATGATATAGTTATTAGAAAGCTTTATCAAGGTAAAAAGAGGGATGATTTAAATGCTGAGCAACTTAAAAAAGTTGATGAAGAGCTTTTTAAAATTACTCCGGAGCAAGTGTTTAATGAGCTAATAAAGCAGTATGGGATGGAAAAGATTATAGGTTCTAAGAGTAAAGAAGAATTAAGACGGTATATGTTAGTTAAGGACACTTTAAAGATGCAGAGTTTTTCTGGGTATAAGCCGGTAGTTATAGCTAATAATTTAACTAAAGATACTTCATTTATTTTTGAACAAATGCAACCTGAGATTCCAGGTATTAGTGTTATAACTCAGCCTATTAGATACTACCCTAACAATGAGTTAGGTTCAGCTTTTTTAGGCTATATTTCAAAGATAAATCCTTGGGACACAGATAAGTATGAAGAAAAAGGATATGACATAAGTACAGATTATATAGGAGCATCAGGGCTTGAGGCTACGTTTGAGGATGTTTTAAGTGGAACTAAGGGACAAGAAAGTATTGCAGTTAATAAGCAAGGGCGTAAAATTAAAACACTAGGTGAGATTGAAACCTATCCTGGCCAAACTCTGCAACTTAATATTGATAAAAATATGCAATATGCTGCAGAACAGTCTTTAGATGCTGTTATGCTCAAGCTGCAAAAACAAGGAGTAAAAGAAGATGTAGATACCACAAATGCAAATAGAGGCGCAGTCGTGGTACTTGACGTTAATTCTGGTAAAGTATTAGCATTAGCTAGCAGACCTGGTTATGACCCTAACATGTTTGCTGTATCTGGGAGATTAACTAGTCAATTGAATGACTTATATTTGAATCCAGATATAGGGAAGATGGGACTAGAATTTATCCAAAAGAGAGGGCTTGCAGATATTAAAGGCATATTAACTGATAAGGATATGGCAGAAAAATCTAAAGAAGAAAGAACAAATATATTACTTAATTATATGTTCCCCATTGATAAAAGTATAGCAGGTAACTCTAAAACTAGGAAGGATAATAACGATATTTTCCCTAAGGCAACTTTCAATTATGCAACTAAATCATTAATACCTCCGGGTTCTACATTTAAGCCAGTTACGGCTATAGCAGGACTTGAAGAAGGTGTTATAGATGAGTTTACTACAGTAGATGATAATGGACCTTATAATAAGAGGTATTCTACATGGACTGGAGCCTGTTGGAAATATAATACACAAGGTTATGGACATGGGCTCGTAGATCTTAGAATGGCAATGAGAGAATCTTGTAATTATTACTTTTATGATGTAGCTGATAGACTTTTTGCAAATGCCGGTGAGAACAAAAACGGG
This sequence comes from Clostridium sp. CS001, assembly GCF_020443565.1. Taxonomy (GTDB): domain Bacteria; phylum Bacillota; class Clostridia; order Clostridiales; family Clostridiaceae; genus Clostridium_AD. The sequence goes on from NZ_JAIZZN010000003.1 coordinate 23,516, forward strand.
TTAAATTTACTTGCAAAGTATGCATGGAAATTTGGACTTGGAATAGAACCTAATAGTAATAAAAATCCATCAACAGGTATAGAGATACCAGAAAATTTTGGTCAGGTATATAATTATGAATCTAGTAAGGAAATATTAGCTAATGTTCATATAAGCAATTTAGTAGAACTTTTACAACAAGGAAAAAATGATATAGGAGATAAATACAAACCTATTGATATTGTACTGCAAAAGGAAAATGGAACTAAAAGTGAAATTGAGGAAATTAAAAAAGTAAATGAAAAAAAACGTAAACTTCTTGATGTCATTAAGGCAGAAATAAAAAAAGAAGAGAAAAGTACTGATAGTTCAATTGTGGGAACTATGCAGCTTGTGATAAAGGAAATCATTGAATCATCGCAAGGCTTAAAAAATAATAACTATACAGCTAAAGATATCAGAGCCATGGCTGAAACTATAAATGCAACAATAACAAATGCTAGCACTGAAATTAAATCTGCTGCTAATGAATATAATGCATCTATAGGACAGGGGTTTAATGCTTTTACACCGTTGCAGCTTGCAAATTACGTATCTACCATGGTGAATGGTGGGAATAGATACGAACTCCATTTAGTTGATAAATTTTTGGACTTAGATGGAAATGTAATTAAAGAAACTAAGCCTGTAGTTTTAGAAAAGACTGGAATAAGTGCTAAAACTATTGATTTAATTAAAGAAGGTATGCTAGAAGTTACTAGTGATCCTAAAGGTACAGCATATTCTACTTTTGGAGGATTCCCTATAACAAATGGTGGAAAAACAGGTTCAGCTACTTATAATGACACTGTTCAATCTGCACTGGGAAGAACATCTTTTGGATATTATATTGGATTTGCACCCTATGATAAACCGGAAATAGCTGTTTGTGCAGTGGTTTTCGATGGAGGTCACGGAGGGTGGGTTGCACCAGTTGCAAAATCAGTTTATGAGCAGTATTTTAAAGCAGAATTACTAAAAATAAATCCTAATTATCAATTTATGGTTGATCCAGAAAAGAAAATTAGTAATATTGATTTAAGTAATACTACAAATGTAAGTGGTCACGATTAGTAAAAGGTTTAAGTAAACTCTGACAAATATATTTGTTAGAGTTTATTTTATTATTAGTATACTTTTACAATATAGAGCTACACCCTAAATTATAAAAGTATAAGTATAAAATAAAAAAATATATTTATATTGAAATTAAGCAGGAATTTACTGATAATATGTTGAAATAGTAGTTTAGGCATATTAATGTTTGTTTTTATGTGTCTTAGGTTCAATAATGGAGCAATAAGCAAAAATAACTAATAATTGCTTTTCAACCAGAGGAGAGCTAGGAGGTTAAAATCATGGTTACAGATAAAATAATAATTAAAGGCAACAAAGAAGGATTAAATGCAATTATAAATATGAATCATTTTAGTGATTTTGAAGATATGTTGGAGTCTTTAATTGATAAGCTTTCAAAAGGAAGAAAATTTTATAAAGGGAGTACTTTAAAAATTACTACTGAACTTAAATACATAAATGAAAAGGAAAGTAGAAAACTAAAGGATATATTATTCGATGAATTTTTAATTAGTGATTGTATTTTTCAAGATCAAGATGAAACTTCTGCTAAGGTATTTACTGGAATATATGAGGGGAAAACAAAATTTCTTAGAAAAACAATAAGAAGTGGACAAAGTATAAATTATCCTGGTAATATAGTCATAGTTGGAGATGTAAATCCAGGAGCTGAAATATATGCTGCTGGGAATATAATTGTGATTGGAACTTTAAGGGGGCTTGTACATGCGGGCACTAATGGTAATGAGAAAGCTATAATTGCAGCATTTAAGCTAGAACCTCAAATTTTGCAAATAGGAAGCATTGTCACAAGGTCGCCAGAGGGAGAAAGTAAGCCTCAGTATCCTGAGGTTGCAAAGATTAAAAATGGCAATATTATTGTAGAACCATACTTAGAGAATAAATATATTTAATGGGGGTAATGGACATGGGAGAAGCGATAGTTATAACTTCTGGTAAAGGAGGCGTAGGTAAAACCACAACTACAGCAAATATAGGAACAGCAATTGCAGCTATGGATAAAAAAGTGGTAGTTATTGACGGAGATACAGGTCTTCGAAATCTTGATGTTTTAATGGGGCTTGAGAATAGAGTAGTATTTACAATAATTGATGTTATTGAAAAGAGATGCAGGCTAAAACAGGCTTTAATTAAAGATAAAAGATTCAATAATTTATATCTATTACCAACTGCTCAAACAAGGGATAAAAATGATATTAATATAAAAGATATGCTTTTATTAGTAAATGAGTTAAAAGAAGAATTTGATTATGTTATTATAGATTGTCCAGCTGGAATAGAACAAGGTTTTGAAAATGCAGTAGTAGGAGCTGATAGGGCTATTATTGTGGTTAACCCAGAACTTACTTCCATTAGGGATGCTGATAGGGTAATTGGAAAATTAGATTCTAAAGGTTTAGATAGACACGAGGTTATAATAAATAGAATGAATTATGAGATGACAAGAAATGGAGATATGTTATCTGTGGATGATATTATAGAATGCTTGGCAATTAAATTAATAGGAATTGTGCCTGATGATAAGAAGGTTACTATTTCCACAAATAAAGGTGAACCTATAGTTCTAGATGAAAAGTCCTTGGCAGGAATAGCGTTTAAAGATATTGCTAGAAGAATAATGGGAGAGGAAGTAGCCTATACGTCATTAGATGGATCATCACGCGGCGACACAGGATTCTTTGCTTCTCTAAGAAAAATATTTAAGGGAATATAGGAGGTCACGGTAATGGATTTATTTAAAATGTTTTCTAGCAAGGTTTTTTCGAAAGACATTGCAAGTGATAGATTAAAGTTGATTTTAATACATGATAGATCGGATTTCGAACCTGACTTTTTAGAAATGATTAAAAGTGATATACTAAAGGTAATTTCAAAGTACGCAGAAATAGAAAGCGGTGATGTTGAAGTTAGATTGACAACAAAGGATGAATATGAAGGAAATTCACCAGCTTTAATAGCTAGTATACCTATTAAAAAAATCAGAAGATAAATAAGTGAGGCTATGCGTAATTAACAACTTATGCATGGCTTTTTTTTCTCCATATGATATAATCATATTTGAAATGGAGGTTAAGACATGAGAATTTTGCAGAAATTAAAGCTTAATAAGAAGCTTCTAAGAGAATTAGATTATAGTGCAATTATATTTGCAATTTGTATTGTGATTTTTGGATGCATAAATATTTATAGTGCCACTGGTAAGGAACATGTATTTTACTACCCTAAAAAGCAAATTATATTTATGATAATAGGGCTAATAACGGTGTATGGCATTTTGCTTTTTGATTATATTTTAATTAAAAATTACGCCGTATTAATATATTGGGCAGGAGTTATATTTTTAACCCTTAGTGATTTTGTCTTGGGGTCAACTACAAATGGTGCGACTTCTTGGATAAGAGTGGGTAGTCTGGGGATACAACCTTCAGAATTTGCTAAGATTGGCATGATAATAATGCTGGCTAAGAAATTAGATGATATGGAAGGGAAAATTAATGAGCCTAGAAATCTGTTTCAATTAATGTTTTATGCAGCAATACCAATGATATTAATTGTTATTCAACCTGATATGGGCATGACAATGGTTAGTTTTTTTATAGTCCTTGGAATATTTTATTGCATAGGGCTAAATTCCAAAGTGGTAATTGGAGGAATAACTACAATTGTACTCTTAATTGTGGGTGTCTGGAATTCACCAATTATGAAACCTTATTGGAAGGGAAGACTTACATCGTTCCTAAATCCTGAGCAATATGAACTAACCTATGGACTTCAAGTTATTCAATCAAAGATTGCCATAGGTTCAGGAAAGATTTTTGGGGCGGGTTTCGGAAAAGGAGTTCAGTTCCAGAATGTCCCAGAAAACCATACAGACTTTATTTTTGCGGTTTTAGGAGAGGAATGGGGACTTATTGGTGCATTATTTTTGTTATTATTATATGGTATACTCATATATCGATTAGTAAAAATTACAAAGGGATCTAAAGATATATTTGGAACTGTAATGTGTGTAGGATTTATTTCAAATTTATTATTTTCAATAATGCAAAACATAGGAATGACAATAGGGCTTATGCCTATTACAGGTATAACACTGCAATTTATGAGTTATGGTGGGAGCTCGCTTTTAACAAGTTTCATTGCGCTGGGACTTATATTAAACGTAGGTATGAGGAAAAAGAAAATAAACTTTTAAAGTCGTTAATATTGCAGCACCGCAGGTGATGATTAAATTAATTATACAGGGGGTAAAATATGAGAATAGCATTAGTAGCACATGATAAAAAAAAGGATGATATGATTGATTTTGCAAAACGTTACAAGGATATTTTAAAGAAACATGAGTTATATGGAACGGGAACAACAGGAAAATTAATAAATGAAGTTGTGGGACTTAGTGTTAGTAGATTTCTATCAGGGCCACTAGGAGGAGATCAGCAAATTGGAGCAAAGCTTGCACAAGGTGAGATGGATATGATAATCTTCCTAAGGGATCCACTTACAGCACAAGCTCATGAACCAGATATTTCAGCACTTCTTAGATTGTGTGATGTACATTGTGTTCCTCTTGCTACCAATTTAGGTACGGCAGAAGTTTTGATGAGAAGTTTAAAAGACAGAGATTAGATTAACAAATGGATTTTTAATGAGCATTGCATATTTTGCAGTGCTCATTTTTTTATCCTGGAATATGCAGCTTTTTCTTATAATTAGTACTATAAACGAACAGATTTAAATATATATAAATAGTAAAAGCATTATTAAAAGGGGGAGAAAATGGGGAATTATAATGCGCAGTATCAAAGCTATTATAATAGTTTAGCTAAAAGACAAAGAGGTGGAAAGAATACTGCTTTTGATAATAACAAACAAAGTAGGAGAATGAATTTTTACATGAAGAGGTTAACACTGCAGCTTATTGGTGTTTTAGTTTTGTTTATTTTTGTACTCCTATGTAAAGTAGTAGTAACACCTAAAACTCGATATGTATATAATTACTCTAAAGAAGTAATAAATAAACAATATGATTATGGTGCATTAATAGATAAGGCTAGGGATATTAAATTTAAAGATATTGAAGTAATTACAGTAAATTTTATAGAGAAAATTAGAAACACGATTTCTGATGAAAATATTATAAATAATAATGTTAACTCTGAAAAATTATAGTAATTGCTGTGGGGGACTAATTGATAAAGATAAGTAAGTTATTTCTGCCGTATGTTATTTTCTTAATAATATTAGGATTTAAAGGGGAAATTATAATAGCTTTTGCTTTAGTATTTATTCATGAACTAATGCATTATTTAACTGCTAGAATTTTGGGGTTTTCAGGTTTTGATATAGAAATACTTCCCATAGGTGCTGTGCTTAAGGTTAAGGATTTAGATGAAGCAAGTCCTAAGGAAGACATAATAATTTCTCTGTCAGGTCCTTTACTAAACTTATTATTAGCAGTTATTTTTTATGTTTTATTTATTGCATTTCACAGGGATTACTTAAGTTTGATATGCAATAGCAACTTAGCTATAGGTATTTTCAACCTTATACCAGCATTTCCTTTAGATGGAGGTAGGGTGCTTAGGGATATACTTAGTATTAAAACCATATATAAGAGAGCTAATGAAATTTCTATCAAGGTGAGCATGGTAATCGGAAGCATTCTTATGTTTATATATTTTGTAAGTGTAGCTTCTAATAAAAATAATTTCAACTTGGGCTTAATTTCTATATTTATTCTGATATCTTCAATAAAAGAGAAGGAGGGGATAGTATATTTGATTATGGGCTATATTATTAAAAAGAAATATAAATTTATAAAAAGAGGATATATAGAAAATAAAAGTATATCCGTTTTTTGCGACATGGATTTATTAGAGGCACTGGGCATAATTGACAAGAACAGATACAACTTATTTACAGTATTAGATGAAAATATGAGTGTGCTTGCAACCTTGTATGAAGATGAAATACTTAATGCCATAAAAACTTATGGGAATATAAGTTTGAGCGATTACATTCATGTTAAAAATTCATAAGATTAGGCGCCTTAAAAAGAAAACTGGCGGTATGATGGCCTATATTAGGCTAACATATTATAGCTTGTTATTTTATTTGAGGTGCCTATGATTATTTTTAATTTTGAGATTTAACCTTCCTGTGTTAAAATGAAATAATGTAATAAACGTAGGTGGATAAAAAGAATAATTATTATCTACCCTAGATAAAAAGTGAGGAGGAATTTCCATGAATAAAATTTCCGATGATATCTTATTTAAGGTTGAAAAACCTGCCAGATACGTAGGTGGAGAATTAAATTGTTGCTATAAAGATATAGACAAAGTTGATATAAGATTTGCATTTTGTTTCCCAGATGTGTATGAGGTAGGTATGTCACATTTAGGAAGTAGAATACTTTATCATGTTTTAAATGCTAGAACCGATACTTACTGTGAAAGGGCGTTTGCTCCTTGGCCAGACATGGAAAAGGAAATGAGAGAAAACAATATATCATTATATACATTAGAGAGCAAAGATTCCTTAAAGGAATTTGATTTTTTAGGATTTACGCTACAATATGAGATGAGCTATACAAATATATTAAACATGCTTGATATGTCTGGTATAAAGTTAAGAGCATCTCAAAGGGGTGAAGATGAGCCTATAATAATGGCTGGTGGACCTTGTGCCTATAACCCAGAGCCATTACATGATATTGTGGATTTCTTTGAACTTGGAGAAGGCGAAGAAATAATGAATGATGTGCTAGATGTTTACAAAAAGTACAAAGGAAAAGGTGCTAAAAAGGAATTTTTAAGAGAGATATCTAAAATAAGAGGGGTATATGTACCTTCATTATATGAAGTGTCTTACAATGAAGATAATACCATTAAAGAATTTAAACCAAAATATGATGATGTTCCTAGTAGAGTTGTGAAGAGATTTGTAACAAATCTTGATGAGGTTGCATTCCCAGAGGAAATGGTAGTTCCATATATTGATATAGTTCACGATAGGGTAATATTAGAGACCTTTAGAGGCTGCACAAATGGATGTAGATTTTGTCAAGCTGGAATGATATACAGACCAGTAAGAGAAAAAAGCACCGCCAATCTTTTGGAAGCAGCGGATCAATTATTAAAAAGTACAGGATATAGAGAAATATCTTTAAGTTCTTTGAGTATTTGCGATTATTCAGATATACAAAACCTTATAGCTACACTTATAGAAAAATATAAAGGGGACAAAGTTAGTATATCCCTTCCATCTATTAGAATAGATTCTTTTTCTGTGGATTTGATCAAGGAAATACAAAAGGTAAAGCGAACTGGCTTAACTTTTGCACCAGAAGCAGGAACGCAAAGAATGAGGGATGTTATAAACAAAGGTGTTACAGAAGAGAAAATACTAGAAGCTGCAAGTAGTGCTTTTGCTTCAGGTTGGTCAACTTTAAAGCTTTACTTTATGATAGGACTTCCTTATGAAACTATGGAAGATGTACGCGGTATTGCAGAGTTATCAGATAAGGTTGTAGAAGAATACTTTAAGATTCCTAAGGATGTCCGAAAAAGAGGTCTTAGGGTTAATAGCAGTACAGCTATATTTGTACCAAAACCTTTCACACCTTTCCAATGGGCACCACAAAGCACTATGGAAGAAGCAGTAGAAAAGATAAAAGCAGTTAAATATGCTATAACAAGTAAGGCGGTTTCATACAATTATCATGACTCTATAGTTTCTTATCTGGAGGCAGTTATTGCCAGAGGAGACAGAAGAGTTTGTGATGTTATAATAAAGGCTTTTGAAAAAGGTGCAAAATTCGATGGTTGGTCTGAGTACTTTAATTTTGAACTATGGAAAGAGGCCATGGAGGAATGTGGAGTTTCTGGTGAGTTCTATGCTTACAGAGAGAGAAGTTACGCCGAAGTACTTCCTTGGGATTTCATAGATATTGGAGTGAATAAGGAATACTTAATTTCAGAGAATGAAAAAGCTAAAAAAGTTGAGTTAACTCAAAATTGCAAACTAGGCTGTACAGACTGTGGTGTAAATGTTAACTTTAAAGAAGGGACGTGTTTTAACGGTGCGTTATTTAATTAAATATACTAAAGACAGTGAGATTAAATTTATTGCTCACTTAGATTTAATGAGAACACTGCAAAAGATAATTAAAAGATCAGAACTTCCAATAGAATATTCAAATGGGTTCAATCCTCACATGGCAGTATCCATTGCTCAGCCATTGTCTGTAGGAGTATATTCTAAGGGTGAATATATGGATGTAGTGTTAAGTGAAGAGATCGAAGAAGAATATATCAGAAATAAGATGAATGAAAACACGCCACGAGGCATTAAAATTTTAGATGTAGTAAAAGTCATCCCAGTAGATGGGAAAAAGCAGGCACAGGCCATGGCAATTATTGATGCTGCAAAATATACAATTAAATTGAAATGCACAAGGGAAGACGGGCTTCAAAAAGCCTTGGAAGATGTTTGTAAGTTTCCAGAGTGGAACATTGTTAAAAAAAGCAAAAGTGGAGAAAAAGTAGTTAATATAAAAACTTTAATTCATGAATTTAATTATGAGGTAAGTAGTTGCAAAGTTGGAGAAGCGGAAATTAGTATCACAGCACTTATTGCTTGTGGAAGTAGAGCAAATTTATCAGCAGGATTAATAGCAGACTATATGAAAGAAAATATAGAATCTATTAATAAAGAAGCTTTTGTAAATATTGAGCGGGAAGAAATGTATGCATATAAAGATGATAAATTAGTCACTCTCAGCCAATTTTTCTAAAAAAATAGTAAAATAGGAGTGGGTTACAGTGAAAGAAATATATATCGAAAGACAAGATGAATTTTTAAGAGTGGCTATTAAGGAAAATAACAAACTAAAAGAATGCTTTATAGAAGAGGAATATAATGGACCTGTTCCTGGAGAAATATATAAAGGCGTGGTAAAGAATATCGTTCCAGCCATTAAATGTGCTTTTATAGATATTGGGCATAATAAGGATTGTTATATGTATCTTGATGAAAAGTTTAATAATACTAAGATAAAAAAAGGCGAAGAAATTATAGTTGAAGTTTTAAAAGAAGAAATAGACAAAAAAGGAGCAAAGGTTACTAGTGCTTTTGGTATTCCTGGTACATATTCTGTTATTGTAAATATTAATAAAGACATAAGCTTTTCTAAAAAAATAAACAATAGATATTTTGAAGATATGGTAGCAAGTCAATTAATCAAACCGGAAGATATAGGGGTAATGATTAGAACTAATGCTGTTAATGTGGATATTGATGTTCTTAATGATGAAGTTAAAGATTTATATGAGATATATAAATCTTTAACAAATCGTGCTGAGTATTCAAGAAATCCCATTTTATTGTTTAGTGATGTTGGTGCTTTAAACAGAACCTTGCGTGATATTTTAGATAAGAATACGCTTAAAATAATACTAAATAATGAAGATGATTTCCTGTATGCAAAAAAGAGTACGGAAAAACGAAAAGATATCAAAGTTCAAGTTGAACTTCATAATGAAAGTAGAATGCTTTTTGACTATTATGGAATAGAAAAAGAAATACTTAGTCTTCGCAATCATAGAATTCCTTTAAAGTGTGGAGGGAATATTGTAATTGATAAAACGGAGGCTATGTATGTAATTGACATTAATTCTGGTAAAAATATAAAGAGTCGTTCGCTACAAAAAACTGCTCAAAGCACTAATATTGAAGCAGCAGAAGAAATTGCAAGACAAATAAGGCTCCGAAACTTAAGTGGGATAATTATAATTGATTTTATTGATATTGAGGACACTAAGGTTCGTGGCAATATAGTAGATACGCTAAAAGCAGGCTTTGCAGATGATAAAAATAAGACTGTAATTTATCCTTTTACTGAGCTTAGTTTGGTTCAAATTGCAAGACGTAGAAGAGGAAAATCAATATACGAATTTATTGAAGAGCCTTGTAAACAATGCGGTGGAAAAAGTAGTAGAGTTAAATTATCCTATATTCAGTTTCTAATTAAAAATGAAATTTTAAAGATCCATAAAGAGCAAGGTATAAAGGATATATATATTGAAATTGACCAAATCTATAAAAAAGATATTATGGAAGATGTTTTAGGGTTTGCTAGGCTCATAGGAGCATTAGAAAATAAGATCTATGTGAACTTTATTCCTCACTTAGAAAAGTTCAAAGTAGAATCTCTAATTTTCGCAAATCAAATAAGAAATTTGCAGACATATAAGATATATGGGTAAATATGCTTTACAAACATATAGAAATATGTTAAAATGGCTTTTGTAGACCGCACACACAAGGTTGTAAAACATACTTGCTTATAAAAAAGCAGATTTACATTTTACATAAGAGTATGTACCTGGGATGGCGAGACTGGATTGAGGAGGTGTATTTTATGTACGCAGTTTTAGTTACTGGTGGAAAGCAATACAGAGTTCAAGAAGGAGACGTTTTATTCGTTGAGAAATTGGATGCTGAAGTTGAAACAACTGTTGAATTAAATGAAATACTTGCACTAGGCAAGGAAGATGGATTAATAGTTGGAAAACCTGTAGTTGAGGGAGCAAAAGTTGTTGCTAAGGTTTTAGCACAAGGAAAAGCTAAAAAGATTATAGTTTTCAAGTTTAAGAGAAAGAAAGATTACAGAAAGAAACAAGGACACAGACAAGCATATACTAAGATTCAAATCGAGAAGATTGAAGCTTAATTATGGTAAAAGTTGAATTTGTCCGAAGTGCTGGTAATATAGTTTCTTTTAAAATGAAAGGTCATGCTATGCCAAAGGAAGCAAAGTTAGATGTAGATTTAATTTGTGCTGCTATTTCAGCAATTTCTCAAACTATAGTAATTGGTATTGAGGAAGTTTTGAAGATTAAGGCAAAGTACGATATAGAGGATGGATTTCTGAATTTAAATTTAGAAAATCAAACTTTAGAAGATATCGAAAGATGTCAAGTTTTACTTGAAACAATGATATTTGGACTTAAAAGTATAGAAATTAGTAATAGTTATAATATAAAAGTAGAAACGAAGGAGGTGTAATACCATGCTAGTTATGAACCTTCAGTTATTTGCTCACAAAAAAGGAGTAGGTAGCTCAAGAAACGGTAGAGATAGTGAATCTAAGAGACTTGGAACTAAGCGTGCAGACGGTCAATTCGTTCTTGCAGGTAATATTTTAGTAAGACAAAGAGGAACAAAAATCCATCCAGGAACTAATGTTGGGATTGGTGGAGATGATACTCTTTTTGCTAAAGTTGATGGAGTTGTTAAATTCGAAAGAATGGGAAAAACTAAGAAAAAAGCAAGCGTTTATCCTGTTGACTTAGAAGTAGAAGCAATTGCAATGGCTGAATAGTTTAAGGCACCCTTAAAGGGTGCTTTTTTAAAATTCTCTTTCGGAGGATGATTATGAGTGAATTAGAAAATTATATAAGCTTACTTAGAAAACAAAGACATGATTTTATGAATGATCTGCAAGTTGTATATGGATATTTGCAAATGATGAGACCTCAAAGTGCTTTAGAATACATAGATAGATTATCTAAGGAAAATGAAATCATTAGTGAAGTTTATAGGTTACAAGATAATGGTTTTTCACTATGCCTTGAGAATAATATTAAGAGATTATGGGCAAATGAAATAAAAGTAGAAGTAGATATTGAAATTGCTGAATTTAAAAATAAAATATTTAAAAATGAGTACAATAAAAAAAGTGATTTGGTTAATACTATATTTATGGAAATAGAAGATACTAATCAGAAATTTGTTTATATTTATATATTTGAAGATGAGTTAGGTGAGAGCTTACTTGTTACTAATAATGAAGCCATGGCAGATGAAATAAGCTGGATGGATGAGTGGCAAAAGATAGATATAGAAATAGATGATTTTAAAGTTTATAGATGTGATTTTGATAACAATATAGCTTATAGGTTGATATTCTAAGTCATTAATATTGCAGCACTGCAAACGATGATTTAATTAATAGATTTTAAATTTTTAAAAATAGAAAATGCGTTAAGGTAAGGTGAAATATATGTTTATTGATACAGCCAAAATTTTTGTTAAATCAGGAGACGGTGGAAGTGGAGCCGTTTCATTTAGAAGAGAAAAATATATGCCACTTGGTGGACCAGATGGTGGAGACGGTGGAGATGGTGGAAATGTAATATTGGTAGTTGATCCTAGCATGACTACTCTCTTAGACTTTTCATATGCAAGAAAGTTCATAGCAAAGGGTGGAGTTCAAGGTTCAGGCTCTAAATGTTATGGAAAAGCTGGAGAAGATCTGTATGTTAAAGTTCCAATGGGTACAATTGTAAGAGATGTGGAAACAGACAAAATAATGTGTGATTTATCACATGAGGGTCAAACCTATTTAGTTTGTAAAGCAGGAAATGGTGGAAAAGGTAATGTTAAGTTTTGTACACCTACAAGACAGGCACCAACTTTTGCTGAACCTGGAATGCCAGGAGAAGAAAGATGGATTAAGCTTGAACTTAAGCTTTTAGCTGATGTTGGACTACTAGGATTTCCTAATGTAGGTAAGTCAACATTGCTCTCAGTAGTATCAAAAGCAACGCCTAAAATAGCTAACTATCATTTTACTACTTTAAAACCAAGTTTAGGAGTAGTAAGTGTGAAGGGTATACAAAGTTTTGTTATGGCTGATATACCGGGAATAATTGAAGGAGCTGCTGAAGGGGTAGGTCTTGGAATAGATTTCTTAAGACATATCGAAAGAACTAGAATGCTTATTCATGTAGTTGATATTTCAGGAATCGAAGGAAGAGACCCTGTAGATGACTTTATAAAGATAAATGCAGAACTTAAGAAATACGACATTAAATTATGGGATAGACCACAGATAATAGCAGCCAACAAGAGTGATATGCTATTTGATGATGAAGTCTTCGTAAACTTTAAGAAGAAATTAAATGAAATGGGATATGATGATAGTAAGATATTTAAAATATCAGCAGCTACAAATCAAGGTCTTGAAGAACTTATGAAAGAAGCAGCTAGGATGTTATCTACCATTCCAGTTACAGAACTAGTAATAAGTGATGATGAAAAATTCATAGTAGAACAAAAGAGATTTACATACACTATTACTGTGAACGAAGAAGGAACTTTTGTTGTTGAAGGAACATTTGTTGACAGATTACTAAGTGCTGTTAATGTAAACGAACCAGATTCACTTAAATATTTCCACAAAGTATTAAAAAATAAGGGAGTATTTGATGCATTAGTTGAAAAGGGAGTTCAAGACGGTGATTTAGTAAAACTACAAAACTTTGAATTTGAATTCTTATTATAAAAGGTAATGAATGAAAATTATTATCTTATAAGAATGTAGTAAGGAGGATATTATGATTACAAGTAAACAAAGAAGTTATTTAAGAACTATTGCAAATCCATTACAGCCAATATTTCAAGTTGGAAAGGCTGGTATAGAAGAAAACTTTTTAAAACAGGTAGAAGATGCGCTAGAATCTAGAGAGCTTATTAAAATTAAAGTTCTAAATAATAGTGGACTAACTGCTAGGGAAGCTTCAGATATAATTTGCGAGAAAATAGATGCACAGGGAGTTCAAGCTATCGGCAACAAATGTGTATTATATAAAAGATCTTTTAAAAAGCCCAAAATTGAATTACCATAAAAGCATGTAAGTTTACATGCTTTTTCCTCTATAGAAAATTATATTCTGTGTTATTATTTTCCAAGGCTTCTTTAACAACATTTTGGAAGCTTCAAGTCTGCCATCTTCTATAAGTGGCAGTTGCCTAGCCCAGAAAAGTTACTTTGGTGGCAGTCTAAATCTGCTTCCAAAGTTGTTAATATTGCAGCACCGCAGGTGATGATTTAACGATATTTCAGAAGGTAAATCTCCTTCTGAAGTCGTTAATATTACAGCACCACAGGTGATGATTTAAAAGATGACTTAGATTATATGATTTACTTTAGATTATATTATAAAGAAGGTGATACAGTGAAAAAGGCTATTTTTGGAGGGACTTTCGATCCAATTCACATAGGTCACGTTCATATTGCCTATGAAGCATTGTACAATATACATTTGGATAAAGTTATATTTATGCCAGCAGGAAATCCACCCAATAAAACGGGTAAAAAAATTACTGATGCTCAAACTAGATATGAGCTAGTTAAAATGGCAGTTGTGAAAGAGCCATATTTTGAAATAAGTAGTTATGAAATAAATAAAAAAGAAAAAAGCTATACTTATGAAACTGTTGAGTTTTTTAGCAAAATGGAACCGACTACAGAGTGGTATTTTCTAATTGGAGTTGACAGTTTAATGGACCTGTGCAATTGGAAGAACATAGATAGACTATTAAGTAGCTGCAGAATTATTGCTTATAATAGGGCAGGGTTTTCCATAGAAGAAATTTTAAATCAAAAGAGATATATAGAGCAAAAGTTCAATAAAGAAATAATCTTTCTGGATATGCCAATTATTGATGTATCTTCAACAGGCATTAGAGATAGTATAAAAAAAGGTAGGAATATTGATTATCTCCTTCCTAGGGGTACAGAGGAACTTATTCATAAGTTTCATATTTATAAATAGGAAAAAACAATCAACGGTTATTCACTATATTATAGGAATACTAGGAGGGCTTATATGTGGAATGAGAAACAAATGCTTGATTATTTGTATAAAAACTTAAGTGAAAATAAATTAAAGCATAGTCTAAATGTTAGTGAAACAGCAGTTTTACTAGCCGTAAAATATGGAGAGAACATAGAAAAAGCTCGAATTTCAGGTTTAGTACATGATTGTGCTAAGTGTATGAAGGATGAAGAACTTATAAAGGTGGCTAGAACTTCTGGAATGCAAATAGATGAAGTATGCATAAGTAATCCATCTATTTTACATGGTTATGTGGCTAGTATAATAGCTAAAGAAGAAATGGGAATTGAAGATGAGGATATGCTCATGGCCATTAGATATCACACTACAGGCAGAAAAGATATGAGTGTTTTAGAAAAAATAATATACGTTGCTGATTACATAGAGCCATTAAGAACATTTGATGAAGTAGAAAAGTTGAGAAATTTAAGCAATGTAGATTTAGATGAAGCAGTAGTACGGTCACTAGAAAATTCAATAAAATATGTAATAAGTCAAAATGGATTATTGCATACAGATACAATACATGCAAGAAATTATTTATTAAGCAAGCATAGTAGGTGAGAGCATGAAAAAAGAAAGAAAACGAAAAAAAATAGTAAATTATAAAAGATTTGCCACAGTTACTATCACCTTTGTGGTGATATCCTTTGCATTAATTTTTGCTTATTTTTATTTTTACTTGTCTAATTTTAACAATAATGCTGTAGACTTATCATCAAATTTAAGCAGTAAGGATATAGAACAAATAAAAAAGACAGGAAAATCTTGTAACATATTAATTATGGGTGTAGATGTAGGAACTCCAGGCAGTGTAAATGCTAATGATCCTAAGAGGACGGATACACTTATAGTGGCACATTATAATGCGGAAGATGGTAAGATTAATTTAGTTTCTATACCTAGAGATATATTAATTAATATAAATGGTAAAAATCAAAAAATTAATGCTGCCCATGCAATTGGGGGAGTAAAATATGCAGTTGCTGCTGTAGAAAAGTTATTAAGTATCAAAATTGATTACTATGGCAAAGTTGATTATGAGGGATTCAGAAAAGTAATTGATGCTATTGGTGGAATTGATATGGATATAACGAGAAACATGAATTATGATGATCCTACGCAAAACTTGAGTATTCATTTTAAAAAAGACACAACAGTGCATTTAGATGGAAAAAAAGCTGAGGAATTCTTTAGGTGGAGAAAAAATAATGATGGTACTGGTTTCCAAGATGGTGATTTAGGAAGAATAGAAAATCAACATATGTTTATTGGAAAAGTCATGGATAAAGTGAAAAATCCTCTTATAGTACTTAAAATTCCAGGTATTTTATCAGCAATTCAGGACTACGTTGAGGTTAACATGGATGGCAGTGAGATAATGAAGTACGGATACATATTTGCTAGTATAGGAAGGGATAAACTTTCTATGGATACACTCAAAGGAGATGCAAAATATATATCAGGTATATCATATTTAATATATGATGAAGATCAAAATAAAGAGATTGTCTCAAAATTACAAGATAGCAATGTGAAATTTATTGACAAATCAAATCTTAATATAAAAGTAATCAACGGGACTAAAAAACCAGGCCTAGCAAGCGATTTCAAAGAATTCCTTGCAGAAAAGGGTTATAGTAAAGTGACTACGGAGAATGGACCAGCTACTAGTAAGACTAAGATTGAGGTATATAAAGGTGATAAAGAGATTGAAGAAGATCTAAAAAAAGACTTTAAAATAGACAACATTGAGTTTTTATTGCCAACAAAGGATAACTTTGATATGATAGTTATATTAGGCGAAGACCATGAATACATTAAATAGTTTTTTTAATATTTTAAATTTATTAATATTAATTTGAATCTATAAATATTAATAATTATGAGGAGGAGAAGAAAGTGGAAAAACAAATTATAAGCACTACGAATGCACCAGCAGCAATAGGACCATATTCTCAAGCAGTAAAGGTTGGTAACTTATTGTATACTTCAGGACAATTAGCAATAAATTCAGCTACTGGAGAATTTATAAATGACGATATAAAAAAGGCAACAGCGCAATCCTTAGATAATGTAAAGGCAATACTAGCAGAAGCTGGTACTACATTAGATAAGGTAGTAAAAACTTTAGTATTCCTAAAGGATATGAATGATTTTGCAGATATGAATGAAGTATATGCAAAGTATTTCAGCACAAATCCACCAGCTAGATCTTGTGTTCAAGCAGGAAAGCTTCCTAAGGATGCATTAATAGAAATAGAAGTAATAGCTATAGTTGAATAATATATTAGCATATTTGCTAATTGTTTTTTAAAATGCATTATAAGACCTCGGGTAGTAACTCGAGGTTTTTTATAGTTTAGTGCATCCCTAAATGAATTAAGGGGAAAATATAAAAAAATATGAACAGTTGGAAAATGAGGTGCAACATGAATAATAAATTAACCTATGTAGTTGGAGAAAATATTACTGAAGTAAAGCTAAGAGATTACTTGAAGTTTACAGAGAACCTATCTAGCAGATTTATAAAGAGTTCAGGGATTAGTGGAAAGATAAGTGTAAATAATAAAGTCGCTAAACTAAACCATAGAATAAACTCAAATGACAAGATAGAAATCGATATGAAGAAAGAAGAACATCAAAATATTGAACCAGAAAAAATGGATCTTGAAGTGGTATACGAGGATGTAGATATTATTGTAATAAATAAGAGGCCAGGTATGGTGGTTCATCCTACTAGAGGATATCCATTTGGAACCCTTGCAAATGGAGTTTTATATTATTTCAAAGAAAAAGGTGAAAAATGCATTGTTAGGTTAGTAAGTAGGCTTGACATGGATACTTCAGGTCTTATAATAATTGCAAAAAATCAATTTTCTCATATGGCCTTGGCTAGAGACATGCAAGATAAAGACTTGCATGCTAAAACTTTTGAGAAGAGTTATATGGCTATTGTCCATGGTAATATGAAGGAAAAGTTGGGTACTATTGATTTACCAATTGGTAAGCTTGATGAAGAAAGTATAAAGAGGGAAGTCTGTGAAAATGGTCAAAGAAGTGTAACTCATTATGAAGTTATGGAATCTTTTAAAAATGCTGATTTAGTAAAGGTTACCTTAGAGACTGGTAGAACACATCAAATTCGTGTTCATTTAAGTCATATTGGGCATCCGATTTACGGAGATAGTCTTTATGGAACTAGCGAAAGTCAATATATTGATAGGCAGGCACTACATGCATATAAGTTAATTATTCCACATCCAAGAACCGGTGAGGAACTTATACTTATGACAGAACTACCTGAGGATATGAAGGAATTGGAACTCAAACTAAAAGCAGAAAGCAATATATAAAAAACACCAGGTTATAAAATGTATCCTATAGGCTACATTTTATTATTCCTGGTGTTTTCTATATATTAGTATTTGTCATTTAATTTGCTTATAGCTTTCCTAAGTTTTCTTCTTCTTCTTACTTTTTTCACTCTCATAAAAACAATGAATAATGCAAGGATAATAGCAAGATATTTTATTGTGTTTATTAAAAGTGAAGAGTTTTTTGAAGTATTTAAATTATTTCCTGGAAATATATTGCCACGAGACAAGCTGCTTTTATTATAATCTAATCCACTAGAAAGAGGTAAATTATAGGAGTCCTCGCCACAGGTAATTACGGTATTACTTATTATGTCACCCTTATTAATAGCTGAGATATCTAAATTATTTTTCTGTGGATTAATTACTGGAGTTAAAGTTGAGTTTTTAGCTTTAACAACATAAAAATCTTTCGATGCAAGAAGAGGAATCACAGTACCATCTTCTAAAGTTAAATTGGATACTACATCATCTTTATTTAAAAACTTAGATAACTCAAAGTTTTTGAACCCATAATCAAATAGCTTTCTACTGTCTGGGAAAAAGGTTTTTACAGAGTCATGTATAAGTGATACTATAAGTTTCTGACCATTTCTAGAAGCTACTGCAATAAAGGAATGCTGTGATTGGATGGTATAACCTGTTTTTCCACCTTCACAACCCTGATAATAGTAGGAATCTCCAGGTTGTATTAATCTATTACCATTCCATAGGGGACGTTTTTCTAAAGATTTATTTGTTGGTGCCATTATATATGAAGAAGTTGTTGAAATCTCCTTATACTCAGCATGCTTAGTAAGTTCCTGCATAATTAAAGCTAAGTCATAGGCTGAGGTTTTATGATTAACGTCATATAGACCATTGGGATTGACGAAATTAGTGTTTTTGCAACCTAAAGACTTTGCCTTTTCATTCATAAGCTTTGCAAATTCTTCTGTGGAACCACTTATGTGTTCTGCTAAGGCGATGGCACAATCATTAGCAGAAGCAAGGATTAATCCATATAATAATTCTTTAACAGAAATTTGTTCGCCTTCAAAGATATATATTTTTGAACCATCAGCCATTTCTGCATTTTTGCTTACTGTTACCATATCTTCTAATTTATCATTCTCTAAGACTAAAAGTGCAGTCATTATTTTAGTGGTAGAAGCCGGTGGATAAGCAGAATTCTTATTTTTTTCGTAAAGTATTTTACCGGTAGTAGCATCCATTAAAACAACGCTATCAGCTGATACTGTTGGTGGTGATGGTGCCACTGGTGGAGTTACGTTTGCTTTAACTGCTGAGGATATATTAAAAATTAAAAAGATTGACGTAAGTATTATTGAAATTAACTTCTTCATAGATTACCTCCCAGTTTTTCAATATTTATATTATATCAAAAAAATACTTTTTTAGCGACAGTATTTTTAGAAAGTTGTCAATAATTCCATATATGAAGATAAAATAATTAAGAATTAGTTTGTGAGGCATAACTTAATAAGGAGGAAGTATGAAAAAAAGAGAAAAGATAATTGGGTCTATAGCTATTTTATGTTTAAGTGTAGTTTTTATACTTATTGGTTATAAAATTTCAACACCAAAGGAGAATATTAGCGCTATAGATTATAAGGATATATTTGCAGAAGCTGATAAGGCTTCAGGAGAAAAAACCGATGGGAAAGTTATTTCTGTTCAATCAAGTAATAGTAACAAAAACAATAATAATAATAATAACAATAATAATGCAGAGGATAGCTGTATTAAAGTAGATATAAAGGGCGCTGTAAAAAATCCTGGGGTTTATGAAATTAAAATAGGTAGTAGAGTAACTGACCTTATAAAGCTAGCGGGCGGAGCAGCAACAGATGCAGATTTGGATGCTACTAATTTGTCTTTAAAGCTAAATGATGAAAATTGTGTTGTGATTTATAAAAAGGGTGAGAGTGAAAAAATAAAAAACCTTCAAGGTAGCATTACTAGTCCCATAAGTCTAAATTCCACCAGTGAGAATAATATTGTTAACATAAATATGGCAAGCAAAGAAGAATTAAAAACTCTTACAGGTATAGGGGATGCTAAAGCAGATGCTATAATTAAATATAGGGAAGAAAATGGAGGATTTAAGTCTGTAGAAGAATTAACAAAAGTTGACGGTATTGGGGAAAAGACCTTAAGCAAATTCATGGATAAGGTAGACATAAAGTGACTAATAGTATAAAATTATCTTGATGATTTAGTAGTAATTAATAATCATTTTTTTACTTATAAAAAATATAAGGAGGGTGCCATATGGATAAGAGACTTACAGAGTTTTCAAAGACCTCTGGCTGAGCAGCCAAAATAGGGCCGGAGACCCTTTCGAAAATATTAGATAAATTACCTAAAATGGAAAGTGAAAACTTAATTGTTGGATTTGAAACCTCTGATGATGCAGCGGTATACAAATTAAGCGATGAAATAGCAGTTATTCAAACTTTAGACTTTTTCACACCAGTAGTAGATGATCCTTATGTATTTGGACAAATAGCAGCAGCAAATTCATTAAGTGACGTATATGCTATGGGAGGTAAACCTACACTAGCCTTGAATATAGTATGTTTTCCTAATTGTTTAAATATAGACATACTAGGTGAAATATTAAAAGGCGGAGCAGATAAGGTTATAGAATCAGGAGCAATAGTAATAGGTGGACATTCCGTAGAAGATGATGAACCTAAATACGGATTATCAGTAATGGGTATAGTTCATCCAGATAAGGTATTAAAGAACTATGGATGTAAGGTAGGAGAAGTATTAATTTTAACAAAACCCCTAGGAACTGGTATAATTAGTACAGCAATAAAAGCAGAAATGGCTTCAAAGGAAGCCTATAATATTGCAGTTAATGTTATGAGTACTTTAAATAAATATGCTGGAGAAATTATTATGGAGCATGAAATAAGTGCATGTACTGATATAACAGGTTTTGGTATTATGGGCCATTGTTATGAAATGGCTAGTGGGTCTAAAATAAGTTTAAGATTATTTAAAGAGAATATACCATACATAAAAGAAGCTAAGGAATATGCAAAAATGGGATTAGTTCCTGCAGGTTGTTATAATAATAAAGCATACTTAAAAGGGAAATATGAGATAAATGGCGCAGAGGAATGGTTAGAGGATATATTATTTGATCCTCAAACTTCAGGTGGACTTTTAGTATCTTGCACAGTGGAAGAATCAGAAAAACTCATGCTTAGGTTAAATGAGTTAGATTTAAAATCACAAATTATTGGAGAAGTAATCCCTTTGCAAGATAAATACATAATCGTAGAGTAATGATTTAGTTAAGAAAGAATATGAGGAGATTTCAATGAATAGAGAATTATTAAGAAGCTTACCTAAGATAGATGAACTGCTTAAAGAAGAAGCAATAGAACATCAATTAGAAAACAGTATGCGAATTCTTGTATTAGATTCATTAAGAGAGACTATAGAGTCTTATAGAAAAGCAATTTTAAATGATAAAATAGAATCAATAACAAAAGAAGCAGTGATAATTGATGCTATTAAATTAATAAGAAAAAAAAATATCCCTAAACTTAGAAAAATAATAAATGCTACGGGAACTGTTCTGCATACAAATCTAGGCAGAGCACTTTTATCAAAGTCTGCTATAGAAAAGGTAATAAATGTTGCTGAGAACTACAATAACCTTGAATATGACATTGAAAAGGGCAAAAGAGGATCTAGATATTCACATATAGAAGAAATTCTAATGAAAACAACTGGCGCAGAAGCTGCTATGGTGGTAAACAACAATGCAGCGGCGGTAATGCTTGTGCTAGATACTTTGTCTAGAGATAAGGAAGTAATAGTTTCTAGAGGCCAATTAGTAGAGATTGGTGGGTCTTTCAGGATTCCTGAGGTAATGAAATTTAGTGGAGCTAATCTAGTGGAAGTAGGTACAACTAATAGAACCCATCTTTATGATTATGAAGATAATATTACCGAAAATACAGGGGTACTTTTAAAAGTGCATACATCTAATTTTAAAGTAATGGGATTTACAGAGGAAGTTTCTATAGAAGACTTAGTAAAGTTAGGAAATGATAAAGACATACCTGTAGTGGAAGACATCGGAAGTGGTGTGCTAATAGATTATTCTAAGTATGGTTTCGTACATGAGCCAACTGTTCAGGAAAGTATAAAAAAGGGCATAGATGTAGTAACCTTTAGCGGAGATAAGATGTTAGGCGGACCTCAAGCAGGAATAATAGTAGGTAAAAAGAAGTATATTGATAGAATGAAAAAAAATCAGTTAACAAGAGCTCTACGTACAGATAAAATGACCTTGGCAGCTTTAGAAGGAACACTTTTGCACTATTTAGAGGAAACAGAGGCCATTAAAAACATACCAACTTTAAGCATGTTGCTATGTGAAACATCGGAGCTTAAGAAAAGAGCACAAAAACTTAAAAGAAAGCTTCAAACTAAAACTGATAAATTCACCTTTACAATAGAAACTGACTATTCAATGGTTGGTGGGGGATCTATGCCTACAGAAAAAATAGAAACTTACGTTATAAAAGTAAAAAGTGAAATATATACGGCGCCTCAAATAGAGGAGATACTAAGATTAAGTGAAGTATCTATAATTGTAAGAATTAATAATAATGAAGTAATTTTAGATCTTAGGACTTTATTTGAAAAGGATTATGAAATTATTGCAGAGACCTTTAGGAATATTGCAGCACCCCAGGTGATGATTTAACGTTGATTATGAAAGGGAGCCAGTTATATGAAGCATATTATTATAGGAACAGCAGGTCATATAGACCATGGTAAGACAACCTTAATTAAGGTGTTAACAGGTAGAGAGACAGATACTTTAAAAGAGGAGAAGGATAGAGGTATTTCTATAAACTTAGGATTTACCTATTTCGATTTACCATCTGGAAGAAGGGCCGGAATAATTGATGTTCCAGGCCATGAAAAATTTATTAAAAACATGCTAGCAGGGATAAGTAGCATAGACGTGGTTTTATTAGTTATAGCAGCAGATGAAGGGATTATGCCTCAAACCAGGGAGCATTTTGAGATATTGCAGCTACTAAATGTTAAAAAAGGAATTATTGTTCTTACAAAAGCTGATTTAGTAGATAGTGAATGGATTGAAATGATTAAAAGTGATTTAAGAACTGAGTTTAAAGGTACTTTTTTGGAAAAAGCACCTATTCATCAAGTATCCTCAAAAACCAAAATAGGATTTGAAGAGCTAATTGCGCAGATAGATAAAATCACTGAAGAAGTCGATGCAAAAGACACCGAAGGGCACTTTAGGTTACCTGTGGACAGAGCATTTTCTGTAAGCGGCTTTGGAACTGTAATAACTGGAACAATAATAAGCGGAAGGGTAGCAGTTGGAGATACAGTAGAAGTATATCCTTCAAAAGTAGTTACAAAGGTTAGAGGTATTCATATACATGATAAACCTGAAGAATTTGGAGAAGCAGGTCAAAGATGTGCTATAAACTTAGCTAACATAAAATTAAGTGAAATAGGCAGAGGAGACGTGGTTTCTAAAATAAATATAATGGAACCATCACTTTCCATAGATTGTATGCTTTACTATCTAAAAAGTACAGGAAAACCACTAGTTAATAGGCAAAGGGTTAGACTATATCATGGAACAGATGAAATTCTCTGTAGAGTTGTTATACTAGATAGGGAAGAAATAGCTCCAGGAGAAACTGCTTATGTACAACTAAGACTGGAAAAGCCAATAAATGCTCAAAGGAATGATAGATATGTGATTAGAAGTTATTCGCCTATGCATACAATAGCAGGGGGCACTGTCATTGAACCTTCTGCAGAAAAGGCGAAAAGGTTTGATGAGAAGTATATTGAAGAACTTAAGGTTAAAGAAAGCGGAAGTACTGAAAGTATTTTGGAAAACACTCTTATTAAATTAAGTGGAGATTATCCTGATACTACAGTGATTTTAAAGGCTCTAGGAAAAAATGAAGAAGGCATAGAAGATAAATTGAAAGCATTAGTAGATGATAATATAATAATAAAACTAACATCATTAGATAAGGAAATATATATACACAAGAGTTTTTTCAAAGAAAAAATATCGGAGATAGAGAAGATTTTAACAAAGTATCATAAGGAAAATCCACTTAAAGCAGGTATGCCAAAAGAGGAAATAAAAAACAAAGTATTTGGAAAGAATATAAAGCAAAAAATCTATGATGAGATATTGACTCTTATGCAAAGTAGAAATGTTATAAAAATTTATGAAAAGTTTGTATCTTTATATGATTTTAGGATACAATATACAAGTGAACAAGAAAAGTTAAAAACAAGCATTTTCTCCGCTTATGATAAGGGAAGATATAATACCCCAAAATATGGTGATTTAGCCGTAAATGAAAAGGATAAAAAGAACTTTAAAATGGTTTTTGATTCACTTATGGATAATGAAGAATTAATAAAAATTGCTGAAGACTGTATTTTTACAAAAGAAAATTATGAAAATGCAAAAGTGCTTGTGTATAATTACATAAAAGAAAATGGTAGCATAGCAGCATCTACTGCTAGAGATTTATTTGACACCAGTAGAAAGTTTGCAGTAGCTTTATTAGAACATTTTGATGGTATAAAATTAACTAAAAGAGTTGAAAATGATAGAGTGCTCTACAAAGAAAGTTAAGATTATAAATATCATGTCGAAATATTTCGACATGATTGTGCATATTGCTATTGAATCCGTCAACGGAATATGATATAATTAATACTAAGTTATGCTTTAATTAGTATTTTCAATGGGAGTAGATAGGTGCTGGTGTGCCTGCCAGTCTTCAAAACTGTGTTGTCGTGCTAATACCACGATGGGTGTGTTCGATTCACACATATTCCCGCCAAAGTTAAATAGACATATTGCGGCTTAGATACATAATGTAATGTATTCTGGGCCGCTTTTTAATATTAAAAAAGAAGATTACTATGTTAATAATTAAACATAAAAAAAAGAGCCTAGGCTCTTTTTTAGTTTGCTTCAATATGTTCTATTCCACTAAGATCTATTTTATAATTTCCCCTGCTCTCTTGTTTTTTTGCAAATCTTTTTTTAACTAGTGAGTCAAGAGAAGATTTAAATAGTCTAGCATTACCTTTACCATTACCTAAATTAATAGCTAACTTTATTTTTGCTACACTTTGTGGTGATGATTCTTTATTTTCATAAAGATAGTTTAATATGCTATCTTCAATTTCTTTTATGTCATCTTTCATAGCGTCCTCCTTTATCTGTACATTCTGCAATAGTATTTAATTATACTACATCATTTAACCAATAAAAAGAAAAATTATTTATGGAATATAAACCCTTTACATGTGCGCTTACGAGATAAATACAGATAGCCTTAGGTAAGTGCATGATTTGTTGAGGTAACACTCATATTCATCGCAAAACCCATGGATTATGCCTAAAATTGCTTTCGACATTATGATTTAAGTGTAATACAATAGAATATGATTAATATCCAAGATTATTATGAAAGACCAAAATCATGTATTATCTTTTAAATATTGGGGGTGTCGCTTTGGAATTTGTAATTAACAAGATAATGAGCATAGATAAAGATGCACAAAGTTATAGAAGTTCAATTGATGAGCTGTTAAAAGAAAAGCAGGATGAGCTTGAAAGTAAAATACAGGATATGAAGGGTAGCTTTCAAGAAGAATCTAGTAAAATTAAGAGTAGCATAAGTAATGAAAAGATACTAGCGGCGGAGCAAAGAGCTATGAGTATAAGAAAGGAAAAAGAAGAACAATTAAATAATATTAATATAAAATATCAAAGCAATAAATTAGTGATTGTGGAGGAAGTATTTAATGAAATAATAAAGTCACTATAGGAGTTGAAGTAAATGGGAAGTGTTGTTGATTTTAGTGCTGTAAATTCTAAAGTAAAGGCTTTAATGGGAAAGATGATAAGCCAAGAACAATATATGAAACTACTAAAGTGCAAAGGACTTAAAAGCACTATTAAAGTATTAAAAGAGGAAACTAATTATGGTGAACTTTTAGAAGGATACAACTTAGAGAATATTCACAGGAATAATCTAGAAATTATTTTGGATAGACATTATGTAAGTATTTATAGTAAATTTATAAATTACTTTAATGGTGAATATAGGAAGCTTATTAAAGCTTTATTTTTAAGATGGGAGATAGAAGATTTAAAAGTAATAATTAGAGGTAAATACTTGGGGCGCAGTTATGACCAAATACAAGATAAGCTAATTTCAAGGTGTGCCTTAAACACAATAAACTATGATTACTTATTAGCTCTAAAAAATGTTGATGAGGTAGTAGAGGGGCTAAAAGATAGCATATATCATAAGAATTTAAAGAATTTGGCAAGGGATACAAGTGAGCAAGGTCTATTTAGAATTGAAACTGAGCTAGATTTTGTTTATTTTTCTGCAGTGCGCCGTGAACTTAAACATTTAGATAATGAAAACAAAGAAGTGGTAAGTAGAATAATAGGAATGGAAGCTGATCTTTTAAATTTAGGGTGGATATATAGGGGGAAAGCTTTCTACAATATACCTCCTGATGAACTGTTTAATTATTTAATATATAATAGCCATAAGCTTTCAAAAGAAATACTTAGAAAGCTTTGTTATACAAGTAATATGGAAGAGTTTCGTAGTTTAATAGAAAAAACACCTTACGCATCAATATATGAAAAAGATGATTCTAATTTGATTGAAAAGCGAGAACGTGAATTCCAAAAAAAATATTTCAAAAAAATTCTTAGAGAAAATAAAACTAATATAGGCATGGTTATGAGTTACTTTATATATTATAAGATCGAAATGAAAGATATTATATCTATAGTAGAGCAAAAGAGATATGACATTGATATAAGTGAAGGTATAAATTATGTTTCTATCACATTATAAATTATTGCGTACTAAGTCATTATTTGTACTAGATGAAATTAGGGGGTGATACTGTGTCTATAGAAAAAATGCGTATGGTTAATTTAGTTGGAGCTATTGAAGATTTTGATAAGTTAACCAAAATGTTAGCGCTAGAAGGTTGCATGCAGCCTGTAAGTGCATTGCAAGAAATAAATACGTCGGATTTTATACTGAAACCTTCTGCTAGCAATATAGAAGCCCTGATGGACGTAGGCTACATAAGGCCTTACTTATATGAAGAAGATTATAATATAAGTTTAAAACATATTGAAAAGCTTGCAGAGGCTCAAAGAAACTTTGGTATAAATGAAGAATATGTTAAAGCAATGACCTTTGATTTTAATACAATGGAAAAAGAACTATCTTTAGTATATGGGAAGTATAAAACGTTAAATGGTAAACTTGAGGCTTTGGCAGAAAAAGAGCAGTATCTTAAGCATACTTATGAGGCTGTAGGATTTTTAAAGAAGGTGACTCTTCCAATGGAAGAGCTAACTACTATGCATAATTTCCAAGTAGGTCTATATAAGGCACCAGAACAAAACATGCTTAAGCTGAAGGCTAATTATGAAAACATACCTTCAGTAATTCAATCTGTTTATAAAGAAAAAGGTTTTGTTATATTTATAGCATTTACTCCAATTCTTTTAGTATCTGAAACGGAAAGAATTTTTAAATCGGCAAATTGTGAAGAGATTATAGTACCTAATCATTACATCGGTATTCCCAAGGAAGTAGCAGCCATTGTTCAGGAGGAGATAAATACTTTAAAGCAATCTAGAAGTGAAGTTGAAAAGGAGCTCAATGATTTCCTAAAGGAAAATTATAATACTATAAAAAACCTACAAAACAGCTATGAACTAGAGAAAAAGTCTGCAGAAATCAAAAAGAGTGCAGCTTGTACAAATGAATTTTTTTATCTTTCAGGTTGGATACCTAAAAGTTTCATAATAGATCTTAATAGGATATTACTAAACTTTGGTGATAGAGTATTGGTGATTACAAAGGAACCTAAAGAAAGAACTAATAAAGCTATAAATCCACCAACAATGTTAGTAAATAATAAATTATTCAAACCTTTTGAGAGCATGGTTAGAATGTACGGGGTTCCAAGTTACGATGAAATTGATCCAACAATGTTTTTAGCAATAACTTATACTCTGATGTTTGGTGCTATGTTTGGAGACGTAGGACAAGGGTTAGTTTTACTTTTAGGAGGGTTTTTACTAAGGATTAAGATGGGTAGAACTAACCTAGGCGGTGTTTTTGAAAGACTTGGACTAAGTTCTATAGTATTTGGATTTATGTATGGAAGTGTGTTTGGGTCTGAAAATGTTATTGATGCCTTATTAATTAGACCTATGGAGGATATCAATGATATGCTAATTGGTGCTATAGTATTCGGCTGTGGATTCTTAATTTTGGGATACATATTAGGAATTGCAAATAGTATACGGCGAAAAGATTTAAAACGTGGACTTTTTGCAAAGGAAGGCTTAGCAGGGTTTATGTTCTATATGGGAGCGTTAATACTAATAGCATCAATAATCTATAAAATTACCTTGCTACCAACAGTAATTTGGATAATATATTTTATATTATGTCTAGTGCTCATATTACTAAAAGAGCCTTTAGCCAATATTATTTTAAAGAAAAAAGTACTATTTGAAGATGGTCCTAAGGATTACTTTATAGAATCAGGTTTTGAAGTAATAGAAACCTTACTATCTATGTTTTCCAATACTTTATCATTTATAAGAGTAGGAGCTTTTGCATTGAACCACGTAGGTCTTTTTGTTGCATTTTCTGCTATGGCATCTATGACCAAAAGCGGAGTGGCATCGGTATTAATTCTAGTACTTGGAAACGTAATAATTATAGGACTTGAAGGTTTGATTGTTTTTATACAAGGATTAAGACTTCAATATTACGAATTATTTAGTAAGTATTACGAGGGTGGCGGAGTTGATTTTGACCCTGTGAAGGTTAATTTTAAGCAAAACAAATAAGAAAAGTTAGAGGGAGGAATAATTATGACTATATTACTAATGTTAACATTTTGCGTTGTTATAGCTACTATTACTTATGGAGTTGTAGAGCAAAGTAAAGTAGACGTTTTAGGGAAACAAAAGATAAAAAGAGCATTAAAGATAAATTTAGGTGTATTTATACCAGTTGTTATGGGGGCACTAGTTGTGAATATTCCAAGTATAGCTAGCGCTGCAGAAACAGTTGCAGCTAACCCAGCTGCTGGCCTTGGTTATTTGGCAGCAGGACTTTCAACTGGACTTGCAACTATTGGTGCAGGCTATGCTGTAGGTGCTGTTGGATCATCGGCATTAGGCGCTGTATCTGAAGATCCTAAAATACTAGGAAAAACACTCATCTTCGTTGGTCTTGGAGAAGGTATTGCTATATATGGACTTATTATATCTATAATGATACTTTCAAAATTATAATTTAGGAGCTAAGCTTATGAAAAGTTATTTAATAAGTGATAATGTAGATACATTTGTAGGAATGAAGATGGCAGGAATAGAAAGTATTCTGCTTCACAAAAGAGAAGAAATAGTAGAAAAGATTGAAGAATTAAAAAAAGATCAGGCAGTGGGAATTATAATAATAACAGAAAAAGTAGCGCTGTTAATACCAGATGTTGTAAGAGACATAAAATTGTCCAAGGAAAGACCTCTTTTAATAGAAATTCCGGATAGACATGGATCAAGTAAGGGTAGCGATGCTATATTAAGATATGTTAAAGAAGCTATAGGTCTTAAAATATAATGAGTTCCAAAAGATGAATAACAATAATTTTTTAAGAACTAAAGAGATACTATTAGGATAAGAATTTGCAGGAGGTTTGATTATGACCACCATTGAAGATAAGATAAGTTTGTTTTCTAAGATAATTTATGACAAAGTAAATGAAGAAAAAGAAGAGAAGTTGGAAGTTTTCGCTAAAGAAGCACAAAAAAAATTAGATATGGAAAAAGAAAAGATAGAAGAGCTTATGCGGAGCCTTCAAATAGATGTTTTAAAGAAATCTAATATTAGAGCCAATACAATAATTGCAAAAGAAAGAGTTAGTAAACAAAGAGAAGTGTTATTTCTTAAGGATAAGTTAGTTAACGATGCACTAGAAGATGTACGGAAAAAACTTATAGAGTTTGTTTCTTTAGCAGAATATAAATCCTATTTTAATAATGCTCTTAAAAGGACATTTGAGGGAATAAATAAAGGAAGCTACTATCTTATAGTATTAAAAAGAGATTACGCTCGATTTCAAAGGGACATTGATGCTATTGGGGATGAATATCCACAGCGAAAAGTTGAAGTGAGATTTTCAGAAGTGGACTTTATAGGAGGGGTAATGTTAAAAGATTTTGAAGGAAAGTTTAAAATAGATAATAGCATATATTCCAGGTTACAAGAAAGTAAAGAAATAATTGGTGTTAGGGTTATGGAAGTGCTAGCTTAGGAAGCAGATTATAGTTACAAAAGCTGATCTGTCTACTGATTTATCGAGGGAGGGAAAACATGGAAGGGAATATAATCGGAGTAAACGGTCCAGTTATAAAAGCTGAGCACATGACGGGCTTTAAAATGAGAGAAATGGTTATGGTAGGTGAGAAGAAGCTCATCGGTGAAATTATAATACTAGAAGAAGACTTTGCAACTATACAGGTCTATGAAGAAACAAGTGGACTTAAAATAGGTGAAAGTGTAATATCCACTGGTAGCCCTCTTTCTCTTAAACTAGGACCGGGGATACTTGGAAATATTTTTGATGGAATTGAGAGGCCACTAGAAAAGATAAATGAAATATCTTATGGGTTTTTACCAGAAGGCATAGGGCTAATTTCTCTAGACGAGGAAAAACTTTGGAATGTAGATATCACAGTTAAACCTGGAGATGAATTAAAACAAGGTCATATATATGCAACGGTTCAAGAAACTGAAACTATTGTTCATAAGATAATGGTTCCACCAGGAGTATCTGGAAGAGTAACCTGGGCAAGTGAAAGTGGAAATTATAATATAGAAACTGTAGTAGTTAAAATAAGTCAAGACGGAGAAGATCGGGATCTAAAGCTTTATCAATATTGGCCGGTAAGAAATCCAAGACCAGTAGCAGACAAAAAAACCATTTTCAAACCTCTTATTACAGGTCAAAGAATAATCGACATATTCTTTCCACTAGCTAAAGGAGGAACTTGTGCAATTCCAGGAGGATTTGGTACTGGAAAGACTATAACTCAACATCAGCTTGCAAAATGGTCTGATGCAGATATTATAGTGTACATAGGTTGCGGAGAAAGAGGAAATGAAATGACAGAAGTTCTGGAGGATTTCCCGAAACTTATAGACCCTAAAACTGATTTACCTCTTATGAACAGGACCGTACTTATTGCAAATACGTCAAATATGCCAGTAGCTGCAAGGGAAGCGAGTATTTATACAGGGATAACCATGGCAGAATATTTCAGGGATATGGGATATCACGTTGCTATAATGGCGGATTCCACTTCAAGATGGGCAGAGGCATTAAGAGAGATTTCTGGAAGACTAGAAGAGATGCCTGCTGAAGAGGGATATCCAGCATATCTTCCATCAAGAATTGCTGAGTTTTATGAAAGAGCGGGATATGTAGAGAATTTAAATGGCACAGAGGGTTCTGTTACAGTAATTGGAGCAGTGTCACCTGCAGGTGGGGACTTCTCAGAACCTGTTACTCAAAATACTAAAAGATTTGTTTCGGCTTTTCTAGGTCTTGATAAGAAATTAGCTTACGCAAGGCACTATCCAGCAATAAACTGGTTATCTAGCTATAGTGGTTACTTAACACTTTTAAGGGATTGGTATGAGGAAAATGTGGCCGTAGATATAATGGATCTAAGAGCAAAAATGCTTAAACTCTTATATGAAGAGAATAAGCTTTTAGAGATAGTTAAACTAGTTGGAGAAGATGTACTTCCGGATGAACAAAGGCTTATCATAGAGGTAGCAAAGTGCCTTAAAGTTGCATTCTTGCAACAAAACGCTTACAATGCGGTGGATACTTATGTACCTTTAGATAAACAATATAAGATGCTTAAAGCTATAGAGGTTTTTTATGATAATGGAAATTTGGCAGTTAAGGTTGGAATACCAATATCTGTTATAATGAACAAGGAGTTAATGGAAAAACTTTATAAAATGAAATATAATGTACCCAATGATAATCCGTCACTTATAGATGATTTAGTAAAAGAAGTAGCAAGCTATTTTAATGAACTTATAGAAAAATATAAATAAATATTAATAATAGTAAATATATATTTGCAGAAATCAGCAAGGGGGTCCAGCATGAAAAAAGAATATTTAATGTTAAATAAAATTCAAGGACCTTTAATTATACTTTCTAATGTAGAAGATGTAGCCTATGATGAAATTGTTGAAATATTGGTAGACGGAAAGTATAAGAAAAAAGGAAAGGTTGTTCAAATTTATAAAGACAAAGCCATAGTACAAGTATTTGAAACAACAACAGGTATGTCAGTAGACAATACTTCAGTGCATTTTAAGGGCGAATCTTTTAAAATGGCAATTACAAAGGATATATTAGGACGAGAATTTAATGGAATAGGTGATCCAAGAGATAATGGTGGAGAGATTTATTCTTCAAAGAAATATGATGTAAACGGAAGACCTATGAACCCTGTGGCTAGAAGGTATCCTAGAAACTATATACAAACAGGTATATCATCAATAGACTGCCTAGCTACATTAATAAGAGGTCAAAAGTTACCCATATTCTCTGGTAATGGATTAAATCATAATGAACTAGCAGCACAAATTGTAAGGCAAGCAAAAGTTTCTGGTGAAGAAAGTGATAAGTTTTGTATAGTATTTGGGGCTATGGGAATAAAATATGATGATGCAAACTTCTTTAAGAAAAGCTTTGAAGAAGCAGGAGTGCTGGAAAAGGTAGTTATGTTTACAAACTTAGCAGATGATCCTATAGTTGAGAGAATAATAACCCCAAGGTGTGCTCTGACTGCAGCAGAATATTTGGCGTTTGAAGAGGATATGCATGTGCTAGTAATCCTTACGGACATGACTAATTACTGTGAAGCGCTCAGGGAGCTTTCATCGTTAAAGGAAGAGGTTCCAAGTAGAAAGGGTTATCCAGGATACTTGTATTCAGATTTAGCTTCTCTGTATGAAAGAGCTGGTATGATGAAAGGTAGAGAGGGAAGTATAACACAAATACCTATATTAACAATGCCTAATGATGATATAACGCATCCAGTACCAGACCTGACAGGATTTATAACAGAGGGGCAAATTGTTTTAAGTAGGGGTATTGCACAAAGAGATATATATCCACCA
Organism: Clostridium sp. CS001; assembly: GCF_020443565.1. Taxonomy (GTDB): domain Bacteria; phylum Bacillota; class Clostridia; order Clostridiales; family Clostridiaceae; genus Clostridium_AD. Next base: position 57,032 of record NZ_JAIZZN010000003.1, read on the forward strand.
GTAAACATTCTTCCTTCACTTTCAAGACTTATGAAAGATGGAATTGGTGAAGGATTCACTAGAGAAGATCATGCAGATGCGCAAAATCAAATATTTGCAGCATACTCTAGGGTACAAGATGTAATTGCGCTGGCTCAAGTTATAGGAGAAGATGAGCTTTCAGAAATAGATAAGATATATATGGACTTTGGTAGAGCTTTTGAAGATAAGTTTTTAAGTCAAAACTATGATGAAAACAGAGAGATGACAGAAACTTTAGATTTGGCTTGGGAGATTCTTGGTAAATTGCCAAGGAATGAGCTAGATAGAGTTTCACCTAACATTCTAGATAAATATTATAAAACAGTGGTGAAGTAGTATGGAAAATTTTGCACCAACTAAATCTACCCTAATGGCCGCTAGGAGCTCTTTAGACTTTTCGAAAAAGGGATTTGAGCTTTTAGATAAAAAAAGAAATGTACTTATAAGAGAAATGATGTCTTATGTTTCTAAAGCTCATGAACTTCAAGATGAGGTAAATGTAACATTTTCAAAGGCATATAAAGCATTAGAATCTGCAAATATAAATTCAGGAATAATAAATGTTGAGGACGTAGCAATGACAGTAGAAGAGGCTATGGACTATGAGATTCTATTTAAAAGTGTTATGGGAGTGGAAGTTCCTAAGATTGTTTTTGAAAAAAAAGAAATTAAGCCAAAGTATGGATTTTATAGAACTAGTGCGGCAATTGATGATGCAATGAAAGAGTTTAATAAGGTAAAGTATTTAACCTATGAGCTGGCAGAGGTAGAAAATGCTGTATACAGATTAGCCGTGGAAGTAAAGAAAACTCAAAAAAGAGCAAATGCACTTCAAAACATTCAAATTCCTAAGTTTGAGGAAATAGTAAAGTTTATTACAGAAGTTTTAGAAGAAAAAGAAAGAGAAGATTTCTTTAGATTAAAGGTAGTAAAAAAGAAACATAGGAAAGATGAGTAAAATTAAACTAATAAATACTTGAAAAGTTTAAAGATTAAATATTATGGCGCATATTAAGCTAAAAAGCTTGTATGCGCTAATTTTATTTAAAATAAAAAAATTATAAATGGATAATTAGAATAAGGAATATTCAAAATATTTTAAATGTGTTATAATGGTTTTATAAAAGGAGGTATATTGAAGTTGTAATAAGTTTAAAGTTACTAAATAAAATTTTAGGAAGTTTTAAGTTGAGTAGCATTAGTGTTTAGTTTCAAATGATATATACCAAATATATAATTATGAACAAAATTTTAAATAAATAATAAGAGGTGTAATATGGAAGAATATAGAGGGTATGCAATAGAAATCACAGAAAATAATGAAAAAGAATATCCATATAAGGTAATTGCAAGAAAAGGTGAAGAAGAGATAAAACACAAGGGATATAGCAAACTACAGGCTCTTGATCTTGTTAAGGAAACAATTAACCTATCAATAGCTAGAAATGGTAAATAATAAATATTTAGTATTTTTTTAAAGTATTTTTAATAAAAGTATTGCGTATTAGCAATATATATGTTATTCTAATTATGTTGTGATTGATAAAAATCAACAACAGCAAGATTTAATATGATTTAGACATTACCTTTTTAGGCATATCAGTAAATCAGATCTTAAATCTTAATATAAATAAAAAGGAGAAATGTTTAAATGGCAGATAAGACTATAGTATGTAAAGATTGTTCACAAGAATTCGTATTCACTGAGGGTGAACAAGAGTTTTATAAAGAAAAAGGATTCGAAAATGAACCACAAAGATGTCCTGATTGTAGAAGAGCTAAAAAACAACAAAACAATAGAGGATTTCAAAGATAATATTACTTAATAAAAATTGCCTATAGGAATTTATTCCTATAGGTTTTATTTTTGTAGAAAATTATTCTCTGATTTCCGCAAAATTATGATATAGTATATTTAAAGTATTGTATATTAAACAAAATGATAAGTAATGTATGATTTATAAAGGAGCGATTTGAACATGAAAAATATAAAATTAAGTAAAAGTAACTTGGATAAAATTAAAATACATAGTGGGATACTGCCAAAACCAAAATCAGCACATATTCATGGGGGAACCTATGAAGGAGAAAGACTTGAAGGTAAGAAACATGGAGAAGGAGTCTTTATTTACACTGACGGAAGTAAATATGTAGGCAATTGGAATAATAATCAGATGCATGGACAAGGAACTCTTACTTGGTCATGTGGAGAAAAATATATAGGTGAGTGGAGCAATGATGAAAAGCATGGACATGGAATATATACTTGGCCAGACGGTGAAAAGTATATAGGCAGTTTTGAAAATGGAGAAAAATCTGGAGAAGGTATATGTGTATGGCCAGATGGAGATATTTATGTAGGTGACTGGAAGGATGGTCTTAGACATGGTGAAGGCATTCATACTTGGTCACAAGGAGACAAATATGTAGGGCAGTGGGAAAATGATGAAAGAGAAGGTCAAGGAATGTACGTATATTCTGATGGGGTAATTGAAATGGGCCGGTCTAAAAATAATCAATTAATAAGATAAAATATATTACTAAAATAACAGAGGAAAGATTCTGTTATTTTTCTTTTTGCAACATTTAAATGGAACCTTTTCAGAGGCAATATAATACTATGTACAAACAAAAGAATCATTAAAGAAATAACTTAAGAAAGTGATTCTAAGAAGGAATTACTTGAGTATAGGTTAAAATTTTTTCCTTGAGAGAGGGTGAAATATATATGTGCTGCTGGCTAATAGCATTATTATTACTATGTGACAATAATGGATGTGATAATAATAGTAGTTGTTGTTGTTGCAATACTTTTATTATAAATGGCAATAAGAGACGTTGTAATAAAAATCATAATAAATGCAGATGTTAAATTTGCTGTAGTGAAACTTAAAAGGTTAATATATAAAAGAAGTAATCAAAGTAGTTTAAAATACAGAGGCTTTGGCTTTTACGCTAAAGTCTCTTATTAAATGGACGAAAATTATAATAAGTGAAAATTATAGTAAGCGAAAACACAAAGGATAGGTTGACAATATGATGAAATGGTATGGTGAAGCAATTGGAAAAGTAGTTCAAATTTTAAATTCAGATATAAGTTCGGGACTTACTGAAGATAAAATTAAATATATGAGAGAAAATTATGGAGAAAATATTATACTAAAACCTAAAAAGCCAAGTATTCTAAACTTAGTTATTGATGAAATAAAGCAATTATGGATGCTTATATCCCTTAGTTTAGTGGCTATGCTATGTTATAACGGATTATATATTATAGGGTGCATTGTAACTCTTACATTGATAATTAGTATTGCGCTATTAGTTAAGGCGGACTATAAAGAAGAAAAGAGTTTGAGGGCTATAGATAATTTAAACACGCCTTTTTCATATGTAATACGAAGTGGTAAGGTATGCCAGATAAGTTGTGAGGAAATTGTAGTTGGAGATATAGTTTTGCTAGAGAGTGGAGAATATGTTCCAGCAGATATTAGGATAATAGAATCTAAAGGGCTTAAGATAAAAGAGGTTGCAGTAACTGGTGAAAAATACGAAGTAGAAAAATACCCTATGGTGATAGAAGGAGAGGTTCTAAATCTTTCTGAACTTAAAAACATAGTGTTTAAGTCTTCTGTTGTTACCCAAGGGGAGGGGCTAGGTATAGTTATTGCTACTGGCATGGATACGCAGATAGGTGAAATAATAAAGGTGTTACTTGAACAGAAAAACAGCAATAGTGGTTTTAATACGGGGCTTACTAAGGCTTTAAATAAGATGTCTCTAATTACTGTAGTAGTAAGTATAGTTACTATAGGATTTGCTGTATACAAGAAATTTAATATTAATGAAATTATAAATGCACTTATACATATTGGTATAACATTTAATTTGCCAAGCTTTATTATAGTATTATTTATGTTTTTTGAAATTTTATTTATTAAATTTAAGAAAAAAAACATAGATATAAAGAATATTTCTGTTATATATTTTCTTTCCAATATAACTACAATATTTATGAAGAAACTAGGATCTGTTTCTGAGAATAAGCTTATTCTTAGAGATGTATATTGCAATAACATGTATATCGATGTTCGAAATGAAGGTCTTGAAATTGAAGATGCCATAGAAAGAATAATGAGTATAGCATTGCTTTGCAATGATGCAAAGTTAAAAGTTGAAAATGCTAATTCCTTTGAAGGCTTAGTAGAACAAACAATTCTTAAATTTTGCAGTGAAGCGTCAATAGAACTTAGTGAAGTTGATAGTAGGCAAGAGAGGATATTTCAAATACCCTATGATTCTCATAAAAGAATTAAAACTGTTGTAAATAGGATTGACAATAGGTATAGAGCTAATATAACGGGTGTTCTTGATAAGTTAATAAATAAATGTACACACATTTTAGTTAACGGTATAGAAAAGGAAATAAATGATGATGACATACAAGACATCATAAGTACGCATATAGCAATGTCTAACAAAGCCTATAATGTGGTGGCGTTTGGATACAGAAACTTTAATTATGAACCAAGTATTGATGAAAATATAGAAAGTAATTTAGTTTTTGTAGGTTTAATAGGATTTGAGAACCCCACAAAGGAAAGTTCATATGAAACTATAAAAACCTGTAAAGACATTAACGTTAGACTAATTATTGATGAAGAGGATAATAAATTAGCTGCATTTGCTTTTGGCAAGCAAGTAGGACTTGTACATAAAAAAGAAGAAATATTATCAGGTATAGAAATAGAACATATGAGTAAGGAAGAGTTTGACAGGAATATTGAAAGGATTAGTATTTTCTCAAAGATTTCTCCAAAACATAAGAGTGAAATTGTTAATACTTTAAATTCCAAGGGTAATTATATAGCTTCAGTAGGGGATACACTAACCGATTTGGAATATCTTAATAACTCCCAAATATCTATTTCAGCAGGAACCGAATGTAGCGCTATAGTAAAAAAACTTTCAAGTATATTTATGCTGGAAAATGATTTTAGTGAAATAATTAATTTAGTAAGGTATAGTAAAAGTATTATTAACTATGTAAGAGAAACAGTATTGTTTTTTATTGCTTCAGTGATGAGTGAGATATTTATTATATTAATAAGTTTAATTATTTTTGGCAAATTGCCATTTGAACTTGTTGAAATTTTATATTTAAACTTTATAATTATACCTATTTGTGGGATTTCAATTCTATTACAAAATAGAATTGCTAAACAAACTGTAAGTAATATTGACGGAGGTTACATAAGAAGATTCTCTATAAAGAATTCATTCTTAGCTAGTGTCATCTATTTTTCAATGCTTACTTTCATAGATAAGTTGTCCGTTATAAATAATCATCATGTTAGTTTTATTATTTTTGCTGTGTATGAAAATATATTTAGCTTAAAGCTATTAAATCAAAAAGGATTTTTTAAAAATAAAATTTCTTATGTACTGATTTTTTTAAATTTATTACTTCAAGGTATTTTTGTTTTATATTTAGTAAAATAACTTCACTTTCCTAAACTGGCATAAAATAAGTAAAAGAATGCTGATTAATTTAATACTTATTGGATAAGATAAAGTTGTGGAGGTGCTAAAATGCTTGAAAATATATTTGAAACAAAGGTTATAGGAAGTAACACCATTTTTTTAGATATACCAGAAGAAGAGTATTTTATTAATTATAGTAATTTATCAAACAAAGTAGCAGAGGAGATTACTTATAATTATTTCAAAGAAAGAAATAAAGTTGGAATACCTCATGTAAAGCATATTCGTGCAATTCCTAATATCCACAATGTTGAGATTGTAATAGAAGTAGAAAAGGATGGAACAATTTAATATGTTCTTATTAATAAATGCACTTTTAAGTAGGATAGTTTATCATGTCTAGGCCCTTGGTGTATTATGCAGCAACAATATTTATGGGATGCGTTACTTGTTTGATTTTAATTAATAATCTCATTTTAGGTGCAGCTATAGCTGCATCTTTTTTAGCTATAATGTATTTTACTATAGAAAAAAGGTTTTTTTACCTAGTTGTTTGTTTTTTTATCATTGGAACTGCAAATTATTACGCTTATTTCAATATTAATTTACCCAATTCACAAAATTTAAAAGTGAGGATTTCTGAAAAGAGCAAATATAATTGCATTGCAAAATCTGGTAACAAGAAGATTCTATTAGAAGGAAATGTTTTTAAATTAACAGAAGGTAGAAGTGTTTGGGTTAAAGGTAATTTTTATAAAAAAGCAGTTTATGAAAGAGGGATAGTTGGGACATATAAGGTTAATGATTATAAGATTTGCAATGAGGATTTAATTTCAAAAATTGAAAGTTTTAGAAGAGACTTATATGAGAAGTTCTCGAAAATACTGGGAAAAGAAAAATCAGCTATAGTAATGGCTGTGTGCTTTGGAGATAGCGGATATATAGAAAAGATACAAAAGGAAGATTTTAAAAAGTTAGGTATTAGTCACGTTGTAAGTGTATCGGGGCTCCACATGTCTATAGTTTATAAAGCTTTAGAACTTATTATTGGCTATAAGGTAGCTTTATTATTCTCTTTTGGATATATGATATTTACAGGTGGAAAAGCATCTACCATAAGAGCGTTTATAATGATTTTTATATTAAAGATATCTAGTAAGATTTATAAAAAATATGATAGTCTTTCATCTCTTAGTTTAGCAGCGGTTATACTTCTAATTATTAGGCCGTTTTCTATTCTTGATATAGGATTTATGCTTTCATTTCTTTGTGTTCTCGGGATTATAGTATACAATAAAAAGATGAAAAAAGTTTTATATAGATTGCCGAAAGTGTTAAATGAGTCCTTTAGTTTAAGCATAAGTTCACAAGTGTTTTCTATGCCTTATGTAGTTTTTGCTTTAAAAACTTTTAGCATAGGGTTTGTTTTAAGTAACTTATTATTATTACCGTTTTATACTGTGGTGGTTATACTAGGTAATGCTTGCTTGGTAAGTAGCTTAATTGACCCGATTTTCAATTTGATAAACTATGGATTGTTTACCGTTTTGATGATTTTAGAATTTATTCAGAAAAGTTTAGCATTAGCGTTGCCAGAACTGATATACTTTTCATATATAGACAGTTTAGTTGTGTTTGGGTTATATATATGTTATCTTGGAATTAAAAAAGGGTATGAACAATTTAAGTATGTTCCCCTTTGCATTATTTTTATTTTTGCATTTCAAAATTATAAGGTTTTTCCTGAGATTAGCTATATTAATGTAAATAATAATGATATAGTTTTATTGCAGTATAAAAAAGAGACAATTGCTGTGACCACGGGAAATATTAGTGCAAAAGATTTGAAAATACCTGTAAAAATAGATAAGTTTTTAAATGGATACAAGGGAGATTCAACTATAAGTATCGGTGGCAAATATAATATTAGGCTAATTAGTCTCAGAAATAAATTAGAGGTTGAGCTGTGTTTTTTAGAAAAATCAAACATAGAACCAGATTCTTCTGTATTTAACATAAGAGAGAGTACAGAATTTAAGTATAATATAAAGCTGAAAAAAGATGAAACATATACGCCACCAGGTACAATAATAAATAAATATATAATTATAGGAAATAAAGGTTTGAAATTTCCATAGGGTTGGAGGGGTTGCTTTGATTAACCATGCAGATTTAGAAAAGAAAATAAAAAAAAATGAATTTGATAACTGTTACATATTTTGCGGGCCTGATGAAAAATTGATAAAGGATTGCGTTAAAAGTATAACTGATAGAATATTAAGTAAGGAGTATATAGATTTAAATTATTCGAAATTCGATGGTAGCAAGGCAGATTTTGAGGTAATTATTGATGCTTGTGAAACCATGCCCTTTATGAGTGATAAAAAGGTAGTTGTAGTATATAGGGCTTCATTTTTAGAAGACAGTGCAGGAAGTAAGAGTTCTGGAGATTTAAAGAGTAGAAGCTTTGCTTTGATGAGTGAATATTTAAATAATCCTTCACCTAATTGTATTTTGATTATATATTATGTATTTTCAAATGACAGAGAAAAACCAAGTAGCAAAATAAAAAAACTAGATAAAAAGGCATGTGTAATAAAAGTTGATAAATTAAAAGGCGAATTTCTTCAAAAAAAATGTAGGGATTTATTTGAGGAGGCTGATGCGAAAATTGGAAAATCAGAACTTACGCTATTTTGTAGCCAAATAGATAACAATATTGATATTATATCAAATGAAATAGAAAAGTTAGCATCCTATGCTAATGGACGGGAGATTACAAAAGAAGATATATTTGCAATGATGCCTCAAAAGAGTGAAAATGATATTTTTAATTTAGTGGACTATTTATCTCAAAAAAATATTAATAAAGCTTTGGATATTTTAAATGAACTTATATTTAAAGGAGAAAAGATACCGTTTATTTTATTTATGATAGGAAGACAATTCAATATTTTATTTAATATTAAATTGGGGATTGACAGTGGTAAAACAAAAGAAATATTAGCAAATGAATTGAAACTTCATCCATATGTTTGTGAAAAGATGATTTCACAAAGCATGAAATTTACGTTAAAGGGCTTAAAAAGAAATATTGAGTTATGTGTTGATACAGAAAAGACATTAAAAAGCACTTCTAATGATCATAAGATAAATATTGAGGTTTTCATGATAAAGACTGTTATGTAAAAGATTAATATAATTTATTTACACTATGCAACAAAAATATAATAAACAAAAAAATAAAAAACCGGTGTAGATCACCGGTTATTTATTATGCAGTTAAAGAGTTTAACTTAGCTGCTAACCTAGATTTTCTTCTTGCTGCCTTGTTGATGTGAAGTATTCCTTTTGTTACAGCCATATCTAAAGCTTTAACAACACCTGCATATGTAGCTGTAGAATCTTCAACATTACCACTAACTATAGCTGCTTCGAATTTTTTTATCTTAGTTTTTAAAGCAGACTTAATCATTGTATTTCTAAGTGTTTTAGCCTCAGTAACTTTAATTCTCTTTTTTGATGATTTAATATTTGCCATTTGTTTTCACCCCCCTTTGTATTTAATAACGTTTCAGCAGCTTTGGGGAAAACTGCATACGAGTCTCTTTAATAGACAACTGAAATTATAGCATTAATATTAAAGCACTTCAAGTGAAATTTACTATGTACATGCAAATTTTAATAATAATTATGCTGAAAATGCGTTCTTCTAAGAATAGGAAAGGCTCATTTGGAAAAGCTAATATTAAAATTCAATTGAGGTGAAGTTATGAAAAATGTAAGAACTGACTTAGCGGTAGAAGCTAAAGAGATATACAAAGCGGAAAATAAAGGTGAGATACAAGGTGTTGAGGTAGAGGAATATAGCGAGGGTGATATTAAAATTACCAATGTGGAGATAGTAAGTGATATTGGGGAAAATATGATGGGAAAGCCAAAAGGTACATATATAACTATTGATATCCCGGAATTTGCTCACTATGATGCTGATTGCATGGATAGAGTAAGTGTGGTAATGGGAAAGGTTCTAATGCCATTAATAAAATTAGAGGATAGTATGACGGCATTAGTGGTTGGATTGGGTAATTGGAATGTTACTCCAGATGCCGTAGGACCAAAGGTAGTATCGAAAATAATGGTGACTAGGCACTTAAAAGAGTTGGTGCCAGATTCTATAGATGAAGGTATAAGGCCGGTATGTGCAATATCACCAGGGGTGCTTGGGATAACAGGTATGGAAACTGGTGAAATTGTTAGAGGGATAGTAGAGAAGATTAAACCTAATTTAGTAATTTGCATTGATGCGCTTGCTTCTAGAAAAATGGACAGAGTTAATAGGACCATACAGATAGGAACTTCTGGAATTTCTCCAGGAGCAGGAATAGGAAATCAGCGTATGGAAATAAGTGAAAAGACATTAGGTATACCTGTTATTGCTATTGGTGTTCCAACAGTGGTTGATGCGGCTACACTAGCAAATGACACCATTGATTTAGTGCTTGATGAAATGATTAAGTCTGCAAATGCAGGTGGAGAGTTTTACAATATGCTTAAATCAATTGACAAGGTAGAAAAACAAAAAATGATTACTGAGATATTAAATCCATACGTGGGTAACCTTGTGGTGACCCCTAAAGAAATTGATATGGTTATAAATTCTGTTTCCAAAATTATTGCTAATGGAATTAATATAGCTCTACAGCCAGCACTTGATTTAAGTGATATAAACAAGTATTTAAATTAATAATAACAGCTTATATTACCTCACATAAATTTTGTGTTATAAATCAAGAAAATGGGAAAACGAATAATTTTTTATAAAAAGTGCATCCTTAATAAGGAGATAATTATTATTTTCTTAAGCTAATGTTAAGGAGGCGCTTTTTATGCGTAAAAAAGGAAGAAGTAAATATTTTTTATTGGCTTTTCTTTGTTTTTCTATGTTTATTTATGGTTTCTTTGCAATTAATATTACAAAAGATGAGGATGTGAGAAAAAAATCAAAGTTTACAATAGACTTAAAATTGAAACCTGTTGATTTAAGAATAGAGACAAAAAAATATGTTTTTTATGCAAACAACAAAATTATTTATGATGTAAAAGAAAAATATATGGAAATTTATCATGAGATTTTGTCAAGATAATACAAATGCTAGCTTTTTTAGTGAAATAAATGAGTTGCAAAAGACTTTGTATTGACAAAGCTTTGGATATTTATGATATAATTTAATTTGATTTATAAAAACTACTATGTTTAAAAAAAAGATACTTAGGTTAAGCTAAAGAAAATGACTTAGCCACATATAGAATAATGGGGGTTAAAATTAATGCAAAGCGATAGACAAAAATACATAAGAAACTTTTCTATAGTTGCACATATTGATCACGGCAAGTCTACACTTGCGGACAGATTATTAGAAAGTACAGGTACTTTAACTAAAAGGGAAATGGAAGAGCAAGTGCTTGATAATATGGATTTAGAAAGAGAAAGAGGAATTACGATTAAATCTCAACCGGCACGGCTCGTTTATAAACGTGAAGATGGACATGAATACATATTAAACCTTATAGATACTCCAGGTCATGTGGATTTTAATTATGAGGTTTCAAGAAGTTTGGCAGCTTGTGAAGGCGCGGTACTTGTAGTAGATGCATCACAAGGAATTCAAGCTCAGACCCTTGCAAATTGTTATCTTGCCTTAGATAATAATTTGGATATTGCACCTGTTATTAATAAAATTGACCTACCAAGTGCAAGGCCAGAAGAGGTTATTCAAGAAATTGAGGACATAATAGGCATTGAGGCTGAAGATGCTCCACTAATTTCAGCTAAAACTGGACTTAACATAAAAGATGTTTTAGAAACGGTAGTTAAAAAGATTTCACCACCTAATGGAGATGAAGAAGCTCCACTTAAAGCTTTAATTTTTGATTCATCCTATGATAGCTACAAAGGCGTTGTATGCTATGTAAGGGTTAGGGATGGTAAAGTTAGAGCAGGATCAAAAATTAAGCTGATGAATACTAATAAAATCTACGATGTAGTGGAAGTTGGAGTGTTCGTGCCTAATTATCTACCTGTAGCTGAGCTAAGTGCTGGGGATGTTGGATATATAACTGCTTCAATAAAAAATGTTAGGGATGCACGAGTTGGAGATACAGTGACAGAGGCGGCGAGACCAGCGTTAGAGCCACTTATTGGGTATAGACCAGCTGTACCTATGGTGTTTAGTGGTATTTATCCTATAGATGGAGCTAAATATGGAGAGTTAAAGGATGCGCTAGAAAAACTTCAGTTAAATGATGCAGCTTTGGCATTTGAACCAGAAACATCAATTGCATTAGGCTTTGGATTTAGATGCGGATTTTTAGGACTTCTTCATATGGAAATAATACAAGAAAGAATAGAAAGAGAATTCAATCTAGATATTATTACCACAGCACCTTCAGTTATATATAAGGTAATGAAAACAAGTGGAGAATTAATAGAAATAACAAACCCTACAAATCTTCCAGAACCTACAGAAATTAATTATATGGAAGAACCAATAGTTAAAGCTTCTATAATAACTCCATCAGAACACTTAGGAACAGTTATGGAGCTATGCCAACTAAAAAGAGGTATATATATTGATATGAAGTATATAGAAACAACTAGGGTAGTAGTAAATTATGAGTTACCACTTAATGAAATAGTATATGATTTTTTTGATGCCTTAAAGTCTAGGACAAAGGGATATGCATCTTTTGACTATGAATTAAAGGGATATGTTACTACAAAGCTTGTAAAATTAGATATTTTACTTAATGGAGAAAAAGTTGATGCACTTTCTATGATTGTTCCAGAGGAGACAGCTTCTCATAGAGGAAGAATTATGACTGAAAAACTAAAAGAACATATACCAAGGCAAATGTTTGAAATTCCTATACAAGCAGCTATAAATGCAAAAATAATTGCAAGAGAAACTGTAAAAGCAATGAGAAAAGATGTTTTAGCTAAATGTTATGGCGGGGATATTTCGAGAAAGAGAAAGTTGCTTGAGAAACAAAAAGAAGGTAAAAAGAGAATGAGACAAGTTGGAAGTGTAGAAGTTCCACAAGAAGCATTTATGGCTATACTTAAGGTAGACTAATTAAAACAGTGGAGAAAGAAGGCTTTGATTATGAAAAGTGTGGCACTATATATACATATTCCTTTTTGCAAGCAAAAGTGCTTATATTGTGATTTTCCGTCCTTTGCTGGTAAAGAGGAACATATGCTTGATTATGCCGCAGCCTTAGCAAAAGAAATAGATAGTATAAAAAATAAAAAAATAAAAACTATTTTTATAGGTGGGGGAACTCCCACCTATTTATCTTTAGAGGGCTGGGAAATTATAAAGAAAAGTATAGACGGATTAGAAATCTGTGAGGATTTAGAGTTCACTGTGGAAGCAAATCCAGGAACTTTTACAAGAGAAAAATTAAAATTTTTAAAAGAAATGGGAGTAAATAGACTTAGCATTGGTCTCCAGGCATTTCAAGATTCTCTTCTAAAAGAATTAGGGAGAATCCATACTGCCAAGGATTTCAAGCAAAGCTTTGATATAGCTAGGGAAATAGGATTTGATAACATAAATGTAGATTTAATGTTTGGATTACCTAATCAAACATTAAAGCAGTGGATGGAGACATTAGAGAGTGTAGTTCAAATTAATCCAGAACACTTATCCTGCTATAGCCTTATTGTAGAAGAAGGCACAGACTTTTACAAAAGGTTTGAGAAAGGCATGCTAAACCTTCCAGATGAAGAATTAGAAAGAACTATGTATGCAGAGGCCATAGGATATTTAGAAAAGAAAGGTTACTTGCAATATGAAATTTCAAACTTTACAAAGAACCATAAACCTTGTAGGCACAACTTAGTATACTGGGAAATGGAAGAATATATTGGATGTGGTGCGGCTTCTCATTCATATAGTGATGGCTTTAGGTATAGTAATGAAGAAAATGTAGAAAAATATATAAATAAAATAAACCAGCAAGGTAGTGCAACGGTAGAAAAAACAAAAAATTCCTACAAAGATGACATGGAGGAGTTTATGTTTATGGGGCTAAGGAAAAATGTAGGCATAAACAAAAGTGAATTTTCAAAAAGGTTTAACAAAGATATACATAGTGTTTATGACCAAGTAATAAACAAGTATGTAAGCACAGGGTTTATGGAGGAAAGTGAGAATAACATTTTTCTAACGTATAAAGGTATTGAGTTATCCAATGTAATTATGTCGGAATTTCTTTTGTAAAACTAAGTCGCTTAGTAAGGACGAGATAAATTGAGCATTTTGAATTTAAAATCATTTAAAGGTCATAAAATAGCTATACTCATATATTAAGGTTATTGACAAATACATTAGTAAATGATATTTTAAATACATACTCGTTAGCACTCAACGACAGTGAGTGCTAATAAAAGAGGTGATATTATGGAAATGGATGAAAGAAAGATTAAAATACTTCAGGCTATAGTTACAGATTATATAAATAATGGTGAGCCTGTGGGGTCCAGAACCATAGCTAAAAAGTATGATTTAGGTATTAGCTCTGCAACCATAAGAAATGAAATGTCAGACCTAGAAGAGATGGGATATATAGAACAATTGCACACCTCATCTGGGAGAAAACCATCTGATAAGGGTTATAGGTTATATGTTGATAGACTTATGCAAATAACCAAGTTATCTAATGAAGAACAATATATGATTAAAAATCAGCTTATTAATGCTGCGTTGTATGAGGTTGACAAAATAGTTAAACAAGCAACCCAAATGCTTTCTGACCTTACAAATCTAACATCTATTGTTAAGGCGCCTTCAGTTCAAAAGAGTTGTGTAAAGTATGTTCAGCTAATGAGCTTAGATGCTTTAAGTGTTCTGTTCACAATTATTACTGATAGTGGTATTATCAAAAATAATGTAATTAAAATCAGTAAACCTATTAGCAATGACACCATGGAAAAGCTTACTAACATAGTTAATTTCAGATTAGTAAGATTAACCATAGAGCAAATAAATTTAGAGGTCATTAATAATTTAAAAGTTGATTTAGCGTCTTATCAAGAAATTTTCAATGGTATTATTCCAGCTTTATATGATAGTTTATCTGGTATTGAAACTTCAGAAGTTTATATTCAAGGTGCTACAAATATATTTAATTACCCAGAGTATAACAATATTGATAAGGCTCGCGAATTTTTAATTTTAGTAGACAATAAAGAAAGTATAAATACATTACTTGAAGCTAAAGACATTACCGGCAATATTACAATAAAGATTGGTGGAGAAAATTTTGTTGAATGTGCTAGGGAGTGCAGTATTATAACTGCAGTTTATAGCGCATCTGGAATACCACTAGGGTCCATCGGTGTTATAGGCCCAACAAGAATACCTTATGGTAAAGTTATATCTGTATTAACTGAAATAGTTAAAGAATTAAATGATAATATAGCTCAAATCTATGATGATCATAGGTAAAGCGCTATTTTTAAAAGCTTTACTTTGAGTTTGAAATGGAGGAATGATCAGTGCATACAAATAAAGTGCATAAAAGTAATAAAGAAATTTTAGAAGAAATTACAAAGATGTCAATGGAGGATGCGAGTCCACTTGATAAAGAGAATGAAATGGAAGAAATTCAAAGTGACGTTGATGGAACTAATTGTGTTAACGAGGAAACTTTAGAGCAAGCTAAAGCATCAGAGGAAGCAGAGTTAATAAATGAAGAGTCAAATGAAATTTTAGAAAGTGAAAGAGAAAAAGATATGAAGAAAAAAACAATTAAACTAGAAGAAGAAAATAAAAAGTTGCAAGATGAAATTGATATGTTTAAAGATAAACTTTTAAGAACAACTGCTGAATATGAGAATTTTAGAAGAAGAACAGCAAAAGAGAAAGAGGGCATATATGTTGATGCTTGTGCAGATGTTTTAAAGGAAGTTCTACCAGTCCTTGATAATTTAGAAAGGGCGATTTCTATTGATGGTTCTGGGGAAGAATTAAGAACTGGCGTGGAAATGACAGTAAGACAGTTTAATGATGCCTTTACTAAATTAGGAATAGAGGAGTTGCCTTCAGAAGGTAATTTTGATCCAAATCTTCATAATGCAGTAATGCATATTCAAGATGAGGATTATGGAACAAATGAAATAGTGGAAGTATTCCAAAAGGGATACAAAAAAGCAAATAAAGTGCTTAGGCATAGTATGGTTAAGGTAGCAAATTAAAATTTATAATATAAGAAATTCGAAAAACATAACAGTTATAATTGTTATAAATTAAAAGGAATATAGGGAGGAAATAATAATGGGAAAAATTATAGGAATAGACTTAGGTACAACAAATTCATGTGTAGCAGTAATGGAGGGTGGAGAACCCGTAATAATTTCTAATTCAGAAGGTGCAAGAACTACACCATCAGTAGTTTCATTTCAAGCTAATGGAGAAAGATTAGTTGGCCAAGTTGCAAAGAGGCAAGCAATTACAAATCCGGACAGAACAATAATGTCAATCAAAAGAGAAATGGGTAGTGACCATAAGGTAACTGTAGATGGAAAATCACATACACCACAAGAAATTTCAGCATATGTACTTCAAAAAATTAAAGCTGATGCTGAGGCTTATTTAGGAGAAACAGTTACAGAAGCAGTAATAACTGTACCAGCTTATTTCAATGATAGCCAAAGACAAGCAACAAAAGATGCAGGTAAAATTGCTGGACTTGAAGTAAAAAGAATAATAAATGAACCAACAGCAGCAGCACTAGCTTATGGTTTAGATAAAATGGATGTTAACCAAAAAATATTAGTATACGATTTAGGTGGCGGTACATTTGACGTATCTATATTAGAACTTGGTGATGGATTATTCGAAGTTAAATCAACAAACGGAAATACTAAACTTGGTGGAGATGACTTTGACCAAAAAGTTGTAGATTTTATAGCAGAAACTTTTAAAGCAGATAATGGAATAGACTTAAGAACAGATAAAATGGCACTTCAAAGACTAAGAGAAGCTGCTGAAAAAGCAAAAATTGAATTATCATCATCAATGCAAACAGCTATAAATTTACCATTCATTACTGCAGATGCAACGGGCCCAAAACATGTAGATATGAACTTAACAAGAGCAAAATTTAATGAGTTAACTCATGATTTAGTTGATGCTACAATAGAACCAATGAAAAAAGCTCTTGCAGATGCTGGTTTATCACTTAGCGAGATAGATAAAGTTGTGCTTGTAGGTGGTTCAACAAGAACTCCAGCAGTTCAAGAAGTAGTAAAAAACTTTACTGGAAAAGAGCCTTCAAAGGGAGTAAATCCTGATGAGTGTGTTGCAATAGGTGCAGCAATCCAAGCTGGAGTATTAAGCGGAGAAGTTAAAGATATTTTACTTCTAGACGTAACACCACTTACACTTGGAATTGAAACTTTAGGTGGGGTAGCTACTCCTTTAATTGAAAGAAATACTACAATTCCTGCTAAAAAGAGCCAAACATTCTCAACAGCAGCAGATGGTCAAACATCAGTTGAAATTAATATTGTTCAAGGTGAAAGACAAATGGCTGCAGGTAACAAGACATTAGGAAGATTTACTCTTTCAGGAATAGCAGCAGCACCAAGAGGAATACCACAAATAGAAGTTACTTTTGATATAGATGCTAATGGTATAGTTAATGTATCAGCTAAAGATAAAGGAACAGGAAAAGAAGCTAAAATAACAATTACTGCATCAACTAATTTAACTGATGCTGAAATTGATGCAGCAGTAAAAGAAGCAGAAAAATTTGCAGAAGAAGATAAAATTAGAAAAGAATCAGTTGAGGTTAAGAATGGTGCGGAACAATTATCATACCAAACTAAAAAAAGCTTAACTGAACTTGGAGAAAAGGTATCAGAGGAAGATAAGAAGGATATTGAAGCTAAATTAGAAGCTCTTGATAAAATTAAAGATGGAGAAGATACAGAAGCTATAAAGAAAGCTACTGAAGAATTAACTGAAGCTTTCTATGCTGTAACTACAAAAATATACCAAGCAGAAGCAGCTCAGCAAGATCAAGGTGCAGAAGCTAACCCAAATAACATGGGTGAAAATGCTGCTCATGATGACAATGTAGTAGATGCTGATTTCAAGGTAGAAGATAAAGAATAAATAAAATTATTAAAATTAAGGGATGGGTATTTACCCTTCCCTTAATTTTAGGCACATGAAAATAAATAAATAAGTATTATAGTTTGAGTTGAATTATTTTAAGTATTAGTTTATATTATACAAGTATATATATTTTAGGTGGTGGAAAACAGCATGGCAAAAAGAGATTATTATGAAATTCTTGGCATTGAAAGAAATGCTAGTGAGGAAGAAATTAAGAAGGCCTTTAAAAAGGCTGCATTAAAATATCATCCAGATAGAAATCCAGACAATAAGGAAGCAGAAGAAAAATTCAAAGAAATGAATGAGGCATATCAAGTATTATCTGATCCACAAAAAAAATCAAGATATGATCAATATGGCACAGCGGATGATAATGGAGCAGGCTTTGGTGGTGATTCAGGCTTTGGCGGTTTTGGAGACATATTTGGAGACATATTTGGAGGCGGTTTTTCTTCAAGAAATCAAAATGGACCAAGAAAAGGTGCGGATTTAGAATATAATCTAAATTTAAGCTTTGAAGAGGCTGTTTTTGGTGTAGAAAAAGAGATATCTATTACAAGAAATGAAAAATGTGAAAGCTGTAGCGGTAGTGGTGCCAAAGCTGGTACTTCAGCAAAAACTTGTGATAAGTGTGGTGGAAATGGACAAATAAAGGTTCAAAGAAACACTGCTTTTGGAAGCTTTGCTAGCATGAGTACCTGTGATAAGTGTGGTGGGAAGGGCAAGATAATTGCTGAACCATGTAAAACATGTCATGGATCAGGAAAAGAAAGAAAAAACAAAAAGATTACAATAAATGTTCCAGGTGGAGTTGATACTGGAAATGTTATGCCACTTAGGGGACAAGGTGAACCAGGAGAA
Organism: Clostridium sp. CS001; assembly: GCF_020443565.1. Taxonomy (GTDB): domain Bacteria; phylum Bacillota; class Clostridia; order Clostridiales; family Clostridiaceae; genus Clostridium_AD. Next base: position 75,586 of record NZ_JAIZZN010000003.1, read on the forward strand.
AAGGGTGGTCCATCAGGAGATTTGTATATTAATATTAGAGTAGCTCCTCATAAAACATTTAAGAGGAATGGAATTGATATTCATATAGAAACACATATAAGCTTTGGATACGCAGCTCTAGGCACTGAAATTAAGGTAGCTACAGTAGATGGAGACGTTAAGTACAAAGTGCCTGCAGGAACGCAACCAGGTACAGTGTTTAGACTTAAGGGTAAGGGCATACCTAGAGTAAATGGACATGGAAGAGGAGATCAATACGTAAAAGTTATTGTTGACGTTCCAAAATCCTTAAATGATAAGCAAAAGGATGCGTTAAAGCATTTTATGGAAGCTAGTGGAGAAGTTATAGAAAGCTCTGAAGAAAATAAGAAATCTTTTGTAGATAAAATATTAGGTAAATAGTAATAAAAAACTTCGTTTAGTAAAACGGAGTTTTTTATTATAATATTGTGTTAGATTAATAGAAATGATACACTTATATAGAAAATTTCATACTCTTTTGTGTATGAAGGATCAATGAACAATGATCATTTTAAAATTGACTTGTTAATATTGCAGCACCGCAGGTGATGATTTAATGTTCATAATAACAGCATAGTAAACAATTAATATATAAAGCAGATATAAATAGGGAGGAAAACAATGGATAAAGATTGGATTGAAGTAACTATAATAACAAGCAGTGAGGCAGTTGAGGCTGTGTCAGGTATGCTATATAATACTGGCGTAAAAGGGGTTTCTATTTTAGATCCTTTAGATTTAATTTTTAGGCGTGACCACACCACAGATTGGGACTATTTTGATGAATCAATAATAGATACAAATAGTGGAGTAGTAATTAAGGGATATTATAAAAAAGATGAAAAGTTTGAGAGTTATTTAGAAGAAATTAAAGCTGGAGTAAATAGACTTACGGAGTTTGGACTAGACAAGGGAGCTGGAACTGTAACTGCCAATAAGGTAAATGAAGAAGATTGGGAAAATAACTGGAAACAGTATTATAAACCAATAAAAGTAGGAGAAAAGATAGTTATAAAGCCTATATGGGAAGAGTACAATAAAAAGTCTGATGAAATAATCGTAGAACTAGACCCGGGCATGGCTTTTGGTACTGGAACTCATGAAACTACTAGAATGTGCATAAAAGCTCTTGAGAGGCACGTGAAAGCCGAGACAACAGTATTTGATATAGGAACAGGGTCGGGGATATTATCTATCGCAGCGGCTAAATTAGGAGCTAAAAAAACCATAGGAGTTGACCTTGATCCTGTAGCTGTTGAATCTGCAAAGCAAAATGTTAGCTATAATGATTTAAATAACATTGAAATACTATATGGTGACTTAATGGAAGTTGTTAAAGGGAAGGCTGATATTGTTATAGCTAACATAATGGCTGACATAATTATGTTTTTAACTGAGCAAGTTAAAGGATTTATAGTAGAAGGCGGATATTTTATATCTTCAGGAATAATCTTAAGTAAAAAAGATGAGGTAATCAATAAGTTAACTCAGTGTGGATTTAAAATTGAAGAGATAAATATAGAAGGAGAATGGGTTTGTATAGTTGCAAAGTTATAATATAGTAACTATATAAAAATTAAGGAGAGAATTAATAATGCATAAATTTTTTGTTCCAAAACATAGCATAGTAGACAATATTGCCACTATAGATGGCGAAGATGTAAAACATATATACAAGGTATTAAGACTTAAACTTAAGGATAAGGTTAGTATAAACAACTGTGAAGGTAAGGAATACTTAGGTGAAATCACTTTAATAGATAAAAGCTCAGTAACTGTAAATTTACTAGAGGAAAGCGCTATAAATAATGAAAGCCCTATAGAGGTACATTTATTTCAAGGTATGCCTAAATCAACAAAAATGGATTTAATAGTCCAAAAGAATACGGAACTTGGGGTTAAATCAATAACACCTATAATTACAGAGAGGGTAATAGTTAAAACTGAGCTAAAGGAATTTAAGAAGGTAGATAGATGGAATAGAATAGCGCTTGAAGCTTGTAAGCAAAGCAAAAGAAGCTTGGTACCAGAAATCAATGTTCCTATGGAGTTTGAAAAGTTATTAGAAGAATTAAAACATATGGATTTAGTTGTAGTTCCTTATGAAAATGAAGAGGGTTATGGTATAAGGAAACTAGTAGAAAATATAAAAAAAGATACTATTAGTAAGGTTGCTATTATTATAGGACCAGAAGGCGGGTTCGAAGAAAGTGAAATATTAAAACTTAAGGAAATTGGAGCCATGGTAGTCACATTAGGACCTAGAATTCTTAGAACTGAGACTGCAGGGTTTACATGTTTAAGTTTAATAATGTATGAACTTGGAGATTTGGGGGGTGTTTTGTAATGAAAGTTGCTTTTGCCACCTTAGGTTGTAGAGTAAATCAGTATGAATCAGAAGCAATGACAGAAAAATTTATTAGAGAAGGATATGAAATATCTGATTTTGATGGATTTTCAGATGTATATGTAATTAATACTTGCACAGTTACCAATATGGGTGATAAAAAATCAAGACAGATGATAGGAAGAGCTAGAAGAAATAATGAGAATGCTATTATTGCTGTAGTGGGATGTTATGCACAAATAGCCACACAGGAAGTGTCCGATATCCAAGGGGTGGATGTAGTTTTAGGTAGTAGAAATAAAGGTGACATTGTTTATTGGGTAAACAGATCTCGTGAGGAGAAGAAACAAGTTGTAGAAGTTAGTGATGTCCTAAAAAACAAGGTATTTGAGGATTTAAACATTAATGAATATCAAGATAGAACAAGAGCTTTTTTAAAGATTCAAGATGGATGCAATAGATTTTGCTCTTATTGCTTAATACCATATGCAAGGGGAGCTGTATGTAGCAAAACACCTGAAAAAATAATATCAGAGGTTAAGGAACTCGCTGCAAATGGTTTTAAAGAAATACTTTTATCAGGGATACATATAGCATCCTTTGGGTTAGATTTAGAAGGGAACTGGGATTTAGTTAAAATTCTAGAGGAAGTGGATAAGGTGCCTGGCATTGAGAGGATAAGGATAGGGTCAATAGATCCAACCTTCTTTACAGAGGGCGTTATTGAAAAAATAATGTCACTTAAGAAGCTATGTCCTCATTTTCACCTTTCACTTCAAAGTGGATGTAATGAAACTCTTAAAAGAATGAATAGACGCTATACTGCGGAAGAATATAAAACAGTTGTAGATAATCTAAGGCAAAATATTAATGGAGTATCAATAACTACTGACATAATTGTAGGCTTCCCTGGGGAAACACAGGAAGAGTTTGATGAAACTTATGCTTTTTTAAAGGATATAGAATTATCAAAAATGCATATATTCAAGTATAGCCCAAGAAAAGGAACTAAAGCAGCGCAAATAAAAGAGCAGATCCAGGGAAACATAAAAGAAGAAAGAAGTCACAAGCTAATTGAACTTAACAATACATTAGAAAAGAAGTATATGGACAGATTTACAAACAGCTGCATGAAAGTTCTTTATGAGCAAAAGGTAAGTGGTAGTGCTGATGAGTTCGAAGGGTATACGGACAATTATATAAAGGTTATTTCTAAGGCTACTAGGAATATAGAGGGTGAACTTCATATGACAAACCTTGTAAAATGTCAAGATAATCATATAATTGGAGAAGTCTCTAATATTTAGCAGGAAAATAAAATTACATGTGGAATAGTATAATTGATCATTAGTTATTTGTACATTGATCATTAACATGATGGGAGGTGATTATATGGGTGAGGAAAATTGCATTTTTTGTAAGATTATAAAAAAACAAATTCCCTGTGAAGTGGTTTATGAAGATGATAAGGTTATAGGGTTTAAAGATATAAGTCCTCAGGCTCCTGTACATATTGTAATTATTCCAAAAGAGCACTTTGATGACTTAAATTGCGTAAAAGAAGAGCAAGCAGAAATATTAGGTCATATATTTATAGTTGCAAAGAAAATTGCGCAAACCCTAGGTGTTGCGCAAAGTGGATATAGAGTTATTACTAATTGTGGTGAGCAAGGTGGTCAAACTGTTGAGCATTTGCATTTTCATTTATTAGGGGGAAGAATGCTTCAGTGGCCTCCGGGATAATGTGAACTGATTTTATGAAGGTAAGCGCTAAGTAATTAATTATATATAACAAAATAGCAATGAAAATCTTGACATTATGTAAAAATGTGTTGTATAATAAAAACTGTGCTATTTAGCCCCGCATTGGCTACTTTTAATTTAAATTGAATTGAGCTAGCGGAGGGAGGGATAATGATGTCAGAAATTAAGGTTGGACCAGATGAGACAATTGAGAATGCTTTAAGAAGGTTTAAGAAAAAATGTGCAAGAAGTGGAGTGCTCGGAGAAGTAAGAAAAAGAGAGCACTATGAAAAACCAAGTGTTAAGAAAAAATTAAAATCAGAAGCTGCAAGAAAGAGAAAATTCAAATAGAATTTTTGAAATAAGGTACTGCTTTTGTCCCTTAAAGAAAGATTATATGAAAACTAGAAGTGCCATTGAAATATTGTAAAATACCTTCCTCAGCGGTTACTGAAGTATAAATTTCAGGTTTAATCAGGGAGACAATGGTAGAGTTGGGAACTAATAGCATGAAGCACGTGGGAAAAGTTATGTTTACCTTTTGCATTATTGCTTAAGTTTATATGCAAGGCATATGGTAAGCTTGTTAGTCAAATACTAAAATAATATTTGAATAAATAAAGATTCAGCAAAAGCTGGGTCTTTTTTTTTATTCGAAAATTATAAAGTTTTTAAAATGTAATTTCTTAGAGTTTTTTTTCATAAATTTAATATAAAGTATTTTATGAGGTGAGTGTATGGAAAATAAGTTATATACAGCAAAGGAAACTATAGCTAGCAAGTTAGAACTACCAAGAGATATTATATTGGATTTGCCAAGGATAACTATCTTGGCAAATAATGAGATAAATATAGAAAATCATAAGGGTGTGGTAATTTTCGAAGAAGATAAGGTAAAGATAAACTCAAATGTAGGACCAATTGCCATATACGGTAAAGATTTTAAAATATTATTCATAGGAGGAAACACAATAACCTTAAGTGGTAATTTTAAGTCTGTTGTGTATGAAAATCATGAATAATTTTAAAAGATATAAAAAAGGCATTATTACAATGGAAGCTCAATCATTAATGCCTGAGAAGTTTATAAATTTGTTATGGAGAAATAATATCGTAGTTAAGAATATAAAAAAGATAAACATAACAACTGTAGTTTTAGAAGTGAATTTAAGTGATTATGGAGAAATTAATAAATTGGCAAAAAAAGTGGACACCAAAATTAAGATTATAGGTAGACAAGGATTATCCTTTTTTTTAATGAAAGTAAAAAGTCGATTTGCACTTTTGCTAGGGGTAGTTTTATTTGGAAGCTTTATATATTATTTATCTTCATTTGTTTGGAATATTGAAATTAACACAGAGCACTATATAAGTCCTTATGAATTGAGGCGTCAAATTAAAGATTTTGGAATAAAACCGGGGCTTAGAAAGAAAGACATAGATGTTTATTATATTGAAAGTAATATTGCAAGAAATAATGATGAAATAATGTGGGTAAAAGCGAGGATTGAGGGTGTTAAGTTGAAAATTGATATAATAGAGCGGCAATCCCCCCCAATTATAATTAGTAACCAAACACCCTGTAATTTAGTAGCGAGTAAAGATGGTATAATAGTTAGGGTATTTACTTCAGAGGGAACGGCTATTGTGGAAAATGGAGATATGATTCAAAAGGGAGATTTATTAGTTAAGGGCGAACAAGGCAAAGAAGGAAGTGTATATCCTGTCCATGCAAATGGAGAGGTTATAGCAAAAACTTTTTACGAGGAGATTAAAGAAGTTCCATTATATAATATATCAAGAAGTAAAACAGGTAACAATATGACGAACTTATATATCAAATTTGCAAATAAAAAAATTTATCTAAAAAATAACTTAATTCCATATAGTAATTATGATAAAATAGAAGGTAATAGTAAAGTTATAAAAAAAGAAGGCTATTATGAGATAGAGGAAAAGACTATACCAGTGGATTCATCCAAGGTAGCGGAAGAAATATACTCTAATATGTTGAAGAACTTAGATAAAACTGTAAAAGTTATAGACAAGATTGTAGATGTAAAAAAGGAGAATGATAAGTATCTTATAAAAGTGTTAGTTGTTGCTGAAGAAAACATTGCAATAGAGGAGAAGCAATAACTGATATACTTTAGGTTGCTTAAGATGAAAAGGTGGGATAAATATGGAGGATATTAGAGAATTTATTAAGCTTGACAAAGTAAAACCGTATTTGGTTTTTATAGTTACAGCGGTTATAATGTTTTCGATTTTAGTAACAGCATTAGTTCCCAAAAAATATACACTAAATGTAGGTGATATTGCAAAGGTAGATATTAAAGCTCCTAGAGAAGTTGAAAATACTGTAGCTACAGAAAACAATAGAGCTAAAGCAATAGAAGCTATAGGTAAAAAAACAATCAAAAATCCTGAGATTGCTGAAAAGACTAAGGTGAGAATTGGTAAATTATTTTCTATGGTGGAGCAGTTAAACGCTAATGATACTAATGATAGTAGTAAATCGCAATCTAATAATAATGAAACCACAACTTCAAAGAAACTGTCAGAAAAGGAAAAGATAACGCTACTAAAAGAACAAAATCCAATACCAAATTTCACCTATGAAAGTTATCAGATTCTAATAAAACTAGAGAGTAAAGAAGCAGATGAACTAGAGAAGTTTCTTAAAAATACAATTACAACACTTTATGAATTAACAACAATAAACGAAAATAAGCCTGAAGAAATAATTATGGCACAAGGTATAATTGCCACGGCTTTTAATAACTCAAATTTTTCTAAAGATATACGAGAAATAGGAATGGCAATAGGGAATGCAGAGGTGCATCCAAATTCAATTTATGATAAAGAAGGAACCGAAGCATTGATTGAAGAAGCTAAAAAGAATGTTAAACCTGTAATGATTAAGAAGGATCAAATCATTATAAAAGAAGGGGAACCAATAACCTATGAGCAAAAGGCACTATTAGAATCTTTAGGACTTTTAGATAATACTAACAAATTTGAATGGCCATTATATTTAAGTCTAGCAGGACTTGTATGTCTGGTGATTTTCCTTCAATGGATTTATTTATATAAGTATCAGTTAGAGATTTTTAAAGATATAAAAAAAATAATCATGATTAATATTCTTAGTATAATAGCTATATTACTGGCTAGAATACTAGGTATAATTTCTTTGTTTGTAATTCCGCTAGCTTGTATACCTATGCTTATGGCCATTTTAATTAACGATGAATTATCCATAGCTATAAATATTCTTAACTGTATACTAATTAGTGTTGCTGTTAAGTTTAACTTTGAAATAACAATTCTTGCAATGATAAGTTCTATTGCAGGCGTTATATTATTAAAAAAAATGCAACAGAGGAACGATATATTATATTCATCTATATATATTGCAATAATAAATTCTGTTATGTACCTTTCTATGGGATTCTTGCTAAGTAATAGTATAATTGATGTATTTAAAAGAGCTGGAATGGTAGTTCTTGCAAGTATTATATCTGGAGTACTTGCCATAGGATTTTTACCGTTTTTTGAAAGTATTTTTGATATAGTGACTACGGTGAAGCTTTTGGAACTATCAAATCCCAATCATCCATTATTAAAAAGGTTACTTTTAGAAGCACCAGGTACCTACCACCATTCAGTACTTGTAGCTAATTTGTCAGAGGTTGCTGCAGAGGCAGTGGGTGCAAATCCTGTTCTTGCAAGAGTTTCTGCTTACTATCATGATATAGGTAAAATTAAAAGGCCTTATTTTTTCAAAGAGAATCAATTAGGAAATGATAATCCACATGATAAAATAACTCCAAATCTAAGCACGCTTATAATTATTTCTCATGTTAAGGATGGCCTTGAACTTGCAAAAGAATTCAAAGTTCCTAAAGTAATTCAAGATATTATTAGGCAGCATCACGCAACTTCTTTAGTTAAGTACTTTTATGTAACTATGAAAAATTCTTGTGATAATCCAGATGAAATTAAAGAAGAAGATTTTAGATACCAAGGCCCAAATCCTGAGAGTAAGGAAGCAGCGATAATAATGCTGGCTGATGCAGTAGAAGCGGCAGTGAGATCAATTTCTAATTCTACAAAGGGTAAAATTGATGAAATGGTTAATAGCATAATAAAAAATAGACTTAATGATGGACAACTAGATAATTGTGATTTAACTTTAAAAGATTTAGAAAAGATAAGAAAGGCATTTTTAAAAGTGCTTTCAGGAATATACCACGAGAGAATAGAGTATCCTTTGGATAAATGGGAAAAGGACACGAAAGATGAAAACAAAAAACAAATGAAAGATGTCACCAAAGAGATAGAGAGGTAAAAAGTATGATTTTTATTGATAACAGACAAAGTGAAATTCAGGTTACACAGGAACTTGAAACTACTATAAAGGATGTCATCGAGTATACACTTAAGGAAGAAAAACTTTTTGTTGAAAATGAAGTAAGTGTTATATTTATTGATAACAAAGAAATTAAAGAAATTAATTTAGAGCAAAGAAGGATTAACGAGGTTACAGATGTCTTATCTTTTCCTATGCTACATTATCCTGATAATAAGGTATTTAAAGAAGTATATTTAAATTATGAATTTGACCAAAGTGATTTATTTGAAGGAAGACTAATAATAGGTGATGTTGCATTATCTTTAGAACGGGCAAAGGAACAAAGTGAAGAGTTTGGTCATAGCTTTATTCGCGAATGCGCGTACCTTACAGTGCATTCAATTTTGCATCTATTAGGGTATGATCACATGGAAAAAGACCAAAAAGAAGTTATGAGGGAAAGAGAAGAAGAAATACTAAATAACTTTAAAATATCAAGATAAGCTAGGGTAATGAATAGTTATTTTGCAAATGTTTTTAATTTTACATATCATAGAATTAAGTAATGTATGAGAATACTTTTCAAAGGTGGTTGAGCATGAAAGTAAAGAAGTTAGTTGATAGTTTTAATTATGCTATTGAAGGAATTATATATTCTATTCGTACGCAAAGAAATATGAAAATACATATGTTGGCTGCCATTGTAGTGCTTTTATCTACGTTTTTTTATGATTTATCGAAGATGGAACTTTTAATTATAACTATAACTATAACGTTGGTTATAGTAGCTGAAATGATAAATACTGCTGTAGAATGTGCCATAGATGCTACAACAAATTTTTATCATCCGCTAGTTAAAATTGCTAAAAATGTTGCAGCAGGTGCCGTTCTAGTATCTGCTATAAACTCAGCGCTAGTGGGCTACGTGATATTTTGGGATAGGTTAGCGCCCTTTAATAGAACGGTAATGTCAAAGCTTAAAAAATCTAACCCGGATATGATTTTTTTTATATTGGTTATAGTTTGTATTGCTACAGTTGTGGTTAAGGCTATTTATGATGAAGGAACTCCACTTCGAGGAGGAATGCCAAGTGGGCACAGTGCAATTGCTTTTTCAGTAGCTACATCAATAACATTATTAACAAATGAACCTTTGATTATGGTATTATCTTATTTGTTAGCAATAATTGTGGCTCAAAGTAGAGTTGATTCGGAAATTCATTCTATTTTAGAGGTCATCTTTGGTGGAGTCTTTGGAACTTTATTAACATTATTACTGTTTAAAGTTTTAGGATAATGAAGTTCTGTACTGTAGGTATAAAACTCAAATATAATTATAATATTATTGAAATAGTAATATTTAGTGATATAATTGGTATACGTGATTTTTAATGTTAAAACACATGAATTAAGTTAATTATTTTCATGTGCTTAAATTATTTGTATAGGAGTGTAATGATGGATTATAAAAAATTAGCTAAGATTGCAATAGATGCTAGAGAGAATGCTTACGTGCCATATTCAAAATTTAAGGTTGGAGCAGCGGTTCTTACGGAGGATGGCTCAATATATTCTGGATGTAATATAGAGAATGCTTCATACGGTGCTACTAATTGCGCTGAAAGAACCGCAATTTTTAAAGCTGTATCTGAAGGCCATAAAAAGATTAAGGCTATAGCAGTAGTTGGCGATATGTCAACTAACACGTATCCATGTGGCATATGCAGGCAAGTTATAGTAGAATTTGCTACTGAGGATATAAATATTATATTAGTAAAAAATGAAGATGAATATGTAGTCAAAACAATGGAAGAGATATTACCAGGAGCTTTTACTAAAGAAGATTTATTAAAGTAAAAATTATTGTTTACTTTAGATAACGAGAAGGAGGAAATATGTTTAAATCAGGATTCGTAACAATTATCGGAAGACCAAATGTAGGGAAATCTACATTAATAAATTTTATTATGGGGGAGAAGTTATCAATTGTCTCCAATAGACCTCAAACCACAAGGAATAATATTCAAACTATTTTAACAAATAAAGATTCTCAAATAATATTTGTAGATACTCCAGGAATGCATAAACCTAGACATAAACTAGGTGAATATATGGTTAAAGTAGCTAAACAATCAACTAGTGAAGTAGATGTAATATTATTTATAACTACACCTGGGGATGAAATTGAACCAGGGGATATACACATTCTTGAACAATTCAAAGATATTAACACTCCGGTTTTCTTATTAGTCAATAAGATTGATGAGAATACTCAAGAAAGAGTAGCAAAAACTATTAAGTCATATTCTGAATACTTTAGTTTTAAAGAAATAATACCTATATCTGCAATGAAAGGCAAGAATGTTGACGTAGTTACAAACCTTATAGCAGAAAATATTCCTGAGGGACCAATGTACTACCCAGAAGATATGATTACAGATCAACAAGAAAGATTTATTATAACTGAAATTATAAGAGAAAAAGCTTTAAAACTATTATCTCAAGAAGTGCCTCATGGAATAGCAGTAGAGATTATTTCTATGAAAAGAGATGAAAAAAACTTATACAATATTGAAGCTAATATGCTATGTGAAAAGGATTCACATAAAGGCATAATAATTGGAAAAGGCGGAAAAACCCTAAAGCAGATTTCTACTTATGCAAGACAAGATATAGTAAAGTTCTTAGGAGAAAATGTATACTTAAGATTATGGGTAAAAGTAAAGAAAGAGTGGAGAGATACTTCAAGTATTTTAAAAGATCTTGGATATAAATAGGGCGTAGTAGGGGATGATTTTCTGTCAATTTTAAAAACTAGAGCTATTGTAATAAAAACACAGGAGTTTAAAGAGAATGATAAGTTAGTTTGGCTTTTTACTGAAGACTTTGGTAAAATAACAGCAATAGCAAAGGGAGCTAGAAAAAATAAAAGTAAATATATATCATCCACACTACCTTGTTGTTATGGAGAGTTTCTACTTTTTAAAGGGAAAAACTTATATACAATAAATGAAGTTACAATTATAGATTCTTTTCAACAAGTATTAAGAGATTTAGATACAATTACGTATGCATCATATTTCAATGAATTAATTGATATTTCAATGGAGAATGAAGAGCCTAATAAAGAACTTTTTAAACATTTAGTTACTGCTTTTTATTTTATAAAAAATGATGTTATGGATATAGAAATATTAGCACGTGCTTTTGAAACTAAGATTTTAAAGGCAACAGGCTATGAACTCAATTTTAATCAATGTGTTAAGTGTAGAAGAAAAATAACTTTATCTAATAATATTGATTTACAATCATGTGGTCCCATTTGCAAAGATTGTGAAAAGCAAAATAGTATATATATTTCAAATCCTACATATAATACATTAAAATTCTTAAATGGTTTTGGTATGGATAAGATTCATAGAATTGTTGTATCCCAAGCATCAAAGCTTGAGTTATATAAGATTTTATCATTTATTATTTCAGAAAACTATACTAGAAGGCCAAAGAGTTTAGAAATGCTTAATTATTTTAAAAAGTAGTATTTATACAAATTTTGAGGAGGATGATTTTAATGGCAGAAATTACACTTGAGAAAATTGACATAATCAAGGAACGGACAGGAGTTTCATACACTGATGCTAAGGAAGCATTAGAAGAATGTGATGGCGATGTTGTTAATGCTTTGATTTATATCGAGGCTAAACAAAGCAAAGCTTCTAAGTTTAACATGGAAGAAATGTATACAACAAAAGATGAGTTTATGACATGGGTAAAAGACATTATAAGAAAAGGTAATGTAACAAGGGTGAAAATTAAAAAGGATGAAACTGTAGTTGTAGATATACCTATTAACGCAGGAATTGCAGCAGGAATATTTGGATTAATATATCCAGCACTTATTGGTATAGGAGTATTAACAGCAGTGCTTACAAAAGTTACTATAGAGATAACTAAAGAGGATGGTAGTGTAGAAGTGGTTAACACTATTATAAAAAACACAGTTGATGAAGTAAAAGAAAGATTTAATGATACAAAAGATAATTTTACCAAAGGTAACAAAGATAGCAAAGAGGATATAAACGATAATGTGTATAAATATACAGTGGAATTTGATGAAAAACAAGACCAGCAGAAACAAGAAGAAGAAAAATAAAGGTAATTAAAGGGTAAAATATTAGTATAGGAATATTTTATCCTTTTAACAATATATTAATAGTTAGACCCTACATTTCATTGCGATAATGTGGTATAATATTTTGAATGCTATGAAAAAAATAGCTTAATTGCGATTTATAGTGCATATATACATATGTTTGATAAGTTAAATCATCATCTGCGATGCTGCAATATTAATAACTTTGGAAGCAGATTTAGACTAACACCAAAGTAGTCTTTCTGCGCTAAGCAACTGCTACTTATAGAAGATGGCAGACTTGAAGCTTCCAAAATGTTGTTAAAAGAAAGAAGGTGGGAGAAATAAAATTAACATCAAGGCAAGAAGAGATAATAAGATTAGTTAAAGAAAACCCACCTATCACCAGTGAACGTCTAGCAAGCAAGCTAGGGGTTACAAGAGCCGCGCTAAGACCAGATCTGGCAATACTTACTATGACTGGTATTTTAGAAGCAAGGCCTAAAGTTGGATATATATATTCAAAAAAACCATCTTACAGTTTAATTTATGATTATATAAGAAATATTAAGGTTAATGATATAATGTCTAAACCTATAATGTCAACAGAGGAAACTACAGTTTATGATGCTATAGTGCACTTGTTTTTAAATGATGTAGGCACTTTATTTATACATAATAAAGGTAATTTAGTGGGGGCTGTGTCTAGAAAAGATTTCCTTAAGATGGCAATGGGCGGCACAGATATGCACAAAGTGCCTGTAGGGATTATAATGACTAGAATGCCAAATATAGTGCTTGTTGAAAAAGAAGATAGTGTTTATTTAGCTGCACAAAAGATCATAGAACACGAGGTAGATAGTCTACCAGTAGTAGAAAAAGATTTTGAAAATGGAAAAGAAATATTTCGAATTGTAGGTAAGATATCTAAAACCAACATTTCGAGATTATTTGTAAAGATGGGTGAAAACGGTTAATAACTCAATTGAGTGAAATGAGTATTGATTGTTCCTAAGGAAACATTCTAATACTTGTTATCATATATAATTTAGAATCGAAGGGGTTGTATGAAAATGGAAAATAAGAAATATGTTTACCTTTTTAGCGAAGGTAACCTTTCAATGAAAAATCTTTTAGGTGGCAAAGGTGCAAATCTTGCTGATATGACAAGTCTTGGAATTCCTGTACCACAGGGATTCACTGTTACCACTGAAGCTTGTAATAAATACTATGATGATGGTCAATTAATTGCATCTGAAATTGTTACTGAAATTCATGCTCAAATGATTGAACTTGAAAAAATCACAGGAAAGAAATTTGGAAGTTTAGAAAATCCATTACTTGTATCAGTTAGATCTGGAGCAAGAGCATCAATGCCTGGCATGATGGATACAATTTTAAATCTTGGACTAAATGATGAAACAGTAGAAGTTATGGCAAAGTTAACAAATAACCCAAGATTTGCTTATGACTCATATAGAAGATTCATCCAGATGTTTGCTGATGTTGTTATGGATGTAGAAAAAAGAAACTTTGAAAACATAATGGATAAAATGAAAGAAGAAAAAGGTGTTGAATTTGATACTGAATTAGACGCTAACGATTTAAAAGAATTAGTTAAAAAGTTTAAACAATTTTATAAAGAAGAAAAAGGTGAAGAATTCCCAAGCGATCCAAAAATTCAATTAATAGAATCTATTACAGCAGTATTTAGATCATGGGATAATCCTCGTGCTAACGTTTATAGAAGATTAAATGATATTCCAGGAAACTGGGGAACAGCAGTAAGTGTTCAAGAAATGGTATTTGGTAACAAAGGAGAAACATCAGGAACTGGTGTTGCTTTCTCAAGAAACCCATCTACTGGAGAAAAAGGTATATATGCTGAGTACTTAATGAATGCACAAGGTGAAGACGTTGTTGCTGGAATAAGAACACCAAATGATATATCACAACTTGGAAAAGATATGCCAAAGGTATATGACGAATTTATGGCAATAGTTAATACACTTGAAAGCCATTATAAAGATATGCAAGATATGGAGTTTACAATTGAGGATGGTAAATTATACTTCCTACAAACAAGAAACGGAAAAAGAACAGCACAAGCTGCATTAAAGATTGCTGTAGAACTAGTTGAAGATGGAATGTTAACAAAGGAAGAAGCTATGATGAAGGTTGATCCAAAACAACTAGATACATTACTTCATCCTAACTTTGATGCAGAAGAATTAAAGAATTCTACTATAATAGCTAAAGGTTTACCTGCATCTCCTGGAGCTGCTTGTGGAAAGGTTTATTTCACAGCTGAAGAAGCAAAAGCTAGACATGAGGCTGGAGAAAAGGTTGTTCTTGTAAGACTTGAAACTTCACCAGAAGATATTGAAGGTATGGTTGCATCAGAAGGTATCTTAACAGTAAGAGGAGGAATGACTTCTCATGCTGCGGTAGTTGCAAGAGGAATGGGAACTTGTTGCGTTGCTGGTTGTGGAGATATAAAAGTTAATGAAGAAGATAAGAATTTCCAAATCGGACAAACCACATACCACGAAGGTGACTTTATTTCAATGGATGGAAGTACAGGAAATATATATGCAGGATCAATTAAAACAGTTGAACCTGAGATAAACGGTTACTTTGAAATATTCATGGGCTGGGCTGATGAAATAAGAAGTTTGAAAGTTAGAACTAACGCTGATACTCCTAAAGATACTGCACAAGCAGTTAAATATGGAGCAGAGGGTATAGGTCTATGTAGAACAGAGCATATGTTCTTTGAAGCTGACAGAATAATAGCTATAAGAGAAATGATTGTTTCTAAAGATGAAGCTTCAAGAAGAGTAGCACTAGAAAAGTTACTACCAATGCAAAGAAAAGATTTTATAGGTATATTTGAAGAGCTTGAAGGAAAACCAGCTACAATAAGATTCTTAGATCCACCACTACATGAATTCTTACCACAAGCTGATGAAGATATAAAAGAATTAGCTGCAGATATGGGATTAACATTTGAAGATCTAAAATCTACTGTTGAATCTTTACATGAAACTAATCCAATGATGGGGCATAGAGGTTGTAGACTTGCAGTATCATATCCAGAAATAGCTGAAATGCAAACTAGAGCGGTTATTGAAGCTGCTATAGATGTTAAGACTAGAAAAGGATATAATGTTGTTCCTGAAATAATGATTCCTTTAGTTGGAGAAATTAAAGAATTAAAATATGTTAAAGATATAGTTGTAAGAGTAGCTGATCAAATCATTGCTGAAAAAGCTAGTGATTTAAAGTATATGGTTGGTACAATGATTGAAATACCAAGAGCAGCGCTTACTGCAGATGCCATTGCAACAGAAGCAGAATTCTTCTCATTTGGAACAAACGATTTAACACAAATGACATTTGGATTCTCAAGAGACGATGCTGGTGCTTTCCTTAAACATTACTACGAAAAGAAAGTTTTCGAATTTGATCCATTCCAAAAGTTAGACCAAACAGGAGTAGGCAAACTTGTTGAAATGGCTGTAGAACTTGGAAGAAAAACTAGACCTAATATAAAACTTGGAATATGTGGAGAACATGGTGGAGATCCATCTTCAGTTGAATTCTGCCATAATGTAGGACTTGATTATGTATCATGTTCACCATTCAGAGTTCCAGTTGCAAGACTTGCAGCTGCACAAGCTGAAGTAAATAACCCAAGAAAAAAATAATATCTATTACTTATAGGTACATGATTATTTTAAAACAAAAAGCCGCTGCTTTGCAGTGGCTTTTTAATTATGAATAAGTTTTTGTTAAGGTTACTTTGAACTTATTTTCAATATAAGTTTTAAGTTTCTCAACGAAGTCTATTTGATATTGATTTTTGTTTATTGAGTTATTTAGTAGATTATAGAAGGCTTTTTTATTACATTTATTAATATTGCCGTAGTAATCCCTTGATATTTTCCAATATCTTTGGGGAAAAGATAAATAAACAAGAATGTATTTATAGTCATCCAAGGTTAAAGGCAGGATTTTATGATATAATTCTAGAAAACTTATTGCTATCTCTAAATCCCACTTTGTATTGTCTCTTTTCAGTAATCGCCTTAAACAATAGGAAATATCATGAGCGCAATAGTCATTTCTACACTTATCAAAATCAATTACCCATATTTCATTGTTATTATCGAAGATTATATTCTTATTGACATAGTCAAGGTGACACAATGATTTTGTAAGGTTAGTTACATCCATATTATAGGCAATGGTTGTTGAGTACTGAGCAAGTTTAATACTTGAATCAAAGTGCTCAAGGTAAAGTTTTGAAAATGAATCATTATATTTATAAGCTAAATTAGAGAAATTAAGAAGACTTTCGTAGTGCTTATAAATAGAAGTGCCCAAGCTGCCGTATCCTTCCTTTGCAGAACTGCCACATATAGGTTTAAAATTAATGCTTACTTTATGCATAATTGCAAGATTAGTACCACATGCTAATATATGATCAATATTATCGTAGTCGCATTTGGTGCCATTAACCCAGGGAGTAAGAATGAATAGCATGTTATTATAGGTTACAAATCTGTTGTTGGTCTTTGTTTTAAGTATACGAGGTACATTAACATTATTTCTATATAGCCATTCTATAGCCGAGTATACAAATAATAAATCCTTTACGCAGTAATAAACCTTCTTTAAACAATAACATTCATCGAAGTAGGTTACTTTATATACAGCTCTTTGTTTATCGGTATCTTTAAATTTAATTTGCATAACATCAGCATTGCTTAAGTTATACTGAGGTAGAACATATTTCTTTACATTTTCTTCAGATAATAAATCTATGTTATTAAGTTTTTCAGCCGTGGAGGGCATATTAACACTCCTAAAAGATTATTACATTATTAGGATATTAATAAAGATTTGATATTATACTTAAATATTTAAAAAAGGAAATTAAATTAATATGTAGAATACTAACTAAGGAATTAAATAAATAACAGATATATTTGCTGATTATTTTTTAAAAGTGGATAAATTAAAGGTAATACAATTAATTGCAGTGTTAGCAATGAATCCAGGAGGCACGTTATGAATATTCGCCAAAGAATAGAAACTAATGAAGATAATAATATTATATCATTTGGAGCCTTATCTTTAGCATCAAAAGGTAGGAAAGTATTAGAAGCTAAGGATGATATAAGAACTTGTTATATGGTGGACAGGGATAGAATAATACATAGTAAATCCTTTAGGAGATTAAAACATAAAACTCAAGTGTACATAAAGACTAGTAGCGATCACTATAGAACGAGATTAACCCACACTTTAGAAGTTGCACAGATAGCTAAAACTATTGGGAGAGGGATAGGCTTAAATGAAGATCTTATAGAGGCTATAGCTTTAGGGCATGACATAGGCCATGTGCCCTTCGCTCATAATGGGGAAGAGGTACTTAATGATATTTTGCCACAAGGATTTAGACACAATGAAAATAGCATTAGAGTGTTAACAAAAATTGAAAAATCGGGTGCAGGGCTTAATTTAAGTGAAGAAGTGTTAGATGGAATCCTCAATCACAGTGGCTTATCTTCAAAGTTTGGAAAAGCAACTACCTTAGAAGGTCAAGTGGTTAGGTATAGTGATAAAATTGCATACGTGAATCATGATATAGACGATTCTATAAGAGCTGGATTATTAACAGAAACAATGCTACCTATAATTGCCACTAAGATATTAGGTAAAAAACATGGCATGCGAATAGATACTTTAGTTAAAGATTGCATTTATAATACACTAGATAACTTAGAAAAAGGAATTATAGGTGTGTCACTTAGTGAAAATGTGGAAGGTGCATTAAGTGAACTTCGAAACTTTATGTTTGACAATATATATAAAGGTGAGATATTAAAAGAAGAAAGGCAAAAGGCACAATTTGTTTTAACGCAAGTATTCACATATTATTATAACAAGCCTCAGGCTATGCCAGATTTTTATAAAAACATAGTTGATAAGGAAGGATTGTATATAGGTGTAGCAGATTATATTTCTGGTATGAGTGATGACTATTGCTTAATGCTTTTTAATAATTTATATGTGCCTAAGTTTCTTATTTATTAAAAACTGAAAGCAATTAATACTAGGTTTGAGAATAGTATATCAACTCAAGATTTATAAAGAAATAAATATAAAATATAAAAATTGAAGGAAATTTGCATTTTATAAAGAATATAGTATAAACAAACATAATTATTATTTTAAAAAAGTGGATATAAAGCAGGATAATACACTTTTTTGTCGAATAAAAATATATTGTGAATTTATATAAGTAAGGTGGTAATAATCTATTGATTGCTGAAGATGTCATCCGAAAAATAAAGGAACAAAATGATATTGTGGATGTAATATCTGAAAGAGTTAAACTTAAAAAAGTAGGGAGGAATTATACAGGCCTTTGTCCATTTCATAATGAAAAGAGTCCGTCCTTTAGCGTGTCTCAAGACAAACAGATTTATAAATGTTTTGGATGTGGAGAAGCGGGTAATGTTATCAGTTACATTATGAAGGATAGAAATGTAGCATTTCCTGAAGCAGCAAGGATATTAGCTGAAAGGGCTAACATTACTATAGAGATTGAAAGCGAAGAAAATAATGAGCAAAAGGACATGCATAGAAAAATGTCCAACATTAATGTAGAAGCAGCTAGATATTTTTATGAAAATTTAAGAAAGGATAAAATCGCTGAAGCATATTTCTTAAACAGAGGAATTTCAAAGGTTACTATGAAAAACTTTGGACTGGGGTTTTCCTTTGATAAGTGGGATGGCTTGTTACTGCATTTAAAAAATAAAGGCTACTCAGAATTAGATTTACTTAACGTAGGGCTAATTATTAAAAGTCCCAAAGGGTCCTATTATGACAGATTTAGAAATAGAATAATGTTCCCAGTATTTGATTATAGGGGTAAGGTCATTGGATTTGGAGGAAGGGTTTTAGATGATTCAAAACCTAAGTATCTGAACTCACCCGAGACTCCGATGTTTCATAAAGGGTTACATCTTTATGGATTAAACTTTGTAATAAAAAACAATAGAAGCCGTACAATAATAGTTGTGGAAGGTTATATGGACTGTATTTCACTTCATCAATACGGGTTTTCAAATGTGGTTGCATCACTAGGTACAGCACTTACAATTAATCAAGCTAAACTATTAAAGAAATATGTAGATACAGTTATTATTTCATATGACGCTGATGTCGCAGGCCAAACTGCAACAATACGGGGACTAGAGATATTAAGAACTGAAGGCTTTGATTTAAGGGTACTTATAGTTCCAAATGGTAAAGACCCTGACGAGTATATAAAAAATAATGGAAATCAGGCTTTTCAGAAATTAGTGGATGAGGCTCTTCCTTTAATAGATTATAGGATTAAAAGAGCTGGCGATGGAATAAATTTTTCAAATAGTGAAATGATAATACAGTACGTAAAAAAAGTCACTGAAATTGTTGTAGATCTTGATCCTATTGAGAAAGATGTCTATATAAAAAAGATTTCTGAAGAAACAGGTATCAAAGAACAGCCAATATATGACTTATTAAGCAAGGAAATCAATAAAAATTCAAATAAATCGCAAAATATGAATATACAACAGGATTTTGGACAAAAATTATATTTAGAACCAGCATATATTAAAGCTGAAAGAAACTTATTAAGGTTTATGCTTATAAGTGAAGAAAGTTGCGATTATGTTACAGAAAATATGTTTGAAGAACAACTAATTCTTCGAAGTCATAAAAGTATTTACACATTAATTGTTGAGTATAAAAACTTAACAAAAGATGAAAAAATAAAAAATATTGAATTAAGATGTAATGATATAGAATTTACAAAAGAATGGATAAATATTATGGAAGTTGAGTTTATAGGAAATGAAGAAGAACATAAAAAACTTATAGATGATTGCATAAAGGAACTTAAAAAATTTAAGTTAGAGGAGTCGAAAAAAGAAATTATGAAGAAAATCAAAGAATATGAATCAAAAGGAATGCTTGGAGAGTCTATAAAATTAGCACAAGAACTTATAGAAGTGCAAAAGGATATAACACAATTATAGTATTTAGAAAGGAGGTAAGATCATGAAGGACAAAAGTGTAAGAATGGCCATAGTAAATAAGCTAATTGAAAAGGGTAAGAAGAAAGGATCCTTAACTTATAAAGAAGTAATGGATGAGCTTTATGAAATAGATTTAAGCCCAGAACAAATAGAAAAGGTTTATGAAGTTTTAGAATCAATGGAAATAGATGTAGTTGGAGATTCACATGAAGCAGTTCCAGGTGATTTAATTCAATCTGATACGGAACCAGAAGCAGAAGAACTTGATGTTAGTATACCAGAAGGTATATCCATTGATGATCCTGTTAGAATGTATTTAAAGGAAATTGGAAAGGTTCCACTATTATCATCTGCAGAGGAAATTGAACTTGCTAAAAGAAATGAAGAAGGCGATATAGTTGCTAAGAAAAAACTAGCAGAGGCTAACTTAAGACTAGTAGTAAGTATAGCTAAAAGGTACGTAGGAAGAGGGATGTTGTTTCTTGATCTTATTCAAGAAGGTAATTTAGGGTTAATAAAGGCTGTAGAAAAATATGACTATAGAAAAGGATTTAAGTTTAGTACTTATGCCACTTGGTGGATTAGGCAGGCAATAACAAGGGCCATAGCAGACCAAGCAAGAACCATTAGGATACCAGTCCACATGGTTGAAACTATAAATAAGCTTATTAGAGTTTCTAGGCAACTTCTTCAAGAACTAGGACGTGAGCCTCAACCAGATGAAGTAGCTGAAAGAATGGAAATGCCTGTGGCAAAAGTTAGAGAGATTATGAAAATTGCACAGGAACCAGTATCTCTTGAGACTCCTATAGGGGAAGAAGAAGATAGTCATCTAGGTGATTTTATTCCTGACGATGATGCTCTAGCACCAGCTGAAGCTGCTGCATTTACAATGCTAAAAGAGCAACTTATCAATGTTTTAGATACTTTAACTCCTAGAGAAGAAAAAGTTTTAAGATTAAGATTTGGATTAGATGATGGAAGAGCAAGAACACTAGAAGAGGTTGGAAAAGAGTTTAATGTAACAAGAGAACGAATAAGACAAATTGAGGCTAAAGCTCTTCGTAAATTAAGACATCCAAGTAGAAGTAAAAAATTAAAAGATTATTTAGATTAAAACACCTTAACAAGGTGTTTTTTACCTTTAATGTAATATTAAACAAAACTATTTACAACATTGATTTTAATATGCTATAATGTGCTTTGAGAAGGTGATTGAATGGATATTTATATATCTCAGCGTGGCCGTGGATTAAGTTTCATGTTCTTCATAGCTTTACTTTATAATGTGTTGATTTTAATATTACTAAGGTTTACTAATTCATACATTGTGGATAGTCTATTAAAGTTGATGTTGATATCGTGTAATACATATCTAGCATATTATATGATGCTTTTCACATCTCTTAAATGTACTATCGATGATCAAAATCTTAAAATTTCGGCTATGGCTTCATTAAAAAAAGTAATCATACCGTTAAGTGAAATAGAAGGGTATACTACTTCAAGTGGTACTATTAAAGGTGTTAAACTTTATGGTATAGCTTCTAATAATTTTGCAATTGGAAGAACTGTTATTGATAAAATCGGTATATCTAGAATGTTTGTTACAGATAATAAGAAGATTTTCCATATAAAAACTAAAGAAATGAACTATGCAGTTTCACCTCATGATTATGAGAAATTTGAGGAAACTTTAATACACCACAATATACATCAAATGCAGTGGAAATATAAGGTGGATGAAAGCTACAAACTTCATAAAGATAAACGTTTTATTTTACCTTTCATAGTGGTAAGTGTAGTAATATTAGTACTAACACTAAATCCGTTTATACTATATTTGAAACAAAGGTTACCTAGTAGCATGCCCTTGAACTTTGATGCAAGGTTTAATCAAGTAGAAATGGGTACGGGGAAGCAATTTGCATTTACTCAAATGATTTATGGAGTATTAAATATGGTATTACTTTTTTGTATGTATTATGCAAGTCATTTTTGTGCGAAATATGATAGAAAATCAGCACATAAATATATTTATATATCACTAATTGTAGCAACGGTATTTTTATTTGTTCAATTTAAAATATTAATTAACTTTAGATAAGGATGAAAATTATGGAACTTAGTATAAGGCTAAAAGCGATTTCAGGTATGATAGAAGAATGTACAAGTATTGTAGATGTGGGAACAGATCATGGGTATGTGCCAATTTATTTAGTAAAGAATAACGTAATAAAAAGAGCTATTGCCTCTGATATAAATAAAGGACCAGTTGAGAAGGCTAAAAAAAACGTTATTAGCAATAATTTGCACCGTCAAATTATTTGTAGACTAGGGAGTGGGTTATCTACAGTTGCTAAAGGAGAGGTTCAAGTAGCCATTATTGCAGGAATGGGTGGTAATTTAATAAGGGATATTTTAGAAGCTGACTTAGAGGTTGTTAAACAGTTAGAATATATGATACTTCAACCAGTACAAAATGCTGAGGTTTTGAGGGCGTATTTGTATAATACAGGATATGACATCTTAGATGAAGAGATCTGCAGTGAAGATGGTAAGTTCTACGAGATTATTAAGGCGCGGTATAATACTAATCCTGTAACATTGGATAATATATATTATGAAATAAGTAAAATACTATTAGATAAAAAAAGCCAAGAGATGAAGAACTTTATAGAATATAAATTAGAAAAATACACAAAGATATATGATACTTTAAGCGCGAATACAATTGCATCAAAAGATAGAAAAGATCAACTTTACCATTCTATTGTTGCACTTAAGGAGTTTTTAAAGGAATTTGCTTAATATATGAAAATATTATTTGATTTTTAATCTACAATATGATATTATAAGTTTTGTTAGTAAGCCAGACAATCGCTGCTAAATACTGTTTACAGCAATTTAGGAGAGGAAAGTCCGAGCTCCATAGGGCAGGGTGCTGGGTAACTCCCAGTGGAGGCGACTCTAAGGAAAGTGCAACAGAGAGATACCGCTAAAGGTATTGTTAAAGATTAGTTTTACTAACCTTTAACAATATACTAGCAAGGATGGAAAGGTGAGGTAAGAGCTCACCAGCGCAATGGCGACTTTGCGGCTATGTAAACCCCACTTGGAGCAAGATCGAATAGGAGAACATTGTGAGACTGCCCGTCTCGTTCTCGGGTGTATCGCTTGAGCCTATTGGTAACAATAGGCCTAGATAGATGATTGTCAAATACAGAACTCGGCTTATAGGCTTGCTTACACTATGGAAAACACTATGTTAATTGCATAGTGTTTTTTCGCGTTCAGATGTACAGAAATATCTGTATATACACTTGTATAAACTTACAATAATTAAATATTATAGCGTAATATTTATTATTGTGTATAAAGTTTAAATATTTTGAAAAGTTGTGGAAACTATGTTATAATAATAACAGGCAATAAATTCAGAAAAATCTATTTTTTATTAAGAAGGGATTAATTAGGAAATCTTCTTATATAAGTGGGTTTTAACAAGATGAGAGGAAGTGTACTGATGGACTTTTTATCAATTATTAAAAGTATTAACGAAGTTTTATGGGGGTATGTATTAATATTCCTACTATGTGGTACTGGAATTTACTTCACAGTAACTTTAAGATTTGTTCAAATTAGAAAATTTAAAGCTGCATTTAAGAAAACTTTTGGCGGAGTTAAATTTGGAAAGAAAGCAGGAAAGGATGGAATGTCATCATTTCAAGCTATGACAACTTCAATAGCTGCTCAAGTTGGAACTGGAAATTTAGCAGGAGCTGCAACTGCTATTGTAGCAGGTGGACCAGGGGCAATTTTCTGGATGTGGATAAGTGCTTTCTTTGGAATGGCAACCATTTTTGCAGAAGCAGTGCTTGGTCAAAAATTCAAACAAACTGTTGATGGTGAGATTACGGGAGGACCTGCTTACTATATTAGTAAAGGTCTTGGAAGTAAAAAACTAGCAGCATTTTTTTCTGTAACTATAATAATTGCTCTAGGCTTTATAGGTAATATGGTACAAGCTAACTCTATAGGTGCAGCTATAAGTGGAAATACTAGCATTCGTATAGTAGTTGGTGTGATTGTTGCAGCATTAGCTGGAATGATTTTTATTGGAGGAGTAGGCCGAATTGCTGCATTTACTGAAAAAGTAGTTCCAGTTATGGCAGTATTCTACATAGTGGGTAGTTTAGGAATTATATTAGTGAACTATGCTCATATAGGAGAAGCGTTTAGAATGATATTTGTAGGAGCTTTTAATCCTCAAGCTATCACTGGTGGTGTAATGGGAGTTGGAGTAAAAGAAGCTATGAGATATGGTATTGCAAGAGGATTATTCTCTAATGAAGCCGGAATGGGTTCAACTCCACATGCACATGCAGTTGCGAAAGTTAATCACCCAGCAGAACAAGGACTTGTTTCAATAGTATGTGTATTTATTGATACATTTATAATTTTAACTTTAACTGCAATGGTTATATTAACTACAGGAGCATTAGATGGAAAAACTACTGGTATAGCTTTAACACAAAAGGCATTTGGTAATGGAATGGGAAGTTTCGGGGGTACATTTATAGCTATTGCATTATTCTTCTTTGCTTTTTCTACAATAATAGCTTGGTACTTCTTTGGAGAAGCTAATGTTAAGTACTTATTTGGTAAAAAAGCGTTAAATATATATAGAGGGTTAGTTCTTGTATTTATAGTACTAGGTTCTGCTCTAAAGGTTGAATTAGTTTGGGAACTGGCAGATACATTTAATGCATTAATGGTTATGCCAAACTTATTGGCATTATTAGGACTTAGAGCTTTAGTTAAAAAGTCTTTAGATGATTATGAAGATGATTTTGAAAAGAGAAACTAAATTTATAACATTATCTTTTTCTAAAAACAGGATGACATTTTTATGTCATCCTGTTTTTTCGTTATATTTATTTAGAAATATGCTTTTATAATTGCTCAATATGTATTATAATGATAACATAACGAATTATAGAGAATATTTAGTGCTTAATATTCGTAAATTTTTTAATTTTGGAGGTATTAATCATGAAGAATAGAATATATAGATTATATGTTGAGAAAAATACGAACTATAATGTCGAAGGGGAAAAATTGCTAAGGGATATTAAAGTTAATTTAGGGATAACTAACTTGGATGCACTTAGATTAGTTAATAGGTATGATATTGTGGGGATAACGGAAATACAATACTTTGAATCAAGAAATACAATTTTTTCAGAACCTACAGTAGATATAGTTTATGATGAAAGATTAGAAATTCAAAATGATGAAATACAATTTGCTATGGAATATTTGCCTGGGCAATATGATCAAAGAGCAGATTCTGCTGCGCAATGTATACAAATTCTAACTGAGCAAGATAAACCTATGGTGAAAACTGCAAAAGTTATAATATTAAAGGGGAAAATAACTGAAAATCAATTAGAGACAATTAAAAATTACTGTATAAATTCTGTGGATTCTAGGGAAGCTGAAATTGATAAACCTGCTAGCTTGGAGCAAGAGTTTGAAGAAGCGAAACAAGTTAGTATAATAGAGGGCTTCATTAGTATGAATGATGAAAGTTTACAAGAATTTTTAAAAATTAATGGTCTTGCCATGAGTTTACTTGATTTGAAATTTTGTAGAGATTACTTTAGGGAAACTGAAAAGAGAAATCCGTCTATAACTGAGATAAAAGTTATAGATACATATTGGTCAGATCATTGCAGACATACAACATTTAATACTGTAATTGAAGATGTTTATATAGAAGAAGGAAAATACTCGCAGCCTATCAAATTAGCTTATAAAGAATATTTAGATACAAGAAATTTTGTTTATGGAGATAAGAGCAGAGATGTAACACTTATGGATATGGCTGTTATTGCCATGAAGGAGTTAAGAAAAAAAGGTAAATTAGAGGATCTTGATGTTTCAGAAGAAATTAACGCTTGTAGCATAGTTGTAGATGCAAGCATTGATGGACAAAAAGAAAAATGGTTAGTAATGTTTAAAAACGAAACCCATAATCATCCTACTGAAATAGAGCCATTTGGCGGTGCTGCTACTTGTCTTGGTGGTGCAATAAGAGATCCTTTATCTGGAAGAAGTTATGTTTATCAAGCTATGAGAGTTACAGGGTCTGGTGACCCTAGAGGGAAAATTTCTGATACAATAAAAGGTAAATTGCCTCAAAGAAAAATAACACTAGAAGCAGCTCAGGGGTACAGTTCTTATGGAAATCAAATAGGAATAGCTACAGGACTTGTTTCTGAGGTTTATCATGAGGGTTTTGTAGCAAAGAGAATGGAAGTAGGAGCAGTTATTGGTGCGGCGCCATATAAGAATGTAGTTAGAGAAAGGCCAATGGCAACAGATGTAGTTATACTGGTGGGTGGAAAAACAGGAAGAGACGGATGTGGTGGAGCGACAGGGTCTTCTAAAGAGCATAGTGAAAGTTCGATACTAACTTCAGGAGCAGAAGTGCAAAAGGGAAATGCACCTACTGAAAGAAAAATTCAAAGACTATTTAGAAATCCTAAGGTTACTACTTTAATTAAAAGGTGTAATGATTTTGGAGCAGGTGGAGTTTCTGTTGCAATAGGAGAACTAGCAGATGCACTTGTAATAAATTTAGATGCTGTTCCTAAGAAGTATGAAGGGCTGGACGGAACAGAACTTGCCATTTCGGAATCACAAGAGCGTATGGCTGTTGTTGTTCGCAAAGAAGATGTGGATTTATTCATAAAACTTTCTGAAGATGAAAACTTAGAAGCAGTTGTAGTTGCACAGATAACAGATGATAACAGACTTAAAATGATATGGAAAGGAACAACTATTGTTGATATTAGTAGAAGTTTCCTTGATACTAATGGAGTTAAGCAGTACGAGAATGTAAAAGTAGCAGCGCCAAAAGACAGTGAATATTATTTTTCAAAAGAATCAGAGAAACAATTAAAAACAGACAAATCAATTAAGGATTTGTGGAATGATACATTAAAGGGCTTAAATGTTTGTAGCCAAAGAGGCTTATCTGGTAGATTTGATAGCACCATTGGAGCAGGAACTGTACTTATGCCTTTTGGTGGAAAGTTTCAGAAAACACCAATTCAGTCTATGGTAGCAAAACTACCTGTGCTTGAAGGTAATACAAATACAGGAACAATAATGTCTTATGGATATAACCCTAGATTGTCATCATGGAGCCCTTTCCATGGAGCAGCGTATGCGGTAATTGATTCTGTAACAAAGGTAGTAGCTAGTGGCGGAAGTTATTCAAATACTAAGCTAACTTTCCAAGAGTACTTTGAGAAATTATCAAAAGATCCTTACAAGTGGGGAAAACCCTTTTCAGCATTACTTGGAGCATTGCACGTGCAAAAAGAATTTAGTATAGCTGCAATAGGTGGAAAAGATAGCATGTCAGGAACTTTTAACGAAATGAATGTACCGCCAACATTAGTTTCTTTCGCTGTAGATGTTGTGAATACAGAAAAAGTCGTATCACCAGAGTTTAAGACTAGTGATAGCAAAGTAGTATTAGTTTATGCAAATAGAAATGAAGATGGACTACCAAACTTTGAAGAACTTAGAGAAAACTACGAATTAGTAACTAAGTTAATAGATAGTGGTAAGGTTTTATCTACCTATGCAGTTGGAACAGGCGGACTAGCAGAGGTTATATCAAAAATGTGTTTCGGTAACAATATTGGTTTTAAATTTAATGATGACATTACTGTAGAAGCAATATTCAAAGAGGATTATGGCAGCATAGTTATGGAAATAGGGAATTCTGTACTACAAGAACTAAGTAAGAAAAACATAAACATTAAAGTGCTTGGATCTACGCAGACTGAACCATCTATTGTGGTTTTAGGAGAAACTATTAGTTTAAAAGAAGCCTTGAATAATTGGGAGATGCCTCTGGAAGAAATATTTAGTGCCACCCACATGGCAAGTGGCAAGTTTGAAAGTACAAAAGTGGGTGGCAAAAACAATGAGGACATAAAGAATATAGGAAATTTAAAATCTAAATTAACTTCCGTGATTAAAATTCCAAAGCCTAGAGTCCTAATTCCAGTTTTTCCTGGTACTAATTGTGAATATGATTCTATGAGGGCCTTCCAGGCGGCTGGTGCTGAAGTAGAAATTATGGTGTTAAAAAATTTATCATCAAGTCACATTGAACAATCTATAAAGGCTATGGCAGCAAAGATAAAAAATTCTCAAATTGTTATGCTACCAGGTGGATTTAGCGCTGGAGATGAACCTGATGGTTCAGGTAAATTTATTGCTACATTTTTTAGAAATCCCCTACTGCGAGAGTGTATTAGTGACTTATTGGAAAACAGGGATGGACTTATGTTAGGTATATGCAATGGATTTCAAGCATTGATAAAGCTAGGATTGCTTCCAGTAGGGAAGGTAGCAGATATAACTGAAAATAGTCCAACATTAACAAATAATGAAATAGGGCGACATGTCTCTTGTATGGTTCAAACTAAAGTAGTGTCAACCATGTCTCCTTGGATGAGCAGTTTAAAAGTGGGGGATATACATACTATCCCAGTATCTCATGGTGAAGGTAGATTTGTAGCAAGTGATGAAGTTATAAAAAAACTATTTGAAAATGGTCAAGTAGCAACGCAATATGTAGATTTTAGCGGAGAGCCAAGTTATGATATAAACTTTAATCCAAATGGTTCTTTTCATGCCATCGAAGGGATAACTAGTATGAATGGAAGAGTG
The DNA here is from genome assembly GCF_020443565.1 of Clostridium sp. CS001. Taxonomy (GTDB): domain Bacteria; phylum Bacillota; class Clostridia; order Clostridiales; family Clostridiaceae; genus Clostridium_AD. The sequence goes on from NZ_JAIZZN010000003.1 coordinate 105,048, forward strand.
TTTGGTAAAATGGGTCACTCTGAAAGAATTGGCGCAAACACATTAAAGAACATTTCAGGTGAAAAAGATCAAAGATTATTTGAATCAGGAGTTAAATACTATAAGTAAATAATTAAAAACAGTAAGTACATTAGTTATGTGCTTACTGTTTTTGGGTTTTTAGAATACATGCATGCTTTTCTTGTTATATATGAATCAACTTATACAAGTTACTGTGGATAAGATCTATACGCTATAGGTTGTCACTTTTGCCACTTGCCACGTGGGTGGCACTATACAAAATACGAACTATAATTTTAACAATAGCAAATTAAATATTAAATAGTCATGTAAATACGAACGATGCAAGCAAAATTATTTATAATGTATTGACTATGTTTTAAATAGGTGTTAAGATTAAATTATAAAAGAATAACTAGTTCATTGATATATTTCTTAGGATATGGCTAAGATGTTTCTACGAGGGGCCGTTAACTTCTCACTATTGATGAATCTTGAATTGATTATACAATAGGGGATTATGAAATATGCCCTTAATTCAGGATTACATCATTAAAGCAACTTTTTTATGGTGTAATCCTTTTATATTATTATTATAAAAGTTAAAGATTAATTTCACTTAGGAGGTAAGAAAATGAAGGTTGGAATCATTTTTGGAAGTAAATCAGATAAGGACATAATGAAAAATGCAGCGGTGGCACTTAAAGAATTTGATGTAGATTATGAAGTACATATTCTTTCTGCACACAGAGTACCAGAAAGATTAGCAGAAGTATTAAAAGAAATGGAAAATGGTGGCGTAGAATGTATTATAGCAGGAGCAGGTCTTGCAGCACATCTTCCGGGAGTAATTGCATCACAAACAGTAATGCCGGTAATTGGAGTTCCGATAAATGGCGGTATGGAAGGTTTAGACTCACTATTTTCAATTGTTCAAATGCCAAAGTCCATTCCAGTTGCTACTGTAGGAATTAACAACAGTTATAATGCAGGGATGTTAGCAGTCCAAATGCTATCCATTAAAGACAGTGGCCTAAAAGAGAAATTAATTAAATATAGAAAAGATATGAAAGAAAAATTTATAGCAAATAATGAGCAGTTCAACGAATTCTAAAAAAATATTAAGGAGTGATTATTGATGGAAAATTCAGTATTGTTATATGAGGGAAAAGCTAAAAAAATATTTGCTGCAGATAAAACAGATGAGGTTATAGTATATTACAAAGATGACGCAACAGCTTTTAATGGTATTAAAAAAGCTCAAATTGAGAATAAAGGAATTTTAAATAATAGTATAACTACAATGTTATTTGAGTTATTAGAAAAAAGAGGTATTAAAACTCACTTTATAAAGAAAATAGATGAGAGACAACAACTTTGTAAGAAAGTAGAGATAATACCACTTGAAGTAATTGTAAGAAACGTGGCAGCTGGTAGTATGGCAAAAAGATATGGCATAGCTGAAGGAACAGAACTAAAAACAACAGTATTTGAATTAAGTTATAAAAATGATGAACTAGGTGACCCACTTATAAATGATTATCATGCAGTAGCTATGGGACTTGCAACTTTTGAAGAATTATTAGAAATATATCATTTAGCTTCAGAAATAAATGATATATTAAAAGAAGTTTTCTTAAAAAGCGGTATTAATTTAATAGATTTTAAACTTGAGTTTGGTAGATTAAATGGAGAAATACTTTTAGCGGATGAAATATCACCAGATACTTGTAGATTTTGGGATGTTAAAACTGGAGAAAAGCTTGATAAAGATAGGTTTAGAAGAGATTTAGGTAATGTAACTGAGGCTTACGAGGAAATATTAAGTAGAATAAACACTAAATAAGATATAAATGAAAATCGAGAAAACAACAAGGAGGGATTTCTTTGAAAGAAATTCTAAGTTTAAATGAAATATCTATTAATGATGAAGATAAATTTAAAGAAGAGTGTGGCGTGTTTGGTATTTTTTCGCCAGACAAGAATTTAGATGTTGCTTCATTAACTTACTACGGACTTTATGCATTGCAGCATAGAGGAGAAGAAAGTGCTGGAATTGTATATTCTGATGGAGATACCCTTATTTGTGAAAAGGCAATGGGACTTGTATGCGATGTATTTAATGAAAAGCAACTTAGTGCAATGAAAGGTCATTCTGCTATTGGGCATGTTAGATATTCAACAACAGGAGGCAGTGAACTTAAAAATGCACAGCCACTTTTAAGTAAGTTTAAGCTGGGGGATATAGCTATAGCCCATAATGGTAACTTAGTAAATGCAGATGTTATAAGAGAGTTACTAGAGGATTGTGGCCATATTTTTCAAACTTCCATAGATTCGGAAGTTATTTTAAACTTAATTGCTAGGGGGGCAAAAAAAGGCGTGGAAAGAGCAGTAGTTGACGCAATACAGGCAATTAAGGGCTCATACGCCATTGTCATGCTTACAAAGGAAAAGTTAATCGGTGTTAGAGATCAAAATGGTATAAGGCCACTTTGTATAGGAACAATAGATAACAGCTATGTTCTTGCATCAGAAAGTTGTGCCCTAGATGCAGTAGGTGCAGACTTTTTAAGAGATGTAAAGCCTGGTGAGATAGTTATAATAGATGAAACAGGGCTTACATCCATTAATTTTGCAGAAAAAACTAAAAATGCAATTTGCTCATTTGAATATATATACTTTGCAAGACCAGATAGCACCATCGATGGAATTAATGTTTATGCTTCAAGAGTGCTTGCAGGAGAGCAGCTGTCTAGAGAAGCACCAGTGGATGCCGACATGGTAATAGGGGTTCCAGATTCAGGTATGGCTGCAGCTATAGGATATTCAAAGGTGTCAGGAATACCTTTTGGAATGGGTCTTATAAAAAACAGATACGTAGGGAGAACCTTTATAAGTCCTACTCAAGAGCTTCGTGAAAGAGCAGTATCAGTAAAACTAAATGCATTGAAAATTAATGTAGAAGGTAAAAGAGTTATTCTTATAGATGATTCTATAGTAAGGGGAACAACAAGTAAAAAATTAGTTGAAATATTAAAAAAGGCTGGGGCAAAAGAAGTTCATTTTAGAGTTTGCTCACCGATAGTACAATATCCCTGCTATTTTGGAATAGATACGCCATATAGAGATGGGTTGATTGGTGCAGATGGAGATGTAGAGAAAATTAGAGAAGATATTGGTGCAGATAGTTTAGCATATCTAAGTATGGAGGGATTAATAAAATCCTTGGGTCATTCTGAGTTTTGCTTTGGATGTTTTAAGGGCACATACCCAGTATCGGCTCCTTTTGAAAGTGATAAGGATAGATTAGAAAGGTAGGGGATATTCATGATAACTTATAAAGATGCAGGCGTTAATATTGAAGAAGGATACAAGTCAGTAAGTTTAATAAAAGAATATGCAGCTAAGACATTTACAAAAGGTGTTTTAAATCATTTAGGAAGTTTTGCCGGTATGTTTGAAATAGGTGAGGGATATAAAAATCCTATCTTAGTTTCAGGTACTGATGGAGTTGGAACAAAACTTGATATTGCTTTTAGAATGAAAAAATATGATACAGTTGGTATTGATTGTGTTGCTATGTGTGTTAATGACGTTCTGTGTCATGGTGCAAAACCACTATTCTTTTTAGATTATATTGCCTGTGGTAAGCTAGAAGCAGAAACAGCAGCACAACTTGTAAAAGGGGTGTCAGATGGGTGTATTCAAGCTGGATGTGCACTTATAGGTGGGGAAACTGCTGAGATGCCTGGGTTCTACAGAGATGGTGAATATGATATGGCAGGATTTACAGTTGGTATTGTGGATAAACACAAGATAATTGATGGGTCTTCTATAAAAGATGGGCATTCACTTATTGGGATTGCATCTTCAGGACTACATAGTAATGGATATTCTTTGGTCAGAAAATTAATACCTGATTTAAGCAAAGACTTTAATGGGAAAAATATTGGAAATACACTTTTGACACCAACAAAAATTTATGTAAAAACTGTACTAAGTCTCCTAGATAAATTTGATATAAAGGGCATGGCACATATAACTGGTGGCGGTTTTTATGAGAATATACCAAGAATGTTTAGTGATAAATTTACTGCAGTTGTAGATAAAAATAGCTTTAATGTTCCAGATATTTTAAGGCACATTATGTCTCTTGGGGTTGAGGAGGAGCATATGTTTAACACTTACAACATGGGAATAGGATATGTACTATGTGTTGAAAATAAGGATGCTTCTAGAGTCATAAAGACTATTGAAGACTTAGGAGACAGAGCATATAAAATTGGTCACGTTGAAGCTGGAGGTGGCGGAGTTTGCTTAAGATAGCCGTATTAATATCGGGGGGGGGAAGCAATCTTCAAGCTATACTAGATAGTATAGAAAGTGATGGCTTAAACTGCTCTATAGAAGCGGTAATTAGTGATAAAAAGGATGCTTATGGCATAGAGAGAGCAAAATCTAAAAATATTAACACATATGTTATAGATAAAAAACAGTATGGAGTAAAACTTTCAGATGAAATATTAAAGATTTTAGAAGGAAAAGTAGACTTAATAGTGCTTGCTGGTTTTTTATCTATACTCCAAGGTAAAATTGTTGAAGAGTTTAAAAATAAAATAATTAATATTCATCCTGCTCTTATACCATCATTTTGCGGCAGAGGAATGTATGGTATTAAAGTTCATGAAAAGGCATTAGAATATGGTGTTAAAGTTTCAGGATGTACTGTCCACTTTGTTGATGCAGGTACAGATTCAGGGCCTATAATAATCCAAAATGTTGTGCCGGTTTTTGGCACGGATACTGCTAAAGATTTGCAACAACGAGTTTTAATTGAAGAACATAGGGCTTTACCACTTGCTATTAAATATATAAGTGAAGGAAAAATAAAAATCCAAGGTAGAAAAGTTGTAGGTATTTAAATGTGCCTTACCAGAAAGGTGGAATAATAATGATTAAAAGAGCACTTATAAGCGTATTTGACAAAGAGAATATTTTAAGTCTTGCCACAACCCTTCAAAACAAGGGCGTAGAGATTATATCCACAGGTGGAACTTTTAAGTATTTAAAAGAAAATAACATAAAAGTAGTGGAAATTTCTGATGTTACAGGTTTTGAAGAAATATTAGATGGAAGAGTTAAAACGCTGCACCCAGTTATTCATAGCGGGATTTTAGCTATAAGAGGCAATAAGGAGCACATGGAAACTCTAAACTCTAAAGGAATAAAAACTATTGATATGGTAGTGGTTAATCTTTATCCTTTCTTTGATAAAGTTACACAAGATATAAGTTTTGAAGAAAAAGTTGAGTTTATTGACATTGGTGGACCAACCATGTTAAGATCCGCAGCAAAAAACTTTAAAGATGTTGTAGTACTCAGCGATACAAAAGATTATGAAAATGTTATAAATCAAATAGAAGCTTCAGAAGATGTAGATTTTGAAACAAGGAAATACTTAGCAGGTAAGGTATTCAATTTAACATCAGCTTATGATGCAGCTATAAGTAACTTCTTGCTTGGCGCAGATACATATCCACAATATCTTTCAGTTTCATATAAAAAACAAATGGACTTAAGATATGGTGAAAATCCACATCAAAGTGCGGCTTATTATGTATCCGCAGCAGGAACTGGCGCTATGAAAGATTTTGAAATACTAAATGGTAAAGAATTATCTTATAATAATATAAAAGATATGGATATTGCATGGAAAGTAGTATGTGAATTTGATGAAACAGCTTGCTGTGGACTTAAACACAATACACCTTGTGGAGTTGCTATAGGTCATAGTGTAGTTGATTCATACAAAAAGGCATATGATTGTGACCCTATGTCTATATTTGGTGGTATTGTTGCTTTTAATAAAAAGGTAGACAAAATAGCAGCTAATGAACTTGTAAAGACATTTCTAGAGGTGATTATTGCACCGGAATTTGATATGGATGCTTTAGAAGTTTTAAAAACTAAGAAAAACTTAAGGGTTGTAAAGTGTTTAAATATAGCTAAAGATAATATTGAAATGGTTAAAGTTGACGGAGGCATATTAGTGCAGAGCTCCGACAACAAATTAATAGAAGAAATGAAAGTAGTTACCACAAAGAGCCCAACAGAGATGGAAATGAAAGATTTGTTATTTGCAATGAAAGTAGTTAAGTACGTAAAATCAAATGCTATTGTAGCAGTTAAAGATGGTGTTACTAAGGGAATTGGGGCTGGTCAGGTAAATAGAATATGGGCAGCACAGCAAGCTCTAGAAAGAGCAGGAGAAGGAACAATACTAGCATCAGATGCATTTTTCCCTTTCGGGGATGTTGTAGAAATTGCTGCAAAATATAAGGTTAAGGCAATTATTCAACCAGGTGGATCTATAAATGATGAAAAGTCCATTGATGCATGTAATGAAAATGAAATTTCCATGGTTTGTACGGGAATTAGGCATTTTAAACACTAATCATTTAGATTTAAATAATGATGGAATAACTTTGTTATTCCATCAATTTCAATTTATAACTAAATTTCAAAGGGAGATGTTTTTATGAAGGTTTTAGTTGTTGGATCTGGTGGGCGAGAACATGCAATAGTATCAAAAGTTTTAGAAAATCCTAGGGTAAGCGCTGTGTATTGTGCTCCGGGAAATGGTGGAACAAGTAGAGAGGATAAATGCACCAACATTAATATAAAAGAAATACATGAACTTTTAGAATTTGCTATGGAAAATAAAATAGATATTACAATTGTTGGTTCAGAAGAACTTCTTGTAAAAGGCATAGCTGATAAATTCAAAGAAAAAGGACTTAAAATATTAGGACCAAGTGAAAAAGCAGCAAAACTTGAGGGAAGCAAATCTTATTCTAAAGAATTCATGAAAAAGTATGGTATAAAAACTGCTGCCTATGAAGTTTTTGAAAGTCAGAGCGAAGCTACTGCATATTTAGAAAAATGTGAGTATCCAATAGTAATCAAAGCGGATGGCCTTGCAGCTGGTAAAGGTGTAGTTATTTGCGATAATTTTTCAAATGCAAAAGACTGCATAAATGACTTTATGGTAGTAGATATATTTAAAGGCAGTGGAAAGAAAATTGTTATTGAGGAATTTTTGCAAGGAGTAGAGGCATCTATACTATCTATAACAGATGGGAAAGTCATACTTCCGTTTATATCTTCAAAGGATCATAAACAAATATTCGATGGTAATAAGGGACCTAATACTGGAGGAATGGGGGTTATAGCACCAAACCCTTACTGCAGCGCAGAAGTATTAGATGAGTTTGAGAAACATATATTAGCACCCACACTTAAAGGGATTCAAGAGGAAACTATGGATTACAAAGGTATAATATTCTTTGGTGTTATGATAACAAAAAAAGGAGTTTATCTTATAGAATACAACGTTAGATTTGGTGACCCTGAAACTCAAGCTGTGCTTCCACTTATGAAAAGTGATTTTGTAGAACTTGTACTTAGTGCTATAGATGGAAATCTTGATGATTTTAATTTACAATGGAATAAGGGATGCACTTGCTGCTTAATTGCAGCATCAAAAGGTTATCCAGGTAGCTATGATACAGGACTAGAAATAAAAGAACTTGATAAATTGCAAGGTAAATTATTTGTAGCAGGAGCTAAAGAAGAAGAAGGTATGCTTAAAACAAATGGTGGAAGAGTTTTTGGAATAACTGCTCTAGCACAAACATTGGAGGAGGCAAGGAAGACTGCTTATGATGATATGGAGAAAATTCAGTTTGAGGGAATGTACTATAGACGAGATATTGGTAAAAGTGAATAAAAGGTATTGAATATTGTGACAATTTCTTATATGATATAGCTATAGTATGAAAAGTTAACATTAAACTTTAAAACATATAAAGAGTAAATGAAATTGCATGATATTTATACATAGGAGATGATAATAATGAGAGTTATTAAACAAGATGGAAGACTTCAAGATTTTGATTTAAGCAAAATAGAAACTAGCATATATAAAGCTTCTGATGATGCTAATGAACCCTTAAATACGTCAGATATTAAGAATTTATCTGGAAATGTTGAAAAAGAAATAACGGAGCTTCAAAAGGATTCAATTCATTCTTATCTTATTAAAAGTATAGTTTTAAGTGAAATAGAAAAACTAGGTTTTCATATTGTGGGTAAGTATTATAATCAAGGTAAATAGGTATAACAAAAAAACAGATGAGTTAATCATCTGCTTTTTTTTTATTTAGTATGTACTATTGAAGCATGCTAAAGAGCATTTTAACAGCTACGGCTAAGGACATGGTTACAAATATGGGTTTTATAAGTTTTGAGCCCTTACTTAATGCAACGCTTGTTCCCATTCTAGCTCCCAGGATCATAGCTATGGCAACAGGTACACCAAACATATAATTAATCTTGCCACTTAGAGCAAACAAGACTAAGGCTGTTACATTACTGGTAAAATTTAAAATTCGCGCATTTGCTGAAGAAGAAACAAAGTTAAATCCAAAAATGTTTATAAAACCAAAAACTAAAAAAGAACCAGTTCCAGGACCAAAGAATCCATCATAGAAACCTAAAGAAAGAGCAAGAAGTATACCAAATCTCACATTCTTTTTAGTTAAGCCTTTAAAATTATCTTCTAGGCCTAAAGATTTAGAAAAAAGAGTATAAATTCCTATAAACATGATAAGAATTAAGACTAATGGAGTTAGAAACTTTTGATCAATATATAGCACTGCTCGTACACCTAGCATTGATCCAATGAGTGTAAAGGGAATAAGGTATCTTAAAAGTTTTAGATCTGCCTTGCCTGATTTTATAAATTTAAGAGAACTAGTAAAAGAACCTGCAGTTGCACTAAATTTATTAGTACCAAGTACCATATGGGGAGATAAACCAGCTAGCATAAAGGCTGGAACGCTTATGAGGCCTCCACCTCCAGCTATGGAGTCTACAAATGAAGCTAGAAAACCAGCTAAACATAAAAGAATAGTTGTAGTAATCATATAACACCTACCTAAATTTTATTAAATTAGGAACCTACAAATAAATATATGTATATTGTTACTTATTATTTGAGTGCACCTTTAAGAATAAATACAAGCTACCATATCATTATAAATGATTATGAATATAAATTAAAGAACATTATCTATTTCCATAGAAGTGAAATATGAATGATAAAAACAAAATAAGATACGTGTCTATTTCGTTAAGATACACAATAACCTATTGATTTATATTTAATATATACGTATTATATATAGTGGGAGCAAAAAACCATTAGTATTTATCCCTTTGTAAAGCTGATAAAATAAAGATTATAGAAAATAAAGTGATAAAAAATATAAAATGAGGGGGATTTAAAAATGTTAGAACAAAAAGAAACAAATGAAAATATTATTGAGGAATTAAACGATATAGAAAATAAAAATACAGCTAAAAATGATGAAATATTTGAAGCAAGTGATGCGAAGGAATATCTTTGCTGTGAGCATTCAAATGAGGATAAAGGTGTAAACCCTAGTTTTATGGATACATTGAAAGCAAACCTTATAGACCTAATAGCTATAGGTGGAATATCAACAGTTGGAGTATTTGTTGCCGATGCTCTTCTAAGGTTAACAGGATATGGTATAACTGAGAAGTTCCAGATGACTTTTATAATATTTATGGTTGTAATGGTATTATATATGAGTATTATGGAAAGTGGAAAAAACTCATCTACACTAGGGAAGAAAATCGCTGGACTAATTATTACAAAAGGATAGGAGAATTAGAAAACATATGAGAAAAAGAAAAGAATATGAATTTTATATAGAGGACATTGAATTTCCGGCACAAGGCATAGCTTTTTATGAGGGTGAAAAAGTGTCAATAAAAAGCACATTACCAGGCCAAAAGGTAATTGCTAGAGTATCAAAAAAGAAGCAAGTAGGAGTAGAGGCGAAACTGGTACGAATACTTGAAGATGTAGACTATAAAATAAAGCCACAATGTGAAATTACAGATTTATGTGGAGGATGTAGCCATCAATTTCTTTCTTATGAAAAACAATTAGAACTAAAAAAACAACAAGTATTAAAGCTGTTTGAAGAAGCAGAAATAAAAGATTTTGATTTCTTAGGTATAGAAAAGAGTCCTGAGGAATTCGAATATAGAAATAAAATGGAATTTACTTTTGGTGACTTTCAAAAGGATGGAGAATTAGCTTTAGGTATGCACACTAAAGGCAGAAGTTTTAGTATAGTTACTGTTGATGACTGCAGAATTGTGGATGGAGATTTTAGAGCGATTCTAAAGTTAGTATTAAACTACTTTAGAGAACTAAAGTTGCCTCAATATAAAGTTATGAGTCATGAAGGGTATTTAAGAAATTTAGTTGTTCGAAAGGCTAAAAATACTGGTGAAATATTAGTAAATATAGTAACTACCTCTCAAATAGATTTTGATTTTAGTGAAATAACTAATATGATTAAAGAGTTAAAATGTGATGGAGAAATTACAGGAATTATACATATGTTTAATGACTCATTATCAGATACTGTTCTAGCTGATAAAACAGAAGTTTTATACGGAAGAGAATATATTATGGAAGAATTATTAGGACTTAAATTTAAAATTAATCCATTAGCGTTCTTTCAAACAAATACAAAAGGTGCAGAAAAACTCTATAGTTTAGTTAGAGATTTTTTAGGGTCTGCAGACTCAAAAGTAGTATTTGATTTATATTGCGGAACAGGAACTATAGGACAAATTGTTGCGTCTAAAGCAAAAAAAGTTTTGGGTATTGAATTAATAGAAGAAGCAGTTGCTGCTGCAAATGAAAATGCAAAAATTAATGGACTAGGCAATTGTGAATTTATTGCAGGCGATATAGCAAAAGTTATAAAAGATGTGAAAGACAAACCAGATATAATTATTTTAGACCCTCCAAGAGCTGGAGTTCACCCTACAGCTTTAGATTATGTAATGAAATTTAATGCGGATCACATAGTTTATGTATCTTGCAATCCTAAAAGTTTAGTAGTTGATTTAAAAGAAATAATGAGTAGAGGATATAAGGTTCAAAAGGTAATACTTATGGATATGTTCCCTCACACACCTCATATTGAAACTATAGTAGATATAGTGAAGATTTAAGTCACGCAAATGATGATTTGGTTGTAAAAAACATAATTATCTCTAAATATAAGTTAATAAATGTATCCCTTTTTATTTGAATAGCATATAAAGTAATATAAGTTCTAATAAAGGGGGATGTGGGTGATAGAAATAATTATTCAATATGTGCTATTAGTGCTTCTGGTAATAGGACTTGGATATTTAGTATATTTGTTAAAGGATAAAGGTATTGATATTAAGGAGGACTATTTTGGTTTTGCTTATGTAATACTGGGATCTTTATTAGCTAGCGAAGCTACACCACAAAATATAAAGTTAATTATTAGAATTGTTTCAGCGGCAGTAAAATACGTGGAAACTAACTACAAAAATAGTGAGAATACTTTTAAAGAAGAAGAAGCTATTAGAATGGCAAAAAATGATATTGCTTTGCTACGCTTTCAAAATAGAATAGATGATGAAAGTATAAGGTATCTTACACGATTAGCAGCAGCATCATTGCCACCAACCAATAAGGAAATAGAACAAAGCATAGATGAAAATTAGAGCTAATTACTGTATTAACCGGCAGAAAGATTTTGTTCTGCCGGTTAATGTTTTTATACAGAAAAGGGCAATTATATTTCACTAAACTATACAAAGAAGGAGAAAAAACTAATGTTAAAAACTATAGAATATGGAGAAATTAAAGGCAGTTACATACTAGTTGACGTAAGGAGTCCTGGGGAATTTGCAGAGGCAACTATAAAGGGAGCAATTAACATACCTTTATTTGACGATGAAGAAAGAAAGATTATTGGTACGGTATACACAAGGGAAAGCGTTGAAAAGGCAAAAAGAATAGGGCTTGAGGTAGCTTCAAAAAAATTACTCCATATTTATGACGAAATTAAAGAACTTGAGAAAATACATGGTAAGATTGTGATATTTTGCTCAAGAGGAGGAATGAGAAGTGGTGTAATTGCTATGCTACTAAGCTCTTTGGGGGTAAATGTAGAGAGAGTAAGTGAGGGATATAAAGGATATAGAAAATTTATAAATGAAAACTTACAGCAGCTTAATGATAAAGTTCAGTATATTGTTTTGCATGGTAATACTGGTGTTGGGAAGACTGAAATACTTAAACAATTGGAATGTGATGGATTTGATGTTTTAGATTTAGAAGGATTTGCTAACCATAGGGGATCACTTTTAGGTACAGTGGGTCTTGGCAAAACTACTAGCCAAAAGCAGTTTGAATCTAATATATACCATATGTTAGTGGAAGCTAAAAGCTCTTATGTATTTATCGAAGCAGAAAGCAAGAGAATTGGGAATTCTATAATACCGGATTTTATATTTTCTAAAATGAAAAGCGGTATTCATATATTTGTGGATGCAGATATAGATTTTAGAACAGACCTTATTATTAAAGAGTATACAAAGCAGGGAAATTGTAATGAGGAAATAATTGATTGCCTGGTAAGGCTTGGAAAGTATATTGGAGAAAAGAATGTTGAAAGATATACACAATTAGTTTTAAAATCAGAGTATAAAGAAGTAGTAAGTGAGCTTATGACTAAGCATTATGATCCTATGTATATGCATTCTTCAGATAAATACGATTATAAATTAAAAATTCAAGTGGAGGATATAATCACTGCTACAAAAGAGATAGAAAATTGGTTTAGAGAAATTGAAAACTAATTAAAATAAAGATAAAAGAATAAAAATATTAAAAAACAGAAACTAATGTTCTGTTTTTTTATTTAAAATCCTTTACCTTTTCATGATAAACATATAAAATAACAAATGTATAACAAAATTTTAATTTGTAATAAAATTTTACTGGAGGACTTTTATGAGTTTTGATAAAGATGGAATTCAAACTTATGATGTAACCGACCTAACTTCGCTAGAGAAACTAGAGTCTGTAAGAATAAGACCTGGTATGTATATAGGATCTACAGGTAGCAAAGGATTACATCATTGTATATGGGAGATAGTAGATAATGCTATAGATGAAATAGCTAATGGCTATGGTGATAGAGCTGAAATAATATTAAATAAAGATAAAAGCGTTACAATTATTGATAATGGTCGTGGAATTCCTACGGGAATGCATCCAATAAAAAATAAATCTGGTGTGGAAATGGTATTTACTGAGCTTCATACTGGTGGGAAGTTTAATAATAAGAATTACAAAACTTCTGGCGGACTTCATGGTGTTGGAGCCGCAGTTGTTAATGCCTTATCAGAATGGGTAGAAGTTGAAATAAAGCAAAAGGGGCAGATTTTCAGTCAAAGATTTGAATATGCTTATGATGATGAACTAAAAAGACTTATGCCTGGAACTCCAGTCTGTAAGCTTCAAGTTATAGGGGAAACAAAAAAAACAGGTAGCAAGATTACATTTATGCCTGATAAAGATGTGTTTACTAGCCTAGAGTTTAAATATGATGTTATTGATGAAAGACTTCAAGAACTTGCCTTCCAAAATAAAGGGATTACCTTGGTACTTATTGATAAAAGAAAAGATGGTACCCCGCCGAAAGAGTACCACTCCGAAAGAGGTCTCTTAGATTTTATTGATTACCTAAATGAAAGCAAAACTATTTTGCATAAGGAGCCTGTTTATTTTCAAGGGGAAAGGGAGATAAATGGATTGAGTTTGTACGGAGAAGTATGTATGCAATTTACGGATTCGACTACAGAGTACATTGCTAGTTACGTTAACAATATACCAACTACAGAATCTGGAACTCACGAAACTGGTTTTAAAACAGGTATGACAAGAGCTTTTAAAGAAGGAGCTAAAAAACTAAATCTTTTAAAAGAAAAGGATAAGGAATTTGAAGGCGATGATTTAAGAGAAGGCATGACAGCAATAGTTAGAATTAAAATTAGTAACCCAATCTTTGAAGGGCAAACTAAAAGTAAGCTAGGAAACAATGAAGCTTACAGCATGATGAATGAATTATGTTATGTTAAAATTTTAGAATGGATAGAAGATAATAAGGAAATGGCAACTAACATAATAAACAATGCTATTTCTGCTGCAACAAGACGAGATAAAATAAAAAAAATTAATGAAGCTGAAAAGAAAAAAGTAGGCAAAGGTGCAGCACCACTTGCAGGTAAGATTGCTGTATGTACGTTAAAAGATCCATCAGTTACAGAATTTATTGTGGTGGAGGGAGACTCAGCTGGTGGAAGTGCAAAGCAAGCTAGGGATAGAAGATTTCAAACTATAATGCCTTCTAAAGGTAAAATAATGAATACTGAAAAACAAAAATTAGAAAATGTTCTCTCTAGTGAGGAGTTAAAGATATTTAACACTGCTATTGGAACAGGAGTTTTAGAAAATTACAATGAAAAAGATTTAAAATATGATAAAATAATTATTTTAAGCGATGCTGATGTTGATGGGTATCACATTAGAACACTGTGGATGACTTTTATTTATAGATATATGAGGTCTTTAATAGCAAATGGCCATCTTTATATGGGCATGCCTCCACTTTATAAGGTTTACAAGATTGGTAAGAATGGCGAAGTGGCAAAGTATGCGTATAGTGATGAGGAATTAGCTAAAACTAAAAAAGAAATTGGGAAAGGTGCCCTTATCCAAAGATATAAAGGTCTTGGAGAAATGAATCCAGAACAACTTTGGGACACTACACTAAACCCAGCTACCAGAACATTGCAACAGGTTACTATTGAAGATGCGGCAAAGGCAGAGAAAATGGTTTCACTATTAATGGGAGATGTGGTTGCACCTAGAAAGAATTATCTGTATAAATATGCTGAGTTTTAACGGGGGGAATTTATTAAATGGCAAAAAAAATTGACATACCTAAAGATAATAATATAATAATGAGTCCAATCGAAGAAGCAATGCCAGATAACTATCTTCCCTATGCTGTGGAGGTTGCAAGAGATAGAGCATTACCAGACGTACGTGATGGTTTAAAACCAGTGCATAGGAGGATTCTCTACGGGGCATATATGCTAAAAGCATTTCCAGATAAGCCATACTTTAAATCAGCTAGAATAGTTGGAGATATTCTTGGTAAATATCATCCTCATGGAGATAGCTCTGTTTATGGAGCCATGGTAATTTTAGCTCAGAGTTTTTCCACAAGAAAACCTTTAATAGATGGACACGGAAACTGGGGAAGTCAAGATGGAGATAATGCTGCAGCTATGCGTTACACAGAAGCCAGGCTTTCACCTATTGCCCTGGAAATGATACGGGATATAGATAAAGGCGTTGTAGATATGGTAGACAATTATTCAGATACAGAGAAGGAACCATCTGTACTACCATCAAGGTATCCTAATCTTCTAGTAAATGGAACCTTTGGCATAGCGGTGGGCATAGCAACAAACATCCCACCTCATAACCTAGGAGAGGTAATAGATGGAGTGCTAGCTTATGCCGATAATGAAGAAATTACAACAAAAGAACTTATGAACTATATTAAAGGCCCTGATTTACCTACTGGAGGCATTTTGATAGGTAAGAATGCACTAGAAGCTGCCTATGAAACTGGTGAAGGTAAGGTAACTTTGCGTTCTAAAATGAAAATTGAACTCTTAGAAAGCGGACGTTTGGGCATAGTTATAACTGAGTTCCCGTATAGGAAAAATAAAGCCAAGTTACTTGGAACTATTTCTGATATGACTGCAGATAAGAAACATTCAAAAGCTTTGGAGTCTATTATAGATATTAGAGATGAATCTGATAGAAGTGGACTTAGATCAGTAATTGAATTTAAAAAATCTACAGATAAGGAAACTGCAAATAAAGTACTTAAATATTTGCTTAAGAAAACTGAACTTCAATGCAATATACCTTTTAATATGGTAGCACTATCCAATGGAAAACCTCAAACAATGGGACTTAAAACCATATTAATGCACTATTTAAATCATCAAAAAGATGTTATTACGAAAAGGACTCAGAGAGAACTAGAAGTTGCTCAGAAGAGATTTCATATTGTAGAAGGATTTATAAAAGCTATAGATGTAATGGATGAGATTATTGCAACTATTAGAAGTTCAAAGTCCAAAAAGGATGCCAGTCAAAACATTATGGATAAGTTTGGATTTACATCTCTTCAAGCTGAAGCAATACTTGAACTTATGTTATACAAACTAACAGGACTTGAAATAAAGATATTTCTAAAAGAATACAAAGAACTTGAAGCAATAATTAAAGGATGTAAAAAAATTCTTGAAAACGATAAAGAACTTTTAAAAGTAATAAAAAGAGAAATTACCGAGGTTAAAGAAAAATATAATGATGCAAGGCGAACTGAGATTATTGAAGATGATAGCGAAGCTAAAATAGATGTGGAAGAACTCATCGTGGTAGAAGATGTTATGATAACGCTATCTAACGATGGATATATAAAGAGAGTGCCAATGAAATCCTACAATAGGTCAAATGCCAATATAGAGGATATAGAGTACAGAGAGGGAGACTTTAATACACAGTTACTACAAACAAATACTAAGGATACCTTAATGATATTTACTAATCAAGGAAATATGTATCAACTAAGAGGCGATATAGTTCCAGAGTATAAGTGGAAGGAAAAAGGTGAAAGAGTTGATACTCTTATTAAGGGAATAGATTTAATGAGAGAAAAAATTATAGGTACTTTTTCATTAGAAAATGCACTTAGCCATAAGCACATTATGTTCTTCACAAACAAAGGTAATATAAAGAAAACAGGGTTGGATAAATTCATTACAAGCTACAGTAAATTATCTGCTTTAAAACTAAAGGAAAATGAAAAACTCCTTCAAATTAAGTTACTGGATAAAGAAAGTATAGAATCTTTTATAAAAGTCTGGACTAAAGAAGGCCTAGAGTTTTCTGTGGAAGAACCGGTACTTGAAGCTATTGATAGAAATATAATGGGAACACAGCTGTTTAATCTAGCATCAGAGGATGAAGTTGCAAAAATAGAATTTACTCAGGATAAGGATTATAAAGAATTTAGTGTTAGTATTACTGCAAAAGGTATAATAAAGATATCCAATAAAAAAATAAACACTACCTTAAGCACATACGCTAAATCCACCTCCACCTTGCTTGTATTTACAGAAAAAGGATTAGCATATAAATTACCTAGCTATATGGTTCAAAATATTGATAAAAAAGGTACAGGTATTAATACCTTGTTAGATAATTTTGATGTAGATGATAAAATAGTAAATATTAGCTCTGTTGATGATTTAAGAGAAGAGAGTAGTATATATTTCTTCACAAAGAGAGGATTTACAAAGAGGACTAAGCTATGTGATCTTGAAGGTGATTTCTTGAAGACTTTAGTTTATAAACTTAAAACTGAAGAAGATAAGTTAACATCTATAAAAATTAATAGGGATACCATAGATAGGGATGTGCTAATGGTAACAAAAAAAGCTATGTGCATAAGATTTAATGTAAACACAATTAATTTTATGGGCAGGGTTGCATCGGGAGTAACTGCAATAAGCTTAAAGGATGATGATGAGGTTATATTTGTAGATTTGGTGCCGTCAGTAGCAAAACCAATAGAAGGTAGCAATGAGATGGCAATTACTCTAGAGGAAAATTTAAGTCTAGAGAATATTAGTTTAACTGTGAATTCTTTTAAAGGTGAAAAAAAGGTTATGAAACTTTATGACATAAAAGTTCAAAATAGAGCAGGCAGGGGTAAAAATTTGACTAATGCACTTATTGATGATTATGTGGAAGAAGTTGTTTTAAAATAGAAATATAATAATATAATCAGATAAAAATGGCATGCAATAAAAGTTAAACAAAATTTAATTTTAGCATGCCTTGTTTTTACTAAATAAAAAAAGTCGGAGGTGGATCATGGAAAAGGTAATATTAAAAAACAAGATAAAATTATTATATAAGAAGGCTGAAAACAATTTAACATCTTTTACAATAGGGTTTAATGCAGGTGCAAATCAAGAGGTGGACGAAAACTTAGGCGTTGCACATGTGGTTGAACATATGCTTTTTAAAGGAACTACTTCTAAAAGTGAATATGAAATAAATAAATTATGTGATGAAACCTTCGGGTTTTGTAATGCAATGACCAATTATCCCTATGTAGTATACTATGGAACCACATTAGATGAGGAATTTGAAAAGGGTTTTGAGATTTACTCGGATATTCTTTTGAACCCATCTTTCCCACTAAGCGGATTCAAAGAAGAAATAGAAGTGATTTGCGAGGAATTGAAGGAATGGAAAGATGAGTTGTACCAATTTTGTGAAGACTCCATGCTTTATAATGGATTTGATAAAAGAAGGATAAAGAATTTAATTATAGGTACACAAGAGAGCGTACGTTCCATAACTATGAAGCAAATTAAGGATTTTTATCATAGGTACTACGTTGCAGATAATTGCGTGGTAAGTGTAACATCTTCTATGAGTCTTAAGCAGGTTTCAGATATAGTAGAGAAGTATCTTAGTGGATTCGATGTAAGATTAGTTAATGGAAGTGAGTCTTTAGGCAGCAAACCGAAGGATTTATATGAAGAAAACAAACCAGGAACGTACTTTCAGTATAGAAATGATATGCAAGGTGCCAAAATTCAATACTGCTTTCCAATACATAATTTAAGTTCAAGAGAGATTAGCGCTTTAAAGCTATTTAATCTAGTTTTTGGAGAAGGTACAAGTAGCATCTTATATGATGAAATCAGAACTAAGAGAGGCCTTGTATATGACATAAGTAGCAAGATTAAAAATGAAACAGGAATAAAACTGTTTACAATTACACTTGGAACTTCCCATGAGAATGTTAGTAAGGCTATAGAAATTATTAATAATGAAATAGAAAAGGTAAAAGAGCTAAAGGGCTATTTTCATAAGCAATGCATAATAAAATTGTGTAAGAGTTATAAATTAAGAAGAATGCTTGCAATGGAAAAGTCTATTCAAGTTAGTGTGAGCTTATGCACCTATGAAATTATGCAAGGTGATGGGTTTGAAATTTTCACAGAGTTTAAGCAAATGGAAAGTATTGTAGACGAAGAGGTAATGAAAGTGGTGAAAAAGGTTCTAGTAAATCCTACAATTCAAGTTTTAATGTAAGGAAGGA
Organism: Clostridium sp. CS001; assembly: GCF_020443565.1. Lineage (GTDB taxonomy): Bacteria > Bacillota > Clostridia > Clostridiales > Clostridiaceae > Clostridium_AD. The sequence continues at coordinate 124,256 of NZ_JAIZZN010000003.1, forward strand.
TTAAGGGACGTTAAATCATCATCTGCGATACTGTAATATTAACAAGTCAGCGTTAACTTACAAATATAGAAAAACAATTGATTAGGAGATAAATATGGAGAAAAAATGGTTAATAAAAAGCACCTCTAAGGATGTAATTACTTTGGCAAAAGATTCAGGAGTTAGCGCTACCGTAGCTAAGATTTTAATTAACCGGGGATTAGATAATGCCATAGACATAAAAAAATTCATGAGGGCAAGCACTGATGATTTGTATGATCCGTTTTTAATGAAGGACATGAGAAAAGCTATAGATTTAATTAAATTAGCCATAGAAAACAAAGAAAAAATAGTGGTATATGGAGATTATGACGCGGATGGAGTTACTAGCACCGTTATAATGTATAAGGCATTAAAACACTGTGGAGCAGATGTAGCATACTATGTGCCGGATCGAGAACATGAAGGCTATGGCATAAATAGTGATAGAATAAGGAAACTTAAAGAGGAAGGTTTTTGCCTGATTTTAACTTGTGATAATGGAATTGCGGCCTTAGAGCAAGTGGAACTTGCAAAGGAACTGGGAATGACTGTTATAATAACTGATCATCATGAGTTACAATTTGAAGAGGATATACGAGGCGACAGAACTTTTAAGGTTCCAATAGCAGATGCAGTTATTAATCCTAAGCAAGAGGATTGTAACTATCCCTTTAAAAATTTGTGTGGCGCAGGCATTGCCTTTAAGTTTGTACAAGCATTGTATATTAAACTTGGAATTAATGAAGAGTTTGCAAGAGAATTCATAGAGATAGCAGGAGTTGGAACCATTTGTGATGTAGTAGATTTAACTTCTGAGAACAGAATAATTGCAAAGAATGCCTTGGCAATGTTAACAAATACAAAAAACTTGGGACTTAAATGTTTAAAGGAAGTTTTAAGTATTAATGATAGGGACATAAAATCATATCATGTTGGATTTCAAATAGGACCATGCATAAACGCCACGGGAAGGTTAGAGACAGCAGCTCTTTCTGTTGAATTACTTATATGTGACGAAGAAGATAGGGCTAAAGAACTAGCAAAAATATTATTTGAACTCAATAAAAAAAGACAAGAGATGACAACGGAAAACGTAGAAGAGGTAATAAATCTTATAGAGCATTCCACCTTTAAAAATGACAAAGTATTAGTGGTTTATAAAGATACTATTCATGAGAGTATTGCAGGAATTGTAGCAGGTCGAGTTAGGGAAGCTTTCAATGTACCAACAATAATTCTTACTAAGGGTAAAGATAATCCAAAAGGTTCAGCAAGATCTATTGATGAATATAACTTATTTGAAGAATTAATAAAGTGCGAAGAGCTACTAGAAAAATTCGGAGGCCACCCAATGGCTGCAGGTCTTTCTATAAAAGAGGAAAATATAGAAAAGTTAAGGCAAAAGCTAAATAGTATTTGCAAATTAACAGATGAAGATATTGTGCCTAAAATAAGAATTGATGAAAGAATGGCTTTAAATAAAATAAATTATGACATAATTCATGAATTAGAACTTTTAGAACCCTTTGGAAAAGGTAATCCATCTCCATTATTAGCTGAAAAGGGTATTCAAGTATTAAGAATAGATATACTGGGTAAAAACGCTAATACAATAAAGATAAAATTTGCAATGCCGGGTGCAAGTAAAACTATTGATGGAATATGTTTCAATAGAGTAGATGAGTTTATAGAAATGTTAGAAGATGGATATGGAGAAGATCATATGAGCTATCTCAACAACCCAAGAGGTATGAAACTGGATTTAATTTATTCGCCTCAAGTCAATGAATATAACGGATATAAATCTATTCAGCTAAAGATTTTAGAATTTAAACTTAGCAAAGGCATATAGACCTAGATCTATATGCCTTAATGTTACTTATCTGAAATTATAAATTTCTTTCGTATTGCTCTACCATTTTTTTAACCATTTGTCCACCAACAGAACCACATTGTCTAGAAGTAAGATCTCCGTTATAACCTTCTGATAAACTAACCCCAACCTCTTGAGCCGCTTCCATTTTAAATCTGTTTAAACCCTCTCTAGCTTCAGGTACTAATGTTCTACTTCTGTTTGCCATTTGATCATCACTCCTTTTATATTTTGTTTTTGCTATAATAGTATCTTGTGCAAAAATTCAAAATATATAAGAGAATCTTTAAGGAAAAGAAGGCAAGTACAACAACTTAAATGAGTATCTACCATCATATGAAATATTTAAGTAGCATGCAAAACAATTACATGGTATAAAGTAACAAGAGAAAAGGTATATGCTTAGCATATACCTTTTCTCCCTTTTGAAACTTTTAATTACAGATTTTTTTCGTACTGTTCTACCATTTTTTTAACCATTTGTCCGCCTACTGAACCATTTTGTCTAGAAGTAAGATCACCATTGTAACCTTGTGATAAGTTAACTCCAACTTCTTGAGCAGCTTCCATTTTAAATTTGTTTAATCCCTCTCTTGCTTGTGGTACCAATGTTCTGTTTGCCATAGTTAATTACCTCCTTCTAAATTGTTATTGTGTTATGATAGTAGTTTATCCTTATATTCAAATTTTATTTTAGTGAGTTGAAGGATACTTATGAAAAATATATACTGTTTAGAAAATTATGGACAACTTAATTTTCAATAATAATAGAACCTTTTATTCTAATTGGTGTATAATAATGTAGAATATATTGAGTAAAGCATGTTTTTAGAAGGAGTGTTAAAGTGAAAAAACATAAAATAATAATGACTGGTGGAGGCTCAGCAGGCCATGTAACACCAAATCTTGCGCTTATACCAAAACTTAAAATGTTAGGTTACGAAATTGAATATATTGGAACTAAAGAAGGAATTGAAAGGAAAATAATAGAGGGTGAAAATATTAGATATTATCCTATCTCTAGTGGCAAACTTCGTAGATATTTTGATATTAAAAATATATCTGACCCATTTAAAGTAATTAAAGGAATCTTTGAAGCTAAAAAAATAATAAAAATGCAGAAACCAGATATTGTTTTTTCAAAAGGCGGATTTGTTTCTGTACCTGTTGTACTTGCAGCATATTTAAATAAAGTACCGGTAATTGCACATGAATGTGATATTACACCAGGACTTGCTAATAGACTAGTATCTCCATATTGCAAGATAGTATGTGCAACCTTTCCAGAGGCCTTAAATACTATTAAAAAGGGCAAAGGAGTTGTTACGGGAAATCCTATAAGACGTGAGTTATTTGAAGGAAGCAAAACAAAAGCTAAGGAAATATGTGGTTTTAAAGATGAAAAACCAGTATTAATGATTATAGGCGGTAGCTTAGGTTCTAAAGTTATAAATGAAGCAATACGTGCAAAACTTCAAAAACTAATGATTAAATATAATATTATTCATATTTGTGGCAATGGTAACATTGATAAAACACTTGAAGGTAAAAATGGGTATAAACAGTTTGATTATATAAAAGATGAACTTCCTCATTTGCTAGCAAGTGCAGATATTGTTGTTTCGAGAGCTGGTGCAAATGTAATTTTTGAACTTTTAGCTCTAAGGAAACCAAATTTATTAATCCCACTATCAGCCAAGTCAAGCAGAGGAGATCAGATACTTAATGCAAAATCCTTTGAAAAGAGTGGCTATAGTATGGTTATTCAAGAAGAGGAATTAACTCCAGAAAATTTAGAAATAAAAATTAAAGAGTTGTATGATGACAAAAATAAATATATTAAAAATATGAATAATAGTAACACTGAAAAGAGTATTGATTTAATAGTGGAATTAATAGAAAAGTATAGAAAAAGATGATGAAGGTATAACTTCTTCATCTTTTTTTATATACTCCAAAGAACATTAAAATGAAGTGAGATTATTAATTTTAAAATTTAATATAAAAGTACAAAAAACTTGAATATTTTTCATTATGATGTATAATTAAGGGGTACCAAAAACTATCTAATAATATAAGTATATGGGGTGATAGTAATGAAGAAGTTAACAATAATTTATTGGAGCAATGGCGGTAATGTTGAAGTTTTAGCTAATCATATAGCTAAAGGAGCAAAAGACGCAGGAGCAGAGGTGCTAGTTAAACTAGTTCATGAAGCTACTGTGGAAGATGTAACTAGTGCAGATGCAGTTGCTTTTGGAAGTCCATCAATGGATAACAATAGAATAGAGCAACAAGAAATGCAACCTTTTGTTAATAAGTTTAAAGATATCCCAGTTAACAATAAGATTACAGGATTGTTTGGATCTTATGGATGGGACGATGGAGAGTTTATGAACAAATGGAAAAGCTTAATGACAGATTATGAATTTAATGTAACAGAAAGTTTGACTGTTAATGAAGCTCCTTCACAAGAACAATTAGAGAAGGCAGAAGAAATGGGAAGAAGTTTAGTTAACTAATACTGAAAAGTATTAGTTAATTTTGCATGAAATAATTTAAAAAGCTGTTATTTTAAGCTTTTAAATATCTTTACAATATTATTAAAGAAAGAAGGTTTATTAAATGAGAAAAATGAAAACTATGGACGGGAATGCAGCAGCAGCACACGTTGCTTATGCCTATACCGATGTAGCAGCAATTTATCCTATAACACCATCTTCAACAATGGCGGAGTATTGTGATGAATGGGCAGCGCAAGGAAGAAAAAATATATTTGGCCAAAAGATTAAACTTATGGAGATGCAATCAGAAGCAGGAGCAGCAGGAGCAGTTCATGGTTCACTTGAAACTGGAGCTTTAACTACAACATTTACTGCTTCTCAAGGTTTACTATTAATGATTCCAAATATGTACAAAATAGCAGGAGAACTTTTACCTGGAGTATTCCATGTAAGCGCTAGAGCATTAGCTACTCATGCTTTATCTATTTTTGGAGATCATCAAGACGTAATGGCTACAAGACAAACAGGATTTGCTTTACTTGCATCTGGTAGCGTACAAGAGGTAATGGACTTAGCTCCAATTGCTCATTTAGCTGCTATTGAAGGAAGAGTTCCTTTCCTAAGTTTCTTTGATGGATTTAGAACTTCTCATGAAATACAAAAGATTCAAACTTGGGATTATGAAACTCTAGGAAGTCTTTTAAATAAAGAGGCACTAGAAGCATTTAGAAATAATTCTATGAGTCCAGCTCATCCTGAAACACGTGGAACAGCACAAAACCCAGATATATATTTCCAAGGAAGAGAAGCTTCAAACAAATTCTATGATGCTCTTCCAGAAAACGTTGAAAATTACATGGGTAAAATAAATTCATTAATCGGAACTGATTACCACTTATTTAACTACTATGGTGCACCTGATGCAGATAGAATGATAATAGCAATGGGTTCAGTTTGTGATACTATTGAAGAAACTATAGATTATTTAAATGCAAAAGGAGAAAAGGTTGGAGTTCTTAAAATACACCTTTACAGACCGTTCTCATTAGATCATTTCTTTAAGTACATACCAAAAACAGTTAAAAAGATATCAGTACTTGATAGAACAAAAGAACCAGGTTCAATAGGAGAACCATTATTCCAAGATGTTAGAAATGCTTATTATGAAAAAGAAAACAGACCAGTTATAGTTGGTGGAAGATATGGCCTTGGATCAAAAGATACTACTCCAGCTCAAATTGTTGCTGTATATGAAGCATTAAAAGCAGATTCTCCTAAAAATGGATTTACTATAGGTATCGTTGATGACGTTACTAACACATCACTTACAACTGGAGAAGCAATAACAACAACTCCTGATGGAACTATAGAATGTAAATTCTGGGGTCTTGGATCAGACGGTACTGTTGGAGCTAACAAAAGTGCTATAAAAATCATAGGAGACCATACAGATATGTATGCTCAAGCATACTTTGCATATGACTCTAAAAAATCAGGTGGTATAACAGTTTCTCACTTAAGATTTGGTAAGAAAGCAATAAAATCACCATATTTAATTAGTGCTGCAAACTATGTTGCTTGTCATAATCAATCTTATGTAGATAAATATGATGTTTTAAAAGGAATTAAAGATAATGGAACATTCCTTCTAAACTGTATATGGAGTGTAGAAGAATTAGAAATGCATTTACCAGCAACTATGAAGAGATATATTGCTAATCACAATATTAACTTTAATATTATTAATGCAGTAGGTATAGCTGAGGAAATAGGTCTTGGCGGAAGAATCAACATGATAATGCAATCAGCATTCTTTAAACTAGCAAACATTATACCGCTAGAGGATGCAGTTAATTATCTTAAAGAAGCAGTTGTTAAATCTTACGGTAAAAAAGGCGAAAAGATTATTACAATGAATAATGCAGCAATAGACAAAGGAATTCAATCAGTTGTTAAGGTTGAAGTGCCAGCAAGCTGGAAAGATGCAAAAGATTTAGCAGAGCATCAAGTAGCAGCTAGACCAGAGTTTATTAAAAACATTGTTGATGTAATGAACAGACAAGAAGGAGACTCTTTACCTGTAAGTGCATTTGCTGGAATAGAAAATGGATCATTTGCACCAGGAACAGCTGCATTTGAGAAGAGAAGTATTGCTGTTAACGTACCAGAATGGCAAGCAGACAAATGTATACAATGTAATCAATGTGCATACGTATGTCCACATGCTGTAATAAGACCATTCTTATCATCTGATGAAGAGCTTACTAATGCTCCAGCTAGCTATGAAAGCAAAAAAGCAGTTGGTGGAAAGAACTTTGAAGGATATAACTTTACTATAGGCGTAAGTATGGAAGATTGTACTGGCTGTGGTAACTGTGCAGAAGTTTGTCCTGCAAAAGAAAAAGCTTTAATCATGAAACCATATGAAACACAATTAGCACAAAAAGAGAACTGGGAATTTGCTTTAAAATTATCTAAAAAAGAAAATCCTATGGGAACAGCAACTGTTAAGGGAAGCCAATTTGAGCAACCATTAATGGAATTCAGCGGAGCTTGTGCTGGATGTGGAGAGACACCATATGCTAGACTTATTACTCAATTATTCGGAGACAGAATGATGGTAGCTAATGCTACAGGATGTTCTTCAATTTGGGGAGGAAGTGCTCCAGCTACTCCATATACAGTTAATGAATGTGGTCAAGGACCAGCTTGGGCTAACTCACTATTTGAAGACAATGCTGAATTTGGACTTGGAATGTTCCTTGGAAATAGCCAGTTAAGAGATAAAGTTGAACTTTCAGCTAGAGAAGCATTAACTTTAAACACAAGTGAAGCGTTAAAAGCAGCTATCAATGAATGGATTGAAAATAAAGATGATGCAGAGGGTTCAAAAACTGCAACAGCTAAAATGTTACCATTATTAGATGCTGAAAAATGCAACAATGAAGCATTAAAAGAAGTATTTAACAAGAAAGATCATTTAGTTAAGAAGTCTCAATGGATATTTGGTGGAGACGGTTGGGCTTATGATATAGGATATGGCGGAGTTGACCATGTACTTGCAACTGGTGAAGATGTAAATATTTTCGTATTTGATACAGAAGTATATTCAAATACAGGTGGTCAATCTTCAAAATCTACTCCAACTGCAGCTATTGCAAAATTTGCAGCAGCAGGTAAGAGAACTAAGAAAAAAGATTTAGGTATGATGGCAATGAGCTATGGATACGTTTATGTTGCTCAAATAGCTATGGGTGCTGATAAAAACCAAACACTAAAAGCTATAAGAGAAGCAGAAGCATATAAAGGACCATCACTAATAATTGCATACTCTCCATGTATCAATCATGGTCTTAAAGTTGGAATGGGATGTACCCAACTAGAAACTAAGAAAGCTGTTGAAGCTGGATATTGGGGTATGTACAGATTTAACCCAGAACTTAAGGAAGCAGGAAAGAATCCATTTATATTAGATTCCAAAGAGCCAACAACTTCCTTTAGAGAATACTTATTAGGTGAAGTAAGATATTCATCACTTTCTAAGTTATTCCCAGAAATAGCGGAAGAGTTATTCGCTAAAACAGAAAAAGATGCTATGGAAAGATTAGCAGGATACAGAAAGCTTGCAAACCAAGAATAGTTTTTAAATGTTGTTAATTCAAGGGAAGATGGATGAAATTTCATCTTCCTTTGAATTTAAAATGGTTTATTGAAGGGTTTAACAATGATTTAATAAAAATATTCAAAAAACCCCTTTTAATATTTCGTAATAAAGGGTAGAATGGAACTATACTGAAAATAGGAGGTACTACACTATGAATGAAGATAAAAAAACATCATGCGGATGCTGTGATGAGGATAATGAAGTTAAAAATGAAGGCTGTGGCTGCGAAAATAACGAAGGTTGTGGATGCGGAGGTCATGAGCATGAACATGATCATGAAGACTGTGGTTGCGATTGTGGCTGTGGAGAAGGAGAAGCTTTCACTGTAGACTTAGAAGACGAAGAAGGTAATGTAATTCCATGTGAAGTTGTAGATGGATTTACTTATAAAGATAATGAATATGCGTTAGTTCAAAATCCTGAAGATGATTCAATATATCTTTTCAAGGTAATTGGAGATGAAGAAACAGGAGAATTAATCATCCCTGAAGATGAAGAATTCGAAGAAGTAACTAAATATTATGAAGAAATGATTAAAGACGAAAAATAGTCTTAAAATGAGTCGTTGCTAATGCATCGGCTCTTTTTAGATTTAAAAAGGAATTAATAGCTATATAGTGGTAACAATATTCATAATACTATTTAAAAGGAGGACATAATGAAAGAGAAATTAGCTATTTTTGATGTTGATTACACTTTAACAAAAAGGGAGACCTTAGTAGAATTTTATCTTTTTATGATAAAAAAGAATCCTAAGCTTTTAAAGTATCTACCTAAGAGTTTATTCTCATCAATGTTTTATTTTTTTAATATACACGATGCTTCCACAGTAAAGAAAATCTTTATTAGATTTATTGATGGTATAGATGAAAATGAAATGAAAAAGATTGTTAAAGAGTTTTATGAAAAGCGGTTAAGCAGAATATTATATAAAGATGCTATAGATATGATTAAAAAAATGAAAATGCAGGGATATAAGATATATTTAATTTCTGCCTCAGCTGAATTTTACTTAAATGAGCTTTACAACATAAAGGAAGTAGATAAGGTTATAGGAACAAGGTTTACAGTGGAAAATGGACTACATAAGAATGAAATTCACGGTGAAAATTGTAAAGGAGAAGAAAAGGTAAAAAGATTAGAAGAAGTGTTAAAAGAAGAAAAAATAGAAGTTGATTTTAAGGAGTCTTATATGTTTTCTGATTCGCTATCAGATTTGCCTCTTTTTAATCTAGTTGGGCATCCTTATTTAATAAATTTCAAGAAATCTCATGATAAAATTCAAATATTGAAATGGAAGTAATGTAATAATTATAAAACTTTGGTGCTAATTTTAGAGAGCTAGTATTTAATAATTTAAAGCTGTCAAAAGCAATGAGGAGGATTTATATGGATAAGTGCATGAACACATATTTTTTATATGAAAACGAAATCAAGTTATGTGAGGAGTTTAAAGATTACTATAGGGAAGACGGGAAATCATTATATGAGGTTATAAGAATTGACGATGGTATCCCAGTTTTTCTTATGGAACATATAGAACGTCTTTATAATTCTGCGGAAATTATGAAATATAATATAAGCATAACAACTGATGAAATCATTAATAGAATTCTGAAATTAATAAGTGAAAATAACGTTAAAGAAGGAAACCTAAAGTTAGTTATAAACTATAGCTTAGACAGTGGGAATAAAGAAGGTTCTAAGAATAATAACATTAAGAAAAGATTCTTAGCATATTTCTTGCCTCATTCTTATCCTTCAAAAGAAGAATATGCGCAAGGAGTAAAGACTATTATCTATCATGGAGAAAGAAGCAATCCCAATGCTAAAGTTATTAATAGTGTTTTTAGAGAAAAGGTAAATGCCCTTATTAGTAGTAAAGATGCATATGAGGCAATTTTAGTGAATGATGCTGGTTTTATTACAGAAGGTAGTAGATCAAATATTTTTATGGTTATAGGTTCTACAGTGGTTACTTCAAAACTTGAAGACGTATTACCAGGCATTACAAGACAATTTATTATAAAGGCTTGTAAAAGTTTAAATGTAGAATTTGAAGAAAGAAATATTCATGAAAAAGATTTAGAAGCTTTAACTGGTTTATTCATATCAGGAACATCACCTAAAGTGCTTCCAATAAAAAGTGTTGATGATTTATTATTTAATTCATCAAGAAATACAATAATAAACTTAATAATGAAGGAACTACAAGTTGAAATTAATAAAAATAAGCAGAGTTTTGTAAAGTATATGAAAAATTAGACGATAAATAATAAAAGCTTTTGATATATTGTGCAAAAAATGGAGGAATCATGGTATAATTTTCTTATGTAAAGGAGTGGAGAAAATGGCTGATGAGGTAAAGTGTAAGAAGTTTGAAGGTGCTACTGTTGTAGAATGCTTGAAAAATGCAAGTATTAGCTTGGGTGTTCCCATAGACAAGATAAAGTATTCAATAATAGAAGAAAAAAGAGGTTTATTTAAAAAACATGCTATAATTTCTATTGATAGTGTAGATTCTATAGATGATCTAAGTGGAAAAGAAACTTATAATAAGGAAAATCTAAGTAATGGGATTCAAAACGAAAACATAAATGGAACTGTAGAAATTAAACAGGGCAAGATTATTATAAAAAACCCTAAAGAAGCTGGGAAACCAGCAATGATTACTAGTTCAAATAACATTACTGTAACTGTAAATGATGAAAAAATAATCTCTCTCACAAACGTATATGAAGATAGCAATGTGGCAGTTGCTTTCGATGATGTCGATGCCAAAAGACTTATGAGTTTTAAAATAAATGAAGATAAGACACAGGCATATATTAGTATTACATATAAACCAAAAATCAGTTATAAATTAAAGGATTCAGAACCTACTAATTCACTCAAGATGGAACTAGAAGTTAAAGAAGAAATTATGCCACCTAAATTCACAGATTCTGAAATTAAAAGTGAGTTAATAAACCAAAACATCAAATACGGAGTTTTAATGATGAATGTCATAAAGTGTGCGGCGGCAACTGAAATTTCGGATATGCTAATTGCACAAGGGAAAGAAACGGTGCAAGGTATAGACGATATGCTAGAAGTTAAATATAAACAGGTTGGTGCTCAAGAACAACAAAGTGAGGACAGTAGTAAGAATATAGACTATAAGGATATAGGCTCCGTTGAAGGAGTAGAAATAGGACAAGTTTTAGCTGTTCTTCATCCCGGCAAAGATGGTGAAGACGGAATGGAGATTACAGGTAGGAGTGTAAAGGCTAAGAATTCGAAAAAGATAGTATTAGCTGTAGGTGAAGGTTGCAAAATAGTAGATGAATATACTGTTGTAGCAACAATTGAAGGTAGACCATCATCAAAGGGAAATATGTTTTTCGTTTATAAAATACATGAAATAAATGGAGATGTAGAGATAAAAACAGGTAATATTAAATTTGTAGGCGATATAGTTATAAGTGGGAATGTAAATGAAGGAATGAAGGTAGAAGCAGGTAATTGCATTTTGATTAAACAAAATGTTACTGATGCAGAAATTATTGCAAATGGAGATATAGTTGTAAATGGGAATGTAATTCATTCAACAGTTGCAGCTGGAAAAGAAGACGTGTTAACTTTAGAATATTTAAGTGACCTAAATAGCATGAAAGATGATCTGGTAAAATTAATATCTTCTATAAGTCAACTTAAGGATATGAATCTTTTGCAAAGGAATACCCGTGATGGTGAACTCATTAAGACTTTGCTAGAAACAAAATTTAAAAAACTTCCTCAAGCATCTTTGCGGGTAGCTAAAAGAATAATGCTGCAAAATGAAGAAGACGAATTAGTATATATAATTAAGCATAAAATACTTGATTTGGGACCTCTTAATATAGATAGCTATGAAGAGTTAAACCAAGCAGTTAAAATCATTGAAAATAAAATATCTATACTTGAAATGAATTTAACACTTCCTGTAGACGTTAAGCTAGACTATTGTCAAGATTCTACAGTTAAAAGTTCGGGTAATATTATATTTAGTGGTAAAGGGCAATATGTGTCACAAATAACAGCAAGTGATAGTGTAATATTTGAGCACGATAAAAGTATAGCTAGAGGTGGAGTAATACAGGCTGGAAAAGAAATTAAGTGTAAGAAAGTTGGCGGTCATGGGGGTGTATCAACAAAGCTTATTGTAGAAGCTAATGGTCATATCTGGGCAAAAGTTGCTTATGCAAATACTAAGTTTATGGTGGGTGCAAAGGAATATATTCTAGATGCGGATAGTAAAGACGTACATGTTTTTCAAGATGAGAACAGAGAATTAATTATTGAAAAACTTCTACTGTAACTTGGTTTAACAACATCTCAGATGATGATTTAATGCTAACAAAGTAACTTAATGTGATTTAAGGAGGACATAACATGAAGGAACAAGAAATTAAAATTTTGATTTTTAGCATAAATGGAGAGCATTATGCTACCAATATTATGGAAGTTGAAAGAATATTAGAATATGAAAATTCAACTAAGATCCCAGACTCCCCAGCATTTGTTGAAGGTGTAATAAATTATGAAGATATGATTCTACCAATTATATCCTTATCAAAAAGATTTAACTTGCCTTTTACGCAAATACAAGAACAATCCAAGATAATAGTTGCTAAGCAAAATCAAGGTAAGATAGGTATAGTGGTTGATTTAGTTTCTGAAGTTAAAGATGTGAAGGTTGATAAGATAGAAGATTCTCCAGAAATAGTTGATGGAATATCAAAAAGATATATCAAAGGACTAATTAAGATGGATGGCAGAATAATTATATATTTAAATCTTTCAGCAATATTAACAGCAGAAGAAAAAAATCAATTATTATAAATAGGGTGAAGTATGGAATATAATGAAATAAAAGTTGGGATAGCAGATTTAAATATAGCATTTTCTCCAGATAAATTAATAACTGTGGGACTTGGTTCATGTGTGGGGATTGCAATTTATGACAAAACCACAAGGCTTGGTGGGCTTGCCCATATAATGCTTCCAGATAGCAGTCAATTTAACACAGTAACAAATCAAGCTAAATTTGCAGATTTAGCCATCCCCATATTAGTTGAGGATATGATAAAAAAAGGTGCGAAACTTAGAAATATGACTGCTAAAATAGCAGGTGGAGCTTCAATGTTTAATTTCTCGGATAAAAGCATAATTATGGATATTGGTAACAGGAATGGTATTGCAGTGAAAAATGCATTGAAAATTTTATCCATTCCAATTTTAGCAGAAGATGTTGGAGGTAATAAAGGAAGAACCTTGATATTTGATACTGAAAGCGGTATATTGTCAATTAGAACTGTAGGCATGGGAACTACAGAATTTTAAAAAATGTATAAAGTTAATGAGGTGATATATATTGTTGAGAAAAATTAAGGTGATTGTAGTAGATGATTCGGCATTAATGAGAAGAATTGTTTCTGATATGATTAATGCACAGGAAGAAATGGGAGTTATAGATACAGCAAAAAACGGCGAAGATTTGTTAACAAAGATAGGCCTCAAAACCCCAGATGTAATAACTTTAGATATTGAAATGCCTAAAATGGATGGTAGAGAAACCTTAAAAGCGTTAAAGAAAAATAATATAAACATACCAGTTATTATACTTAGTAGTGTTTCTAAAGCTGGAACAGAATTAACTATGGAATGCCTTGAACTAGGAGCTTTTGATTTTATAACAAAGCCATCAGGTGCAATATCCTTAGATATTGACAAAGTTAAAATTGAGCTTATTCAAAAAATAAAACTTGCTTTTATGCAAATGGAAGGTAAAATTACATCTAGAGTAGAGAATGAAATAGCTGTAAGCAAGATTAAAACAGGAGGGGTGAAGAAGGTAGAAGCTGTAGTTATTGGCGCATCAACAGGAGGACCTAAAGCATTATATAAAGTAATAACGGCACTGCCCGATAATATAGGGGTACCAATTTTAGTAGTACAGCATATGCCAGTGGGATTTACAAAGGCTTTTGCTGATAGACTCAATTTAAACAGTAAATTAAAAGTTGTAGAAGCAGAGGATGGTGAAATGGTAGAAAAGAATGTAGTTTATATCGCACCTGGCGGTTATCATATGGAGATTGGAAGCGATAAGAGAATACATTTAAATACAGAACCTAGCATATGGGGAGTGAGACCAGCAGTAGATAAACTCTTTATATCAGCTACTAAAGTTTATGGAGCCAAGCTGCTAAGTGTTATACTTACTGGAATGGGGCGCGATGGTGCAGATGGTACAGTTGCTGTTAAAAATAGCGGTGGATTTACCATGGCTGAGCATGCATCTACTTGCACTATATATGGAATGCCAAAGGCTGCATTTGAAACAGGTAAGGTAGATGAAGTTGTTTTACTGGGCAATGTTTCAGAGGAAATTATTAAATCTGTATTAGGGAGGTGACTATAGTTAATGGATTTGAAATATTTTGAGCAATGGGTTTTAAAAGAATATAGCATCGACTTATCAGCGTACAAATCAAATCAATTACATAGGCGAATTTTAAGCTTAATGTCAAGGGTTGGTGCAAATTCAGTAGAAGAGTATATTGCTTTGTTAAAGCAAGACCCTACACAAAAACAGAGATTTTTAGATTTTATTACAATAAACGTAACTGAGTTTTTTAGAAATCCGGAAATATTTGAGGAGCTTTCAAAAAAGGTTAAATCTGAACTATCATGTAGCTCAGGACTTAAAATTTGGAGTGCAGCATGCTCTATTGGAGCTGAGCCTTACTCCTTAGCTATGATTGTGGATAATTTAAATTCAAGTGCTAGGCATAAAATCATAGCTACAGACATAGATAATACCATTTTGCAAAAAGCGAAAAATGGTGAGTATGTTTACTCAGAAGTTAAAAATGTACCCAAACCACTTTTTGATAAATATTTTATAGTTAATAATGACAAATACCAAGTTAATTCTCGAATCAAAGGTATGGTGGAATTTAAGAAACATGATCTTATTTTAGATAATTATGAAAGTGACTTTGATTTAATAGTATGTCGAAATGTAGTTATATATTTCAATCAAGATACTAAGGATAAAATATACAAGAAATTTAGTGCATCATTAAAAAAGGGTGGATTACTTTTTGTTGGTGCTACTGAAAGTATATATAATTATAAAGAGTATGGGTTTGAAAAGACATCTACATTTATTTATAAAAAAATATAAACAGATAACCATAAAAGCTAAAGAATAATAATTGATGAGGAGGAAGTAAATGGATACATCGCAATATATGTCAATGTTCCTAGAAGAGTCTATGGAAAATTTACAGACATTGAATGAATCTCTTCTTGAACTAGAACAACATCCAGAAAACATAGACAAGCTAAATGAAATATTTAGAGTAGCTCATACAATCAAGGGAATGGCAGCAACAATGGGCTATAGTCAAATGGCGGAACTAACACATAAAATGGAGGATGTTCTATCAAAGTTCAGGGAAGGCAAGCTTAAGGTTACAGAAAAGGTGGTAACAGTTTTATTCAGATGCCTTGATACATTAGAGAGAATGGTTAATAACATTACAGAAGGAGTTTCTGAGGAGCTTTCAATTGAGGATATACTAAGTGATTTACACTCTATTGCAGAGGGAAATGACACCCTTAAAACTTCAGAGACCAAAGGTAATAATAAGGACGGAGAGCAAGTAGGTGTACAAGACACCGCAAATGAAGAAATATCTGCAATTAATGAAAGTGATTTTAATGAGAAAATTACACTTAATGAATATGACATTAATGTTGTTAAACAAGCTCTAGAGAAAAAATTTGATGTTTATGAAATAAAGATTTTAATAAGTGAAAACACACTACTAAAATCAGCAAGGGCATTTCTAATTTTTAAAAGCTTAGAAGAATATGGTGAAATAATAAAATCTATACCGGGATCAGAAGAAATCGAAAATGAAAACTTTGAATTTGAAATAGATTTAATTTATATTACCAACAAAGAAAAGTCAGAAGTAGTAGATATCTTACTAGGTATTTCTGAGGTAGAACAGGTAATGGTAGAACATCTTGATGTTAAAGTTAATGCAGATAAACTATCAGATGAATCCGTGAACTTAAACCCAGTAGAAAATGCACAAGATGCTAAAACAGAGGCTGTAAAAACTACGGAAGCTTCAGAAGATAAAAAAAGTGATAAGAAGGAAGCGGTAGTTCATAAAAAAGCCCATCAATCTGTGAGAGTTGAACTTGATAGACTAGATAAATTCATGAATATGGTTTCAGAACTTGTAATTCATAGAACAAGACTTGAACAAATAAGCAGTAATCATAGATTAACTGATTTAAATGAAACCTTAGAACAAGTTGCGAGAGCCACCTCAGAGTTACAAGACTTAGTAATGAAAATAAGAATGCTACCTCTAGAAGTAGTATTTAATAGATTCCCAAGAATGATAAGGGATTTGTCAAAAGATCTGGGGAAAGAAATGGAACTTGAAATACAAGGGCAAGGCACCGAACTTGATAGAACAGTTATAGATGAGATTGGTGAGCCACTACTACATTTGCTTCGTAATGCAGCAGACCATGGTATTGAAACAAGTAAAGATAGAATTGCAAAAGGAAAGAGTCCCGTTGGTAAGATTAAACTTATAGCTTACCCTGAAGGTACTAAAGCAATAATAAAGGTTGAAGATGATGGGAAAGGCCTAGATGTTGATAAGATTAAGGCAAAAGCTAATAAAGTAGGCATAAACACAGAAGGTATGTCAGATTCAGATATAAAGAATTTGATTTTTGCACAAGGATTTAGTACTAATGAAAAAGTAACAGATATCTCCGGGCGTGGAGTAGGCATGGATGTTGTTAAAACTAAAATTGCTGCGCTTGGCGGAACAGTAGATGCAATAAGTGAAATTGACAAAGGTACCTCATTTATTATAAGATTACCATTGACACTACAAATTATTCAAGCGTTACTTGTAAAAATCGGTGATGAAACTATGGCTATTTCTCTTGGTTACATTGATAGGGTAATAGATTATAAGGATGAATTAGTTAAGAAAACTAATAATAAAGAAGTTATTGTGTATAATGATAATATAATCCCATTAGTAAGAGTAAGCGAAATACTTAAACTGGAAACTAGTGAGAAAGCAAAAAAATATATTGTTATTGTAAAAGTAGGAGAAAAAATAGTGGGACTGTTAGTAGATTCATTGCTAGGACAACAAGAAATAGTAATAAAGCCCCTAGGGAAAACATTGCATGATTTAAAAGAGTATATAGGTGCAACTATTTTAGGGGATGGCCTAGTTACGTTGATACTAGACGTTGCTGCGCTAGTGTAAGGAGTGTATAATATGGAATTTTCCAATCTAAATGCTATGCAATTAGATGTACTACAAGAAGTTGGCAACATAGGGGCAGGAAATGCCGCTACTGCACTATCTCAATTGTTGAATGAAAAAGTTGATATGACAGTGCCAGCAGTAAAAATTATTCCTTTTGATGATATTTTCTCGAAAGTAGGGGTTGAAGAAGTAGTAATTGGTGTAATCGTAAGAGTCCTTGGGGATATACCTGGTAATATACTGTTTACTTTAGAAAAAGAAGCTGCTTTAAAGATTATTTCAAAACTTACAGGTGAAAACCAGGAACATATATCAGAGCTTGGAAATTCTGCATTGTGTGAAATAGGAAATATTGTTTCTAGTTCATATATGAATGCTATAGCAAAGCTTACAAATCTTCTGCTTATGCCTTCAGTACCAGCTGTTGCACTAGATATGATGGGAGCAATACTCTCAACTACTTTTATTGAATCAGGTCAATTCGATGAGCGAGTACTTGATTTAGAAACACAGTTTCTACAAGAAAATGAAAAAATAAGTGGGCATTTCTATTATATACCTATGCCCGGATCACTAGAAAAAATATTAAATTCATTAGGTGTAAATTAATTGGAGGTATTAAAAAATGGCTAAAGTATTAATTGTTGATGACGCTGCATTTATGAGAATGATGATAAAGGATATCTTGGAAAAAAACGGATTTGAAGTTGTTGGTGAAGCAAGTAACGGGTTAAAGGCTGTAGAATTATACAAAGCTGAAAAACCGGATGTTGTTACCATGGATATTACCATGCCCGATATGGATGGTATTGAAGCAGTTAAAGCAATAAAAGAGTTTGATCCTGCTGCAAAAGTAATTATGTGTAGTGCTATGGGACAACAGAGCATGGTTATGGATGCAATTAGAGCTGGGGCAAAAGATTTTATTGTTAAACCATTTCAAGCAGATAGAGTCCTTGAAGCAATAAAAAAAGTTGTAGGCTAGGAGGGGAAAGTTATGCAAGTAGTTGTATTCAAAGTTAATGAAGAACAGTTTGCAGTAGAAGCAGCAAAGGTTCAAAGCATTAATGATATGATGGAAATAACAAAAGTACCTAAGTCCGCGCAGTACATAAAAGGTTTAATTAATCTAAGAGGTACTATAATTTCTCTCTTAGATATAAATCTTCTTTTGCATATTGAAAAGTCTGAGGGCAGTCAAGAAAATATTATTATCTTAAATCTGCAAGATGAATCTGTTGGAGTTACTGTGGACCAGGTTGATGAAGTATTAGAAATTGAAGAAGATTTGGTAGAAAAAGTTGAAACTGACAGAAACAAAGCTTATATCAAAGGGGTTATAAACTTTAAAGATAGAATAATTACATTGATTGATATAGCTAAACTTATTGAGAATTAATATAGTATAAAAAAGAGTACAGATGTAACAATGCCTATTAATAATATTCTATATAAAGAAATGAGGTAGAAATATGGCAGAAGTATTATCGCAAAGTGAAATAGACTCACTTTTATCTGCCCTATCTTCTGGGGAGATAGCAACAGATCAGCTCCCGGGCGAAGAGGAAAAGCATAAAATTAAATTATATGATTTTAGAAGCCCTCAAAAGTTCTCAAAGGATCACCTTAGAACTCTTGAGCTAATTCACGATAATTATGGAAGAATAATATCAAGTTATTTATCTGCACAACTGCGAAGCAATGTAAAAATTAAAATTGAAAGTATTCAGCAAATAACCTATGAAGAGTTTGTTCATTCAATTCCTAATCCAACAGTTTTGACTATATTTAAGATGCCACCTTTAAGTGGCTCAATATTATTTGAAACCAATCCACAATTTGCTTTTCAAGTAATAGATATTCTCCTTGGAGGAATGGGAAATAGGAAATTTAAGGCTAAAGAATTCTCTGACATAGATAAGAACATATTGAAAAGTGTTAATGCAGGGCTTATAGCTAACTTAAAGCTTGCTTGGGAAGATGTTTTAGAAGTAGAACCGGAGATTGAAGCATTGGAAACTAATCCGGCATTAAATCAAACTTTAGCACCAAATGAACCAGTTGCACTAATTACTTTTTCTGTGGAAATGGGTAATAGCAGTACGTTTATTAACATCTGCATACCGTACTTAAGTATTGAAAAAGTACTTGATAAATTGGTTGTTCAATATTGGTTTAGAGAAAATGATGAAGATATTGTAAATGAATCTAGAAATAAATTAAAAGAACGATTAAACATAGTAAACGTACCAATGACAGGAATGCTAGGTAGTACAAATATTACTGTAAATGAATTTTTACAACTAAGCGAAGGGGATGTAATTACCCTAGATAACTTAAGTGATAGCCCAGTTAAAGTATTTGTTGAAGGACAGTTATGTTATACTGGAATGCCTGGCACCATAGGTAAAAACAGAGGTATTGAGATATTAGATATAATAGATAAGGATGTGCAAAATTATGAGTAATGGCTTTCTTTCGCAAGAAGAAATTGACGCTCTCTTAAATGGAGGCGACGACATACCAGAACCTAAACATGAATTTGAGCTTACTGATAGTGAGAAAGATTTGTTAGGTGAAGTTGGAAATATTTCTATGGGATCGGCATCAACTGCACTTTCCACTATTGTAGGTCAACCAGTGAATATTGCAACGCCAGTAGTTTCAGTAACTACACTTAGAAAATTAAGATCACAATATGAGACTCCCAATATTGCTTTAGATGTAAAGTTTGTAAGTGGTATTTCAGGTGGAAATCTTTTAGTAATAAAAACTAGTGATGCAGCAGTTATAGCTAGTTTAATGATGGGTGGAGACGGAAAAGTAGAAGGTGTGCCAGCACTTTCAGAAATTGAAATTAGTGCAGTTTCAGAAGCTATGAATCAGATGATTGGTTCTGCTGCAACTTCTATGGCAACAATGTTTGGTAGAATGGTAAACATTTCACCTCCTGAATCTAAGATATGGGACGACACTACATCACCTTTAAATGATAGTATAGACGAAGATGAGGAAGTTGTTCAAGTAGCGTTTAAATTGACTATTGGTGATTTAATTGATAGTACTATAATGCAAGTGCTTCCTATAGAAACTGCCCAAAAAATTATTTCTATTATGATGGGTACAGAAGAAGCAGAAGTAGCTATAACACAAGATGAAGTAAAAGGGCCAGAGGCTAAGCAAGTTCATGTAAATGAAGCTCTGCAAAGTGCGCCAGTTTACCATGAAGCAGCGCCTGAAGTGGAATATTATTCAAAACCAATAGAGAGGCAGGAATCACAAGTGGAGGTAAGGCAAGCATCGTTTAAGCCATTAACACAATCACATATGCATAATGCACCTAGAAATATTGATTTAATATTAGATGTACCATTAGATATTTCAGTAGTGCTTGGAAAGACTAAAAAGAACATTAGGGATATTTTGAATTTGGGAACTGGATCTTTAATTGAACTTGATAAGCTAGCAGAAGAACCAGTAGAAATATTGGTAAATGGCAAAAAAGTAGCTTATGGTGAAGTAGTAGTGGTAGATGAAAACTTTGGAGTTAGAATTACTAGTATAATTAGTGGAGAAGAAAGAGTTAAAGCTATTGTAGAATAAAGCAATAAACTCTAAACTAGAATTACATATACTATAAAAAGGAATAATGAAAATTTATTTCTTTTTATTTTTTTGTATAAACTTTAATGGAGTATATACGATAATAGAAATAGATAGAAGTAGAGAGGGATATTAATTTCTATAAAGCTAGGAGTGGATAAGAGTGAAAATAAATGCAGTGAAAAATAATGTTGTTAATACTTATAAAAACAGTACATCAAAAGTAGATGCAAAGGTATCTATTTCAAAAAAGGATACTATAGAGTTATCCTCAGCAGGTAAAACTCTAAGTGCATTTGCCTTAGATAGTAAATGTGTAAATTCAAAAGAAAAAATAGATGCTATTAGAAGTGAGGTAATGCAAGGCACTTACAAAATGGATTCAACATTAACTGCTAAAAAGATTATTGAGGTTATGAAAGGGAGAGACATTTAGTTATGAAAGATAAACTAAATAGTGTCATAATACAGGAAATAGAAGCAATATTAATACTTTTGCTAGCACTAGAAGAGCAACACAAATGTATAATTGTTGCTGATATTTTTGGAATGGAAGCCTGCGTAGGAAAAATTAAAGATGCTAACAAAAACATAGCCAGCATGGAAGTTGAGCGGAGAAAACTTACGCAAAGCAAGGGCATGACAGAGATAATTGAAGAACTTAGAGATGACGAGCTTGAAAGTAATTATCACAAAATTAAGCAGTTACTGCAAGAAGTTGTACTACAAAAGGATACAAATGAACTGCTTATAAAACAAGGACTTAGTTTTACAAATAGAATACTAAATGTATTAAACCCGGTACGGGAAACAAAAACTTACAATGCTTATGGCAAAGTAAAGAAATAACATGAGGTGAAGAGATGTCAGGATTATTTGGAACTTTTAATGTAGCTAAAAGAGGTATGTTCGCACAACAAAAGGCAATTGATGTAACAACTCACAATATATCTAATGCTAATACAGAAGGATATTCAAGGCAGAGAGCTACAATGGAGACTACAAGGCCATTTGGTATGCCTAGTATGAATAATGCAATTGGACCAGGGCAATTAGGTACTGGAGTACAGATTTCCTCCATATCAAGAATTAGAGATAGTTTTTTAGATTATCAGGTAAGAACAGAAAATGGTACAAAAGGCTGGTATGAGGGTCGAGAGCAGTTTTTAACAGAAATTGAAAGTATCATGAATGAACCTAGCGATACAGGGGTTTCGACTCTCCTAGGAAAGGTTTTTGACTCCTGGCAAGAACTATCAAAGCATCCAGAAAGCTCAAATGCAAGAACAGTAGTAGCCCAGCAATCTAAAGCTCTTACTGATGAATTAAACAATACCTACAAGCAATTAATAAACCTAAAGGGCAATAGTCAAGATGTTATTAAACAAAATGTAGTAGACATAAATAATATGCTTAATCAAATAAATGAACTAAATCAGCAGGTTATAAGTGTTAAGGTTGGTGGAAATGAACCCAATGACTTAATGGATAAAAGAGATTTACTAGTAGATCAACTTAGTACAAAATTTGGAATTAACATTGATAAAAAAAACTTAGCTGGAGAAGACCTTAAACCAACTGATACTGAAGGTATGGAAAATGCATATCTTGTGAGATGTAATCCTAATGATGAGGTTAGAAGATTTTCTTATGTGAATAGTATTCTGCCAAGCAATCCACCAAAACCGGGTCACACTGAAAGATATGAAGTGACTTATTACAGAAATGGAGATATGTCAAAGGAAGAGAATAAAGTAACTATTACAATGGATTTAGATAGTAAAGGTTACAAAGACTTAGATCAAGGTAGAGTGCTTTGGGCAGACAAAGAAGGCTATGCCATAGATGGAAGTGGAAATAGAATTGCTGGTAAGAATTCCAATGGGGATGAAGTTCCACCGGGGATAACAACAGTAACTACACCAGCAAGTACAACTACACCGGTAAACATGGACGACATTAAGCTTTTCAAGCCGGAAAAAGGCGAACTAAAGGGATATATGTCTGTACAAGAAGATATTGATATATATGTGGATCAGTTAAACAGATTAGCTAAGGGTATTGCATTTTCTATAAATGCGGTGCATAGTGGTGAAAGTACTGCCAATGAAGACTTGTTTTTTGTTAATGGCGATAATGCTACTGCTTCTGGAGAATTGGACATTAATGCAGGGAATATTTCTATTAATGAAGATTTGCTAAAAGATGTTATGAAAATTAATGTTGGAAAAATAGCTGGAGCAGGTGCTACAGACGGAAATAGAGCACTAGCTATTGCAATGCTTAGAGATGTAAGGTTAGAGATACAAGGTGTGGAGGCGGATACAACAAGAGAAGCTTTTCTTTTAAAAAATGAATTTAAAAGTGATACTGTTTTAGGGGTCATGATGGTTAATTCTAATTCAAATGGAATGACAATTGGTGGTTATTTTAAAGATACTGTAAATAGATTAGCTGTTCAGACCCAAGAAGCAAAAAGAATTGTAAAAAACCATGAAGCACTATTATCAAGCTTAGATGAAGCAAGAACCTCCATATCAGGGGTGTCATTGGATGAAGAAATGGCTAACATGATTCAATTTCAACATGCTTATCAAGCTAATGCAAAAATTATTTCAACTGTTGATGAACTTCTAGATGTAGTTATCAATGGGTTGAAAAGATAAATATAAGAAAATACATAGAGTAATTAAGGGGTGAAGATATGAGAGTAACCAATAAGATGCTGTCAAATAATTTTTTAAGAGATATGAGAACAAATTTAAATAATATGAATAGATTGCAAGGTCAAATGACTTCTGGTAAAGAGATAAGAAAACCTTCGGATGATCCTTTTAAGGCTTCTAGGATAATGCAAATGTATTCTGATATAGATGCAAATAAGCAATATAAAAATAATATTAAAGATGCTATTAATTGGCTTGATACTACAGATACAGCATTAGGACAATTAGGAAATGTATCTGGAAGAATTGAAGAACTTTTGATATCTGCTGGAAATGCTACCTATAGTGATAGTGAAAGAAAAGCCATAAAAGATGAAATAAATCAAAAGGTAGGAGAAATGTCACAAATACTAAATACTAGTTTTGATGGAAAGTATATTTTTGGAGGTACAAGGACAACAATCAAACCTGTGGAAACAGAGATGACAGGTGGAAATACCGATTTGATTTATAATACAGATACAACGGAACCAGCAAGGACTGAACAATTGAATATGATTAAAGATAAGCGATTGGTAGAAGTGTCTCAGGGAGTAACAATGGATTATAATATTACAGCAACACAAGTTATAGATTATGGTACAGGTGTAGATGATAATCTCATGAAATTATTACAGGATATTACTGCACACCTCGATTCTGATGATTCAAACGAGATTAAAAAATTGACCAATGAGGACCTAACAGGTATTAAAAGCTTTATGACTAATATTTTAAAGTTACGTTCTGAAGTTGGAGCAAAACAAAACAGGATGGAAAGTGCGGAAGCTAGAAATACAGATTTGAATTTTAATATGACAGAAATTTTGTCAAGAACTGAGGATATTGATATTACAGAAAAAACAATGGAATATGCTACTATGCAAACAATATATATTGCATCCCTTCAAACTAGTGCTAAAGTACTTCAACCTTCATTACTGGATTATCTGAGATAAATATTACTATACACAATAAATAGTTAAGAGTTAAACAATTAAGAAGAAAGTAATTTTTTATAAAGGAGTGAGTTGCAATATGGAGATAGTTACTAGGCATCATGGAATTGTGACCTACAATGACGAAGATGTTATAATATTCAAGAAAGGTCTACCAGGGTTTAAGGAGCTTAAAAACTTTATAACTTTCCCTTTAGAAAGTAATGAAGATTTTACTATATTACATTCTATTGAAGATGTTGAAGTTGGATTGGTACTGATATCTCCATTCACTATCACTTTGGATTATCAATTTAAAATACCAGACACACTTATTAAAGAACTTCAAATTGATAATGAGGAAGACGTATTAGTTCTAACTACAGTAACTTTAAATTCAAAAATTGAAGATATGACTACTAATTTAAAAGCTCCCATTATTATTAATATAAAAGAAAAATTAGGGGAACAATTAATATTAGATAATGATAAATATAAAATAAAACAGCCACTATTTGAAATATAAAATAATAATAATTGCTATGGACTCCAAAGAGGCGCAAGGAGGAGGTCTAAATGCTGGTAATAAGTAGAAAAAAGGGTGAATCACTGTTAATAGGAGAAGATGTAGAAATAACCATAGTTAAAGTTGAAAATGGCACTGTAAAAATCTCTATAAATGCACCAAAGGAAATTAGCATTTTAAGAACAGAGCTTTACAAGGAAGTCAAGGATGAAAACCAAAACGCAATGACTTTTGATGCAGCAGCTTTGAAAAAGTTAAAGAAATAAAATACGGGGGGTAAACATGGATATTGGGGGTATTAGTCAAAGCAAGCCATTAGAAATAGATAGATTTTATAAAGCACCACAAAACATTAAAATTTCAAATTCAACGGAAAATAATAATTCATTAGGTGAAAAAGAAAATAACGAAATAGAGATTAAAAATGCAGTAGGTAAGATAAATAAGGTTTTAGAGGGGCAAGGTACACATCTACAATATGAAAAACATGATGTACTTAATCAAATGATTATAAGAGTAATTGATGATAATACTAAAGAAGTGATAAAAGAAATCCCTTCAAAAAAGATTTTAGATATGGTAGCTAAAATGTGTGAAATGGCTGGTGTTTTAATATATAAAAAGGCATAATTTTTTAGAATAAAAAGCATAACCGTTTAGCATAAAAGGAATAACCCTTTATGGAAGATTTAGGAGGGATGTTATGGAATTTAAATTAAATAAAATTGATGTTGAAATAAGGCAGAGAGTTAAAGATACAACAAAATCTGGTGTAATTCATAGAAAAGATTCGATAACTGTAAATAAGGATAGAAATCCTAAAGATAGTTCCAGTTCTTACGAGGAATTTAAGGACAAGCTTTTAAAATATAATAATGACCATAAAATAACTGTGAAGGCCTTTAAAAACCAGCAATATGAGGTAGAAGTTTTTAAAGAAAACTTAGAAAAAGAGCAAATGGATATAGGTCATTTTATTGATACTAAAAAGTAGAGGTGAAGCAATATGGCAATGAACACACAGGCAAATGCATTTAATACTTATAAAAACAATAGTGTGAATTTCGCATCAAAGGATCAATTGCTTTTAATGCTGGTAGATGGGGCTGTAAAGTTTTCTAAAATAGGTAGACAAGCTATTTTAGATAAAGATGTTAAAAAGGCTCATGAACACATTATAAAAACTCAAAATATATTTTATGAACTAATGACCACATTAGATGTAAATATTGGAGGAGTATGGGCTCAAAATTTAATGAGTATATACGATTTTATAATAAGAAGACTTGCAGATGCTAACATTAAGAAAAGTGAAAAAATTATGAATGAAATAATTCCACTAATCGAAGAGGTTAGGGATATTTGGAGTGAAGCATATAAATTATCTAAGGTAAATAAATAGAGGGGGTTGGATTAAATGAGAATTACTGGTATGGCTACAGGAATGGATACGGATACTATGATAAAGCAAATGATGAAACCTTATACCATGAGAGTGGATAAGATGAAACAGGATAGGCAAATGGTAGCGTGGAAGCAAGAACTTTACAGGGATATATTATCAGATACAGCTTCTATGAAAAACACATATTTTGATTTGCTAAAACCAGATACCAATATTTTGCGTAAAAGCAACTATTCGGGATTTGATATAACGGCTACTAGCAGTATAGCAGGGGAAAGTGCTGGGGTTAGTGCTACAGTGTCGGCGGGAGCTGTGGCTGGGACGTATAAGGTGGAAGTAACGGAGTTAGCTACACCAGACAAAATAGAAGGTGGCAAAGTAACGGCAAATAAATCTACAAAATTAAGTGAATTAGGTATTGTAGCTACTGAAACTTTAACATTTAAGTATAACGACGCTGCTGGCCAACCAAAAGAAATGATACTAAAGGTAGCAAATCCTACAGACCCAGTAACGCCTACAATACCAGGAACCACTACAATATCATCAGAAGCTACAGTATCACAATTAATGGATGCAGTTAACAAAGGTACCGGTGGGGAAGTTAAACTAAATTATAGTGAACTAACACAAAAATTTAGTATAGAGAGTTTACAAACAGGATATAACAAAGCATCTTTAGCAGTAACAGAAAACGAAGTAGAAGTAGGAAAGGGGGGGATTTTAACAAAATTTAATTTAACTGTAGCTAAAGGTGGAAATGTAACGGCTGGAATAGATGCTATAGTTAAAATAACTCCTCCAGGTTCTATAGTAGGAATTGATGTTACAAAACCTGGGAATGATTTTTCTATAGATGGAGTTAACTATACATTAACAAAGAAAGGCATAACCAATATCACAGTTTCTGCTAATTCGCAAAACACCTATGATAAAATCAAGGGGTTCATAGAAAAATACAATGAATTAGTGGAAAAGGTTAGCGGAAAAACTGATGAAAAGAAGCAATATAAGTATCTTCCACTTACTGATGAACAAAGGAAAGAAATGAAGGAAGATGAAATTAAACAATGGGAGACTAAGGCTAAAGTAGGACTTTTAAAAGGCGACCCAGGCCTCGACAACATGCTTACCTCAATGAGAAGGGCTTTCTTTGATGAAGTAAAAGATGCAGGCATATCTCTTTCTGAAATTGGATTATCGACATCACCAGATACAACTCAAAGAGGGAAGATTATAATAAATGAGGAAAAACTGAAAAGTGCTATTGAAACAAAAGGCGAAAAGCTTATACAGTTATTTACAAAGGAGTCTACAACTTCATATAATCCTAATGCTGGCAGTGATGAAAAAAGCAAAAGAAATGAAGAGCAAGGTATATTTCAAAGAATAAGTGACATTTTGCAAGATTATACAAGAACAACAAGAAATTCTGATGGTAAAAAGGGTATTTTGATTGAAAGAGCAGGTATAAAAGGAGATACAACCGAATTTAAATCTTTATTATCTGAGGATATTATAAAGAAAGATGCAAAGATAAATGAAATGATAAAAAGTCTAGCAGTTAGAGAGAATAGCTTTTATTTAAGGTTCTCAAAATTAGAAACAGCTATGAATAAGCTGAATTCCCAATCAAGTTGGTTAGCACAACAGATGGGTGGGGGACAATAAAATCCTTCTAAATTGTATGTAAGGGAGTGGTTTTAATGAAAGAATTAACACAGGAATTGATGCAATTTAAAAAGGTGACTATAGAGCTTATTGACGCTTTGCAGCAGGAGAAAGTACATAAATTAGACAATTTATTGAATAGTAGACAAATAGTTATTGAAAATATGGAAAAACTGCAATATACCTCGGAGGAATTTACAGATATATGTAATGGACTAGATATAGTAAATATACAGCACAAATTATTAGAACTAATGCAGCAAAGTAAAGAGGATACAAAACATGAACTAAATAAAATCCAACAAACTAAAAATGCTAATAGTAATTATAATAAGAGTTTTTATGATAATGTAGGAACATTTAATAAGAAAATATAACAGGTAGGCTAACAGTGGAGTTTTCCACTGTTTTTTTAGTGATATTTAATAATAATTAATGATAGTAAACTAAATAAAATGAATTTACGAATAATCCAAAAAAATATAAAAATAATTTCTAAAAACTATAAAGTATGCAATCATATTTACGATAGTATTAGTAGGAGTTGAAAATAAACATTAACGGTAGGTTTTCAGCTGACCAAGTTTTATTAGTCTTAAAGGCTTTTAAATAAAAATAGTGTGCAAGGAAGTGCACTTAAAACTCAAGGAGGAATATATTATGATAATCAATCACAATTTAAACGCTATGAACTCACACAGACAAATGGTAGGAAATACAGCTAATGCTGGAAAGTCAATGGAAAAATTATCTTCAGGTTTAAGAATCAATAGAGCTGGAGACGATGCCGCAGGACTTGCAATATCAGAAAAAATGAGAGGACAAATCAGAGGACTTGATCAAGGATCTAGAAATGCTCAAGATGCTATTTCTCTAATCCAAACAGCAGAAGGTGCTTTAAATGAAACTCACTCAATTCTTCAAAGAATGAGAGAAGTGTCAGTTCAATCATCAACTGCAACAAACACAACTGAAGATAGAGCAGCTCTTCAAACAGAGTTCACTCAAATGCAAGCAGAACTTACAAGAATAGGAACTCAAACAGAGTTCAATACAAAGACACTTATGGCTGGAGCTTTTTCAGGCGCTACTGCAGCATTGAAATTCCAGGTTGGTGCGAATAAAGACCAAACAATTAATTTAAACATAAAAACAATGACAGCAACAGGTTTAGCAGTAGCTTCTGCAATAAAAATAGACACTGCTACAAATGCTCAATTATCTATTACTGCAGTAAATACTGCAATAACAACAGTATCAACTGAAAGAGCAAACCTAGGATCAGTACAAAACAGATTAGAACATACAATAAACAACTTAAATACATCATCTGAAAACTTACAAGCATCAGAGTCAAGAATAAGAGATGTAGACATGGCAAAAGAAATGATGAATTTCTCAAAGAACAATATACTTCAACAAGCTGCTCAAGCAATGCTTGCTCAAGCTAACCAACAACCTCAAGGAGTTCTTCAATTATTAAGATAATTTGAAAAATAATAATTGAGTGGAAAGGAACAGAAATAATTTCTGTTCCTTTTTTCCTTTGTAAAGTATTTTATATTTTGTACGATATATATATGAGCATAGTTTTGGAGGAGTTATATATGAATGAAAATAATAAAGAAATATTAAATTATCTGAAACAAATTACGTTAAAAGACGAAGAAAGATATAAAATAGAAACTAGTAAGGATAATAAAAAAATAATAAGGATAAACATAGGTGGTAAACTTATATATTTGGGAAGCAAATATGCAGTGAATAGAGATATTGATACTTTTAAATCTACTATAAAAGCAATAAATGTTAATAACATTATTATAGTATGGGGATTTGGCACAGGAGAACATATTATAAATTTATTAAATGAAGCATCAAGGACTAGCAAAATTCTTATTATAGAACCAGATGAAAAAATATTAATAGAAAATATACTATCTAATAGTATAGAAAATATATTTGAAGATGATAGAGTATTTATAATAAATTATGAAAAATCAAATATGAAAATAATTCTAAATGAAATTATAAAAGATGTAGAAATTAGCAATGCGGAGATTGTGACTTATGCAAACTATGATAAAGTCTATGGCAAAGAGTATATGGAATTTAGCAAACAATTTATTGGATTTGTACATGATTCCCTTATACAGATAAGCACTTCACTAAATTTTTCAAAACAGTTTTTTAAGTGCTATGCAAGAAACATTAAAAAAATAGTAGACAGTAATATAATAAATAAATTCAAAGATAAATTCAAAGGGATGTCTGCTATAATCGTGTCAGCTGGTCCTTCGCTAGAAAAAAATATCCATTTATTAAAGGATATTCAAGATAAGTTTATTATTATAACTGGAGGAAGAACGCTAAATACACTTTTAGAAAAAGGTATAAAACCAGACTTTGTATGTTCAATAGATCCAGGAGATGCTTCTTATAAAGTAATCGAGAAGGCATTGAATAGTGATGTGCCATTAGTTTTTAGTGAGGTAAGTAACTATAAAATGGTGGAAGAATATGAGGGTGAAAAAATATTTTTTGAAGATATAGACTTCAAGGATACAACTGATAAACTATTAGGGCTAGAGGTGGATAGTTTGTGGCAAGGGGGATCTGTAGCGCATATCTGCATAAGTTTAGGTGCATATTTAGGTTGTGGTAATATTATTTTTATAGGTCAAGATTTAGCTTATACAAATAATAAATATCATGTAGAAAGTGCGAGCATTAGTAAAAGTAACAACATTATAGAAAACGATAATTATATAGAAGTAGATGATATATATGGTAAGAAAGTTACTACTACAAAAATATTAGATTTTTATAGAAAAAATATAGAGGAAATGAATTTAGTTTATAAAGATGTTAATTTTATTAATAGTACAGAGGGAGGCGCCAATATCAAAGGAACATCAGTAAAAACCTTACAGCAGTCTATCGATGAATACTCGTATAGTGAATGTATAGATAAAAATTTAGAAGATATACTAAGTAAAAAAAGTTTAGTAAATAAGCAAATAGTATATAAAAATATAAAGAAATTTATAAAGTCCATAGAAAACATAGAAGGAATATGTAAATCTGCTCTTGTGCATACTTCTAGGATGTATAAATATTACGATGAAAATATATTATTAGATATAAATTATATCTTAGGTGAGTTAGACAAGATAGACTCTAAATTAAATAAGGAAGTTGAAAAAGTACAAAGCATCAAAAAATTGTATGCACCACTAGTGGCAAAAATTATGTTCTCAGCTGAACTTAAAGAAAAACAAGGGGAAAGTGAGAAGGAAAAAGGTAAGAGACTTGCGTTAAAAAGTGAAGCAATATACAAGGGGCTTTTAGAAGTAATGAATTACGCAAAAACAGAATTTGAACAAGTTAAAAAAGATTTAACATAAAAGTTTATAATATATTGGAGGAATTACACATGAATGAGAAATTTGACACTTTAAAAACCGTAAGTGAATACATGGTGAATTTGATAAATGGAATAGATAAGGCAGTAGAATATTTCCAGGCAGGAGAAGATAAAAAAGGTTGTGATTTAATTTCACCTATTACAGAAGGGATGCAATGGATGAGTGATGCATTAATGGTTACAAAAGACATACATAAACAAGAGATGAATTTACAGCACATGAATGAAAAGTTAAGTGAAATAGTTGAGGCTTTAGAAAATGGAGACTTTATTTTAATTGGAGATTTATTTAAATATGAATTAACACCAGTACTTGGGGATATTCAGAAGAATATTAATAAGGCGATAGCAAATTAAACAGGAGGCAAAATGGCTAAAGAATATTGTATTTCAGAATTTGCACATAACAGCATATATACTCATAATAAAGTAAAAGATAATTATAAAAATAGAAAATTTAACAACATTTTGGAAGCTTCAAGTCTGCCATCTTCTATAAGTGGCAGTTGCCTAGCCCAGAAAAATTACTTTGGTAGCAGTCTAAATCTGCTTCCAAAGTTGTTAATATTGCAGCACCGCAGGTGATGATTTAATATATATTTCTCAGAGCCGGATGGGGGAATAAATTCAGATACAGGCATACTATTGTTTATTGCTGGATTTGGTGGAAATGCCAGTTCAAATGTTTATAAAAAAATGAGAAATGAGTTTGCAGACAAATATAATTTAGTAACTATACAATGTGATTATTTTGGATGGCAATTTATGCAACTAGCAGATAAAATTGTTGTGTCAAACTTGGACATGAATCAAATGAAACAAATTTTTACTGAAGAAGATATAAAAAACATATATATAACTGGTAAATTAGATTTTGATGAGTTTCTTAAAAATGCAATAAAATATAATTTAAATGTTAAAGTATATGCAGACTTATCCGGTGAAACATTAAATGATTTTAATGATATGGGCATAATGCAGGCAATAGATAATATCACCGCTGTATTAAGGGTTATGGCCATACTATATGATAATGGATACGAATTCAATGCTAAAAAGATTATTGCATATGGTCATTCTCATGGAGCGTATCTAGCATATCTATGCAATGCTTTTGCTCCTACACTTTTTTCTTTAATTATTGATAATTCTGCTTGGATATACCCTGCTTATTTGAAAGGTAATAGATATTTTATTCATAATGTAGATAGATTTACATTAAATATTGAATTTGATTACTTAGCAAAAAAAATGAATATTGATAAAGAACTTTTAAGTTTAGAACACATATACTCTAATTTTAAAAATACGTGTAAAATAGTATGTTACCACGGAACTACGGATAATCTTATAAGTAATTTTGAAAAAAGAGATTTTTGTAAAGCGGTAAAGAACTGTGAATATAACGAAATATCTTTAAATGAAGTTGATGGGGATGTATTTAAATCGACTAATCATGGTTTAGGTGCAGACTTTTTAAAATTATTCGATCTTATACATAAGAAAATCGAGAAGAATTTTGGAAATAGTAATTTTATAAGTTTACAAGATAATGTAAATATAAAAACTAATAAAGGGGAATATTTAATAAATTACGATGATATTTTACCAGAGTTTATACAGTTAAAAAATGATTATTTATGAATAGGAAGATTGAACTAATACAACTTTATTAATTGGAAGTAATTTATTTATGGTAAGTACTAACCGGCAAAAGAGGGAGAGAAATTTATAGAGCTTAATGAGAAGTTTTATAAAGATAAAGACGTTGTAGTGGTTTATGGTTTGGGGCTTGGTTATCACATCAAAGAGTTATTAAAAAAATGCAATAAAAACTGCAAAATATATATATTTAATTCAGATAAAGCAATATTAGATATAGTCGATGATTTAGGTATTTTAGATGATATAAGAAAAGATAAAAGAGTAAAGATATTTGATAACTATTCACAAAAGTTTTACAGGGTTTTGTGAATGTAGCACAGTTGGTAGATGATATATTCATATATAAACCTTCTGTTAAATTACTTTCAGATGAATAAATATCTTTAAAAAATGTACTTGAAGATTATAATGTAGCTAGAATAGCTGTAGAAAAATTTAGTGAAGTTATGAGTGAAAGTTATGAACATAACTTAAGGTTAAAAACTGCTACAATTAAAGAATTTTTTAATAGTATAAATATTAAGGGAGAAGCAGTAATAATAGTAGCAGCTGGATCATCTTTAGATTATAATATAAATACATTAAAAAAATTGAACGGAAAAGTTAAAATATTTTCCGTTTGAAGAGCGTTAAGAACACTTATGGAAAATGGAATTAAGCCAGATATGATTACCATAATAGATTGGCAGGAGCCTGTATGTAATCAGCTAAAAGGATATGAAAATTTAGATAACAAAAGTCATGTAGGAACAGGTAATGAGGTTGCAGAAGATGGTTTTTATAAAAAAGTTTTAGTAGTAGATGGAAATATGTTAAATACTGCAGATGGATATTTATATTTTAAAAGACAGATAGAAAAAGAAATAGAAAAAAATCCAAATGTGAGATTTATAAATTGAAGTAAGTGGGCCAGGATAAAAGGGACAGTGAAAATGGATTTAGAAGAAGTGAAAAAAGTATAATTTCTAAGAATGGTAACATACAACTTAAGAATAGCTTAGAGATTTAGTATTAGATTAGAGCTGAATATAATTACTTAGGACGGTGATATTTAAAATGAACGTAATATGTATAATTCAAGCTAGAATTGGTTCTACCAGATTACCAGGAAAAATTCTTAAAAAAATATGCGGTAAAACAATTTTAGAACATGATATAGATAGATTAAAAAGAGTGAAAAATATAGATAAAATAGTTATTGCAACTACAACATTAGAAAAAGACAATGAGGTTGTTGAAGAAGCTAAAAGATTAGAAGTTACATGTTTTAGAGGCTCAGAAGAAGATGTTTTATCTAGATATTATTATGCAGCTAAAGAAAATAATGCAGATATAGTTGTAAGAGTTACTAGTGATTGTCCACTTATTGATAGTGAGATTACTGAAAAAATAATCTCGTACTATATAAATAATAGGGATAAATATGATTATGTAAGTAATACAATAGAAAGAACCTACCCAAGAGGTTTAGATACAGAAGTATTTAGTTTCGGCACATTAGAAAAAGCATTTAATGAGGCGGTGAGTCAAAGGGATAGAGAACATGTTACACCATATATTTGGGCTAGTCCTAAAATATTTAGATTGGAACAATATAAAAATAATATAGACTATTCAGATTTAAGATGGACACTTGATACAATTGAAGATTTAGAATTAATAAAAACAATATATAATTTTATTTATAAGGAAGATAAAATTTATTTTAATATGAATGAAATCTTACAGTTATATAGGTTTCATCCTGAATTAAACAATATTAATAGTAATACAGAACAAAAAAATCTAAAATAATTGATTTAAAGTGAATAAATAATGAAAATATATTTTTAAAAGGTGAAGAATGAAAATACTTTTTTTAACTAACAATAATATTTCATATAAGTTATATAAATGGCTTAAATATAAAAAAAATGAAGATGTTATTTTATACGAAGATAAGATAGATTTAATAACTGTTGAGAAAATACACCCTAGTATAATAATAAGTTACAATTATAAGTTCATTATAAAAAAAGATGTAATAGATTATATGCAAAACAGAATTATAAATTTACATACGTCATTACTTCCATGGAATAGAGGAGCCTCTCCGAATTTATGGAGCTTTTTAGAAAATACGCCCAAAGGAGTTACAATCCATTTTATTGATGAAGGATTGGATACAGGAAATATACTTTTGCAAAAAGAAATCTTTTTTGATGAGAGTAAAGAAACATTAAAATCAAGTTATGACAAGTTACATGAGGAAATGCAAAGTTTATTTAAAGAAAATTGGTATGATATTAAGAATAACAATATAGTATCAACACCACAGAATAAGGGAGGAAGTAAGCATTTCATAAAGGATTTTAAAAACATAAAACATAAAATAGAAAAATGGGATATTAACATCTTAGAGTTAAAAAATATAAAAAATAAAAGGTGATTATATGGCAAAAACAATTGAAATAAATAATAAAATTATATCTAACAATAGTGCTGTGTTTATTGTAGCAGAAATTTCGGCTAATCATCTTCATTGTTTTGATAATGCAGTAAAGCTTATAAAAGAAGCTGCTAAAGCAGGTGTTGATGCGATAAAACTTCAAACATATACAGCCGATACTATAACTATAGATTGTGACAATGAATATTTTCAAATTAAACAAGATACTTTATGGGATGGAAGAACCCTCTATAATTTATATGAGGAGGCTTGTACTCCTTGGGAGTGGCAACCAAAATTAAAAAAAATTGCTGAAGAAGAAGGATTAATATTTTTTTCTTCGCCTTTTGATAAAACAGCAGTTGATTTTCTTGAAGATATGGATGTCCCAGCGTATAAAGTGGCTTCTTTTGAAATCACAGATATTCCGTTAATAGAATATATGGCATCAAAAGGAAAACCTATGATTTTAGCAACAGGAATTGCTACATTAAGTGAAATACAGGAAGCTATAGATGCGTGTAAAAGAGTAGGAAATGAACAAATAGCAGTATTAAAGTGTACAAGTGCTTATCCAGCACCATTAGAAGATATGAATTTAAAGACTATACCTAATTTAGCAGAAACCTTTAATGTAGTAGTAGGTTTATCTGACCATACACTAGGCATTTCTGTACCTATAGCAGCGGTAGCACTTGGAGCTAAAATTATAGAAAAACATTTTACTTTATGTAGAGCAGATGGCGGGCCAGATGCGGCGTTTTCTTTAGAACCAGATGAACTAAAAGCTATGGTGAAATCAATAAGGGATATTGAAAAGGCTTTAGGGAATGTTACTTATAATTTGACTAATAAAATGAAAAATAGCAGGACATTTTCTAGGTCGCTATTTGTTGTTACGGATATTAAAAAAGGAGATTGTTTTACAGAGAGCAATGTGAAATCTATAAGACCAGGTTATGGTATGCATACTAGATATTATAATGACATAATTGGGAAAGTGGCAAATGAAGATATCAATAAAGGAACTCCTATGGAATGGAAGTTAATAGACAATTAATTTAGTGATTAGTAGTTAATTCTACTAATCATTTTGTTTATCATTAAATAAATGTAAACTATTTAAGAAATCATACGAATATCATAGTATATATGATGAAATTACAACAAATAAATCTTTATCGAACAATTTAAAGAAAAGATTGGGAGCCAGTGGTTGAAAAGCTTTATAAGAGGAATATTAATCTTCTGTTATTCTATAAAATGAAAAGTGAGTATGCCGAAGATGTTATTAATGATATGTAAAAAAGCATTTATATATTATCCAAAATACTTAAAAGACAAGGTCGGTAGGTATAATTCATCAGATGAAAATATTTGAAGGAAAGAAAAGGGTAGGATATACTTAAGATGGGTTGGTGTAAATAATGAAAATAGCGATTCGAGCAGACGGTGGCGCAAACATTGGTATGGGACATATAATGAGAACTTTGGTTTTGGCTAAGGAACTCTCTAAAATGTATGATGTTTTTTATATATGTAGGGTAGATAATCCTTTAAGTGAAAAATATAAAATAGGTATTGAAAAGATAAAATCACATGGATTTATAGTTAAAACAATAAGAGAAGATTTTATATTACTTGATTTAAAAGGTATAAAAGCAGATTTGTTAATTACTGATAGTTACGACGTTGATGAAAATTATTTTGATGAGACTAAAAAAATGTTTAATCAAACAGCCTATATAGACGATATGAATTTATATTATTTTAATGTGAACTTTTTAATTAATCAGAATATAGATAGCGCAGATTTTGAATATAGGGTTAATGATGACACAAAGCTACTTATAGGTTCAAATTATATAATGTTGCGAGATGAATTTAGAGTTGTTTCTGAAAAGTACATAAAAGAAAAGGTAAATGACATAATGATAACAGTGGGTGGAGCTGATCCACATCATATTACAGAACAAATTTTAGAATATATAAAAATGCTAAATTATAACTTTCATATTGTTGTAGGTCCTTCTTTTGATAAAAATAACTCTTTGAAGAATTTTGAAACCTCAAAAATTAGTTTTTATCACAATGCTAATATGTACGAAATTATGCAAAAATGTGATATAGCTATTTCAGCTTGTGGCAGCACATTATACGAACTAGCGGTTTCTGGAGTATCCACACTAGGGATAATCATTGCGGACAATCAACAAGGGATAGCTTATAAGATGAATGAAATGGAGATAATAAAAAATATGGGGTGGTACGATCAATTAGATAAAGATACATTTGTAAGAGAGTTAAACGCTTTATGTAGTGATTATGGAAAAAGAAAAGAAATGTATACAAGAGCTAAAGGAGCTATTAATGGAAATGGTGTAAATGAAATAGTAAAAGGTTTGAATTTAGAGAAGTATTAGTATAAACATATTGTAATTGGAGGGTGATTGTTGCTTAAGTAGATTACTTAAAGCGATGGACACCTCTTTTACTATGTTTGCTAATTAAAATTATTTAAGAATACCTTAAAAACTACGATAATATATATAACAAGTAAATTATACATTTAATTAATAATGATATGATATTTATATCAACTGCTATTAATAAAAGTATCTTATAAAAATCAAAGGAGAAAACTATGAATAATAACATAATTCTTAGGCCAGAGTATATGAAAAATTTTCATTGTACAAGTTTAGAATGTAAAGACGATTGCTGTTATGGCTGGAAAGTTACAATAGACAAAGACACATATAAAAAATGCAGAAAAGTGCAGAAAACCGCTTTGAGAAATGAATTAAGTCGGCATATATTAATAGATAAGGATAGAAAAACATTTAATGACTATGCTTATATATCTATTGAGAAAGATAAAAGTTGCCCTTTTCAATGTGAAGATAAACTATGTAAAATACATGGGAATTTAGGTGAAGAATATTTATCATTAACTTGCAAGAACTATCCAAGACTTTATGCTAAAGTAGATTCAAATTTTGAAGTTTCACTAGATATGTCATGTCCTGAAGTTGTAAAACTTGTTTTATTTAACAAAGAGGTACTTGAGTTTGAAGAAGTTGAGACAGACAAAAATTTTAATAATAGTATAGGTATTTCAATTGATACTAACTCAGTGCCTATATACAATTATTTTTGGGATATAAGAATAGGGGTAATAACTATACTTCAAAACAGAAAATTATCCATTGAACAAAGATTGATATTAGTAGGACTTATGATAAATAAAATAGAAGAAGCAAAAAAGAATGGTAGCATAGAATCTATCTCAGACCACATAGATTATTATGTAAATAGAATAAATACTGAGGAATTAAGAGGACTTATAGACTCGCTACCTAATAATTTAGAAACTCAAATGAAGATTTTAGAACAAATAATAGCTTTTTCTTCTAATGGTTCCTTAAGAAAGAATTATCTTGAACATATAGAAAAGTTTAAAAAAGGTCTTGGTATTGAGAATGAAATTAAAATTGAAGAATGTATAAAAGTTTACAAAGATGCAACAAAAGTGTATTATGAACCATATATCAAGGAGAAGGAACACATTTTTGAAAACTATTTAGTAAATGATGTATTTCAAAGAATGTTTCCATATAAAGATGATAATTTTTTTAATGAATATATGGTCTTAGTATTAAATTATAGTATCATTAGATTATTGCTAACAGGAATGGCTTCTTGTGATAAGGAATTAACGGATACCATGGTTGTTGATTTAATTTATTCTTTCTCAAGAGCTGTACTTCACAATAATATGTTTATTAAATCCTTTATAGATGCACTTAATGAAAATAAATTTAATACACTTTCACATATGATAGTTTTAATAAAAAATTAAGAATCATAAATTATATTTAATAGGAGCTGATACATATGAATATATTAGTAACCGGAGGCGCTGGTTTCATAGGCAGATGGGTAGTTAAAAGATTATTAGAAGATGGTCACAGAGTAACTGCATTAGATAACCTATCAAATGGAGGACTTGAAAACATAGAAGACTTCAATGGCAACAGTGAGTTTAGATTTATAAAAGGAGATATACAAAGCGAAAAAACTCTAGATGAAGTTTTTAACGAAAAATATGATTTGATATATCATCTTGCTGCATCAATAAATGTTCAAGACAGTATAGATGATCCGAAAACTACTTTTTTCAATGATACTGTTGGTACTTTTAATATTTTAGAAAAAGCTAAAGTTCAGATGTTTGGCAAAAATGGAAACATGGATGGAGATGGATGGGTTTTAGATTCCAAAGAGGATACATACCCATGTAAGGTAGTATTTATGAGTACTTGCATGGTTTATGATAAAGCAGGAAATGAGGGCATAGATGAGTGTCATCCTACAAAGCCTGTGTCACCTTATGGAGGAAGTAAAATAGCTGCTGAAAACATGGTGCTTTCATATTATAATGCTTACAAGCTTCCAACTGTAGTTATAAGACCATTTAATACCTATGGACCTTTTCAAAAGACTGGTGGGGAAGGTGGAGTTGTTGCTATATTTATAAATAATTCAATTCATGAAAGATATATAAATATATATGGAAGTGGAGAGCAGACAAGGGATTTACTATATGTTAAGGATTGTGCTAGATTTGTTGTTATGGCAGGATACTCACAAAAGATTAATGGTGAATTAGTAAATGCAGGTACTGGCAGGGATGTTACTGTTAATGAACTTGCAGAGATTATAACAAAAAAAAGAGTTAAAATAAATCATGTAAAACACATTCATCCACAAAGTGAAATTATGAAACTAAAATGTAATTATAGTAAGGCTAAAGAACTTATGGATTGGAGTCCAGAATACACATTAGAGCAGGGAATAGAAGAGACAGAGCAGTGGATAAAGGATGCAAAAGCATTTAAATAATAATTGTAGTAGGAGATGTATTATGGGATATTATACAGGGAAAAAAATTCTTATAATTGGAGGAACAGGCACGATAGGTCATGGACTTATAAATGAACTTATGGAGCAAGAGCCAAGTGTAATAAGAATATTTAGCAGAGATGAATATAAACAATTTGTAATGGAAAATGAACTTGATAGTGATAAAAGATTTAGATTTCTAATTGGTGATGTACGAGATTATGAAAGAGTAGAAAGGGCTATGAATGATATAGATATAGTATTTAATTTAGCAGCTATGAAGCATGTACCAGCATGTGAGTATAATCCTAGTGAAGCTATTAAAACAAATGTTATAGGTATGGAAAATGTTATAAAAGCTGCTATGCATAATAATGTGAAATGCGTAGTATTTACAAGTTCAGATAAGGCTATAAATCCAGCTAATTCTTATGGGGCTACTAAACTTTTAGCAGAAAAATTGGTACAGGCCGCAAATTTCAATAAAGGCAATTGTAGGACTAAGTTTGTTGCAGTTAGATTTGGAAATGTTATGGGGTCTAGAGGATCTGTAATACCACTATTTAAAAAGCAAATCAGTGAAAATAGAAAAATTACAATTACGGACGCTGAAATGACTAGGTTTATGATGACGTTAAGCCAAGCTGTAAATTTAATTATGGATGCAAGTGAGAAATCTATTGGAGGAGAAACTTTTGTACTAAAGATGCCTGTAATAAAACTATACGACCTTGCAGAAGTGGTAGTTGAGGAAACTTGCAATAAACTTAACATAAGCAGAGAAGAGGTCAATTTGCAAACTATCGGGCTTAGAGCAGGGGAAAGAAAATTTGAAGAACTTATGACAAGGGAAGAATCTGAAGTTGCTTATGACTTAGGAAATATGTATGCAGTGCTATCACTGGCTCATGCTGGCTCTTGCAATGAAGAGTATCAGAAGTATAAAAAAGCTAAAGTTGGTAGCTATAATTCATCAGATGAAAATATCTTAAGTAAAGAAGAGGTCAGAACACTACTTAAGGAAGAAGATTTGGTATAAAAGGCTTAATTATTGACAGGTAATAAAATAAATTCTAATGTAAAGCACAAGTTTTGCTAATACATGCCGATAATAAATTATAATAACTTTTAAATAAACTGAAAAAACTGTGACTTAAGAGAAAAATAGTAAATAGGAGGTAAGTATGGATATAGGAGCATTATCAATGGTAACAAGTCAATCAAGAGTACAAGAATTAGCAGGTATAGCAGTAATGAAGATGGCAATGAATACTGGAAAAGAAACTGCTACGCAAATGGCGGAAATGCTAAAGAATGTTGCAGTAGACACTAATGTGGGACAGAACTTGGATGTTATGGCGTAATTATGGACAAGATATAAAAATTAAATGATATACAATTATAAAATAATATATAAAAAAGGTGCTAGAGGTTGTTTGGACAACCTCTAGCACCTTTTCTTTGACTTCAATAATTACTCAGCATCAAATCCTTTAACCACCCTATCAGATTCTTTAAGCCCTATACTAGTTACTGATACATAAATACTACCACTTGATTTGCCAAGTTGTGGTATCAATATTGTAGAATATGATTGATTAACTGCTACTTTTGTTGTTGCTAATGGATTTCCACCTGTCAGTGCAGTATAAATTTTAACTACATCTCCTGATTTTAAACCGTAAACTAATACCAAATCTTTACCAATATTGTTTATAGCAACTATCTTATCTACATCTGGAGTGGGTGTTATTGCTTCTGCAATATACGAAACTTCTATTCTATTACTTTCAAGCTTACCTTTGCTGGTTAATGAAATATAAACATTGCTTGATCCTTCAGGGAGTTGAGGTAAACTTATGGTTACTTCAGCTTTGTCTTTTGCTACTGTTGCTGTTCCCAATAGCTTTCCAGCTAATGCCAAATTGTATATTTTAATAACATCGCCGGGTGTAAGTCCTGTTACTTTTACTGTATCTGCTATGTATGCATTATTTTTTATGTCTATATTACCTATAATTGGATCATCAGACACCGCTTCTGCAACGTATGTTTGCTCTATTCTTTCTGATTCGCCCAAACCTGTACTAGTTACTGTTACAAAAATACTACCATTAGCTGTTCCAAGCTGAGCTATTGATATTGTTGCTACTGAAGATGTTCCAGTTGCAGTGGATTTTCCTAATGTTGTTATAATTTTATTATCTCTATATACTTTTATTACATCACCTAACTCTAGGCCAGTTACTTTTACTGTATCAGCTGTTCCAGCTATATTGTTAGTTACAGCTATTGAAGATTCGGTTAGTTTTTTTGTTGCTACTTCAGCAACGTAG
Source organism: Clostridium sp. CS001 (assembly GCF_020443565.1). Taxonomy (GTDB): domain Bacteria; phylum Bacillota; class Clostridia; order Clostridiales; family Clostridiaceae; genus Clostridium_AD. The sequence continues at coordinate 167,277 of NZ_JAIZZN010000003.1, forward strand.
GATACTTCTGATCTAGCACTTTCAAGCATACCCTTACTGGTTACAGAAACAAATACCTTACCTTCCTCTTTTGTGATTTGAGTTATTTTTACAGTTGCTTCAGTTTTACCTTTTGCTACAGTTGCTGTTCCCAATAATTTTCCAGCAGTTTCTAAGTTATATACTTTTATTAGATCACCTTCTAAAAGACCTGTTATAGTTACTGTATCTGCCATAGAGGCATTATTTAATATGGTTATAGTGTTTTCATTTGAGATTGTGGAAATTGGTTCTGCTAGGTATTCCATTTTTGTTTTTAGTGATTCTTTTGAGCCTTTATTAGTTACTGTTAAATAAACAACACCTTCAGTGGCTCCTAACTGAGAAATTAATATTGTTGCATCAGTATAACCATTTGCCACTGTTGATGTTCCGAATGCCTTTATATCTGCAAGGTTTCTATATACCTTTATTGTATCACCTGGGTTTAAGTTCTTTACGTTTATTGTATCAGATGTTCCAGCCATTTTGTTTGTTATTGCTATTGCCTCAGGGAGTAACGAACTTGTTTCTGCTTCAGCATCATATGATACTTTTGTCCTAGGACTTTCAAGCTTACCCTTGTTAGTTACAGAAACAAACACCATACCTTCCTCTGTTGTGATTTGAGTTATATTTACTGTTGCTTCAGCTTTACCCTTTGCAACTGTTGTTGTTCCCAATACTTTTCCAGTAGTTTCTAAATTATATACTTTAATTACATCGCCTTCCGCAAGGTTATTTACCGTTACGGTATCTGGTATTGATGCATTATTTACTATTTTTATATTACCTGCAACAGGAAATTCTGATACCTTCTCTGCTACATATGTCGTTTCTACTCTTTGTGATTCCTTCAAGCCAGTACTAGTTATTGTCACAAAAACACTACCAGAAAGTGTTCCTAGCTGAGTTATTGACACTGTTGCTACCGTTGTTGCACCAGTTACAGTAGTTTTTCCTAATGGTGTTATGATTGTATTATCTTTATATACATTTATTACATCACCAGCTTTTACACCAGGTACTGTTACGATATCTTTTGTTCCAGTTATATTATTTACTACTGCTATTGCATCCGGATTTAAGTTTGGTGATGTTGCTTCTGCACCATATTCTTTTTCAACTCTATCACTTTCGGGACTTCCCTTGCTTGTTACAGATACGTAAACCTTGCCTGCGTCTTCTGTGAGTTGAGATATCTTTACTGTGACCTCATCTTTACCTGCTGCAACAGTAGCTATGCCAAGCTGTTTACCAGTAGTTGTATAAACTTTTACGATGTCCCCAGGAGTCAATGACGTTACATTTACAGTATCAGTTATTATGTAATTATTTGTAATAGTTATATTTTTTTCAGCTGGTTTATTAGTTGCTTCAGTTGCTAAAACTGTGCCACTTAATTGTGTGATAAGTGTTGCAGCAACTATAAAAGATATTGATTTTGATAAATAGTTTTTCATTAAATACATCTCCCTTAAGTAATGTTATAAAATAAGTATTTTTGTATCAAATAAATAATTTAAAATTCAACCACATTTGTCTTTAAGCTATTGTGTATCTTTAATTTATTAAAGGTCTATATAGCGGGTTACATAAATATTATCGACTATTTCTTACAATACTTTAGTTATCATTCTAGGTTTTGGTTAGAGTAGAGAAATAATACAGTAAAATGATATAAGTATAATCAAAGCATCCAGGAATAGTACATTTAAACAATGAAGGGTTATAACTATTTTATATTTGAAGTTTATAGGTATCTATGCGATAATAGTTATAATATTAATAAATCAAAGATTGTAAAGATTAATATAAAGTTATTAATTATTTAAACGAAGAATAAAATAGACAATAAATTGCAATTAAGGACTACTTACAAATTGTTAGGGGTTAACAATTAATTATATGGTAACTGAAATAGGTACTTATTTAAAGTAAAGAGGTGATGTCGTATGAGTAACAACAATCAAGTTTCAATCAACATAGAAACAATTCAGGAAATTGTTAAAGAACTAGGTGAAATAAGTGATATTTCTTCTACTACACAAGTACGAATGAAAGTAGATAGACTACAAAAACTAGTTTCTGGTTTTCTAGATGTTAATAATAAGGTCCCTGTAGAAGATGTGATTTACGATAAAATGGTAGAAGTTAAGAATAGCAATCAGGATCTTCATTTGAAGCTATATATGTTATATAGAAATCTTATTAATGATAGAATATCAAAGGCAGATGCCATGGCAGCTTATGAAAGCTATTTAAGTATGTTTCCAACAGACGTTATGATATTCTAGATTTAACAATTTTTTTAATAATTCATAAAAGAGTTAATTTTAAAAGTACTAGGTAATAAAATCCTCAAAATTCCTAAAGAAAAGCCCAGTATATTCGATATACTATAATAATAGATATTAATAAAAAAAATAATGGAGTTGATTTTATGAGAATAAATAAGAATCTTGCATCTTTAAATATATACAGAGAATATAGTAAAAACATTACTAAGCAAAGTGGAGCTTTAGAGCGAATATCTTCTGGTATTAAAATAAATAGTGCTAAGGATAACCCAAATGCAATAGCTCAAAGCGAGAGACTTAGAATGCAGATAAGAGGTCTTCAAATGGCTGCGAGAAACACTCAAGATGGGGTTAGCATGCTCCAAACAGCAGAAGGTGGCCTTGAGGGAATTACTAATAGCTTGCAAAGAGTTAGGGAATTATTAGTACAAGCAGGTGGAGTTACAACTCCAGAGGATAAGGAAACCATTAAAAATGAAATAAACCAAATGTTAAATGGAGCAGAGGATATGGCAAAGAATACTGAGTTTAATGGAGTTAAGCTTTTAGTTGATGATAAACTTAATGATAATAAGGGTTCAACTGTTATAGATACTGTCACAGGAGCCAATGTAGGAGAAATAATTCAAATACCAAGATATAATCTAACTAAAGAAGGATTAGGACTTGATAATTTAGATTTAGATGATATAGGTGATTCCTTAAAAAAAGTAGATAGTGCACTTGATATTATCATAAGTGCTAGAAGTAAGTATGGAGCATTAGAAAATAGATTTGAAAGTAACTATAGTTCAACAATAGAATTATCTGATAAAATACAATCATCAGAAAGCACTATTAGAGATTCAGATATGGCCGAGGAAATGATGGGATATGCTAAGTATAACATTCTTATAGAAGCCGGGAATTCTATGATGGCTCAAACAAATAAATTTCCACAGGATATATTAAGGGTACTCGAGAATGTTAGAAGTAGATAAGGGACTCAGTTTAATGAGTTCTTTATCTATTTCTATAAAGTAGCAAAATTTATGATATAAAGTATAAAAGAGATGAAATTTATTTTTGATTAGGGAGATGAAAAAATGACATATACAAAAAGAAGTATAAAAAGCACTGCTGCTGCATTGATATTTTTGACGATGCTTTTCATAGTTTGCATTTCAAGTAGTATCCAAGGTGCGTCTTTAAATGATAACAATCAGGTTGATACAAAATATAATATAGCACCTGATAAGGTATGGAAGATTAACTTCAACAAAGAGATAGATTTAAATTCTATAAATAATGATAATGTTAAAGTTTATGATAAAATTACAGGTGGAACAATATCTATTAATATAATAAAGGATTATAAGGATTATAAATCCTTTAAAATTGACTCTTACACAGACTATACAAAAGGTAAGGGTTATAGAATAGAAATCATAAATGTAAAAACAAAAGATAACAGTAAGACATTGAAACCTACCAAAATGGATTTTTATGTAAAAAATATATATTCTGGATTGCCAGGAGAAAATGGATTGATTATTATCGAAGATAAGGCCTATGCCACTGAGTATTTATTAACTCATAGTAAAGAAGTTAATGAGATTATTTTAAACAAAGGCTATGATGTTTACTTTACCAATGATGTAAATTACGAACAACTTTCAAGTATACTTAAGTATGGATTTTTATATGGAAATACAGTGTCGAGAAATTACGATAAAATGACGTATATTGATAGTCAAGGGAAGAATCATTTATATATTTGGGATAAAGAAAATCAAGAGTATAAGTTATATCCGGCAACTGTAGATTTAAAAATTGTAGTGAGAAGCGATGTAAAGTTAATTAGCGTTACGCCAAGTAATTTGGTTTCTGTGCCTGGGGCAAGGTACTATAAATTAAAACATAGTAGCTCTATTAGTGATTTTGAGAAGGCTATGATTTATACCACCAACGATAAGATGGAAGAAATATCAATATTGTCTAGTGATAAAACAGTGCTGGCAAAGGGATATTTTAGCATTCAAGCCAACATGATAATAAAATGTTATTTAGATACTGTTGATGGATATGGCTCGGGTAATACAAGTGGAAATATTAATAATAATGGTATAGTTGCATTGGATTCAAATGGATTTATTTACTATTCAAATTCATGGGATAAAGAAAAACTTTATAAAATGGGATTTGATGGTGTGTTTAATAAAAAGATAAGTGAGGATAAAGCTCAATATATAAACATAACTCAAGATTATATTTATTATAGTAATTACTCAAATGGAGGAAAGTTATATAGATCAGAATTAGATGGTTCAAAGTCACAGCTTCTTGTAGATGATAAAGCGGCTTATATAACTTTATCAGGAGATTATATTTATTATAGCAACCATTCCGATGGGGGAAAATTATATAAAGTTAAAAAAGATGGTTCTGATGCAATTAAAAATCACGGTAATCCAGTTGCAAATGCATCAACAGGTGAGGTTGCCTATATTAGTATTGATGGAGAATGGATTTATTATATTAATCATTTAGATGGACACAAACCTTATGTAATAAATAAAGACGGTACTTATAAGGGGAAATTAAGTGATGAATATGCCACTAGTTTACAAGTATATGGAGATTCAGTTTACTATTGCTCCGGAGGCGGAGTTATAAGCAAAGTTAAAAAAGATGGTACTGGAGGCATAGTACGTATTAAAGGTACTGCTTCAGAAATCAACAAAGGCTTTCATATCAATGTATTTGATGAGTGGCTTTATTATAGTAACTCAGAAGATAAAAATAAATTATACAAAATTAAAACTAATGGAAGTGGAGAAAAAATAAAACTTTCAGAGGATTCAGTAGGATATATTAATATTGTTTCAGGATATATATACTACAACACAACAAATGGAAAGTTATTTAGAATTGATTTGAACGGAAATACAGCCACAAAACCAGAAGAAGTTGGGGGCAAGCCTGTTATAGAAAATATTTTGGATATAAATAACTTAAGGGCTGTTGTATCCTTCCAAGATGTTAATGAAGATATAAAGTTCCTCGAGAAAAAGTACCTACCAGAGAAGGTAGCTGCTATAATGGGGGATAATATCATGAAGCAACTAGTGGTAATTTGGGATACTACAAAGGTTACAGTTAAAGATGGGATTAGAACCTATAAGGGTAACGCAGTTGGATATAACAAAACTATAACTTTTGATTTAGTATTGCCATCAGAAATGCTAAATGATACTAATGAGATAAATATTTATAATAATAATGGTAAAAATGATACTGTGGAAGTAGTAGCTATTCAAACAGATATAAGCAACACTGCTCGCAGAATACAAGAGGGAGAAATAATTAGAGTATATAGCGATGAGGAATGTAAATATAAATTAGGAGAAGGAAAAGTAACTAGAGAGAAGAAGGTATTGATTCAAAAACTAGATTTGGATGCCTTTGGCAAAAGTATTTGGATTACTATAACCAGAATTGGTAAAGCTGAAAGCGCACCAACAGAGGTTAAACAAGTAGAAGCACCAATAATACAATTAGATGCTGCAAGAGATAAAGATTATGCTAATTTAGGGTTAGATATAAGGGATTTTAGCATTGGGCAATGGAAACCATCAGCTAAAAATCCATATGTTAATACAATAGCACCAACGCAATCTATCTACATTGTACCTTCTAAAGTTGTATTGGACATGAAGAGCTTCCAAGCAAAGGAAGAGTTAATTAGTATTGCTACTAACTCTTGGGATGGAGCAAAACTATACAACGATTTGACTGGCGATAAATTAGAACTTAGAAAATTAGATAGTAAAAAAACATTATTTAAAGCTCAAAATTATGATGTGTATATAGCAACTAAGTACTCTGGTGAAGGTGGTCCTGATAGTGATGGAAAGCGTCCACGTGTAAATGGGATGATATCTAGCGATACTCCTTCTATTATGTTGGCTAAAGAAGAAGCATTACCTAAAAAGCCAATTATAATTACACAAAGAGTAAGAACTAGAGAAAGAGATGTAGATAAAGATGGAATAGCAATAGGAACAGCAATAGGAACAGAAATTACATTGGCTATAGCCCCTGCAATAGGAGAAACTGCTTGGATTGTACCAGTTGAAGATATTGCAAAGGTAAAAGGATGGAAGTGGGAAGATAGGGACAAGTGGTTAGGTTCTACTGGATGGGTTAATGAAGGAGGTAATAATCCATATGATCCTTTTAAAGAATTGGAAAAAGAATATGCTAAGTATGGCACGCAATTGGAAAACATTACAAAGTTAGTTGGAGATGGATCCAATAAATTTATTAAAGCTCCTTTAGGAATGAAGGATGATGCCAAATATAAAGATAAGAACTATAAATTATTTATAGTAAATGGTGTAGGCGCATCAGTGGAAGGCGGAGCCTCTTTAAGAGATACAAATGATAGCATTATAGTAGATAATCAAGCATCAACATTATCACTCTTATCAAAGATAGTTGTAAAAGCTGGAGATTTCATTAAAGTTAAAACTTCGGAGAATCCAAATATGCCATTGGAATCTGAACGAGCAAGGGTGTTTATTATAGATGGTGACAGTGATGTGTATACCCTCGAGCAACTTGAAAATTCAGTAAAAAATAAAAATGGAAAGTTTATCAATGTAAGAAATAAAGATGTGTATAAACTATATACAACAGGTTTAGAAGCTAAAGAAAGTAATTTTAAAAAACCTAACTATACTATTGTAGTAGTTGATGATGCTGGAAATGTTTCACCGTTATATCGAGTTAGTATTGTGGTTAAGACTTATGAATTAAAGGAACTATTTGTGGAAGTGACTAATAAATTGGGAATCACAAATACAGAGGATAAAGCTACCATAAGTAGAATGAATAGTTTGATTTCATATCTACCTAACGTAAAAAAGATTATAGAAAACGCAAGTTACGAGAGTCAAAACAATATAACAGATGCTTTTAATAATTTAAAAAGTAAATATTCATCTTTTTTAAATTTATTAGATCCTAAACCTGCTATAATAACTAAAGATATTGATGTATCTGAGCCGATGTTTACATACAAAGATCCAGCAGAAGTAGATAGTAGCTCAATTAAGGTTAATATCAAATCAGATAAAGCAGCAACAGCTCATTATGTAGTGTTGCCAGCAGATTTTCAGTGTCCAGATTATAAACTATTAATGCATTCTAATAGTTTAGGTATGATAAAAAGTACAATTCCTCTTTTGAAAAACACAGAAAAACCGCTAGAAATAGATATAACTTCTTTAAAATCAAAAACAGATTACATTATTTATGTAGTATTAGAGGATGATGATCTTAACTATTCTGATGTTGAAAAGATAGAATTTACAACTAAATAAGAATAATTAGCAATTCAAACCTATGATATATCATATTAAAAAACTCATTCTAACTTAGTGTATGATTACAAATAATTATAATGAATTTAATACAGTAACTGTAAAAACAGGCTTAATGAAAATTAAGTCTGTTTTTGTATAATTAAGTCTATTCTTGTATAAGATTGTTAAAACTATTGACAATATAGAACAGTAATGTATAATAAAATAGGTTTGAAATAAAAATCCAGATAACATAAAGATTGCCAGAAGGGAAACATGGCAATTAAAATATGTATTTCAACAGTGAAATATAGAATCTTAAATTGTAAAGTTAATTAAATTAATAAAATAATCGGAAGATTATATTCACTAAGATAAACAAATAGTATATAATAAGATTATTAAAGTCGAAATTTTAGATTTTGAAAATAAACTTAGCTAATTTTTATTAAAGTGATAGGTTTTAAGAAGGGATTTTGAACTATATGTCTAATTAATAGAGTAGGAGATGATTTTGTGAATATAAAGGGAGAATCTGTAAATATAAACACCTACGATTTGCTAAAAAATAGCATGGATGCTTCCGCATTGAGGGGCAAAGTTATTGCAAATAACATTTCAAATATTAATACAAAAGGTTATAAAAAGCTTTATGTTACATTTGAAGATACCTTAAATAACAGTATGAGTGGAGATACACTAAAAACTGACAATAATAAGCATATTCAAACAGGGAGCACCAGTGGGGAAATTGCAGTACAAAGAGATGAAAGCACTAGCATGAGACAAGACGGTAACAATGTAGATATTGACCTAGAAATGACTAATCAAGCAGCAAATGAATTAATGTATAACGCTTTAGTTAAACAAGTTAATAGTAAGATTTCGCTTACTAGTTATATTATAGGAGGAGGAAAATAATGAATAATGCTTTCATGGGAATGAGAATAAGCTCTAGCGGGCTAACTGCAGAAAGACTAAGAATGGACACTATAGTGTCAAATATAACAAATGCAACAACTACAAGAGGAGAAAATGGACAACCATACATAAGAAAAATAGCTGTGTTTCAAGAAAGCTTGCAAAAGGAGTTAGATAAAACTAGTGGTACATACAAGGATAGTTTTAGAGGAGTCAAGGCTGTTGGTATTGAAAATGATGGTTCTCCTTTAAGAAAAGTTTATAATCCATCACATCCAGATGCAGATAACCAAGGGTATGTTACAATGCCTAACGTAAATATTTTAAATGAAATGGCAGATATGATTGCTTCAACAAGAGCATATGAGGCAAATGTAAGTTCTATAAATGCCCAAAAGAGTATGTTTTCAAAAGCTTTAGAAATAGGTAGATAGGAGAGGGATTTATGAATATTAATGCTTACATCCAAAATGCTAAAATACATAATGAAATTCAAAAAAATGTTATAGAAGGTGATAAGAAAAGTAATGGGTTCTTAGACACTTTAAAAGAAAAGTTAAATGAGGTTAATGATAAGCAAATAGAAGCAGACAATATTACTCAAAAGTTTATAAAGGGTGAAGAGGATGACATTCATAAAGTTATGTTATCTACAGAAGAAGCTAAACTGTCATTAGAACTTGCAGTGCAAATTAGAAATAAACTTGTTGATGCATATGGGGAATTTAATAGGATGCAGATATAGTAAGGGGTGCTGGATATGAACAAGCTGCTTGAAATAAAAAATAAGCTTTCGCAATGGTTTGTTAACTTAAGTAAAAGTAAAAAGATAGCTTATAGTTTACTTGCGGGCGTAATTGTAGTAGCTCTTAGCTCTTTTATAATAATGGCATCAAAAGTTAAGTATGATGTGTTATTTTCAAATATGACATCAGAGGATTCTGGCGCTATAGTAGCAAAGTTAAAAGAGAAAAAGGCTCAATATAAAATAACCGGTAACTCAATACTGGTGCCAAAGGGAAATATCGATAGTCTTAGAATGGAACTTATGTCAGAGGTTGATATTAAAGAAGGAAGTAACGGATTTGAACTCTTTGATAATGGTAAAATGGCACCTACAGACAAAGAAACTAGTATTATGTACCAAAGAGCTTTAGCAGGTGAAATTGAAAGAGCTATTAAATCTTTTCCAGAAATCGAAGGAGCTAAGGTTAATTTAGTCTTGCCAGAAAACACAGCTTTCGTTCGCGAAACGGAGCCAGCAAGTGCATCTGTAGTAATAAAACTTAAAGCAGGTACTAAGTTAAATAACTCACAGGTAAAGGCAATAGTTTCTTTACTTACAGGTGCGGTGGAAAACCTGCCAAAGGAAAACGTTAGCATAGTTTCTGATAAGTTTGAGCTTTTAACAGAAGGGTTATATGAGGAAGAAAAAGACACATTAATTGGGTCTACAGACAAGCAACAACTTTTAAAGGCAGAAATTGAAAAGGGTTTGGAAGCAAAGATAATGAAGGTTTTAGAACCTATATATAAAAATGGAGTAAAGGTTTCAGTTAATACAGATCTTGACTTTGATGCCCTTCAAAAAAACAGTGTTAAATATGAACCACAAGGAACTATTGTAAGCTCACATGAGGTTGAGACGGTAGACAATGGTTCTACTACTGGAGTATCCTCTAGTCCTGTGGATAATGCAACTCAAAACACAACACCTGTAACCACCAATAATGGTAACGTGGTTAATAAAGATATTACAAAGAATTTTGAAATTTCAAAGATAGAAGAATCTTCAGTGAAAGCACCTGGGGGAATTAAGAAAATTACTACTTCCGTTGTATTGGATGGCAATTTAGATGAAAATACTAGAACGGCTGTAAACAATTTAGTTATAAATGCCATAGGATATTCAGAAACCAGAGGAGACTCTATAAGTGTAGAAGGATTGGACTTTAATAGTGATAGCAAGAAAGAAACTGAAAAGGTACTTCAAGATATTGAAGATGCCCGAAAATTAGCGGAAAAGCAAGCACTATACACTCGTATTGGATTTGCAGCTGCGGCTATTATATTATTTGTTATATTATTATTTGCAATCCGTAGATCTAAAAAGAAAGCAAACAACGTGCCAGAAGGCATTGATATGGTAATTGGAGATGAAATAGCTCCAAAACAACAAGAAGTATTTGCTCCTATTGAATTTGAAGTTAACGATAAAAATTCCCATATGGAGAAGGAAGTTAAAAAGTATGCTGCAGAGAAACCAGAACAGGTTGCAGATATAGTTAAGTCTTGGCTGACGGAAGATGAGAGGTGATAAATAGTGGCTAAAAGTGAGAAACTTACGGGAATACAGAAGGCAGCTATATTATTTATAACCTTAGGGCCAGACGCTTCCTCAGGTATAATAAAGAAGTTGCCAGAAAAAGATATTCAAAAGATAACCTACGAAATTGCTAATATAACTTCCGTAAAATCAGAGCAAAGATTAGCAATTTTGGACGAATTTATGGGAATGAATAAAGCAAAAGATTTTCTATTAGAAGGTGGAGTAGAATATGCAAGAAATTTGCTTTCAAAAGCATTGGGTAGTCAGAGAGCAAAAGATATATTAGATAAGGTTATGGAAGAAACCCAACAGTATAGACCTTTTTCTATTGTTAGAAAAGCAGATGCACATCAGCTGCTAAACGTTATGTCTAGTGAACATCCACAAACCATAGCACTTATTATGTGTTATATGCAACCAGATAAGGCTGCGCAGATAATGTCAGAACTACCTTTGGATCTGCAAAGTGAAGTATCTTATAGAATAGCAACTATGAGTAGTATTTCTCCAATGGTTGTAAAAGAAATAGAAAAGGTTTTAAATGGTAAGTTATCTTCTGTTATTAGAACGGATAGTGCTGTCATTGGCGGAATAGATTCCTTAGTTGATATTTTAAATCAAGTAGATAGAACCACAGAGAAGAATATTACAGAAGGTCTTGAAAGAGAAGATGCAGAACTAGCAGAAAAAATTAAAGAATCTATGTTTGTATTTGAAGATATTATTACATTAGATGATGTTTCAATACAAAGGATTTTAAGAGAAGTAGATGTTAAAGACTTGTCACTTGCATTAAAGGGATGTTCAGAAGAGGTGGCAAATAGTATATTTAAGAATCAATCTAAGAGAGCCGCAGCATCTTTGAAAGAGGATATGGAGTTCTTAGGACCTGTAAGACTTATGGATGTTGAAAAAGCACAACAAAAAATTGTTGGTATTTTAAGGCGATTAGATGAAGCAGGTGAAATTGTGCTTTCAAGAGGTGGAGAAGATGCAATTATCCTATAATGTTATAAAAAATTCACAAATTATAGAGCAAGGTAGCAGAGAAATAAATACACATAAAAATAACGATTTCAAGGTGGCTAAGCAGGAGGAAGATCAGGGGGTTAAAGACTCTACATTAGAGAGCTTTGAAAACATTGCTAAGAATATATTAGGAAATGCAAAAAGGCAAAGTGAGGAGATCATTTCAAAGGCTTATATGGATTCAGTAGAATTAAAAGAGCAAGCCTTTGAAAGTGGTACAGAGCAAGGGTACAAAGAAGGTTACGAAATTGGCTACAATAAAGCAATGGATACAGCAAAGGATGAAGCAAAGATTGTTAAGGCAGATGCTGACTCTGTATTAATGTCTGCAAAGGAGCAGTATAATGCTTATTTAGTAGAGAAAGAACAACATATTAAAGCCTTAATTGTAAATATAGCAGAAAGTATATTAAAAAGAGAAATGAAGGAGCCAGATGCTTTAAATGAAATGATTTTTCATGTTTTAGAAGCTGAAAGAAATATAAAAACATATATTATAAAGGTTAATAATTCTCATTTTGCTATGATAAAGGATCAAATTGAAGTTTTTAAAGTTAAGCTTGCTTTTCAAGGTGATATATTTGTTATAGAGGATAATCTTTTGGATGAGGGAACTGCTGTTATTGAGAAAGAAACAGGAAAAAGCATCGTAAGCATAGCTTATGGTATAGAAAAGATTGTTGAAATTTTTCAGGAAGAGCAAATAAAGGCATAGAAAGGCGAACCTATTATGATAGCTGTAGATTTTGAGCATTTAATGAAAAAAATTCCTGGCATTAACTATACTTATTCTGAGGGTGTGGTAAAAAACGTAATAGGACTTACCATTGAAGTTCAAGGGATAACGGCATTTGTTGGTGAGGTATGTAAAATTTATAACATATCAAATGAAGAAGTTTCATGTGAGGTTGTTGGGTTTAAAAATATGGATGTAATTCTAATGCCTCTTGGTGAACTTGTAGGAATATCTCCAGGGTGCAGAGTGGTGCCAACTGGAAATCCACTTAGTGTTAAGTGCTCAGAAGAACTTTTTGGTAAAGTCTTAGATGGGCTTGGTAATCCTTTAGATGGTAGTGAAATTAGTAAATACACAAATTATTCTTTAAATGCAGCGCCACCAGACCCTTTAAAAAGACGCAGAATAACAGATGTTTTGCCTACAGGGGTAAGAGCTATAGATGGATTTTTAACTTGCGGAGAAGGACAAAGAGTGGGAATATTTGCAGGTAGTGGAGTAGGTAAAAGTACAACTCTTGGAATGCTTGCAAGAGAAGCAAAAGCAGATATAAATGTAATTGCACTTATTGGAGAAAGAGGAAGAGAAGTGCGTGATTTTCTAGAAAAAGATTTAGGTGTTGAGGGAATGAAAAAGTCAATTATAGTATGTGCAACATCTGATCAACCAGCTCTTGTAAGGTTAAAAGGTGCATTTACAGCTACAGCTATTGCAGAGTACTTTAGAGATCAAGGAAAGAAAGTCATATTAATGATGGACTCAGTAACAAGGTTTGCAATGGCACAGAGAGAAATTGGACTAGCTATAGGTGAGCCACCAGCAACTAAAGGATATACTCCTTCTGTGTTTTCAATGTTACCTAAACTAATGGAACGTAGCGGGATGTCTGACAAGGGATCTATTACAGCTTTTTATACAGTACTTGTAGATGGTGATGATTTTAATGAGCCTATAGCAGATGCTGTTCGGGGTATACTGGATGGTCATATAGTTTTATCAAGAGCATTGGCTGCAAAAAACCACTTTCCAGCTATCGATATTCTAGCTAGTATCAGTAGGTTGATGTCTGAAGTTGCTATGAAAGACCATAAGGAAGCAGCATCTATGGCAAGGGATTTAATGGCAACATATAAAGACTCCGAAGACCTTATAAATATTGGAGCTTATGTAAAGGGCAGTAGTAAAAAGATAGATAAGGCAATTCATTATAATGATAGTATAGAATCTTATTTAATTCAGGGTATGGATGATAGTACAGACTTTGAAGTTAGTATAAATATGTTGGAAAATATGTTTAATTAAAAAAATCGAAGTACTGCAGAGAGAGGGGTTTTAAATTGCCAGAAGTATATAAGTTTAGACTTCAAAAGCTTCTTGATATTAGGATGGATAGCGAAGAAAAAAGTAAACTTAAATTTAAAGAGGCGCAAAGAGAAAAGAATTTAGTAGAAAAGCAGCTAAATGATCTAAAAGAGAATTACAAGGTGCATAGAAATATAACTACAGATGAATCAATTATTCATCAAAAAATCAAACAGAACTACTTAAATGCTATAAATTTCTCAATCAATGAAACTACAGCAGTATTAAGGGATAAAAATATAACACTTGATGAAAAGAGAGAAAACTTAAAAAAATGTCAAGTAGAAAAGAAAACTGTTGAAATTTTAAAAGAAAAGCAGGTAAGTGCTTTTATAAAAGAGCAAAATTCAATAGAACAAAAGGCTAATGATGAGTTCGCTCTTTATGCATTTATTAGAAAGAACCATATGGGAAGGGAGGTGAAAAAATAATGAAAGTAGATATTAATGTAATTGCAAATAATATTCCGAAAAAACTAGATAATCCAAAGTCAACAAGCAAAAAAGATGAGTTTAAGAAAATTCTAGACAACCATGAAATGCAATCTAAGAATTCTTCAAATGAAAATGTTGATGAAAAGTACAATAAAGATGTTGCTAAAAGAGATGGTAAGGATTTGGGAAAAACTAACTTGAAAAACTTAGACAATGAAAATCAAAATGTTAAAACTGAGAAAACTGCTGTAGATGAAAGTGAAGAAATGGAACCAGTTAACACAAAAGAAAATAGCAAGATAGGTTCAGAGATATTGAGCTTTTTAAAACAATCTATTGATGAGCTAACGAAAGGCACTGATAAATCTTCAGAAGAATTATTAGGCGTAGGTAAAGCTACTGACGAAATGACACAAATCCAGCAGTTGCTGCAATCCTTACTTACTATGTTTCAAAAATTTAATGATACCACCGCAACTAAAGATCAAGATACTAAAAGTGGTACTGTTAATCTAGAACAATTAGTAGGTGGAGAAAAGGTAATCACAGATACAAAAGGTTTACTAAAAAACAGTCTTAATGAAATGGTGACACTGTTAGAAAGTTCTAAAGAGAACAGCCAGGTATCGTCTCAAATAATTGATGTGCTCCAAAAACTTATGACGAAAGTAGAACAGGTAGAGGGAGATTTGAATTTATTTAAAATTCCTAAGTTTGAAACTTTAAGCGCAAGTAGTGAAGACAAATCAATAAAAGACAACCTACTACAAAAGATAATTGATCAAGGTAATAAAGTAGTTTCTGAAATTTTACCTAATTCTCAAATGCAAAATTCTGGTGATTCTAAAAGTGATAAGAAGTCGTCAGGAAATAGTTTTTTTGAAGAGAAATTTCTTAATAATTTAATTGGCGAAGATAAAGAAGAGCCTAAAATATCAAAAGTAGTTAACTTTATGAATCAATTTGAATCTGTAAAAACTCTAGAAACATCTAAGGTTCAAGCTACAAACCTAGTTATTGATAAAAGTAATGTTGGAGCAGATGTAATTAAAACCATAAAATTTATGGAAATTAATAATATTAAGGATTTAACAGTAAAAATGAATCCTAAAGAACTTGGAGAAATCACCATAAAGATTGTTGTGGAAAGCGGTGTAATGAAGGCTAGTATATCAGCTCAAAACAAGGAGACTTATAATTTATTAAATCAAAACATTCAAGACATTGGTGATAAGTTAAAAAATATGGATATTAAGATTCAAAGCTTAGATATAAATATTTATGAGGATTCAACCTTCTTTAGTAAAGACTCTAATGAAAAAAATAATCAAAGACAACAAAATAAAAACACAGATAAAAATGTAGGCTTAGAAGAAGATGATGTTTTCTTAGGTAATAACTACGTTATGGAAGAAAGTCAGGTAAATAAATTTGTTTAAAAACAATTTAATAGCTTGTACCTTATGTATGCAAAGGAGTGATAAATATGGGTACTGAAATTCTTGAAACGAGATCAGAAGCGGAACTAGCGGCAAGGGCAACACAAAGGGGTACTAGGATTGTAAAGAAAGGTCAAGAAATGGATAAAAACTCTTTTTTAAGAATTCTTTCTGCAGAGCTTTCAAACCAAGATCCAACTAAGGGTAAGGATGGTACAGAATTTGTATCTCAATTGGCCCAATTTGCGGCATTAGAGCAGATGACAAATTTAAATAGCACTGTAGCTTTTTCAACATCTTCTTCACTAGTGGGTAAAATGGTAGCGCTTAGCTCTTACGATGCAAAAGGAATGCAACATGGAGGCATTGTGAAGGCTGTGTTTAAAGAAGCAGGTGTAACGAAACTCGCAGTGCAACTTACAGATGGAACTATGAAAGACTTCCCAGCTGATGCTTTGTCTGATATTTTGGATGTACCAGACTATAGGTTAGATTACATTAATGGCAATGCAAGTTTTTCAAGTGCAGTAAGCTTAATGGGAAAGCAGATTGAAGCAGTTGTGCAAGAAGGTGTGGATGGAAAGGATACAAAAAACTATGCTGGAACAGTTAAAAGCGTCTTTAGAGATGCAACTGGTACTAATTTAACTATTGCATGGCAGGAAAATGGACAAGAAGTTACCCAAAATGTAAATTTCAACAATATAGTAAAAGTTCAATAAAAAGTACCTAATGGGAATAGTAAGGTGATATTATGTCATATCGAGTGATAAATGGTAAACTGTACGATGCAAAGGATTTTTCTGATTTTTCATATGGAAACTTACAGAAAAATAGGGTTAAAGATAACAAAGAAATTACTGATTTTAAACAAATTTTAGATAAGCAGATTAAAAAAGAAGAGTCCTTTACCATATCAGCCCATGCAGCACAGAGATTAAGCAGTAGAAATATTACTTTAGATCATGGAGATATGGAAAAAATCAACAAAGGGATAAATATGGCCTCTGAAAAGGGTGCTAAGGAATCACTGATATTATATAAAGATGTTATCTTAGTTGCAAGCATTAAGAATAGAACTATTATAACTGCTTTAGATAAAAATCAAAGTGAAGGAAATGTAATAACAAACATAGATAGTGTAGTTTTATTGTAAGCTGGACCATTTTGGAGGCTTAGCTTTGTGGAAAGATAGAAGCAAAGTAACTATTGTAACTATAGTTTTAAAATAGAATTTCATTATAAAATTTTTATAGAAATATTTTCAGTAAAACTCAAACATAAAAGTGGAGGTAATATTATGCTAAGATCATTATATTCTGGTATAAGCGGAATGAAAGCAAATCAAGTCAAATTAGACGTTATAGGAAATAATATAGCTAACGTTGGAACTACAGCATTTAAGGGTTCAAGAGTTAGATTTCAAGACATGGTAAGTCAAAGTATGTCTCAAGCCTTAGCTCCTGGAGCAAATCAAGGTGGAGTTAATGCAAGACAAGTAGGTCTTGGTGTACAAGTTGCAGGGATTGATACTATGGTAGGGCAAGGTATGATGCAACCAACATCTAGAAATTTGGATGTTGCTATGGATGGTGAAGGGTACTTAATGGTGGCTAAAGGGTTAGTTCCCAAAGGTGAGGCTGAGAGGAGTATAAATCCAGATCAAATAGCAGCTGCAGAAGAAACAATTGAATCATCAAAGGATAAAAAACTTAATGAAAAAAAAGGGGTTCAGCTAAATCCTGATTATACAGTAAATGATTCCAATGGGTTAACAATATCTTATACAAGAGACGGAGCTTTAACCCTAGATAATGAAGGAAACTTACTGAATTCTGACGGATTAAGAATACTCGGATACGCTGTTAATGATGGAAAAAATACAAGTTTAGATTATGATAAAAATGGTAAGCCAATTTTAACTTACGCTAATGCAGATAGTCCAACCATATTTACAAGCCACATATTAGTACCTCTGGTTATACCAGAAAAGATTTTTGTTCCAGCAGTAGAGGAGATTCCTGGACCACCTATTATTCCAGCTACAGAAGCGACATTTTCTAGAATTAGAACTTTTTCTATAGAAAAGGATGGGATGATAAAAGCAGTTTTAGACAGTGGTAAAGTTGCAATACTAGGACAAGTAGCGGTTGCTTCATTTAAGAATCCTGCTGGATTATCTAAAGTTGGAGGTAATATATACGCAAATACCTCAAACTCGGGTGCTGCAGTGGTAAGGACAGGAAAGGGCGCACTTCCTGATGACGTTGATCCTGAAAGCTTCGATCCTGAGGATCCTAAATACGTTACAGACAATGGCATGGGCTACGGTGACATGCTTCAAGGAATGCTTGAAATGTCAAACGTTGACCTAGCTGAGCAATTTACAGATATGATTGTTGCAAGTAGAGCTTTCCAAGCAGCAGGTAAGACAATTACCACTGGGGATGAAATACTACAAGACATAATAAATCTGAAAAGATAGTAGTAACATGAAATTTTAAAGTGAATTTGTGTTAAGTCTCAAATGCTACAAGTATTTGAGACTTACCAAATTCTTTTAATTTATAATACATATTAGATAATAGGAGGGGCTATGATAAAATTAACAGGTTTAAATAAAGAAGGATTTGTTTTAAACGCTGAAATTATTGAAAAAATAGAAGTGGTGCCTGAAACATTAATAACGCTTATAAATGGAAAGAAGTATCTGGTGCTCGAGAGTACAGAACAAGTAATTAAGGAAGTTATAGATTATAAAAAGAAGATATTTGCAGGTAGGTTATAGGAGGAAGTTACATGAAAAAACATGATATTTTGACCAGTATTGGTGTTGCAATAGGAATCGTGCTGATTGTATGGGGTATGTCGGCTGGTGGAGCTAACTTAAGGATATTTTATGACTTCGCATCAATATTAATTACAGTAGGGGGCTCATTTGCTGCACTTCTCATAGCATACCCTATCTCAGCAATGAAAAGAGTAATGACAGTTACGCTGCAATCATTTAAAGAGAGTACAATGTCTAGCACAGAAATTATTGATAGCTTCACAAATTTATCTAAAAAGGCAAGAAGAGAAGGGCTTTTATCTCTTGAAGATGAAATGGCTCAATTAACAAATGAATTTCTGAAAAAGGGACTTCAAATGGTGGTTGATGGTCTTGAACCAGAAACAATAAAGGAAATCATGGAACTAGAAATAGGTGAAATGGAAAGACGTCATACTGATGGCGCTAACATGTTAAAAGCTTGGGCAGCTTATGCACCTGCATTTGGTATGATTGGTACTCTTATAGGACTTATTCAGATGCTTGCAAATTTAAGTGACTCTTCTGCATTAGCTTCTGGTATGGGAAAAGCATTAATAACTACGTTTTATGGAGCACTACTTGCAAATTTAATATTAATACCTATGGCGCAAAACTTAAATTATAAATCAACTATTGAAGTAAATGCTAGGGAAATGATGCTTGAGGGAATACTTGCAATTCAATCTGGAGTTAATCCAAGGATTGTTGAAGAAAAGTTAACGTCTTATTTATCACCATATGACAGGTTAAAGTTTCTTGAAGCACAAGCAAAAACAGCTGGGGTGACAGATAATGTCTAGAAAAAAAGGTGCTAAAGAGGAGATGCGAACAGATGCTTGGATAGCTACCTTTTCAGATACTATGACACTTCTTCTAACCTTCTTCGTGTTATTATATTCCTTTTCAACAGTTGATGCTGCAAAGTTCAAACAAATCGCGTCTTCTCTTCAATCTGTTTTAACAGGTGAAACTGGAAAGAGTATTTTAGATTTCAATGTAAAAACTGGAGAAGTTCCATTAGTAGGGGAGCCAATTCCAACTACTAACGCTAATAATGATACTGAGGATATATATGAAAAGGTTCAAAGCTTCATAAAAGACAAAAAGTTAGAATCAACAGTAGTGATAAAGTCTGACAATAGAGGTGTTATCATTCAACTTAGGGAAAACATTTTATTTGAAAGTGGAAAAGCAGAGATTATAGATAAGAGTAAACCAGTTTTAAATTCAATAAATGGATTAATAGCTACTTTCCCGAATGATGTTGTAATTGAAGGGCACACTGATAATATTCCCATTAGCAATTACGAATATAACAATAACTGGCAACTATCTTCTGCTAGGGCTTTAAATGTGCTTGAGTATTTTGTAAGCATAAAAGGCCAAGTTCTTCCAAAAAGGTTTAGTTCTGTTGCATATGGTGAATACAGGCCTATTGTAGCTAATAATAACGATGTAAACAGAGCTTTAAACAGAAGAGTAAATATTTTAATTGTTGCAAATGAAAAGGAGGCCACTAAAAAATGAGTGAGAAACCAAAAAAAGATAAATCCCCAAAAGGAAACATTTTTAAAATTGTAATTATAGTTCTATTATCTTTAATAGTAGTAGGCGGAGCAACCTTTGGAGGAATGTATTTAGCAAGTAAAAAAGGCGTAGGTGCTGATGTTAAATCAGATAAACCTGTGGAAATTAATGAGGTAACTTATTCATTAGATGAATTTTTAGTGAATCTTTTAGATGAGGATGGAAGAAGATATCTAAAGGTGAAGGTTTTTATTGGCTACGAGGATAATAAAGATTTGACAGCGGAAATAGAGTTGAAAAAACCAATAATTAGGGATGTATTAAACACTTCTTTCAGGTCAAAAAAAACTACGGACTTTGGAGCAACAGGTGTTGATACTATGAAGGAACAGTTAATTGTTAGTATAAATTCAGCTTTAAGTAAAGGAAAGGTTTCTCATATATATTTTAATGATATATTAGTGCAGTAGGTGCAAATATGATAGACGGTGAATTTTGGATACTAATACTCAAAATTATATTGTTTTTACCCCTCATATTATTTTTATTGTACCTGTCTTTAAAATATGGTGGCAATAAGCTTCAAAAGTTACAAGATGGTAAGTATATGAAAATACTAGATAGGATTACCTTATCTAAGGACAATAGTATTCTCGTTGTAAAAATTGGTGAAAACGCTTATGCTATATCTTCAAGTTCAAAGAACATAGAAATTTTATTTGAAATTCCCAAAGAAGAAATTATTATTATTGAAAATAGTAAAGAAATACCACAATATGAAGATATGAAAGACTTGTTTAAAAAACACATTATGAAAAAGGAAGTTAAAGATGAAAAGAAAAAATAAAAACTTGTTTATTTTTGCTTTGGCTATGGTAATTGTAGGGATTGTTGCAGTTAAGGTAGTAAATGCAGCACCTCAAACACTGCCAATACCTAAGATTAATATTTCAGTCGACAATGCTAAGACGCCAACTGACTATGTTGATAATATTAAGCTGTTAATAATGCTTACAGTACTTACTTTATTGCCTTCATTTATAATAATGACCACAAGCTTTGTAAGAATTATTATAGTACTTTCCTTATTTAAAAGTGCTATTGGAATTCAGCAGGCAATACCAAAGGAGGTAATTATAGGGCTTGCATTATTTTTAACTTTTTTTACAATGGCTCCAACCTTTGAAAAATTAAATAATGAGGCTTTAACTCCATACTTAAATAATCAAATAACTCAACAGGTTGCTATTGATAAAGGGTCAAAACCTATGAGAGATTTTATGTTAAAACAAACAAGAGCAAAGGATTTAAAACTTTTTTTAGAAGTTGGAAAGTTAGAAGATACAGTTAAAAATCAGGTTGATGAAGCGGGAAAGGTAATAATGGTAAATGGGAAGCCTAAATTAACCTATGATAAAGTGCCCCTATATGCAGTGGTGCCTTCTTTTATGATAAGTGAGCTAAGGCGATCTTTTGAAATGGGATTTTTAATATTCATACCATTTATTATAATAGATATTGTTACAGGTAGTATTTTAATGGCTATGGGAATGATGATGTTACCACCAGTTATGATTTCGCTTCCATTTAAGTTATTGTTATTCATTATGGTTGATGGATGGAATCTTTTGGTAAAATCATTAATTATGAGTTTTAGTTGAGGTGAAATAAATGACTGAGAGTATTGTGTTATCTATAATAAAAGATGCAATTCAAACTGCAATATTAGTAGCTGCACCAATTTTACTTGTGGCTACCCTTGTAGGATTAATAATAAGTATATTTCAAGCTACTACTCAAATCCAAGAGCAAACATTAACTTTTGTACCAAAGTTATTAGCAGTTGCATTAATGGGACTATTAATGGGTAGCTGGATGCTTCATACAGTAGTTAGTTTTACAACAAGAATTTTTGAACTTATGGCTAATATGGGAGGTTAGGTGGAGTTATATTGATTGATACAGCTTATTATTTAGGCTTCATTATGGTACTCCTGCGAATTTCAGCATTTTTTATGGGCATACCAATTTTCTTTCCTAAATCTACTCCTCCAATGGCAAAGGTTGGATTTTGTGTTATTTTCACTTTTTTAATAGTGCCAGGTGTTAATTATGAAAATGTAAATTTAATTACTAGTAATATGACGCTGATAGTTTTTGCAATATCAGAGGTTACCACTGGATTAATATTAAGTTACTTAGTAAAATTTTGTTTTTTCTCAGCACAGATGGCGGGGCAACTCATGGATTTCCAAGTTGGATTCTCTATGATGAGCATGTTTGATCCTATATCAAATGAGAATGTTACGCTACTTGGTAGGTTGCTATATTGGGTAAGCATGGTAATGTTTTTTGTTGTAGATGGCCATCATATGCTAATAAGGGCTATTATTGATAGTTTTAACAGTGTTAGTATTGGAAGGTTTATACTTAATCAGCAGTCATCAATGATGGTAGTAAAGGTTTTTATAGAATTTTTTACACTTGGAGTAAAAATAGCCATACCAATTATTTTAATAATTATTATCACTGATTTGTGTATGGGACTGGTATCAAGGACAGTGCCTCAATTAAATATTATGATATTAGGTATGCCAATAAAGATATTGGTAGGGCTCAGTTGCTTTGCTTTAGTGCTGCCAACAATTTTAAATTTAATAGTGAATTCTTTTTATGCAATTCCAGATGTAATTAAAGCTCTATATAAGGTATTGCCATTATTAATTATTGTTTCTGCAGATAGTGGTGAAAAAACTGAAGAAGCTACTCCCAAAAAGAAAAGTGATTCAAAGAAAAAGGGGCAAGTAGCAAAAAGTAAGGAATTATCATCTACTATTACACTATTTACTGTGACACTGCTTATGATTATGCTAGGCTCATATATGCTAGAGAATTTAAAAGGTTTATTAAGTCTTTTCTTAAGCAATTATTTAACATTAAGTGTTAACGAGTATACTTTTAAAAATATGCTTCTTGTTTCATTAATAAGGTTTGGTCTTTTGGTTTTACCAATTCTTGTACCTATTATGATTATGGGTATAATTGCAAGCCTTATGCAATCTGGATTTATATTTACCGGTGAACCACTTAAGGCTGATTTAAAAAAGCTAAATCCAATAAGTGGATTCAAGAAAATTTTTTCTACAAGATCTTTAGTAGATTTAGTTAAGAATTTAGCTATAATTTCTGTAATAGGATTTGTAGCTTATGATTTTATTCAAAGTAATTACTTAAGTATAATGAATTATGGAAGTTTGAAAATAGATGCTATTTTAACTGTATTCGGTGGATTAGTGGTGGACATATTTTTCAAAATAGCAATAATTATGATTATAATATCCGTAATTGACTTTGCATATCAAAAGTATAAACACAACAAAGAGTTGAAAATGAGTCTTCAAGAAATTAAAGAAGAATATAAGCAACAAGAAGGAGACCCACAGATTAAATCTAAAATTAAGCAAAAGCAAAGGGAAATGGCGGCAGGTAGAATGATGCAACAAGTGCCTGATGCTACTGTGGTTATTACAAATCCTACTCATTTAGCTATAGCAATTAAATATGAGCAAGGAGGCGAAGGTGCTCCAATAATTGTGGCCAAGGGAGCAGACAATGTAGCTATAAAAATAAAAGAGATTGCTAAAGAAAATCAGGTCCCAATTTTTGAAAATAAACCTTTAGCAAGGTTAATATATAAACAATTAGATATAGGATCGGAAATCCCAGCTGAGATGTATGGTGCTGTGGCAGAAATATTAGCATTGGTATTCAAATTAAAGAAAAGAAAGTAAAGGATGATATTTGTGGCTGAAAACTCGAAATTTAGTATAAAGAACAATCTAGACATTTTAGTTGCATTTGGAGTAATAGGGATAGTTTTAATGATAATTATTCCATTACCTCCAAAGCTTTTGGACGTAATAATTGCAATTAATATTACACTGGCAGTTATAATTTTATTATTAACAATGTTTACAACAGAAGTGTTGCAATTTTCAGTTTTTCCAACGTTGCTACTTATTACAACACTTTTAAGATTAGGATTGAATATTTCATCTACTAGGCTAATATTAACAGAAGCTTATGCAGGTGATATAATTGAAGCCTTTGGTGAATTTGTTGTTGGTGGTAATTATGTAGTAGGAATAATTATTTTCTTAATAATAATCGTTATACAGTTTATAGTTATTACAGCAGGGGCAGGAAGGGTTTCAGAAGTTTCTGCTAGATTTACACTAGACGCAATGCCTGGTAAGCAAATGAGTATTGATGCTGATTTGAATACTGGTGCCATTAATGAAGATCAGGCAAGAGAGAGAAGAACAAAATTGCAGGATGAGGCTAGTTTTTATGGAGCTATGGATGGAGCATCTAAATTTGTAAAAGGAGATGCTATAGCAGGTATAATTGTTACTATAATCAATATTTTTGGTGGTATTATTATAGGCGTAGTAATGCTTAAGATGCCAATTGCAAAAGCTGCAACTACTTATGTTAGACTTACAGTAGGGGATGGTCTTGTAGGCCAAATTCCAGCGCTTTTAATATCAGTTGCTTCTGGTATTCTAGTTACTAGATCAGGTAGTACTACAAATTTAGGAAGTCAAGTGACCAAGCAACTTACTGCTTTCCCAAAAGTAATAGGTCTAGCATCAGTGGTGCTATTAGTTTTAGCAGCAATTCCGGGAATGCCTCACTTGGTTTTTATTATGCTTTCAATTGCTACTGCAATTAGCGCATATTTTTTACATAAAGACGAAAAAGATCAAAAAATTATGAAAATAGAAAGTGAAGAACAGGAGTCTTTTGAAACTGAAAATAGAGAACCAGAAAATGTAATGAATTTGATTTCTGTTGAGCCTATGGAAATAGAAATAGGATATGGATTAATCCCACTGGCGGATGAATCTACAGGAGGAGACTTATTACAAAGGATTGCATCAGTTAGAAGACAATGTGCTTTGGAGATGGGGATTGTTGTTCAACCTATTAGAATTAAAGATAATCTGCAACTTAAAACCAATGAATATGTGGTTAAAATTCGAGGAACTGTAATAATAAAAGGAGAGTTAATGCCAAGCATGCTACTGTGCATTGACCCAAGTTCCGAGGATATTAACATGCAAGGCATAAACACAATTGAACCAACCTTTGGGCTACCGGCAGTTTGGATAAATAATGACCAAAGAGAAGATGCAGAAATAAAAGGGCTCACAGTGGTAGATCCAACTACTGTAATGGTAACACATTTAACAGAAACTATTAAAAATCATGCCTTTGAGTTATTAGGTAGACAAGAAACAAAGTTATTACTTGACTCTGTAAAAGAGAAATATAATACTGTGGTTGAGGAGTTAATACCTGATCTTATGACTGTTGGTGAGGTTCAGAAGGTCCTTCAAAGTTTATTAAAAGAAAGGGTAGCAATAAAGGATATGGTTACAATTTTAGAATCTTTAGCAGATAATTCAAGAGTGACTAAAGATATAGAAGTATTAACAGAATATGTCCGTTTTTCTCTAGGAAGAAGTATATGCAATGGACTTGTTGATGACAATGGATGTATAACAATAATAACTTTAGCACCAGAGGTTGAGGATATTATCGGTAATAACATTCAAAAATCCTTGCAGGGGTCTTTTCCAGCGGTAGATCCTGATACCACAGGGAGAATATTAAATTCCATTAAAAGTAATATTAGTACAATTTATTTTCACAACAATCAGCCAGTGATTTTGGTATCTCCAAAAATAAGACCAGCCTTTAGAAGATTAATTGAAATGGTATTCCCAAGCATTACAGTGCTTTCACTTAACGAGATACCAAATGAAATCGAGATTAAAACTGAAGGAGTTGTGACGTTGCAATGATTATAAAGCGATATGTAGTTAATAGCATGAATGAAGCCATGACGAGAATAAGATATGAGCTTGGCACAGATGCTGTAATTATTAGTCAAAGGAAAATACGAAAACCAGGCTTAAAAGGTTTATTTTCAAAAAAGATTATTGAAGTAACAGCTGCGGTTGAAAATGAAGTAAATGTGCAAGAACAAAATGTAAAAAGTAGTATAGATGCAATTAAAAAGGTTGTAGAGAAGGAAAATAGCCACGTTAGTGGTAATGATTACTTCAAGGATTTAAAGGATGCAAAAGAATTAAGGGATTTAAAGAATGCTAAAGATGCAAAAGAATTAAGGGGTTCAAAGGAGTCTATGGACTCAAAGAATTCAAAGGACTTAATGAATGAAATGCAAGAAATGAAGAGTATGCTTAGTGAACTTACTAGTGGTAATAAGGTAGAGCATAGTGAAAAAAGTAATATAGAAAAAATCTTGGAAGAAAATGATGTAGATAATGAAAATATTGAGAAACTATTGGAAAAAATTAAGAGTATTCAAGATGAATTTAGTGAAATTACAACTGGTAAAAAACAAACTGATGAAGCCAGAAGTGACGAAGTAGAAAGTAATGAATATGAAAGATTAAAAGTTGCATTAAAAGAAATGATTCATGTGACTAAGCCAAAACTAGAAGGTAGAATAGTTCTTGTGGGGCCAACTGGCGTTGGAAAAACTACTACCATAGCAAAGCTTGCGGGAAGGTTAGCTTTAGTTGAGAAAAAAAAGGTAGGATTAATTACTGTTGATACCTACAGAATTGGTGCAGTAGAGCAACTGAAAACCTATGCCGATATAATGAACATACCGTTTAAGGTAGTATACAACATGAAGGACATGGAAAGTGCTATAGAAAGTATGAAAGAATGTGAAGTTGTGCTCATTGATACTACAGGTAGAAATAGTAAAAATAATATGCAGATGTCGGAACTCAGAACTTTTGTGGAAAAAGCTGATACAAAAAATATCCATTTAGTCCTAAGTTCGACAACTAAAAATAAAGATATTAAATATATTATTGAAGGATATCGAATTTTAAACTATAATAATATAATAGTAACTAAATTAGATGAAACTTCAACTTATGGTTCCATACTTAATATATTAGAAATTGCAAAAAAACCATTGAGCTTTGTTGCAACTGGGCAAAATGTACCTGATGATATTAAAGAATTATCAGTTGACAAGATTGTCAGTCTTGTATTAGGAGAGGATAACATATGCTAGATCAAGCTCAAAGATTGAGACAGATGGCTGTTGAAAATGATAAAAACAATATGTCTAGTAGAGCTGATAATTCTAATAATACCAGCAAGCCTAGAATTATAACTATAACCTCTGGTAAGGGAGGAGTAGGTAAAAGTAACATAGTAGTTAATTTATCTATAGCACTTCAAAAAATGGGTAAGAAAGTTATGATTTTTGATGCAGATATAGGCATGGGAAATGATGATATTATAATGGGATGCTCCTCTAGATACAATGTGTTTGATGTTATAAGTAAAGGTAAAGAGATTGAGGAAGTTGTTTTAACTGGGCCCTTTGGGGTGAAACTTTTAGCAGGCGGATCAGCCCTTTCTAAAGTTGAAGATTTGACGCAAGATCAAAGGGATTTATTCCTAAATAAACTTACCGCTTTAACGGGGTTTGATTATATAATAATGGATACAGGAGCTGGTGTTAATAAAAGTGTTTTGGGATTTATTGCATGCTCAGAGGATTTAGTAATAGTAACAACACCTGAACCTACATCCCTGACAGATGCATATAGCTTATTAAAGGCTGTTAAGCATTTTAATATTAAAAATTCTGCTAAAGTTATAATAAATAGATCCTTAGATAATAATGAAGCTACCATTACATATAACAAATTTAATAATGCTGTTACTAAGTTTCTTTCAATGAAACTAGAGTATTTAGGTCAAATAGGTGAGGATAAAAAATTATCTTATGCAGTAAGACAGCAGCAACCAGTAATAATAAGTTACCCCAGTTCTCAAGTAGCTCAAGATATAAATTCTATAGCAATTAAAATTGAAGGCATAAAGGAAAAGGCCAGTGGCATGGGGCTAGAAGGTCTGTTCAAGAAAATTTTCAGTATTTTCTCGTAAGGGGTTGGAATAATGACTAAAGTTGATTTTAAAGTAAATATGAAACTAGAATTATTTATTGACGAAAAGTATTTTAATTGCAATATACAAGACATAACTGATGAATACATAGCAACTAACATTCCTGTTAGTACAGGTCAATATATACCATTATCAAGGGGAACGGCTGTAGAGGTTATTTACTATGAAGAAGATAGTATTTATAAATTTAAATCTTCAGTTATAGGACGTAAATTTGAAAATATACCTATTTTACTTTTAGCACAACCAACGGAAATAGAAAAAATACAGAGAAGAAAATATTTTAGAATAACATTGCTAAATAGCGTTAAATATAAAAATCTTAAAAACGAGCCAAAAACTAACCCTAAAACCATAGAAGATAGTGAATATACAAACGGTGTATTGCTTGATTTAAGTGGTGGTGGAATGAAAATTAAAGTAGCAGAGCACGTTAAGCAAAATGATTTCCTACTGGTATCATTAACTATTAATAATGAAAATTTACTTGTTGTAGGGCAAGCAATGAGAATTATAAAAGATGATGAAGGTAGATTTGTTTGTGGTTTAAGCTTTGAGTTTTTAGATAATTCAACCAGAGAAGTTATCATTAAGTTTATATTTCAACTTATGAGAGAACAGATGAAAAAAAGTTAGGAGGCGCTTAAATGTCCAATGTTGATGCAGTTGATATAAAAGAGCAAATTGTGAAAAAGCATATACCTTTAGTTAAATATATTGCATCTAGAGTAATAATTGGAAAAACCAAATATGTTGAGTATGAAGATTTGATTAGCTATGGAATGCTCGGACTTATGGATGCTTTAGGAAAGTTTGATGCCACTAAAGGCATGAAGTTTTCAAGTTATGCATCTATAAGAATAAAAGGGGCTATGATTGATGAACTTAGAAGAAATAGTCCTATTTCTAAGGGTGCCATGGATAAGTTAAGCAGATACAATGAAGCTATTGAAAGACTTCAGAAAACCTTATATAGAGAACCTTCAAACCATGAAATTGCAAGTGAATTAGGTATTACAATTTATGATGTGGCGGATATTGAAAGCAATATAAATTATATATCTGTAGTTTCCCTAGAGGATATAATATTTTCAGAAGGCGATGACATGCCACTAAGTGGTACGATTAAAGATGACAATAGTCCAAGTCCAGAAAAGACTCTAGAAGATAAAGAGCAGGTTGAATACTTAGCCTTAGGTCTTGAAAACCTAAAAGAAAAAGATAAAATGGTACTAACTTTATATTACTATGAAGGTCTTACTTTAAAAGAAATCGGAAGTATCCTGAGTGTATCAGAATCGAGGGTTTGTCAACTTCATAGTAGAGCACTTGTAAACCTGAGAAAGGAACTTGCGAAACTAAAGTATGAAATATTATAAAATTTGGAGTGAGTTGTATGACGGGTTTATTGATTTTTATTGGACTGATACTTATAATTTTAAATGTAATAGCTATAAAAAAACAAAATAAATCCTTTGATGGAGCGCTAGGAAATGCTATAGGGAATATTAATGATTATGATATTAAACTAGGGGAAGTTAGGCAAGAGTTTTCTGAAAGTATTGTTGAGCTTCAAAGTGAGTTAATGGCTATTAGAGAAATCATGGAAAGTAGTGCTAATAACCTGCAAAGTACTGAGAAAATCAATGACGATAATAAAGATAAAATTATTATAGATAATTATCATAATGGTGATGATAGTGAAAGTACTACTGTCAACATTACTGATACTAATATTAGCACTAACATTGATAATGCTAACGAGTATAAGGTTAATGAGATAAAAAGATTATTTAGTGAAGGATTTTCCGATCAGGAAATATCAGAAATATTGAAGCTCGGTAAGGGGGAAGTGCTATTAATAAAGGATTTATATATAAGATAAAGAGTTTAATAGGATTTCTAAGTGATAGGAAGCTTTTAATAGGAATAGGAATAGGAATGGTTATAGCGTCTATTTTATTAAGTGGTGCGAAAATAAATTATGAAATGAGTAAAGGTAAGGTTGAAATAAAAGCTAGGGGATATGGTATGCGTTACCCTGATGAGATGACAATTATTACGAAGGATGGTGTCAAAAAATGATTAGAGGTCTCTATACAGCAGTTACAGGGCTTATAACTGGGGAAGCTAAACAAAGCGTTGTAACTAATAATATAGCAAATGCAAATACTATTGGTTTTAAAAGCGAAAATCTTTCTATTAAAAAGTTTGATGATGTATTAATACAAAACTATGACAAGGTTGTAAATGGGAAGAATACTAGGAATGTTATTGGTTCTTTAAGCATGGGTAGTGAAATAGATGACCTAAATACATATTTTACTCAAGGATTGCTTCAACAAACTAATAAATCTACAGACTTTGGAATTGAAGGCAGTGGATTTTTTGCAGTACAAAGGAATAATGGTATTGAGAACAAGACCTATTATACTAGAAGTGGTGATTTTCACATTGATAGACTAGGGTATTTGGTAACAGATAGTGGGGATAGGGTTTTATGTAAGAATAAAGCAACTAACGATACTGAGCCTTTATTTGTTGGTGATGGCAAGCTTCAGGTTGATAAGTATGGAGATATAAGCGTTAATGATGAAAACTTATATAAATTTAATACTGTAGATTTTCAAGATTATAAAACCCTCAATAAAGTTGGAGATAATTTATATGATGCATTAAGTCCAATTGAAAATACAAATATTACAGTGAGACAAAACACCTTAGAGAAATCTAATGTTAACGTTACAAATGAAATAGTAAATATGATGACAGTTATGAGGAATTTTGAAAGTAATCAAAAGGTTATGCAATCTATTGATGAAACATTAGGAAAAGCTGTTAATGAAGTAGGCAGAGTAGGATAAAACATGAAATGAACAATATTTAATAAGATATAAATGAGGAGGCGATAGTGTATGTTAAGACTTTTATGGAATAGTCGAAGTTCTATGATGGCACAACAGGAAAAATTAGATGCAATATCTAATAATATTTCCAATGTAAATACTAATGGATATAAAAAGGTTGATGCAAGTTTTAAAGATCTTGTTTATGAGTCACTTGATAGAAAAGGATATCCGGTATCTGCTGATAAACAGGGGAAGACGGTACTGCAAAATGGTACAGGTATTAGATTATCCGAGTGGACAAGGGACACTACGCAGGGTAGCGTTACACCAACGGGGCTTTCGACGGATTTAGCATTAGATGGTACAGGCTATTTTGAAGTGCTCCAGAAGGACAACAGTAAGGCATATACCAGAGCGGGGAATTTTCTGACTGATGCTAGTGGTACTATAGTTGATCAAAGTGGAAATAGACTTAGTATTGTTGATGGTGAAGGTAAGGATATTAATAAAGCAGACGGGCCTTATAAATTTAATTCTAATAATTTCAACATAGATTCAAAAGGCGAGGTAACTATTAAAGAGAATAATAGTGATATACCTGTTGGAAAAGTAAAAATATCAAGGGCTATAGGAAATAACTCAATGATTTCTGTAGGGGACAATTTATTTATGCCAAAGCCTGGTGTAGGGATGTTAGAAAGTAATGATTATTCTATAATGCAAGGATATTTGGAGTTGTCTAATGTTGACCTTGCAACAGAAATGACAGATATGCTTATGACACAAAGGGCGTTTCAGCTTAGTTCTTCTACTTTGAAAACTGCCGATGAAATGTGGCAAATGGCTAATAATTTACGAAGATAATAAATCAATAATCAAATAAAAACAAAGCATTATAGATTTTGATAAGCCTATAATGCTTTGTTTTTTATTTAAAATAGGAAATTACGTATTTTAGTTTATCTTATCTATAACTGCTGTAATAGGCGGTATAACTTGTTTTTTTCTTGAAACTAAACCAGGAATATATACTCCATTATTAGTTAAGGAAACATTAAAGGCTTTTGAAACAACATCTGTATGCTCTCCAACAGCCATTAACACAGAGCCACCATTTAATATGTCTGTTAGCATTAGTAGAATTAAGTCAAAACCACTATCCTTAGCCTTTTTAGTCATTAAATTTATCATGTCATCTTTTAATGGGTCAAAACTTTCAATATACATTGTACCCACTTGCGATACCCCTACTTTAAAATTATTTAGTGAAAAAACTTTAAAGTCTTGGAAGAAGATTTCTTTAGCGGTTTTACCTTCTAAAGATGTTCCAGCTTTAAACATTTCTTTAGCAAACTCTTCTATATTTAAATCAGCGATTTGAGCTAATCTTTTTAATATAAGTTCATCTACTAAAGTAGCAGTAGGAGATTTTAAAAGCAATGTGTCAGAAATAATTGCTGCACATAAAAGACCGGCAACATTTTTTGAAGGTCTGATTCCATTTTCAAAAAATATGGAGGCTACAATTGTTGACGTACTACCCACAGGCTCATTTCTAAAGTATATAGGTAAGCCAGTTTGCACATCTGCAATTCTATGATGATCTATAATTTCTAATATTTCAGCATCTTCAAGACCAAGAACTGATTGAGTTTTTTCATTATGATCCAAAAGTATAACCTTTTTTCTATTTTGAGATATTAAATGGTATCTAGATATACTTCCAATAACTTTATTATTTTCATCAAGAACAGGGTAACTCCTGTATCTAGTTTCAAGCATAATATATTTTATGTCATCAATAAAGTCCTCTGTATTAAAACTTAAAACATTTTTTCTAGACATAACATAGCTTATTGGTATGCTTTGAGTTATTAATCTAGAAGCTGTAAAAGTATCAAAAGGGGTTAATATGATTGTGCAACCACTAGCTTTTGCAAGGGTGATAATATCATCCGTTGGAACATAGTTGCCTGTAATGATTATAAGGCAAGCTTTAGAATTAATTATTAAACGCTGGGAATCTTCCCTATCTCCGCATATAGCTATATCACCTGGCTCAATTATCTCTTTCATGCTATCTGGATGCATAGAAGCTACAATAATTTTCCCAGTTATTTTAAAAGTACCTTCTGGTCTGTACACGCATTTAGCTGACAGAGTGTCTAGTATATTTTCAAGGGTTGTCTTGCTTTTAGCTAAAATAGAATTGTCCCAAATATCTAAATAGCTAGAAGCAAGATTTGATACTGAAGCAACTCCCGCTAACCTATCATTTTCATCTATAACAGGTAGTGTCTTAATATCATTTTTTTTCATAATAGCCCAAGCCATTTTTAGAGATATATCTGGTGAAATAGGAGCCACCATGTCAATGTCCAAATCAGAAACCTGTGTTTTAACAGTGGTTATAAGCTCAGGCATATCTGCTTTAAAGTAACCTAGAACAAATTGTGTTTCACGATTGATCTCTCCAAGCCTAATTGGAACTGCTGCAATTTTACCAGTTTTATTTTTAAACTCTGCATAGGCAATAGCAGAGCAAATAGAATCAGTGTCTGGATTTCTATGCCCAGTAATATAAATAATATTTTTCACCTATGAACCCTCCTTATTTCCGCACGAGGCATATAACAATTATAAACTATTATATGCCTTATTATTAAACTTACGATTTTTATAACCTTTATGACTTTGAAAAAATCACATGATTAGTATTAGTTTATATTTAAACACCCATATTGTAAAGAAAAAACCAATGCTTTGCACATAAAAATCAATAAAAGGTCAACTATATCACTAATATATTGTGAATTAACTAAAATAATACACAATATTTTTTTCATATGTAAGTAGACAAGCACATATAGTAGTAGAGAAGAATAAGGGGGGATACACGTGGTTAATGAAACATTTGCAGGGGGGCTTACAAAAGAGAGTGCGGAGGTTAGATTAAAAAAATACGGGTTTAACAAACTGGAAAATAAGAAAAAAATATCTGCAATTTCGATTTTCTTTTCACAATTCAACGATTTTATTACTTGGATATTAATTGCAGCAACAGTTATTTCAGGACTTATGGGAGAGAAGGCAGACGCAGTAACTATATTTATAATAGTTATAATGAATGGAGTATTAGGGTTTATTCAAGAGTATAAAACTGAAAGGTCTCTAGAGGCACTAAGTCAATTGGCAGCACCAACTGCAAAGGTGATTAGAAATGGAAGCCTAACTATAATTAATGCCATATATTTGGTACCAGGTGATTTAGTAATTTTGGAAAGTGGGGATAGGATCCCGGCGGATTGTATTTTAACAGAAGATAATAATGTAATGCTTGATGAATCCTTACTTACTGGAGAATCGGCTGGGGTATCCAAAAGTGCAACTTCTAAGGATAATAATGTTTATATGGGCACAATACTTCTTACAGGAAAGGCTAAAGCAAAGGTTGTAGCTACAGGAATGAGCACAGAAATGGGTAAAATAGCAAATATGCTTCATAGTATTGAAAATGAAAAATCGCCGCTGAAAGAAAGACTAGACCATCTTGGGAAAATACTAGTTGTGCTTTGTATAATAATTTGCATAGTTGTAACCTTTATGGGTATTAGACGAGGACAAAATAAGTACGAAATGTTTTTACTAGGAGTAAGTTTAGCAGTAGCAGCTATACCAGAAGGCTTAACGGCTATCGTTACAGTTGCATTAGCACTTGGTGTATCTAGAATGCTCAAAAGGAAAGCGTTGGTTAGAAAGTTACCAGCTGTTGAAACCTTAGGATGTACTTCCGTAATTTGTACAGATAAGACAGGAACACTAACTGAAAATAACATGACAGTAAAAGCCTTTTATTTTGATGGGCGGACTTATGATGTTGATAAGGATAATATTCCAATAAGTTTAGTAATGAAAAAAGCTTATACATACTGTAATGATTGCAATTATAATTTTAATGCAAAGAATATTGCTAAATGTTTATTTGGTGACCCTACAGAAACAGCATTAATTAAAGGATTTTTTGAAAATCCTAAAGAATTGCAAGAGTTTTTAGGCAAATCTAAACGTGTGTATGAAATACCATTTAATTCAACAAGGAAAGTTATGTCTGTTATCGTTAAAGAAGGAGATAAAGAAATATGCTATGTAAAAGGTGCGCCAGAACGAGTTATAGAAAATTGTAATTATATATTAGTAAGCGGTAACGTAACTCCAATGA
The DNA here is from genome assembly GCF_020443565.1 of Clostridium sp. CS001. GTDB lineage: Bacteria > Bacillota > Clostridia > Clostridiales > Clostridiaceae > Clostridium_AD. Next base: position 202,631 of record NZ_JAIZZN010000003.1, read on the forward strand.
CTCCTAATTATAAAAATGCATTATTAAGGGCTGTTGAATCTATGTCTTTTAAGGCATTAAGATGTATTGCTTGTGCCTATAAGGTATCTGGAATTAGAAGAGATGATAGTTTGGAGAGTAATTTAATCTTTATAGGTATTGCAGGTATAATTGATCCTCCAAGAAAAGAAGTAAAAGGTGCAGTTATAAAGTGTAAAATTGCAGGGATAAGACCAATAATGATAACAGGTGATCATAAAAATACGGCTTATGCTATTGGAAAGGAATTAGATATCTGTAAATATCCAAGTGAGGTCATAACAGGAGATGAAGTTGACAAGTTAACTGACAAAGAGCTAGAGAAGAATATTGACAATTTTAAAATTTTTGCAAGAGTGACTCCAAAACATAAATTAAGAATAGTGAAAGCCTTTAAGCATAAAAATCAAATTGTAGCTATGACTGGGGATGGTGTAAATGATGCACCAGCAATAAAGGAAGCAGATATAGGTATAGCTATGGGTATATCTGGTACTGATGTAACCAAAGAGGCAGCTTCTATGATTCTCTTAGATGATAACTTTGCAACCATAGTTGCAGCAGTTGAAGAAGGTCGTGTAATATATGATAATATAAGAAAGTTCATCAGATATTTATTGTCTTGTAATTTAGGTGAAGTACTTACTATGTTTTTGGCTTCCTTATTTTATTTAGAAAATCCACTACTGCCAATACAAATTTTATTTGTAAATTTAGTTACAGATGGACTTCCGGCTATAGCTTTAGGGGTTGATCCGGCGGATAGGGATATTATGTTTGAAAAACCACGAAAAAAGAATGAAAGCGTATTTTCAAGAGGACTTGCAGAAAAAATTATTATTAGAGGTTGCCTCATTGGTATATGCACAATATTGTCATTTATAGGGGGTAAATATTACGGTATGAGTATTGAGGCATGTAGAACCTTGGCCCTTGGAACCTTAGTATTATCTCAACTTATACATGTATTTGAATGTAGATCAGAAAAGTACTCATTATTTGAAATTAACCCATTTACAAATTTATATTTGATTGGGGCTGTAGGTATATCTATAATTATGCTAGTTAGTATAGTTTATACTCCGTTGTTGCAGGGCGTTTTTCACACGATTCCCCTTAATTTTGGTCAATGGTTAATTATTTTGTTTTTCTCTGGAATAATTTCCTTTATAAATAGTTTATACTTATTTATAAAGCACAGGCATTAATTAATAATGCGAATAATAAAAGCTATATGATAAAATCATATAGCTTTTATTATTATTTAAAACGTTTATCAGATCTTATTCTCTGAACTTTTGGTGCATTTCCTTGCATTGGAACCAAATCTTTTTTTGTAGTCATGTTTCTAATATTCACAATTTGAATCTGCTCTCTGTTTTCTTTTCCTTTTTTACCCTTCATTCCTTGAATTACAACAGAATGTCCTTGTAGCACGGAAATGAAATTGATTTTTTTAAACCAACGTCTTTTTTTAAATATGCACCTAGCAATGGATTTACTGCCGTCGGCCTTTACTAAGATAGTTACAGTTAATTTATAAAATATTTTTAGAAAACTCTTTTCTTCTACTTTCACAGATAGAACTCTACCTTGTGTTTGGGTAAGTCTATCACCATATCTTTTTAAATAAGCCTGTGTATAGCTATTAGTCAATTTGTCTTTAAATCCCATGTGTATTACTCCTTCACAATAAAAATTATAAAAAATATAAAAAGTCAGTAAATTAATTATATCTTATGTTGTAATTTAACTCAAGTATTAAAAATAGCGTATTGTAATATATATAATAAAGTAATTAATAGAAAATATGTATAGTATTCTTAGTTTTTAAATATTATTATTTCTAAGTGATAAGATTTGTTCCTAAATTGATAATTTGAGAATATTAATATAATAAAGGATTGAAAGGAGGAGGAATATGAATAGAGAATTAACTCCAAAGAATATTATTTATGAGTTCGATATTGAAGATATAAGCTTAAGAAGCCATACAGACTCAATGCCACAGTATCTTGATGCAATAGAAAATATTAAAACGGCTCTTAGTATAGATGAAGAGGGTTTTAATATTTATTTAATAGAAGATTTTTCAAAACAAAACCTTAAAGATATTATTAAATATGTAAATAAGACTTTTGAAAATAAGGGTAAGCCAAAGGATATTTGTTATGTTTTATATGAAGATGAGAAATTACCCAAACCGATTTTTATAAGTAATGGGGGAGGGAATAAGTTGAGAGATGCTATTCTGAAAATGCAGAACCAATATTTAGAGTGCACATTTCAATTTTATAATAACTCCATAAATAAAGAAAAAGAAGAAATTAAAGAAAATATTCAAAAGCAAAGAAATGAGCTAATTACAAAACTTATTGATTTAGCAAAAGAGAAGGGCTTTGACATAAAATCCACTAATAGTGGGTTTAATTTCATTCCCTTAGGCAGTAGCGGTGAAATGACTGAAAATGAATATGATACATTAGACAAAGAGAACAGAGAAACTGTTTTAGAAACCGTAAGCATTTTAAAAGAAAAGGCTAGGAAGATATTAGAGGAATTAAAAGATATTGAAGTAAGAGATATAGGTAAGATAAAAGAAATAATGAAGGTGTATTATGAAGATGAAATGAATGATTTAAAAGAAGAGTCTAAAAAAATGTTTATGGAGGATGAAGCCGTTCAGGATTACTTTGATGTAATATGTAGTAATATTGAAAATAACCTTATAGAGAACTACTCCTTAAGCTATGATGAGGATGAGGAAAAGATAAATGAAATTATATATAAATATATCGTACATGTAATTGTAGATAACAGTAAAAATGAAACATCACCAGTGATATTTGAGCAAGACCCAAGTATAGCAAACTTACTTGGAAATATAGAATATGAAAATCATAATGGGGTCTATTCTACGGATATAGAGTTTATAAAAGGTGGTAGCATGTTAAAAGCAAATGAAGGATGTTTGATAATTAAGATAAATAATCTATTAAGTAACCCTTCAGCTTACTATTATTTAAAAAAAGCATTATTAACACAAGAGGTGGATGTATCCTCTAATAAAAGTTATTATGAGTTTCTTTCTTTAGGTACTTTAAAACCAGAACCTATACCAATTAAAGAGAAAGTGATCCTTATTGGAGATTATGAGACTTATAATTTGCTTTATAACTACGATGAGGATTTTAGAAAGATTTTTACTATGAGGGCAGAATGTAATCCCATGCAGAATATAAACAATGATTTAAAAGAATCTTTGATATTTGAGATAAATAAGATTTGTAGTGAAAATGATTTTAAGTGTCTTACAAAGGGCGCTATAAGAGAAGTTGCAAAGATATTGTCTAGAAAGGCACAGAGCAGGAGCAAGATATACTATGACAAATATGAAATTAATAGGCTGTTAACATTATCAAATAATAAGGCTAAAGAAGAAAATAAGGAAGAGATTAGTGAAGAAGATATAATTCATATAGGTTATAAAAAAGATGTTGTAGAAAAGGAAATTCTAAATAGTTATATAGAAAAGAAAATGCTTATTGATGTTAAAGATATAAGGGTAGGTCAAATCAATGGATTATCAGTAATTGATACAGGATACTTTAGTTTTGGTAAACCAATAAAGATTACTTGCTGTTGTTATAAGGGTGAAGGGAATATTATAGATGTTCAAAAGGATAGCAATCTAAGTGGGAATATCCATACTAAGTCTATAAATATTCTAAAGGGATATATAAGCACCATTAATGGTGGATTCACTAAGTTGCCAGTGGATTTTCACTTAAGCTTTGAACAAATTTATGGAAAAGTAGATGGAGATAGTGCATCCGTTGCAGAAGTTATATGTATGCTTTCAGCCCTAAGCAAAATACCAATAAAGCAAAGCATTGCTGTAACAGGTTCTATTAATCAATTTGGTGATGTTCAACCTATTGGGGGAGTAAATGAAAAAATAGAAGGATTTTTTGGAGTGTGCAAAGCAATTGACACAGTAAAGGGAAAAGGTGTATTAATTCCTTTATCAAATGCAGAGGATTTGGTTTTAAGCGCGGAGGTTGAAATGGAAATTAAGAATGGGAACTTTCATATATACACTATGACCTCTATAGAAGATGCAATTGAGGTGCTAATGGGGGATTCAAATACTAGCTTTAAGAAGGTAATGACTTCTATTAATAAGGAATTAAAAAAGTATAGTAATAAAAAGATTTTAAATAACAGTAATGTTTAAGGTATATATTAGAAGAACGGGACAAAATATTTATGTCCCGTTTTGTGATTTAAATACTGATTATTTTATACGTTAAATCTAAAATTAACTACATCCCCATCTTGCATAATATACTCTTTTCCTTCAAGTCTAAATAGGCCCTTTTCTTTAGCAGCGGCTTCGCTACCACATTCAACTAACTTATCAAAGGAAACTATTTCTGCACGTATGAAACCTCTTTCAATATCGGAGTGGATTTTTCCAGCTGCAGCAGGAGCTTTAGTTCCTATGTGTATAGTCCAAGCTCTTATTTCTTGAGGACCTGCAGTTAAATAGCTCATTAAACCTAATAACTTATAACTTGCGTGAATAAGCTTATCAAGGCCTGATTCATTGAGACCATATTCCTCTAAAAGTTGCATTTTTTCATCATCATCTAAAGTGGATAATTCCTCCTCTAGTCTTGCGCAAACTACGATTACCTCTGAATTTTCATTTGCAGCAAATTCTTTAACCTTCTTAACCATATCATTTTCTATATTACCTGACATTAGATCATCCTCACTAATGTTTGCAGCATATAATACTGGCTTTGAAGTAATTAAGAAAAGGGTACTTGCAAAAGCAGCTTCCTCTTCGTTAAATTCTAATGTTCTAACTGGGAAGTTTGATTCAAGATGGTTTTTTATTCTTTCCATAAGTTCATATTCCATTTTGGCTGTTTTGTCACCGGAACGAACAAGTTTTAATGATTTTTCCATTCTTCTTTCTAGAACGTCAAGGTCAGAAAAAATAAGTTCTAAATTAATAGTATCTATATCGCGAAGTGGATCTACGCCGCCCTCTACATGCACCACATTGTCATCATGAAAGCATCTTACAACATGAACAATAGATTCTACTTCTCTAATGTGAGATAGAAATTTATTACCTAGTCCTTCTCCTTTGCTTGCCCCTTTTACAAGACCAGCTATATCATAAAATTCAATTGCAGTATGAATTTTCTTTTTGCTATTATAAATAGTTTGTAATACATCCAATCTTTTGTCAGGTACACTAACAACCCCTACATTTGGTTCTATAGTACAAAATGGGTAGTTAGCAGATTCAGCACCTGCTTTTGTTATTGCATTAAATAATGTGCTTTTTCCTACATTTGGTAAACCTACAATTCCTAATTTCATATATATGTACATTCCTTTCTTACGCTTAAGATTATTAATATCTTATAAATTATACTCTAGAACTTAAGTTACTTCAAGAAAGTTTAAGGCATTTAAGGAAAGTAAATAGAGAATGCCTTTAAAACTCAGGAAATATAAGGGGTTTATGTGATTATAGGTAACACGATACAATACAAGGGATAAATAATTGAATTTTTTTAAAAAAGTAATAATAGTTTAATAAAATAAGAAGGTATTTTCATTTTTCTATAGAATAATACTTAAAAGTGGTTTAAAATGGTTTAAAGTGGTTTAAAGTGGAGTGATTATTAAAATTAAAACATAATTATAAAATGAATTAATTTTATAACATAGAGTAATAGTATAAAGTGGGGTAATAAAATGTTTATCGGTGAATATCAACATGCCATTGATAGTAAAAACAGAATAATTATTCCCACTAAGTTTCGAGAAGGGTTAGGAGGCGAATTTATATTCACTAAGGGCCTAGATGGATGTTTATACATATACACCATGGATGAGTGGATGATAATGGAGGAAAAGCTAAAGAAGCTTCCATTAACTAGCAAAGATGCAAGAGCTTTTGTAAGGTTTTTCTTCTCAGGTGCCAACGAGGTAACCATAGATAAACAAGGAAGAGCGTTAATACCCCAAAACTTATGTGAATATGCTTCAATTGAAAAGGAAATAGTAAGTATAGGAGTATCCACTAGAATAGAAATATGGGCCAAGGATAAATGGGATAAGTATAACGATTCAGATATAAATTTTGATGAGATAGCGGAAAAAATGGTTGAATTAGGTATATAAAAGGAGAGTAAATATGGAATTTAAGCATATATCAGTTTTATTAAATGAGTGCCTTGATGCATTAGATATTAAGGAAGATGGAATTTATGTGGATTGTACATTAGGGGGTGCTGGGCATTCTTTAGAAATTTTAAAAAGGCTGTCAAAAAATGGACGTTTGATTGGAATTGATCAAGACGTAGATGCATTAAAAGCTGCAAAGGAAAAGCTAAAAGATTTTAATAATGTTACATATGTACACGATAATTTTTATAATATTGAAGCTATATTGAAAAAACTGGATATTGAAAAGGTAGACGGTATTCTTATGGATTTAGGAGTCTCTTCCTTTCAATTAGATGAAACAGAGCGTGGTTTTAGCTACATGAGGGATGCAACTCTTGATATGAGGATGGATAGAAGTCAAAGCTTATCTGCACATGGGGTAGTGAATAGTTACAGTGAGGAGCAAATAGCAGAGGTTTTAAGAGATTACGGAGAAGAAAAGTTCTCAAAGAGAATAGCTAATTTCATAGTAGATAGACGTAAGGATAAATCAATAGATACTACTTTGGAATTAGTAAACATAATAGATGCAGCTATTCCTGCAAAGTACAAGAGAGACGGCGGGCATCCAGCAAAAAGGACCTTCCAAGGTATAAGAATTGAAGTAAATGGAGAATTAAGAATTTTAAATAAAGCAATAGAAGATGGAGTACATAGACTTAATAGTGGTGGAAGAATAGCGGTTATCACTTTTCATTCACTAGAAGATAGAATTATTAAGAATAGTTTTAAAGCCCTTCAAGACCCTTGTAAATGTCCAAAACAATTACCAATGTGTGTGTGTGGTAAGACAGCAATAATAAAACTTATAACTAGAAAACCTTTAGGAGCAACAGAGGAAGAATTAGAGGTAAATTCAAGAAGTAGAAGTGCAAAACTAAGAGTGGCAGAAAAGATTTAGTTCTAAATTTTGGGTGGGGTGAATAAAGTGATAATAGAAAAAAACAAGTTTAAAGTACTTGGGAATACTGTGCTAGCACCAGATGAAACCTTTAAAAAACAAAAACATGAGGATTTAGAAAAGTCACTAGAACAAATTAAACATAAAAAAAGACTAAAGAATATGAAAAAGAAAAAACACACACTTATAAACATATTATTAGGTTTTGTTGTTGGAGTAACTATTATTGCAAGGTACTCTATGATTTACAATTATCAAAATGCAACCTTTAAAGCTAAAGCTGAAATAGAGGTATTAAACAAAGAAAATGAAGCATATAAAATACAACTAATTAAATTTAAAAATATAAGTTACATTGAGGAAATTGCTACGGAAAAACTTCATATGGTTAAACCGAGAATTAGCGATATACAATACTATAATTTAAGTAAAAATAACTTGGAAACTAAGGAAGCTTCAGAAGTGAAAATAAGTAATACTATAATAAGTAAAATAAAAAATATAATATTTTAAGTGTCAAAGCATAAGGAGGAACTGATTTGGCAAGAGAAGAGTATAGAGACAAGGTATTAGTTAAACGTAGAATGTTAGTTGTCTTTTTCATACTTTTTCTTTTGTTTTTTCTATTGGTTAGTAGGTTAAGCTACGTAATGATAGTAAAAGGAAAGGATTATAAAGAAAGAGCGATTTTGCAGTGGACAAGTGATGTTCGTATTGCAGCAAAACGGGGACGAATTTTAGATAGAAATGGAAAGGAACTCGCTATAAGTGCAAATGTTTTTAGAGTAGACTTAGATCTTAATTCATTACGAGACTCTACAGCGAAAAATAAATTAACTATGCAGGATATTGCACCAGATCTTTCTAAAATACTCGGAATGGACTCTAATGATGTTTTATCTACTCTGACTAAAAGGAGCTCGACGGGTAAACTTATTGGAGGAGCAATTTTAAAAAGAAGAATAGATAAAGATATGGCTGATAAGATTAGTGATTTCTCAAAGGCGCATAAACTTCGAGGAATTGTTATTACTGGGGATACAAAAAGATATTATCCAAATAATAATTTTTTGGCAAATGTTCTAGGACATACTAATACTGATGGGAATGGACTCGTGGGAGTTGAACTATACTACGATAAATATTTATCTGGTATACCGGGAATGAAGATTTCAGAAACTGATAGGAAAAGCGAGGAATTACCTTATACAATATCAGATTATGCAAAGCCAATAGATGGGAAAGATGTAGTTCTTACTATTGATGAAATGATTCAATATTTCTGTGAGAAAGCAGCGGAGCAGGCTATGATTGACAACAAAGCAGCTGCAGTTACTATAGTTGCAATGAACCCTAAAAATGGGGAAGTACTAGGTATGGTTAACAAACCAGACTATGACCCCAACAATCCTTGGGATGTTAGTAAAAGTTATGACGAAAATCAAAAGGCATGGAGAAATAGAGCTGTAAGTGATACCTTTGAACCGGGATCTATTTTTAAAGTCATAACAGCCACTGCAGCAATGGAAGAAAAAGTAGTAGAGGAAAAAAGTGAATTTAATTGTAATGGAAGTACTGTAGTTTCCGGAAGAACAATAAAATGTTGGAAAACTACAGGTCATGGACATCAAACTTTTGTGGATATTCTAAAGAATTCCTGTAACGTTGGCTTTATGGAGCTTGGTAAAAGATTGGGACCAGAAAAATTAAATAAGTACATTAAGCTATTCGGTTTTGGAGTGCGGACTGGGATTGATTTAAATGGAGAAGCTTCAGGGATAATTAGAAAAACAGAAAATATAAGCCCTCTTGATTTAGCAACAATATCCTTTGGTCAAAATAATACATTATCTTGTATGCAGTATCTAACGGCACTAAATGCCATTGCAAATGGAGGTAAGCTTATAACTCCACATGTTATGAAGGAAATAGTGGATTATGATGATTTGGGAAAAAAAGAAGTTATACAAGCCTATTCAAAGTATAATGAAAGAAAGATAATAGACGAGCCAATTGCAAAAGAGCTAAGGGGTTACCTTGAGCAGGTTGTAGAAAATGGTGGTGGTAAAAAGGCTTATATTGCAGGATACCATATTGCTGGTAAGACAGGAACTGCTCAAAAGGTTATAGATGGTAAGTATGCCCCACAAAAATATGTTTCATCATTTGCGGGAATGGCACCAGCAAATGATCCTCAAATATCCTTATTAATTTCAATTGATGAGCCAGACCCATCTAATTATTATGGCGGTCAAATTGCCACTGTAGTAGCAAAACAAGTTTTTAATGATATTTTTAATTATTTATCCTTTAAATCTGATGCTTCTAGTGAAGAAGTTTCAAAAAGCTTATTAAAGGATGTTATTGTGCCAGAGGTAAGGGGTCTCAAAAAAGCTGAAGCTGAAAAATTATTAAAAGAAAGCAATTTAAAATTTAAATTAAGCTCAGATGGAGAAAATATTACTGACATGACACCGAAACCTGGATACACTGTTAAAGAAGGAACGCAGATTATTTTACACACTGATATAAAAGAACAATATGGTAATATAGTTATGGTTCCAAACATTAAAGGTAATAGTTCGGAAAGGGCTAGTGAAATTTTAAATAGTCTCGGGCTAAAAGTTCAATTTGTTGGTGAAGGAATAGCTTCAGAGCAAAGCATAGAAGGTATAGAGGTGAAAAAAGGTACTACGGTGACCGTACATCTAGACCTTATGGCGGATTAGATAAATACAGTGTATAATTATATTGATGAAAATAATAAAAACCGACAGGATTCAGCATTTCTGAACTGTCGGATTTGCCATGTAAAAGGCTATTGTTATTACAAAAAATAAATTTGCCTTGTATACTATTTTAAAAAAAGGTTAGTAATAAAGAAGAATTAAATTTTGTGTAATGATTTGAGGAGTGATAAATATGAAGTTGCGAGATATTATGGAGAATACTAATTTAGATATAATCCAAGGCAGTATTGATTTGGAAATAAATAGAATACAATACGATTCAAGAAAAGTTAACCAAGGGGATGTATTTTTCTGCATTGATGGATATAATGTTGATGGCCATAAATACATTCAGGATGCCATTAATAATGGAGCTATCGCTATAGTATGTCAAAAGGATATAGATATGGATTTTAAAAACTGTAGTGTGATTAAAGCTAAGGACAGCAGAAAAGCGCTAGCCATAAGTGCAGCTAACTACTATAAAAATCCTAGTAGAAAGATGAAAATTATAGGAATCACAGGGACGAATGGAAAGACAACCTCTGCTTTTATGATTAAAGAAATTTTGCAGCAAAAGGGGTATAAGGTTGGACTAATTGGGACAATAGCGAACTATATTGAAAAGAAGAAAATTCATACTGAGAGAACTACTCCAGAATCACTTGAACTACATGAACTATTTTCACAAATGGTGGAGTGTAAGGTGGACTATTGTGTTATGGAGGTATCTTCTCATTCTTTGAGCTTAGACAGGGTATATGGAATAGAGTTTTGTGAAAGTATATTTACTAATTTGACTCAAGATCATTTAGATTTCCATAAAACCTTCGAAAATTATTTTAATGCAAAATTAATGTTATTTAAAAATACCAAAAACTCTATAATTAATATTGATGATGTATATGGTGAAAAAGCGTATAGCTTAATTAAAGATAATAAGCTAAGTTTTGGATTAAATAATTCAGATGTTATGGCTATTGATATAAAAGTACATTCAAGAGGCAGTAAATTTACATTAAAATATGAAAGTAATTCCTTTGAAGTTGAGTTGAGTATACCAGGAAACTACAATGTATATAATGCCCTTGGTGCTATAGCCGTTTGTTTAAGTCAAGGAGTAGAACCATCATTAATTAAAATAGCACTTAAGAAGGTTCAAGTGCCTGGAAGATGTGAACTTGTTAAGGATACCCATAACCTTGGGTTTGAAATAATTTTAGACTATGCACATTCCCCTGATGGCCTTGAGAATATATTAAAAACTGCTAGGGAATTTACAAAGGGCAAGCTTATATGTGTTTTTGGATGCGGCGGAGATAGGGATAAAACCAAAAGACCTATAATGGGAAGAATAGGAAGTCAGCTATGTGATGCATTAGTAATTACTTCTGACAATCCAAGAAATGAAGATCCTTTGGAAATAATCAATGATATAGTTAAAGGAATGGAAAAACATAATTTTGAAATTATAGAAAGTAGAAAAGAAGCAATAAAAAGAGCTATGGAAGTTGCTAGTTCTGGCGATGTAATTGTTATTGCAGGAAAAGGTCATGAGGACTATCAGATTTTAAAAGATAAAACTATACATTTTGATGAAAGAGAAGTTGTTTCAGAGATAATAAAGGAGCGATTCTAGATGGAGCACATTACTTTAGATGAGATAATAGAGGCAATAGGTGGAGAAGTAGTAGTTAAAGGGGAAAGTAGGCTATATAACAATGTTAGCATTGACACAAGAGCTATAAAAGAAAATGATATTTTTATAGCGTTGAAAGGTGAGAACTTTAATGCTAATGAGTTCGTTTTAGAAGCTATGAAAAATGGTGCTTCAATTTGCATAGTTGATGAAATAAAATTTGAAAAATCGAAGGTTAGCAAAAAAACAACAGTAATTAAGGTGCCAGATACCAAAAGGGCACTACTTGATCTTGCAAAGTTTTACATGCAAACGCTGAATTTAAAGGTAGTAGGGATTACTGGTTCTACGGGTAAAACTTCAACAAAGGATTTAGTTGCTGCTGTATTAAGTACAAGATTTAAAGTTTTTAAAACAATAGGTAATTTTAACAATGAGATAGGGTTACCTATGATGATATTCAAACTTGATAAAAGTTATGATGTAGCAGTGCTTGAAATGGGCATGAGTGATTTTTCTGAGATTCATAATTTATGTGAGATTTCAAAGCCGGATATTGCTATTATTACTAACGTTGGAATGTCTCACATTGAAAACCTTAAAACTAGAGAAAATATTTTAAAGGCTAAAATGGAAATAACAGATTACTTTAATGATGACAGTGTTTTAATTGTAAATTCAGATAATGATTTATTGGATAGTATAGTAGGATCAAATTATAAACTTGTAAAAACAGGAATTGATTCAATGGCTGATTTTAAAGCTTGTAATTTGAATATTGAGGAAAAGAAAATATCTTTTAACTTAATGGAAAATAAAAAGTTAATAAATAATAACATTGAGGTAAATGTACCTGGAAGACACAATATACTTAATTCCCTACTAGCAGTAGCTTGCGGAAGGGAAATGGGCATGACCTATGATGAGATTTGTGAAGGGTTTAAAAGGTTAGAAGCTACATCTATGCGATTAGATATAATAAAGGGTGAGAAATTTACAGTAATCAATGATTGTTATAATGCTAGTCCAGATTCCATGATAGCTGCAATTGATGTGCTTTGCAATGTTAGTGGAAAATCCAAGATTGCAATTCTTGGTACTATGAGGGAACTTGGAGATGGCGCATTTAAGGCACATAAAGAAATTGGAGAATATGCAAGATTTAAAAATGTTGATTTATTAATTACCCTAGGTGAATTTAATGATGCATATAAAGAAGGATTTAACGATATAAATAAGTATAGAAGTTTTGAAACCTATGAGAATGTAGTTTCATATCTTGAAGAAATTTTAGCTGAAAATGATGTAGTTTTAATTAAAGCCTCAAGGTATATGAAGTTTGAAAGTATTGTAAGTGAACTTTACAAGATAAATTTCCTGAAAAATTTAAATGGTAGAGAGGTGATAAAAAAGTGAGCGTAATAATATATTCAGTTTTAATTGCATTTTTATTATCAATTATCCTAGGTCCTTTAGTAATTCCAATGTTACATAAGCTTAAGTTTGGGCAAAATATAAGAGAAGAGGGGCCTAAAAGCCACCTTAAAAAAGCAGGTACACCTACTATGGGTGGCATAATATTTATGGTTTCAACAATAATTACAATGTTAATTATTGTTAGACACACTAGCGATGAAGCTATGATTGCATTGTATTGTTTTATAGCCTTTGGAATAATAGGTCTTATTGATGATTTACTAAAAATAACACGTAAAAAAAATGAAGGGCTTACCTCCAAACAAAAAATGGTGCTTTTGCTCGTAGTATCAGGACTTATTGGGTATTACGCTTCAATTAAAATAGGAACTGATATAATGATACCGTTTTTTAATAAAAATATAGATTTGGGTTTTTGGTATGTACCATTTATTGTTATATATTTTGTAGCAACTACAAATTCAGTTAACTTAACAGATGGATTAGACGGCCTAGCTACTTGCATTACCATAGTAGTTATGACATTCTTTGCATTGGTGAGTAATATGATGTTTCATTCTAGTCTTGCAATATTCTGCGGGGCCCTTGCAGGGGCATTGCTTGGATTTTTGAAATTTAATTCTTATAAAGCACAAATTTTCATGGGTGACATGGGGTCACTTGCTCTTGGTGGTGCAGTAGCTGCAGTTGGAATGATACTAAAAATACCGCTATTAGTTATCATTGTAGGCGGAGTATATGTTATGGAAGCCATATCTGTTATTATTCAAGTTTCCGTATTTAAGGCTACTAAAAAGCGAGTATTTAAAATGTCTCCAATTCATCATCACTTTGAATTAGTTGGATGGCATGAAACTAAGATTGTTGCGATATTTTCAATTGTAACAGTAATTTTATGTTTAATTGGGTTTTTAGCCTTTCCCTATTAATGATGTAAGGAGAATATAATATGAAAAAATCCAGGGTTAAAATGGGACAAATAGATTTTGTATTATTTGCAACTGTAATGGTACTTGTGGCCATAGGAGTTGTAATGGTTTATAGTGCAAGCTCATATACTTCAGCTTTCAAGTTAAATGATCCAGAATACTACTTGAAAAAGCAACTGATGTGGGCATGTGTTGGCTTTGTTGCTATGGTTACAGCCATTAAAATTGATTATCATATTATAAAGAAATATACTGGCATTATTATGGTAGGTACAGCACTGCTTTTGATTGTGGTACTTGCATGTCCGCCTATTAATGGCGCTAAAAGGTGGATTCCATTAGGATTTGCAGCTATTCAGCCATCTGAAATTGCAAAATATGCTATAGTGTTATACATGGCTAAAAGTTTAGACTTAAAAGGAGAAAAAGTTAAGGAGTTCTTTTATGGCATATGCCCATATCTGTTAGTTTCGGCATTTTATGCAGCACTAATTTTGTTAGAACCAAACTTAAGTATTGCATCTGTTATAATGATTGTTACTGTAATTATTTTATTTGCAGTGGGTGCAAGATTTATACATATGTTTGCCATAGGTTCATCACTTGTAGCAGCAGTTGGTGTTTTAACAATTACTGCCTCCTACAGGCTTAAAAGACTTATGAATTTTATGGACCCTTTTGCTGATAGTCAAGGAGATGGCTATCAACTAGTTCAGTCCTTGCTTGCACTTGGATCGGGGGGAGTTACTGGCGCAGGTATAGGACAATCAAGACAAAAATGTCTGTATATACCAGAACCATGGACGGACTTTATTTTTCCAATAATTTGCGAAGAATTAGGGTTAATCGGAGGAAGCTTTATAATTTTATTATTCATAATTTTTGTATGGCGTGGTATTAAAACAGCAGTTACAGCTAAAGACATATATGGTAACATTTTGGCTATAGGAATTACATCTGTTATATCAGTGCAGGCAATTATTAATATAGCAGTAGTTACAGGGTCAATGCCTGTAACAGGGGTGCCATTACCTTTTATTAGTTATGGTGGTTCAGCTCTAGTTTTCAATATGTTTGCTATTGGAATATTACTTAATGTATCAAGGCAATCTGCTAATAAAAATTAGAAATAAAGGCATGCATATTGCATGGCTTTTTCTATGTTTACATTTAAAAATTATTTTATTTAAAAATACTAAAAGATTCATTAAAATTGGATGAAAATAATTTAATTAAGTGTTATTATATATATAAGAGCAAAATTCAAGGCAAATTCCTATAAGCTATACGGAATTTTACTTTGAGATTTTAAATTATGCACAATATGGGTTATTGAATGTGAGGAAGTGGATGAAAAATAAAGATAATGATTTAAAAAAAGGCAACTATATTATAGAAAATAAAGAGAAGTTATTATATAAGAGAAAACACAAAAAAAAGTTAAAGCGTTTAATTTTATTAGTAATAATTATGATATCTACGCTTATAACATTATGTTTTAAACTGCCTTATTTTAATATTGCAACAATTGATGTTATAGGAAATATAAATGTATCTAAAGCTGAAATTAATAATAATTCTAATATTTCTTTAGGAAACAATATTTTTTATACTAATTTTAGTGATAGCAAAAGACAAATTATAAAAAATCCTTATATTTTAAATGTTGAATTTAAGAGAGCTTTACCTAATAAGGTTATAATAAAAATCCAGGAAAGAGTAGCATTGTTTTATGGGAAGGCAAATAGTACTTTTTATATTTTAGATAACAAGGGCATTTTACTTGAAAAGAGATCTGATATAAAGGATATGAAATTAGTGAACTTGATTGGGTTTAATTATGAAAAATGTGAAGTAGGCAATTTAATTGTATCAGAGGATAGTAGAAAAATTAATATTGCAAATGAAATAACAAATCTAATTAACGATTATAGAAAGACTGATAGCAATAGCAAAATAACCATGGTAGATGTAAGTAATGTCGTAGATATAAAGGTGTTCGCTGGAGAAATGTGTATCAAACTTGGAACATCAGAGAACTTGAAAGATAAATTGAATAAAGCTATTAATATTACTTCACAACCTGAATATAAGGCTACAAAGGGATATGTAGATGTTAGTTTCAAGGGTAATCCAGTTGTTTTTATAGAAAAGAAGTAGTGAAGTCCGAGCAATAATTATCTCCCTTAGAGATTAACAAGGAGGAAGTCTATGAAGAAGCTTTGGTCCCAAATATCCATTGGTATAGTATGTATACTACTAGGATTTATGATAACTTACCAATTTAAAATGATAAGCAAACAAAGTTTAGTAACAGATACAGACAAGAACTCACCAGAAATCTTAATGGAAAATGAACAGTTAAAAAAGAGTAAAGAAGAGCTAAAGAAAAAAATTGATGAACTAAATGCTAAAACAAAAGAATATGAAAATGTTGCACGTGGAAGAGATGAGCAAAGTGAATTATTGTACAAAGAATTGGAAGAAACGAGAATCCTTACAGGCGGAACTGAAGTAGAGGGTAAAGGATTAATAATTTACATAACTCCGAAAAGTAACATTTTTGGAAGTAGCGCTGAAAGTCAGCGTATAAATGATTCGGATTTAGTTCATATAGTAAACGAACTAAATGCAGCAGATGCAGAAGCAATTTCTATCAATGATATTAGGCTGACTTCTCGTAGTGGTATAAGGAATGCTGGAAATGCAATTATTATAAACGATGAGAAGGTATCTTATAATAAAAGAATTACAATTAAAGTAATTGGTAGACAGGATATATTAGAAGGTGCTATGAGCTTTTCTGGTGCAATTCCACAAAATTTGATGTTGAACTGTGATATAAGCACAGAGAAATCAGACAAGATTAAAATTGAGAAATATAACAAAACATATAAGTTTGAGTATGCCAAACCAATAGAAAAGAAATAGAGGTGATTAAATGGTTGCATTTGTAGGATTATTAATAGGTATTATATTAGGAGTTGTGTGGAATGTTGATATTCCAGTTAAATTTTCTCCTTATATTTCTGTAGCGATTTTCGCCTGTTTAGATTCAGTTTTTGGAGCGATCAGGGGCTCGATTTCTCATAATTTCAGAGCTGATATTTTTGTATCAGGTTTTTTTGGAAATGCGGCATTAGCAGTAGCAATGGTTTATCTAGGTGACAAATTGGGAATTCCTATTTATCTAGCTGCTGTTATTGTATTTGGAGGAAGAATATTTGATAACTTTGCAATTATTAGGCGACTTCTAATTGATAAAACCAAATCTCATTCATGAGGTGATTAAATGAAAAATAATGAATCTACTATATTTGTTTTTATAGCTTCAATAATTGTAGGTCTGCTTATTGCAATGAATATTGGATTTGAGGGTAAAAGTAGTTTTTTGGATGTAAAACAATATGACGAAGCATATAATGAGAGAAATAAGTTGTATGGTGAAATAAATAATTTGAAAAATCAATATTATACTACTTATTCAAAGTTACAAAAGTATGATCATGGTGATACAAAAAAATATGAAGTTTTAGAAGAAATCCAAGAGGAAATCAGGTATAATAGTTTAATAATGGGAACTAGCGATGTGGAAGGTCAAGGTATTAAAATCATATTAGAAGATGGCGAAAGTAGCTTTGGCCAATATATCAATAGCTCACAGTTAATACACGACATTGATATCGTTCAAGTTATAAATGATTTAAAAAATGCAGGTGCAGAAGCGATTTCTGTTAATGGTGAACGGATTATTTATGATAATTATGGAATATGCACCGGATCTAATATTACATTAAATGGAATAAAAATTGTGCCACCATTTTACATAACTGCAATTGGAAACAAAGATGTATTATATAATTATTTAACTCTAGAACAAACACACATAAAAACACTAAAACTTCGAGAAGTTAAAGTAAATATTGCTAAAGAAGAAAATATAAAAATATTAGCGTATACAGGTAAATTTAATTATGAATATATGAGGTTTGTAGATAAATAATAATATTATCTGTATAACGATATAAATGATATAAAGGATTTTTTAGGTACCATGAAGAATTAATATACAAATGTGATTGTGGTAACAATTAGTATTATAATACAAAAGTTAAGGAGGATGAATAGTTGGAAATCTTTGAAGCTTATAATAAAATAAAAAATGAGATTCCAGAAGACGTAACATTAGTATGTGTTTCTAAAACTAGAGAAATACATGAAATAAAAGAAGCCTATGACTGTGGAGCTAGAGATTTTGGAGAGAATAAAGTACAAGAACTAATTGAAAAGTATGATAGTTTAAGTAAAGACATTAGATGGCATCTTATAGGACACCTACAAACCAATAAAGTAAAATACATTGTTGGAAAAGTTCATCTCATTCATTCTTTAGATAGTATAAGGTTATTACGGGAAATTGAGAAACGGTATGAATCACAAGGCGAAATTGCTAATTTGTTAATTCAAGTTAATATAGGTAAAGAAAGCAGTAAAACAGGGATAGATGCTGAAGAAATTGATGCTCTAATAAAAGTATGTGAAGAATGCAATCATATAAAAATTAAAGGTTTAATGGCTACAATTCCAATTGGTGACGAAGAAGAATGTAAAAAGTATTTTATCCAGATGAAAACTATATTTGATAATTTAAAAAATTATAAATATAAGAATGTTACTATGGAATTTTTATCCCTAGGCATGAGTGGAGATTTTGAAATTGCAATAGATGCAGGATCTAATATGATAAGACTTGGTTCTAATATATTTGGTAAAAGAGATTACAAAAAATCGGAGGTATAAACATGAGTAAAGTAATTAACAAAGTTATGGGATTTTTAGGAATGTCTGAAGAGGATGGCGACGAAATTCAAGAGATGGAAAATGATGATGAGAACATGGAAATTGAATCATTAATGAGTGCAAATAAAAAACAAAGTAAGGTTGTAAATATTCATACCACTTCTTCTGTAAAGGTAGTTATTATAAAACCAGAAGATTTTGATGAAGCAACTACTATTTGTGATAGTTTAAAGTCTAGAAAAATTGTAGTTATTAATACTACAGTATTGGACCCTAAAACTGGGCAAAGATTGTTAGATTTTATAGGAGGGGCGTGCTACGCTTTATGTGGTGATCTTCAGCAAGTGGAAAAAGGTGTGTATATAATATCTCCATCTAATATAGAAGTTAATAATGAATTGAAAAATGAACTAAGCTCAAAAGGAATTTTTAATTGGAATAAGTAAAAGGGGTAACTATTTTCTATTTTAAAAAGATATAGGAGGCACAAAATTTGTATATGTTATTTAAGCTTGTTGAAATGATTTTTAATTTTTTGCAAATTGCAATATTTGTTGAAGTGATTTTATCTTGGGTTTATTCTGGGCGGACAAATCAATATATAGAATTATTACATAAAGTTACAGAGCCTATTTTAAGACCAGGTAGATTAATTCAAGAAAGATATTTTAATAATTTAATGGTAGATTTTTCACCGATAATCGCACTTTTTATGTTATCAATTTTAAGAAAAATTGTACTTAATATATTGATATTAATATATTAGGGAAGATCTAAATGGATAAAAATTATTTTTTAAATAGTATAAGTTGTGAAGATAAGAATTTAATATCTGGTATATTTAATAAAATGCAAATAGCTGAAAAGACAAACAAAGTTATATTTACTAATGAGTTTGTATCCCCCCATGTATGGAATCAGATTTTTACTGTGTGTGAAAATTATAAAGTAAAATCCTTTGCAAATGGAATATTTGAGGATGCCGATAGAAGAATGGTATCATTTTCAAGTTTTGAGCAGCCTACAGCATATCCTATAACTTTACTTAAAATAAGTAATAAATCTAAGTTTTCCTCTTTGGAACATAAAGATTATTTAGGAGCAATAATGTCGCTTGGAATTAAAAGAGAAAAATTAGGGGATTTAGTAACTGAAGATAAAGCATGTTATGCAACAGTTTGTAGTGAAATTAGTAATTATATAATTACTAATTTAAGTAGTATAAGCAATTGTCCATGTGAAGTTCAAGAACAGGATTATAATTTACAGGACATTCCCAAAAGAAAGTTTCAGCAAAAGGTTATTATTTCTACATCTCTTCGGCTTGATGGCATGGTTTCGGCTATATGTAATATATCAAGGAATAACTCAGTTGAATTAATAGCTTCAGGTAAAATACTTGTAAATTACTTTCAATGTTTAAAAAAAGATAAAGTTGTAAAAGCAAATGATACTTTAACAATTAGAGGATATGGAAAATTCAAGATTTGCGATATTGTGGGGACAACTCAAAAGGATCGTTTGAAAGTCGCAATAAAGCAGTACATTTAGTTAAAGGGGGAGCAAGATGAAAATAACACCTATGGACATTAATAACAAGGATTTTAAAAAAGGCTTGAGAGGATATAATGTTGATGAAGTTCATGACTTTTTAGATAGCTTAGCTGAAGAGTATGAATTTATTTACAAAGAGAATTTAAGCTTAAAAGATAAAACAAGCTTTTTAGAAGAAAAATTAGAACATCATGTTAAAATAGAGGCTACCATTCAAAATACATTAGTATTAGCTCAAAATGCAGCAGAACAAGCAAAGCTTTCTGCCCAAAGAGAATCAGAACTTATTATTAAGAGTGCAAATGAATCTGCTCAAAGAATGTTAGATAGGGCTCATGATGATGTACTTAAGATAAATGATGAATATGAAAAAACTAAACAAGAATTTGCAAAGTTTAGAACTACATTTAGGAGCTTCATGAGTTGTCAAATTGATATGTTTGAAGGATTAGAAAAGGATTATTTTAAAAATTATAATGTTTCAAATGTTTCGAGTAAAGGTAATGAAATTAAGGATATAAATGGCCACCAAGAGATTAGTGGTGATGCAGAGTTTTCTAATTTAACTCTGAAAAACATTGATGAAAAAAATCTTAAGTGCAATGATTTTGAAGAAATAAAGACTTTTTTTGCAAAAGAATAGAAGTATATAAATCTCACTCATTGGGTGAGATTTTTCATGTCAAAAATGTGGTATAATATATTTGGCGTGCTATGGGAAGAAACAACCATAGTTTATTATAATGAATAATAGGAGATGAAGAAATGAATATAGGTATTATTGGAGCAATGACAGAAGAAGTAGAATTTTTAATAAAAAATATGAATTTTGAAAGAAGAGAAGTAAAGGCTAAAATGGAATTTAGTCTTGGAAAAATACATAATAAAAATGTGGTTGTAGTTACTAGTGGTATTGGAAAGGTTAACGCAGCTGTTTGTGCTCAAATATTAATTGATGATTTCAATGTAGATTATGTAATAAACGTAGGTATTGCAGGTGGAACTAAAGAGAATATATATCCTGGAGATGTTGTTATAGGAGAAAATCTAGTTCAGCATGATATGGATACATCTGCATTTGGAGATAAGATAGGCCAGATACCAAGGTTGGATACTTTTGATTTTAAATGCGATGCAAAACTAATTGAGTATGCTATAGAGGCATGCAAAGATATAAAGGGTCATAATCACTTCACAGGAAGAATTGTGTCAGGAGATCAATTTATTGCAAGTATTGATAAAATAAGATGGTTGAATTCTGAGTTTGAATGCTTGGCATGTGAAATGGAAGGCGCAAGTATTGCTCAGGTTTGTTATTTGAATAATACTCCATTTATAGTAATAAGGTCGATATCGGATAATGCCAATAATGGAGCTCATATGGATTATGAAAAATTTAAGGATATTGCTGTTGATAATTCTACAAACATTTTAAATAATATGTTGAAGCTAATTTAGAGGTATTTAATATGGAAAAGTTATTGGTTCATAAAAATAGTGGAACGGATTTAAAGGTATCGGTCAAAAATATACTTATCGGCGGAAAAGAAAAGGTTATTATATCAGGACCTTGTTCTGTTGAAAACTATGATAATATGTATAGTATTGCAAAAGAGCTAAAAAAAATAGGGGTTCATATGTTGAGAGGTGGGGCTTTTAAACCAAGAACTTCACCCTATGACTTCCAAGGGTTAAAAGAAGAAGGACTAAAAATACTTAAAAGTATTGGTGATGAGCTTGATATGCCAATAGTGACAGAGGTTATGGATACTCAGGACATAGACTTAGTATCAAATTATGCTGATATGTTGCAAATAGGTTCTAGAAATATGTATAACTACAGTTTGCTGAAAGCGGTTGGAAAGTTAAAAACACCTATTTTACTAAAAAGAGGTATGAGTGCAACACTTTCGGAATGGCTTTATGCCGCAGAATACATTCTATCTAATGGCAATGAAAATGTTGTTCTTTGTGAAAGAGGCATTAGAACCTTTGAAACATATACAAGAAATACACTGGATTTAAGCAGTGTTGCCGCAATTAAACAAAACTATAGAATTCCAGTAATTGTAGACCCTAGCCACGGAACTGGTAGAAGGGAACTTGTGGCTAAGATGTCAATAGCATCAATTGCAGCAGGTGCAGATGGATTAATAATTGAAAGCCATATTGACCCAAATAAAGCCCTATCAGACTCAAACCAAACTGTGTCTATGGATACAGTGAATACAATAGTAAAAAATGTAAGGAAGTTTGATGAAATTTTTAATTATACACAATAAACTTTAGATATTATTAATAAGGTGTAATAAAATCCTTTCCATGAGAAAACATAACTATATAGAAAGGTTATCATTTTAACTTTGCTATATTAAAAACTAGAGGAGTTGTTATCATGGAAAAGAAAAAATTACAGTATTTTAAAGAGAAATTGATAAATGAACATAATCGAGCACTAAATCTTATTAATCAGATGAAAGAAAATGAGGTTGTGAACTCTAATATTCAAGCTACAGGGGAATTGTCTTTTTATGACAACCACCCCTCAGATACTGCTTCTGAAATGTTTGAAAGTGAAAAAGGATTAGCTCTTAAAGCCAATGAAATGTCGATTATAGGAAAGATTAATAATGCCTTAAGCAGTATTGAAAATCATACCTATGGGAAGTGCAAAAATTGTGGTAAAGAAATAATTGAGGAAAGACTAGAGTTTATACCTTACGCAGAAAATTGTGTAGAATGTCAAAAGTCTATAGATAATATGAAGGTAGCAGAGCAAAACAATAGATGCGTTGAGGAAGATGTATTAGGCATACCATTTAGAGCGGGAAGTAGCGACCAAGTAGGTATTGACGGATCTGATACTTATCAGACATTAGAGAGTTTTAATAAATCAGATGACACAGTTGGGTATTACGATGATGACGATGACGGTTACGTTGAACCCATAGAAAGAATAAGCAATCAGCAATATAAAAATCAATTACCAGATTAATATTTTAGCGTAGTATATAATTATTAAATAGAGAAAAATGAGAAATGTATATATTGCAAAGAACTAGCTAAGAAAGGCACATTCGCTGCAATATATACGTTTTTAGTAAACAGGGGGAAGGTATGGAAGCACTAATTATTTTTTTAGGGTTACTATTAGACAGATTATCTAAGCTTTGGGCGTTAAGCTCTTTAAAAGATAAAAATGGAATTGTATTAATAAAGGACCTTTTTAAATTAGAATACTTAGAAAATAGGGGAGCAGCTTTTGGAATTATGCAAAATAAATTGATATTGCTATCCATAGTTACCTTCGCTATTATAGCTGGAATGATATATTACATTATTAAATATAAACCAAAATCAAGGTTTCTAAAAATAAGCTTTGCTTTGATTATAAGTGGAGCACTCGGAAACTTGTATGATAGATTATTTTATAAATATGTGGTGGACTTTATTTTAGTTCATTATAAGGATGTATATTATTTTCCAACCTTTAACATAGCTGATTCATTGGTGGTGGTAGGTACGTTAATTCTAGCAATTTCAATAGTAAAGGATGGATCATAGATGGAAAGTTTTGAGTTGAAAGTTGATGAAGAGTCAGTTGGTAAAAGATTAGATGTTTTTATTTCAAATAGATTTGAAGATAAATCCAGGTCGTATATTCAAGGGATAATTGAAGGTGAAACTGTTACTGTAAATGGTAAATGTAGAAAAAGTAATTATAAATTGAAGCTGGAGGATTTTGTTACAGTAGAGATTCCAGAGGCGGTAGAATTAAATATCAAAGCGGAAGAAATACCCCTGGACGTTTTATATGAAGATAGTGATGTGATTGTAATTAACAAACCACAAGACATGGTTGTTCACCCAGCACCAGGAAACTATACGGGTACATTAGTTAATGCACTTCTAAATCACTGCAGCGACCTATCTGGTATCAATGGTATAATAAGGCCAGGTATAGTTCATAGAATCGATAAAGATACATCAGGAGCGTTAATTGTTGCGAAGAATGATAATGCACATAATTCTTTAGCCGTGCAGTTCAAAGAACACTCAATTACAAGAAGCTATTTGGCTATTGTAGAGGGTATAATTAAAACTGATGAAGGCACAATTGATCAGCCAATTGGTCGTCATCCTAAGGATAGGATAAAGATGGGTGTAGTAGAAAGTGGTAAAAAGGCTGTCACTCATTATAAGGTAGTAGAAAGATTTGCTAGTCATACTCTAGTAGAATGTAATTTAGAAACAGGCCGAACACATCAAATAAGAGTACATATGGCAAAAATAGGCCATCCCTTAGTTGGTGATTTGATATATGGTTATAAAAAGCAAAGTTTTAATTTGAAAGGGCAAGCTCTTCATGCAAAAAGGCTTGGATTTATACACCCAAGTACTAATGAATATATGGAGTTTATTTCACCACTTCCAGATTATTTTGAAAAACTTATAATTAGATTGAGAAAAGATTTGAAATAGTATATGATTTGTGTTATTATGTAACAAGCGCAATAACTCGCAATATGAGTTATTATGTAATTAATATAATATTTATGCCTTTAAATGTTCCAGAGAGATCATAAGGATAAAGATAGCAATACTATTATGCAAGTATAGTATGCCTTTACCTTATGGTAAAGGCTTTTTTAGTTTCAAAATTTTAAAGAACATGCACATTAGGGGTAGCATTATAAAAAAACTGTATATTAATTTTGCAATAAATAATACTAATAGGAGGAGGGTAAGTTATGGAGTTAAAATCAGTGCTCTTAGATGAAAAAGCCATAAAAAGAACACTTACAAGAGTAGCACATGAAATAATTGAAAAAAATAAGGGAATAGAAGACATTGTACTTATAGGTATAAAAAGACGTGGAGTACCAATTGCAGAAAGAATTGCTGGGTTAATAGAGGATTTTGAAGGAATTAAAGTTCCTGTGAGAAGTGTTGATATCACTTTATATAGAGATGATCTTACATCTTTAGATCAACAACCAATTTTAAACAATCCAGAGATAGGTATTGATGTAAAAGATAAAAAAATAATTTTAGTTGATGATGTACTGTATACTGGAAGAACTGTTAGGGCTGCGATCGATGCCATAATAGATAAAGGAAGACCTCAAATGATACAATTAGCTGTTTTAGTAGATAGAGGTCACAGAGAACTACCTATTAGAGCAGATTATGTAGGTAAAAATATACCTACTTCAGGAAAAGAAATGATTTCTGTTGAACTTTTAGAAATTGATGGAAGAGATGCAGTAATTATATATGAGCTTTAACTTCGAATAAGATACGCATAGCTTCGAAGAAGATACATAATCTTTTAAAATAGTCCAGCGAGACTAAAAGGGGGAACTAAATGAAAAACTTTGTAGATGTTGAACAAAAATTACCTATTATGCAGACTATCCCATTAAGCTTACAACACTTATTTGCTATGGTGGGGGCAACAATTCTCGTGCCAATGCTCACAGGTCTTAGCCCGTCAATTGCACTATTTTGTAGTGGAGTTGGAACTTTATTGTATATATTATGTACCAAGGCTAAACTTCCAGCTTATGTAGGCTCATCCTTTGCATTTATAGGACCAATGTCTGTTGCCACAAAATTATATGGACAAAGTTCTATGTTGTCAGGAATTATTGCAGCAGGATTGGTATATGTAATTGTGGCGCTAATTATTAAGTTTGTAGGAACAAAATGGTTAGATAGAATCTTATCACCAGTTGTAGTAGGATCAGTTGTAATTGTTATAGGACTTAGCTTAGCTGGCGTTGCAATAAATTGGGCAGGACTGAATTCAAGTTTTACCACTCCGGCACTTGAAGGTGTATCTAGGGGTGCATGGATATTTGTTTCAATGGTAACCCTTGGAATAGCAATAATAGGAACTATGTATTTTAAAGGGTTTTTCGGTGTAGTACCAATTTTGATAGCAATGGTAGTTGGATATATACTTTCAATAGTACTAGGAGTAATTCCACAGGAAGTGCTAAAGGGAATAGGATCAGCACAGCTTATTAAATTACCTAGCTTTGTGCTACCTACCTTTAATATAAATGCTATTATGCTTATGGCTCCAGTAGCTTTTGTAACACTAGCCGAGCATATTGGCCATGTATATGTTACAAATAATGTTTGCGGACGCGACTTTACAAAAGATCCTGGATTACATAGATCCATCCTTGGAGATGGTATTGCTACAATGTTTGCAGGTTTTGTAGGAGGACCCCCAAATACTACTTATGGTGAAAACATAGGAGTTATGGCAATAACAAGAGTTTACAGTGTTTGGGTAATTGGAGGAGCGGCTATAATTGCAATAATACTATCCTTCATAGGACCTGTTGCTGAGGTAATAGGTAATATTCCATTACCTGTAATTGGAGGCGTAAGCGTAATGCTGTTTGGAATAATTGCATCTTCTGGTTTTAGAATTTTTGTGGAAGATAAAGTTGATTTTAGTAAAAAGAGAAATCTTATAATTGCTTCTGTTATAATAGTTTTAGGTATTGGTGGTGGCGGTATTAAATTCCCTTTTGCAGGCTTAGAAGTTGAGCTTGCAGGGGTAGCACTTGCAACATTAGTAGGTGTCATATTGAACTTAATTTTACCAGAAACTAGTAAAGCAGAAGAAAACTAATATAAAGTTACAATAAAAGTGTCAGAAGAAATTCTGGCACTTTTATTAACTTTTATGCAGTTACGTTGAAATTTCTAGACAATAATAGCAAATAGATATATTATAATATAAGTAATACTTGGAATAAGGAAAAGAAGAAATAGGAGAGATAACATATGATGTATACATTAATTGCAACGACTACTTTTGGTTTGGAAGCAGTAACTGCCAAAGAATTAAAGGAACTAGGGTATGAAGATTTAAATGTGGAAAACGGAAGGGTAACATTTGAAGGAGACGAGATGGATATTGCTATATGCAATATTTGGCTAAGAACAGCAGAAAGACTTTTTATAAAGATGGCTGAATTTAGTGCATTGTCTTTCGAAGAATTGTTTCAAGGGACCTTGGCTGTAGAATGGGGTAATTTAATACCTGAAGATGGCAAGATGCATATCGTTGGTAAATCTGTAAAGTCACAGCTACACAGTGTTCCAGATTGTCAAGGTATAGTAAAAAAAGCAGTAGTAGAAGCTATGAAGAAAAAGTATGATAAAGAATGGTTTTCAGAAGATGGCCCTGTGTATAAAATTGAGGTTTCAATTTTAAGAGATATAGTAACTTTATCAGTAGATACTTCAGGTGTTGGACTTCATAAAAGAGGATATAGAGAATATGCTGGTGAGGCACCACTAAAGGAAACTTTAGCTGCAGCCCTTGTACTTATAAGTAAATGGGATAGTACAAGAGTTTTGGCTGACCCACTTTGTGGTTCGGGGACCATAGCAATAGAAGCAGCACTTATAGGAAAGAACATGGCCCCTGGAATAAACCGAAAGTTCGTAAGTGAAACTTGGCCAACTATGGAAGCTGATACTTGGCAGCAAGTTAGAGAAGGGGCACTTAGAACTGTAAATAGCAATGAGGTGGAAATACTAGCTTCAGATATTGACGGAAGACTGTTAAAGATAGCCATAGACAATGCTGAAAAAGCAGGAGTATCAGATTGTATAAAGTTTCAAAAGATAGCAATGCAAAGTTTTAGTTCTAAGAAAAAATATGGAGTTATAATAACAAACCCACCCTATGGAGAAAGATTAGGGGAGCTTGAGGAAGTAAATAAACTTTATATGGATCTTGGAGAAATGTATTCAAGTTTAAATGAATGGTCTTGTTATGTGTTAACATCTAATGGGGATTTTCAAAAAAAATTTGGAAAGAAAGCAGATAAAAATAGAAAGTTATATAATGGAAGACTACAATGTTATTATTATCAGTATATAAAAGAAATACCTAGGAAGAAGAAAGAAGAATAAAGTTCTCCTACGTGCCTTGCAATAAGAGCTTATAACGTGAAATTCCATTAAGAAATTCTAATCTTTTGCGAATATAAAATTCTCTAACGTTCACACTCGACTTCCTGTCTCGGGTTCACTAACCTGACTTCCTGTCAGGTTTACGAGAATTTTATATTAGCAAAAGAAGAATCTCTAAATGAAATTTCAATGTTACTACGCTTCTTATTGCAAGTCACTTTGGAGAAAGCTCATACTATTATGCATGTTACTGCGGAAGGGTTATGAGAATTTCTAAATGAAGATAAGACAAGGGATATATTATACATATATCCCTTGTCTTATCTTTTGACTTATATTTTGCTGAATGAATCATAAAACTAATTATATATTTAAAAAAAAGCAAATCACCAATATTTATGAAAAAATGCTGGATTTCACGGTTCAAACTCTTATTTCAAGTCACGCAGGAGAAATTCCATAGGTCGCGTTCCTTTTTTTTATTCAACTCTTGTTAATGTGCTTTCACTAGGCGTTATATAAAGAGTTTTATTTGTAGAGTAAATAACCATTCCAGGTTTTGCACCAGAGGGTTTACGTACATTTTTCACCTCTGTGTAATCTACAGGTACACTAGAAGAGCTTTTAGACTTACTATAAAATGCAGATAGGTTTCCAGCCTCTAGTAAAGTAATATCAGATATATTACCAGTATTTTTAATGATTACATGGGAACCAGGTATATCCTTTGTGTGTAACCATATATCATTTTTGCTGGCAAACTTCAAAGTTAAAAAGTCATTTTGAATATTATTTCTACCAACATAAATGTCAATTCCTTCACTAGAAACAAAGTGCATAGGCTTCGTAGGTTTTGGTTTTTTACCTTTGTTAGCTTTTTTTAGTGTAATATAATCAGTTTCTATTAACTCATTTCTGATATCTTCGATTCCATTGTAGTTTTCTACATTTAGTATGTTGGTAAGTACAGATTGAAGATATTGTAATTCATTTTCAGTAAGATCCATTTGAATTAATGCCATTTCTTCTGATTTCTTAAATTTATTATACTTTTTATAATAGTATTGAACATTTTGTGATGGAGTTTTGTTTTCATCAAGTTTAATTTCCATTGAGTCACTATTTTCACTATAATAATTTATAACATTTGCAAATTTATCACCCTTTTTTAAGGAGTAGATATTTGCAGTTAGAAGTTCACCAAATAATTTATAGGAATCTTTAGTGTCACATTCGGTCAAGGTATCTCTTAGTATTCTCATTTTTTTGTCGCAACGACTAATATTATTATTTACTATTTTTTGAAGATCTGAACTTTTAGCATTTAACCTATCATATCTATCCTTTTGGAAATAAAAGTTTTCAATTAGCTTAGAAGGCGAGTCATATTTTTCATGATTATAATCATTTAAAGAAGTTAGTTCAATACAATGAAAATCCTTAAGTTTACCCTTCATAGAGTAAGATGCCAAAAAAATATTTGTAAGTTTATCTTTAAAGAAGTTAGTAGTAAAGGTATAAATGTTCGTAGCATGTTCTAAATCAAATTTAAGGTTTTCTGTAGAATATCTATTCATTAGCTCAGATGAAAGTCCTGCGCTTATTCCCGTGAAAGTTCCTGTGAAAAACTTTTCAGTGAAGTCTACTTCATTGGTGATTATATACTCGTAGAATTCATCATAACTAAAATTAAAAACATTTAGCTTTTTAGAAATAGGAGGATATACATATTCCACACCAGTATATAAAACACGGAAACTATTTATGTCTGCTGTGACATGTTTAATACTATCCATAACTAAATTATCGCGACATCGAACCAAACTAATATTGCTATGTCTACCCATTATCTCAATTATTAAAGAGTACACACTATCAAAGCCTAATTCATCACTACTTTTAAAGTCGATAACTAGTAATCTATCTGAGTTTACTTGCCTTACTGAAAGGACCGTTGCAGTATTTAAATATTTCCTTAGTACCATGCAGAACATAGGTGCTTGCATAGGGTTTTCTTTATTGAATTCTGTAAAATGGATTCTAGGATAATTAGAACTCGAACTTATTAGTAACTTATAAACTTTTCTATTTTTTTTAAAACTTAATATAATTTCATCTTTTTCTGGTTGGGTTATTTTATCAACCTTACAATCTATGATTATATCTTTTATTTCTTCAATGAGGCTAGATAAGTAAATTCCATCTAATGCCATATAAATCACCCTTTCACTTTGTTAAAAGCATTTATGTTTATAGTTAATAGTATATCATTAATGAAAATTATTGAAAAGCAATAGTGGAATTAGATACTTTCTTACTATGGTAGGTATGATTAAGATACGAGTAGTATGAGTTAACTTTTTAGAAAATGTGAAATTTATTTATCTAAAATCTGAATAAAATTTGTAAGAATGACAATGATTACAAGTGATGTCCTAAAAAATTAATATAGGAGCATTCCTGTTATGAATTAAAATGAACTTTGAAAAAAAGAGCACCTACTGATAAAATACAGGGTATAACAGTTGCAACTTTTATCCCTAATTTATAATTATCAGTG
>NZ_JAIZZN010000004.1 GCF_020443565.1 Clostridium sp. CS001
GTGTTAAACAACTTTAGTAGTATTAGTAATAATATGAAAAAGAACACTATGAATAAGGAATTAAACTTAGAAATTATAGTTTTATAACTTCTTATAAGTTTTAAGTAACGGTATAATTAGAGATGCGGAATGGTTAAATGATAAATATGTTAACCATATTTTATATGGGCTATTAAAAAGTGAGTGGAAGTCTTAATTTATTTGGGGGCTTTTAGCTCCAACTTGTAAGGGGTAGAATATGAAAAGATTTATGATTGGTCAATTCGATAGATTTGATATAAATAGGCAGAATAGAGATTTTAGGGAGTACTTTTGGGGAATTGAAGTTAACCAAATGGAGTCACTTTTAGAATTACAAGTATTAAAAGATAATATTATTAATAGAAATTTAAAAATTGGTATACATTTCCCTCTGTTGAAGAACCAATGGAGAGCAAGAGATCCTCAATATCTTTCTAAAGATAATAAAACATACAAAGAATCTATAAACTACTTGGAAAGTGAATTCTTAAGAGCTAAGGAGTTTAGTCCTGATTATATTCTATTACATTACCCCAAACCAGTTATTTTAGATAATAATGTTGATTGGTCATCATGGAGATTTTATGATGATACTGAATATTATTATGAATCAGAGATATCACACCAGTATTTAGAAGAGCGAAGTAGAAACTTTTTTGAAATATTATCTACCCAAGGTAAGAAACATAATTTTATTCCGGTATTAGAATTAGATGGCTTAAATAAATATATATATGAAACAGATTTGCTTGAACGTTTACTAGAAGAATACCCAACTATAAAATTATGTCTTGATTTTGGTAGAATACACTTACAAGATTGCATGGATGATAATTTTATAGCACTAGATATAATTAAAAAGTTTGGAAAGTACACTCATTTAGTACATTTGTGGAATGCTAAGGTTAATGAAAATGGACATTATCCAGCACTTAAGTCTTTGAAGGTTGCGGATGGATGGGGTGATATGGAGTCCTATTTTAAAACTTTGAATAAGGTAAATGATACTTATAAGGTACTATTTGAGCATAAATCTCATTTGATAAGTGATTTAGAACTTGAGGAATGTTATCAGTGGATTTCTGAGCTGGTTGATATATAGACTGATTGTGTTGAGCTATAGAATATAAACCAAGGAGTGTAAATTATCCTATTAAATATTGATTAAATAGAAAGTGGGGTTAAGATGAAAAAAGGTAAAATTATATTTTTAAATGGTACATCAAGCTCTGGAAAAAGTTCATTAGCAACAAAGATACAGGAAGTCTCACAAGAGAAATTTTTCCATGTCCAAATCGATACATTCTGCGATATGTTACATGAGAAAAATTTTGATGATGACTTTGTGAATTCTGAAAATTTAGCAGCTTCTATAATGCATAATTTTGTTTTTTCCTTATGTAAAAGCGGTGAGAATGTAATAGTTGATACAGTTATTGAAAATCAAAATAAACATTGGTTAAAAGAATGTGTAGATTTATTATATGACATGCCTGTTACTTTTTTAAAAGTAAATTGTCCTTTACATGAACTTGAAAGAAGGGAATTACAACGTGGAGATAGGCGTATAGGACAAGCAAAAGGACAGCTAAGTAATATGGATTTTAACGATATTTACGATCTAGAGGTAAATACATATGAAAATTCAACTGATGAATGTGTTAGCGTTATTATAAATCAAATGAAAATTGAGAATGAAAAATGCGCATTTAAAATGATACATGATAACTATAATATCTAAAGTTGTAAAACGAGAAAGGAATTATTATGAAAAGACGTAATGTAAAAAGCAAAAATAAGATATTATCTCTAATAAAAATTGTTACAATTTATTCTCCGTTTTATTTCACGATATGCTTAATGTTAACCATTGTAGAAGGATTAATGATGCCTTTTATGCTTTTTACAGTGGCAAAATTTATAGATGCAGCTATGACAGTAACGTCAGCAAATCCGGAAATTAGAACAATGTTAATATACTTAGGTTTTACAGTTATTGGTTATCTATATATGCAATTAGGCCCAGATGTTAGGCAATATAATTACGATTTATTAGAAGATAATTTGAGGATGAAATTTAAAGCAGATATTATTAAGGAGCAGTTTTCTATTGATTATTTGCTGTTTGAAGCTACTAAAACTCAAGACCTTTTGTTAAGAGTTACAAAAGATATTGAAATTAAGATACTACAAGTAATTCGCTCAGTTAATACTGCGATTTCAGTATTGATACAACTATTTGGCGTTCTTTATGCTGTTGCGACAGTCAACTTGTGGATTGTTTTCGTATATCTATTTAGTATTATTCCTACTATACTTCTCACATTCAGGAATGGTAGGGTTGTCTATGAAGAAGAAAAAAAAGTTGGATTTATTACAAGACAGATGAATTATTTGTCAGAGCTATTGGTTAACAGGGAAACGGTGAATGAAAGAGCTTTATTCGGATTTGCTCCCTCCCTTAACAAAAGATTTATGAAAGCGCACCTGTTTCGCTCAAACTATAATACTAAGGTTTTAGCTAAAGAGACATCAAGCAGTATGATGGTGAATGTTGCAAATAGTATTGCAGCTGTATTTATCATTTTTATGCTGGCACATCAACTACCCGGTGGTGCTTTATCAGTAGGTCTATTTACTTCTATAGTAGGGAGTATGATTAGTTTAAGTAAGATAGTTGCTTTTCATTCATCTGGATTGATTTTAGAATTCTCAAAACACTATGAGTATGCGAAAGATTTAGATGAGTATGCAAAACTGAAGAGAAGCAGTTTAGAAAGCTCAGAAGTTGTAAGGGCTATACAATTTGAAAGCATTATTATAAAAGACCTTTGGTTTAGGTATGAGGATTCTGGAGAATACATTTTAAAAGGGATTAACTTATCGCTCAATAGGGGGAAATCCTATTCACTAGTGGGACTAAATGGTGCTGGTAAATCTACCTTAGTAAAAATTATGGTCGGGTTATACAGTGATTATGAAGGTGAAATACTTCTAAATGGAAAGGATTTAAAGTCATATAACTTTGGAGATTTGAGAAGTATATTTTCTGTAGTTTCTCAGGACTTTGCCAAATATTATGTATCACTAAAAGAGAATATAACATTTGAAGATTCAAAAGCAGATATCAGCGAAGTAATTAGCTTCATGGAGTTAGAGGGGGTAGTCGACAATTTACCAAATAAAGAGCACAGTCATCTTGGCAAAATCTATGAGGATGGAAGTGATCTATCTGGAGGGGAATGGCAAAGGCTTGCCATTGCACGTGCTTTGTATTTGAATTCGCCTTTCATGATAATGGATGAACCCACTTCAAGTTTAAGCCCAACGGCTGAAAGTATGATTTATAACCAATTTTTAAACATTGCAAATGATAAGACCCTATTCATGATAACTCATAGGTTAGGTTCAACAAAAATAACTGATGAGATTATTGTACTTGATCAAGGAAAAATTATTGAAAAAGGAACTCATGAAGTATTAATGGTGAATGATAATGTCTATGCACAATTGTTTAGAAAGCAGGGTGAGATGTATGATTAATAAAAAGATTTCTGGGACCCAAGTTCTGAGAAAACTAATAAAATACACTTGGCATGCAAGCCCCACTACATTTGTTCTACTTGTTATCTCTTCCTTATTTATGAGTGCACTTGGATTTCTTGAAATTGTGTCAATAAAGACCTTGTTTGATAGTGCTGTAGATATTGCAGATGGTGCGGCAGTGAATTTGATTTATAAGCCTATCATAGGTTTACTAGCTATTCTGGTATTGTATCCTTTCGGTGAATGGCTTGAGTACATGGCAAATGGATATTTTTGGAGACGTGGTAGTGGATATATGAAATTCTTACACCATAATCGTATAAACCATATGAAGTCTATTGAGTTTGAAGATTCAACTAATATTGATGAGCTTAAAAAAGCAAGCCTTGGCAGTGAGGATGCTCCTAGTGGACTCCGTGTTATTGTACAGATCCTATTCCTATATATTCCGTATATTCTAAGTTTACTACTATATTTAGTGAATATAAATCCTGTGTTGGTACTTGTAATTGTGCTGATTTTCATTCCTACATTCTTATTAGAAAGAATTAGGGTAAAACAAAGTTTTGAGTTTGAAGATAAAATGGGCAACAGGAGAAGGAAAACTGAGTATTTTGAAAAATGTATGATATCAAAAGAGTACTTTAAAGAAACGTTGCTTAATGGTTCCTTTAAGTATTTCCATAGACTATTTACTGAGTCAAACAAAGAATTCAGTAAAGAATTTATTTCTACTAAAAGACACATCCTTAAGTCATCGGTGTTTATGAAGTTATTAAATGCTGTAGGATTCTTAAGTGTACTTATGCTCTTAGTGTATTTTGTTTACTCAGGGGTTATATCGATTGGTTTGTTTGCAGCTATTTATTACTCTATTTCCAAGATAACAACAATGTTAAGAAGAGCAATTGAAGACATGGGAGAAGCGCTTGTTGGTATTTCAAATACTTCGTTCTTAGTAAGGCTTCTTGATGATAATTGTGACTTAGGTATGGATGCCGATATTCCCAAAGATCAAGATATTCAATTAAGAGATGTAAGTTTTGCTTATCCAAATGCTAGCGGGAATGCGCTAAGAAACATTAATCTTACAATTAAAGCTGGAACATCCCTGGCAATTGTAGGGGAAAATGGTTCAGGGAAAAGCACATTGACGAAGGTAATTATGGGGTTATATGACCCTACAAAGGGTCAGGTTGTGCACGGAGACAAACCACTCCATCCTTATTCAAATGCTTCTAAGTTTAAAGGCATTAGTGCAGTTTTTCAAGATTTTGTTAAATACAAGTTGTCGGTAGAGGATAATGTCAAAATGAGTAATATCACATGTGAACTTGAAACCGAGGATGTTCTTGATAAAGCAGAGATAAATTTACCAGAATTAAATATCAAGGGTAACACAATTCTATCTAGGGAGTTTGGAGGTCAAGACCTTTCTGGTGGAGAATGGCAAAGAATTGCAATCGCCCGTGGACTTTACCGCCCGCATAATCTTATTGTCTTAGATGAACCTACTGCAGCCATTGACCCAATTGAGGAGGCTAATGTGTTTGAGTCTTTTAAAAGGATAAGTGCCCTGAAAACATGTGTCTTTGTAACTCATAGATTAGGTTCTACTAAAATTGCAGACAGAATTATAGTTATGGATAAAGGTGAAATAGTAGAAGAGGGAACACATTTAGAGCTGCTAAACATGCAAGGTAGGTATTATGAATTACTACAATCGCAAGCACAGTGGTATGAACGATAGGGCGTGTATACTAAATAATATATTTGGTTTAGTGGAAGAATTAGGTTTAAGATTACAATAAATAATTTGATTACTTATTAGGAGGCAAATATGAAGATATACATAACAAGACATGGTGAAACCGAATGGAATAAGGCTGGTAGAATGCAGGGCTGGAAAAACTCTGATTTATCCGAGAAAGGCATTGAAAATGCTAAAAAACTTGGAGAGAGTTTAAATCATGTAGATTTTGATTGTATCTACTGTAGTCCTCTAGGTAGAACTATTGAGACTGCTAAATGCATAAGGGGCAACAAAAACACAGAAATAATAACAAAAGAAGCTCTAAAAGAAATGGGATTTGGTTTGTGGGAAGGTATGGAGCATACAAAGGTGAAAGAATTATATGCAGCGCAGCATTTTAATCTTTGGAATAAACCTAATTTATATGAACCAGTACAAGGTGAAAGTTTTGAAGAATTGCTTTGTAGGACAAGAGAGGTATTAAATGAAATTATGAATAGTAAACATGAAAACATTTTAATTGTTTCGCATGCAATACTTATTAAAGCTATTTATGCAATAATTAAAAACTATTCACTAGAGGATTTTTGGAATCCACCTTTTATGCATGATACCTGTTTAACAGTATTAGAAATAAAAAATAATGAAGTTAGTATTATTTTGGAGGCAGATGTTTCACACTTGGATTGATTACATTATTATTTTTATAAGGAGGAATAATCGTGGATAATATCATTTATTCATGTACAAATGAATTTAATGAACATGATATAAAACATGTATATGAAGATGCAGGCTGGGTAGGTTACACGAAAGATTTATCCAAATTGATGAAAGCTATGAAATCATCTTTAATGATAGTCTCGGCCTGGGAAGGAATTAAGCTAGTTGGTCTAATTAGAGTTTTAGGAGATGGAATAACAATAATATATATTCAAGACATTCTAGTATTAAATTCATATAAAAGAAAAGGCATAGGTTCAAATCTTTTAAACTGTGTTTTAGATAAATATAAGCATGTAGATCAAAAGGTTCTATTAACAGATGACAGTGAAGAAACAAGAGGCTTTTATGAAAACAATGGATTTATTTCCTGTGATAAAGGAACTTTAGTGGCATTCACAAAATTTAATTAAGATTAACTATATATATTTTGAATAAGCTTAGAATTACTATATAAGGAAATGGAAATATTCATTTTCTTTTTAATTTGAAAGGATGTGTGCTCATAGTGAGATTTTATCTAATTAGTCACTCAGTACAGTTGAAATAATCTGTTAGCAGATTGTACTGAGGTTAAAATTATTTGCTAGCATTCTCAACTGTACTAATTTTTGATAAAAATTAAAAATTAGAAGGAGTGCAGTTATGAAATATTATTTAGAAATTTTAAACAAGAAGAAATTATTGGTTGCTGTTTACATATTGCTAGGAATAGTAATAGCAATGCTTAATGCATTTAGCGCTAACTATTTTCAAAAGGTATTAGATGGTTTTGGATATAAGACACTTACAATTCCGACAATATTTATTTATGGGTTTATATTATTACTTATTTGTTGCTTTAACTATTTTCATGAATATCCAAGTTGCAAATTGTCCCAAAGCATATACTTGGATTTTAAGTTGAAAGCATTGAGAAAAATAAGTACCATAGACTATCAATGCTATCAATCATTAGGGACAGGTAATTTAATTCAAAAGGTGGAAAATGGAGCTAATGCAGGCAAGAGTATATTGTTTGACTTTTACTTTCGATTATTTAGTGAATTGATTCCTAGTATAGTTTTCAGTTTGTTCTTCATTGCTAATATTGATAGTAATATTATGATTTATATTGCAATAGGTTATGTTCTTGTTTTTGTTATAACCAATATCTTACTGAAATACTTGTATAAAATTAAAGAACACATTTTAAATAATGAAGAAATTTTTAATAAATATATAGTTCGTGGGTTTATGGAATTGATAGTTTTTAGAACTAACAAAAGATTTGAGCATGAGATAGAACAATCAACAACTGCATCTAAAGCAATTGTAAAATCAAAGACCAAAATGAAGATGATTCATGAAGCATTCTTTGCTATTTTTGCATTGTTTATTACAATAATAAAGGTAGTTATTATATTTATTAGTTGGAAAAGCAATTCATTGTCAGTAGGTTCTGTAGTTGCCTTACTTATACTGATTGATAAGGCATATTCGCCCATTGCTATATTTAATGTATTGTTCGTGCAATTTAAATTAGATAAGATTGCATTTAGACGATATGAGAATTTATTGGATATGTCAGATGATGTTAGATTGAATTCCGGAAAGATAGTAAGTTCCGTTGAGGGGAGTATATCTTTTAATAATGTATGCTTTTTCTATAATGATAAGAATATCTTCAAGTATTTATCTTTTAATATACCTGCTGGAAGTTCAATTGCATTTGTGGGTGAAAGTGGCTGCGGAAAATCAACAATTGTTAAGCAAATCATGGGGCTTATTAGGCCAGATTCAGGGAGTATTTATATTGATAGTAATGATTTGTCAGAGCTTAACTTAAATTATTTTTACAATTACATTTCCTATACTTCACAGGAATCTCCTATTTTTGATGGAACCTTAAAGGAGAATATTGTTTTCGATAAGGATATTTCAGATGATAAAATTATTGAAGTATTAGAACGTGTTGGACTCGCATCATTTTATGCTGCTCTACCAAAAGGACTGCATACAGAAGTTGGCGAAAGAGGTGTTCTGATTTCCGGTGGAGAACGTCAAAGACTAGCCTTAGCTAGAGTATTCTTTGTGGATTCTAAAATTGTTATATTGGACGAGGCTACTTCAGCAATGGATAACGTTACAGAAGAATTAGTAATGAAAAATGTGATGAAATTCTTAAAAAATAAAACAATTATTATTATTGCACATCGCCTTGGTACAATAAAAAATGTTGATAAAATCTATGCATTCAAAGATGGTGAAATTGTTGGTGCGGGCGATTTTAAGGAGCTCTTAGATCATAACCAATATTTTATTAATTTATGGAATGCTTCAGTAAAAAATAATATATAGGTAAATACAATGTGACAAGTTTTTTTAAAGCAGCAGAAAAATTTCTTTTTAGTTAGCAGAAGAGAGAATCTGACAAATTATTTCTGCAGATTCTCTCTTATTTTATTAGCTTCAAATGAGCTATATTTTCCATGTTTCTAGCAGTAACTATTTCAACTGTTGCTAAATCTTTTCTCATTGCTTCGGTTTCACCCTTGATATGTGCTATATCATTAAACATTCTATCATGTTCAGATTTATTTACTTGAGCTAAGTGCTCTAATGCTCTTAATATTTGAGTATGTTCATCTAGCATCAAAGAATGATTATCTAACTTTTGAGTATGTGCATCCAATTTTTGAGTATGAGCATCTAATTTACTATTCATTTGTTTTAATAAGTCTAATATTTCCTTTTCCAAATAATTCACCACCATATCAAATATTTGTACTTGCAAAACATTATAACATTATAACATTATAATTATAGGTATTCAACAATATAACTTACTATTTGTCTGGTAAATATATCTAGCTAATACTCATAGATAGTCTCTATCTTTAGAATGTTGAGCTAAAATTATTCAAACATGTATGAAAAAACTTATCCATATTTACATTAACTTAGTATATTGTTATTATTAAACATTGAAACTATTCTTTCACAAAATATAATATCATAGAAGGATATAATTAATAGATTTTCAAGGGAGGAATTACCATGGAGCGAGTAACATTTACTAACTCAAATAATCTAACATTGGTGGGGAATCTCTACCCAGCAGTTAGTGATTCAATAATTATAATGTGTCATGGATTTACTTCTAACAAATACTCTAAAGGAAGGTTTGAAAGATTAATTAAAGTGCTTAATAAGTCAGGCTTTAGTGCCTTAGCTTTTGACTTTAGTGGTTGTGGAGAAAGTGACGATGATAGTTTGACAGTTGATAAAGAAGTAGATGATTTAAGAGCTGCAATTGAATTTGCAAAATCAAAAGGATACAAAAAAATTGCTTTATATGGCCATAGCCTTGGTTCACTAATATGCTTAAAATGTTATACTCCAGAAATAATGACAATGGTTTTATCTGGAGCATTAACTGACTCAATGCATTATAATTGGGAAGAAGTCTTTACAAAAGAGCAAATGCAAGAGTTAAAAGAAATTGGCTATATAACAGAGCCAACCACTAATGAATTACGGAAACATATTATAATTGACCAGCAAATGTTAATTGACTTTGAATTAATAAATCAAAGGGAACTTTTAAAAAATATTACTTGCCATGTGTTAATAATCCATGGCAATAATGGGGAAGAAGAAATTCTTCTTTGCGAAAGGTCTAGAAAAGCCATGACTTTGCTTTCCAACGACTCTGAGCTTAAAATTATTGATGGTGCTAATCATAGCTTTCTTGAACACTATGACATTTTAATTAATCTTGCTAATGATTGGTTCATTAAACATATTAATTGTTAAACTTATTAATTATATCAAAAATAGTGGGGGGCATTAAAACATGTATAATCCAAAAGAAATAAGTGAGTTTTATAATAATTATGGTGAACGCGAATGGGAGAGACTTGATTTATCAGCTTATGATAGAATTAATTATTACCTTCACATGCATTTTTTAAAAGAACATATTGGACAAGGCAAAAGGGTATTAGATGCTGGATGCGGAGCAGGAAGATTTAGTGTTCAAATAGCCCGATGTGGAAGTAATGTTACCCTCTTAGATATTTCATGTGAGCAGTTAAGGCTAGCTGAAAGTAAAATAAAAGAAGAAAACTTAGAATCAAATGTGGATGATATTATATTAGCGGATTTAAGAGATTTATCCATGATAGAGGATAACAAATTTGATACTGTAGTTTGTTATGGTGCACCATTAAATTATTTGCTAGAAAATAAAGAAAAAGCTATTAAAGAACTTGTTAGAGTTACAAAAAAAGGTGGAACTATTCTCATTAGTGTTAACAGCAAATGGGGAGTAATAAGATCTCAATTAGGAAGAGAAGATTTTGATTATGCATCTTTTTTTGGTAACCCAGATTATTGGTTTATAGACAAAGTAATAGATACTGGAGATTTACCAAAGCATGAACTGGTAACTCATCCTCCAAGACATTTCTTTGAAGCACAGGAACTTGAGGATTTATTAAATGACGCAGGACTTAAAAATATAATTTTAGGAGGAAGCCCCTGTGTTACTAGTGGATTCAGAAAATCGGCAGAGATGTTAGAAAAAGATGAAATAGCATGGAAAACCATACTGAGGTTAGAAGAAAAAGCCTATTGTACAAGAACTATGGTTGATAATGGAGAGTTTTTATTAGCTAAAGGTATAAAAAAATAAATTACATTATCAAAGGGGAATGTCATGTTAGATATAATCCAAAATCAACTACCACTTAAAGTGTCTGATAAATATTTCATTAGGCATATATACACTGACGACAGAGAAGATCTTTTTCAAATATATAGCAATGAAAAAATAGCAAAGTATGTTGTGCGAAAAACTCACAGCTCTATAACCGATACAGAGGAATTTATACAATTAATAAATCAGCGAGTAGAAGAAGGTAATAACCTGTATTTAGGTATTTGCATAAGAAAATCTAAAAAGCTCATTGGCATAATTCGATTCCTAGAAAAAGATGACCCAAGTACTATAACAATTGGATATGCACTAAATGAAGATTATTGGGGTCATGGTATAATCTACACAGTGGTAAACAACTTAGTAGAATTAATTAAGTTAGATGGAAAGTATACAAAAATGCGCGCAACAGTAAAACCTGAAAATATCAACTCACAAAGATGTGTTGAGAAACTTGGTTTTAAATTATATGAAAGATTTAGTAAAAGTGAAATTGTAGATAATAAAGAAATTGAAACTGAAAGACTATTATATTATAAAAGTTTATAATTATATTATTAGGAAGAAATTTATCTCATTATCCCTAAATAAACTTAAGAAAGGCTTGGTACTCATTATATGAAGGAAATCATTTTTGTAACAAGTAATAAAGGAAAATAAAAGTAAGCACATGGACTAAATCCTATTGGAGGAACTTAAAAATGGAAACATTTAAATATAATCAATATCTAAGAACTGTTGAACTATGTAGAAAAAATATAGATTCATTTTCTAAATACCCATTTTCATTAGAAGCAGTACGCAATTTATTTACTTTAGATTTGCATCCAAAAGTAACTTTTATTGTAGGTGAAAATGGTACTGGAAAGTCAACTATACTTGAAGCAGTTGCTACATCCTATGGATTTAATCCTGAAGGGGGCACAAAAAATTTTAATTTCTCCACTATGAGCACACATTCAGATTTGCATAAATACTTGAAATTAGTAAAGGGAGTAAGAAGGCCGGAAGATGGTTTTTTTCTAAGGGCAGAGAGCTTTTACAATGTTGCAACCAATATTGACGAATTAGACAAGTTTGGAAGAGGACCAAAGATTATAGATTCATATGGAGGACATTCATTGCATGAGCAATCACATGGTGAATCCTTTTTATCAGTATTTATTAATCGATTTAGAGGTAAAGGTTTGTATATTCTAGATGAACCCGAAGCAGCGTTATCGCCATCAAGACAAATGGCTATGCTTGCCAGAATGCATGAGTTAGTTCAAAAGGATTCTCAATTTATAATTGCTACTCATTCCCCAATTATAATGTCTTATCCGGATGCTATAATATACGAATTAAATAATGGATTTAAAGAAGTAGCATATAGAGATACTGAGCATTACCAGGTCATGAAGGAATTCATAAATAATACTGATAGAATGTTAAATATAATTATGGATTTGTAATTATATTTAACAACATTTTAGAACTTTAAGAACAATTGGAGGATGTATGGATTGTAATTATAAAGTAAAACCAATAACAAGTTTATACGAAAGTTGTGATAAATGTGGATTACCAAAAATAAATTGTATTTGTCATAAAGCACCTGAAGTTAATACTAATGCTAAGATTTGGATACTGTCAACGGAAAAAGAGTTTTATAGACCTTCTAACACTGCAAGGCTATTAAAACTAATTAATCCCAATTCAACTGAGATTTTTCTATGGGAAAGAACAAAAAAATCAGAGAAATTAATTGAGAACATAAATAATGAAAAATATGAACCATATTTACTATTTCCAATAGAAGATGATAATGAACAACAT
Source organism: Clostridium sp. CS001 (assembly GCF_020443565.1). Taxonomy (GTDB): domain Bacteria; phylum Bacillota; class Clostridia; order Clostridiales; family Clostridiaceae; genus Clostridium_AD. The sequence goes on from NZ_JAIZZN010000004.1 coordinate 12,564, forward strand.
AGAAAAGTTGAATATGAAAATACAGGCAAAATCCCTGCATTTATTTTAATAGATGGTACATGGAAAGAAGCACGCAAAATACTTAGAAAAAGTGATTATTTAAATAACCTACCTAGGATTTCTTTAGAACCTAATTTTAAGTCCCAATATGATTTAAGAAGAGGTGCTGAGCAAGGAAACTTATGCACAATAGAAGCAGCAATAGAAGTATTAAAAATAAACAATGAACTTGAAAGTTCACAAGTTATATATAATTTTTATAATCTGTTTTTAAGGAGTTATAAAGCAGGAGCAAGTGGCCATATATTAAGGGATTAATAACAAGATAAACTAAAAATAAACTTGATTGAGAGGGAGTAAAATGATAAAAAAATTGGAAAAAGATTTAGAATCAAAGCCAAAGTTACACGGATATTATAATTCACCCATTGGTATTATTGAAATAACTGCAAATGATGAAGCTATTACTTCTTTGTATTTTGTAGAAGAAGAAACTATGGTTCCAAATGAATCAGCTATATTAGACCAGGCAATTATCCAAATTGATGAGTATTTTAAAGGTGATAGGAGAGTATTTGATTTAAAATGTGAGTTCACAGGAACTGACTTTCAAAAGAAGGTATGGAATGAGTTAATTAAAATACCATATGGTGAAACATTATCATATAAGGAGCTTGCAATTAAAATTGGAAATGAGAAATCAACAAGAGCCGTTGGAAATGCTAATGGTAAAAATGCCATTAGTATAATTGTGCCATGCCATAGGGTAATTGGCTCAGATAAGAGTTTAACAGGATATGCATGGGGAATAAGCAGAAAGCAGTGGCTTTTATCGCATGAGAAATCAATATAAGTTACTAAAAATGATTTTTCTGAATTCTAGGACATGGCTATGATGGATAAGGATATTTAATATTACAGCACCGCAGGTGATAATTTAACTGCCTTAAGGGGGATTTTAATGGGGAACAATATTTTAAATTTAACAAACAAAAAATTCAACAATGATATTAAAAAGATATTTATGCTCTCATGGCCAGTTATGGTAGGCATGATACTTCAAAGTCTTTTAGGTACAGTTGATACTTATTTCATATCAAAGCTTGGGACAAGCCAGGCAGCTGCAGCAGGTTTATCTAATTCAGCATCAGCTGTAATATTTGTAATGTCCACTCTTGTATCAGCCGGAACCGTTGCTCTTGTTTCAAGAAGTTATGGTGAGGGCAACATGGATGCAGTTAAGAAATTCAGTGGAGAGTCCTTTCTTTTATCTGCAATTTTCGGAACAATACTAAGTATAATATGTTATCTAAATACTGCAAACATTATTAATATGGTTTTTAACCCACATCCTAATGTAGCAGTTCTCGCCGAGCAATATTTATCTATAATTTTTATGGGAACATTGTTTGTATTTTTAAATTCAGCACTTAGGACAATTGTTCAATCTCTGGGGGACACATTAACACCACTTATAGTGTTCGGAATAGCAAATATCATAAATGCAATTCTTGATCCATTTTTTATGTTCACACTTAATCTTGGAATAAAAGGTGCGGCATTAGCAACAGTTATATCTATGATTTTCTCATGTGTTGCTATTAATATTATTATCATTAAAAAAATATACAATTCAAGTATAAAAGAATTTATATTAAGTTCGAAGTTAACATATGAAAACAGCATAAGAATATTAAAAATCGGAGGCTGGGCATGCCTTCAACAGGTTGCACGTCCAATTACGGGCATGCTTATGTTTAGTCTCATATATGTAATTGGAGGGTCTGAGGCAACTGCAGCTTTTGGAATAGGTGGACAGCTTTTTAATTATACCTTTATATTCCTTGTAGGTCTTTCTACTGCAATTTCAATAATGGTGGGACAAAGCCTTGGGAGAGGTGATGTAGATGGCTGTGATAGGATTATTAAAGAAGGGCTAAAGCTTGCATCTTTTAATATGATTCTATTTTCAATACCATATTTAATTTTTCCAGAGATAATAATGAAGTTTTTTATTAATGACCCATTAGTAATAACTATTGGAGCTCAATACTTAAGAATCGTATATGTTGGCCTTATTTTCGTGGTACCTACCATAATATATGGAGGTGTTTTTCAGGGTGCTGGAGATACTTTCCCACCTATGATATCTTCCATTATTGCAAATGTAGTTCTGAAACTACCTATTGCATATATACTGGCAAAAACATTAAAAGTTGGAACAAACGGTGTTTGGATTGCTGTTTCTTTATCAGTAATAATTGAGGCAGCTATAATAATGGTTTACTTCAAAACTAACAGATGGAAGGAGAAAATAATATGATAATAAAAACTAAGCCATCAAAGGCAATTACTCAGTATTTAAATACTAATAAAATTATTAATTTAAATATTTTAGGAGTAATCGAGAATGAACCAGAGGCTGAGATATATGTAGATAATGAGTATTCGCCTAATATAGTTCTTGTACGACATGAATACTTTAACTATATATACACAGAAAATGATGAACTTTTAGATGAAATGCTTGAAGGTTTATTTAAAGACAACTTTTATGGATTTTCGGGGGTTTATAGACCTCTTGCTGAGAAAATAAGAAAAAAATACACTCTTACCTGGGAAAGTAGATGTTCACTTCACTACCTTCCAGAAGAAAATTTGGATTTAAGTCTTATAAAAAATCCTGTGAAAGATATTGATTTAGAAGATGCTAAAACAGTAGATGAATTCTATACCTATAGATATCCAGGTAGTATTGAAAAAATCAAAAAAGATATTCTAAACAGACCAACCTCAGCTGTATATGTTAATGAGGATATTGCCTCTTGGGTACTTGTTCATGATGATAATTCAATGGGAATAATGTATACAAAGGAAGAATATCGAAAGAAAGGATATGCAGTTGACACCACCATAGATCTTGCTTTTAAAATTATAAGGCAAGGAAAAATTCCTTTTCTTCAAATAGTTAAAGCTAACACTATGTCTCCAGGCCTTGCTGCCAAATGTAACTTTGTATTCCATGGTTATTCAGATTGGTTCGGCATAATTGCAGGACTACCACAGGATCTTATAGATGTAAATAATAATAGTAAAACTAATCATCTTAAATCACTTGAAAACTTTGATTATATTAAAGACAAAAATCTAAGTTGTATGTATCTTCCAATGTACTGTTTTAAAGATGAATACGAAGAAGTTCAAGGGTTTAGCGTTGTAAAAGCAGTTGATATAGATCAGCTAGATACATGGTGTGAAACCTTTATCACTAGTATTGATTTAAGTGATGAAACAAAAGAATCCTTTAAAGAGATACTTTATAGAGCCGTTTCAAATAGTGATAATGGATATACTCTTTATATTGGAATGCTAAATGGTGGGTGCGTGTCTACAACTGCCTTTCATAAATTTGATGATGAAGTGTTAGGCTTATATTTTACAATTGTTAAAGGTAAAATTGGTAGAAATGAAATTAGAAGAGCTACAATTATGGAAGCTTTAAAGAGCGAAAATAATGGTTCTTTAGAGTTTGTAGTACTTCAAGAATCTAAAGAATATGTTAAAATGCTTGAGAAAATTGGATTTGTACACAGTAATTAATAAAAATGCTAGTAATTTAAAAACTACTAGCATTCTTATTTTTATAACCTACAATTAATTTTATGATTAAGGTCTTCAAGTGTGAGTGAATTGCAGTATAATAGGGTTTAAAAGAAAGAGGTGGATTTATATGGACAATGCAAGAATACTTCTAGTTGATGATGAAGAACGTATAAGGGATATGATAAAGGAATATACAAGCCTAGAAGATTATAATATAGACGAAGCATCCAATGGCATAGAAGCTTTAGAGCTATTTAAACAGCATAAATATTCACTTATTATATTAGATGTTATGATGCCTAAAATAGATGGTTTTACAGTTTGTAGGGAAATCCGCAAGACATCAAATGTTCCTGTAATTATGCTTACTGCAAGGGGAGAGGAATATGATAAACTTTTCGGTTTTGAGCTTGGCGTTGATGATTACATAATAAAACCTTTTAGCCCAAAGGAACTTCTTGCACGTATGAAAGCAATAATCCGAAGAAGCTCTAGTGCTGACATTGAAGCTGAAAAAGAAAATATAGTTACCTTAGATGGGCTTGTTGTAGATTTTGATTCAAGAAATACTTATGTGAACGGTAATATAGTTACACTTACGCCTAAAGAATATAGTTTACTTATTTTTTTAATAAAGAACTCCAATAGAGTATTTTCAAGAGAGCAACTACTCAATGAAGTTTGGGGATATGACTTTATTGGTGATGACAGAACTGTAGACACACATATAAAAATGCTACGCGTAAGTATAAAAGAATATAGAAAATATATTGTTACAGTTTGGGGCACAGGTTATAAGTTTGAGGTGGGTGGAAAAAATGAAAAGCATAGCTCTTAAACTGTGGTCCGGAATGATAGCACTTGTTGTAATAATGCTTGTTATGCTATGGATTTTTCAAATTGTGTTCTTGGAAAAATTTTATACTGGAATAAAAATTTCAGAGGTGAAAAACAAAGGATACTCTATTATCAATAAGTTAGAGGCAGAGGAGAACATAGATTTAGAAACCACCTTAGAAAGTTTTGTTAATGAAACTAATTCTAGTGTTGAATTTTTAGATTCAAATGGAGAAACGCTCTATAACGTAGCTTCAAATAGCAGTAATTCTCAGATGCCTATGTCGATGAATAATTCAAGATCTGATGCTATTAATGACATTGTTTCCGAAAAAGAAGTAATTTTATCTTTAGTTCATCCTAAATTCCACAACACCTTTATACTTATTGGATTACCTCTTAAGATGCAAAATGAATTTAAAGGAGGTCTCCTTATAAGCTTGCCTTTAGCTCCTGTAAATGATACAGCTTCTATATTGAAAGTGCAGCTATTTTACATCACATTAATTCTTCTTTTCACAGCTTTGATATTTGCTTATTTCTTGTCGAGAAGCTTTACGAGACCTATACTTGAAATTACAAAAGTCTCCGAAGAAATGGCTTCAGGCAATTTCTCTGTTAAAATCAAGTCTAAAAACAGAGATGAGATTGGTAGACTTGCATCAACTATTAATTATATGGGGGAAGAGCTTTCGAAAATAGAACAACTCAGAAGGGACCTTATTGCTAACGTGTCTCATGAACTGCGAACACCCTTAAGTCTAATCAGAGGTTATGCTGAGACAATTAGAGATGTCACAGGGGATTTTCCTGAAAAGCGTGAAAAACAGCTTGGAATTATTATAGAGGAATCAGAGAGACTGGGACTCATCGTTAATGACATTCTAGATTTATCTCAAATACAAGCCGGCTATGTTAATCTAAATAAAACTCAGTTTAATATAAATATTCTTTTGAAAAGAGTCATTAAGAAGTTTGAGATTTTAAGTGAGAAAAACGGAGTGGATATAGATCTTGAAACTCATGGTGATGTCATAGTAGAGGCAGATGAAATCAGAATAGAACAGGTCATGTATAACCTTGTAAATAACGCTTTCAACCATACTGAAAGATCTGGGCATATAGTTATAAAAGCAATAGAAAATGAAGAATCTATTAGGATTGAAGTTGCAGATACTGGAATAGGTATATCAGAAGAAGACTTAAATCATATATGGGACAGATTTTATAAAGCAGATAAAATTGAAAATCTAAAAGCCACAGGTACAGGTATTGGACTTACTATTGTAAAGACTATTCTAGAATCACAGAATTTTAAATATGGAGTAGAGAGTACCAAAGGAATTGGAACTATGTTTTGGTTGGAGATTAAAAAATAATGTTTATAATTTCACTATTAATTCTTTGTTCTAACATACTTCTATCACAATTGGACCTTATACTAAATATATAAACCAAATAAAAATATTAAGGAGTGTGTATTTATGAAAAACATAAAAAAAATAGTTCTATCCCTTGCAGTGGTAAGCGTACTAAGTAGTAGTGTTGTTTTCGCAGTAGTGTCAGCAAAAACACCAGCAGAGATTACTTCTGGCATAACAGGAAAGACAGTAGGAGAAGTTACAAAACAGAAAGCTACAGGAAAGACATATGGAACAATTGCAAATGAAGCAGGAAAGCTAGAAGAGTTTAAAGCAGATATTCTTTTGCAGAAAAAAGCAATACTAGATCAAAGAGTAAAAGACGGTAGTCTAACTCAAGGGTCAGCCGATGAAATTTATAATTCTATTAAGACTAATCAAACTACTTGTGATGGAACAGGTAGTGCAGGAATAGGTAAGATGAATGGTGTAGGCTTTGGACAAGGTATGAAAGGTCAAGGTCAATGAATGGGTAAAGGACAAGCAAATGGTACTGGATGCATGACACAAGGAACTACAAATTAAAAAGTGACTTTCATTTAAGAAAATTCGAATTCAAAAAACGACTTTAAGGTCGTTTTTTTTACGTTTTACGAGTAAATGTAACTTTTCTAGATATTCTATCGTCTAAAGAGTATAGGAACTTCTAAAAAAGAATTATAAAATAAAAGGAGAGATATTATGAAAAAATTTATTGTTTTTGGTATAGTTAGTGTAATTGCAGTTGTAATGCTTGTAGGATGCAAAAGTAATGATGTAACTGAAAAACCGCCAGTAGTAAGTGCCAAATTAATGGCTCCAACTGTTATTGGAGATGTAAAAGAAGTGAAGGCAGATGGTAATCAAATCTTAGTTGATTCCACAGCAGATAGTGTTAAAGGACAAATTTGGGTAAGCATAGATGATAAAACTAACTTCTTTGAAAATGTTAGTGAAGGAACTTCTATTCCTTATAAAAATGTGAGTCGTAACTTTGTAGTTGGCAACCATGTAGAAATTTTTATTGAGGGTGGGATAAAGGAATCATATCCTATGCAAGGAACAGCTACTGCAGTTTATATCAATGAAACTAAGAAGTAACTATTGCGATTAATAAAAGAAAAATAAAACCTAAGTGATTTATCAAAAAATCATTTAGGTTTTATTTGTATGTTAATTATAACATTAGTTTCAATATAATGTTATAATTAACTTCAGAAATATTTACCTTAGAGTAAAAAATATGTATTTAGTGAGGTGTTAATATGGAAGTTATTACAAGACAGATATCGCTTGATCAAATAGAAGTTTTAAGAGAACCATTAGATAAACTTCATGAATACCATAACAGTAAGTCAAAATATTTTTCTGGCAGTTATCCACGGCTTACTTTTGAAAATCGTATAGAGAAATATAGAAAAAATGCAAAATCAGGAGAGTACAGAATAGAATTATTGACTGACCCAGAAACAAACAATATTATAGGGTTTTGCATAGCCTATAGTAAAAAAATAATTGGAAAGCTAGAAGTACTTTTCATTGATGAAAAGTACCGTAGAAATGGATTTGGTGTAAAATTAATGGATAGTGCTATGAAATGGTTTGATGAAAATCATATAACCGATATAGAACTTACTGTAGTTTATGGCAACGAAGCAGTATCCTTTTATCAAAAACTTGGATTTTATCCACGTTCAATTATTATGACAACGAGATTATGATTATAAAAGGGGTGAACTAGATAATGTTCAATATACGTCGTGCTAGTATATGTGACTCTAAAACCTTGACTAATCTAGCTATAGAGTCTGAGTCATATTGGGGTTATGATTATGCCTTCATGGAAAAATTTAAGTCTATATATAAAGTTACTGAAGAATTTATAAGTAATAATCCAACCTATGTTATCTATGAAGATAAAAATATACATGGATTTTATGGAGTTTTGATTGGTGAAAATAAAGTTTCCTTAGAATATCTTTTTATAATTCCTAAAAGTATAGGTATGGGATATGGAAAGTCACTATGGAATCATATGCTTAAAACCTGTGAGGATTTAGGTATAAAGGAGTTTGAAATAGTAACAAGTCCAAAAGCAAAAGATTTTTATGTGAAGCTGGGAGCAAAACCAGTTGGTGAAGTAGATTCTCTTGTTATAAAAGGACGTAAAATACCAAGATTAATTTATACACTAAAATAATGTGACATTAGATACATTAAAGAATAAAGGAGCGATGTCAATGTGGTCTGATTTAAATGGTATTTGGAAGGAAGCCTTTAGTTTAGCTTGGGAATCATATAGTAAGAATACGATTCCAATCGGTGCAGTTATAGTAGATCTACAAGGCAATATTGTTTCAAGGGGCAGAAATAGGATTTATGATGAAGAAAGTAAAAACCCACTTGCTGGTACCTATATGGCACATGCTGAAATGACTGCCATGATTACTCTAAAAGAAAAAGAACATCCAGATATAAAGAAGTATACCTTATATACAACTATGGAACCATGCCCAATGTGTTTTGGAACTATGGTTATGATGGGTATAAGAACTTTAAGATATGCTGCTAGGGATGGGTTTGCCGGTGCTGCTGAACTTAATGATAAAATGGACTATATTCACAATAAACAAATTAATATACATAGGTCAGGTTCTGAATTAGAAGTATTTCAAATTTGCATACAAGCCTCTTATGAATATACTAGAAAGCATGATAGAATAGAAGAAATATTAGATTCTTGGAGATCTTATTGTAGTGATGGTGTTGATTTAGCAAAGAATTTATATAAGGACGGGTACTTTAAGAATGCAATAGCTACAAATAAATCCATTGAAGAAATTTATGATTACGTAATTAGTAGGTATAAAGAAAGCATTTGATGTATAATTAAATCACTTTCATGCAGCTTATTACTACTAGGAAGGGGTGTATTATGCAACCTTTTACAGAAAGAGTTTTAGAAATTATAAAAAGCATACCTGAGGGCAAAGTTATGACCTACGGTAAAATAGCAACACTTGCTGGAAGTCCTAGGGGAGCTAGGCAGGTAGTTAGAGTTTTACATACTTTAACGCAGAAACATAACCTTCCTTGGCACAGGGTCATAAACTCAAAAGGGGAAATAGGAATAAAGGATTTTGAGTCTCACAATTTTCAAAAAATGCTTCTTCTAAATGAAGGTGTAAAATTTACAAGTGAGAACACTATAAATCTAAATGAATTTCAATTTCATGGATACGATATATTGAAAGAACCCGATTTTGAGTGGTGAATAATTAGGATAAAAAAACAAAAATACTCCATAATAACTTAGGGAGTATTTTGCTGCTTCTATAATATCGTCATGGAAGATACTTTTATAGAAGTATATCCTATTTATTTTTATTTCTAAATATAAATACAATAATATTTACTGCGGATACGCCTACTAGAATGTATATAGCTCTAGCAAGGAAGGGAACGGAACCGAAGATAAAGCTAACTAGATTAAAGTTTAATAATCCTAAAAGACCCCAGTTTAATGCACCAACCAATACAAGTATGAACGAAATTTTGTCTACAAGACTAAGTTTATACATATTTTACCCCCAAACTATTATAATTGTTCTATTGTATAAATTATATTAAAGATATAATATTTTAGAACTACTTTATTATTTCTATAAAACACATATAATAAAAGTATATAAAAAACTATGTACAAAAGAATACTTTATAGATTTTAACACAATATACGAACAATGCTGTTACTTTTAACAATATTGTATGTTATAATATAAATGAAATTTATTAGTATTAAAATATGTAACTTTGGAGGCAGAATATGAGAAATTCTTATAATACACCATTAAACAGTAGATATGCATCAAAAGAAATGAGTTATTTGTTTTCAGATGACATGAAATTTAGAACCTGGAGAAAGCTTTGGGTGGCACTGGCTGAAGGCGAAAAGATATTAGGAGTTAATATTACAGAAGCTCAAATAGAAGAACTTAAATCCTTTGCAGATAACGTAAATTATGAAGTTGCTGAGAAAAAAGAAAAGGAAATAAGACACGATGTAATGAGTCATGTTCATGCCTATGGAGTTCAATGTCCTAGCGCAAAGGGTATTATTCATTTAGGAGCTACTAGCTGCTATGTAGGGGATAATACTGACTTAATAGTAATGAAAGAAGCTTTATACCTAGTTAAGAAGAAATTAATTAATGTAATCAGCAAAACATCAAAGTTTGCATTAAAATATAAAGATGTACCTACCTTAGGCTTTACTCATCTACAGCCAGCACAACTAACTACTGTAGGTAAGAGAGCTACTCTATGGATTCAGGAACTAGTAATGGATCTAGAAAACTTAGAATTTGTAATAGATAATATTAAAATGCTAGGAGTTAAAGGAACTACAGGCACTCAAGCTAGCTTTATGAATTTATTTGACAATGATGAGGAAAAAGTAAAAGCTCTAGATAAATACGTGGCTAATAAAATGGGTTTTGCAAATATTTATCCAGTTACAGGTCAAACTTATTCTAGAAAACTTGACTCTATAATATTAAATACATTATCTGAAATAGCACAAAGTGCTTATAAGTTCAGTAATGATTTAAGACTACTTCAAAGCATGAAAGAAGTAGAAGAGCCTTTTGAAAAAAGCCAAATTGGATCTTCAGCAATGGCTTACAAAAGAAATCCTATGCGCTCAGAAAGAATTAGTTCACTCTCAAGGTATGTTATAGTAAATTCATTAAATCCTGCGATAACAGCTGCAACACAATGGTTTGAGAGAACACTTGATGATTCAGCTAACAAGAGAATATCCGTTCCTGAAGCTTTTCTAGCCCTTGATGGAGTATTAAATCTATACATAAACATAGCTGAAAACATGGTGGTATATGAAAAAGTTATAGCTGCACATGTTAGTAATGAGCTTCCATTTATGGCTACAGAAAATATTCTTATGGAAGCAGTTAAAAGGGGCGGGGATAGACAAGATCTTCATGAAAGTATTAGAGTTCATTCTATGGATGCAGCAAGACGAGTTAAAGAAGATGGCTTAAATAATGATCTTATAGAAAGAATTATAAAAGATGATTGCTTTAAGATGTCAAAAGAAGAAATTCTAGCTGTAATTGACCCGGTTAACTTTGTAGGAAGGGCGCCAAGCCAAGTTACAGAATTTATAGCGGAATGTGTAAATCCTATATTAGAAGCTAATATGGATGCTTTAGACGTAGAAACTTCTATAAACGTGTAATAATCGAAAAATCATAAATATAATTAAGAATCATAGAAATTAGATATAAAAAGCTATCAGGCATATAGAACTGATAGCTTTTTAATATTAGGTATATTTATAGCATAACCATAACTAAATAAGCTATAAATTACACTTACAACGAAATAAATATGTAAAAATAAAATAAACATTTAATTATTTATTGAAATAAGCAGGATTTTGACCCCCTCTTGTAGAATAATAATGTCGTGAAATGTAAGTTTCACGACATTATTATATTTTTGGAGGTAATCATGAAATCCTATATAAATAGTAATTATAACAACGAACTTCCACAATTTTTAAATGATTATTTAAATTATTTATCTACTATTAAAGGCTGTTCTAACGCCACTCTTGCTGCATATACCATGGATTTATCACTACTACTAAAGTTCTTAAAAATGCATAAAGGATTAGTTCCCTTAGAAAAAGAACTAAAGCTTGAGGAAATCACCATTAAGGATCTATCTTTAAATACACTAAAAACCCTTGATTTACAAGATCTATACGCTTTTATCTCCTATGTGGGAAGCCAAAGAGCTAATGGAAACTATGCTAAAGCCAGAAAAATTGCAGCTATAAAGTCGCTATTTAAGTATTTGACCACCAAGGCTAAGGTTTTAAGTAAAGATCCAACCTTAGAAATGGAATCCCCTAAATTAAGCATAAGAAGTCCGGTTTATTTAACCTTAGATGAAAGTAAAACACTATTAGACGCCACTAACACAAGGCATAAGCACTCCGTTCGTGATCATAGTATTATTACCCTATTTTTAAATTGCGGCCTCAGATTATCTGAACTTTGTAGTATAAATATATCAGATATGAAAAATGATACATTGTCTGTTATTGGCAAAGGAAATAAAGAACGCACCATTTACTTAAACAAAGCTTCACTAAGAGCAATTTATAGATACTTACCTATTAGAAATGCAGATATAGAAAGAATTCATGTTGAAGATAAAGACGCTCTTTTTATCAGCGGTAAATATGGAAGAATAAACAAACGAACTGTAGAAAGAATTGTGAAAAAGCATATTGAAAGTGCTGGCCTTAATAAGGATAAATATACTCCTCATAAATTAAGGCATACCTCTGCAACCCTCATGTATAAATATGGAAAGGTTGATATACGAAGCCTACAAGAAATTTTAGGCCATGAAAATATATCTACTACTCAAATTTATACTCATGTAGATAGCGATGAATTAAGAAAAGCTGTTAGGTCCAATCCACTTTCAGATGAATAAAAATAAGAAAAGTATATATTACAATGATTGCTACAATTTAATAAAGCAATTGTAATATATACTTTTCTACCTTAATCTATGGGTATTAGAACTTCTTTTTTATACTCTTTTTAATACTATAAGACCAGGAAATTCTTCATGAAGTAACCCTGAATTATCCCCTTCTTCTTCAAGTAATTCTCTCGCACCATCAATGTCATCAATATATTCCCATACTTCATTATTTTCGGGTATAAATCCATCACTGTTTAGTTTAAAGAAATCGTCCTCTGCCGATACTAAATCGTATTCTTCTATATTGGATAGTTCTTCAATTGGATCTTCCAAATCCACATCAACTTCAGTCTCATCCTCAGTTTCATTTTCACTTTGGAGCTTAACTAAATTCTCAGATAAATCAATTTCATTCTTATTATAAACATTACTTTCTAACCCTTCAAGATCTTTGCCCTCGAAAACTTCATCAATTTTAATAGCTTTAACATCGTAGCCTTCAAGTTCTAGACATTCTCCACAATTATTACATTTCTTATTTGAATTTAATTCGCAGATTTCACACTCTCCACAATTGACACAAACTCTCTTTTCATTAAATATACAAATTTTAGACATACAACACCCCGCTCCAATCATTTATAATACCTTCATAATAGACCATTATAACAAAATAGGTTTCATTTATCAAATAATAATGACTTTAAATATTATTATTTATGAACTATTCCTTCTAGTCCCTAATATATCTGTGGCTATAAGAGTACTCCAATATGTATCTGTATAATTCACACAAACTGTTTTACTAACATATATAAATATGCTACTATTAATTTATATATAAACTGCATTTAAAAATAATGCAAAATAAGGAGTGTTATCTTGAGTAAACTGCAAAGCAACAGCCACAGAAAAATCCCTCTTTTAGATAAAGTAGGTTATGGGTCCGGAAACTTCAGTACAGGTGTTGCTAATCAGGTTATAGGAACCTATTTAGTTTTTTACTGCACAGCTATTCTTAATATTTCTGGTAGTCTTGTTGGTTTGGCTGTAAGCTTAAGTATAATTTGGGATGCTATTACTGATCCTTTGATGGGTTATTTTTCAGATATGACAAAATCTAAGGTTTTTGGCAGAAGACATCAATATATTCTTATTGGTGGTATAGGACTAGGTATCTTTAATTACCTTTTGTGGAATATAAGCTTAGGGTTATCAGATTACTTAAAATTCGCTATTATATTCGCCCTTATTCTTGTAATCAAAACCTTCAGCACAATGTATGTAACACCCTATACTGCTCTCGGTGCTGAGTTATCTAATGATTACAATGAAAGAACTACTATTCAAGGGATTAAAACTATTTTCTTTCTTCTTGGATTGGCTTTTGTATCAGTTTTTGGAATGTTTGTTTTTTTTCGTCCTACTTCAGAGTTTCCTTCTGGTCAACTAAATCCTAGTTCATATAGTTCTATGGGTCTATTTTCCTCAATTCTAATTGTTATTTTTGCTTTGATTTGCTTTTACTCAACAAAAAAATATATTCCTATTCTAAGTGGTCATGCTAATAATGCAACAAGCGATGCAAAACTAAAAACTTTGTTGTTGGCCTTTAAAACGATTTTTCTTAACAAAAGCTTTAGATATGTAGCTTTTGCATATATGTTTACAAATATAGCTTCAGCATTAGTTGCAAACACAGGGTTACATGTGTTTACCTACACCTTTTCACTAAGTAGTCAGCAAATTGCCATTATCGTTGGAATACAGCTACTTGTTTCCATATTATCTCAGCCAGTATGGTCCCTAGCATCTAAAAAGTTAGATAAGAAGCCTTCAATGGTTTTAGGTATTATACTTTGCATTATAAGTAGCCTATTTTTTCTTTTACTAGTTCTCATGAAGAGCCATGTAATGGGTAATGCATTTTATTTCATTCCATTTTCAGTACTTGCTGGTTTTGGTACTGGTGGATTATTTACCCTGCCTCTTTCAATGGTTGCAGATGTAATTGATTTAGATGAACTTAATACTGGAAAAAGAGCTGAAGGAAGTTATTATGGTTGCCTAACATTGTTTTATAAACTCTCTCAATCAATAACATTGCTACTTATAGGTTTTGTATTGGATTTAGTTAAATTTGACGCCAACTTGCCACTTCAAGCTGAAAGTACTGTAATCACTCTTGGCTTAATGCTAAGCATAGGGTCAGGGATAAGCTTTATAGCAGCGCTTTTAAGCATCTCTGGCTATAATCTTAATAGATCTCGCGTAGAGGATATTCAAAGAAAGATTGCTGAAAAAAAATAATGTACGCTATAGCGTAGACCTTTTAAATTGTCTATTCTATAGTGTACATTTTATTCCTTCTGAAGATTCATAAAGCAAAATTTAAATTTAAATCAAATTCTTACACATGCCACTTGCCACGTGGGTGGCACTACTCTCTATAATAATCAACTTGATTCACAAAACTGTTTTCTATGCTATGAGGAAGTGGTAAATCCATCATTGTTCTGAGCCCTGACCTACTAGCGATTACTTGGGGAATCATGTTTACAGCTATAGCGATGGTTCCTATTCCACCATGTGTTTCAGGTTTTATTGCCAAGTGAAGATCTGCATCTCCTTTTATATGTATGTAATCTCCCGTATCCACTGCTTCCGCTTCTGGATGTATTTGTTGTAGCTGCTCTAAAATTATAATTGGTTTTCCATTCTTTGTAGCTATAGCTATGTGATCACAGCCAGCTACCATGCCTGGTTCAACCTTAACGCAGGTGGTTTCTCTAAAAGTATTTGATATTATTGGTTCCCTAGTTTCAGTTATATGATCATACTCAAGACCTAATGCTTTTGCTATCATAGGTATAGATTGTTCATAGCCTATATGACCAACTATTGATCCATCTTCAATTCCAGCATCAAATTCTTCTAGCGTTAATCCCACTCCTTGAGTTCTCATTACAGTTGGACCAAATGGTGATAAATCATTTATTCTTTCCGCTCTTATAGAGGTTACACTTCTGCAGCAGGCAGAAACCGTAATTATTAATGAATCTAAAACAAATCCTGGATTAACCCCTGTACCTAAAATTGTTACATTATTTTCTTTACTAAGTCTATCGAGTTCTTCTGATAATTCCTTATGAGAAATATATGGATAAGCCATTTCTTCTGCAATAGTGATGCAGTTTTTACCACTTTCCACTATTTGTCTTATTGCTGGATATACTTCTTTTGCAAAAGAATCTATAGAAAGGATAACAATATCGGCTTTTGTTTTACTCATTAAGATTTCTGAGTCGTTACCAACGAAAACTCCTAAGTTTTCGGTATGCAAAACTTCGCCTAAATCCTTGCCTAGTTTTGTTGGATCCTTATCTAATGCACCTACAATTTCAATGCCCTTTTTAGTAAGTATCATTTTAGAAATACCAGTCCCCATTGCCCCAAGTCCCCATACTATAACTTTAACATTTTCCATTTATATATTCCCCTTTTAATTATAATTATATTTAAAAGATATAGGAGCCTTATTCTCATTTATAATTTTAAAACTACTTTAAATTAAAGACTTTAGTAATTATTAGAAAACCACATCCCCATTAAATATAGGAATGTGGTTTTAAAGAAACCTACTTATTACTATAATCTTATCTTAATTATTTTATTATTTTATTATCATATAACATTACATTTATTAGTTCCTTCCCTTTACTAAGTCTCTAACGTCTCCAAGTATTGCTCTAGGAACTGGTAGGTCTAGCATTGTTTTAAGGCCTGCTGTTGCATTCATTACAAGTGGAATCATATTAACACATATAGCTATTGTTGCAATTCCTCCTGGTATTTCGGGTTTTATTTGAAGGTTAAGGTCTGGAACTCCTTTAATTGTAATGTAATCTCCAGTATTAATATTCTCCATCTCTGGTTTGATTTGTTGAGGATGTTCCATTGTGATAAATAGCTTATCTCCTAAATCTGCAAATCCTAATTGTTTACATCCTGCAACGTCACCAGCTTTTACTGAAACAATATCAGTGCTACGAGGAATAGTTGTTAAAATTGGTGATTTTTCTTGCCTGATATTATTAAGCTTAATGTTAAATGCTTCTTCAAACATTCCAAATGATTGTAAGAATCCAACGTGTCCGTCAATTGTATTGTCTTTAACCCCTTGAATAAATTCTTCTTCTTTAAGGCCTATACCCTGCTCAACCATAACTGCTCTACCAAAGCAAGCTAGATCATTAACTCTAGTAGCATTTATGCTATCAACGCTATCACAAACTCCTGTAAGCATTATAGCTACTAAATCCATTATAAATCCAGGGTTTACGCCAGTTCCAAGTATTGCAACATTATTTTCTTTAGCAATCCTATCCATTTCATCTGATAATTCTGGGTCTAGTGCTCTTGGGTAGGACATTTCTTCAGCGGTCGTAACAACATCCATACCAGCTTCCGCAGCCATTTTTATTAATGGAAACACAACTTTTGTAAAAGAAGCTGTAGCCATAAGACAAACATCTGCAAAACCTTTGTTTATAACTTCTTCAGCATTATTTGTAACTATGCAAGAATTATCCTCATTAGCCGTAACTCCTAATACTTCATAAAGTTTTTTGCCTACTTTACTCGGATCCATATCAATAGCACCTACGATAGTAAATCCTTCTTTGCCAAGCACCATTGAAGCAATACCACTTCCCATTACACCTAATCCCCACACTGCAACTCTTATCTTGTTTTTCATAGTAATTTCCCCCTTAATAATTTTATATTTTATTCATTAATGCAATATTTTTCAACATATGTTGAAGTCATTAATGATAGCAATGCTCCATAATCTATTTTAAAATCCACTATGTCTCCAACTTTTAATTCTTTGGTACAATCAGTTACGTCTAGAATTAAATGGTCACTGCTTGCACCAAAGATACTTATATTAGTGTCAATTGGAGTTAACCCCTCAACCCTTACATCTTGTCTTCCTAATGCTATAATAGCTCTTCTTCTTATGCCCTTATCTTCGAAGGTAGGTTTGTTTCCAAAAGCGTCCATTCCAATAGTACCTGTTGGCATAGTTGGTTTACTCTTTATTTCAACAATTTCACCCTTTAGTGTAAAAACATCTTCATGACAATTAGGTACTAAAAGCCCATAGGCAGTTTCTCTGCCAAGAACTATTGACTCTCCAATTCGAAGCTGAGTAATTTCTTCTGGTATAGTATCATTAATAACCATATATAGACTACTAGAATTCCCCCCTGAAACTACAGGCAAACTTATATTAAAGGTTTTTTCTATATTATGTTTTAATTTTATAAGTTTGCCCAAGTTTACTTCATCAGGAATTACTCCACCATAACATGTAACATTGGTTCCTATGCCAATTAACTTAATGTTTTCTAGTTTTACTATTTCCTCTACAGTTACCATTGCATCTTCAATGAGAACCCCTTCTCTTAAATCTCCTAAATCCACCATTAGTATAATGTTATGAGTTTTGTTTAAATCCTTTGCACTATCATTAAGCCTTTTAATGGTAGCAAGCTCTGAGTTTAAACTTACGTCACTATACGTAACAACTTCATTGGTTTCGCTAATCATTGGAACTCTAAGAAGCATCTTTTTACAATCTAAATCTTTAAGTTTTTTTAAATTTAGCATTCTAGAATCTGCAACTGAGTTAACTCCCCCACGAAGCATAGCATTTACCATAAATCTGTCCGCACAAAACACCTTAGTTACTGCGGCAACCTCTATATGCTTTTTATTACACATGGCTAGAATTGTCTGTACATTATGTGTTAACTTTGCCAAGTCTATTTCCACACATGGATAAATTTTTTCCATATAGATACTCTCCTTTTTCTAAACTGGATCGTTACCTTTATTAATTTCCATATTGCTTGTTATTCCTAAACTTTGAATTAATAATGCTTTGGCAACATCTTTATTTTCCCTGCTTAAAACTCCTGCACAGGCCATTATATAGTTTTTATCTAGTAATACCTTAGCACTTTTTCTAGGGAGCATCGTAACTTCATCTTTTAAGTATCTTATTCCTAGAAGCAAGTCTTCTCCTTTAGGAAGCCTTGTAAGTGCACCTCCAGTGCCAATTATATATTTAACCTCAGATAAATCCTTACCATAAGCCACAAACCCACTTTCACCATCATATTTTCTTTTTATAAATCCTACATGCCTATCTATTGAAACATCTAGGGCTTTTTTCGTTAGTAGGCTGCTTGCATTTATATCCAAAGCTTCCATTGGTATAGGTTTTATGTGTGCAGTTATGTTCTCTTTAGTGAATTCCCCTAAATCACGAGTATCAAGTAGCTCTATTACATTTTTACTATTAATAAAAACCCCTAGATCTCCTTCTACAGTTCTTTTAGCTTTGGGTTCAGGATTTACTAACATGTCTAAAACTACAGTACTTCCATCAGTAACTGAATGTACATCCGTTGTAGCTCCTCCTACATCAAAAACCACTAAGTCCCCTATAATATCATATAATACCTTAGAACTTTCCATAACAGCTCCTGGTGTTGGCATTATGCTACCATTTACCATTTCTTTTATCTTATTCATTCCTGGTGCTTTTATGATATTTTTTTCAAAAGCTTCTTGTATTACTTTTCTTGCAGGTTCTACATTTAGCATATCAACCATTGGGTAGACATTATCAATTACATAAAGTTCTTGACCCTCAAATATATCTTTTATTTCTTCCTGATTTTCAATATTTCCGCAGTATACAATTGGCTTATTGAATTTTTCTGCACTTATAAGTTCTGCATTATGAAGAGCTGTCTCCCTTTCACCATAATCTGTGCCACCGGCAATCATTATCATATTGGGATTTATATCATGTATTCTCTTCATATCACTTTTTCGCATTTTACCAGCAGTAACCATCTTTATAATACCACCAGCGCCAAGCGCTGCTTCTCTAGCCGCCTTAACAGTCATTTGCTCCATGAGTCCGTGAACGGTTATACGAAGCCCACCAGCAGCACTTGAGGTTGCAAGCATTTTGTCCCAGGTAATTGATTCCTTTATTTGATTTTCCATATCAATTATTGCATCTTTCAGCCCTATAGTTACATCACCGTCTATTACTGTAGTGCAACTCTTTCCTTGAAAAGGAATCTCTACAACAATCTGTCCATTAGCATCATATCCTGTATTAAAAGCTGTAACTAAAGTAGTGGTGCTACCTATTTCAGCAACTAGATAATCTACCTTCACAAGAACTCACTCCTTCTATACTTCTTCCTCTTCTTCGTTATCAGGAATACCCATTAATTTTTTAATTATAAATGAGGCCACTGCTGTACCGTTTGATCCACGTCCAAAACCAACATCCATACCGTTTGCTTTGGCTATTTCATCTGTTACTTGTGTACCACCAGAAATAAGTATGATTTTATCTCTTACTCCTTTTTCTATGCAAAGGTCACTAAGCTTTCTCATGTTTTTTATATGCACATCATTATGAGAAATAATTGTACTGCAAAGTATTGCTTGAGCTTTTGATTCTATAGCTGCATCTACTAATTTTTCTATTGGACATGAAGTTCCAAGATAGATTGCTTCTATACCAAATCTTTCAACTCCACCATGCTTTATATCTATAACTTCTCTAAGTCCCACTGAATGCTCGTCTTCACCAACTGTTGCAGCTGCAACTTTTATTGGGTTCTCTTTTACATAATCCTTCATAACTTGATTTGAAAGTACTTTTCTTCTCTTTGGAAGTACTAATTCATCTCTTTTTACAGGAGTAAAGTCACAAACACCTTTAATTTCTACAAGGCAACCTTCAGCCTTTTGAAGTACTTGTTTATGCAGAATTTCCACATCTTTAAGATTCATTCTCTTACCCATTTCAATGGCTGCTGCTTCAGCAATTTGTTCGTTTTCTGGTATAAATAAAGTAATCTTCACGTACCCATCTTTAGCCCATTGAACTTCTGGAACCACTGTTCCATCTTCTTTAACCCGTTCCATTCTCTTAAATACATTATCATTCTCATCTAATTCATCTATATATTGAATCTTTGAATGATTGCATAGTGTACATTCATGTATAGGATCACAAGCTTTGTTATATTCCTCTGGAACATTATTGTATCCAAAATGAGCACAAACTGGTGCAAAATAGTCTTTATCTCTCAAAACTATTGTATCAACAGCATCTCCACCATCCATTTTTCTTGCAATGCCGTCTCCGTTTCTTTCTGGATACTCACCTGAATCTATGAAAAACCCAGCATCAACTGCTTTAAAATATCCGCCTTCCTCTATCATTTCTTCTAGGAATAATATTGCTCTTTCTTGTATTTCTCTGGTCTTTTCAGGTAAATAACCTTCTTTTTTAAGTTCTATCATGTCCATTAACCCATCCATACCTAAGAAAGACTGTTTTGCAGTATTTATAGCATGGATATTGTTATAATGCCATGGAACATTACGCCCTTCATCTGGTGTTATAGTACTTTGGATATCAGCTGAAGTTAATTCTGAGATTAACAAATTCATTGTATGTCCAACTGTTGCTTCTCTTTCACAAGACTCAATATATTTTGTATTCATTTGAGCTCTCATTTTATACTTTTTAAAGAATTCTCTTAGTGCTACGGCATAAGGCAGGTCATATCTCATACAAGGTGCTGGTGCTGAAGTTGGTGGTACAGTTGATAATGAAATGTTTTCTGGTTTCATTCCTACCATTTCTGAAAACTTTGAATTTATAGCATGTTGCACCATGAGTTCAGGCATTACTTTGTAACCTTTCATTGCTGTTGCATTTGCATTATGAGCACCATCTATTTGGAGCATTTCTGCCCAAGACATTACACCTTTTGCAACTGCGGCATCTACAAAGGATCTATACATATTAATATTTCTATAAAGCACATTGTATTGCGGATCTTGATGAGCTCCATTCATGCCTTCTTCTGCAAACATAACTGCTACATCAGGGCCAGCAACTCCTGATACATAGGAGTGGAAGTTGATTTTTCTGCCTACTTCTTCTTCTATTAAATCAATAGCTTTTCTTGTTGCTCTAACTTCTTTTCTTGTTATTGGAACTCCACCAATTCCTTCTGGGCTTCCTTCAAGTAATCCATCAAAATGACTTTGTCCCATAGTTCTTATAACCATTAAATGATCTGCGCCATGCCATGCTGCCATTCTCATTCTTCGTATATCATCTTCAAATCTTCCTGAAGCTATTTCTGTTGTGATAACCGGTTTTGGCTGTGGGTCTATACCTTCAAAACTTCTTGCAGCAGGAAGACCATGACTTTTCTTTAATGGGGCTGATATTTCACGATATGTGAATTCCCCCACTTTTCCTTCTTTATACTCTTCTCTCCAGTGCCAACCTCTCCATTTTGGCTCATACTTATCTAAATCTTTTAATATCTCTTCTACATTAAGTTTTATGTTTTCTTCTAATCTTTGAGTCATTATTTGTCACTTCCCTTCATTTTTTCAGATACAACGTCCCATCCTTTTCCAGTAGCTAATTCTTCTCCTGCTTTAAGATAATCTATGTTCTTCATTTTTGCATAAGTTAAAATAACATTTCCAATACCTTTTCCAAGTAAGTTCCACTTTGTGCCATGATCAATTAATGGTTTTGCTTGCAAACTTGAAAATCCCATTCTAAGTACTACGGATCTTTCAATAGCTGGTGATGTATGAGTATAAGCTAAATCAACAATAGGTTTTACAATTTCCTCAGTTAAGCTCCAAAATCTATCATACAATTGCTCCCCGGTTAACCCTTTTAAATGTTCTCTTCTTATTTGAAAATCATCTTCTCTTTTCATAAATAAATTCCTCCTAACATATTGGTATAATTAACATATTTTAACGTTATGTTGTTCTAATATTTCGACTACTTTTTCTATGCTCATATTTGTTTCTACAGCTAAAAACTCAACATCAATTTGCTCTACTTTATTATCTATCACTTTGTTTAGAATGTTTTTCATATAGGAATTCTTTAATCCATCCATATCTATATCTGTAACTGTTACTTTTGATGGATGAGACGGGATCACTATATTTTTACCAGGTACTTGCTCTTTAGGATCACCCACATAAACTTCAATACCATTTTCTTTTGCAAAATTAAGCTGAGGTATTAAATGTTTTCCAGCCCCTGTATATTCAGTTTCTTGAACAACTATTATAGCTTCGTCATCATATTCCTGAGCAAGCGCAAAAGCTGCTGCCAAGGAGGTGTTTCCTGCAGGCCCTCTTTCTAGCCCTTCAATCTGAGCTAATAGTTCAGTCATCCAAAACACTTCCCCTTGAGTGACTGTTACATATCTATCCAAGTACCTAAGGGGTCTAGCCGCACTCCTAGGTACATCTGATCTATCTGGGTTGGTCACAAATGGTATCCCAAAGCCTGTATGCCCAGTTGTAAAGGATTTCTTATTAAAGTCTATGTCAGATGCCATATGCAGACCTGAAAGATCAACGGATGCGCCTATTATTTTTGTTTTTACAGCACCTGCCTTAATAAGCCCTCTTGCAGTGCCTGTAACATTTCCCCCACCAGCATTAGTTATAATAACTGCTTCTGGGTCTTTACCAAATCGTTCTCTACACTGCTCAGCTATTTCATAACCTAAAGTTTCGATACCTGCTATTCCATAAGAAGAATATAATGAAGCATTATAATACCCAGTATCTTCAAGTATTTTTAAGTAAGTATAAAATAATTCAGGCCCTACAGTAAGTCTTACAACCTCTGCTCCAAAACCCTCACACTTTCTTCCTTTTTCTAATATTTCAGGTTGTCCTACTTTCTTTGAATCATAACATTCGTTTGCTATAACGCATTTAAGTCCCCTGATATTAGCTTGTGACGCAACTGCTGATCCGTAATTCCCTGAAGTGGCTGCTCCTACACCAGAGTACCCTCTGTTCATTGCATCATATACAGATATAGCCGCTCTTCTGTCTTTAAAACTTCCAGAGGGGTTACAACTTTCATCCTTTACAAATATTCTAGCTGCGCATCCATTCTTAGAAACCTTTCTAGCAAGCTTTGTAAGATTTTTAAGTTCTAATAGGGGCGTATTTCCTACCCCGACTTCCTTTTGAATTTCTTTAACCTCTTCTAGGCAATATCCTACATCCTTCATAAGTCCTTCATAATCAAAGGAAAGCTTTCCAGTTTCATATTTGTTATAATCTATACCTATAGATTTAAGAATTATTTCATTCTTTCTTTCCATAAGCTTTTCATATTTATTCACTATCTTCAACCTCCTTTAAAACTAGGTTTAAAATTATTATTTTACTTAGCCATTATTTCTTTAGCTTGCTTTCCTATATTGCTTACTTCTTGAACATATTTACCATAAGTATGATAATAACCTGGCTCTATTTCTACAACGGTTCCACTGGCAATTCTACCTACGTTGGTTTCAATTTGTACTGTTCCTGTGAGTTCACAATCACTAAGGCAATTTCCTCTTGTCCAACATTTAAGAGGAGTATTCTTTGTCTCATCTGGTATATTCTTAGCTCTATCTTCTGGTACTAAAACAATTTCTTCAACTTCAACCCAGGTGCCTTTTTTTATCATAATTTTCACCTCCAAAATTATTATTAGTATTATTGAAAGTCTTTAATTACTACAAAGCAATTATCATGCCAAAAACAAACACATGCATTTAAGCCATTGCTTAAGTGCATGTGTTTGTTTTTGGCAAAATATTCTGCATATTCTTTATATATAGAAAATTCAAGCTTATATTTCCTAGTTACCTAGCTATCTTTAAGTTTTTTGTATTGCAAAATATTTTGCACAAATAGCAAGTATTTTTGCTCATTTTAAAATTCCTCTGTTATTTTAAGTATTTTAATTTTATATTGAAGATTTTGCCTTGAAATACTAAGTTCTCTAGCAGTTTTACTAACATTATAAGCATTCTTTTTTAATGCTCTTTCTATTATACTCTTTTCTATATTACTCATATATTCTTCTAAATCAAAGTTTTCATCCTTATTGGTTTTTATATTATGACCATTATTACCATTCTCGTAGGTTATTCTAAAATCAAAATAGTTTTCTGTTAATATGGAATTATAGTCTGCCATGTTTATAGCAGCTTCAATAACATTTGTTAGTTCTCTTATGTTTCCTGGCCAATTGTACTCTTGAAGCTTTCGCATCATAACTTTGTCAATGCCCATTATATTTTTACATATAATTTTGTTATACCTTTCAATTAATCTATCTACAAATATAGGAATATCATCTTTTCTCTCCCTTAGTGGAGGTATATTTATTCTCATTACGCAAAGTCTATAATAAAAATCTTTTCTTAACTTTCCACTCTCAATAAGCTTCTCTGGTTCCTCATTTAATGTAGCAATTATTCTTACATCGATATCAATATCTTTAGTACCACCAATAGGTCTTATATATCCCTCTTGAAGCACTCTTAAAAGTTTAGATTGAAGATATGGCTCTAAAGAATTTACTTCATCTAATAAAATGGTTCCATGATTTGCTTCTTCAAATAATCCTTTTTTATTCTCCGCCCCAGTGAACCCACCTTTTTCTGTACCAAAAAGCATTCCCTCAAGTAATAGAGCAGGAATAGCTGCACAATTTATAGGTATGAAAGGCTTATCTTTTCTGATGCCATCATAATGAATACTTTGAGAAAAAACTTCTTTACCTGAGCCAGTTTCTGCATATAATAGTACAGATGAACTTGACATACTTGCCTTTTTAGCTTTTTCTATAGCACCTTGCATAATTGGATTATTGCTATATATATCACTAAAAGTATAATGAGTACTTAATTTCTTATCCAGATTTTGCAACTTGCAAATACTTTCAGTCAGCTCTTTTAGCTGTGTCATATCCTTAGCTATTTCAATAACTGCTATAATCTTGTTATCTATTGTTACTGGCACAGTAGTATTTATAGTGGTAACTTTCTTCTTATAACCATTGCCATAGTGTTGTATTAATCCTACAATTTTTTCACCGGTTTTTAATACATTCATAAGAGTGGAATCAGCCTCTTTTACATCCTCTAGGTACTCACTAACCTTTTTACCTATTACTTCACTGCGATGTACACCTTCTACTTTTCCCATTGCACTATTATAATATATAGTTTTGCCTTCACTATCTACAACTTGAATTCCTTCTTCCAAATTTTCTAATAGACATTCTAATATTTTTTCTGTGTTTGGACTTTTACTATCCATATTTTCCTCCTAAATGAAACAACTAATCTTTATAATAATTATTTCTTATCATTAAGAAAGACATCTACCTAAGCAGATGCCTTTGCTACTAAATTACCACAGTAACTAGTAAAGAGGATATTTCCTACATAATTGCACTACTTTTTCTTTAATTAATTCTAAATTCCCTTCTCTATTTTCTATAGTTTCATTCATAAGCTCAGCTATTATTTTCATTTCTGCTTCTTTGAATCCTCTTGTAGTTACTGCAGGAGTTCCAATTCTTATACCGCTTGTAATAAATGGACTCAATGTTTCATTTGGTACAGTGTTTTTATTTACTGTAATGCCCACACGGTCTAATAACTTTTCTGCTTCTTTACCCGTAATATTTTTATTTGTTACTTCTATAAGTAAAAGGTGATTATCTGTACCACCAGATACCAATTTAAATCCGTATTTAATAAGTTCTTCTCCAAGTACCTTTGCATTTTTAACTACTTGATCAATATATCCCTTGAATTCTGGCCTAAGAGCTTCTCCAAAACAAACTGCTTTAGCTGCTATAGTTTGCATTAATGGTCCACCCTGCATGCCTGGGAAAATTGATTTGTCTATTTGTTTTGCATATTTTTCTTTGCATAAAATTGCTCCGCCTCTAGGTCCCCTTAATGTTTTATGAGTTGTGGTAGTAACAAAGTCTGCATAAGGTACTGGTGATGCATGGGCTCCTGTTGCAACAAGTCCCGCAATATGCGCCATATCTACAAACATGTATGCTCCTACTTCATCACAAATCTCTCTGAAAATTGCAAAATCAATAGCTCTTGGGTAAGCAGATGCACCAACCACTATCATCTTAGGGTTATGTTCTTTAGCTAAAGCTCTGACATTTTCATAATCTATAGTCTCCGTTTCTAAATTAACTCCATAAGAAATAAAATTATACAATTGTCCTGAAAAGTTTACTGGGCTTCCATGAGTTAAGTGTCCTCCATGACTCAAATTCATACCGAGTACTGTATCACCAGGTTTTAGCACTGAAAAATATACTGCCATATTAGCTTGTGACCCTGAATGAGGTTGTACATTAGCATGTTCTGCTCCGAATAATTCTTTCATTCTGTCCCTTGCCAAATCTTCAACTTTATCAACTATTTCACAACCACCATAGTATCTTTTACCAGGGTATCCTTCTGCATATTTATTAGTTAATATTGACCCATTTGCCTCCATCACAGCTTTGCTAACAAAGTTTTCAGAAGCAATAAGCTCAATATGATCTTTCTGTCTTCTATTTTCCGCTTCAATAATTTCATATACTGCTAAATCGCTGTTTTTTAAGTTTTCCATCATTCTTATTCCATCCCTTCATGTTTTATTCAAGATCTAATAAAATGCTTATAAATATTTTTTAAAATTAATACAAATATAATCTATCCTCTTAAAAATATAGATTATAATTATATTATAAAGCTTAATACTACATTTATCAACATAAACAGGCAAGTATTCTGAATTATGTGCTAAGTGCCACTATTAGTGTAATTTAATACATTTAGTAATACCTTCATGTAAATAATTTAATTTTCTAACTAATATTAAATTATGAGCTTTATGGTATATAATGATAGTGCAAATTTAATATTGAAAGGAGATCTTATGTATACTGACGATATAATTCATGTAGCTGCTGAAGCTGGTAAAATCATATTAGAAAACGGTGGAGAAACCTATAGAGTTGAGCAAACAATTGAAATGATCTGCAAATCTTATGGCATACCCCGTACA
The DNA here is from genome assembly GCF_020443565.1 of Clostridium sp. CS001. GTDB lineage: Bacteria > Bacillota > Clostridia > Clostridiales > Clostridiaceae > Clostridium_AD. Next base: position 39,977 of record NZ_JAIZZN010000004.1, read on the forward strand.
GAAAGTTTTGTTACACCTACTGGTATTATGATTTCTATAACTAATAGTGAAAATCAAACTATTTCATTAATACGACGAATAAATTCTAGGACAGTTAATCTTAGTAAGGTCTCTATGATAAACAACCTATCTAGAGAAATAGCTTCAAATCCAATGTCCATGGGTGAGATAAGAGAAAAAATTGATATTATTAATAATTTGAAACCCTATTCACAAAATACCACTACACTTTTTTCTGCTTTTTCTGCAGGTTTTTTCACCTTACTTTTTGGTGGTAATTATAAAGACTTTTTTGTAGCCTTTATCATTGGAGCTCTTATAAACACTTTGATTGGTTTTTTAGGTAAATACGATGTAAATAGTTTCCTAAAACATATGCTTGGTGGTGCAGTGGCTGCTATTATGGCTCTAATTGCTACCTCTCTTAATTTAGTAGGTAATATGGATACTATAATAATCGGATCTATAATGATACTAGTACCAGGTCTCGCCATAACAAATGCAATAAGAGATACAATTGCCGGTGATTTAGTTTCTGGGGTGTCAAGATCTGTGGAAGCACTATTTATAGCTATTGCCATAGCTTCCGGTACAAGTGTAGTTTTTAAGATATGGTTCTTGATATTTGGGGGTGCTCTTAAATGATTTTAAATTGTCTTTATGCCTTTTTAAGTTCCCTTGGTTTTGGAGTTCTATTTAATATTAAAGGTAAAAACCTAATAATAGCCTCTGTGGGAGGCGCTCTTGGGTGGTTTACATACCTTTTATCTGGAAAGCTTCACCCCTCAGCAATTTTTTCATTATTTCTTGCTGCAATGGTAGTGAGTATTTTTTCAGAAATAATGGCTAGAGTATATAAAACACCTGTTACCATATTTATAATCTGTGGAATTATACCCCTTGTACCTGGTGGAGGGATGTATTTTGCCACTCTTGAAGCAGTAAAAGGGAATTTAGATATTTCCTTATCAAAAGGAATTCAAACTCTCTTTAGTGCAGGTGCTATTGCAATTGGAATAGTTTTTGTGTCTTCTATAAGTACAATTTTCAAAAAAATAAAGAAGTAAAATTTTACTTCTTTTTTTACTTTAAAAACATAAGGAAAGTTGAAACTAACTCATCAACTTTTTCTTCTTCAACAGAATCATTTTCACTTAGAAGACAGTTTTTTGTATATCGCTCTAAAATAAGGCCACCAACTTTATTCATAGCAGCCCTTGCAGCCGCAACTTGCACCAATATATTTTTGCAACAAGCTTCGCTCGAAACCATTTTTTCTATACCTTTAACTTGGCCCTCAATCTTTCTTAGTCTTATTTGAATATCTTTCACTAGTTCATCATTCATTGATTTATTTTCTTCTTGTATAATTTCATTAGTTTCCTTTACCATTTTATCACTCCTATATTTAATATAATAGATTAATTCTAATAAATAATTGGCATACCCCGTATAGGTATTATTTACAATACTACCACCATTGCAAATAAAAATCAAGAGTTAAATCATAATCTGCGATGCTGCAATATTTGTAAAATGTAAAGATAAAAGGAGTATAATGTTTTGATATTATACTCCTTTTACTTAAAATATATTCTATTAGACTACTACTTATTTTTCTGTGTTTTTTCGATACCGAGTTCAGTAAGCTGTTTGTCATCTACCATGTTTGGTGCTTCAGTCATTGGACAGAAAGCATTTTGATTTTTAGGGAAGGCTATAACATCCTTAATATTTTCAGTTCCCGCTAAGAACATTATCATTCTATCTAGTCCAAAAGCAAGTCCGCCGTGTGGTGGTGGACCATATTTAAAGGCCTCTAATAAGAATCCAAATCTCTCCCATGCTTTCTCCTGTGTAAAACCTAAAACTTTAAACATAGTTTCTTGCAATGCAGAATCATGTATTCTTATACTTCCTCCACCTAATTCTTCACCATTTAACACCATATCATAAGCTTTAGCACGAACTCTACCTGGCTCTGACTCTAGATATTGTAAGTCTTCATCCATTGGCATTGTAAAAGGATGATGTGCTGCCACATATCTATTTTCTTCTTCATTGTAATCTACTAGTGGGAATTCTGTAACCCATACAAAGTTAAATTCCTTATTATCTTTTAAGATTTCAAGTTCTTTAGCTAATTGCAATCTTAATGCCCCTAATGTTTGTAATACAATACTGTCTTTATCAGCTACTATAAGTACCAAATCTCCTGGCTTTGCATTAACTTTGCAAAGTATTCCTTTCATTTGCTCCTCACTTAGGAACTTAGATATAGGTGATTTTATTTCGTCTTCTTTATAGGCAATCCACGCAAGACCCTTTGCTTTGTAGGTCTTAACAAATTCACCTAATTTGTCTAATTTCTTTCTGCCCATATCTGCAGCGTTATCAACTTTTATAGCACGTACAGAACCGCCGTTATCTATGGCGCCTTTAAATACTACAAATTCACTTTCTTTTACTTCTTGCGATATATCAACTATTTCCATTCCAAATCTTAAATCTGGTTTATCTGAACCATATTTAGACATAGCTTCTGCATAGGTAATCCTTTTTATAGGAAGACTTACATCTTCATTTACTACTTCTTTAAATACTCTTTTGATTAAAGCTTCATTTACAGCCATAACATCATCTTGCTCAATAAAGGACATTTCAATATCCACTTGTGTAAACTCCGGTTGCCTATTTGATCTTAAGTCTTCGTCTCTAAAGCATCTTGCCACTTGGTAGTACTTATCATATCCAGACACCATTAATAATTGTTTAAACAGTTGTGGTGATTGTGGAAGTGCATAGAACATTCCTGGATAGTTTCTACTTGGAACTAAATAGTCACGAGCACCTTCAGGAGTACTTTTTGTAAGCATAGGTGTTTCTATTTCTAAAAATCCATTTTCATCTAAAAAGTCACGAACCACCTTAGTTGCTTTATGACGTATCATAAGAATTTTTTGCATATCTGGTCTTCTTAAATCAAGATATCTATATTTTAGACGTATGTTTTCTGATGCATCTAAATCTTCTTTTATATATATTGGTGGGGTCTCTGATTCAGATAATATCTTTATGCTTTCTCCTTTAAGTTCCACAAGTCCAGTTGGCATATTTTCATTTACAGATTCTCTTTTAACAATTTCACCTGTTACAGCTATGCAATACTCTGGTTTTACTAAGTCTGCTTTTTCAAAAGCTGCTTTGTTTATCTTTTCGCCAAATACTAACTGTAGTAATCCTGTTCTATCTCTTAAATCGATAAAAACAAGACCTCCTAAGTTTCTTTTTCTTTGAACCCATCCCATTACTGTTACTTTATTTGATATGTGTGTTTCTCTAAGGTCTCCACACATGTTGGTTCTTTTTAAGCCTTCTAACGCTTCTGCCATTTTATTTCCATCCTTTCTTAGCTCTTAAGCCTTTATCTATTATTCTTAATCCTTAAGACTTAACCTTAAGCATTAAGCTTTAACTATATTAATAATGTCTTCTAATTTATCCAAGTTAATTTGCAACTGCTCTCCATCACACATTCTCTTTATTTTAGCGGTTCTACTTAGGATTTCATCCTCACCTAAAATAATTGTAAAAGATGATTCGATTTTATTAGCATATTTCATTTGTGCTTTTACGCTACGTTGCATATGATCACATTCACACTTAATTCCATTTTCTCTCAAAGCATTTACAATCTTAATTGCCTCATACTTTGCTTCTTCATTCATAGAACCTACGAAGAGTTCCATGTACTTTTCCTTAGGAATTTCTATACCACTTTCTTCTATAGACATTAGTAATCGTTCTATTCCCATTCCAAAACCCATAGATGGAAGTTCTGGTCCACCTATCTCACTAATTAAATTATCATACCTTCCACCACCACATATTGCAATACCATTTTTATCATGTACTTCAAATACAGTCTTGCTATAATAATCAAGTCCTCGTACTATATGGGTATCAACTGCAAAATCTATATCCATAATTTCAAGATACTTTTTCAAATTTTCAAAGTGCGTACTGCATTCGTCACATATGTAATCTAAGATAATAGGTGCATCTTTAACTATTTCTTTGCAGCTATTAACTTTGCAATCTAGAATTCTTAGTGGATTCTTTTCAAGTCTACTTACACAAGTTCCGCAAAGTTCTTCATGTTTAGTAAACAAAAATACTTTTAATGCTTCATTATATTTTTTTCTACAATGTGGACACCCCATACTGTTAATTTTAAGTTGCACACCTTGTATTCCAAGTTCTTTATATATTTTCATGACAAGGCTAATTACCTCAGCATCAATAGAAGCTTCCTTTGAACCGCAAACTTCAACTCCAAACTGATGATGTTGCCTATATCTTCCCTTTTGCATTTTTTCATATCTAAAACAAGGTGTAAAATAATATAATTTTGTAGGTTGTGCTTCATTGAAGAGTCCATGTTCTATAAAAGCCCTTATTGCAGGCGCTGTTCCCTCTGGTTTTAGTGTAATACTTCTTCCACCCTTATCTTCAAAGGTGTACATTTCCTTTTGTACTACATCTGTAGTTTCGCCTACTCCTCTTACAAACAGCTCAGTACTTTCAAACATAGGTGTTCTGATTTCTTTGCAACCATATACGCTGCATAGTTTTCTAAATAAATTTTCTACATACTGCCATTTATAAGCATTTTCGGGTAACATATCCTTAGTGCCCTTAGGCGCTTGAATTATCATAATGTTCCTCCTTTACCTTTCTAGCTATACAATGTATCTAGAAGTTCAATCTTCTTATTTATCATCTCGTCAATTCTTTCTATATAGCCTTTAATGTCCTTAAGATTTGCAAATCTTTCGTGTCTGTTTTCTTCTAAAAATACAACCTTACAAACTGCATCTGCACCAAGTGCAATAATTGTCTGTTTTTCTTCTATCATTTGAATATTGTATATCCCTTCTTTGGAAGGTACAGCATAACCAATATTCTCCATGATGCCCACCATATTCTTCTGTCTATACATATAATAAGGTTTCATATTGAGTTTTCTAGAGAGTTCCACAGTATGCTCATACATTTCATTTAATTCTTCTTGGTCTGGAATCTCAAACTGCTGATTATTAAGCATGCTTTCATGAAGCCTTGAACCTTTTTTTATAGACATACCATGAATTGTAATGCTATCAGGTTTAATTTTAAGTATTTCCTTACAAGTTTTTACCATATGTGAAATGTTCTCTCCTGGGAGACCTACTATTAAATCCATATTTATATTATCAAAGCCTAGTTCTCTAGCCATGTGAAATGTTTGGCATACGCTATGTGCAGAATGATTTCTTCCAATTAATTTAAGGGTATCATCATTCATAGTTTGGGGATTTATACTTATTCGATGCACTCCATATTCTTTCATTGTACTAAGTTTTTCAAAAGTTATACTATCTGGCCTTCCACATTCCACCGTAAATTCCTTTACGTTACCCTGCTTAATAAATGCCTCATAAATACACTTCATTATAATTTCAAATTGCTGGTTATTTACAGATGTAGGAGTTCCACCTCCAAAATATACACATTCAACATTGAGATTCTTTTGTTTAACATATTCACTAATACTTTCAATTTCATGGGATAAAGCAACCAGATAAGTATCCACTATTCCTTTAAAAGTTCCAATAGGGCTTGAGGTAAAAGAGCAGTATACACATCGAGTAGGACAGAAGGGCATGCCTATGTAAATACTTATATTATCTTTTTTTGTGTTTACAATGTTTTTTTCGAACTTTGCAACATCAATACAAAGTTGTGCCTTATCTTCTCTAGTTAAATGCTTTTCTTTAAACTGCTCTACTATACTCTCTTCTGAATCTCCCTTTTGTAATAGCTCTAGCGCTTTTTTTGAAGGCCTTATTCCTATTAAAGTACCCCAAGGTAATTCTTTACCTGTAATTTTAAAAAACCATAAAAAAACAGCTTTTTTAACTTCGTCTTTAAGCTTATTTGATTTATTAATTGAATACTTAAACTCTGGAAAGCTGCAATGAGGCAAGTCACAGTACATCTCCACTGTATTTTCCTTAACATTAATATTGTAATTAGAATCTTCCTCTACAAATTTAATATCAGGAAAGAAAAAAAATAAATTTATTATTTGAAATACATCATATCTATATTCTACGTTATTCAATTTTACTTTAATCATTTTAGCTCCTTAATCAAACATAGTTTATAAAACCTATATTATTATTGTTGCTTATATTAATCCTGCAAAAAAGGATTGTTTAACTTTTCACTATTTATGGTGCTACAAGACCCATGACCAGGATACACAATAGTCTCTTCTGGAAGCGACATCAGTTTTGATTTTATACTAGTAATTATAGTATTAAAATCTCCCCCTGAAAAATCCGTTCGTCCAATAGATCCACAAAAAAGTGTATCACCAGTGAAAACATAGTTTTCTATTAAAAAACACATTCCTCCAGGTGTATGACCAGGAGTATCTATGCAAATAACATCAATATCTGAAACTCTTATTACATCATCTTGTTTTAATAGTTTATCTGCTCCACCTTCAATAAGAGGCCCAAATAAGTGCTCACCATCAGTTATTAAATCATTATCATTTTTACTCATACATACGGTTGCATTTGTAATAGATTTAAGCTCTTCCACACCAGATGTATGATCCACATGACCATGAGTTAAAAGTATATATTTAACCTTTGCATCTATGGCCGCTATAGCTTTTAAAATGTCATCTACATCTCCACCTGGATCTATAACAACGGCTTCCTTAGTTTTCTTATCCATTACTATATAACAGTTTGCTCCATAAATTCCTGCGACAACTTTTCTAATCTCCATTTTATACCTCCAAGAAGTGTATTTTGCTATCTAAAAGTCTTTTTTGCTTTCTAAAAGTAAAGTTACCGGTCCATCGTTTTGTATATATACCTGCATATCTTCTCCAAAGTCTCCAGTTTTAACATCACCTAGAGCATCAACGCATTGTTTAACAAACTCTAAATATAATTCTTTAGCTTGTTCTCCACCTAATGCTCTCATGAAATTTGGTCTTCTACCTTTTCTACAGTCCCCATACAATGTAAATTGAGAAACTACAAGAAGCTCACCACCTACATCTATTAAGGACTTATTCATTTTCTCATCTTCTTCAAAAATTCTAAGGTTTAATATCTTATCTACTAGAAATTTGATATCCTCTTGAGTGTCTTCCTCACAAATTCCAAGAAGTACATTTAATCCAAAACCTATCTCACTAACAACTTTTCCATCAACTTCAACCTTTGATGATTTAACTCTTTGTACTACTGCTCTCATCGATCTCACTCCTAATTGTAATAAAACTATCTTATTAGTTTTTTATTCTGTAAACTTCAATTACACCAGCTAATTTATTTATTTTCTTTTGTAATTCTTTTAAGTGGTCTATATCTACAATTCTAAGCTTTATATTTATTAAAGCCACATTACCTTTTAATGTTTTTGCATTAAAAGAGTATAACTGTATTTTTGTTAATGTTATTATCTCCATAATGTCTGACAATAAGCCATACCTATCATCTGCTTTAACTTGGATTTCAGTGATATATCCTTTACCTTCACGTGACCCCCAGCTTACTTCAACTACTTTATTTGCTTCGTTATTTTTTAAAGCTGCTGCGTTCTTACAATCACGTCTATGAACAGAAACCCCTCTTCCCTTAGTGATATATCCCATTATTTCATCACCTAAAACAGGATTGCAACACTTAGCAAATCGTACAAGTAAATTGTCTGCCCCCTTGACTATTAGTCCTGAGGAATCTATTTTCTTTTTCTCATCTTCCTTTGAACTCTTAGTTATCTTGTGCTCGATGTCTTGTGCTGTCATATCTTCCTGTTTGTTTTTGTTTTCAAAAAACTCACGAAGTCTATTAACCACTGTAGAAGGCATAATATCTCCCACACCAACATAAGCAAATAAATCATCTAGCGTTCTAAAATTATATTTTTTATATATCTTATCCATAGGCTCTTCTTTTGCAATTTCTCCAAAGTTGTACCCTTGCCTTTTGGACTCTCTTTCTAATAATTCTTTTCCTTTTTCTATACTTTCTTCTCTTTTAGCTTTTTTAAACCAAGCTTTAATTTTACTTTTAGCATGATTGCTCTTTGTAATATTCAGCCAATCAATATTAGGCCCCTTAGGAGTAGGTGAAGTTATAATCTCAACTATTTCTCCAGTTTTTAAGTTATATTCTAAAGGTACCATTCTTCCATTTACCTTTGCACCCATGCACCTGTGCCCTATATCTGTATGTATTGTATATGCATAATCTATTGGGGTTGCACCAAGTGGTAGATTAATAACCTTACCCTTAGGTGTAAATATAAAAACTTCATCCGAGAATAAATCGGTTTTGAACCCTTCCATAAACTCTTCTGCATCAAAGGTTTCCCCTTGCCATTCAAGAATATCTTTAAGCCAAGAAAATTTAGAGTCAGAATTTTCAGAAGTACCCTCACTGCCTTCCTCTGCCTCTTCCTTATACTTCCAATGAGCAGCAATACCGTATTCTGCGGTTTTATGCATCTCATAAGTTCTAATTTGAATTTCAAAAGGCTTCCCGTGAGGTCCTATTACTGTAGAGTGCAATGACTGATACATATTAGGCTTTGGCATTGCAATGTAATCTTTAAATCTCCCTGGAATTGGTTTATAAACCGTATGTACTATACCTAGAGCCGCATAACAATTTCCAATATCATTAACCAAAATTCTAATTGCAGTCAAATCAAATACTTGGTCTATAGTCTTATTTTTTGTAACCATTTTTCTGTAAATACTATAAAAATGTTTTGGTCTCCCATCAATATCAGCTTCTATCCCAACAATGTCCAAGTTGAGTTTTAATTCTTGCATTATGTTAGTTATATTCTCTTCTCTCTCAACTCTTTTTTCTGCAATTTTTCTTACCAAGTTATAATATTCATTTGGATTTAAATATCTTAAAGACAGGTCCTCAAGTTCCCATTTGATTTTAGACATACCAAGCCTATGGGCTAACGGGGCATAAATATCCAAAACTTCTTTTGCCTTTAGTTTTTGATTTGCAACTGGCATGTATTTTAAAGTACGCATATTATGAAGCCTATCCGCTAGCTTAATAAGAATTACTCTAATATCTTTAGCCATAGCTAAAAGCATCTTACGAATATTATCAGCTTGTTCTTCTTGCTTTGTTTTATATTCTATCTGACCCAGTTTCGTAACACCCTCTACTAAATTTGCTACTTCTATGTTAAATTCTCTACTAACATCTTCAAATGTGTATATTGTGTCTTCAATTACATCATGGAGTAAGCCAGCAACAATTGTGCTAGTGTCAAGCCCCATTTCCGCTAAAATGCAAGCTACTTCTACTGGGTGCACAAAATAAGGCTCCCCCGACTCTCTCTTTTGCTCTTTATGTGCAGCATAAGAAAAATTAAAGGCCTTAATAATTAGCTCTTTATCTATATTATTACAATTATTCTCAATCTTATATAGCAATTTTTCCAACATGGCTTTACACTCCTAAAATGAAAGGCTGGTTTTATTAACCAGCCAATACTTTTTACTAATATTATATAATATCGTGTAGAATTATGCAATTTTAATTTAATGGCTTCTCAATTTAATATACCAAACTAAATATTGTATTTTACAAGAGAGGTTATATCATAACCTTGCAACTTATCTTTCCCATTAAGTTCAGTTAATTCAACTACAAAATTCAAGGAAACAACTTCTCCTCCCATTTGTTCAATAAGCTTTGTTACTGCAGCTACCGTGCCTCCTGTGGCAAGCAAGTCGTCAATTATAGCTACCTTTTGTCCAGGTTTTATTGAATCCTTATGGATTTCAAGTTTATCACTGCCATATTCAAGGTCATACTCAACTGCCATGGTATCATAAGGTAATTTACCTGGTTTTCTAACTGGTACAAAACCTACACCAAGAGCATAAGCTACTGGTACTCCAAATAAAAATCCTCTTGCCTCTGGTCCTACTATGATGTCTACATTTTTATCCTTAAGGTCTTCAACTATTTTATCTATAGTAACCTTAAGTGCCTCTCCATCTTGAAGTAACGTTGTTATGTCCTTAAAACTAATACCTTTCTTGGGGAAGTCTTCTATTATTCTAATACTATTTCTTAAATCCACGATGATTCCTCCTAAAATAAAATCGTAGCGCCTAGACACTAATATTTCATTATATTCTATACAGCTCATTATATATTATAATGTCTTATATATGCAACTTAAAGATTATGTATTCTCCAACTCAAGAATGAGACTATTTTTCAGTTCTTTAGCTAAATATTTTGATATCTGAAGCGCCCTAGAACTGTCTGAGGTAGTAAAAAGTTCAACTGCAATTTTAGCATTATCCATTCTTCCAATAGGATTAATAGTTGGCATTACCGTTAATGCTAGTTTTGATACTGTGTCTTCATTAATAACATTAATGTTGTGGGTTTTCTTTAGTGCGCAAATTCCATAATTATGTGTAGAATTTAATTGCTTCATACCTTCTTCAATAAATACTTTGTTTTCACTGTCTATATATGCTTTACTAGAAATAGTTCCTATCATCACTAAATCTATGTATTTATTAATGGACTTCATTTTGTAGTAAGATGAAATAGCTTGAGCTAGTTTAAACGTCACTCCGCATGTGCATAATCCCTTGAAAGGGTAATTACAACCCTTCTGCTTTGGATTGACAACAATGGTATTAGGAGCTTGTTTAATAGGATCGTGGAAATCTGTAATTATAACATCTATCCCCATGTGGTTACATAGTTCTACTTCACTGAAAGAATTTGTGCCACAACCCACAGTTATTATAAGCGCTGGCCCTAAGTACTTTATATGGTTAATAATATCTTTTTCATTTAAATTACGGCTTTCTGTAGGTTCGCTTGGTATAAAATACTCAACATCAGCATTTAAAAACTTCAGCACTAACATCAATAATGAAATTGCAGTAATACCGTCCACATCATAGAAGCCATAAATGACAATTTTTTCTCTCATATTTATAGCTTTCACAATTCTATATAATGCATCCTCCATTCCTTTTAGTAAGAATGGATCATACATATTATAATTTATAAAGTCATTGTTACTCTTTTGCATGTTTTTAATATAATCCACCTTAAAAGCTCCTCAAATTTAATTGAAACAAAACTAATTATAATTTAAATTCGTAATTTTTACAAATACTTTTTAAAAGTAATAAAAAAAGACAAAGAAGTACTTGATACATCATACTTCTCTGTCTTTAATTTTTAGCCATTTAAATCAAACTTTATCTTACACAATCTTTAGCTTGTAATTTATTCTTTTATAGGGCCTAAATTCTTTTTCTTTCTCTTAAGCAGGTACCAAACAGGACTTGCTATGAAAATTGAAGAATAACATCCAACTAATATACCTATTATTAAAGGACCACTTAGTTCTCTAATAGATGGCACAAATACATATACCGAAACTATAGTAAATAAAGTCGTAGCAACTGTATTTATTGATCTTGACATTGTTTGTGTAATACTCACATCAACAACTTCTTCAAGTGGTGCTTTTCTCATATTCTTTTGATTTTCTCTTATTCTATCAAATATAACAATTGTATCATTAATAGAATAACCAACAATAGTCAAAATAGCGGCTATAAACGCAGAGTTTACAGGTATTTGGAATACTGCATATACTCCAACAGTAATTAAAATATCATGTAATAATGCAATTACAGCTGCGGCACCAAATTTAAGTTCAAATCTAAATCCAATGTAAGCTAACATACAAATGGTAGCAATAATTAAACCAGTTATCGCTTTTGATTTTAACTCATTACCAACTGATGCACCAATAGTATCCTGTGAGACTAATTCGCTTTTTTTAAATTCAGCTTTAATCTCTTTTGTCATGACTGCTATTTCCTCAGGTGACAGCGCATCACTTTTTATTGTTATTTCTATGTTCTTTGCATCATCTACTGTTTTAGATAAGTATTCATTCTTTGCATGTTTATCAATTATCTTATCCACATCTGCTTTAACAAATGTTTGATTCATCTTAAAATCAAGTACTGTTCCACCTTTAAAGTCTATACCTAGATTTAATCCATTAGTTACCATGAATCCCATTCCTATTACAATTACGATCAGAGAAATAGCAAACCATAGTTTAGTTTTTTCAACTATCTTTAGCATATGCTTACCCCCTCTTCACGCCAAAATGAGATGTTTTGCTTAAAAGTCCCATTTCAACAGCTAATTTTAATAAGAATTTAGTGCTAGTAAGTGCTGTAAATACACTTATAACTATACCAATCATGAGCGTTAGTGCAAATCCTTTAACTGCGCCTGTTCCAACTGTATATAGAACTAAAGCCGCAATTATTGTTGTAATATTTGAATCTAATATTGATGATAATGCTCTATGAAAACCAGCCTCTACTGAGGATTTTATTGACTTTCCAGTTTTAAGTTCTTCTTTTATTCTTTCAAATATCAACACATTGGCATCTACCGCCATACCTACCGTAAGTAGGAATCCTGCTATACCTGAAAGTGTTAAAGTAGCATTAATAGCTGAGAATGTACCTAGAACTAAAACTACATATAAAGTTAAAGATATATTTGCTATCATACCTGGTGCTCTATAATATAAAAGCATAAATAAGAATATTAATAATATTCCTACTGCTCCAGCTTTAATACTTAATGGTAATGCATTTGCACCTAAAGTAGCTCCAACTGTTTTAACAGAAACAGCTTTTAAAGTTACAGGCAATGCTCCTGATTTAATAATTTGAGCTTGTCTTGAGGCTTCCTCCATTGAGCTACTTCCTGTTATAACAGCTTTACCGTCCGAAATAACCGCTTGAACTGTAGGACTAGTTAACTCTTTTTCATCCATGAATATAGTAATTTGTTGCCCTAAAAACTTTTGTGTTGCATCTGCAAATTTAGTCTTTCCTGTTTCATTAAGTTCAAGACCTATTGTAGGTTTATTAGCCTCACCTGGATATGCAGTGGCATCCTTAACATCTTTACCAGTAAGAATTGTCACCTTATCCGGGCCTACAAATTTAAGTTCTCCTGATTTCCCAACAGTTTCAAGAATTTCCTTAGAATCAAATACACCTGGTATCTCAATTCTAATTCTATTATTGCCTTCTTTTGCAACTAATGTCTCGCTAACTCCCATGCTATTAACTCTCATGGAGATAAGCTCAATTGTTCTGTCTAAGGTTTTCGAATCTACTTTATCACCTTCAACCTCCTCAAGCACTGAGATTCCACCTTGAAGGTCTAATCCTTTATTTATTGTTTCAGTAAATGGTTTAAATCTATACACTCCTATTTTAGCTCCAGAAAATCCAATATATGCCATTATGGCAACTACTATAACACTGGTCAAAAATAGTATGCTACTCTTTCTCTTTTTCATCTTTATCCCCCTTCGCTGCTTATTCATAAATACAATTATATTACGATTATCAAAATTAGTCAATATAAGGTAAATTTAATTATTTTCCGTGGTTTTTGCCTTTAAAGCTATAGCACACTCTATTCTTTTCTTTTGCATCTGGCATCCAATTTCATAAGGAATATGCATATCCCCATTAAAGTTAAAGTTATTGGCTTGACATCCGCCACTGCAATAAAATTTAGCCCAGCAATCATTACATTTAGGTTTGTTGTAAATATGGGCTGTTTTAAACTCTTGAACCATTTTTTCATTGTTTATTCCGTTATATATATCTCCAATTAGGAAATCTTCATTGCCTACAAATTGATGACAAGGGTATATGTCTCCATCTGGTGTAATCGCCACGTATTCATGACCTGCTCCACAACCTGAAATCCTTTTATAAACACAAGGTCCACCTTGCAAATCAATATTAAAATGATAAAACTTAAACTCATTCCCATCCTTATGTCTTTGAAGCATATCTGCATATAACTTATCGTATTGCTCAAAGATAACTGGCAAATCCTCTTCTCTTAGTGAAAGTTCATGCTCATTTGGAAGTACTACTGGTTCTATTGAGATTTCTTTAAATCCTAAATCCGCCATATGCTTTACATCTTTGTAAAAATCAGTATTTTCCCTAGTGAAAGTCCCTCTTACATAATAAGCCTTAGACTTATCTCTCATATTAACCATCTTTTGAATATTAGGAAGTATTCTATCGTATGACCCGCTTCCATCTACTCTTGTTCTAACCTTATCATTAACAGATTTTCTACCATCTATGCTAAGTACTATATTACCCATATTTTCATCCATGTATTTCATAATTTCATCATTAAGTAACGTAGCATTAGTTGTCATAGTAAATCTTATAAGCTTTTTATGAAGTTTTTCCTGCACCTTAGCATACTCCACTATTTCTTTTATTGTATCAAAAGCCATAAGTGGTTCTCCGCCAAATAAATCAACCTCAATATTTTTTCTTGGCCCGGACTTTTCTATAACAAAATCTATTGCTTTCTTTCCTACTTCTGCGGACATTACCTTTCTTGCTCCATGGTACTCGCCCTCATCAGCAAAACAGTATTTACATCTTAAATTACAATCATGTATTATGTTGAGGCACAAAGCCTTTATGTATGATTCCGTGTCTCCACTGTCCATTGCAATTGTCTCGTATAAATCTTTTGTGTATATCATTTCGCCATTAATTAAACTTTGAATCTCGTTATAAACTTCTTCAATATCTTCTACACTATGTTTACCTTTAAAGATTTCTATTAATTCTTCTTTCTCTTTAAGGGAGTTTTCATCTAAAAGATCATAAACTATTTCATCAACTACATGTAGTGCTCCAGAGTTTACATCAATTACGTAATATTCGCCATCTTGAATGAATTTATGAATTAGTGACAATTTATCCCTCCTAACTAAATTTAAAGCAGTAACCCAAAGTTACTGCTACATTAATGATATTAGTTTTCGCAAGCTAAGTTAGCTACAGTGCAAGAAGTTTTACATGCTGATTGACATGAATTAGCACATTCCTTACATCCTGGCTTTTTCAAGCTTTCTTTAATGTTTGATTTGTTTATAGTTTTTATATGCTTCATTTTTATTCCTCCATTCGTAAAGTTCACTGGTCAATTATATCACAATATCTTGTTCAAATAAAGTAGTCTTTATAGATTTATCCCAAGCATTCCAGAAAAAGTACCTATACCTAACGCTAAAATGGTTCTTACTATTTCCCTCATGCCAATATCAGCACCTCCACCACCAACCACTTTCACCAAATATAAAACTATCATGTAAGTAGCGGCAACCATTATACCCATAAGCCATCCCTTTTCACCTGCTTTTTTTGCAGCAAATACTGATCCATAAAGCACGCTAAGTAATGTAATTACAATATAGAACACAGATGTCACTTTCATGCTAGGTGACAAATAACTCGTTACTACAGAATAAATAACTAAAACAATTAAGGTTAAAAGAGCAGCCCTAAAAGTTCCTTCTGCAGCACAAGAATACTTTATTTTATTTCCCATGTAAATCCCCCCTTTTATGTATTTCAACGAAAAAATGTTTTTAGTTGAAATCTATAATATTAATTATGATTAAAAAGGGGGTTTTATTACTTAATCTTCTACTTTTTCTCTAACATATCAGCACTGTTTGAATTTAAAACTGCAGATATTCCATTCTTAGATAATTTAATTCTAGCTCTATCAGGGCCACTTTCAAGTATAATGTGGTCATCTTGTAGATTGATGATTTTTCCCATTATACCCCCTTTAGTCATTATCTCATCATTTACTTTTAAATTATTTAAAAGTGCAGCATATTTTTTCTTCCTTTTGTTTTCTGGTATGAATACCACTAAATAAAATAAACCAAGCATTAATATGATAGGTAATAAAGATACTAATTGTGCCATTTATGCTCCCCTCCTTCCTATTTTTATAAATTATAATAAAACAATTGCCCATTAAAAATTAATTCCTAAAGAATTTATAATATTCTTTATTGTTACTTTTATAGGATAATCATATTATACCAAACTATTATACTTTTCCACTCCACTGAGCTAATTTCTCAGATTTAAATTCTTCAAAACAATCATTGTCAATTGCAGATCGTATATCTTCCATAAGCTTATTATAGAAGTATAAGTTATGGAGCACACAAAGTCTCATTGCTAACATTTCTTTTGCCTTAAATAAATGCCTTATGTAAGCCCTTGTGTAATGTTTACAAGCAGGGCACTCACATCCTTCATCAATAGGAGCAGTATCTAATTCAAATTTAGCATTAATTATATTTATTTTACCATCTTTAGTAAACAAATGTCCATGCCTACCATTTCTTGCTGGCAATACACAATCGAAAAAGTCTACCCCTCTTGCTACAGCTTCTAAAATATTACTAGGAGTACCTACTCCCATAAGATAAATTGGTTTATCCTCTGGCAAATGCGGAACCACTGCATCAATTATTCTATACATCTCTTCATGGGTTTCCCCCACTGCAAGGCCACCAATAGCATATCCATCTAAGTTCATCTTTGTAATAGTTTTAGCATGCTCAATTCTAATATCCTCAAAAGTTTCTCCTTGGTTTATACCAAATAGCATCTGCTTTTTATTTATTGTATCAGGAAGAGAATTTAATCTATCCATTTCTACCTTACATCTCTCTAGCCACCTTGTGGTTCTTGCCACTGAATCGACTACATATTCCCTAGTAGATGGACTAGGAATGCATTCATCAAAGGCCATAGCAATTGTAGATGCTAGGTTGCTTTGTATCTGCATACTTTCTTCTGGTCCCATAAATATTTTTCTCCCATCTATGTGTGAGTTAAAGTAAACTCCTTCTTCCTTAATCTTTCTCATTGCTGCAAGAGAGAATACTTGAAATCCACCTGAATCTGTAAGAATAGGTCTATCCCAATTCATAAATTTGTGGATTCCTCCCATTTGTTTTACTACTTTATCTGAAGGTCTTAAGTGTAGGTGATAAGTGTTTGATAATTCTACTTGGCAATTAATTTCTTTTAAATCCATACTAGAAACCGCACCTTTAATAACTGCTTGGGTCCCTACATTCATAAATACAGGTGTTTGAATAGTTCCATGCGGTGTCGTAAACTCACCACGTCTTACTTTACCACTTTTTTTAAGTAATTTATACATATCTATCCTTCTTTCTATACAATAATTAAGAAATAATTTTAATACTTAATTATTTACCAAGACATCTTTGGCTTTATTTTTTTAGTCTACATTAATATAAAAACATGGCATCTCCAAAACTAAAGAATCTATATCCTTCTTTTACCGCCATATTATATGCGCCCATAACTAAGTCCTTTCCAGCAAAAGCACTAACTAGCATTATTAGTGTAGATTCTGGCAAATGAAAATTAGTTATTAAAGCATTTACAATCTTGAATTTATATCCTGGATATATAAAAATATCTGTCCATCCAGATTTCGCGTGAAGCTTACCGTTTTCGTCTGCTATACTCTCTAGTGTTCTATTTGAAGTAGTTCCTACAGCAATTATTCTCCCACCCTTTTCTTTTGCCTGATTAATTATCTCAGCAGTTTCACTGCTGAGCACGTAGTACTCCGAGTGCATTTCATGATCTTCCACTGTTTCGGCTTTTACAGGTCTAAAAGTACCAAGGCCTATATGCAATGTTACAAAGGTAACTATAACGCCCTTATTTTTAATTTCAGTTATCAAGTCTTCAGTAAAATGAAGCCCCGCAGTTGGTGCTGCTGCAGACCCAACCTCTTTTGAAAATACAGTTTGGTATCTTTCTTTGTCCTCTAATTTTTCGGTTATATATGGCGGTAGTGGCATCTCTCCAAGTTTATCTAAAACCTCTTCAAAGATTCCTACAAACTCAAATCTCACTATTCTACTCCCACCTTCAGAAATACTTATAATCTCTGCTTTCAATTCTCCATTTCCAAAAATAAACCTTGATCCTATCTTCGCCCTTTTCCCTGGTTTAACTAGAGTTTCCCAATGATCTTTATCTATTCTCTTTAGGAGTAAAAACTCCATTTTACCCTCGGTTCCCTCTTTCATTCCTAAGAGCCTTGCAGGTAAAACTCTAGTATCGTTTAGAACCAAACAATCTCCTGGATTTAAATAATCTATTATATCCTTAAACTGCTTGTGCTCTATTGCTTTATTAGTTTTATTAACCACCATAAGCCTTGATTCATCTCTTTTTTCAAGTGGATGTTGACCTATAAGCTCTTCTGGTAAATCAAAATAAAAATCTGTTACTTTCAAAAAACTACACCCTTTCTTTATAAACCATTTAATTTTTATTGTGTTATTTGTCAAATATAGTAAGTTGCTTAAGGTTTTTGTGCTTATTCGGTTTTTTCATAGTCCTATTTAAATGCTCATATGCCTTTTCTGAAGCCATTCTTCCTCTTGGAGTCCTTATTATAAATCCCTTTTGAATTAAATAAGGTTCATAAACATCCTCTAGGGTTCCAATCTCTTCTCCTATAAAATAAGATAAAGTTTCTATGCCTACTGGTCCACCTTTAAAATTATCTATGATAGCTTCAAGCATCTTATTATCTATCCTATCAAAGCCTTCACTGTCTATTTCAAGAAGTTCTGCGGCAGCTTTTGCTAAATTTAAATCAATAACCCCATTACCTTTAACATCACAATAATCGCGAACCCTTTTAAGTAAACGGTTGGCAATCCTTGGGGTACCCCTTGAACGCTTTGCAATTTCAACCGCTGCACTTTCAGTAATACCAACCTTTAAAATAGATGCAGAGCGTACTATTATTTCTTTGAGCTCATCCTGCGTATAGTATTCCATTGCACTAAGAACACCAAATCTATCACGAAGAGGAGCCGTTAATAACCCTATTCTAGTGGTTGCACCAATAAGTGTAAACTTCGGCAAATCTAATCTAATAGATTTTGCTGAAGCTCCTTTTCCTATTACAATATCTAGTGCATAATCCTCCATAGCAGGATATAATATCTCTTCTACTGATCTATTAAGCCTATGTATTTCATCAATAAAAAGCACATCATAATCGCTTAAACTAGTTAAAATAGACGCCAAGTCTCCTGCCCTTTCAATGGCTGGACCAGAGGTTACCTTTAAGTTACCATTCATTTCTCTTGCAATAATATTAGCAAGTGTTGTCTTCCCAAGTCCAGGCGGCCCATATAAAAGCACATGATCAAGAGCTTCTTCTCTATTTTGAGCTGCTTTAATAAATATGTTTAATTTTTCTTTTATCTTATATTGGCCGATATATTCACTAATCCTTTGGGGCCTTAGGGAATATTCTGATTCTGTATCCTCTTCAATAATAGAAGAAGTAATAATTCTTTCCTCTATATCATCCATTCTATACCCACCTTAGTTAATTAAATGTTTTGTTAGTTCATTAAATACTTCAAACACTCTTTAATTATATTTTCAAGGGATTGTTCTTTATTTATAGCTTTTAGCGCTTTTTCAGCTTCCTTTTCAGAATAACCAAGGGACATAAGCGCTCCAAAAACCTCTATAAGTTTTCTATCCTCCACTAAATCAGTACCTGAAAGTTGTGATAAATTATTAACTTCCGTTTGCTCAATATGAATTTTTTCTCTTAGTTCAAGAATTATTCTTTGAGCAATTTTTTTCCCTATTCCTGGTGCTCGTACAATAGTTTTTTCATCTCCAGACACAATAGCGTATTTAAGGCTTGAAACGCTACAAATAGAAAGCAGTGATAAGCCTGCTTTTGCACCAACTCCATTGGTGCTAATTACAAGGCTAAACATATCTATCTCATCTTTTGTTAGAAATCCGTATAGTCCAACAAAATCTTCTCTAACAATTTGCTTTATATATAATAACACACTTTCATTAGTTTTAGGCATTTTTGCCATAGTACTTCCAGAGGTGTATATTTTATAACCAATACCATTATTATCTATAACAACATAGTCTTTATTAATGCCTACAAAAATTCCTTTTATATACTCATACATAATATCTTCTCCTTGCTAGTTTTGGGATAGATATTAATTATTATCCACCCTATTTACATAATGACTATATTATACTTTACCACCTAACTGCTATTAATTCAATAATTAAGATAGATAAGCCACTTATATAAATTAAAAAACCTCAAGAAATGTGTTTTTCTTAAGGTTTTTTAATGTTCCTATTTGCGGTTTTCTAAGATTTTAATAAGCTCATTGCAAAATCAAAAGCCTTTTCAGGAGTTTTAAATTCCCACTTTTCATACTCTTCACTTTCTTCCATGTACTCACTACCATCACCGTCTTTGGTATGCTTTTTACCACGAATTAAATTATCCACTAACCCGTCTTTTTCTTTTAAATCTTCCAATTTGATATATTGTAATTCACCTACATCTTCTGTTACAAAGTCATATTTACTCTGCTTACCATCTGCTAAGAATATATTAGAATTAAATAGTTTATGAGCTATTATGTTTCCATCTTTGTCTGTTTTATAAATTGTTACTAGATCTTCATATACGCCTAAGAAATATCTATTAGCGCTATAACTGTATCTATCACTATTATTAACAAGAATTATTTCAGAATTACTCATTCTTTCGGTAATATAGCCTTGATTTTTAAAAAACTCATCAACCTCTACTTGTGTTTTTTTAATTAGTTCACTAGATTCATTAAAATGTTTTTCAAGCACTAAATTCCTCACTTCAATATCTTTATATTTAATTTTAAAAATATATTTTGCACCTTCCATAACTTTCGGCAAACTAGCACTAATAGTTACTGATGTTTGACTTGAATTATCACTCTTTGCAGCTAATCTTAAATATGGCAATGAACCATATGTTTCAAGCCTTAAATTGTTTTTGATTATATAGTGAGCAAAAGAATAGCTACTAGCAAAAAAAACAATTAGCAGAAATGTTAAAGATATCTGTAAGATCCTTCTATTTTTCATATTACCCCTCCTCATTTTGAATTATGTCCATGTGAAGGGGAATTTATACATTAATTTTAAATATTTTAATCACATCTATTGACCTTTTCAACACAATGTCTAATAATGTATATGTAATTGTTTTAAATAGTATTTTACACTTAGGAGGATTTGAATGCTAAATTGGAAAAAAAGAAAGTCGAAACTCAATCATATTGACATGGAAAATAGTATTATAAATGATAATACCTCACACACTTTGTCTAGAAATAAGCTTGCAGTTTTAAAACATAATCAAGGACGTATTGTAACTAAATTAAGTAACAAAATCGATGAAACTGGTTTTGCGGCAGAAAATTTAATAGGCATTACCAACAACATTAATCAGTATGTAGAGATTCAGATGACTTCTATTGACAAATTAGTAAATGAAATTACTAATTATTCTGCTTTAGCGGAAGAAGTATTGGCAAGCACCGAAAACTCAAAGCAAATAGCAGAACAAACTATGGAAATAGCAAAAGAAGGGAGTAAGGCTGTAGATAACTCTATTTTGGCTATGAGCGAAATAGAAGTTTCTGTAGATGATACAAAGCTAGTTGTTATGGATCTTAACAAAAAGTCTGAACATATTAATGAAATGCTAGAAGTTATTAAAGATATAGCTAATCATACAAATCTACTTTCTTTAAACGCTTCTATTGAAGCAGCAAGAGCTGGGGAAGCCGGTCGTGGCTTCACTGTAGTTGCTCAAGAAGTTAAAAAGCTAGCTGAGAGAAGCGTTGAATCTGCCGGATTTATTTCTAAAACAATAAGTGAGATAAATGCTAGCATTGCACATACAATTAATGCCATGGACAAGACAACTGCAAAAGTAAAAGAAGGAACTGAAATAGCTAATAATACAATGTTAGTTTTTCATGACATTATAAAAGCTGTTCAAACTAGCACTAATGTAACGGCTGAGATAAATCTTGCTTTAGCAAATCAAACAGAAAACTTAGAAAATGTTATAAGCTCCACAGAGGAAATGAGCCAAACTTCTGAAAACCTATTATCAATGGTAGAATCAGCTTCTTTAAACACTCAATACACAAAAACATCTCTTAGCATTCTATCGGAAGTTTCACATGATTTAAAATACATATCCGATAAACTACTAGAGGAAATATCTGTAGACACTAAAGAGGCATCTGTACTTAGAACCTGTTTGCACGCAGCACCACTTTCCTTTGATCCAGCCCTTGCTATGGATCAAGAAAGTGGACAAGTAATTGTAAATGCACATGCAGCTCTACTAACCTTTGGATCAACTGGAGAAATTTCTCCCGGTATTGCGAAAAGTTGGTATGTAGAAGAGGACCATTTAACTTGGATTTTTAACTTGCGAAAAGGTGCAAAATTTCAAAATGGCCGCGAACTTACTGCTACTGATATTAAATTTACATTTGAAAGAGTTTTAAGTCCCACATTAAAATCTCCAAATAGTTGGTTCCTTGAGAACCTGGAAGGGGCTACTGAATATTTAAATGGTCGTGCCAAAGAAGTTATTGGAATAAAGGTACTTGATAAGTATAGAATTTCACTTAAACTTACTGTTCCATATACAGGATTCTTGTTAAACCTTGGACAATACTGTTGTTCTATTATTGCAAAAGAAGAGCTGGAGAAAGGTAAAATTGTAGGTTGTGGTCCATTTATTTTAGAAGAGACAACCCCTAATGATTGTACTCTAGTAGCCTTTAATGACTACTTTGGCGGTGCTCCTTATGCAGACAAAATCCATATTGAATTTAATCCTAAAAACGCTGCTGAGAACTTTTTAAATAAACAATACAATTTTATGACAGTGGATAATAAAACACTTATGGAAAGTTTAAAACATGCTGAATCTTCTTCAATTAATTTGAAAGATGTTATGGGTACTTATTATGCTGGTTTCAATTTGAAAAGTAGCTCCCCCTTTATTCAAGATGTAGAAATAAGACGAGTTTTGAATCATGCTATTGATAGAAAAAGAATTATTAAAGAAGTTTTAGGTGGTATGGCCATAGAAGCTAGGGGCCCCTTTCCAACTAGCATAATAGATAATAAATATTTACCTTCTTATGATTATAATCCTAATATGGTAAAGGATTTAATATCTAGAAAAAGATTGTCTTCCCCAAAAATTAAACTTCTTATGAGAGAAGGTAGCGTTGATACTGTTTTTAATAAAATTACACAATATGTAATTGAAGATTTAAATAAAGTTGGAATTGAGTGTATAATTCAAAAGGTTCCTGCAGATAAGTATTTTGCAAACATAATTAGTTCAGATTTCTTCATAAGTAGGTGGATAGCTGATACTGGGGACCCTGACAATTTCCTTCAACCTAATTTTAATCCAACAAATTATACTGACTTTACCGGCTACAATAATGAAGAGGTTTTGGAAATGATGAACGTAGCTAAAAAGATAATAAATCCACTTAAGAGAAATAAAATTTATGAGGATATACAAAAGAGTATTATTAATGACAGCCCATGGCTTTCCCTATACCATCCTCAAATGGCTATAGCTACTAATTCTGGAGTGCTCGGCGTAAGGCTAAATCCACTGGGAATGGTGAGATTTGAGGATATTGCTATAGAATAACACTTCTATTTTCAAAAATAAATCATCATAAAGATTTAGATCTCTATGATGATTTATTAATTATACTTTAACTAAAAGTTCTCAAATAGTATATTGTTTTCTAAATGTATATGCTCAAATAAATCAAGTTCAATCTCTTTCAACTTTTTATAAGTGAATTCAAAAGTTGCACATACATCTTTAGGTATGCTATAGTGGTCTGTAACTTCTCTTAGCTCTTTTAAAATATCCCCTGCGCCGATATGCTCTTTTTCTATATCATCTATAAGTTTTAGTGCAGCACTTTTAACTTCTTCATTTTTTCCATCCTCATATTTTATTATAAGTGGAAATAAAAATTCTTCTTCTTTCACTAAATGCTCTTCTAATTCTGTTCTTAAATTATTAAATAATCTGTGCACCTTAAATAACTCTTCATGGTGTTTTCCGTGTACATTTAATATTTTTAAAACTAGCTCTGATATTTTAGGTAGTTCCATATTTAAATATACATGATGGGTGTTTACCACGTATTCTATTAATTTGCTTGGACTTTCTTTTGCCCAATCTGTAAACTTCTCATTGTTTTCTGTAAAACCTTGATATTTATTATTTAACTCTTCCATTAATTTTAGCTCGTCTAACCCTTGACTCATTATTGCTTCACTTAATGGTCTATCTCCTCCACAACAAAAATCTACATTATACTTATAAAATATTTCACTTGCACCTGGAAATATTGCAACGATTTGTCCAATAGGGTCTTGCACTTTAAATTTATTATTCATAAATAGCCTCCTAAATTTATTTGTGATTTATTTGTGATTTATTTGTAGGTAACTAACAATTATTTATTGTTAGATTCCTTAATGTTCTTACTATAGTCTTATTATAGCATCTACTTTATTATAAATCTGTGATTCAAATCAATATTTAGTTGCTTTAAATAAAACAAAAACATCTAAGGTAAGTTAGATGCTTTCGTGTCTCTGTGCATACTAAGTAAAATACTCAATGATTGCTTTATCAAAGCTATCATTTATCAGCTGTGAAATATAATTTTTTATTTCTTCACTATCAGGCTTTTGATAGACATACTTAAACTTGCCATAAGGTCCCCATTTTAATTGTCTTACTTCTTCATTTAAATCAAGCTTGGTATTCTTAAATCTTTGAACTATTAGTTCTTTTGCCGCCTTTGTAAATCTATGTTGTATTAGTTCAAAGCTTATTTCTTCGTTATAATCAGCTATTGCTATTTTTAATGTTTCAAATAGCTCTTTATATTCTTGCTTCCAATTGTTATATATCATTATAGGCGCAATTATAAATCCTATTGGATATCCAGCAGATGCTATCTTTTTAACAGCTTCTATTCTTTCATTAAAAGTAGATGTATTGTGTTCGAAGTTATTTATGACGTAATGTGTATTTAAAGTGAATCTAAACTTAGTATGCTTATTATGTTCTATTTTTAAAAAGTAATCTACATTATCAAACTTAGTTACAAGTCTAAGTCTACCATTCTGACTTTTCCCGAAAAATTCTATACAAGTTTTTAGGTTGCCACTTAAGTGTTCAAGAGCAATGGGGTCAGTTATGCTTGCACATTCAAAAGTAGTAATATTAGGTACGTTTTTATCTATATAACTTTGAATAACCGCTAAAATTTCTTCCACATTCATAAATATTTTCATGAAGGGTTTTTCACCTTGAGTTGTCTGCAGATAGCAATATTCACAATTAGCTGGACATGAACTTGATAGTGAGAATTGATAATCTGCAGACGGTTTGCAACTTACTAATTTTTTTTGATTATTTATTGTAAAAAGTATGGTCTTTTTAGCCATTGCATAATTTTTCTCGGGAGATTCGCAATCAATTAATACTTTTTTAGAATTAACAATAGGAACATTTATACTCTGTAAGTACTCTGTTAATTTTCCTCCTACATCATACTTTAGAACTTTGGGATCTATATATGCAATATCTGGTATAAATAGTTTCATTATTTTCACCTCAATAAGTATTATTTTATTTAATAAGGTTATTTATGCACTTTAGCTCACATAAAATCATCCCTTAGTTGCAATTCATTGCGTTCATTTTGTAACTACAATGCAAATATAGGGAGAATGGTATAATAAAAATACACCATTCTCCCTATATTTAAGCTCTGAGTGCAACAAGCACCCCTTATTTAGTATTATATTTATTTAATACTTTCTTTTTCAATTTCACACCTAGAGTTTCGTTTATAAATCTATCAATTATTTCTTCCTTAGTAGCTTTGCCTTCTACAAATACATTATATCTCTTGCAAAGCTTACCTAGTTCGCCTTTACTTATATCACAAGTATTAATAAAGCTTTTTGCAGCTTTAATACTAGTCATAACTATTATACGTTTATATATTTCATCATTAGTCATTATTGCACCTCAAATCTCTTATTTATCAAATATATTATAAGATATATTGAAATAAATAACAAGGAATTATGCCTATATAACAATACTTAGCTATTGTTATGATTTTTATTATCATGTAATACTTGGTCAATTACAATTACTAGCGCCAATATAAAGGCATAGTTTTCTTGTTCACTTATGTCAATTTCATAAGTATCTCCCCACGAAAGCCATTGCTTTGTTATTGTTGCAATTGTATTTCCGTTTTTAGTCATTGAAAAATCATGTGCAAGAAAATCTCCCTCAATATCAATGTTCCCCATATTGCTATCTATGTGGAACTTGCTACTAAAGAATGTAAATTCTTTTTTCACTGTAGCAGCATAATTTCCACTCAAGTATATGTTATATTCCGGAAGTAACTTAAATAATTTTTGTTCTATATATACAATCTCATTGTTATACATATCGTAAATTCGCAGCTTATTTCCAAGTGAGAAAACCTTTCCTTCTACATTGAAAACATCAATACCTGAACCATCCTTAATACTAAACTTCTCCCCTATTGAAAAAACTTTCTGCCTAATGTAAAACTTCATATAAATTACCCCCTTAAAAATTGTATTTATGTGTTTATTTTGTTTTAAGAAGAACATAGAAATCAAAGTTCTTAGTTTCAATTTTACCACTTGATGAATTTTTGTTTCCCGATATGTTGTTAAATTGGATCTTAATTTTCACATCTTTATTTTCATCTTCAAAAGTCATTTCATTTTGAGGAAAGTTTTCTTCTTTTTGATTAAACCCATACTTATCTATAAGTTTATCTGCAAAAACTTGTAAATCTACTTTGTATAGATCAGCTCCATCTTTAGTAACCTTTAGTATACTTGAATTATAATCAAAGTAAATATTTAAATCTGCACTTGTTGGTATCTGCATTCCATTGTTTCTTGTTCCATAAAAATACTCATATCCTTTTATATCAATTAGTTCTGATGAACCCGCAGAATTAAAAAAGAAATATTCGTTATTTTCTCCATAATACTCATCAGTGTATTTTATCCCTAAAACCTTCTCAATTTCAGCTATTTTGAAGTCTTTTGGCAATTGTTTAACATCACTTAAGCTGTGATTTCTTTCAAAATAATTAAGAATACTACTTATATTTCGTGCATCCACTTCGGATACCACCGTACTTGCTTTAATTACTTTGTTATCTTTAATCATGTTGTTTTTAACAAATATTTGATCTAGCCTCTTACTTTGGCTGTGCTTTGAAATTGTATAGCTACTAACAGGCCCAAACACAGATATAAAGGTTATAATTGCAAGTGATAGTGGAAGTACTATATTTCTTAGTTTTTTTGCAAATGCAAAATAAATCATAACTAAAAATACCCATATACCAAGTGCTACAACATAGTATCTATTTTCAGTTACGCCATATGCATTGATTCTTATACCTATAGAAATAAACATCATCACTATTAGTGGAAGAATTGCCTTTGGAAAATAACTCATATATCTTCTTGTCCAACCCTTTTCATTCAGTAATGGTGTTATGAAAAAAAGTACTGCTGCACTTATTGCGGAATACCATAGAACAAGATGAGATACTAAACCCTCTGGCCACTGCCTTGTGATAATTATCTTTCCAAAATATATATATAATATTATTGTGTATACTGAAATAAGTGGCATTATGATATATAACACAAGGACCTTAAGAAGACGTGAATAATCATCTAGAGATAATACTTCTTTTTTTATTGGAATACCTGCCAGTAAAAATGATGGTGCAAATATGCCAGTAACACAGAGAAATGTGTAATAGTAAAGCTCACTTCTAATGTTAATTCCGAGTAGTTCATCTATTGTAAAGAGAATTGCTATAAGCCCAAGATATAAAACAAGTGAATATAAAACTGTAGTGAAAAATCTAGTAAAAATCTTTACAACATAAAGTTCAAAATCCCGACCACTTGGAAAATATGCTATGCAAAGAAAAACTAAATAAAGTATTAGACTAACTGCAACATATCTTGACATTGAAATCATTCCTATATCCTCTAATAAGAAAAAATAATACAGTACTAGTAATACCGCTCCTCCCACATATGAAGCATATAGTGACATATCTGCGTAACTCTCTGATCTTTCAAAATAAAGCTTAATGCATAAGGAGAGTGGAACCCCAAGGGCAAGTATCATTGTTACTCTACCAAGAGTTTCTATAAAATCACTACTAGCATCTGGTCTTATTTCTGATATATAAATAAGCATTATGACACAAACCATTGAAATACCAATGGTCAGTGGAAATCTTTTAATACTGTTTTTAATACCCTTTAATATGCCTTTAAATAATCCCTTCACTTAAAAAACCTCCTTACAATATCTGAGTTTACTTTTTCAATTTTTCTATTTCCTTATCCTTTATCTCTATTATCCTTTCGTATTTTGCTTCCATTTCAGTCCAATTTCTACTTAACATATTTATTAGAGAGGCCATTTCATCTGCACTACCTGCTATGCGATTAAATAGTAGTAGATTTAAAGCTAGCACTTCTGGAATTTCACTATGAGAATATCTTAATTGGTGATCAATTTCACCATAACCTTCCTCAAATATTGTCCTAACCTGAATCTCAGCTATAACCTTTTGACTAGTTGGAAAGAATTCAATCAAATAGTGCACAGACCTGTATCCTGATTTTCTAGAATGAATTTGAATATCTAGTTCCTCAAACCTTTTAGTATCATCACCTTCTCGAACGTTAGCAGTTATTTCAATTACTTTCCACGTACTACAAATGAAATTATGTATATCTTCCCAATCCTCTTTAAAAATATGTATTGCTCTAACACCTATTAAGTCATTTATTTCCTCTTTATAGTTTTCAGTAGTGAACTGAAATTCTGAGCCATACTTTTCTTTTCGTCCTGATGTCTTTCTAATTATCTTTTCTATTAATCTCTGGGGTTCTTTAACTCTAGACTTTACTGAATGTATTTTTTTATGTGTCCTAAGAGTATCTGCGATAAATCCAGCTTGACTATCGTAACTATTCCTATAGCTATTAAAGTCATTATAGATTTCATTTAACACCTCCCAATTTATTTCACTTTTAATAATATCAGCTTCTGTAATATGAGTTCCATTTAAGAAATCTTCTCTTATAAGCTTCATATTCAACCCCCTAATTAATATAATATATGTTGAATTTCCATGATTACAAACATTTCTCGTATACACTTATATTAAAATCAAGCTCAGTTGAAAGTTTAGAGGTATCATAGGCTTTTTCTCTCATAGTATTATCAAAAGTCCAATAATAAGGTGTCATTGTAATAAGACTCTTTATATCCTCACTATGTTCTAAATTAATATTGTACTTAACTAACCTGCGCTGAATTAATTTAAATCCCTCAAATATTGTTTCTTTTTCCTCATGCTTTCTAGCGTTTACATATAATAATTCCTTTAGCCCATATAAATGTTCTATGCCAGGAGTTACAACAACTAGCTTACCATTATCCTTTAGAATTCTGTTAAGTTCCGATTCATCTGAAGGTGCAAAGTTTCTGATAACAATATCTATAGTATTTGGCATTATAGGCAAGTTAAAATTACTTCCTACTATAAAGTTTATTTTTTTATCTCTTTTTGCTGCATAAGTAACTGCTGCTTTTGAAATATCCACCCCGAAGAAATTAAAGTTCTTAATATTAGCTTCCTTTGCATATATGGCTTCCTTTAACCTCCATAAAAAGTATCCCTCTCCACAACCGGCATCAAGTATATTAATGTTATTCCCATCTATATTTGATATTATTACCTGGTTCAATGCTTCAGAAAGGCCCTGATAATATCCTTTACTTAGAAAATTCTTACGCCCTTCCATCATCTCTTTACCATCACCAGGATCCTTTGTGCTTTTTTGATTCGCCAGCAACAGATTAATATGTCCTTTACTAGCTATATCATAACTATGATTATTTAAACATACATATTGTTTTTCTTGTTTTTTTAAAGCTAAATTACATACGGGGCATTTTAATATTGATTCCATGTTTTTTAATTCTCCTATATTTTCTATTGCCACAAGATCACAGCCTTCCTTAATTATACAACTTAATATTTAACTTTTGTAGATAAACAGGTTTTGTCTTTTTTTATTTTTTAAATTTAACTTAAATAAATTAGATTTCCTTTAATTAAAAAATATAATTTGTTATGTACTATAAGAACAAGAAAAATAGTGTATAATATATATATACTAATGAGAAAGTTTGGTGATGATAAAAATGAAACCTGTACTTATGTTTGTAACTGAATGGTGTCCATATTGTAAGAAAGCACTCAATTGGATGGATGATATAAAAAAACAAAATCCAGCATTCACTGATATTGAGATTAAAATAATTGATGAAGAACTTCAACCAGATATTGCAAAACAATATACTTATTATTATGTGCCTACCTATTATGTGGACGGTGTTAAAGTTCATGAAGGAGCTGCATCTAAAGATATTATTAATAAAGTATTTGAAGCAGCAATTAATTAAAAGTTTCTCTTAAGTGTCTTACGCCTTAATTATAAAACAAATTTGACTAATAAATTCTAATTTTAATAGTTTGGTCATTTTTATTGTAATTCACTTAGGAGTAATTTCCTATTGTTTTATTATCCTTAGAACTATTTAACTATTTTTAACTTTTATACTTTTATTTCTTTATAATGATTTATCTCTTGCAACTTTAGGTTAGAATATTCAATAGACTTTTTCATACCTATAATGTTTTTTCTCATTTCTGATATAACTTTTTTATCTACATTTATTCTTTTAGTATAGCCTTTTATTTCATTACATAGACTTTGTTTTTCTTCTCTAATTATCTCTTTTCTTTCGTTGCACCTTAATATTTTATTTTTTATACTTAACTCATTTGAATATTTCAAAAAAACTCTTCTATATCTTCTAATAAGTATATTTTTTATAAACTTAAATTTTTCTCTACTAATAAAAATATTAAGACTTTCTCTTAATTTTCTACTCTTCTGTTGCTCTTGTTTAAGAATATCTTCTACACTATTTATCTTTAGTTTAAGCACTTTAATTTCTTTTTTTGATGAGTTAATTTTATCTTTTAATTGCACTTGTTTCTTTTCATAATCTTCTATCTTAGATTTATTAATATTTATATTTACAAGAATTTCTTTTTCAATTAAATTTAAATTTTCATCTAAATCTTCTATCATTATCATAGGTAGCTTTAAAAATTCTAATAAATCTATTCTAGCTTTAGTTAATGTACAAATATTCCCTTTAAATTGCTCTAAATTAGAATTGTTAAGCTGCAATTCATTTATAATAGAATTACTGATTTCATTATCCTTTAATATGTATTTCACTGCTTTTATCCCCCTAAGATTTAATAATCTATCAATTTTAGCTTAAAGCATCTTTTTAAAAATAGCTAGTATTATTCTAATTATTTTTTAACTTCGAGCATAATTTTATTTATAATCTTTTAATATCACAAATAAATTGGTTTTCTTTACCACGTATTCAATTTAGATTGAAGGATATACTATTAGCATAGTCAACTAGCAAACATTAAACTTTAAAAAGAGGGAGATGTTAGTTATGTTAATCAATAGATTACCGGTACCTTTAAGCGTAGGCAGTATTGCTGGAGCAAAGAACGGAGACTATTTTTAAGTCCATATGAAATTTAAAATATGGATTAGTAAAGCCAATGATTGTTTTTAATAATCATTGGCTTTATGCTTTTTATCTTGTTGATTTAGTAGTTGGGGATTGTTGTCTTTCAGACTGAGCTCTGCCGTTTCTCCTAGGATGACTATCTGAGCGAGATTTTCCAGTGTTAGGTTTACGAACATTATTGTCCTTACTTACTATTACTGGTGTATTACTTGCAGGATAAGGATGTTCTTCTATAACTGGTATTGACTTTGATATAACCTTTTGAATATCCTTAAGGAATGGTTTTTCTTCTTCATCACAAAAGGAAATTGCAACACCACCAAGTCCTGCCCTACCAGTTCTTCCTATTCTATGAACATAAGTTTCTGGTATATTTGGCAAATCAAAATTAATCACATGAGATAATTCATCAACATCGATACCTCTTGCTGCAATATCCGTTGCTACTAACACTCTTGTTGTACCATCTTTAAAGTTATTTAAGGCAAGTTGTCTTGCACTCTGTGATTTATTTCCATGAATAGCTTGAGCTCCTATTCCTGAATTGTTAAGATCTTTAGTAATCTTATTTGCTCCATGCTTTGTTCTTGAGAATACTAAAGCAGAAATTATATCCTTGTCTTTTAACAAATGAATAAGTAAGGATTTTTTATCTTTCTTATCAACAAAATATACTGCTTGTTCTATAATTTCAATGGTAGATGAAACTGGTGTCACCGCTACTTTTACTGGATCCACAAGAATAGAATCCACAAGCTTTGAGATTTCTTGTGGCATAGTTGCTGAAAATAACATGGTTTGCTTAATTTTAGGCAGTTGCGCTATAATTTTTTTCACATCACGCAAAAATCCCATATCAAGCATACGGTCTGCTTCATCAAGTACAAACATTTCTACATGGTGTATGTTTATGAATTTTTGTTGCATTAAGTCAAGTAATCTACCTGGAGTTGCAATTAAAATGTCTACTCCGTCTCTCAATGCATCTGTTTGATTTTTTTGTGATACTCCACCAAAAATAACAATATTACTAAGATTCATATGTGCACTATAGGCCGTAAAGCTTTCTCCTATTTGAATTGCTAATTCTCTAGTGGGTGCTAGTATTAAGGCTTTTATATTTTTAGGTCCTTTTATAACCTTTTGTTTTCCACAAAGAATTTGTAATATAGGTATAGCAAACGCCGCTGTCTTTCCTGTGCCTGTCTGAGCACAACCTAAAAAGTCTTTTCCGCTAAGTATTGGAGGAATTGCAGCTTCTTGTATAGGTGTAGCTTCAACATACCCTTCAGTTTGTAAAGCCTTCTTTATTGGTGTAATAAGATTTAAGTCTTGGAATAACATTTTTTCTCCTTTGGAAGTGGTGCCTTGAAATTTAAATGTCACAAATCACTCATATCCTGTTATGAATTTTATTGAAAATTGGAAACAACAACTTTCTTCCATGATTATATTGCATCTAAGAAACCACTATTATTAGTGATATGAGTTTTATATCTAGGCTGATTAATCTTCATTTAGCTCCGACTTTGTAGGTCTTTGATGTGTAAATAAATATGTTTCATTTATATCAACTTCAATTTTATAACTATTCAATTGAAACATTGGTTGCACTCATATTTTCTAATTATAACATATTTTAAGCACAGGTGCCACCCACGTGGCAAGTGGCATGTTTTGCCACGTGGGTGGCACCTGATGTCCTTAAATTTTTCTTATAACCTTTTCATTATATAATTCAATGTTATCTTTTATTTCGCCTAATTTTCTATCTACGATGCCCGCTTCCCCAATATGTTTAACAATAGCTTCCGTTGTAATCTTAAGTGTTTCATCCACATTAAAAATTTTGCTATTCATATTTTTAATATTTTCCTTTTGAATACATAATATATCCATTAATCCTTTTACTTCCTGCTCTACTCTTTCTACCGAGAATAAGCTGTCCTCTATTTTGTCAATGGCCTCTATAGATGTCTTAACACTTTGTCCAATAACATCATTAGACTTAGCTGAATTACTAAGAACTACTCTTGTTTCGTCTTCAATATTTCCAATTAAACTAGAAATATCCTTTGTGCTAATTTTAGTCATTTCAGCAAGCTTTTTTATTTCTCCGGCAACTACTGAAAATCCTTTTCCTTGTTCCCCTGCTCTAGCAGCCTCTATTGCTGCATTTAAAGCTAAAAGGTTAGTCTGAGTTGCTATATTAGTTATAAGTGCAACCACTTCATTTACTTTGCTAAACTTCCTTGCTAGTTCCTTAATGTTGTCTGTATTGCTTTTATTCTCTTTTTCTAAGGACTGAATTATTTCTGACATCTCCTCAATAGCTTTTTTACCTTCATTGGATTTCCTTACTGTATCTTCTGTAATACCAATAAGTTTGTTGCCCTCTGCATATAAACTATCAGTAGATGCATTGGTGCTACTGGTTAAATCACCAATTACATTCATATGATTTTTTATATTCTCTGTAAGGTCATCTAAAACATCATGCTGAGCATTAACTACATGATTTTGTTCTAATGTATCTTTTAATAGCTTGTTCATTGAATTAATAAAACCAGTAGTTTCATGTTTAAAATCATTTTGTTTTTGTATTCCTTCCCCTGTATTCTCAATTTCTATTGCTTCTATATCCTTTAGTTTTTTATTTTTAATATTAAACATTGCTTTCACCATCCATAACTTATTATAACTGAACCGTATTAATTTAATATAAAATTCTATTTATGTACATCAATACTGCTTTTTATATTTGATTCTATGATCAACTTAAAATTCTCTATGGCTAATTGTATTATTTTTTACAATAATTTGATGTGATTTAGGTCACAAGATAATTATAAAACTTATAGATTATAGCAACGTGAATATAAATAGTGATTTACCATACACTATAGCTACAAAAATATTTTATTCGAATAAGGAGTGATTTTATGAATGAGAGCTTTAATTTTCCTATGAATATACCTGATCAAAAACAAGATAAACAACCAGGTTTGGAAAGTCTCATGAACCCAAAACCTATTTTTGAAAACCCAAATTGCATAGGTTCTGGCAGATTAATAAGCAAAGTTGCCCTAATCACAGGTGGTGATAGTGGCATTGGAAAAGCCATTGCCTTAGCATATGCCAGGGAAGGTGCAGATATAGCTATAGTGTATCTTGATGAACATGAAGATGCGACGGAAACAAAAAAATTAATTGAAGCTAAAGGTAGGAAATGTATTTTGCTATCTGGAGATATAGGCGATGATACCTTTTGCATTGATGCAGTTGCCAAAACAATAAAAGAATTTAACAAGATAGATATTCTTATAAACAATGCTGGAGAGCAGCATCCTCAAAATAGTATAGAAGATATTACAAAAGAGCAACTAGAAAAAACCTTTAAAACCAATATTTTTGCTATGTTTTATATGGTGAAAGCTGCATTACCGCACTTAAAAGAAGGTTCTACAATTATAAATACTTCTTCAATTACTGCTTATGAGGGACACAAAACTTTAATTGATTACTCATCAACTAAGGGAGCAATAGTTACTTTTACTCGATCTTTATCGCTTTCTTTAGCGAGTAGGAAAATACGTGTCAACGCTGTGGCTCCAGGCCCTATTTGGACACCTCTTATCCCATCTTCCTTCAGTGCAAATGAAGTTGGTAAGTTTGGGAAAAACACTCCTATGGGAAGGCCAGGTCAACCAGTTGAATTAGCTGAATCCTATGTGTTTTTAGCTTCTGAGGGTGCCTCTTACATAAGTGGCGAAACTATTCATGTAAATGGTGGAGTAGTTATAAATGGATAATCTCCGCTAATGTATGCCACATAGTGAGTAGTATATTTTAAAACTTGCCACTTGCCACTTGGGTGGCACTTGACATGCATGGCATCTCTGGCATGATTATCCACACATATAATAATGACGCACAGGTAATTATATATATCAAAAGTATTATGAAAATGTAATTTACCTTTATAGATTTCTCAAGTTTTTTTAATAACATTACTAACTTTTAAAAGAGGAGATATTATTATGAGAAAAAGATTTATTTTAATCCTTTTTATTAGTTTACTTCTTCTTACTCAAAAAACACAGATGACTTTAGCAGTAAATGCTCCTTTAAATAATGAAGATAATAATATTTACAATGTGACAATGAAGCAAGATCTACTATGCTTATTGATAGCTTATCCTGAATTTATTACAAATATTGAACAAGATAATGGATATGTATATTTAGTAATGAAATCTGGGAAAAAGCTAAAATACGATGATAAAACAAAAAAAAATGCACAAGAAAAACTAGCAAACCCGGACCTCCAAGACACCCTTGAGCAATTTTATCCATTATCAGAAGTTAAGAATATCATGGAAGAAAACTTTGATCCTGGTCGCTCTAGATGCTATGGATTATTGTCAGAGGTTTATGGAACATCAAAACAAACTATAGAATCTAACCTTAAAAAAGTTAATGTAGGATATGGCAACTATCAATTTAATAACAATAATAATGCAGCACGTTCTCTAGCAAATGTAATGAAAGAATTAATTCCTTTGTCCCAAAGAAATCCAAATGTAAGAAAGTGTCTTTTACCATGTAGCGGAACCTTTAATTATCGTGTAATTTCAGGTACAAGTAGATTAAGTCCTCATGCTTTTGGAATCGCTATTGATCTTGCTAGTGATAAAAGAGATTACTGGAAATGGGCGTCGAAAGATGAAGGTGGAAAGAGATTAGCCTCATATCCAAATGAGCTTGTGGAGGTTTTCGAAAAAAATGGATTCGTTTGGGGTGGGAAATGGTCACATTTTGATATTTTACATTTCGAATATAGACCTGAATTTATTTTAAAGGCTCGTTATTTTAAAACTAATGTAGATTCTAAAAAATACTGGTACGAAAGCCTACCCTTAGATGAAGTGACAATAAAAAATGCTGTGGAAAAAATCGAAACACTAATAAAGCAATAGGAGTATAATATTATGAAATATTTCGCGATGAAAAAATTACCACAATTAAAAATTAGATTGATTTTATTTATCATACTTCTTTTATTCATGCATCTATATACTACTAATTATGTTTATGCTATTACTGATGATTCAAAAGAAGAAGTTTCTAGTTATATAGAACAGGTTTTTCAAAGCAGGAATAAAGCTATTCTTAGTGGAGATTTAGAATTAATAAAATCTTTTTATAACATGAAGACAAAATACGGTGTTTGGGCTTACGAACATGAAAAAAGAAAGGTGGACTACATTCGTAATTGGCAAGAAAAACAAGGAATTAAATTTATAGATATTGCACCAACTGTAATAATAAAAAAAATCAAAGATAGTCCTGATAATTTTTCTGTTTACTTACTGTGTTCAACAGAATATAAATATGTATATGATGATCAGCCAGAAGTTGAAAATATCTCACGAATTGGTACCTACCACGTTTTACAGCTTACAAACAAAGATGGCTCATTAATAATATCTAAAGAATGGTATAAGGATCCTTTTGCAGACTCCCTATACTTAGATAATACTAAGGCAGATTCCATAAAAAGTTATATACTATCTCAAAGCAAAAGAGATTTATCCACCATAAATAAAAGAAGACAGGGCGCTATTATATATGCTGATAAATATTGCGGAGCTGCAAGCACTTCAGAACATGAGTATATGTATAACAAAAAATACAGGGACTATAATTCTCAAGGTGGTGACTGTGCAAACTTTGCATCTCAAGTTCTTTTTGAAGGTGGTAATTTCAAAAAAAATCATTCTTGGAACTATGACAAAGCTGGAGCAACAGGTGCCTGGGTCAACGCAGATATATTTAAAAGATATATGATAAACAGTGGAAGAGCATCAGTAATTGCTTATGGTAGTTACGACAAAGTATACAAGGCTAGTTATAAGCTACTTCCCGGAGATTTTGTTGCCTATGAAAAGAAAAATGACATAACCCATATCTCTGTTGTGACCGGTGCTGACTCTAGAGGATATTCCTTGGTTAGCTGTCATAATTCAGATAGAAACAAAGTACCTTGGGATCTTGGCTTTAGCGACAAAAGTATTAAGTTTTGGCTAGTTAAAGTTCACTATTAACAAAACTTACTTATGAAACATGAATATTTATCTTCAAAAAACAGTAAATATGTAATCATTTTAACTTATAAAATAATTCATATTTACTGTTTAATTATTTAAAATTAAATCTCCATAATGATTGGAAGAATAATTGGTCTACGATTTGTTTTTTCATATAGATACCTCTCAATGGCTTTTTTTATGTTAGATTTTATTACATACCATTCAATAACTTTGTTATTTAAACAATTATTAATTTCTTTCCTAACAATTTCTTTTACTTCATTAATCAAAGCATCTGATTCCTTTACATATACAAATCCACGAGTTATTATATCTGGCCCTGCAATAATACTATAAGTTTCACGCTCTAAGGTAACAACTACAGTAACCATACCATCTTCTGCTAAGTGCTTCCTATCTCTAAGCACTATATTCCCAACATCTCCAACTCCAAGACCATCTACATATACAGATCCAGTATGTACCCGTCCAGATACTTTAGCTTCCTCCTTTGAAATTTCTAAAACTTGCCCTGTTTCTATGATAAATATATCTTTCTTCTCCATACCCAGTTTTTCTGCCAATTTGCCATGTTGCCTTAAATGTCTATGCTCACCATGGATTGGCATAAAATATTTAGGATGAGCCAATGTATGAATTAATTTTAATTCTTCTTGATAAGCATGCCCTGATACATGAACTTCTTCTAAATCCTCATAAATCACTTCTGCTTCTTTTTTAAATAGCTCATTTATTACTTTAGATATAAGTTTTTCATTACCTGGAATTGGCGATGCAGAAATAATATACAGATCTTCTGGCTCAATACTGATCTTTCTATGAGTACCAAAAGCTATTCTAGCAAGCCCTGCCATAGGTTCGCCTTGACTACCAGTAGTTATTATTGTAATGTTACTACTGGAATAATTGCGAATTTCATCTATACCAATAATATAATCTTCTGGTATATGAAGATATCCAAGACCTATTGCTACTTGTGAGGTGTTCTCCATGCTCCTCCCACTAAAAACTATTCTTCTACCATTTTTTACAGAAGCATCTGCAATTTGCTGCATTCTGTGAATATTTGACGCAAAAGTGGCCACTATAACTCTTCCCTCAGCGCTAGAAATTATTCTGTTTAGGGTCTTTCCTATAGATTTTTCAGAAATTGTATGTCCCTGACGTTCCACATTTGTACTATCTGCCATAAGGAGTAGTATACCGTCCCTGCCTAAATTTGAAATACGTTCAAGATCCATGACTAATCTATCTATTGGAGTATAGTCTATTTTGAAATCACCGGTATGTAATATAACACCAAGAGGTGTGTGGATAGCAATGGCACAGGAGTCTGCAATGCTATGTGTAACCCTTATGAATTCAACTGTAAAATTCTGCAGATTTATGCTTTCTCCAGCATTTATATTGTGAAGTTCACAACTTGAAAATATACAGTGCTCCTTTAGTTTATTTTCAACTATCCCTAGAGTTAACTTTGTGCCATAAATAGGTACATTCAATTGCTTCAAAATATAGGGTAGTGCTCCTATATGATCTTCATGCCCATGAGTTAAAAAAATACCTTTTACTTTTTCTTCATTATTCTTTAGATAAGTTATGTCTGGAATTACTAAATCTACACCATACATCTCCTCATCAGGAAAGGATAGACCACAATCTATAACAATTATTTCATTCTCATACTCAAAGGCAGTTATATTCTTACCTATCTCCCCAAGGCCACCTAAAGGAATTATTTTTAAATTTTCTTGATTTTTCACTTAAGTCTCTCCTTTATTCATATAATTTATATTATTGATTTCATTTTCTTTATTTTGCCTTGTATTATGAAATTAATACCTTCTTTACTACAAAATCAAAATAACTATAAGCGCACATTGAAAAAAAGTACATAACATAAAATTATTTTTAACTTTTCTGGATATTTAACAGGTTTTTTAACAAAACTAAAAAGATATAGGCTCACAAAAATATTCTAAAGAATACTAAAAGAATTAATGAGTATCCTAATAGTAAGAACTACCACTAACCTAAAGAAATAGCGGGTTCATGTCCATTTTATAAAATTGTTAAAACAAAAAAGTATAAGGAGTTGTAATTTTATGAAAACTGAAGATCAAATTAAATCAGAAGTTACAAGGCAGGTTATTGACAGTATGAAAACAACATTAAATGAAGAGTTAACCCAAGTAGAAAAGGAGTTTGAGGATGCTTACAAAAGTAAGATTGAGCAAGAAATACAGTATACATTAGAACTTGCAGAAAGTGGACTTCAAAATAGTTCAAGCAAAACCATAAAATCTGAAAACAAAAAAGCACTGCAACAATTAGATAATATAAGGATTGAGAAATTGAAAGTTGAAAATAAAATAAAGACATTAAATGAATTTGAAAATATATAATTATATAAGTTTATTGTCGAAAACTTATATATATCTGGTATAAATCTTTTATGCCATTAAATGCAAATTAATAAAAGCCCATGAAATCACGGGCTTTTATTATACTATGTTTTTATATTTTATTCAAAATCAAAAACCCTATTTACATATTTGCTTAATAAGTCAATGGATGCTTGCGTATCCTTCATGTTAACAAAACAATTTGGTCCGTGTACATACCTTGTTGCAACTGATATTCCAGCAGCACGCACACCAAAGTTAGATCTATTAATAGCACCGGCATCAGTGCCTCCACCATCAATAACATCTAATTGATATTTTATAGTGTTTTCTTCACAGCATTTTACCATTTCTTCCACAAGATATTCATTGCATATTACTGAGCCGTCAGAAACTTTAATTGCTGTCCCCTCACCTAAAGCAGAGCTTACCATTGGTGCCTCTGGGAAGTCATTAGCCACTGTCACGTCTATTGCTATGCCTAAATCAGGGTTTATTCTCTCAGCTGCAACAGTTGCACCTCGGAGTCCTACCTCCTCTTGTACTGAAAATACAAAATATAGATCATTGTATGGATTTTCTATTTTCTTTAATGCTTCAATCATTATATAGCAACCTATTCTGTCATCTATAGCCTTTCCAGTAACGTTGTTATCCTTTAACTCTAGGTATTCACCGACATAAGATGCCACATCCCCAACCTTCACGAACTTTAATGCTTCTTCTTTTGACTTCGCACCAATATCCACATATAGCTTTTTAATATCATTTTTAACATCCTCTATCTTAGCAGAATTTGAAACGATACCTACGGTTCCATTTCTAAACATAATTCTATTCATAATTGTAGCGGTAACAGGAATGCCTCCAAGACCTCTCACCTTTATTAAACCTTTATCATCTATCTTTACAACCTGAAAACCGATTTCATCCATATGAGCGGATGCCATTATCTTCTTTTTATTTTCCCCATTCCCTTTTTTAAAAACAATCAAGTTACCAAGGGCATCCACAGTTACTTCATCCCCGTATCCTTTAACCATTTCCTTTATTATCTCTCTTATTTCTTTTTCATATCCACTTACCCCAAATGCTTGCGTTAATTTACTCAGTGTCATATTACTTTTTCCCCCTTTTGACTAATGATTTTGAATAATTATACTATTTCTACAATAATACAATATTATCATGTTTTTTATTCTGTTGCAACTTAATGTCAACTACTCACCACCTAAGAGGATGGGAGAATCCACACCATAGGAGGTTGAATTTAATAGGCTTACACTTAATAATTGACCAAATTAACGAATGAGTGTTATTATTAACTGAGTTAAATTGATTATTTTAAAAAATATATTTGGCAGGTGATAAATACATGAAGCAATGCGGTTGTAGTACTTGTAACGATACTCTTTGTGCTAAAAAGGTACCTATCTTTTCCTTTCTTTCAGATGAAGACATAAAAAAAATTGTAGATATGACTGGGCATAATTTCTACAAGAAAGGAGAATTGCTATGTAGTGAAGGTGAAAAATCCGATACTTTATTTATAATAAATGAAGGAGGAGTAAAGCTATCAAAGCTTACAAAGGATGGCAAAGAGCAAATTGTCCATATCTTTACTAGTGGAGATTTTTTTGGAGAATTAAGCCTTTTTAGCAATAATGAAACTTATAATTTTGACGTACATGCCATATCGGACTTAAAAGTATGTACTCTTACAAAACAAAACATGGATGAAATCCTTATGAGGAATCCTAAAATTTCTTTAAAACTACTTCAAGTAATTACAAATCGTCTTACACAAACCGAGAATCTAGCTCAAAATCTTGCTACAAAGGATGCCGAAATTCGTATTGCTTATATGCTTTTGCAGTTTGCTGAAAAATATGGCGTTGAGACTAGCCAAGGGCTACAAGTGAAGTTACCAATAAATAGAGAAGAGATGGCAAATTATGTGGGAGTTACAAGGGAAACCATAAGTAGAAAGCTTAGCATATTTGAAGAATTGGACATTATAAGTCTTAAGGGTAATAAGTTATTAATTATAAAACAATTAGATATGTTAAAATCCTATGTGGAATAGCGATTATAGTAAAAGTGCGAAGTCATAATAACATCGCACTTTTCTAATCAGCCACTTATCCCTCAAATTCCTCTGGGAACTCTGCATTATGATAAACATCTTGAACATCGTCGTCATCTTCAAGCATATCTATGAGTTTCTGAACTTTAACTGCCGCCTCCATGCTAATAGGTGTCATGTTATCTGGTATCATTGTAAGTTCTGCTGATGCAAATTCAAATCCAGCAGCTTCTAATACTTCTCTTACTACTCCAAAGTTTTCCACAGCTGTGATAATTTCAAACATTTCTTCTTCTGCATTGAAATCTTCAGCACCTGCTTCAAGTG
Source organism: Clostridium sp. CS001 (assembly GCF_020443565.1). Lineage (GTDB taxonomy): Bacteria > Bacillota > Clostridia > Clostridiales > Clostridiaceae > Clostridium_AD. Next base: position 82,668 of record NZ_JAIZZN010000004.1, read on the forward strand.
CCATCATCATTATTTCATCTTCATCCATAGCTTCTGTTCTTTCTATAATGATTTGTCCTTTTTTAGCAAACATCCAGCTTACGCATCCTGATGCTCCCATATTTCCACCACATCTATCAAAAGCATGCCTTACTGTTGCCACACTTCTGTTTTTCTTATCTGTTAGTGTATTAACTACTACAGCAACACCTTCTGCTCCATAGCCTTCATAAACTATTTCTTCATAGCTTACACCTTCAAGTTCCCCAGAACCTTTTTTAATTGCTCTAGTTATTGTATCTAGTGGCATATTATTAGATTTTGCTTTTGCAACTACATCTCTAAGTTTAGCATTAATTTCTAAACTAGACCCGCCATTTTTAGCCGCCATTATTAATTCTTTACCTATCTTTGTGAATACTTTCCCTCTTTTTGAATCTACTTTGCCTTTTTTAGCTTGAATATTATGCCACTTTGAATGTCCTGACATTTGAAATCCCTCCCAAATACTATTTTATATATTAAATGTTTTTTAACCACGCCTAATAAATAGTAATATTTCTATGAATTAGCTATAAGAGCACTACATTTCCCATTATAGCATAGACATAAAGTATTTTTCAAATAAAAAAAGTATAATACTTTTTCTATAGATTATAAAGTTTATCCTTTACTATTCATACAATCTGTTTTCCATCTTAAAATACATTTTTAACTCATCTTCTTCAAATAAAGCTTTTCCTGAAGTAACTGAAATTATTTGTGACTTTAATTTTTCTAAGTAAATAAACTCACAAAGTATTTTAATCTTTACCTTATCAGTGTACTCTATATTTTCTATGTGAATATTTTCTTGAACACATAAATATTGTAGCTTCCCCAGTAAATCGTATTCAACCACCACTTCAAGCAAAATGCCCTTAACCTTTTCCACTATTCCTGCTTCTTTAATGGCTATGGATGTACCCTTAGAATATGCCCTTGCAAGACCTCCAGTTCCTAGAAGAACTCCCCCAAAGTATCTTGTAACTACTACAATCACATCCGTAATATTATTTTTCTTTAAAACCTCTAGCATAGGTATCCCTCCCGTGCCCTGAGGTTCACCATCATCACTATATCGTTGTATCCCTCTGTTTTCGCCAATCATATATGCATATACATTATGCCTAGCTTCCTTGTGAAGGCCTTTAATCTTTTGAATAAATTCTTTAGCCTCATCTTCGCTTTCAATTCTTTTCGCATGTCCAATAAAAGTAGACTTCTTCTCTACAAATTCAGCCATTGCTTCATCTTTTATCGTAAAATAACTCATATAAATTCTCCTATCTATATTTGTTCCATTATGAGTAAAAACTTCTCTGCAGCGTCAATTATATACTTTTTATCTGTTATATATTTTTCATCTGTATTATTGTATATATGTTTTATCGTTGAAATAGCTTTTTCACTTTTTATTTTACCTAAAGACTTTATTGCATAACTTATAACTTGAGGGTTTTCGTCAGAAAGAGCCCTAATTAGAGCCCCTTCAGCTCTGATATCTTCCATTTTTCCCATTGCTGAAATCGCCATTCTCCGTACATTTACGTGTTTATACACAGAAGCTTTAATTAGAACATCTAAACAAGATAATTCTTTTAATTCTCCTATAATCCAAACTGCAGCCTCTTTGTCTTTAGGTAGCATATCCCCATAAGTAGTTTTTATTAATTGAGTTAGCTTATTTTTATTATCTTCTTCTAATGAATTTAAAAAATAAATTTTATCTTCTTTCCCTGCTTTAGCAATGCTCTTAAAAAGCTGAGAAGTATCATTGCTTTGCACTAAAAACCTATATTTTATTTTGCCTTCTATTATGTGTTTTTGCACAATAGCATTATCTAAACTTCTAATTCTGCATATTGCATCCATTGTTTTGCCCTCTAAAAATAAGAAATAAGATATCTCCTCATCAGAGTATTTATCAATGCAATTCCAATCAATGTTCACAAGCCCAACCTTCAAAAAATTATCACCTTACCTTGTAGCTATTTTTTATATAATTAACATTTATATATTTGTCATGTTTAGATACATAACATTTCTGAAATGATTTTAATCCCTTGTTCTATTTCTAGTTTTCGTGTTTCTGAAAAACTTAATCTAAAATAATTATTGCCTTCTTGTGCATTCTTATAAAATAATACTCCTGGTGTAATTAATACTTGCTTATTTTTACATTTATAAAACAATTCCATTGAGTTAATTTTAACATCCGAGGCTATCTTAAAATAAAAATGAATTCCTCCTCCAGGGGTATAGTAACTAACTTTATTTTCTAAATACTTCTCTATACACTCTATCATAAAGTCATATTTCTCTTTATATGCCAGGTTGAGGTAGCCCATGTGCTTTTTCCATAGATCTTTATTTATATATAAATCTAAAGCGCGCTGCATAAGACTAGACGTTGATATATCTGTATTAATTTTTGAGTTTTGAATATGTTCTTTGCACTTTTCTGGAGATATCATATATCCTAGCCTTATTCCTGGAAGAAATATCTTAGAAAAACTCTTTATATAAATAACCCTATCATATTTGTCTAAACTTTTAAAACTGTTATATTTCTTATTGTCATATATTAACTCAGATAGATAGTCATCTTCAACGATATAAAAATCATATAATTCTGCAAGATCTAATATTCTTAACTTTTTTTCTATACTATATGTAGCTCCTGTAGGATTTTGAAAATAACTCATAGCATAAAAACATTTTATTTTATTCTTTTTTAGTATATCTTCAAATTGCATTAAATCTATTCCATCTTCTAATATATCAACTTCAAATATATTAGCTCTCCTCCATTTAAACACAGTTAAGGCCCCACCATAAGTTGGCTTTTCTATAACTACATTGTCATGAACATTTATTATAGATTTTGCTACTATATCAATACCTTGTTGAGCTCCTGAAACAATAAGTATATCTTCGGCATTTACCTTATTTCCCCAAAAGAAAGTACTTATACTGTTTCTAAGTCCTTCATATCCCAAGGACTCCTTATAAGCAAAAGCCTCTGCACCATCTCTATCCAATACTTCATTTAGCACATCTTTAAATACTGTTACAGGAAAAAACTCACTACTGTTGGTTTCTCCAGTAAAATCCGCATACTTTTTAAGGTCTTCTCCAGAAATCTTTTTCAAAGTGTTAGAATATTCCTTCTTAAACTTAATGTTTGTATCTCTTCTTTTTGCATAGGTACCACTACCCATCTTTTGATAGGCATATCCCTCAGCTTCAAGCTTCTTGTAAGCACTAACTATAGTAACCTCATTAACTAGTAGCAACTTTGATAGTTTCCTTATTGATGGTAATTTCTCGCCATCAGCCACACTATTTTCATCAATCATTTTTTTTATGTGCCTTGATATTTCTATGTATTTTGGAATATCACTGGTAAGTATCATTTCAAATTTATGCATGTCTTCACCATTTCCCTTTGAGGATATTAAATATAGTACACATTTTGTTTAAACATTGTTCTATTGTTATCAAGTTTAAAATCTCTGCTTTCCTTTTTAATAATATCTCTTTCAAATAGCTTACAAAGCAATTCTTCCATATCAATATCAAAATCTTTAAATAAATCTTCTGCCATAATCTCCTCAGCACTGAGGAACTTATCTTTTTCTCTCATATAATTTAAAAGCACACTGCAGTTACCTTTTATGCTTGAATTTATACTTTCTTCTAAGAATCTCAGGGTCTCGTCAATAGTTTCAGATATATTTGATTTTTCAAAGAATAACTTATCAACGCAAAATTTAAGTTCTTCATTTAAATTAAGTGCCATGGTCATAACATCCTTACTAATCATATATCCGGATGTGTTAACAAATAGCCTTGAATAGCCCTCAATACATCTAATAGCTGCACTATATGAAGTGTATATAGCATTACTTGATAAATACTTTTTGCATACTCCTATATCCTTTAAAAGTTCCCCTAAAAAACTCATTCCCCAGCGCTCTCTATCAATATCCGGAAAAAATCTACCACCATCAAATCTTACTGTAATATCCATATCTTTTGAAAATACTAATCTTGAAGATGAAAAAATCCTGTGCAAATATCCACCCTTTAGATTGTGTGTGTAAATTTGTATAAACTTCTCCTTACTCATGAGTTTAATGTGAACTGAAACTCCCCTTTCTTCAGTATAAATATTTCTAATCTTATCGAAGTCTTCCTTTACAATTACAAAAAGGTCTATATCTGAACCTTCCCATAAGTCACCCGTAACCATACTTCCGTAAACCATTACTGATAAAACAGACTCATCACTCCGTACCCTATCTATTACACTATTAAAAGCTTTTTGATATTGCAAAATAGTTTTTGTCATTCATTTCCCCCCCAGGCTTTATGTTATTTAACTTTCCGAAAATTTTGTATTATTCCTTTATCCTTGATTATAGCACTACATTTTTATCAATTACAAACTTTTCTTCCTATTAATTTATTGTAACATAAAACAAAGAGAGCAAATCCTACAACTAAGTATGATCTCTCTCATTTAAAAATTATTAAATATCATATTTTGAAAACTTTAACATATTGTGAACTTTACATTTCAATACTTCAATTAGTTCCTCAGCTATCTCATTAATTTCCTCAACTAAGTCCAAAGATTCTTTTATTTTTGAACTATGTCCAAAATTTGTACCTGCCATATTAGTTGCAGATATTGAAAAATTAGCGGATCCATAGGATAAAACATTTAATGTATCTATTAATGGTTTTATGTCATTTTCAAAATAAGCCCTTGCTTTAAAGTCCAAGGTTAACTTATCCAATTCAAATCTTAAAAGATTTATATTTACAACCTTATCTGTCAATGATTTAATGTCACAACCATTATCTGTTTCACTTGTATCAGGTATTGGTTGCTCCATAGATACTTTTTCATCAGTAGTGGTTCCTTGTCCAAGGATATCCTCTTCAATCTTTTTTTCATATTCTTTATTAGTACCTTGTGTTGTTGATTTATTTTTTTGTCTTTTCATATAATCTGAATTTGTTTTTTCATCTCCCATCTTTTCTCCTAAATCCTTTTATAAATGCTAAATACCTAATACTTAATTATATAAATTGTTAATAGATTTTATTACACTTACTAAGATTTTCAAAATAGAAAATAATAATTTCAATTACACAATAATATACTTTTCACACTTATTATAGACTTCAGTATCTCCCTGTACAGACATAAGTGTTCCCTCTTCATTATATTCCTCTGAATCTACCTTTGATCCCCTATGTAAATACGCTACCATAGCTTGATCAGTATACGGAATAAGAACATTAAATCTTTTAAGAGTGTATGGTAAATCTATACAAGCTTCTTTAAGTAATTCTTCTAAATTAGTACCATACTTAGCTGATATCTCCATACACTTTAAGTTTTTGTATTTTTCCTTTATCTTTAAAATATTTTCTTCTGATGCTTTATCTATTTTGTTTAATACCAATATCATAGGCTTATCAAATGCATTTAATTCTTTTAGAACTTCATCTACAGCTTCTATTTGTATCTCAGCATTATGAGAAGAGACATCCACTACATGCATCAGCAAATCTGAATACACCACTTCTTCAAGTGTTGATTTAAAGGCTTCAACTAAGTCATGAGGAAGTTTTCTTATAAAGCCTACAGTATCAGTTACCGCTCCCACCCTATTATCCGGCAATAATAATGCTCTTGTTGTTACATCTAAAGTCGCAAAAAGCATATCTGCTTCAAATACATTTTCCTTTTGAACAGCGCTTTTTAAAGCTGCAACTTCACATAATTTGTTTCTAAGTGTTGACTTTCCAGAATTAGTATACCCAACTAAAGATATTTTTGAAATATCTTCACGGCTTCTTTTTTCTCTTTGAATATTTCTTGTATTTCTAATTTTCTCCAATTCCTTATTTAAGTCATAAATTCCTTCTCTAATTCGTCTCTTGTCAATTTCTAATTTCTTTTCACCAGGACCCCTAGTTCCAATTCCCGCACCAGTTCTTGAAAGCATTGTTCCAAGTCCAGATAACCGTGGTAATCTATATTTTAATTGTGCAAGCTCAACTTGAATTTTTGCTTCCCTTGTCTTTGCTCTACGTGCAAATATCTCTAGTATTAGTGTAGTTCTATCTATTACCTTACATCCAAGTACTTCCTCCAAATTCCTAACTTGTGAACCTGATAACTCATCATCAAAAATAACTAAATTTGCCCTTAGTGCTTGCCTAATAACTGCAATTTCTTCTGCTTTACCACTACCGATATACAAAGCTGGATCTATTTTATGCCTATTTTGAAGTATTATATCTACGGTTTCTACATTACATGCCTTTGCTAGTTCCCTAAGCTCTAATAAGTCTTCTTCGCTTTCTATACCTACTAAAATAGCGCGTTCTGAATCATCTTCAAGTATTTCATTTACTCTCATTAAGCTTTCTATGTGTCTGATTTTATCTAAAACATCATATTCCATTAGTTCATTTATATTTAAAGGTCCTACTTCTTCTTCTATTAAAAGATTATTTTCAATTCCACAAAAACCTATATTATAGCTTAAGTTTTCCTTTTCTTTTACTCCAATGGCTACAATACAATCTAACTTCAATTTTGTTAGTGCAGACATGTCTAGCGCAGACAATCTAGAATTTCCATTTGGATGAGTGTGTATTATTCTAACCCCCGACAATCTTCCTTCCCTTATGTCGATTATTGGAAGCTCTACTGTGCTGCTGTCTCCAATTGCCATACTAATTATCTTACCTTTTCTATCAATAGCAGCACTTACTTCTCTATCTAAGGCTTGTGTCGTCTCAACTAATATGTCTACTAATTCCTCTGATAAAATGCAATCTTTAGAAACTTTTATTTCATTAGCACTTTCTAATTTATTTAAAATTGAATTTTTAACTCCATCAATATTTCCATATATCATATAAATCACTCCATTCTAATAATATTTTTACTTATTTTCATCTTCTTATACTTGACAACTTTCATATAATTCTATACTATTGTAGCATTATTGTAAATATATCTAGGGGGCGTGTTTAACATTGGATAATAAAAAAATAAATATTCTTATATCTAAAGAACAAATTGATGAAAGGATTGAAGTACTTGGTGCTGAGATTTCAAAAGATTATGTTGAAAAAAAATTGTATATTCTTTCATTACTCAGAGGTAGCTTTATATATACTGCGGACTTAGTACGTCAAATCACTGTACCTACAAAAATAGGTTTTATGACAACATCAAGCTATGGTCATGATGAAGAATCAACAGGATCAGTTAACGTTCTAAATGATATACCTGACAATATTGAAGGTTTTGATGTATTAATAGTTGATGACATTGTTGATACTGGAATAACTATGGATTTTGTTATATCTCGCGTTAAATCTTTAGGAGCAGCTAGTGTAAAATCTTGTGTTCTTTTAGATAAACCTGAAAGAAGAAAAATTGATCTAAAACCAGATTATTGTTGTTTTGAAATTCCAGATCTTTTTGTAGTTGGCTATGGATTAAATTACGGAGACTACTATAGAAATATACCATATGTATTTAATTGGGAAGAGTAGTATTTCCTTTAATGCTTACGCCTCAATCCCCTTAGTACAAATACTTAGTAATTAAGCAAAAAATAAAGTACCTTTTGAAAGCGTACTTTATTTTTTTATCCTAATTTTATTTACCCTCATTGCTTCCTTGTTTGAAACCCGTACCATTTAAATCTAATTGAACTGCAGTATTAGGTGTTTTTCCAACTATAATAGTCTCTGCAATTGGAACTTCATTATTTACCTCAATATCGTTGCTTTTCAAAGGAATAATAACTCTAACTGTGGTCTTTACTTTAACATAAATTTTATGTCGCGTCTGATTTATTCCTGCACTTTCAAACTCAGAGGAATATCTGGTTTCTACATGACCTACAGGTTGCATTCTTATAGTTATTTTTGGACCATAATAAGATAAAATATTGTTTCTTGTTATGTATCCCAAGGGGATTTTAATGCCTATATCCCCTAGCTTCACTAATTCTCTTTGAGATTCCAAAGCAACATCGCTAGCTATTTTATTCATTTTTAGAGTATCTGCTTTTAACATAACAATATTTCCTTCTAAATCCTTATCCACTTTTATAATTTCATCGTAGTTAAATTGATTTGAATATTCATTCATAATTGCACAATTTACAATTTCTATAGCTTTTGCCCTCATTTCCGCATCGGCAACCGCCATAACTGTTGGCATTACAATTTTATCTAAAATATATATGGATATTGTAAAGTTTATCATGATTATGGACATAATTATTAATAACTTAACTTTAATATTTGATTTATTTTTAGTTTTAATATCAATTACCTCCATTTAAGGTTATATACTATTATATGTAATTCTTTTAAGGTACAGAATTAAGTGCAGTACTAAACTGAATATTTTATATTAATATAAATATATGGTATAATATTAAAAACTAATTATCCTTAATTAATAGTAACTTTTATGCTTAATATAATAATTACTGGTTAAATCATCATCTGCGATGTTGTTAAAGTATCTCTTGTAAAATGTAATTTTCAAAATAATTGATGATATATCGCTCTACAGCAATACAAGGAGGGTCCATAATGAAAAATAAGAAACCCACGAAAAAGAATAAAAAGGGAACTGGCAAAAGAGTCTTTAAAAGCTTTGTTTTCGCAATCTTACTTATAGTTTTAGTAGTCAGTGTAGCTACTGGAGGAGCAGTCTTAGCAATGATTAAGACTGCCCCTAGCTTAGATATTAATGAATTCTTAAAATTAGACGAACTCTCAACATTATATGATAGTTCAGAAAAACTAATGGATGAAAACATTGCTCCCGAAAGAAGAATTAATATATCTATTGCTAAAGTTCCAAAAATACTTCAAGATGCATTTATAAGCATTGAAGATTCAAGATTTTTAACCCACCCAGGTATTGATATTAAAAGATTAGGTGGTGCAGTTTTCAATGATATAAAAATAAAAATAAGCGGTAGCAATCAAAGTCTACAAGGAGCTTCAACCATCACTCAACAATTAGTGAAATATAGAGTTTTTTTAGAAGATTCCATGGAGAATAGAACTTCTGTAAAAAGAAAAATTCAAGAAATGTCCTTGGCCTTAGAGCTTGAGAAGGTTTTGACAAAACCACAAATCTTAGAAGCTTATATGAACACTATTTATCTTGGAGGAAATGCTCATGGCGTTGAAGCCGCTTCTCAACAATACTTTGGAAAATCTATTACAGAACTAACCTTAAAACAAAGTGCTTTTATTGCAAGTACTGCACAAAACCCTAGTAACTCCTATGGGTTATCCTCTAAAGCTTATAAGAATAAAGAGGTCTTTGTTTCAAGTAGGACTAAAGCTGTCCTTGAAAACATGTACAAGTATAAGAAAATAGATAAACAGCAATTTGATTTAGCTATGGCTGAAGAATTAAAGTTTACTTTTTCAATAAAAGATTCAAATAAAATGAACTATGAATCATTCTCAAGACCAGTAATTCTTCAAGTAGCACAAGATTTAATGAGCAAATATAACATTAGTAAAGAGGAAGCATACTCAAAACTTATGTATGACGGACTTAAAATTTATACAACAATGGATAGAACTATGCAAGATGCATCACAGATTTTAATTGATGATCCTGTACAAAAGGGCAAAAATAGCGGCTATGATTATATATTTCCAAGAGATAGTAATCTTAATCCTATTCAAAAGGACATCCAAGCTTCTTGTGTTATCATGAATTATCATACAGGTGAAGTAAAAACTATTATAGGTGGCCGTGGAATAGAAGGACCAATGTCTTTTAATAGAGCAGCTTCTTCTGACTTCTTAAAGGCTCCAGGATCAAGCATTAAGCCTTTAACTGTATATAGTGCTGCTATCGATTCGAAAATTGCTACAGCTTCTACAATCATTGAAGATTCGCCTGTACCTGAAGATATTGGTAAGAAATACGGAGCTCCCGGTGAACCTCCTTATAATCCCAAAAACTCTCCAGATAAATATAGAGGATACTTAACACTAAGAGATTGTTTAAAATACTCTGTTAACGTGGCCGCTGTGAAGCTTGAGGATATGATTAGTCTTAAGACTGGCGTATCTTATGGTGAAAAATTCGGATTACAGCTTGATAAAACTGATAAAAGTAGTATGGCTGCTATGGCCCTTGGTCAATTAGATGGTGGTGAATATGAAGGAACTAACCCTCTCACTATGGCTGCTGCTTATGGTGTTTTCGGAAATAATGGAATGCGCACTACTCCAAGGTTATATACTAAAGTTCTTGATAGAACAGGTAAGGTAATACTTGAAACAAAGTTTCAAACAAAACCTGTTTTATCTCCCCAGAGTGCTTATATAATGTATGACTTATTATCTGGACCTGTAAGCCCAGACGGTACTGGTCCAAGTGCTAATTTTAGCGCTATGCCTGTTAGAGGTAAAACTGGTACCTCCTCTGACTCAAAAAACTTATGGTTTGTTGGTTTAACTCCATATTACTCTGCAGCTGTTTGGATTGGAACAGATAAAGGTGATCGTAAAATTGAAGGAATGGGTAGTAATTCCGCTGCTTTACTATGGGGTGGAATTATGAAAGGAGCTCATACTTCTCTTCCAGTTAAGGACATAGAAAGACCTGATGGTATATCCTCATATTCTATCTCAAAGGATTCTGGTGATATACCTACTGATTTAACCTATGCAGATCCAAGAGGTAATAGAACTTATTCTGAGCTATTTATTGATGGTACACAGCCAACAACACTAGATAGTATACATGTTGAAGCTAAAGTTACAAAAGATCCTAGTGGTAAATATGTTTTAGCATCAGAGTTTACGCCACTAGATAAGATTGAATCAAAGGTTTTTATAACGAGAACTTACACCCCTACTGCATTTTTAATAGATTCGCCTTATGTATTACCAACAGAAGTTGATACTTTTTCAAAAAACACAATAGTTCCTCCTGTTGTCCCACCAGTTGAAGATGAAATTCCTGATTTAGATGGGTTACCTCCAATTAACCCGGATAACCCAGATAATGTTGTACCTCCCTCAAATGGTGATACTCCTACTCCACCATAATAGTTAAATCATCATCTGAGATGATATTAAATAAAAAGACTACTATCAAAGTACCTTTCATTTGATAGTAGTCTTCTTATTATTTTTTGGTTTTAGGATTGAATATTAATGCCATAATATATCCAAAAAAAATTGCTGCAGTAATGCCCCCTGCAGTACCCTTTATTCCTCCCGTAAACGCTCCGACAATTCCAACTTCATCAACTTCCTTAATTACGCTTTTAGCTAAACTATACCCAAAGCCTGGGAGAGGTATGCTTCCACCTGCCTTCCCATATTTTATTACTACATCATAAATATTTAAAGCGCCTAATATTACACCTCCAGTTACAAATATAACCAGTATCCGTGCTGGTGTTAACCTAGTAGTATCCATGAGTATTTGACCGATTGCACAAATTATACCGCCAACAACAAATGTCATAATGTAATTACTCATTATATCACCCCAAATTCTATTGCAACAGCGTGAGCTATCCCTGGAATGGTTTCTCCCTGCAACGATGAGGTAGGGCTAAGTAGTGCTCCTGTGGAAACTAACAGTATCCTTTTTAGCTTTCCCGCTAGCATATTCTTGTATAAATATCCCGTTGCAACCACTGCGGAACATCCACAACCACTTCCACCTGCATTAGTTCCTTGCTTTTCAGAATTAAAGATTTCCTCACCACAATCTATATAATGACCTTTCATATCATATTTATATTCTAATAATAATTCTTCTGTAAATTGTCTTCCTAGTTTTCCTAAGTCTCCAGTAGCAATAATATCATAATCAGAAGGCTTTCTCCCAGTATCCATAAGGTGTTGTTTTATAGTATCTACAGCTGCAGGCACCATGGCAACTCCCATGTTATTTACATCGGTTATTGCATAATCTTTAACTTTTCCAATTGTTACATGTGTTACATAAGGAAAATTACCTTTTCTGCCTAGAACCATTGCCCCCGAACCTGTAACTGTCCATTGGGATGTAGTTGCCCTCTGACTCCCCATTTCTAGTGGTAACCTGTATTGTCTTTCGGCAGATGAAAAGTGTGATGAAGTAGCTGCTACTATATATCTGGCAAATCCTCCTTCCATAATCATTGACCCCACGGCTAAAGATTCTGCCATGGTTGAACATGCACCATAAAGACCTATGAAGGGTATATTTAAATCTCTAGCTGCAAAACTTGAAGAAAATAGCTGATTTAGTAAATCTCCCGCTAGCAAATAATTTATATCAGCTTCTTTTAACTTTGCTTTCTTAATACTTTCTGTTACCGCAGTATATAAAAGACTTGTTTCTGCCTTTTCAAAACTTTCAGTTCCATTAAGATCATCTTCTAAAACTCTGTCAAAATGCTGGCTTAATGGACCTTGTCCTTCCTTAGGGCCAACTATGCTATATGTACTAATAATTCTAGGCTTACTTTCAATTTCCACTGTTTGAGTTCCAACTTTTTTACCCACCTTAAATCACCACCTTATAAAATAATATAAAAGCCCTACAATTACAGATGAGCCAATACCGTATACTAATACTGGGCCTGCAATAGTAAACATTTTAGCTGCTACTCCAAAAACAAAGCCTTCTTTTTTAAATTCCATAGCAGGTGAAACTATTGAATTTGCAAAACCAGTAATCGGCACAACTGAGCCCGCTCCTGCAAAATCACCTAACTTATCATAAACGCCTATTCCAGTAAGAATAGCTCCTAGAAATACCATAACAATGGAAACACTGGCTCCTAGTTCATCTTTTGGTACACCTATGTAGGTAAGAAAATCACTAATAAACTGTCCGACTACACATATGAGTCCTCCAACCCAGAAGGCATTAAAGCAATGTAATAGTAAATTAGGCTTGGGAGTTTTATTAGAATTAAGGTTATTGAATTTTTTAATTATGGTTTTCTCTTCTACTTTCATAAATTGCCTCCTAACAGTTCTATAAACATATGCAGTAATTATTGATTATATTTAGTTGTGAACATAATAATGTTAAGTTTATCTGTTAGTATTTACAATACTAACGGTTTTTAGTCAAAAAAATAAGACCTATTTATGGATAAACAACTTAATGTTAATAATTAAAGTTGTTTATCTAAATTCAATCTTATTTACCTAAATATTTCAGCATCTCATATTATAGTTTAAATCTTTTACTTGTGCTCTTATCCACTTAATCTTTCCTTCATTATCTTCAAAACTTTCTTTTCAATTCTAGATACTTGAACTTGACTGATTCCCATCATTCTCGCCACCTGGATTTGTGTATTATCCTTAAAGTATCTAAGCATAATTATTTGCCTTGATTTTGCATCAAGTTTTATTAATGCTTCTTTAAGTGCAATTTTATCTAAGACCTCATTATCTTCTTCGTATTTTTCACTTAATTTATCTATTAAAAGTACTGGTGCACCATCATCTTGGTGTATTGTATCAAATAAATACTGCATGTTACTAGCGGATTCTAGTGCATATATTATATCTTCTTTTTCTATATTACTAAAAATAGACAACTCTTCAATGGTGGGTTCTCTACCCAACTCCTTGGATAGAGTGTCTTTATCATAATGCAACTTTCGCGCAGTATTTTTAACACTTCTACTTACTTTTATAATCCCATCATCTCTAAGAAATCTTTTGATTTCTCCCATTATCATAGGCACAGCATATGTAGAGAATCTTACATTATACTTAGTATCAAAATTTTTAATTGATTTCACAAGGCCGATACACCCAATTTGAAATATATCATCGTACTCATATCCCCTATTAAGAAACTTCTTACTTATAGATGAAACTAGCGGTAAATTCATTTCCACTATTTTATCTAATGCACCAGCTTCTCCCTCTTTAGCTAATTGAATTAGTTGCATGTTTTCTTCATAATTGTAGTTATTTTTTTTAGCTACCTTCTGATCCATATTATTCCACCTAACTTAAAGGATTAAATATTTTTTTCATTATTATACTTGTTCCCGCATTTTTATCAGACTTTACCTCTAAACTGTCCATAAAGGCTTCCATTACTGTAAAACCCATACCTGACCTCTCTAAATCTGGCCTAGAGGTAAATAACGGTTGCATAGCTACCTCAAGATTATCAATTCCATGTCCTGAGTCGCTGATTATAACAGTCAGCTCAGTTCCATTAATGATGGCCTCTATTGTAATCATTTCTTCTTCACTATCGTATCCGTGAATTATTGCATTGGTTACAGCTTCTGATACTGCAGTCTTAACATCAGTAATTTCTTCAATCGTTGGATCTAATTGGGACGCAAAGGCTGCTACTGCTACTCTTGCGAACCCTTCATTCTGTGATTTACTTAAAAATTGAATTTTAATTCTATTGTGTAACATACTAATCCCCCCACTAAATATTGTTTATAGCTTGTTCAACATCGTCATATGCCATAATAATCTTGAACATTCCTGACAGTTCAAACACTCTTTTTACCGAAGACTTAATGTTAGTTACACATACCTTACCATTTCTCATGTGCAACTTTCTATACCTTCCAATAACCATCCCAATGCCCGAACTGTCCATAAAGGATACCCCAGAGAAATCCATAATTAATTTATTGTAGTTATCTCTATCCAAGCGATCATCTATCATATTCCTTACTTCCTCGGCACTATGATGGTCTAATTCTCCAGACATGTAAACTATCAATTTTTTATCACTATTTTCAAAATTTAAATGCATTTTTCTCCCCCCGAATCATTTGAATTTAAAATAAACTTTTATTATTGATTAAATAATGTTCCTTTCTTCTATATTCTACTAGTTACATAATTTTCCTTCTTTTTTTGTAATATTTATTCATACTTTTCTATTATAACCATATTTATTATTTCTAATCCCATTTTCCACTAATATCTTTAAACTATTGCCCTATAATAAAATCATTGTTATAATATTGTTGTTTATCTTTTGAAATTTAAGGAGGCATAATAAAATGGAAATGTGGCTTAAAGAAGGTCAAATTGAGAATGCTGCAATGACTTATAAAATAAAAGAAACTTTGGTGACAAAAAAAACTGAGTTTCAAGATCTTGCGATTCTTGATACTGAAGCCTTTGGACGTATGCTTGTATTAGATGGAATAGTTCAAACTACTATTAAAGACGAATATGTATATCACGAAATGATTACTCATATTCCTCTATTTACTCATCCAAATCCTAAAAAGGTTCTTATTGTTGGTGGAGGTGATGGAGGTGCTATTCGCGAAGTATTAAAGCATCCAGGCATTGAAAAGGCAGTACTATGCGAAATTGATGGAGATGTTGTTACAGAATGCAAAAAATATCTTCCTGAAATAAGTTGTGCATTAGACCATCCTAAATGCGAAGTTTTTATAGGTGATGGCATAAAGTACGTTCATGAGCATAAAAATGAGTTTGACGTAGTAATTGTAGACTCTACAGACCCTTTTGGAGCTGCCGAGGGACTATTTGGAGGAAGTTTCTACAAAGAAATATATGAGTGTTTAACAGAAGATGGTATCTTCATTGCTCAAACAGAAACTCCTTTTTTCCTACCAGAAGTAGTGCAAAGGGTTTTTAATGATGCAAAAGCAGTATTCCCTATTACAAAGTTATTTATGGCAGCTATTCCTACTTACCCAAGTGGATACTGGAGCTTTACAGTTGGGTCAAAGAAGCATGACCCAGAAACAGTAGATTTATCAAATACTTATGAATTTGATACTAGATACTATACTAAGAAACTACATAAGGCGTGTTTCACATTACCAAAGTTTGTAGAAGACCTAGTAAAATAAGGAAAGAAAGATTATACTTTTCCAAGTATAATCTTTCTTTCTTCTTCATTAAGTTGAAAATAATCATATAAGTAACTTTCATCTTTGCCATGAAATTCTTCCATAATCGGGATATATAATTTCATTAAATTGTTTGGATAGTACTCGTAAGCATCCTCTCCTAACTTTTTTGCAAAGGTCTTAAAATAAAACTCATATATTTTACTATTTAATAGATATAATAAAAAGTCATAATTAAAAGGCACATCTTCTTTTAATATCAATGCATATACATCTGCACTAAAATAACTACCCTTATCAAAAGCAAACCTATTACTGCTTGCTTTAAATGGAAATATTATCTTTTCACCCTCAAATATATCTTGATTTCTCCCCCACTGAAGTTCATACCATTGCCTAATGCCTTTTTCGCATTCTCTTCTTTTCAAAAGTTTTTCTTTATTTTGCTCAATATAAGCAATAGCACTTGGGTATTCTTGTGGATTATTAATTAAATTTGAATATATGATATAACTATCTTTTCTTAAAACTTCATTTTGCTCTATATAACTACTCTTAATCCAAGGTCTTATTATATTTTGTTCAATATTCTCTCTTTCAATAATATCGCTACTTACTACAAAAGCTTTGTCACAACCAGTTATTATACCTTGATAACTGTTGCAAATGCTACTTAGCTGAGTAAAGCTTCTTTCCTTTATTTTACTAATTATATTTCTTTCTTTTTCATCTCTTAAAATCCAACCCTTATTATCAAGTAAATTTTTATTGACAAAAAATTTATTAAATTCATTTCCATCCTTTAGAAATATACTATTATAGAACCCTTTTTTATTTTTATCTTTAATACTCAAAGGCTTTATAATTTCAATTTCATTATGTTCATTTTTATAATTTCTTAAAAACATAATTGCAGGGTCTATTCCTACATTTTTAAATGGTCTTATCCCATAAAAATCAATAATTTTATCTATGGTGCAGGTTTCTTTTAAAACTATCCTTAAATCTTCTCCACTAGGTGATTCTAAAAAATATCGTGAAGTAATAAATGTTAGTCTACCGCCTGTATTAAGGTCTTCTAGCGCCTTCTTAAAGAAGCAGTAAGACAAATCCCCTTTATCACTATATACATCTTTATATCTACTTTTTAAATAACTAGCATATTCATTGTTTATAGATTTCTTACCTACATAGGGTGGATTACCTATAAAAATATCATATTTATATTCACTTTCGTATAATAGAAAATCTATATTTAAAACATTACCCAGTATATTCCCCTTACTTAAATCGTACAAATCTATGACCAGAATCTTTAGAGCAATTTCATCAATATCAAAGCCATATAAATTATGTGCTATTATATGTTCATCAATACATTTCTTATTTAATTTCAACCCATTTTGCTTATTTATTATATTTAAATTTTCGATGTATAAACTCCTAAGAAGTTTAAAGCATAAAATCAATATATTCCCGGTACCACATGATGGGTCTACTATTTTTATATATGGGTTCTTTATTATCTGCTCTGCACTTATGGTGTTTTCTAGCATATAAGATGCTATAGGCTCTGGAGTATAAACAGTCCCTTTTTCCTTATTGTTTTTGATAAACTCATAATAAACTTCTCCAAAGCTGTTTTTATGTAGCAATTCCATTTTCTTTTTATAATTTTCTAAAGCAATTACTTTAAATATATCCTCTATTGGACTTAAAATAACATCATACAATTCACATATTTTTTGGTTAAACAAATCTAGCATTTACAATCTCCCACCCATGTAAATGCAATTAGCCATATACAAATGTATATAGCTAATTGCATTTTAGTTATATTTCTTATTTTATAAAAACAATATATACATCAAATGAGCAGAAACCCCAGCCATAATTCCACCTACAGTATGACTTAAAATAGCCTTTCCAGTAAGATTTCTACACTTTAATCCATCCATCATGGCTACATGCGTGCTTAAATAACCACTCCAACACATTCCCATAGCTGTAAATACAGCTATTTCGTTCCCGCCAATTAAACCCTTTTTTAATAAGTCAGGGACTAAACTTATAGCTGCGCCTACAGCACCTAAGGATGTAATTGGGAAGGCAATAGCTTCTGGGCTTGCAAATCCAAATAGTGGTGTAAGTATAAATGATAGTTTTTCACCTATCCAAGGTAATATTCTAACACCCTCATTTGCTGCTCCTGTATATAACCCTGCATCTGCCGGTCCATTAGTAAGCATAATAACTATTGTACAAATTATTAAAACACCAGGAACTATAGCTAGTCCAAGTTCAACTCCTGTTTTTCCACCCTCAAGCAGTGACTCAAGGAGTCTAGCAGTTACGCTGCCTTCTCTAACTTCTCTATGTGTTAACATATCATAGTTAACTGTTCCTTCTGAGTCACACATTGATTCCGTGCCATATACCTTTTTAGTTTGAAAAATCATTAGTCTTACACTGACGATACTTCCTATAACAGCACCAATATTTCCAATTATAGCTGGTGCTATAAAGCTTTCACCAATAGGAGATTTTTGTCCTATCATGAAAGTAGTAACAATAAGCCCCATACCAAAGGCTGTACCTAAATTGGTTAGCGCAGGAAGTTGATATTTTTTAAAATATCTTCTAAATCCTTTATCCTTAGCTAAGGTTAAAATTGCAGGATTGTCTGATAAATAAGTTGTTACAATACCAAGGGCTCCTGCTCCTGGCAAATCATATAGTGGCTTCATTAACGGCGATAACACCTTATTTATAATAGATATTACACCAAACTCTGAAAGCATAGCAGCAATAGCGCCTGCAACAACAGCTATAGCCATTATATAAAATACTACTTTAATGAGCAATTCATAAGCTGTATTCATTAAAGTACTGAACATGTTTGCTGTTCCCATTTTACTACCTATTAATACGAAAAATAAAATAAAGAAAAACAAACATAAAAATCCTTCAGCCCCAATTGCCTTTTTCAACTTAACCTTTTGTTCCATAATATCCCCCTAAAACATCAGTTTTTATATTAACTACCACCTACATACTTTCGTTAACAACTGATAATATATCGTCTCTTTTTATTCTTCCCTGATTTATCAGTTCTTCACACCTTGCTTTAATCTCTTCTTTATATGCTTCATCCTTTACACTAGAAAGATTTATTTTAACATTTAAAATTGCGCTTTCAAGGGATGCCTGAAGTAATAAAGCTGCTACTCCTGCATCTGAAATTGCATTTTTATTACCTAACGTAGCAGCTACTTTAACATAATCGTATATTTTGTATGCTTCCTCTGCAACGCTTAATGGAATCTCTAAAGCTACTTGATTTCCTTCTTTAATTTTAAGGCTTCTTACTTTCTTCTCATCCTCTGTTTCTTTTGGAAGTTTAAATGCAGACATAAGAACTAAAAATGCCTCTGTATCCTTATTCATAAGATCTAAGAAGTTATCCTTAAGTAAAAGACACTGCTCTAAGTTTTTGTCCACAAGCATTTTATCTTCGTTACTGTATTCATTATATGCCTTCTTACCTACAGTTAAATTAAATACCATAGCACCCAATGCTGTAGCTAGTGATGCCCCAAGTGCTGCAACACTTCCACCCCCTGGTGCAGGTGAATTTGAACCTAATTCATTAATAAATTCTCTAACAGTCTTTTGATCTAACATTTTTCATTCCTCCTCAAATAATAATATGCCTTCTGCATATTGTAGAAACCATGTATTTTATAATAAAGTCATAAGGACTATTCCATTATTAATCATTATTTACTCATTGTCAATCCATATTATTTTTTTTAATTTTGAACTACAATTTTACCATTTTTAATTACTGTATCAACTGTATTTGCACCAAAATGGTATACCAAATAATTTAAATTCTTACTATTAAAAATAACAATATCAGCTTTCTTTCCTACTTCAATGCTTCCTATTTCCTTTTCCCTATTTATTGCACATGCTGCATTCATTGTCATTGCATTTATAATCTCCTCCGGGAAAAGCTTCATACCAAAGCAAGCAAAGGTCATAACTGTTTGTAATGATTCTGTTGGTGAAGTACCTGGATTACAGTCTGTAGCTAAAGATATAGCCACACCTTCATCTATCATCTTTCTAGCCTTTGCAAAATTACTTAGCATTAAATAAAAAGAAGTTGATGGTAATAATACTGCTACCACATCATTTTCTGCTAACGACTTTATTCCAATGTCTGAAGCAGCAACTAGGTGCTCTGCTGAGGTAGCCTTTAGTTCTCCTGCAAGCTCAGCTCCCTTTACTGTTTCAACTTCATCTGCATGAATCTTTATGTTTAAGCCAAACTCTTTTCCTGCTTTTAAAATACGTCTGCTTTCTTCTACAGAAAAAACACCCTCCTCACAGAAACAATCAATAAACTCTGCAAGTTTATGTTTACTTATATATGGAACCATTTTACTAATCATCTCATCAATATAAGCCTCTCTATTTTCTTTGTACTCCTTTGGAATTGCGTGTGCTCCCATAAATGTGGAAACTACATCAATTGGATGTGTTTCATTTAAAACTTTATTTACCTCAAGAATTTTAACCTCTGTTTCCAAATCAAGACCATATCCCGATTTACTTTCTACTGTAGTAGTTCCATGCTTAAGCATTATGTCAAGGCGCTTTTTACTTTCTTCTATAAGCTGCTCCTTACTAATCTTTCTTGTATTTTCAACTGTACTTAGTATTCCCCCACCACTTTTTAATATTTCGATATAACCCACCTTATTAAGCTTTAGAGGTAGTTCATTTTCTCTTGACCCAGCATATACTACATGGGTATGAGGGTCAATAAGACCAGGCGTAACTGTTTTAAATCGCCCATCTATAACTGAGCTTTCACTAGTGACATATTCCTTATAACCGTCACCTTCTCCTACAGCTTTTATAATGTCATTTTCAATAATTACGTAACCATTTTCCTTGATTTTTGCATCCTTCATTTCCGCGCCTTTTTTTCTATGACTCCCACTACAAGTAACTAGGCAATCAATATTTTTTATTATAATTGTCATTGTGTTATCCTCCATTCTTAAGGCACATGAAAATAAATAACAAGTAAACATGCTAATTTATTTTCATGTGCCTAATTTAATTGTCTATAATAACTTAGATATTACAGTTTATATAGAATAAATCTTAATATTCTATTCCCAAATTCTTTTTTCTAATATTTGATCCATTGAAAAGTTTTCTATTTGCAGATAATACTCCGCACATTGAATTAACGCATCCATTGGTAAAAGTCCTATTACCTCACTTCCAACTACAGGAACCCCATAGCGTTTCGCTTCCATCTTAACCATTTCAAAAGCTCTATAAACCGCTGTTTTCTCGTAGTTAACTAAGTTCATAGATACCTGTGCTATGTTTCTGTCCTCAAGTTTTACTCCCATAGCTTTTACAAATCTTAATCCACCACCAAGATGTCTAACACTTTTAGCTATTTTATCAGCAATCTCAAGGTTGTCTGTGCCTAGATTAACATTAAACGCTACTAGAGGAACTCTTGCTCCAATTGCAACACATCCACCTTTTACATTGACCTGCGTTTTACCGTAATCAGGCGCCCACTTATCTTCCTTAATTTTCTCAAAGAAGCCTTCATATTGTCCTTTTCTTACTGTTGCTAGATTTTCTCTATGAGCTTCCGTAGCTGCCTTTTCATATAAATATACGGGTACGTCAAATCTACTTGCTATTTCACTACCTACTCTATTTGCTAAAGCAACACATTCATCCATAGTCACTTCACTAATGGGTACAAAAGGTACTACATCTAAAGCACCCATTCTAGGATGCGCACCTTGTTGAACGCTCATATCAATGTTTTCATAAACTTTTGCTGCCATATCTAAAATAGCTTCTTCTACCTTTTCAGGCGTTCCAAAGAAGGTAACAACAGTTCTATTATGATCACTGTCTGAAGAGTAATCTAGTAATTTTATTCCTTCCTTATTTCTAACTGCATCAATTATTTTCTCAATTACTACTTTATCTCTTCCCTCACTAAAATTAGGTATACATTCAACTATTCTTGCCATCTTATTTTCCCCCTAAAGTTTATTATTTATTTAAATCCTATCTTATACTAGAAAAATAATATAAGATAGATATTCAGTTTTCAATTAAATCATCACCTGCGGTGCTGCAATATAACGACTTCAGAAGGAGATTTAAACTCCCACTTATAGAAGTAGAGGACTTTCCTTCTGAAATGTCGTTAAACTAAAACTTTTACCTTTTGTTCTACTCTCTTTACAATTTCACCACTTGCTATAAGATTAGTGATCTTATCTAATTCAGGGTAGATAACTATATCTCTTTCCATAAACTCTACTTTTTCTCTAACAATAGTATAAGCTTCTTTTGTACCAAGTCCTAATGTAAGACCTTCTCTAAAGTCTATAGCCTGGCAGGCTGCCATAATCTCAGTTGCTAGTACCCTCTGAACATTTTCAATAATATCTCTACCTTTTCTAGCTGCTATAGTTCCCATGCTTACATGATCTTCTTGATTTGCAGAAGATGGTATAGAGTCAACAGAAGCAGGATGTGCCAAAATTTTATTTTCAGATACTAAGGCTGCTGCTGCATATTGAGTTATCATAAATCCTGAATTTAAGCCACCTACTTTCACTAAAAAAGCTGGTAAATCATTTAGTTGGTAATTAATAAGTCTCTCTAGTCTTCTTTCAGATATACTACCCATTTCAGCCATTGCTATTCCCAAAAAATCGAAACTTATTGCCATAGGCTGGCCATGGAAGTTACCTCCTGAGATAACATCTCCCTCTTCTGTAACTATTGGATTATCTGTAACAGAGTTAATTTCAATTTCAACTTTACTCTTTATGTATTCAAGAGCATCTTTGCTTGCACCATGAACTTGAGGCACACATCTTAATGAGTAAGCATCCTGTACTCTTATCTCACCTTGTGAAGTTATAAATGTACTATCTTGTGTTAAATTTAAAATATTTTTTGCAGTTTGAATTTGGCCACTGTGAGGTCTTATGCTATGTGTTCTTGGATCAAAAGCATCTTTTACACCTCTTAGTGCTTCTATAGTAAGTGCTGCAGCAATATCACTTATTTTCAATAAATTTATACTATCATATACCGCTAGTGCGCCTACTGCGGTCATAGCTTGCGTTCCATTTATAAGTGCCAAACCTTCTTTCGCTACAAGTTCTATAATCTCAATGCCAGCCTTTTCCATAGCTTTTCTACCTGTTAAAATTTCGCCATTAAATTCCGCTTCTCCTTCTCCTAGCATTGGTAAAACCATATGAGATAAAGGTGCTAAATCTCCTGATGCTCCAAGTGATCCCTTCTCAGGGATTATTGGATGAACTTCCTTGTTTAACATTTCTATTAAAGTTTTTAATGTACTTAATCTTATTCCTGAGTATCCTTTTGAAAGTGCATTTGCTCTTAATAACATTATAGTTCTCGTAATTTCCTTTGAAAAGGCCTTTCCTGCTCCGCAAGAATGAGAAATAATTAGATTCCGTTGTAGCTCTTTGCAATCTTCCCCAGAAATTGTAACATCACTAAACTTCCCAAATCCTGTAGTAATACCATAAACAACTTTATTATTTTCAACTATTTCATCTACTATATTTCTAGATTTAATAACTCTTTCTTCCGCTTCCTTGGTTAGCTCAACCTTATAACCTTGTCTTGCAACCTGAACTATTTGGTCTAAAGTAAGCATATTTCCATTGATTTGTATTGTCGTCATATATATCTACCCCCACCTATACGAATTTTCTTAATATTAATAATATTCTTTGTCACCCTTGAATAATCCTTTTTAAAATAAGATTTAATATTGTTAGTCCGTTAATGTTTTACTATACTAAACCATTTCAATGTTAAAAAAATCCTGTTATATACAGGATTTTTAATGATACATATTAATATAACTATTCTTTTGTTAATATTATTATAGATACTACAATCATTGTGCTTCCAATAATAATCCTTGCTGACACTGGCTCTTTTAAAATCAGTATTCCTAATATCAACCCAACTATTGGTTCAAGAGTACTAAAAATTGAAGCCTTAGATGGCCCTATTATTCGGACCCCTTCCAAAAATGCCATTAAGGCTACAACTGTGGATATGAATGATAACAATAAAATTGACACAAGTCCATAGAAAGAAATATGTAGGTTTAGTTTCCCTGTACTTATTGCAACTATAAACATAATAACAGCAGATGCACATGAAATGTAAAAAGTCAAAACATAGCTGTTAATAGCTTTAATTTCTTTAAGCGATGAACCTAGAACATATAATGAATATAGAACCGCTGCAAGGCACGCTAGCATTATTCCTTTAAAATTAAAACTAACACTTCCCATATCAATTAAAACATAAATACCAACTAAAGAAATAATCAAGGAAATTGCTTTTCTAGCAGATATCTTTTCTTTATAAAAAACATAGGATAATATAGTTACAATGGTAGGATATATGTATAAAATCATACCTGCCATTCCAACACTTATGTAATTGTAAGCCATAAATAGACTAGTTGATGTTAGTGTGTATCCAAACACGCCAATAATTAACACTAAAATTATTTGTTTTTTAGTAAGTTTTATTGATATTCCTTTAGACTTTAAATACCACAAAACCATAATTGCCGCAAAAAAAAATCTTAAAACCAATGTGGTATATGTATTTGATCCTCCATTATAGGACAACTTTGCAAGTATTGGCATAATACCAAATGAAATAGCTGATATAACAATAAATAAAATTCCCTTTATCTTTTCCATTTTACCCCCCCTGATCTTACATGATAAAATTGTACCATCTTCACGTAAATTTTTCATCATTTATATATAATTTCATAATAAAATGATAGCCATAAGTGTAATTTATCTTATGGCTACCATTTTATATTCTTTAATTATAACGTACTTCTTGTATATCTTTTTTATATTTGAAAAAACAGTGTTTATTTTTCAGAATAAGCATTATCCCAAGTGTTTAAAAACACATACTCCTTTACGTCTTTTTTACCATTGTGTTCTTTACTTTCAGCAATTTCTCCAATGGGAGTCAAAGCAACTACTTTGTAGTTTTCTGGAATAGATAATGTTTTTTTAATGATATCTTCATCTACCGCTGCAATCCAACAAGTTCCATACCCCTCATTGGTAGCAGCTAAAATGAAATGCTCCATAGCTATGGCACTATCTACTAAATAGTACTCTTTATTTTCTACTTCTCCAGAAAGCTCTGGATTTGCTACTACAACTACCGTCATTGGTGCATCAATTATTGACTGTGATGCTGAAGTATCCTTATTCATTATCGCTTTAGAAATTTGTTCTAGCTCATTCTTTTGGTCAACTAAAATAAATTTATAGGAAGAATTGTTTTTCCATGAAGGTGACATCATGGCTGCATTCACCATTCTATCTAATTTTTCAGGAATAACAGGTGTATCTTTAAACCTTTTAATGCTTTTTCTCATTTTAACTACATCATAAAACTCCATATAATCACGCTCCTTTAGTTCTAGTATGCGTAATTACTGTTAATTAATTCAGCTCTTATGCTTTCACTTTTCTTATGATTACTTAACAATTTTTGTAATGCTATCGTTAAGGCTTTGTATAATAATATCCCAATCAAATCTTTGTTTGCAAACATTGTAAGTTTTGTCTGCATGTTTTTGAAAATCAATTTCACTTATATACTTTTCAAATGCCTTGGTCAAAGAAGCAACATCACCTATATTTACTAGCTCACCATTATCATCACACACAAGTTCCTTAGCTATTCCCACATCTGTTGATACAATAACATCTCCCATTGCGGCTGCTTCAATAAAAGCAATTCCAAAGCTCTCAAATCTAGAGGTTAAAGAAAAAATCTTTGCTTTAGCATACTCATGAAAAATTTGAATTCTATCGGTTATTTCTCCTAAAAATATAACTTTATTAATTAGTTTTGGATATTTTTTAAAATACTGCTGTATATATGTATTGAAATCCTCTTCTATGGTCCCTATTAACTTTAATTTCCAATCTAGATTTTCTATATTGCTAATATTTGCAAAAGCCTCAAGCAGCATAGGTGTGTCTTTTTCCTCCGTACCTATTCGAGCAACGTTTAATATCACATTTTCTTTTTTAGAAAAGTCATAAGTTAGTCCTTTTCTGGTAAGCATTTGAAAATCTATGCCATTAGGAATATTTATTATTTTATTTTCATGTTTTTTTAGTATCTTTTTTAGTCTATAGTATAATTCTTCTTGTTCAATACTAATTAAATCAACTTTATTTAAAAATCTTTCTAAAAAATATAACTGAATTTTACTTAATTCAGTAATTCTCTCTACCAACTTATGGCTACAATCTAACTTTAAATACACTTTTCCCATCTTATTTTTAAATTTATAACTATAAACATAAGCTACAGAACTTAAAGTTACATGAAAAATTTGAATTATATCCATGCTTTGGCCGTATTTTAATAAGTGTAGTGCCCCATCTAGAGAGTAGTTATTAAATATTTTCTTTACAAAATCTATTTTAAGTCCCATTAGGTCCTTCTGTAAATAACTATACTCTCCATTTTTATATGTAACCACAGTTGAATCATATCCGTATTTTTTATAAAGCAAATAAGGTATCATACCCATATCTTTAACTAAATTAACATTTGCCGTTTTAAGATATTGCATAAAATATCTCACATTTAAGCACCTTCTTTTTTATTAAAAATAGTCTTTATTTCTTCTATTTCTATTACTTTTGTAATTATAGCAAATAAAAAGTATATAACTATAGATATTAATATAATTATAAATATATTAATGCCCATATATTTTAGCACTACTATAGCTAATGCCATTATACTACCAGGCATAAGTGCTTGCAGTACATAATATAAATCTTTGACTATAACAATTTTCCGGGCACATTTTCTCATAAATATCAAATTTATAAATTCTGTAACTGTTGTAATTAAGGCAGCTGCAATCATCCCATACTTAGGCGTTAATATTAAATTTAATATTAAATTAGCAATGGAAGAAACTATTATTATTTTTAAATATACCTTTTCAAGTCTCCAAGCATTTAATTGATATCCATATATTTCTCTAATAAATAAAATCAAAATGTAAAACAACAGTATATTAAGTGGCTTATATGCCTCGAAAAATTCTTTTTTGTATAAAAGTATTATATCTTTTGATAACAAAGTTCCACCTATAAATATAGGTACCGCAATTATAGCTACCAATTTGCTTATACCATTACAAATTTTTTTAAGTTCTTCTTTTTTCCCTTCATGGTGGTACTTTATCAGTAAAGGAAATGTACTGGTAAATATTATAGTTGCTACACTAATTAAAAATCCTACAAATACATACGCAGCTTGATAAACCCCTAATTCACCATCTCCTCTTGAAAAACCAATAATAATTTTATCTGCATTATTATTAATCATACTAAAAAAGCCTGAAAGAAGAAATGGCATCCCAACCTTTGAATATTTAAAAATAATTTTTTTATTTAAAGTTAATTTTAACTTGTATTTGTATTTTACCAATACTATATAATACTGATATATAAACCCCACGCAAAGTCCAATAATCATTGCAATTGGTATTAAGCTCATGTTATTTTGATTTTTTAAAAATAAAAATATAATAATACTTGGAATTATATTCTTGCACAAATTGTAAATAGCATTATGTTGCATTTCTTGCAATCCATTAAATAGCCAATCAACATTTAATGCTGTGGGAATAAGAGTAATTCCAAAAAGAACAAAAATAGTTTTAAAACTTGTATCCTTATTAATAAAAAATGCAATTGTACATATAACTATAAAGCAAATTATTGAAACTAGAAATCTAAATGCTATTATCTCACCTAGAACTTTGTCTATATTTTCTTTATTTGATGAAACTATTCTTGTTCCGTATGTTTGAATACCAAATAATACAACCATAGTAAAGAAAAGCAACATTTGCTGTGCAAGTGTTATTCTGCCGAAGTTATCTTTACCTATTATTCCAGAGTAATATATCACTATTAAAAAAGTGAATAGTTGACCTATCAAATTAGAAAAACTTATAGACAAGAAATTTTTAGTTAATTTATTCATAAGAGTACCGCCTTAACGTGAACTTGAAGAGTATTTTTCCTTTATTACCATTAAAATAAATTTAGGTATAGCTGATAATCTTTTAATCCTAATAGGTTCTTTTGCAACTCTATATAGCCATTCTAAACCTAAATTTATCATCCATTTTGGTGCACGCTTAAGTGTGCCAGCAACTATGTCAAAACTTCCACCAACACCCATAAACACTTTACATGGTAGTCTGTCCATATATTTCGTTATAAACAGTTCTTGCCTAGGGCACCCCATTGCAACAAATAACGCATAAGGTTTGACTTTTTCTATTTCAAGTAATAATTCTTCACAATTATCTAAATCAAAATATCCATCATGACTACCTAAAATATTTAATTCACGATACTTGGTTCGCAAATTAATATTACACATATCTAGTGTTTCCTTAGTAGCCCCTAGTAAATATATGCCTTGGTTTTCCTTTTCGCATTTTTTCACTATATTATCCATAGCTTCTATACCTGCTATTTTCTCCTTTACAGGCTGATTTACAATTTTTGAACATATTACTGTACTAATCCCGTCTGGAATAATGATAGATTTCTTACCTTTGAAATTATCTAAGAGAATATCATTTTGAAGTCCATGAATGAGTATTTGTGGATTTCCCGAAACAATATGCACCTTTTCAAAACTGTCTATGCAATTCATCAAATTTTCCATGTTATCGTTAAAAATTTCATACTGAAGAATTCTTGTTGTCATAAAACCCCTCCTAATGAGCACCTTCCTTTTTAAATACGGACACAACTGTTAAGCAGAGAATTTTTATGTCTAGAATAACTGAAAAATCCTTAATATAATTTAAATCATAGAAAACAGTTTTTCCTAGTTCAATTTCCCCTCTTCCACTAATTTGTGCAAGACCTGTGATTCCAGGTAAAACTAGAAGCCTTTGGGCGTATTCTTTTGGGTAATGCTTAACTACCGCTGGTATTTCAGGTCGTGGACCTACAAGGCTCATTTCCCCAAGTAATACATTGAAAAGTTGGGGGATTTCATCTAAGCTACTTCGCCTTAAGAACTTCCCAAACTTTGTTATTCTACTGTCTGTTTTGCTTTGAAATATAAAATTCTCTAAATCTTTTGGGTTAATTTCAAGTTCCCTTTTGCTTTCAGCATTTACAATCATAGTCCGAAATTTGTAAATTGCAAAGTTCTTAGAGTCCTTACCAACTCTAATTTGTTTAAATAGAGCGGGCCCCTTAGAGTCTAATTTTATTGCTATTACTAATATTAAATATAATGGTGATAAGATTGTAATTCCTATTAAAGATAGAACTATATCCATTACCCGCTTTAGAACAAATTGTGCTTTTTTATCACGTATGTGTCTTTGTACATCAATTTCAATAACATCTTTCTGCATGAGTGCTCCTACCTTTATCTTAAATAATTTATTACTATTGCTTAACCTTCCAATAAAAAGTCCTGATGTAATAATATCATAATTGCATTAATATTCTTTCAAGGTTTCTCGTTATAATATTTCTATCGTAATGTTCTTTGACATATTCCCTTCCGTTCTTACCGAGTGTATTTCTAAGTTCTTTATCATTATATAATTTGATTACTGCTTCTGCAATTTCTTGTGCATTTTCCGGTTCTACTACTATTCCAGCCTGTGCATTACTAATTAGTCTTTCTGCTTCACCTTTTACTGCCATGATAATAGGAACCTCAGCACTTAATGTTTCAAACATTTTAGAAGGTAATGCTCCTTCAAACAACTGCAGTCTCTTTAAAGGTATAATGGCAGCATCCATAGATGCAACTATTTTGGGCATGTTAGCCTTAGGTTGAAGTGGTAAAAATGTTACATTATTTAACTTTTTTTCTTTCACCATATTTATAAGACCCTGCTTTTCACTGCCATCTCCAACAAAAACAAATTGGATATCTTCCTTATCTTTTACTAATTCCGCAACAGTTATTATAACCTCCAGCCCTTGAGCAATTCCATGTATACCTGCATAGCACAGTGCGAATTTATTATTTATTCCGATGCTTTTTCTGAATTCTTCATCTCTTCCTTCCTTTTTAAATAATTCTGTGTCTACACCATTAGTTACTAGATGAACCTTGGATTTGTTAAAACCTCTACTTACTATATCATCAACAATTCCTTGGGTTTGACATGTAATTGCTGATGCCTTTTTATAACAAAATTCTTCCAACCATATTGCCATTTTGATAAATAACTTATTATTTAGAACCCCCAATTTCACTGCGGATTCCGGCCATAAGTCAGCTATGTTAAAAACAAACTTAGCTTTCTTAAGTTTAGATAACACATAGCCTGACCATCCCAAAAATAGCGGAGGAGACTCTGTAATAATTACATCTTGATTTCTTATATATTTAACCCCTTGAAATACAGCTGAAAAAGTAAAAGAAAGATAATTTATTAATCGTTTTATGAAACTCTTAGATTTCGTAGCGTAAATATTAGTTCTAACTATTTTTATACCGTCAATTTCCTCTAATACTAACCTTTTTCCTTTATATTCTTCAAAGATTTCTCCTCTAGGGTAATTAGGCAAGGCCGTTAATATTGTAACCTCATGTCCAAATTCCTTAAGTTTTTTAGAAAACTCAAAAATTCTATTTTGAGGTGCCCCAACCTCTGGGGGACAATATTGAGTTAAAAATAAAATATGCATGTTTTCACCTCTATTATTTGTTTATAATTTTCAATATCTTTTCTGTTGCATGACCGTCTCCAAAAATACTTTGCTTTGGATTATTGGGCTTGAAATTAAATATCCCGTCTAATATTTTAGCTTTATCAGTTCCAGCAATAATATTCCAGCCGTTCTCTACAGTTTCTATCCATTCAGTTTCATCTCTCATAGTAACACATGGCTTATTCATAAAGAAAGCCTCCTTTTGCACTCCACCACTGTCAGTAATAATTTTTTTGCAATTCACTTCCAAACTTATCATATCCAAATATCCAACTGGATCTATCACTTTTATATTTTCATTAAATATTAAGCCATAATCGCTAATGAATTTCTTAGTTCTTGGATGTAGTGGCAGTACAATTTTTTGTTGACTTTCATTTAGTGCTTCGATAATATTTCTTAATCTATTAATATCATTAGTATTTTCTGCTCTATGTATGGTTGTTAATATATATTCTTCTTTAACCAAACTAAGACTTTCCATAATTTTAGATTTTTCTTTTGAGAGTTCAGTAAAATTAAGAATTGCGTCAAACATTACATCCCCTACATTGTGAACACCCTTAGTTATTCCTTCATTATTTAAATTCTCAATTGCTGAGGTTGTAGGAACAAATAAATATTTAGATATATGATCTGTTAATATTCTATTTTGTTCCTCAGGCATATTCTTATTAAAGCTTCTAAGCCCCGCTTCAATATGCGCTACAGGAATAAGCATTTTACTAGCACATAAAGCACCTGCTAACGTTGAATTTGTATCTCCGTATACCAAAACCATATCTGGCTTTTCCTTTAAATAAAGCTCCTCCAATTTTATAAGCATAGCACCCGTTTGCTCCCCATGCCCCCCAGATCCTAATCCTAAATCATAATTTGGCTTTGGGATTCTAAGTTCATCAAAAAATACCTTTGACATATTTTTATCGTAGTGTTGACCTGTATGAACTAAAACTTCTTCATGATGCGTCCTTATAATATTTGAAACTGCAGCCGCTTTTATAAACTGCGGTCTTGCTCCAATAACTGTTAATATCTTCATAAAGCCTGCCCCTTTTTTACTTGATTACATACAACTGCCTATCTTTTTCTTTAAAATTAACACCTACACCAAAGGTTCCTTATGGCGAACATTTAATAATGCTTCTGAAGTTGCTAGCAAAAACCAAAAGTATGTTGTTGCCTTAGGTGCAAAGAACAAGTTATCTGATAGATTCATAAATAGAAATGCAATCATACTTGCCATTACTCCCATGTAAAACGGTTTATGAAATTTATCAGTAGTTGTACTATACAATTTTTTAACTCTAAATAGCGTTATTACTACCACTCCTAAAAAAGAAACAATCCCCATTATACCTAACTCACTTTGTATTTTTAAATATGAATTGTGAGATGGATAATTCTGATAGGACTGATACTTAAGTTCTTTATACTTAAGTACATATTCATTATATCTAGTGACAAAGTTTCCATTACCAACACCGATAATCGGGTGCTCTTTAATCATCATAATAGCTGTTTTCCAAAGTTTGATTCTTGATTCATTTTGCGCTAAACTAGTGATATCCATAACTCTTTGAAAAACTGAAGGAATAAAAGATATTAAAATGCTAAAACCACCAAGCGCAAAAATCAATTTAATGCTATAAATTAACCCAAGAACTAACACTCCAAGTCCAAAACCCAATAATGCATTTCTGGAAAAAGTCATTAATAAGTTAGTAATAAGTAAAATTGAAAGGAAAAAATACCCTGTTTTTTTCTTCTTATTCTTCTCATAAATGCTCATCATAATCATTGGAAAAACTATTAATATCAAATAAGCTCCATAAGCATTTGGGTTAAAAAATGTTGAGGCAATCCTTGTACCTGTACCAAATGCATTTGTTTTTATAAACTTTTCTGTCAATGCAAATCCTGTGAAATGCTGTACAATTCCAATGGAACCTAAAATAAAGGAGATAACTATATAGCATCCTAGTAAAATATTAATTTGTTTCTTATTATTGAACTCATATTTTATAATAAAGTACATAAATATATAAGTTATAAATCTTGCACTTTCACTTAATGCTATTTTTTTGTCAACTGCATAAATTGTAGATAAAAGCATTATTCCCAATAATATAAATAGAAATATACTTAGTTTCTCTGTGAAGAAACTTAGAATACCATTGGTAAAGTTTTTTCTACATTTTTTAGAAATAATTATTTCTATTATGTAGATAAAAATCATTAATACTAAAATAAAATCCGTAACTGGTACTCCCTTAAGTTTAATATCTTGCGGAATCAAAGGTAATAGCATAACATAGACGCAAGTTAATATAAATAAAGTATTTCGACGAAAATCCAATCTCTCACCCCACCTAAATTAGCATATATTTATCTTGATGATTTTGTGTTTTTACCAACAACATTTTTAGATTTTAACCCATTGAACACCACTAATCCCTCCAAGAAGCCAATTCCATAGCTTAAGTGTAATATCAAGAAGGATATTATCATTTGAGTCACATACCTTACTTTTCCTTTAGAAGCTTTTAAAGAAAATATAATTGCCCCAAATAAGTATAATAGTATTTCTATTAAAAATGCATATCTAACTATTTTTGAAAATGGAGAAAATATAGTTCCTACAATTAAACTTATAACAAACATAAAAGGAATTAAGTGTCTCACTGCAGCAGGCTTTTTGTGTTTTTGAATTACTCTAACTTTCCAAAAGCCATACTGGAAATATTGTGTCCAAAGCTTACTAAAAGATCCTCTTGTATAATAGTGACATATTATGTCTGGGACTAGCAATATCTTATTACCGCTTTTAGTTATCCTGAAATTTAGTTCATCATCTTGATTTCTTACAAGCTCTTCATCAAAATATCCAATTTCATCAAATATACTCCTTCTATAGGCTCCAAAAGCTACAGTATCAACCAACTGTTCTTTTTCTGAAAATCTAAAAAGTGCATTTCCTACTCCAAATGGTGATGCCATAGAAAGTGATATAGCCTCTGCTAGTCTATTTTCACTTATATTTATAATGGTTCCACCCACACATGCAATGTCCTCACTATTTAGCTTTTCTACACAAATTTTGATATAATCTTTATCCATAAATGCATGGGCACCAAAAATCACAATCACTTCACCCTCTGAAGCTTTTATACCTAAATTCATTGCAGTTGGTGTAGTTTTTATTTCATTTATGATTAACTTTATCTGTGGATATTCAGCGCTATATTTATTAATTATAGTTTGTGTATTATCATCTGAGCATCCATCACACACAAAAACTTCAATATTCTCTATACCATAGCTTTGATCTATTATTGCTTGTATACATTTGCCAATATATTTTTCTTCATTTCTGCAGGGAATAACTACAGATACTTTAAGATTCTCCTTGTCGTTCATTTCATCACTCCTCACTGAGTTTAAACTAAATATTGCTTATATAGCCTACTTTTTTAAATAACGTATACTCAAATATTTATTTACTTATAAAAAGTATTAATTGTATTTAATTATTAGATTTATATATCTGTTTGTATAAATCATCTACAATCTTCGAATTATTTTTCCATAAGGCTCGTTGATTAATTATATCTACATTTTTTTGTGAAACATTTTTCATATGTTGCTTTTGCATACTGCACCATAATATTGCGTCCTTCACTTTTTGTGGATCGCACTGTGATAACACTAATCCATTATCTTCATTTACTATCCACTCTTTGTTAGCTGGCAAATCACAAACCACCGGAAAAACTCCACAATACATTGCTTCTAAAAGACTTACAGAGGTTGAATCAGATTTAGGAATAGATATAAAAACATCATTACCACTTAACATACTTCCAAGAAGTTTTAAATCATACCTACCTGTGAAACTAACCTTATCTACAATACCTAGATTTCCAACTAATTCTTTGAGCCTAAATGCATCTGATCCATCTGCTGCAATAGTTAGGCTTAACTTCGAGTTTTCTTTTAAAGCCTCATAGAATCCTTTTATAATAATATCTACATTATAAAGTACTTCGAGTCTTCTTGTGCTTATAATTCTTAAGGTAGAATCATTTACATCATACTCATGCCTATTTGCATCAAAGTCATCTTCAATGCCCATAGGAAAAGTAAGAACCTTTTCTTTATTTCCACCCAGTTCTACTATTTTTTCAGACATATAATAAGAATCTGAGGTGATGAAAGCAGCATTTTTTAAGATATACTTTACAATCATCTTCATAATAAAAGATTTTTTTGGTGAAAGTAACACATCCGATCCCCAAGCTGAGACTATAGTATTCTTAGCACTATACGTAACTGCATATAGCCCACAGGTATTTGCTTGATGAGCATGAAGAATATCTGGGTTGATTTCTTTAATTAGTTTATGAACTTCATTAACCTTAAATATAAAGTTTTTAATACTGTAATTTATATAATGCACTGTAGCTCCTATAAGTTTGTTTTCTGAGTGGGAAATTACATGTACTTCATAACCTAAATTTACAAAACAACTTACCCATTTTTCTGTGTGGCTACTTGCAGAGTTAGCTATATAACATATTTTCATTAAACCATCTCCTACTTCTTTTGGAAATTCTTCTTAACATCCCACCTATTAGCTTTATTTCCTTACTCAACGAATGCCGGGCTAACATAGGTTTTTAATGTGTTTTGCCGGTATACCACCAACTACAGAATACTCAGGGACATCTTTAGTAACAACACTTCCTGCTGCAACCACAGCGCATTTTCCTATTGTAACTCCACACAAAACAATTGCGCTAGCACCAATCCAGCACCCTTCTTCTAAAATTACATCCCCATCTTTTCTTTTATAATGCTTACTTAATATTCTATTTCCAACATCTTGATGGGTAAGTATAGTTACCCCTTCTGATATTACTGCTTCTTTTTTAATGATTATCTTATTAGCCAAATCCAAAAATACTTTTCTACCTATAAAACAATTTTCTTCTATAACCAGCTTATCATATTTAAAATATGTATTGTCCAAAATCAATCCTTGCTTTACATTAGAAGTATTACCAACTTTAGCACCAACTGCATTAAGAACATACTTTATATTTCTTTCATTACATTTTTCTACATACTGATTTATGATATAATCGCCAAATATCTTTGCTTTAAATTTTAGAATGTATATTTTTATATTTAAAAGTGATACTAAAAAGCGTTTAAGCAACTTTTTCATTTAAACAACCTTCTTTATTCCTTAATTCTATTATTGTAAATATTAGCCATATAATTAGTGTTCCAGTAATTACACCTTTATGATCAAATTCAATACCTGTTAGCACTGAAAAGATGATATAAATTATTATTGAGGTAAAAACCCCTCTATTTTCACTATAATTTTTAAATATAACTTTTAACCTATTTATAATTATAATTAGGAATAGTATTGAGGTTACTATTCCAAACTCCACAGCAATTTGAAACCACAAGTTATGCGCCATTTCTAAAGGATAATTTGCAATAGGTGCCTTTAATCTAATTGATTCAGGAAAAGTTAAATATGCATCCATAGCAAATTTATTATATAACTCAGCAAAAGTGGACCCGCCAGCTCCAAAAGGATATTTAATTATCATTTCAATACTTGCAATAATTCCTTGCAATCTAGCCATCATAGATTCATTCTTGAAAAAGTCTGCCGTAACTTGGCCTCTATGTAGTATGAATGTAATAATCCACTTAGAGGATAATAAAAACATAATTCCAAATAAGTATACTACTTTTTTATACCTTTTACTTATTAATACAATAAAAGCCGCAACAATAAATGAAATCCAGGCACCTCGGGTAAATGTTATAATTAATGCAATTATATGAACAAATAATGAGACATAGATAAACATCTTTTCTTTTTTATTAAGTTTTTTGTACAATACTATTTCTAAAACTAGTGGTAAAACTAAAAGTAGTATTCCCGCAAATATATTTACATTGTGATAACCAAAGGTTAAAAGTTCTCTATGACGCTTAATGCTTTCAAGAGTCAATCTATTGGTGATAACCTGAGAAAACCCATAAAAACAGCTTAAATCTACACTTAAAATTAACGCATAGAAAATATTTGTAATATCTTCATATTTAAAAACAACTAAAGTAGTTAACATAAACATAACTGGTATCCAAATAGATGTATAGGTACTTCTCAAACTTTTTAATATATCTTCAGAAAATATATTACTGTTGGTTGCTAGGAGTACAAAAATTAAAACTAAAAATAAAAACTTGCTACTTAGAGATTCTTTATGAAATAATTTTACTTTAATAAATTTAAATATATTTTTTATATTTAATATAAACATTATTGTAATATAAATGCTCTCATACGTTACCTTGATAAATAGCAGATCAAAATAAACTACCTTTCTCGCCGTTACAAATATTGGAAAACATACAATAAACAAAAGTATAGATTTTTTCATGTCTACAGCTGTGTAGTATAATGCTAAAATCAACATTGCAGTGGCAAGTGAAGTCATTACAGAATCTTTTATTCCAATTTTTTTAAACAAAAATAAAAAAATCAATATAGAACTTAAAATCATGCCAAAAACAAGTATCGGATTATGCTTTAAAATTTTTTTAATATTCATCCTTCTCTCCTTACTGCTTAAATTAATCAAGCAACTGAAAATAAATTAAGCTATTATTCCCTAAACTTATCAAAATCAAAGGAATAGGTTTCCACCATGAATCTACAATATCCTTCATAGTTTTCGTTAAGTTGCTTTAAAACATCCTCTACCTTTTGTTTTCCGCTAATAGCATCATAAAATAGTTGTTTTGTTAATTCCTCTTTATAATTTATTAAACTAGTAGGGTCAAAAAGCTCATTTTTGAAATTAGTTTTATTGTTATATTCACTATATATATCATTTTCAGGAAGTTTATTATCCATGAAAATTGGAAGCGCCTTTTTAGTAGCTAGTAATTGGTTGTTAGCCTCTGGGTCTAGAAACAATTCATAAACTTTTTTTATGGCATCTTTATTTTTATCTTCCTTATCTACATCTTTATTTACTACAAGGCAATTGTAATTTTCTGTATAATAATAATTTTGCGGATCTTCAAGTCCAATCTTTGGAATATTAGATATACCTATTGGAAAATCAAGTGGCATAATATTATCAAAATAATTCTTGTCTTCAAAGGTGCTTATTATCATAGCAGTTTTTTGTGATGCAAAATTTCTTCTTAAATCTATTTTATTTTTATTACTAAAATCTTCATTGATTAAACCTAAAGTATACATCTTGTTATAAATATTTAAAATGTCCTTTGCATAGTCAAAATTGTATTTTGCATTTTTATAGTCCCAAAATGTTGTATAAATACTTCCTTTATTTACACTAGCTTCACCAATGGATATTTTAAGTTCACCATAAGTATAAGCAGGAAACTCAAAAGGAACTATATCTGGATATGCCTTTTTAATTTTAATGGAATAATCTAAAAGCTCGTCAAATGTTTTAGGTTGTGATTCTGGATCAAGTCCAGCACCTTTTAGTATTTCTTTATTCCATACAAACTTAACATTATTACCGAATATTTTTACTCCCATTGGCTGTCTTTCATAATATAGAAAGTTTTCTTTACCAATTTTGTCTACATCTAAGCCAAATTCTTTCATATCCATTATTTTATTGTACCTATACAATTCATAATATCCATACTGAAATATATCAGGCTTATCCGTATTGGCTAACGCTGTTTTCAGTAAATTATAATAATCTTGACCTACTACTTTTAAAGCTATGTATATATTATCTTTATTTTGTTCATTATATTTTTGCAACTGATACTTTCTAGTTTCTATCTCTGGAGACTCTTTTAACCATACACTAACTACATACTTGCCTTTAGTAATACTTTCTTCTTCTACTTTTATATCTTCTTTTGCTAATTTGAATTTATAAGCATATGACATTCCTAAAAAAACTAATAACAATATTAAGTAAATCTTATACTTCAATTGAAACTTTCTCATTTGTAACCCTCTTTCTTATTTTAGACTATTTTTTCTTTTTTAATGTCTTAAAAGAAAATATAAAATCCAATTCTTTAACTTTTAAAAATACAAGTGAAAGTGTATAAAATACAGCCCCTATAATAGTTACTATCAGTATCTTTATTCCTATTAAAACAGTATTATCCTTTTGAATAAACATATTCACATATTTATAAGATACACTTACGATTATCATCATTAAAATACCTGTAATTAATGATTTTGCAAACACCTTAGCAATTTTTATAAATTCCACATTTTTCAGTTTGGCTTTAAGTTCTACAATCATAATTATTGCTATAGTAATCGCTGAAATAGTACTTGCCAGTGCCAGGCCAACAATTCCGTATCTCGGTGCTAATACCACTACTAATACAACATTTAATGTAATTAGCACAAATCCATTAAGCATTGGAGTTATGGTGTCCTTTGTTGCATAAAAAGTTTTACTTAATATATCAATTAATGAATATCCTAAAGCTGAAAAAGCAAGATACTTTAAACATAAGGCTGTATTATATATTGCTGTAGCATCATATTTACCATGTCCCAGGGTTAATCTTACTATTGGGGTGGCTAGTGCTGCTAGCCCAAACACTAGCGGGACTGCAACAAGAATTACTACATTTACAGACTTTACAAATAAACCTTCAAATCCTACCTTGTCATCTTGAGCAAATTTTTCTGTAAGCATCGGATAAAATACTGTTGTTAACGAAACAATAAAAACTTGACTTATCAAGGTACTCAACTTGTTTGCATTATCTACAACAGATATACTACCTACTGATAGCTTTGACGCATAATCACTAGCCACTATAACATTAATTTGATTTACAGCGGTACTTATTAGTGTAGGTATTGCTAGCTTTATTAACATTCTTACGTTTTTATCTTTTAAATTAATATACATTTTATATTTATAGTTTGGCATAAATGGCCGCTGCACAAACATTTGTGCTATTGAACTAATAAGCACGGCAATTATAGCTGCAATAATACCAAACTGATAAAACACTATAATTCCTATAATAACTATAATACTAGAAACTATTCCAGTAAGCGCAGGTTGTAGGAATATCCCATAAGATTGTAGATATCCTGTATATAATCCACTTAAAGTAAGAAAAATTATAGAAGGCATTACAATTCTAGTCATAAGTACAGTTTTTTCAATCTGATCACTAGAAAATCCACTAGCCATAGTTTGTATTAATTGTGTTGAAAAAAACATACCAAAAACAACTAAAACAAGCGAGAATATAAATAGAATATTTAATATGTTGTTAAAAAAGTCATTAGCTTTATTGGTATCAGTCTTTAACTTTGCAAAAATTGGCATAAAACTAGTGGTAAGGGCTGCCCCTACAACTCCATAAAATATGTTTGGAATACGCGTTGCTATCTTAAATATATCTGATTCAATACTTGCTCCAAACTGAGCTGCAATTAGAAACTCTCTAATTGTTCCTACTAGTTTACTTAAAATTAGAATCATAGCAATCATAGCACTATATCTTGCTATACTTTTCGTTTTAGTACTCATTTAATTTACCTCACTTGTACAATCTAGTTACAGCTTTTAATAAGAACCAGCCTTAATTAAAGGAATGCAAATATATTTCTATATACTTATATAGCCTAATCTATAGATTCTCAAAGTCCTTAAATAATTGCTCCAACTGTATGTTCTGTTTTTCATATCTACTAATCAAATCTTTAGCAAGCACAAATCTTCCACCTTGCTCATTTATATAATCCAATATTTTTTCATACATTGCTTTATATTCCTTATCATAAATTACCCTTTGATGCCATAATACAGATGCAGTTCCACAATAACTTATTACTTCATCTATAACTACCTTAATATTATACCATTTCTCTTCAAAGGTCATTTGGCTTTCCATTATAATACCATCCATAATTACAAGCGGAACTTCAAAAATTGGTACTAACTCATCCTTATCTATATTATAGGGTATAAATGCATGAGAAGTACCCGCCCTAAATCCATTCATATCTGAATATCCTAGCGTTGAATCACATAATATTCCTGCATTACTCAGCACTTGCCATGTATGAGGAACATTAAATCTAAGATAGTGATTTTTCCCACTTATCACTTTAATGTTAGTTGAGTTTTGTATACACTGAATTTCATTTTTGATCTCATTTTCATCATTGTAAGAAAAAAAATTAACATGTACTCCTATATAAAAACTTGAATCTTCCCTCAGCATTTCTATTTCTTTTTTAATAGAACTCAATTCGTATCTCTTACCCAATCTATGCTTAATTCCTTCTATAAAATAGAATTCTGATTTTGCATTTCTTAGTTTTTCTATTTTTATATAGTTTTCTATTTGCAAATGCCTATTAGATATCACATCTAATAAAAGTTCCTTAGCTCTAATACCTAGAGGTACTTTCTTATTAAATAAAACTGCCTTAATATTATGTAAAAATACATATCTATTCCTACTATTAATACTATCCACATCGTGATTTAGAAATATTTCAAATTGTCTTTTTTTAAGTGATAGATCCTCATTAAAATGCTTTATACTATCATATAAAATATAAGAATTAACATCAAAAAAAGGAATGTTTATTTTTTCTGATCTATAGCTATACTCAGCAATAAATCTTTCTTCAGAGTCCCTTTTCGATATTTCATACTCCTCTTTGCAAGATAATAAGTAAAATGATAACATAAGTATATCAAAGGTATATATAAGGTTACCATCTTCTAAATAAAAGGGCGTCTTTATTTTCTTATCAAATGACATAAATACTTTCTCTTTATATTCATTATAAAAAACTTTTTTTTCATTGATAGTGATGTTATCCGCTGGTATATATATGTTCCCTGGCATTTTTGGAATTATTCCATAATATATATTTAAACAATGCTCTAAATGCACAGATGAAATTTTAATCTCTCCATCATAATCCTTGGTAAGATAAAATATAGCATATAAAATTTTACGACTACTTTCTAACTTTTTATCTATTATAAAGTTTATCATTATTACACCTTCAAAATTTTTCTAATAATATTTTTATTTTTCTTTAATATTTTATATGTTAATGCAGTAATAAAATCACTTTTGTTTACATTGTGTATAATCTTTTGTTGTCCCCCAAATCTTCTAAAGTATCTCTCTATACTTTCCACACTTGAGCCTTCAAAATCAAACTTTTTAGAAACTTGTGAAGCAAATTTAATACTTTCCCACAATAATAGTGTCTGCACACCACTATTTCTATATTCTGGATCACTTCCACCTATAAGATAATAAGCACATTTTGCATCGTATACTATATAAGTGGCTGCTACTACTCTATTATTGTCATCTATTCCAAAAAACATCTTTCTACAATTTTGTGCGCACAATTTTTCATCTAAGCTTTTCAAAAATTCTAA
The DNA here is from genome assembly GCF_020443565.1 of Clostridium sp. CS001. Taxonomy (GTDB): domain Bacteria; phylum Bacillota; class Clostridia; order Clostridiales; family Clostridiaceae; genus Clostridium_AD. The sequence continues at coordinate 125,013 of NZ_JAIZZN010000004.1, forward strand.
AGAATAAGGCATTTCCATACCTTGTCTTTTAAATGTTTTTTTATTTACTTCATAAAATTGTTCTATATTTAAATCATTTACTATCTTTATATTATTCTTTACAGCTTTATTTATCTCATATTTTACATCATATTCAAAATTCGAATGTATTTTTTCTAAATCTTTTAAATCCTCAAGTACGTATGTATACCTAACCTGTGTATTGTAGCCTTTCCAAATAAAAGGCAAAAAGTTTGTAAAATTATAGCTAAAATTATAATCAAACTGTCTGTACTTTGGCAATCCTTCAAGAAGTAATGATATTATCTTTATTTCTTTAGAAATTATCTTTGAATACTTAGCTTTGCTCTTCGGATTATCTAGTAATATACCTAATTGTGGTGTTAACTTAGGGTCTCTATATAACTTGCCGTGTATAAATGGCAAAGCAATTCCTCCAATAATCTGATGATTTTCTTCAACAATTAAAATTTTAAACTGGTCACAAATAGAATTTAACCACTGCGTTTTACTAAATAAAGTTCCTTGTGGTGATTCTTCCACAAAGTTATCCCATTTATCAAATTCTTCTTTATTAATATATCTAACCTTAAGCTCAGCCATTATATTCACTCCATACCTTCTTTTTATATAAAAATTATAAAAATAGCTCTAAAACTTTTAAACTTCAATTTAACTATATACTTTTAGGCTTTCTTGTAATATATCTTTATATAAATTAATTAAATTTATTTTTTCAACTTCCCAAGAAAACATAGTTTCAATTTTTTGCCTATTGTTTAACCCTATTTCCCTTGTATATTCCATATCTTTAGTTAGCATTTGAATTTTATCTGCAATATCCTTAGGATTTTTAGGATTTACAAAAATAGCATTATCCTTAAATATATCCATCCAATATGGAAAATCCGACATCAGTATTGGAATCTGACATGCCATATATTCAAAAGCCTTTACTGGCCAACTTGTTATATGATTTAGTGTTGGATAGAGTGTACAAAGTCCTAAATCTACAGTTTTCATGTATGCATAAACTTCTTTAACTGGCTTAAATCCGAGGTATGTAGTATATTTCCATCCATCTAGTTCTTTGCATTGCTTTTCATATTCAGGATCATCCCACTTACCTAAAATTAACAACTCTACCTCACCATTTAAATAATTCACTGCTTGTATCAGTTCTTTTATACCCCTAATTTCAGTAAGTGCGCCTGCATAAAGCGCAGTAAACTTTTTACGTTCTACTTTTAATGGCTTTATTTCATCTATTATAGATAAAGAAGGCAAATTTCTTAATAATGTAGTTCGCTTATTCATTTTGAATTTTTCAACTATATCAGATGTTACAGTCACCACACTATCAAAATATCTACAAGCCCACTTTTCAAAAGCATTGAATAGCTTAGAAATTATTTTTCTAAAAAAAAGACTGCCAAGCCATTCCTTGTTCAAAATTTGTGCTGGTACATCCTCATGGACATCATATATTACTTTTTTCCCCAATAATTTTAATTTAAGTCCTACAAAAATCATTTCCGGATCATGAAAATGATAAATATCAGCATTTATTTCTTTTGCTTTTTTAAATGCAATTCTTTTTTTTAATAAAAATCTGTATAAACGACCTGCTTTTTCTGGAAGAGAAATAATATGAACTCCATCTATTTCTTCATCCTTATAATGAGGTGCAATTAAGTATACCTCATACCCTTCCATTGCAAGTGCTTTGCATTCCTTGTGAAAAATTCTAACATCAGTTGATGGATGAACCGTTGTAATATGACATACTTTTATAGGCATTCTTAAACCCTCCGTAATACTTAAATAAAGAATATGCTATTTACTCAAAAAGAACTTATTAACCTCTTTTATATCTCTGATTAATTTTTCTCCAATGTTCTCATAACTATCTATGTTAAAGTAATCTTTTCTAAATTTATTAAATGATATATCCCTATGGTTAGCGCTTATTGACTCTACCAATTCTTCAGCAGAATTTATAAAACATACAAAATACTCTTTTAACTCCGCTACATTTTCCCACCCTGGGAATTTCACCACAAACGTTGGAATATTGCATACAATCGCTTCATAATGACAGGTTGAAAAACAAGATAAATGAACTTTGCTTTTTCTCAAACAGGTATAAATATTACCAATTGCATCAAAATCTACTCTTGGATTTCCAATAACCTCTCTATATAAATCCTTATATTCCATAAGCTCATTGGGGTGAACCTTTACTAGTATCTTGCATTTAAGATCCAAACACAATAATTCCCTTATAAAAACACACCAATGCTTAGCATATGCTGACCCTTGAGTAGTTATTATAAATTCATATTCCTTTTCTTCTATGCACTTAAGATTTTCAGCAAGTTGTTCATACAAGAAAGGGTATCCATACTCCAAAATATTCAAGTTAACCTTAGGATTAATTTTTAAGATAACATTCTTAAAGTGAGTTCCAAAGACACAAAAATAATCTGGTATAGGGTCTTTCTCCCTAATGCTTTCATGAAAAATATATCCATTGTGCTTTTCATTTATTAATCCATGCTGGAATTCAACTACTTTTATATTTAACATCTTTGCAGCATATACAAAAATAATATGAGTTGGGCTGTAGAAACATTGGGTGTATAGCACCTTAGGCTTTACCTTTCTTAAAATATTCAATGCATATATGTGTCCTTTTATCAGTACTGAAGTATTTTCTAATACTATTTTAGTAATAGGTATGTCGATTTCATATTTTTCTAAAATATAAAATTGAACTTCATCAAATATGCTTTTCAAATACGTTATTTCATCTCTGCTTAAGAACATATGATAAAACCTACGGTAGAATAAAACCATTAGTGAAAGGTTTGATAAGTTATAACTATTTTCAGTGTAGCTCTTGGAACTATATATCTCTCCACTAAGAGTTTCTAAAATCCCATAAGATGCTGTATCATATTTTCCAATATAATCAAATATATAATCAAACCCATTATTTCTTTTAGACGCTGTATCCGATAAACATAAAATATCTAATTGCTTATACTTATTTCTTCTTAAATTAATACTTCTAATATATTTAAACGTTGTAAAACATCTCATTATTTTTGATCTTACATTTGATTCATTACATTTTGCCCTTTTTTGCCTTAATGAATCTATGGTTTCGAATATTTTCCTTTTAGAAACCCACCAAATATAAAATGCCCTGATTTCCACATCAAACAACTTAAATTGTTCTTCAATATCTTTCATAATATCAGTTGTTTGTATCATTCTAATGCTCCTTCGTTAATGAATAACTTCTCATAAGGTGGCACTAAAGCCTCCTCTATTCTACAACACATAGTTAACCTATGCAACTTAAATTAAATTTGATTTTCTATAATAACCTTACATACTTTATTAATATCATCCTGAGTAAGGCTTACAGAACTAGGTAAGTTAATACCTTTTTCATATAATTCCGTTGTAACACTTAAATCTCCATGTTTACAATTTTTATATGGAGGCATTTCATGTATAGGCATAAAGAAAGGTCTAGCCTCAATCTTTTCTTCATTTAACTTCTGTATAAGTTCATCGCGGCTTATATCATAATCTTCTTCTACTAGGATTGAATATAACCAGAAACAGTTTTCTACATTGTCTTTTTCTATATTTAAAGTAATTCCTTTAACTTCACTTAAAAGCTCTTTATAATACTGTGCACTTTCTTTTTTAACCTTTAGATATTCTTCAATATTTTCAAGTTGAGCTACTCCAAAAGCAGCAAGAAGGTTTGGCATTCTAAAGTTATATCCTACCTCTGGGTGGTAAAAAGCTTTATTATCAGTAACTACTTTTGTTTGAGTAGATAAAAATTTTGCTCTCTCTCCGTACGCTGCATTGTTAGTTACAAACATTCCACCTGCTCCTGTAGTTATAAGCTTATTACCATTAAAGCTATAGCACCCTATATGCCCTATTGTACCAGCCATTTTGCCCTTATACTTAGAACCTAGTGCTTCTGTAGCATCTTCTATAACAAATAAGTTATGCTTTTGTGCTATTTCCATAATTCTATCCATATCAGCAGGATGTCCGTATATATGCACTGGCATTATAGCCTTTGTTTTAGGTGTTATTAATTCTTCTATTTTTTCTGCATCCATAACAAATGTATCTCTACATACGTCTACAAACACAGGCTCTGCACCTACATATTTTATAGTGTTTATTGGAGATATAAAGGTTAATGATGGAACAATTACTTCATCCCCTTCACCTATTTCAAGGGTAACTAAAGCTAATTGAAGAGCTGCGGTACCATTCATTGTAACTACTGCACTTTTACTTCCTACATATTTATTAAATCTCTCTTCAAATAAATTCACATAACTTCCTACTGAAGATACCCAATTAGTATCTATACATTCTTTTACATACGTCCACTCATTTCCTCTAATTTCTGGTATGCACAAAGGTATCATAATAAAAACCTCCTATTTTTCATATACATTACAATTTATCTAAACGTTATATATGTCTGTTTTAAAGTGCTGCATATTATTTTTTACCCACTCTACAGTCGCTTCAAGACCTTGATCTATATTGTAGTTAGGTGACCAATCTGTTAACTCTTTTATTTTAGCATTGTCTGCCCATAATCTATTAACTTCACTGTTTTCAGGTCTTATTCTTTCATCATCACAAAGAATTTTTACATCCTTACCAATTATTTTAATTATTTTTTTAACTGTATCGCCAATGGTAATCTCATAGTTTGAACCAGCATTTATAACTTCTCCAATAGTTCTTTCGCTTTCCGCTACCTTTATGAAGGCTTCCGCAGTATCTAATACAAAATTAAAGTCTCTAGTTGGAGTTAAACTTCCAAGCTTAATTTCTGTTTTCCCCGCAAGTATTTGTGAAATTATTGTTGGAATTACAGCCCTTGCTGACTGCCTCGGTCCATAGGTATTAAATGGTCTTAATGTTGCTATAGGCATATTAAAACTTTTGTGGTAACTTTCTGCCATTTTATCTGCGCCAATTTTTGATGCTGAATAGGGAGATTGACCTTGCATTGGATGTTTTTCGTCAATTGGTACATAAAGTGCGCTGCCATAAGTTTCAGACGTCGATGTATGCACAATCTTCTCCACCTCATACTCTCTGCATGCTTCTAATACATTCGTAGTACCCTCAACATTAGTTCTAACGTATGCCATAGGTGAAAGATAAGAATAAGGTATTGCAATTAGAGCAGCAAGATGTAGTACTACTTCTTGACCTTTAATAATTCTTTTCATTCCATCATATTCTCTTATATCTCCAGTTACTACTTTAATGCTATCTTTAACTTTCTTATCAAAAGTATCAATCCATCCCCAGCTATTAAAAGAATTATATTGAGCAAGTGCTGTAACATCTGCACCAAGTTCAACTAACCTCTCTGTTAAATGACTTCCTATGAAACCTTCCGCACCTGTAACTAAAACTTTTTTACCTTGCCAATTCATCTCATTTGCTCCTTCTCTTGTTATTCAAAGAATTTATGAATATCAGTGTTTGCTTTTCTATAGTCATCTAAATGACCTATATCCGTCCAATACTCAGTTATCTCATATATTCCTGTCTTTTGACTACTTCCCATTGCATCTTCAATTAAGTCAGTCATATTATAAACTTCATCTTCTTTTATATGCTTAATAACTTCAGGATTAACGGTGTATACTCCGCCATTAATATGGAACTTATATGTAGGTTTTTCTTCTAAAGCCTCTATAATCATGTTATCAGTAACTAATACTCCATAAGGAACATTAATTTCATAATTTCTAACGCCTACAGTTATATCAAAGTCGTTTTTCAAATGATGATTTAAAAATTTATCAAAATCAATTCCTGTTAGTATATCACCATTTATAACTATAAAAGGTTTTGTAAATTTTTCTTTTACCAGAGCTATAGAGCCTGCAGTTCCTAGTTTTTTGGTTTCTGTAACGTATTCTATATTTACATCTAAATCTTTCCCATCTTTAAAATGCTCTTCTATTATTTCTCCTTTATAATTAAGTGAAATAATAAAGTTTTTAAAGCCATACTCTTTGAATTGCTCAATTATAAGCTCAAGTATTGGTTTGTCACCAACCGTTAGCATTGGCTTAGGCATTGTTTCAGTTAATGGCATCAGTCTAGTTCCAAGGCCTCCAGCTAAAATAAAAACATAATTTTCTTTTTTATCATAGGATATTATATCATCTAAGAAATATAAATCAGTAAGCCGTTTATCCTTATCAATAACTGGCACCTGTCTTATCTTATTCTTTAGCATATACTCTTTTGCTTTCTTTTTGCTATGCTGCTCTGTAACAAATTTAAAATTCTTAAAATATGCCCCTTCTATACCTTCATCTATACCTTGGCCTCTAAGTATAGCACGCCTAATATCACCATCTGTAATAGTTCCCACTAGTTCATTGTTTTCATTTACAACTAAAGCTCCACCAGTTAAGTTTTTATCTATAACCTCCATAGCTTCCTTTATTGTAGAACTAGCATCTATACAATAACTGTCAATTGAGAATCTCATAATATCACCTACTCTTTATGATCTTTGATGGAATTCCTACTGCAACTACACTATTTACTATATTTTTAATAACCACAGCTCCAGCCCCTATAATGACGTTGTTTCCTATATGTACTGATTGAATTATTGAACTTCCCATACCTACATGGGTGTTATAACCAATGGTTACTCCTCCAGCAATACATGCCTTAGGTGAAATGTGGGTATTACTTTGCACTATACAATCGTGTTCTATTATTGCTCCAGTATTAATAATGCAGTTTTCTTCAATAAGTGTTCCAGGATTAATTATTGCTCCAGCCATTACACATGTTCCATTTTGAATATTTGCATAGGGCGAAACTATTGCATGATTATGTATAAGTACGGGAATATTAAAACCTATAGCTTTTAAATTGTTGAATATCTTATGGCGAACTTCAATATTTTGCAGTGCACCAATACATATAAATGCACTTTTAACTCCGCTAATATAAAGTTCTTCTAAAATACTGTCATCACCTATTATTGGGATATCTAAAACAAAGTTTTCTTCACCCTTAACATAAGTTTTATCCGTGACACCAACAATATCATAGTTTTTAGTGCTCTTTATTATATCTATAATAACCTTGCAATGTCCACCTGCACCTACAAGTATAATTTTCTCCATAACTTAACCCCACTTTCACCTTATAGTTATAAACTAATAAGTAATCCTCTTTTGAATAAGCGTTCTATCTATATTTATCTCACTTAAAATTTGTGCTATCTTACCACTAGCATTGCCGTCACCATAAGGATTTCCACAACTTTCTAATTGCTTTTGAAATTCCTTATTACCTATTGCTTTATTAATACCAGCTTTTACAGCTTCTTTCCCATAAGGGATGTCTATTATGTTACATGCTCTTAGCCTTCCATCTTGCCTGGATCCTATGTTTACTACAGGCAGCTTAAAACTAGGCGCTTCAATTATACCTGAAGATGAATTTCCTATCATTACCTCAGCTATTTCTAAAAAGCTTAGATACTCTACTTGACTTAAATTTCTAAATACCTTTAAGAAAGGATATTTAGCTCTGTACTCTTCAATAACCCTTATAATTTCTCGCCCACCATTATCACTGTTAGGATAAGAAACTATAGTTTGATAACCAATCTCTACAATTGCATCTAAAGTTTCTCTAATTTGCCATTCCACCATATCCCGCTCTGTAGTCACTGGATGTTGTGTAAGTAAAAATATTTTATCATCCTCTAGTTCAAACTTTTCTAGCATCTCTTTCCTTGATAAATATTGTGTTTTCCTTATATAATCAAGTCCTGGCGCCCCTACAACAAAAATATTTTCTTCTCTTTCCCCTAATTTAAGAATTCTTTGCATGCTATCCTCATTAGCAGGAAAATGAATATGAGAAAGCTTAGTTATAGCATGTCTTATTGACTCATCCACTGTTCCTGTTACTTCTCCTCCATGGATGTGAGCAACAGGAATGTTCATATGAATAGCTGCTGTTGCAGCACCTAACATTTCTCCGCGATCTCCAAGTATTAATACTAAATCCGGCTTTATTCTATCAAAACTTTGTGCCATGCTTACAATTGAGAGCCCTATGGATTTTGCCATTGCGGAACCCGTATCAGATGCCAATATGGTTTCAAATTTATCTGCTATCTCAAAACCATCCTTTTCTATTTCATTTATAGTCATGCCAAACTCAGGGCATAAATGCATTCCACAGACAATAAGTTTAAGCTCCAACGCGTTATTTTTTTCAATTTCTTTAAGAACATGATAAAAAATTCCATAATCTGCTCTTGTACCAGTTATTACTGCTATTTTTCTTTTCATACCTGGCCTCCTTGTAGTTCTCTATGGTAGAATATCAATTATTAATTGCTATTCTACCATATTTAAAGCTATTTGCTCATCCATTTTTATATCTCGATTAACCACACATCCAACAATATCCATATAGAATCTAGGTGAAAGTCCTGTTCCTGGCCTTTTGAAGTCTAAGTCTGTTAACTCTATAACTTCCCCTGCTTTTATATCTCTAGTTAATACAATGCTTTTTCTTGCTGCCTTCATAGTATCCACTTCACTTGCATTGTACATCTTTATCCCAGTTCCTAGAGCCATTTCCACATCTCTAATTGCAACAACCATATTTTTTAGTTCTTCATGACTTAATGAGGCTTTATGATCTGGTCCCTCCATAGTTTTATCTAAAGTAAAATGTTTTTCAATTATAGCCGCTCCCATAGCTGCTGCTGCTATAGGCACTGTTATTCCTTTAGTGTGGTCAGAGTATCCTGACATAATTTTAAAAGCACTCTTTATGGTATTCATTACTTCTAAGTTAACACTTTGTACTCTAGCTGGATAATTTGAAGTGCAATGGAGAACAGCTACTTCTTTATTTTCTACGGAGTAAATTGAATTTAGAGCTTCTTCAATTTCTGCAAGTGTTGCCATGCCAGAAGATAAAATTATAGGTTTATTAAATTTCGCTATATGTATAAGTAAAGGAATATTGGTTAAATCGCTTGAGCTAATTTTAAAAGCTTCCATACCTATAGATTCCAAAAAATCAGCGCTTTCAAAATCAAAAGGTGTAGATAAAAACATAATATCCTTTAGTGTGCAATATGCTTTAAGGTCTATAAAGTTTTCATAAGAAAGTTCTAGCTTCTTTAGCATATTAAACTGAGAATCGCAGATTCCGATATTCTCCTTTTGATATTCAGCCATATCAGCATATCTAGTTACCAATTTCTCTGTTTTAAATGTTTGAAATTTTATAGCATCCACTCCTGCAAAAACAGCCTTATCTACCAGTTCTTTTGCTAAATTTATATCCCCATTATGATTGACTCCTGCTTCTGCTATTATAAATACATGGTTACCATCACCTATAATCTTATTTCCTATTTTAAACATGCATATTCTCCTTTATAATAAGTTCTACAAGTTTTGCATCTAGCATTGTATCAATATCCACAGAGCTTTCCTTGCTCATAACATACGGCATTGAATCTTCATCTACAAACTTTTTCTTGTGTACCAACATATCATTTGAATTTATATATATTGCTCCATTTAATATGTAAAAAATGGGTAAGTCTTGTCTTCTAAGATTTGGTCCTTCAAAACTTAGAACTTCCTTCAACTTTTCATTTTCTATACTTCTCATAATTACAGGGTTCTCATTAGCTTCACGAAGACTTACTAAAGAGCTTCTGTTACTTTCCATAAGCTTTTCTATAGCTTCATCTACATGTTCAAATGTTCTTAATGGAGATGTTGGTTGCAATAATATCACATAATCATAACACATATTATTATTTTCATAAAAATCTATAGCATGTAACACTAAATCTATAGATTTTGCACTATCATTTGCTAAGTGCTCTGGCCTTAAAAATGGCACATTAGCACCATATTGCTGCGCAATATCTTTTATAGCATCACTATCCGTAGACACCACTATTTCGTCTATATATTTAGATTGCTTTCCTGCTTCTATTGTATAAGCTATAAGTGGTTTACCGCATATATCCATGATATTCTTGTTTAATATACCCTTTGAACCACCTCTTGCTGGAATAATAGCAAGAAACTTTTTATCCTTATACATAATTATCCTCTTTTCAGAATCTTCTTCCCGTATTTTCTTATATTCTCTTTTAAACTCAATGAAACACACTATAGTCAAAACTTTTAGAAATCAGACTTCCTTTATTGATTTTTAAGCAGTTGATCCTGCGGCACATCACGAAGTGTTCGAGCAGGATTACCAACTACAATTTTACCTGCCTCCACGTCTTTTGTAACCACGCTACCTGCTGCTACAAGTCCATCTTCATATATTGTTTTGCCAGGCAAGATAACTGCTCCTGCTCCAATTCGCCCACCTTTTTTTATAGTTACTCCTTTGAAATTTCCAAATCTTTCTTTAGAACGCGCTGCATAATTATCATTTGAAGTGATAACACAAGGCGCTATAAATACATAATCCTCAACCTCTGAATAGGCAGTTAAATATACACTAGTTTGTATCTTACAATTAGATCCAACATTGCAGAAGTTTTCGATAGTTGTTCCTCTGCCAATAATTGTTTTTGAACCTATATTTACATTTTCTCTCACTACTGCAGTATCTGCAATAAGAGTTTTTTCTCCTATTACACAACCACAATAGATAATTACACCGGCACCAATAAGACATCCCTCACCTATTTTAGCTGGAGCAAGGATTTCTTCACTTTTGAATATACTGTTCACTGCTCTCATTGGCTGCTTACCTATTACTGTATTATCATCTATTCTAACATTTTCTTTTATAGAAGTTCCTGCATGTATAACTACATTACTACCTATCACACAATTATCACCTATTACTACCTCATCTTCTATTACTACAAAATGTCCTAATATTACATTATTACCCACTTTGCTTTTATCCGAAACATAATTCATGAAAATACCTCCTTCTATATAGTATTTCTAAAACTATTTTTTCATTTCTAGTGTAGAGAAATCCCCCATTGGGAACTTAACTGGAAGCCCTGTAAGTCTTGATTTGTAAGCTGCAAGTATAATTGACATACCTTTCATTCCCTCTTCACCGTTTATTAGAGGTTCTCTATCCATATTTATAGCGTCAATCATATCTTTAAATAATGGTGTGTGTCCAAATCCATATACTGAATCTGGGTCTCCTTGTTGCTGTTTTAATATTTCTTCTTCTGAATCCTTATCGTCCGCAAATTTCCAAGTTTCTATAGAATTAACCGCAAGCCCACCTATAGAAACCGTGCCAGTTTCACCAAATATACTTAATGTCTCTTCTAAGTTTTTAGGATATACACAAGCAGAGCCTTCAACTATGCCTATAGCTCCATTTTTAAACTTTATGATTATTGCACCAAAGTCCTCCCCTTCTATATCTCTTAGGAAAGTACCGCACTGAGCATAAACAGTATCAATTTCTCCGCCCATCATCCATTGCAATAAATCAATATTATGAATACATTGATTCATTAACGTACCACCATCTAGTTCCCAGGTTCCTCTCCAAGGTGCTTGCTGGTAATATCCCATATTTCTATTCCAAAGAATCCTTGCGGTTCCGTTAACCAACTTACCAAATCTGTTTTCCTCTACTGCAGTTCGTAGCTTTTGAATTGGCTCATTAAATCTATTTTGATGACTAACACAAAGCTTTACATTGTTTTTTCTTGCACACTCAATCATTTTATCTGCATCTTTGGTTGATAATGCCATTGGCTTTTCAACAATGACATGTTTCCCACTATTCATACAATCCATAGCTATCTCTGGATGATATCCACTTTCAGTAGCTATAGTAACCATATCGATATCAACCTCTTTAAGCATCTCTTTATAATCTGTATAAACTTTTACTTCTACATTTTCATCTAGTATCTTTATGTATTCATCTTTTTTTGAAATTGCATTAGCTTCTATTACATCACAAACAGCAACAAGTTCAATTTCCTCTCTATTTTGAGTTATAGCTTCCACATGTTTGTAGGAAATCCTTCCACACCCTATTATTGCAATTTTTAATTTTTTCATTTTATTTCCTCCTTTTAGTTTATCTAAAACTTTGGCATGCAATATTATAAAAAGTTTACAATACTTGCATGCCATAATTTCATTACTTTATATTAGGCATTTTGCCCTGTTATTTCTTTAATATAATTTACTAATATAGATTTTAAAGCTTATTTATTTTTTCTCTATTGTTTAAAACATGCTTTGTAGCATTTCTAGTATCATATAATAAATTAGCCTCTTTTACAATTCTTTCATAATCATAACAGCTATGACCTGTTGTAATGATTACTATATCTGCATCCTTAATTTCATTTTCCCAAACTACTGATACATATTCTTTGCCTTTGTGCTTAAAATTTGGGATAAACGGATCATTTACCATAATATTAGCACCATTCTTTTCTAATTGATCTATAACTTTTAATGTAGGTGACTCTCTCATATCATCTATATCATTTTTATATGCAGAGCCCATAAGGAGAACCTTTGCTCCATTTAATGCCTTTTTCTCGCCATTTAAAAGCTTCATAACATTTTCAAGTACAAATTCAGGCATATAGTCATTTATTTGACCTGAAGTCTCTATTAATTTTGTATGATAATCATACTCTTTTGCTTTCCATTCAAGGTAGAATGGATCAAGAGGTATACAGTGCCCACCAAGTCCTGGACCTGGGTAAAATGGCATAAATCCATAAGGCTTAGTTGAAGCTGCATCTATAACTTCCCAAATATCAATATTCATTCTTTTGCACAAAATAGCCATTTCATTTGCTAATGCTATATTTACATTTCTAAAAGTATTTTCAAGAATCTTTTCCATTTCAGCTACAGCAGGAGAAGATACTTCTAATATATCTCCCTCTAGTACACTTCTATATAACATTCCTGCTACTTCCGTGCAACTAGGAGTGCATCCTCCAACTACCTTAGGAGTATTTTTTGTGTTAAACTCTTTATTACCTGGATCAACTCTCTCTGGAGAAAATGCTAAGAAAAAGTCTACTCCACACTTTAAACCTGATTCTTCAAGTATAGGTTTTATTACTTCTTCTGTAGTTCCTGGATATGTAGTACTTTCAAGCACAACTAACATCCCTCTATGTATGTATTTAGCCACACTTCTAGTTGAATCGACTACATATGATAAATCTGGTTGCTTATATATATCCAGTGGTGTAGGAACTGCTATACAAACAGTATCAACATCTTTAACAAAACTAAAATCTGTAGTAGCTTTAAGTTTTCCTGCTTTTACAAGTCTATCTAAATCTGAATCTACAATATCACCAATATAATTAATACCTTTATTTATCATTTGAACCTTTTGATCTTGAACATCAAATCCTATTACTTCATATCCTACCTTAGCCTTCTCTACTGCTAGTGGTAATCCCACATAACCAAGTCCTACTACACCAAGTTTAGCTGTTTTATTTTTTAGCTTTAATAATAATTCGTCTTTTAGTTGAAGCATTTTGTTACCTCCTGTAACCTTAAAGGTTTTATTTAATAGGTCAATTTGTGTCTTATTAATTCTTTCTCTTATAAGTAGGAATCTTTTCTTCCATTAAAGAAAAGATTGCTTCCTTATCTTTGCTTACTACATTTCTAAATTCCTCAATGGATTTCTCAATAAATTGTATATCTTCACCTACAGGTTTTTCAACATAAATTTTATTGTGAGAAGTTGATGTTAACGCTATTTCATCCATTAAAAGTTCCTCATAAAGTTTTTCTCCTGGTCTTAATCCAGTAAACTCAATTTTTATATCTACATCTGGTTGAAGCCCAGAAAGAGTTATTAAATCTCTAGCTAAATCTATTATTTTTACAGGTGTACCCATATCTAAAACAAATATTTCTCCACCTTTTGCCATACCTCCAGCTTGAATTACTAATTGAGCAGCCTCAGGTATTGTCATAAAAAATCTATTAATTTCTGGATGCATTACAGTAACTGGTCCTCCATGGGCTATTTGCCTTTTGAACAAGGGTATTACAGAACCATTGCTTCCCAGTACATTACCAAATCTTACAGCCACATATTCAGTGTCACTAACTGTGTCAAAAGCTTGAATTATAAGTTCACAAAATCTCTTGGTAGCTCCCATGATATTTGTTGGATTTACAGCTTTATCTGTACTGATTTGAACAAACCGTTTAACACCAGATTCATGACTACATTTTACCACATTATAGGTTCCAATTACATTATTCTTAATTGCTTCTACTGGATTATTCTCCATAAGGGGCACATGTTTATGCGCCGCAGCATGAAATACTACATCTGGCTTACTATTTTCAAATATCTCTTTTAATCTGTCAAAATCTCTAACCGATGCAATAATAAACTCTTTATCGAGTTCAGGGACCTCATAATTAAGCTCCATCTGTAAGTCATAGGCGTTATTTTCGTATATGTCTAAAACTATTAGTTTTTTAGGTTTGAATTTAACAATTTGCCTACATAACTCTGAACCTATAGATCCACCGCCACCAGTTACTAATATCGTCTTCCCTTTTATATATTTATCAATATCTTCATTGCTTAGTTTAACTGGCTCTCTACCTAATAGATCTTCAATATTTACATCGCGAATCTCGTTAATATTTACTTTTTCATCTACAATTTCATAAATACCTGGAATTGTTTTTAACTTGCATTTTGTTTGCTTACATATGTTTAATATTTCTGTTTTAGTTTTAAAATCTGCGGAAGGCATAGTGATAATTATTTCATTAACATCTCTTTCCTCACAAATTGATAGTATCTTATCTCTGCCACCCAATACTTTAATATCATTGATTATTCCACCGCTTTTAGACTCATCATCATCTATTAAGCCCACAATAAAATAGTTAAGATCCTTATGTTTTTTAATTTCCTTTACTAACATTGCACCTGCATCCCCTGCACCTACAATTAGTACATTTAGATTCTTTTCACACTGTTTATTTTCTCCCTTATTTTGTTCAAATATTCTATACATAATTCTAATTCCACCTAGGGTAATTACGCATAGAAGCCAAAATATAATATGCACTGTAAAAGGGAATCTATAATAATTACTCTTAAATAAGATATGGCTAAATAAATAGCTATAAATCATAAATGCTATATTTGCTAAGGTTATTGAATATACTATAGAAAATAACTCTTCTATAGAAGCATATTTCCACATATTCCTATACAGCTTAAATACTTTATTAAATCCTATTATGAAAATCAGCACTGGAATTATTGAAAGTCTAAAAAATTCAAGGTCTTTACTCGGGATATTAAAATCAAATCTCAATAGTAGAGATATATATAGTGAAGCCAAAATACAAGCAATATCCACTATATAGACTCTTTTATCAGTTTTCATTAAGCTCACATCCTATATTTAGTTTTAAATTTGTTGCCACTCCCCTTAACCATTTTACATCATTTTTAAAATTATTCAACATATTTTTATACTTCTATTATTCTATAACCTATCATATACTATTATATCTTAAATTTTTCTGTTTGCATAATTTCAAGGAAGTTATTAACAGTTTGTTTTTATTCCTTTAAAATTAAAGGTCCAATTTCTCTTAAAACTTACATTGAAACAACCTTAAAAAACTTCAGTCGGAGTATAGAGCCTCCTTCTGAAGTCGTTGTTATTATAGCATGGAAGATAATGATTTAATATAAATACTTAGGGACATCAAAATACAAGTTAGTACTTGTAAACTTATCCATAATTGATTTTATGTTTTTTGTTTGCTTACTAGCCCAACCAATATCCGTTGCATATTGGTGAGTTCCAGTTGAGCTTGGATTCCATCTCATTTTATATAATGTGTTTTGGTTGTAAGCAGTACTATTTATATAATTTTTAGAAATCCACTCCGCACCACCTTCAATTGCTAGTTCAACACTAATCCAACCTTTTGTATATGCATATTCACTTCCTAACTTTATAGGGTCAGAATCGTAGGCTCCAATACCAAATGTATTATAAGCTACCCTAGGAGGAACATTAGCACCTTTTACTTGCGTTACTATAACCCCTCTTGATAAAACTGAGCTACCATTTCCTGTCTCCAAAAAAGAGTGTGCCATCAAATATGCAGGACTAACATTATATGTTTTGGCAGAATTTAAATATGCTTGTCCTTTTTCACTTAATACGCCTTTGCCTTGCAAAACAGAATTAATTTCATTAACAGTGATTCCGCCTGTATAGTTTAATTTTAAAAATTGATATTTGCCTTCTGCATTTAGAAAGTTTGCAGGATCCACATAATATTTTATTTCATCTCGCTTTGCCAATATCCACTTACCTAAGGAATCAGTCACTGCGCCATTTAGCCCGTATTGAATATCAGTTATTTTATCAAGGGAGTAATTAAAAGTAGTTAATGTAGTATTAGATTTAGTAATATTTATAACCTTTAACTTCCAACCTTCATAGGCTTTTGCTTTAGGGTTTTCATTAACTTTACCCCACAATGTAGAATTTGCAGACATAGCCCACACATCTATAACATATGTTCCCGCTTCTTTTGGCCGCCACAAAATTTTCCCTTCAGAATATTCCGTAATATCATTACTCCACTCATTTTTTGTTGCATTATAAATATGTAATTTATATTGATATGGTGCTTTCATGCCACTAATATTTTCTATACCATTTATCTCAACATCTTCACCTAACATATACTCTTCTTTATCAATTTTCATATCGCCATTTAGATATACTCTGTTATTATCATCTCTATTAACACAATTTAAATATGCAATATAACTACTATCATATTCTGCGTTTGAACCCTTTCCTCTCACCCAAACAGATAGTTTGTATTTGCCTAAGTCAAATACTTTTTCCGGGCTTATTTCATAAGGGACTTGTGCGCTAGTGACTTCTGTATACCCAGATGTAAGTTCTGTCCATAGATTTCGTTTTTCCTCAAATAAAAACATCCTGTACTGAACCTCTTTCGCATTTTTTGTAGTTAAGTAAAATTTTTCTTTATCTCCTTGTATTAATGGTGATTGTGAAATTCCAACAAATGAAATAGTAGGCTTGTCCAAAGCTGAAGCAAATTTCGGCGACAAAATAATAATACTAATTGCTAAAATAATTACTGGAAAAATTTTTTTCAATTCAGAACACTCCTTTTGCAGATATTTTGTTTTGTATAAAAGAAATAGCCAGTTTTATCTAGCTATTTCACTTATATTACTTTTTTAACTGGTTATTGCATTCATTGTAAATATCTTTAAACATATCATTATCTTTTATTGTTAAAAGGTATTTCATAAAAGTCTTTTTAAGATCCTCTCTTTTTAGTGCATACTCTACGGTTGCTTCTAAGAAACCTTGCTTATCACCCACATCATACCTTCTACCTTTAAAGTTATATGCATACATAGATTCTTCAGAAATTAAAGTCTTCAATGCATCTGTAAGCTGTATTTCTCCACCTTTTCCAGGCTTCGTGCTATCTAAAATATCAAATATCTTTGGTGTTATAATATATCTTCCTAGTATTGCTATGTTTGATGTCGCTTCTGTAGCCTTAGGTTTTTCAACAAGATCTTTAACTTTATAAACTCTGTCTTCAATGGCTGTTCCATTTACTATCCCATATTTATAAACCTCACTTTTAGGAACCTCTTGAACACCCAAAATTGAGGCATCATATTTTTCATAACAATCCATAAGTTGTTTTAAACAAGGTACTTCACTATCTACTATATCGTCACCAAGCATTACAGCAAAAGGCTCATCCCCCACAAAAGTTCTTGCACAGTTTATTGCATGTCCTAGACCTTTAGGTTCTTTCTGACGTACAAAGTAGATATTCGCCATATTAGATATGTCTCGAACCATTTTTAAAACCTCTTCATTACCACTTTGCTCTAATTGTAATTCAAGTTCAATTGATTTATCGAAATGATCTTCAATGGATTTTTTATTTCTTCCTGTTATGATTAATATCTCTTCAATTCCAGATGCAATTGCCTCTTCGATAATATACTGTATTGTTGGCTTATCAACAATCGGCAACATCTCTTTAGGCTGGGCCTTAGTGGCTGGTAAAAACCTTGTGCCCAGTCCTGCAGCTGGTATTATAGCTTTCTTTACTCTCATAGTTTTTCTCCCTCCAAATAATATAATGTTAGGTTTATAACTCTCTTCAAAGCTTATTTGAAAATATTAAAATTTATTTCTCCTCTTTAAGCATGTTTTCTAGTTGGATTACAATCTCATCTTCCGGATTTATCTTTTTAGCTATATCTAAATGCATCCTAGCCTGATGAAAGTCTTTAACATTTAAATAACACATAACAAGATTTGTACATATTTCTATTGATTTTGTAACCTCAAACGCCTTCCTAAAGTACTTAATAGCTGTTTCATAATTTTCAAGACACGCATAGTTAACTCCAAACTCATTTATTACCTCAATTAAATCCTCATCCATTACAACTGCCTCATTTAAATAATAGATAGCTTTCTCATAATTTTTAAGAATCCTATAAGCTACAGCTGTGTGGTAATATATGTCCGGGCTATCTCCTATTTGTTCCATTAAAGGTATGAAAATTTCAAGTGCTGCTTTGGGATTATCATGGACTATCTCCTTAGCCTTTTGAAACTTTGTAACATTTTCCATATCGTTTTTCAGTTCAATAATTTCCGTTGTCTGCTCTCCTCCATTTGCAAAATAATTACTTAGCGCAATTAATGCTAAGTCATATTTTTTTTCGCTATTAAAAACTAACGCCTCATATAAATATGGATTACTGTACCCAGGAATTTCTTTAGCCTTTTGAATAAGTTCTTGCTCTTCTTCTTTGAACATAACATTAGTGTTTCTTAGCTTGTCTACCAACATAAAAATTTTATCAAAATTTTCTTGATTTTCTTCTATGCTTAATAATCCTTTTAAAATAATATACGCTTCTTCATAATTCTCATTCTTTATTTCTTGAAATATCACTCCTTTAATAAACCCAGTTGAATTTGGAATAGCTCTTATAATTTCTTTATATTCTTTATTGTATTTAAAAAGTTCATCTGCTCCCAAAACATAAAACATTCCCTCTATAAATAGGTTAACTGGTATATTATCAAAACTTTCGTTTTTCTTTACCTTTTCAATTATCTCATTAGTTCTAACTGGGAAGTATATATCTTCTAAAATTACAAATTCATTGATCTTGCTATTCTTTTTTATTTCTAAAAAAAGAATAGTTGCTAATTTTTCAGCAAAATATGTTTTAATTTCCATGTTTAACACCTTCCTACTAATCCTAAATATTTATTCTTCTAGTACTCTGTTAATAATAATAATATACTGCGGATAATTTGTAAACCTTATAAAATCATAGCAATCAATATTACTCTGGTAACATCCCCTATAATTCCCAATCTATATAGATTTTTTAACTATACCCATAACCTTTTCCTTTAATTTAAGCATTTTTTTAGGTGCGTCTTCTAATGAATTTCCTTTCACAGATAAATAAATCTTCATTTTGGGCTCAGTACCAGAAGGCCTGACTACAAACCAAGAGCCATCCTCTAACAGGAATTTCAAAACATTGGATCTTGGTAATTTAATTATAGTTTCCTCATTCATTACCAAGTCTTTGCAACATCCAGTTTTATAGTCAATCTTTTTTATAATCTTAGTAGTTCCTACTAAGTCAACTATTGAATCTCTGAAATATTCCAATGTATTATTAATTTTTTCTGTGCCATCTTTGCCCTCCATTTCTATGGAAATCAAATCCTCTTCGTAATATCCATACTGCTCATAAAGATCCATTAGGGCGTCGTAGAGGCTTAGTCCCATGTTTTTATAGTAAAGTGTCATCTCGCAAATTAGCATCGCAGCTATAACTGCATCTTTGTCCCGTACAAAATCTCCTGCTAAATATCCAAAACTCTCTTCAAATCCAAACAAAAAGTCTTTTTCACCAGTTTCCTCAAATTCTTTAACCTTCTCCCCAATATACTTAAACCCAGTTAACACGTCTAATACTTCAACATTATACTTTTTTCCTATACCTAGTACCATATCCGTAGTAACAATGGTTTTTATTATTACACCCTTCGGAGTCAATTTATTAGCTTCACTTAAAGACATTAAAATATAATTACTTAATAATACTCCTGTCTGATTTCCTGTAAGAACCTTGTAATTTCCATTCTTATCTTTAACTACAGCGCCAATCCTATCACAATCAGGGTCTGTGCCAAAAATAATGTCTGGATTAATGTCTTTTGCCATCTCAAGAGCTAATTCAAATACTTTTGATTCTTCTGGATTTGGATATCTTACTGTTGGAAAGTCCCCATCTGGTTGTTCCTGTTTTGCTACAACAGATACATTAGTATAACCTAATTCTTTTAATATTCTTCTCACAGGTATGTTTCCTGAGCCATGAATAGGCGTGTAAATGACTCTTAAATTTGGGGCATGCTCTGCAACTAAGTTTTTTCTCATAGTTAAATTCTTAATTTTTAGAATGTATGATAGAAATAGATCATCTTCTATGAATTTTAACATACCACTTTCTTCTGCTTTATTAATGTCCATAGTTTTAATCTTAGAAAAATCTCTTATCATATCTGCATAGGATATAATTTCTTTGGCCACCTTATCCGTAACTTGACCACCATCAACACCATAAACTTTATACCCATTGTATTCTTTAGGATTATGTGAAGCTGTTATAACAATTCCGGCTTTGCTTTGAAGCTTACGAACAGCATAAGATAAAATTGGAGTTGGCGTTAAATTTTTGAACAAGTTTACATAAATACCATTGCCACAAAGTGTTTCTGCAGTAGCTTTTGCAAATTCTTTTGACATATTTCTTGAATCATATGCAATACTAACTGATATATCCCCCTTGTATTTTGTATTTAAATAGTCTGCTAGCCCTTGAGTTGCTTTACCTATTGTGTGTATATTCATTCTATTAGTTCCTGCACCGATAACCCCCCTGAGTCCTCCTGTACCAAACTCTAGATTTTTATAAAATCTATCTTCAATTTCTTTTTCATCTACTAATTCTTCTAGCTCTTTCTTAAGTTCAACATCTATAAAGTCAGAAGTTATCCAACTTCTATATTTTTCTTTATACATCCCATACATACCCCCTTGAATTTTTCTTAAATCATCAACTGCGTTGCTTTAACATTATTTTCAAAAATCTTAGTTTATATTTTACATTATACTATGAAAACGCTGTAAAAAATACCCTTATGCTTTCACATGAGGGTATCCCTTACAACATTCAACTTACTTCAAGTTTATTAAATCATCATCTGCGATGCTGCAATATTAACAACTTTGCAAGCAGATTTAAACTTACACTGAATTATAGTTCATTCTCAATTTCAGTTTCACCCATATCCTCATTATATTTCTTAACCTTAGTTACTGTTGCTATAACTAAGCTTAGTGAGTCTATAATTGATATCTCTTTTGCAAACTCGACATCTGCTACCCTATATGAGTCACCTGCATTTAAGTTTGATACATCTACTTCAACTGATTTAGGAATCTTTACTGCTGTACATTGAACCTTTATACTAGTTCTTTCTTTCTGAAGAACATCACCATTTTTACCAATTGTATTTTCTCCTAAAAATTTAATGGGTACCTCTGTTATTACGCGACTATTCTCATATAATTCTTCAAAATCAATATGTATAATCTTTTGGTTAACTGGTTCTCTTTGAATTTCTTTTATAAGAACATTGTGGTCATCTCCATTAATGGTTATATCTAAAACACCATGCTCTCCTATTCTACTAATTTGACTATTTAATTCTAGTTCTCCAACTTCAAACATAAGATTTTTAAGGTTTTTGCCATACATAATCCCTGGCACCTTACCTTCCCTTCTGTCTCTTCTTGCCGAGTGATGTGCTTTCTTTTCCCTCTTTTTGACTTCTAGCTTTTCCATTATTACCCCTCCTTAATATTTATCTTAAGAATATAACAATTATTATTTATTCTAATAACTGCCTTCTCTATTATTAACTAAGGAAAAGAATAATATACCTTTTTAAATGTATATTATGTTAATTAATTAATATTTACAATACTGTTATGTTTTACTTAAAAATTTGAATTTATTATTGCATTTACATATGTTATCCTTTATAATTATAAATTGTCCGAATGAATATATTACAAAAAAAAATTAAGATGTCTTAATATAAATTTTCTTGAAAGGGGTGTATAAATTGTATAGATTAAATCAAAATGAAACTCCATTATTTGATGCTTTACTGGAATATGTAGACAGAGAAACTTTACCTTTTCACGTACCAGGTCATAAAAAAGGTGTAGGTGCCGATGAACAGTTTAGAAGTTTCATGGGTATAAATCCTTTTAAAATTGATGTTACAGTATTTAAACTTGTTGATAGTTTTCACCACTCAACTGGCCCAATAAAAAAGGCACAAGAATTAGCAGCTGATGCTTACGGTGCTGATGCATCATTTTTCTCAGTTCACGGCACTTCTGGAGCTATTCAAGCTATGATTATGTCTGTCGTTGGATCTGGCGAAAAAATAATCGTACCTAGAAATGTTCATAAATCAATAACTGGGGGCATTATATTATCAGGGGCTATACCAGTTTATATGCAACCTGAACTAGATAAGAAAATAGGTGTTGCACATGGAGTTTCCTCAGAGACTGTGGAAGCAACTTTAAAAGAAAACCCTGATGCGAAAGCTGTGCTTATAATTAACCCTACATATTATGGAGTATCTACCGATATTAAGAGAATTGCAGATATCGTTCATGAATATGGTATCCCTCTAATAGTTGATGAAGCCCATGGACCTCACCTTAAATTTAATAATAGACTGCCAATGTCCGCTATGGAAGCTGGTGCAGATATTTGTGCACAAAGCACTCATAAAATCATAGGTTCATTAACTCAGAGTTCTTTGCTACATGTTAATTCAAAATATGTTAGCCCAGCTAGAGTTAAGCAACTTATAAACTTAATGCACACAACTTCGCCTTCTTACATACTAATGGCTTCACTAGATTGTGCAAGGCGTCAAATTGCATTGGAAGGCGAAATACTTTTAGAAAAAACTATTGATTTATGTAATTATGTTAGAAACGAAGTAAATAAAATACCTGGACTTTATTGCTTTGGTGAAGAGGTTTTAGATGGTTTTGGTGCTTATTCTTTTGACCCAACCAAAATCACAATAACTTGTAGAGATTTAGGTATAACTGGTTATGATTTAGATATGATACTTTCTAACAAATATCACATACAAATGGAATTGTCTGATCTTTATAACATATTGGCTGTTGGTTCCTTTGGAGACACAGAAAGTGGAATGGAGCAATTACTGGAAGCTTTAAGAGAAATAAGTAATGAATATTATGGTAAAGGAGCAAAAAAAGCTGACTTTATAGATATTCCTAATATTCCAGAACAAGCCCAAATTCCTCGTGAGGCTTTCAATAGTGTAAATACTGCTGTGGAAATTAAAAAAAGCGTTGGCATGATAAGTGGAGAATTCTTAATGGCTTATCCACCTGGTATTCCAATACTTTGTCCTGGTGAGAGAATAACCCAAGAGATTATTGATTATGTTGAAAAATTAAAAGCTACTGGGTTATATGTTCAAGGAACTGAAGACCCTGAAGTTGAGTATATAAAAGTTGTTAGAGAAGAAGATGCTGTGTATATAACAGTTGAATAAAAATAAAAAGAACTCCTAATTGGAGTTCTTTTTGCTTCTATTCAATCTTACTCTAAACTCAATATTTTCTCTTTCAATACCGCTTAAGTACTTAAAATATTGTGTGTCTTCCATTTTACTTATAGTTTCACAAGTCTCCACTAATTTAAGAAAATACCCCATCATATAACTTATCTTCATTAATGGGCCTGTTAATTTGTGATTAAACCTAATAGACCATTGTTTTTTCTTTTTTTCCGAGGTTTTTTTTATGTTTGTATAACATTCCTTTCCAGAATCTATCAATCTTATCTTTTGTAGATTTATGCCTAGGGTATCCCTATATATTGGTAATAATTCTTCAAGCATGCCTATATTAAAGTATTTTTTTTCTTCTATAAATTTTTTTGCATTATCTATTACCAGCTTTAAGACTTCATTGTTCTCTTTTCTAATTCCTGGCAGCTTAGTTACAATTTTCTTCACTTGTTCTGAGTCTACAATTCCTTCTTTCGTTAGAAAGTCTAATCCGTATTCTACTAGTTCATAATCTTTTCTATCCTTTTCAATAGTTATTTCATCTTGAAGTGCATTTAGAATACAGATTCGATTTTCTATGTTATAAAATATTTCTGAAAAATATCCTAACTTTGCTAACCTTTCCTGCAAGGTTTTTTCAGTAACAATTTCATTTTTTTCGTTTACATAAAGATATCCCAAATGTTCTTTACGTAAAACCTTAAACCTTTTTTTAAAAAACACAATTTCTCTATATAAGATATTATTATATTCTAAAGCATGAGATACTTTAACCACTTCGCCTTTCTGTATATATCCCTTTGTGAGCTCTAATATTTCCTTAGATGCTGGTGAGTACATTGTCATTTATATTCCTCCTTGAAATTCCCTTGTTTAAAACAATTATAAATTGTTTTAATATAATATACTTATATTATATCAAATTTTTAGAGATATCCCACATAAATATAATATTCTTTACTTTATAACTAAATTCAACATATATTTTGTATATGTAACAATTATTCTCTAATTTTATAAAAAACAAAAATAGGAGCTTTAAGCCAAAGCTCCTATTTTTGTTAAACGTTTATTAAATACTAAACATTCATACCTGCTTCAAATGCTTTCTTATTTAATTCTATAGCTTTTGAAGGTACTATTGCACTAATAACATCATTCCAATTTATTTCTTCTAATTTAAGTACTTTGATTAAAGCTCCCAGTAATACTACATTTTGTGCTTTAATATTTCCGAGTCCTTCTGCGATTTCAGCAGCATTTATAATTACTATATTCTCAACTAGATCAGTTAATCTCTTATTTACATTTTCCGGATATTTTTCTTTACCAGTTAAAACTGGTACTGGGTGTATTTCATAATCATTAATTACAACATACCCGTCTTTTTTTAGATAAGGTAAGTATCTAGCTGCTTCACTTTTTTCAAAAGAAACTATTACATCTACTTTACCTTTTTCAATTAGTGGAGAATAAACCTTTTCTCCAAATCTTACTTGAGTAGTAACACTTCCACCTCTTTGAGCCATTCCGTGAACCTCTGACATTTTTACATCATATCCATTTACTAAAAGACCCTCAGTTAAAATTTTAGATGCAAGAATAGTACCTTGTCCACCTACACCTACAAATAGTACACTTTTATTTTCTCTCATATTATTCACCAACCTTTTCAATTGCTTTAAATGGGCACACTTGTTTACATAATCCACATCCATTACACATGGATTTATCTATACTTACAATTCCATCTCTGAATCTTAGTGCTGGGCAACCTGTTTTTAAACAAGTTTTACACTTTTTACATTTCTCTTGGTCGATAAAACATTTAATCCCTGCTCTAGCTTTAAGTACATCTTTGATTAATGCGCAAGGTTGTTTTGTAATTATTACAAAAGGTTCTGTACTATCATGTGCTTCTTTTACTGCTTGCTTAGTTTCTTCTAGTTTGTATGGATCTATAACCCTTATATTTTCTGGTTTTATACCACAGGCAAGAACTAATTGTTCTATGTCAATCATTGGTGCCGGAGTTCCTTGAAGAGTTTTTCCAGTACCAGGATTTTCTTGATGACCAGTCATACCTGTAATTCTATTATCTAAAATACAAGTAACTATAGGTGTATTATTGTAAACAGTATTTATAAGTCCAGTTACTCCAGAGTGGAAGAAAGTTGAGTCTCCAATGAATGCAAAAACTTTTTTATCATCTCTATTTGCAACCATATTGGCTCTTTCAATACCTGTGCCTGCTGAAATTGAAGCTCCCATACATATAACAGTATCTGTTACATTAAGAGGATCTACCATACCTAATGTATAGCATCCTATATCACCAGATGCTATCACATCTTTATATTTTGATACTTGATAAAAAATACCTCTATGTGGGCAACCTGGACATAAAACTGGTGGTCTTGATGGTGCTTGTACATCTGTTTCATAAGTAACATCATCAACTTCACCTAAAATAGCTTTTCTAATTATGCTAGGATTTAATTCTTCACAAATTGGAATTATTTCCTTTCCGATACAGGCAATTCCCATTGCTTTAATTGCAGTTTCTAAATAAGGATCATTCTCTTCTATTATATAAAGTTTTTCAACCTTAGCTGCAAATTCTCTTATCATTTCATCCGGAAGAGGATAACTCATTCCTATTTTTAAATAAGAAGCATTATCGCCTAGTACTTCCTTAGCATATTGATAAGAAATACCACTAGTAATTATTCCAATTTTACTATCGCCCATTTCTATTCTGTTTAAATGGGAAGTATTAGAGAATTTTCTTAAAGCTTCTAACCTTTCTTCTACTTCGTAATGTTTAGCTCTTGAATTTGCTGGTGTCATAATATACTTTTTTACATTCTTTTCATAAGGTCTTACTGCAACTTGTTTTTTCTCTCCAAAAACTAGAGAAGATTTAGAGTGACATACTCTTGTAGTAACTCTAAATAATATAAGAGTATCAAACTGCTCACTTATTTCATAAGCTTCTTTCATGAAGTCTAAGCATTCTTGTGAATCAGATGGTTCAAGCATTGCAACTTTAGCATGTGGCGCATAGTACCTATTATCCTGCTCATTTTGAGATGAATGCATTCCAGGGTCATCTGCAGTTACAACAACAAATCCTCCATTTACTCCTTCATAAGCCATTGTAAATAGAGGGTCGGCTGCTACATTTAAGCCTACATGTTTCATTGTAGATAATGACCTTGCACCACCAATTGATGCACCAGCTGCAACTTCAAATGCTACTTTTTCATTGGGTGCCCATTCTGCATAGACTCCTTCATATTTAGCAAAATTCTCAAGTATTTCTGTGCTAGGTGTTCCTGCATAAGCTGAAGCTATGTGACAACCTGCTTCGTAGGCTCCCCTTGCCATTGCCTCATTTCCTGACATTATTACTTTTTTCATGTATAATTTCCCCCTTATATTCTTATGAGCCTAAACAAATAATAATTGCTAGCTCTGGTTTTCCTCTTATATTATTCAATTTTTATTATAATCAACTTCTATAATAAATATAATATATTTTTATACAACAACTGCTCCAAGTGCTATAGAATATAATTTTGATTTTGCACTATCTGCTCTTGAAACCAATACTACTGGACATTTTGCCCCTACTATAATGCCTGCACTTTCAGCTTTGGCAAAGTAAGTAAGTGATTTGCCTAAGAAGTTACCTGCTTCTATATTTGGTACAAGTAATATGTCACTATCTCCAGCTACATCACTAATAATACCCTTGTGCTCAGCTGCTTCTTTTGATATTGCATTATCAAGCCCTAAAGGACCATCAATTAAACAACCCTTTATTTGTCCCCTTTTATTCATTAATGATAATGCTGCGGCATCTAATGTTGCTTGCATTGCAGAATTAACAACTTCCACTGCACAAACCGGTGCAACCTTTGGAATATCTATTTGCAAAGCATGTGCCACTTCTACTGCATTATTAATTATCTCGATTTTATCTTTAAGTTCAGGATATGTAACCATTCCTCCATCAGTTATAAATAATAATTTATGATAAGTAGGTACATCGTATACCATAACATGTGATAAAAGTCCTTTGCCTCTGAGTCCTGCATCCTTATTTAGCACTGCTCTTAATAAGTCAGAAGTTCCAAGCATACCTTTCATAATAAAGTGTGCTTCTCCATTTGTTACAAGTTCTACAGCCTTTGCTGCAGCACTTACAATGTTTTTCTCATTCACAATTCTAATATTTTCTAGGGATAAGTTTTCTTTAGCTGCAATGTCTGTTATCTTTTCTTCATCACCAACCAAAACTGCATCAACGATTTGCAGTCTAACTGCTTCTACTACAGCTTTTAACACTACATTATCTTGTGCTACAGCTACAGATAATGTTTTTTTCACTTTAACTTTAGCAAGTTCAATTAGCTCATCAAGTCTCTTAACCATAATCTAACCCCTTTACTTAAGATTCATAATAGTAATTAATTATTTTCTAATGTTACTTTTTAAACAATTACAATTCAACATTCTAAGTTGTGATTGTTTTACTAACATATATTATAAGTCATAGTATAATTGAAATTCTATTGGTGATGGAACAGGAATTACTTTTTTTATTTCTTTTTCAGTTTTGTATTTAATCCAAGTATTAATGAAATGCTCATCGAATACGTTGCCTTTTAACAGGAATCCATAATCCTTTTTAAGTTCTTCAAGTGCTTCGTCTAAAGACTTTGGTAACGCTTCGATTTTATCTTGCTCTTCCTTTGGCAAATTAAAAACGTTTACATCATATGGTCCATACCCTGCTTCAGTTGGGTTAATCTTATTCTCTATACCATCAATACCTGCCATAAGTAGTGCAGAATATGCTAGGTAAGGATTTGCTGTTGCATCTGATGATCTAAATTCAAATCTTCTAGCTTCAGGATCTTTGATATAACCAGGGATTCTTATAACTGCAGTTCTATTTCCTGTAGCAAAACAAATTGATACTGGTGCTTCAAATCCTGGTACTAATCTTTTATATGAATTAGTTGATGGGTTAGTAAAAGCAAGTAATGCCTTAGAATGTTTTAATATTCCACCAATAAAATACAGAGCTGTTTCACTCATTTGAGAGTATCCATTCTCATCATAGAAAAGATTCTTTCCATTCTTTCTTAAAAGCATATGAACGTGCATTCCACTTCCAGCTTCCCCAAACAGTGGTTTAGGCATAAAAGTAGCTGTTTTCCCATGTGCAACCGCTTCGTTTTTGATTAAGTATTTTGCCATCATAGTAGCATCAGCCATCTTAGCCATTCCACCTAGTTCAACTTCTATTTCAAGCTGACCAGCAGATCCTACTTCATGGTGATGATATTTTACAGCTATTCCTGCTTCCTCAAGCCTTAGACACATTTCACTTCTTAGGTCATTATTAAGGTCATAAGGTAATCCTAAGTGATAACTTTTTTGGAAAGGAGCTTTATACCCAAAGTTTTCTCCTTTATCGTTTGTATTCCATGGTGCTTGCTTAGAATCTATTGAAACTTCTTGGTGATGATTTGTAACTTCATAATTTACATGGTCGAATATGTAATATTCAAATTCAGGTCCTATTGCATACTCATCAGCAATTCCAAGTTCTTGCATGTACTTCTCTGCTTTTTCAGCTATAAATCTTGGGTCACCAGAAAATCTTCCTTCTCTTTTACCAAGAGTATACATATTAGCAATCATGCTTAATGTTGGTGTCTTGCAATATGGGTCAACAAAAGCTGTACTCATATCAGGAATGAATCTCATATCTGAATCCTCTATAGTTGAATATCCATAACTTGACCCGTCAAAGCCTATTCCTTCAGAAAAAGTTTTTTCTGATAGTCTTTGCACTGGTATCGTTAAATGATTCCATCTTCCTGGTAGAGTCACCACTTTAAAATCTACAAACTTAATATTATTTTCTTTTATGAATTGTTGCACTTCGTTGATATTATTAAACATCTTTTGAAACCTCCATATCTTTAATAGATAATTTTTAAATATTCATAATTTTAGTATAATACATGATTTTCTTTTGTCAATTCAACTTGCTAAAGCATATATATAATTTCAAAAAAAAGTCACTATATTTAAGTGACTTTTTAATAAATTAGTATAAAATTCTATCATTAATACTTTTTATGCTATTACATCCCGTAAGTACCATAGCTGATTTTAATTCACCTCTTAGAAGATCAATGTACGATTTCACACCTTCAGTCTTGCCTCCAAAGGACGCAGTTACAAATGGTCTGCCAATAAGTACAGCATCTGCACCTAATGCTAACATTTTAAGTATATCTGTGCCACTTCGAACTCCACCATCAGCTAAAATAGTTATTTTACCCTTAACTTCCTCCGCAATCTCTTGAAGCACATGCGCAACCCCTGGGGTTTGATCTAGGACTCTTCCTCCATGGTTTGATACTACAATAGCAGCTACTCCTGCTTCTACAGCAAGTTTTGCATCATCAGCAGTCATTATACCCTTAAGAATAAATGGTAACTTAGTTGACTCTACAATTTCTTTTATCTCTTCCACATTTTTGGGCATAACAGGTTTTCCGTGGAGCGCTAAGGTTATGAGACCACAGGCGTCTATATCCATGCCTATAGCAAATACGCCAGCCTCTTCTGCCAATTTAATTTTTTCTATAACCTTACTATTTTCCCAAGGTTTAATTACAGCAATTCCATTTCCACCCTGCTTTTTAAGTTCAGATAGATTAGTTGTGAGAAAAGCATCTACAGCAGTATCTCCAACCATTGGAAAAATTCCTCCTTCTAAACATCCACTGATAACCCAAGAAATATACTCTTCTTCGCTAAACTTACCACCCATATTTAATGTAGTTCCGGATACTGGCGCCGCAAATACTGGTATGTCCATTTTTTTACCGAATAATTCTATTGATGTATCCGGATTTTTTGCATCGTGAATAGTTCTCATATTAAGTTTATACTCTGATAATGCGTCTACATTAATTTTAAAAGCATCTCCAGTTCCTTTTCCACCCATCCCAGGTACTTCACCAGCACAAGCAACTCCATCGCATATAGGGCAAACCCTACAACTTTTGTTCAAGTTTCCTCTAGCTTCTTTTAAAACATCTTTATAATCCATTTTATTTTCCCCCTAGTTTTACTTTATTATAAGTTCTAATTCATCTAAGTTTTCTTCAGTAAATAACTTCATACCTTTAGATAATAATAGTTCTGCTGTAACTCCATTGCCGGGCCTTTTAGCTCCACTAAAAGTTCCATCGTATATTTTTGAAACTCCACAAGAAGGACTTCTCGCCTTTAAAATAGCAATACTGGCACCAACTGCTTCTGCAATTTTTAAAGTTTCATAGGCGCCTTTTATAAACTCTGGTGTTACATCATCAGTGTCATCGTAAGGACCAAGTACTTTGGCTTTGCCTTGTAGTACTTCTAGACCACTTCCATTTACAATTTCATGTGGTGCTCTTGGAGTTTCTTGCCCACCTAGTTGCTCTGGACAAACTGGAATTGCTTTTCCTTCCCTTAAAAGCTTAAGCACCCTTTCATCTAAATTATTGCCACCATCATACTTACAGTTAACACCACATAAGCAAGCACTTACAATTATCATATCCTCACCCCTTATTTAAGCTCAGCTACTGTAACGCCACTACCGCCTTCACCATAATTTCCTAATCTATAGGCTTTAACATGACTATGCCTCTTTAACATATCTGTAATAGTATTTCTTAGAACCCCTGTGCCCTTACCATGGATAATGGTAATTTCTTTAAGTCCTCCTAAATAAGCATCATCTAAATATTTGTCAACGGTATAAATAGCTTCCTCTGCATCCATACCTCTTAAATCTACAGAGGTTGATACGTTTCTTAGGTTTAACTTAACTTCTCTTCTATTTATCTTAGCCTTTTTCTTCTCTTCCTCAGTTATTTTAGATTTACGTAAATCGTCTATTTTAACGTTTATCTTCATAATTCCTGCTTGAACTTGTACTTCACCTTTGTTATCAGGCTTTGAAATTACAATAACCTTCTGCCCAAGAGATGGCAAATATACCTCTTGACCTTCTTTTACTGTTTTAAGTTTCTCACCTAAATCCTCATTGTTTTTTTCTACATGTTTATCTAAGCTTTCAAGTTTGTTCTTAATCTTAAGTCTTTCTTCTTCAAGCATTTGTCTTGCTTCAGAAGAGTAACCTAGTTTTTCAAGGTCTCTCATGTTTTTAAGAATGGCATCAGATTCTTCCTTAGCATCTCTTATTAATCTTTTTGCTTCTCTTTGAGCCTCATACATTGCATTTTCTCTAATATTTTCAAGTTTATATAATTTCTCTTGATATTTATCCTTTAGCTTTTTAGCTTCAAGTTTTAAGCTTTCTGAAATCCTAGCGTCTTCTGCTACTTTTATGCTTTTTTCTTGCAAGCTTTGAACTAATCCTTCAAATTCTAAAGTCTCTTTAGAAATATTCTCTTTGGCATTTTTAATAATAAAATCAGGTAATCCAAGTCTTTTTGATATTTCAAATGCATTTGATTTACCAGGTACTCCTATTATCAGCCTAAAAGTAGGACTTAGTGTATCTATATTAAATTCTACAGAGGCATTTTCTACTCCGATAGTTTTTAATGCATATCCCTTTAATTCACTATAATGTGTAGTTGCAACTACTTTTGTACCTCTAGCTCTTAAGTTTTCCAAAATTGAAACAGCAAGTGCTGCTCCCTCAGTTGGGTCTGTTCCAGCCCCTAATTCATCAAATAGCGCTAAGGATTTTTTATCTGCTTTTGCAATGATATTAACTATATTTGTCATATGAGAGGAAAAAGTAGATAAGCTTTGCTCTATACTTTGCTCGTCACCTATATCAGCAAAAATCTCCTCAAAAAAGCTTACCATAGACCCTTCTCTCGCTGGAATTAAAATTCCGCTTAGAGCCATTAATTGAATTAACCCCACAGTTTTTAAAGTTACTGTTTTTCCTCCGGTATTTGGTCCTGTTATTACTAAGGAAGTAAATTCTCTGCCTAAATAAATGCTGCTTGATACCACTTCCCTAGGATCTATTAGCGGATGCCTTGCATCAATTATATCTATAATTCCATCCTCGTTAACACTTGGAATGATAGCATTCATTTCTAATGCATACCTTGCCTTAGCAAAAATAAAATCAAGTTCCCATACTATGTTTGCATTGTTCGAAACAACATTTATATTTTCGTAAACCTTATAAGATAACTCACTTAAAATTCTTTCAACCTCAGCTCTTTCCTTTAGCATAATTTCTTTAATTTCATTGTTTAAATGCACCAAACTCATTGGCTCAATAAACAAAGTAGCTCCTGAAGAACTTTGATCATGCACTATACCAGGCACACTACCTTTATGCTCTACTTTAACAGGGATTACATATCTATCACCTCTTATAGTATAGAGGCTCTCTTGAAGATATTTTCCATTGGACCTAACTAATGAATTCACCTTATCTTTAACAGACGCATTTTTCTCTTTTAAAGATTTTCTTAAATTAAAAAGTAAACTACTAGCTCTGTCAGAAATTTCTTCATCACTTATTATTGCTATAAAAATTTCATCTTCTAGTTTTTTTAATGGAACAATTCCAATACATATATCCTCTAAAACTCTAGAAGATTCATCATCTTTTTTTATACCAACATAGCTCTGAAATAACCTAGCACACCTAAGCATTTGAGCTATTCTAATTAGCTGATTTGGCATTAGTGATGCTTCTTTTGATGCTCTGATTATTGCATCACGGACATCCCATATGCCTTCAAAAGGCGCGCTTCCCTTTGTTGATAAAAGTAATAATGCTTCTTGTGTCTCTTGCAAATGCTCTCTTACCTCGTATATATTAGTATAAGGTTCTAAATCATCTATAATGTCTTTACCTGCCGTAGTGTGAGTATATTCTTTGATTTTATCTTTTATTTTATAATATTCTAAAACCTTTAATGATTTTATGTTCATAACTTCACCGTCTTTCTTTTATTCAAAATACAATTTCATATCTATATCATATACTATATATTACCACTTATTCAACTCCTCTTTTATAGTGGCCTCTAGTATAGTTTTTAAATTCTCCCTGCCATGTTCTTTCCATATAGTTTTTTAGTACTTCTATAGTCTCTTCATAACTTTCATGGATAAAATCTAATCTAAAAGAAGAAATATTGTTTTTTGTAATTTCCCCAATGTTTGCGATTAAATTTACAGGCACATTATTATAAATATAACTTCTGCAATATTTGTCCGTATTAATACTAAATTCTTCACCCATTCTATCTTTAAGTGTATAACATCCCTTAGTGCATTTTTCAATACAAGCTTTATCTGAAGTTTTATTACCGAAAACACTTCCTATAGCGCAATATTCACTAACCATAAGTTCATATTTCCCATAAACCATTATTTGAAGTGGCAAAGAGCTTTTCACTGCAATCTCCTTTATTTCCTTTTGATTTAACTCTGCACTAATACAAGTTCCTGTTAAAAAACTCTTATAAAAGTCTCCGGCATATCTATTAAAAACATTTAATTTATAATCCCCAATTATAGATATTTTCTTATGGAACCTACTAATTATACCTAGATTAGCAGTAACAACGCCCTTTAACTTATCTATATTATCCTCAATATACGTGCATATAGTTTCAAACTCTTCCCTTATAATACTAGGGGCCTTGAAATAAATATTTACATCATAGTCTTTAATGTCAATATTGCTCCCTCTCATAAAAGGATTTATGGCAATATTATTAAAACCCATTTCAATTGCTGCTCTTAATTGATCATTATTGGTCACATGTATAAGTGTCTCCGGCATAATACTTTCTTTTTTGCTCTTAGCTTTTGAATAATTTTTTTCATCTAATAACCTAAATTCTTTTCCATAATTAATTTCTTTGCTGCTTTTTCCTCTTTTGTATCTTCCTATTATTTCACTTTGGATATTATCAGTTAATTCTCGTCTAACTGAGTTAAGTGAGGCCATAGGAAGAAATCCTTCTTCAAAAATCTCAAACCTTACTTCATTTATTTTGAAAGGAGTGTCTCCTGTTTTTGAAAGGCTTTGAATTATTCGATCCTTATCAAGTGGTTTATTTACAGCAACTTGAACCATATCTCCTTGTGCACTAAATATCTTTCCTAGATAATTTGCTCTTATGACAAATGGATTATTTACACTAAACTCTATGGATAAATCCAGATCCATTTTACGTTTAAATGCATCACTGTAACTTTTAGATAAATCATTCATTAGTTCATTATCAGAAATCTTATATAAAAGGTCTCCTGCCTTAAATTTAGTGGGCTTTAATAAAACCTTATCCCCGGGAAATGCTTTTTCTATTTCAATTCCATTTTTAATGATTTTAGATATAACAAAACCATCATCACCAAACATTACACCATCTTTTAAAGCTACATTTTCTAATAGTATTACTGTTAAATCATTATTAACTTTGCCGATTTTCAGTCCAGAATTTTTAGGAAGATTGTATGCCATCATATCTTTTCCGGTATTACCGTATAGATATGCCTTTGAAAATCCTTCTCTATTAAATAGTTGAGTTAAAACTTTAATGTCCTTATCTAACTTTTGTATTGTATTATTATAGATATTGTCAAGTTCACGTCTATATATCTCTACAACACCTGAAACATATTCTGGTTTTTTCATTCTTCCTTCAATTTTCAGTGAAGAAGTACCTGTTGCTACTATATCCTTTAAGTTTTCTATTGTGCAAATGTCCTTAGGACTTAAAAGGTATGCTTCATCTTCTCTTCCAGTATTTTTATCTATTAGTGTATAAGGTAATCTGCAAGGTTGTGCACATCTGCCTCTATTTCCACTTCTACCACCAATAATGCTGCTCATAAGGCACTGCCCTGAATAGCATATACATAGTGCTCCATGAACAAAAATTTCTGTTTCTACTTTTAGTATGTTAGATATATAATCAATTTCATTTAAGCTAAGTTCTCTTGAGAGAACTATCCTCTTAAATCCAATTTCCTTTAAAAACAAGGCAGCCTCACCATTGTGAACTGTCATTTGCGTGGAAGCGTGAATTTCAAAGTCAGGGAAATTACTCCTTATCAAATAAATAAGACCAGTATCTTGAAGTATCAAAGCATCTACTCCAACATTATATAAAAATTCTACATACTGCAAAATTTCTTTTAATTCATTATCCTTAACTAATGTATTTAAAGTAACATAGACACGAACTCCATAAATATGGCAATAGTCTACTGCCTTAGTAAGATTGTCATTGTCAAAATTAAAAGCATATGCTCTTGCCGAAAATTTACTTCCTCCTATATAAACTGCATCTGCGCCCATTTGTACTGCTGCATATATACTCTCCATACTTCCTGCTGGGGCTAGTAATTCAATTTTCTTCATCTTCATCTTTATCTCTCCTATTAACGTTCTATGTTTTATTATACATTAAAATTTGTGATAAATTAAGAAATTTAGTACTATAATTTTTTTTACTTACTTTAGATTGCTAATTAATAACTAATAAAACCTCTACCACAAAAGTGATAGAGGTTAAAATTAAATTTTAAATTTACTAATACTTTCTCTTAAGTTGTCTGCAAGAGCATTTAAGTTTTCTGCCGCCCCTACTATTTCTTGAAGTCCTGCTGCCTGTTCTTCAGTAGATGCGCTTACCTCCTCTGAAGTTGCTGCAGTCTCTTCTGACACAGCCGATGCACTTTCAATTCTTTCACTTACTATATCTTTGTAGTTATTTATTTCTTTAAGGGAGCTATTTACACTATTCATATCATTTTGAAGTAATTCCATTGCTTGTTCAATTTTTATAAAAGTTTCATTAGTAGTTTGTACGCTTTTATCAGTTTTAGCATTCAGTTCCTTAGAATTCACTGTTTGCTCTAATACTTCGTTAACACTCGTTCTTATTACATTTATCACTTTATCAATTTCTGAAGCTGAAACGGACGATTGTTCTGCAAGTTTTCTAACTTCATCTGCAACTACTGCAAATCCTTTTCCCGCCTCTCCTGCTCTTGCTGCTTCTATACTAGCATTTAAAGCTAATAGATTTGTTTGCTCCGTTATTGCTTTTATAGTATCAGTTATAGCACTTATTTTAATAGAATTCTCTGCTAAAATCTCTACCTTCTTAGCTACGTCATCATTAGCCTTTGTGTTTTCTTCAAATACTTCTCTTAAATTATTAACTACTATTATACCTTCCTCTGTTGACTGTTTAACATCTAAAGATGCTTTAATCATATTCTTAGCATTAATAGTAGATTTATTTACTTCTTCCCCTAGTGTATTAGAGTAACTGACGCTTTCCTCTAAAATTTGAGACTGCTCGTTTGCCCCTTGTGCAATTTGCTGCACCGCTCTTGCAACTTCATCTCCTACAGCATTTGACTGCTCAGTAGTTGCCGCCAAGGATTCTGCTGAATCCTTAACTTTATTTGAGCTCTCTACTACATTTTTTAAAACTACAACCATATCTTCTATCATATTATTTACAGAATTAATAATTTGTTGTATTTCTAAGCTAGCTTTTTGATCTTTCTCTGCCCTTTGAGTAAAATCGCCTTCCTTAATTTTTTCTAAAACATCAACTAATTTTACCATTGGTCTTGTTATTTTACCTGAAAACACCTTTCCCACTAGAATTACAAATACAACTGATAATAATAGAACTATAAAAGGCATTGTTAATCCTTCAGTTATTTTTGCCGTTTGTTCAGCTAAAGGAATAAACCCTACTATTGTCAAATTAGTTTTTTCATTTACGGCCTTGTATACTAAACATTTTTGACCATCTATACTTGATATGATCTTGTTTTCCTTTAAATCCATTATATCTTTTATCCAAGATTCTTGCTGCGAATTTTTACCTAATAAGCTCTTGTCTTTATGTGCTATAATTGTACCTGTACTATCTAATACAGCTGAAAACCCATCTTTACCTAATTTAATACTTGATACAATATTAGATACCAATTCTAAATCTATATCTATTGCCATTACTCCAACAAGTTTACCTTGGTTATCTTTAACTGTTTTTGCGAAAGTCATTAAATATTTTTTAGTAATAGCATCCTCATAGGGTTTTGTTACAATTACTTTTCCATCATTGTTAACTGCAGCTTTATACCATTCCCTTGAAGTTGGATCAAAGCTACTATCTAAGTCAGCCTTAGGTACAATATATGTTTTTTTATCTACAGTACCAAGATATATACTTAATGCATCTGTATGGGTTTTTGTAAAACCCTCAAAACTTTTAATTAACCATTGTACCGAATCCGGATTAGCATTAACCATCATAGCGTTTGGATCATTGGATAGCATATTTGTAGATTCATAACTAGTTTTATATAATGAAACTATAGATTCATCGATCCTTGAAATGCTTTGATTTGATATACTATCAAATTCACTCTTTAAATTTTTTGATAAACTATAGTATGTTCCTACTGAAATTGATATTATTGGCAAAAATGCTACTACAACTAATAATAATATTAACTGAAAACTCAGTCTTTTACCCTTTGAATCCTTATTTTTTGAACCATCTTTGTCGGATATGCTTTTCTTCATGATATTGCCCCCCTATTTATTTTCTAATACTTTATATATCGACATTTTTTTCTCGTTCTTTAGTAATTTAAGTATTATTTATTGATAATATTTTTAAATTCATTCTGTTTTTTCAAAAAAAAAAAAACAATGAGCCATTTAAATGACTCATTGTTTTAAGTATATATATTTTTCAAAATAAGTTTTTAAGACTGTAACTTCCAAATATATTCCCCTAATTTATTAATGTACCCAATTTTCTTACCTACTTCAACTCTTGCAATCCCATTGTTAAATTCATAGGCTTCTTCAAAATTTGGCTCTATGACCATTTCACCTTGGCAGTCTATATAACCCCACTTTTCTCCTATTTGAGCAGCCATTAAACCTTCACTAATAATATCCAAGTCTTCAAACTTAGTAGGTATTAAGATGTTTCCCTTTGTATCAATACAACCATACTTTTCATTGTTACAAATAATAGCTACACCATTATAAAAATTATCTGCCCATTGAAAACCAGGTTTTATAATTAGCTCTCCACTAAAATTTATATACCCGTATTTTTCTCTAATTTCAACTGGCGCCAGTCCTTCACTAAACTCACCTGCAACTGTATACTTGAGTGGTATAATATATTCACCTTTACTATTTATATACCCGTACTTTCCATTAGTGCAAACTAGTGCAATACCATTCTTAAAGGCATAGGCATAATCATAATTTTCTTCTATTATAACTTTGCCTTCTCTATCTATATAAGCTATTTTACCACCTATTTGTACTGTTGCTAACCCTTCACTAAAATCATTAGCATCTAAAAACTCCAAAGGAACTATCTCTATTCCTTTACTATTTATATATCCCCATTTATATCCAGTCTTTACTGCTGCTCTTCCTTCCATAAAAAAATTGCCTTCTTCATACTTAGGCTCTACTATAAGTTTACCAAATAAATCAATATAACCAATCCTGCCTTCTAATTTTATTGCTGCAAGTCCTTCATTAAACTGCCAAGCTTCATCATAAATAGGTGCTATTATAAATTCCCCGGTCTTATTTATAAAACCGTATTTTTCCTCTAAAGCAGCTATTGCCAAGTTTCCTTGAAACTCCTCAGCATAATCAAACTTAAATTCTATAACTTCATTTCCGTCTTTATCTATATAACCATATTTCTTTTTTAACTTTACTGGATATAACTCTTGCTCATTGTTCATAACTATACCTTCCCTTCATTACTGCCTTGTGTAAACTATATACTATCATTATACACTAAATTCTCTTAAATTTATTATAAAATATTCCCTTTTACTCTATTTTAATATATAAAACATTATCCTCAACTTTCTCTAGTACATAACAATTTAATTAGTTTATCTTTTGTTTTACTTTTCAATTGTAAGATACTATTAATTAAATTTTAAATAAAAATAAAGATATATTTAAAACTAATTTAAATTTATAGAAAATACAGTTATTTTCATTGCATTAAGTCGCATTTTGTATTATATTGATATAGCATTGTATAAATATAACAACAAATATAATGGTAATTTAATTAAAGATCAATTCAAGTATTAATCAAGAATTTGCAGGGGGAATAATTTAATATGAAAACTAAAGACAAAACTAAAGACAAAACAAAATCTAAGCATTTATCTTTAAAAGTGAAAATAGTAGCTTCTTCACTTTTAGTACTTTTAACAACCTTAATTATTTTTTGTTCTATTATGGTATTAATTGTAAAGAATAAAATGGAGCTTCAAATGAAGACTGATGGAAACATAATTGTTAGTCAGATTAAGGAACGACTTTCATCTAATCAAACTGTTTCAAAGGAACTTGACACTCTACTAGGCGAAAAAATTGTTAGTTCAGCATATCTTATTGGTACGACTCCAAATGTTTCAAATGAATATCTTGTAAACGTGTCTAAAAAGTTAAATATTGACGAGATTAATGTAGCTGATGCAAATGGAGTTATTATCTTTTCAAACATGTCAGGCAACTTAAAATATAAATACCCAGAAGACCATGCAGTTCAAAAAATTATAAAAGATAAGAAAACTGAAGTTATTGAAGAAATCCGTCAAAGTGGAAACTTAAAGGATAATTATTATAAATACGGTGCTGTTGCAACACCTAGTGGTGGGTTTGTTCAAGTTGGAATTCTTGCTAATACAGTTAACACTATTCTTACTTCCGTAAGTACTCAATCACTTATTGATGAATTAGGAAAGGACACAAACATTGCATATGCTTTAACAATAGGAAAGGATTTGAAAGTACTTACACACACTGAAAAGGATCGAATTGGCAATGTACTAAAGGATGAAGGAAGTATTTCTGCCGCTAAAGATGGCAAAGAGTATTCTTCTATTTTTATGTACAAAGACGTTGAGAGAGTTTACGATGTATTAGTACCTATTTATGAAAATCAACAACATATAGGTGCTGTGGATATAGGTGTTTCAATGAGAAATGTTCAGTCTGCCATTAATTCTGTATTAACAAGTTCATTTTTAATAACACTTGTTTCTTTCATATTAGGTTCATTACTACTAGTATTGTTAGTTTCAAAACTTATTAATCCCTTAAAAAACTTAGTAACACTTGCCAATGATGTTTCTAATGGAGATTTAACAAAAGAAATCAAGGTAAAATCTAAAGATGAAATAGGTCTTTTAAGCATAAGCTTCAATGAAATGATTGTTAATCTTCGTAACGTGACTAAAAAGATTAGTGATATTTCTACAATGTTATTATCTTCTTCAGAGCATCTGTTACATTCAGGAGAACAAAGTTCCATGGTTTCAAATCAAATTGCTTCAGCAGCCCAAGAATTGGCACATGGTTCAGAAAAGCAATTTATTGCTACAGAAGATATTTCAAAGAACACTATAAAAATAGCCAATAATATGGATACTATTAAAGAAGAAATAACTAGTGTTTCTCAAAATGCAGATGAGACAAGTTCTTTAGCAAATGATGGACGAGCTAAAATGAATGATCTAATAACTCAAATTAAAGTTATAAAAGACAAAGTAGATTACTTGCTCTAAATGCTTCCATTGAGGCTGCAAGGGCTGGAGAATCTGGAAGAGGTTTCTCTGTTGTTGCTGAAGAAGTAAGAAAACTAGCTGAGGAAACTATGGAGTCTTCTAATAGCATAAAAAAACTTATACAAAACACTCAGCAAAATGCTAAAACCGCACTATCTTCAATTGAAGAAGGCAGTTTAGAAACCCAAAAGGGCACAATTAATGTGCAAAATGTTGATAATTCACTTACGGAAATTATTGCAGCATTTGAGGTTACTAAAAACAAGCTAACTGTTGTAACTAATAATATACTACATTCAAATGAAATTACTGAAAGCTTAGCAATAAGTTCAGAAAACATAACTAAGGTTTCAGAAGAAAGTGCCGCTGCTACAGAGGAAGTTGCTGCATCTATCCAAGAACAATCAAGCACCATCGATGAGATGTCCTCTTCAATTAGACGGCTAAAAGAAATGGCTGTAGATCTTCAAAATAGTATTAAAATATTTAAAATTTAGCATATAAGATACATCCATAGACTCTACAAAAGGAATTGTCTTTATAAAAAAGCTCCCATTAAAGCATAAGTGTATTACTGCGCACTTTGTTTTAATGGGAGCTTTAAATTCTATTTGCTTATTTTCCTACGTTTATAAACGAATCTAACTATTAAAAGTATAATAGTTAAAATCACCAAATAAGGTATGCTTATTGATATTACTACAACAAGATCTTTTCCAAAATTAAGTAAAGATTTTAAAGAGGAAGTAAATCCATTTATAATTTTTCCTCCAAAAGAACCAGGATCTTCTTTGATGTCATAGACTTCACTTAATTCTATACTTAGCGTAGAAAAATCTATAAGATTATCCCATTTCTTAAGATTTCCAGTTAAACCTTCAATTTCATATCTAACACTAGTTAATTCCTTTTCTACTACAATTATATCTTTGAGTTCGCCAGTTTTCTTTAATAATTCTATCAGTCTTTCTTCTTGAATGTTTAAAGATTTTAAATGTGCCTGAGTATCAAAATATGCACTTGTTACATCCTCAGATGAAATTTGCTTACTTGTAATGCTTCCTACTTTTCCAACATCTAATATAAAATCATCAAACTTTGTCTTAGGGATCCTTAAGGTAAATTGACCCCTTCTTCTTTCTTCATACGATTTCGACTCAATGCTTTTACCAGATACATTTGAACTTTGAACATATCCCATAGCAGTATTGGTCTTACTTAAAATATATTCTACTGTTTCATCGAAGTTTAAAGTCTCCATCTGTATTGTTCCATTTCGTATTATCTTACCCTGACCCTCTAACGAATTGCTTGAAAGAGGAGTATGTTCCTTCCCTACCGTAGAATTATTATTGGATTTAGCATCATCTTTCACTACATTACCGTTTGTTCCGAAACCTGCATCAGCCTGTGGAACTGGCATACCCACTTTATTTTCATTACTTGCAGTTCCCTTTTTACCACACCCTATAGCCAAAACACTGATTAAAATAATTGCTACTATTATTGCTATTATATTTTTAGACTTCCTTTTCATAAAATTTAACCCCCCTGTAAATTTTCCTATATATAGTTATATACGTATGTTATGTATTAAAGTCGCATACTTTTTCAAAGTATGTAATTATATCTTAAAATATACATGATTCTTATCACCTTTTTAATTAAATCGGAATACTATTATAGTGAAAGGGGTGTATATGCATGAATTCTAGAGAAAAGTTTACTGGAAACAAAGAAGAGTTTTACTTTTTCTTAAAAGATCAAATTGTTAGATTATTCAAGGAAAAACTCAAAATAGAGGGAAACCCTGTTTTAATCCCAGACAATGAAGAATTAGATTATCAAATTAAATTTGATAGCGATGAAACTTATGGTGATTTTGTAATTAAAGTTAAATGGGGAGAAAAACCAGAAGGAATTGAAGACTTTGAAGAAGATCTAAAACAAGATTTAAAAGAAGATTTAAAAGAGGATGAGGATAATCCTTTTGAGT
Source organism: Clostridium sp. CS001 (assembly GCF_020443565.1). Taxonomy (GTDB): domain Bacteria; phylum Bacillota; class Clostridia; order Clostridiales; family Clostridiaceae; genus Clostridium_AD. Next base: position 168,614 of record NZ_JAIZZN010000004.1, read on the forward strand.
TTTAATTAGTTTTTAAGAAACATTCTCTGAGGATGCCTTATAAAAGTAGTATTTATTAAATTCATCTATTAACTAATACTATTTTAAATTAGTTTTCTTTTCCTTAATGCAAAAGTAAGCTCCTCAGGGCTTTGTTTTCATTTTATAGAATTAAAAGGAGGTTATCTTGTGGAAGAAGAAAATATAAACTTAATATTATCTCAATATGATATTGCGGTTACTAATATAAGAAATGAATGCAATAAAGGAAAAAAAGCAGTTTGGTGGATAAAAACAAAAACTGGTGATAAAATTTTAAAAAAACATTCCTGCTCCGCTAAAACTCTTGAATTCATACTTGCAGCTGTAGAACATTTAGGTAACAACAAAGTTAAACTTCCTAAAATCATTAAAACAAAACAAAACACTAGATATATAAAAGGAATAGATTGTTGCTATGTTCTAAGTGATGCCATACCTGGAGTTACTCCAAATGAGGACAAACCCCAAGAATTAAAAATTATTGTAGAACAATTAGCTAACTTTCACTATGCTTCTAAAAATTTTGTTCCCCCCACTGATTGTAAGATAAGAACTCATTTAGGACTTCAAAAGGAAGAATTTGAAAATCAAATGAATAAAACAAAAGGCTTTTATGACATGGAACTTTCAAAATCTACTCATTCGGAATTTGAATCAATTATCATAAACGCCTTTCCTTACTTTTACAAAAGAATGCAACTAGCTATAGCTGAAAATCAAAAGTCTGGATATGAAAAATGGGTTGAATCTGATAAAAACTTAAACTGCCTTTGTCATCAAGACTTCACCGCTGGAAATTTAATTCTTACAAAATCAAAAGAAATATTTGTTTTAGATATAGATTCTATTAGCATTGATTTGCCGATAAGAGATATAAGAAAATTTTTAAATAAAGTAATGAAAAGGCGGGGCACCTGGGACTTAGCCCTAACAAAACAAATGCTACAATGGTATAACAATATAAATCCTCTTGAATCTTGGAAATGGCAAGTCCTTAAACCAACAATAACCTTCCCTCATCTCTTCATTGGGATAATGAGTAAATACTATGAAGGACGCGAAGCTTCCTGGACTGAAGATAGATATGTACAAAAATTAAATACAATGATAAAAACAGAAAAGTCTATAGAACCCATTCTACAAAATTTTGAAAAAATTATTCCTTCATAGGCTAATATAGGAGGCATTATTATGGAAACTGAATCAACTAATTATTTAGAACTTGGAAGAAAAGTTCTTCTAGAATACAATATAACACCTCAAAATTTACAAATATTACAAAGTAAGGGTCTGAAAACATTATGGAAATTCTCCTATAAAGGTACTACTTTATGTCTCAAGCGCTTGAAACATTCATTAGAAGAAGCACTTTTCTCAGTAAATGCTCAAATATATATAATAAATAATGGCGGTAATGTGCCAAGAATCCATCTTAATTCTAAAGGAAGCCCCATTACACAATTTAACGAACAATTATTTGTATTATATAGTTGGGTTGATGGAAGAGATATGAATTTAGAGAATCCAAAAGATTTAACTTTAGCTTTGCAGGCATTGTCCAAATTTCATATTGACTCAATAGGATATGTTCCACCAACTACATCAATAATATCTTCAAAACTCGGCAAGTGGCCAGTTCAATATGAATCCATGAAAAATAGAATGCTAAAAATAAAAGAACTCTGCATACAAACACCTAATAATCCATCTTATTCCACCTATATAAAGCATATAGACCCCATTATAGAAGTTTGCAATAAATCAATTACTTTAATTAATGATTCGCCTTATAGTTCTTTATGTAGCATTAATCAAAAGGATTCCTGCTTATGTCATCAAGATTATGGAACTGGAAATGTAATGCTATCAAAAGAAGGATCTACTGTAATAGATTTAGACGGTGTTACCTATGACTTATCCATTAGAGATTTAAGAAAAATTATTGGTAAAAGGATGATGAAGTCTCAAAATTTTAATCCAAATATATTTGAATCCATTTTGAAATATTATGAAACAAATACTACTCTATCACTTGATTTAAAAAAAGTTTTAAAAATTGATTTAATGTTCCCTCACTGGTTTTTTGGACTTGTAAAAACTTTGCATAAAAGTCCTAAAGCAATAGAAAGTGACAAGATTTCTTCTATTTCAAGGTTCGAACTAAATAAGTTTTCTATTTTGCAGAGATGGCTTTAAGAGGAGTGTTATTATGAAAATAGCTTTTATTTGTACAGAGAAACTTACCTTCCCTCCTATTAATGGTGGAGCAGTTCAAGTATATCTTGAAGGTGTCCTACCTATATTATCTGAGCATCATGAAATAACTGTGTTTTGTATACAAGATCCTAAGTTGCCAAGCAGAAATTCTGCAGATGGTATAAAATATATCAGGTTACCTGCAAGTACCACAGAAGAGTATGTACGAGGAATAAAACCCTATCTTACAAATGACTTTGATTTAGTGCATGTATTTAATAGACCTCGCTGGGTTCCATTTTTGAGTAAAGATTTGACTTGTGCATTTAGCTTAAGTTTGCATAATGAAATGTTTCCGCATAAAAAAATCAATCCCGAATTAGCCACTGCATGTATTAATAGAGTAAGTTTCATTACAACAGTAAGTCAGTTTATTGCAAATGGAGTAAAAGAGTTATATCCTTTTGCCGCAAGTAAACTTCGCCCTGTATATTCTGCAGTAGACTGTAATATATTTAACCCAATTTGGGAGGATGACAAGAGCTCCTATAGAAATATTTTACGTGCAAAATATGGTCTTCAAAATTATAAAACAATATTGAATATAGGCAGATTGACGCCAAAAAAAGGTAACCATATTGTATTAGATGCTATGAATTCTGTTATGAAATCACATCCAAATACTGCTCTAATGATTATAGGAAGCAAGTGGTATGGTGGAAATGAAAGTACTGATTATATACAATTGTTAAAGAAATTATCTAAAGAACTAAAAGGACCGGTTATCTTTACAGGCTTCTTAAGTCCTAATGAAATTCCAAAGTACTATAGCATAGGAGATGTATTCGTATGTATGTCGCAGTGGCAGGAACCTTTAGCAAGGGTTCACTATGAAGCCATGGCTGCTGGATTACCTATTATAACCACCAATCGTGGGGGAAATGCAGAGGTAATGCAAGAAGGTGTAAATGGTTATGTTATGAACGATTATAATAATCCAAGGGTGCTTGAGCAAAATATAGTTCGTCTTCTTGATAATGAAGGCTTAGCCCATAGACTAGGGATGAATGGTAGAAAAATAGCCTTGGAGAAATATAACTTTAATAGGTTAGCTAATGATTTATTAAAACTTTTTGATAGTGTAAAATAAATTTAGGTTGATTGAGGGGTGTAACGTTGAATAATTCAATTTTAATAACTGGAGGGGCAGGTTTTATCGGTTCAACTCTTTGTGATTATTTAATAAAAAACAATCATAAAATAGTCATAATTGATAATTTTAACGACTTTTATAACCCTAAAATAAAAAGATCAAATATTACAGAAATTAAACATTTAATGAAAATAAATAATATTCCAGATGATAATTTAATAATAGAAGAAGGCGACCTTCGAGATATTAACTTCTTAACAAAAGTATTTAGTTCATACACAATAGACCTTGTAGTTCATCTTGCAGCTATGGCAGGTGTTCGCCCCTCCATCATAGACCCGATTTTATACAATGAAGTAAACGTTAGTGGAACACTAAACTTATTAGACCTTTGTAATAAATTCGGTATAAATAAGTTTATCTTTGCTTCCTCTTCTTCTGTATATGGTAATAATAGAAAACTTCCCTTTGCTGAAGTAGATTCTGTAAACTTCCCAATATCACCTTATGCATCCACTAAAAAATCCGGGGAACTTTTATGCCATGTTTATAGTCACTTATATGGAATTAATATAGCTTGTTTAAGGTTTTTCACTGTTTATGGACCAAGGCAAAGACCTGATTTAGCAATTTATAAGTTTACAAAACTTATATCAGAAGAAAAACAAATTTCTATTTTTGGAGATGGGACTTCGGAAAGAGACTACACCTATATAGATGATATAATTCAGGGAATAGACAAAGCAATTAGCTGGTCAAGTATAGGTAGCCACAAGTATGAAATCTTTAACTTAGGCAGATCTGATACTATTATGCTACGTTATCTAGTTGAGAGATTAGAATCTGAACTTGGTGTTAAAGCTAATATAGAATATTTACCTATGCAACCTGGAGATGTAGCAATAACCTACGCTGACATTTCTAAATCTAAGGAAATTCTCGGATACAACCCGGTTATAAAATTTGATGATGGAATTTCAAAATTCGTTAGGTGGTTCTTAAATTTGAATTTACAATGAAAATATGTGAATTTATGTAGTCTTGTAAATTTGCTGAAAATAAGGCTGGTACTTTAACTTAAAAGTACCAGCCTACTATTAGTAAACAACTCATTTCTTAATATTTCCTTTTCCTATGGAGTAATAAGCTGTTATATTAGCTTCTTTAACTTTATTAATATCGAGCACATTTCTCCCATCTACTATTACTGTTTCCTTCATAAGTTCGTTAGTCTTATTTAAATCCATGTCATAAAATTCACTCCACTCTGTGCAAATTATCATTGCATCACAACCCTCTAAACATTCATACATATCTTGGCTATAAACTATATCAGGAAGTATACTTTTTATATCTTTTGTAACCATTGGGTCATATGCCTTCACTTTAACTTTATTTCTTAATAGCTCCTTAATTATATATATAGATGGTGCTTCACGAATATCATCTGTGCCCGGCTTAAAAGTTAATCCTAAAATCGCTATAGTTTTGCCATGGAGATTTTTAAAATGCTCTTTTAATATTTTCACTGGTAAAACTCTCTGTTTTTCATTTACATCAACAGTAGTTCTTATAATTTTAAGATCACAATGATGATTTTCAGATATTTTAACTAAAGCTTTTGTATCCTTTGGAAAACAAGCTCCCCCATAACCTATGCCTGCTTTTAAAAATAATGGTGAAATTCTCTGATCAAGGCCTAAAGCATAGGCTATTACATCAATATCTGCCCCAACTTTATTACAAAGATTAGCTATTTCATTCATAAATGAAATCTTTACAGATAAAAAAGCATTAGAGGTGTATTTAATCAGCTCTGCTGTTTCAGGATTCGTAAATACCATTGTTATTTTAAATGGTTCGTACAGCTGCCTCATTGTTTGTTCTGATTTTTCTGTTTCATAGCCTATCACTATCTTGTCACCATAGAAAAAATCATGTATAGCTTTACCTTCTCTTAAGAATTCAGGATTAGAAACCACATCAAAATATTCCTTCGGTACATGATTTTCTAACAATCTTCTTTTTAAATGTTTTTGAGTACCTACTGGAACTGTACTTTTAGTTACAACTATTTTATATTTGTCAATATATAGTGAAATTGAATCTATCACTTGTTCCACTTGCCTAATATCTACATCCCAATTTCCCTTTGTTGGAGTTCCAACAGCAATAAATATTATATCTGAAGAACTAACTCCCAGTTCCATGTCATGGGTGAATTGAACACTATTTGTACTTAAAGCTTCTTTTAATAACTCATCTAAACCTTCTTCAAATATAGTTGGCGTACCTCTTTTTAGCATAATTAACTTATCTAAATCTTTTTCAACGCAAATTACTTTATTTTCTTTTTTAGCAAAGCATAATGCAGTTATAAGCCCTACATAACCAGCTCCAATAACGCATATATTCATAAAATCACATTCTCCTCTTTTATAGTATCACATTTTTTTCTTCTACATTTGCCTGTATATCATCATTTTCCTTCGTAACCTCTAAACTAATTGTTCTCTGATAAATTGTGTTTATTAATGAAGGACATACTCTTACTTATTTTTATTTCATTTCAAAGCATGCTTCTTCGTATATAAATACTATATGAGGAGATTCATGAATTGGTGAAAGTTCATCCATTTCTTAATGTAGTTTGAAGACTTTCCTTATAAAATAGTTTTAAAGTAAAAGCACTATATTGCATATTTACAATATAGTGCTTTGCTTAATTTATATATTTTTAAAATTTTATGATTATGCAGATAAATTTTCTTTACTGCTTGTCTTAATATTTTTCTTTAATCTAACGTTAGGTTCTGTTGGCAATTTAAATAATGGTATAAATCTGTCTAGTCCTGTTAACGTAAGCAGTAATAATGACCCTACTGCTACCATAGCCATAAAGTTATACTTTATTATATCTAGTGGTACAAACTGGTGAAGTGGATAAACTGCTGTAGCTATTCCCACATAGAAACCTATATATACATGCCATGGAATAAGTTGTGATCCAAATACTCCAAGTGCATCTCCAAAAGTAGCATTTCTTAAACGTAATGTATACATATCTTCTTCGCTACCCTCTACGTTATCTTCAAGTAAAGTTCTAATTATTGGTCCAACTGTTACTATCTGTGCCATTTCATCTGCTAATGCAGCATTTCCTAAAATTGATAACATACCATTCCAAAACATAAGTTCACGTACATTTCTTGAAATTTTAGAAACTAAATTTGATAATGGAGCAAATGCTTGCATTTTACCCATGATACCACCAAAGGCACCAACCCACATCATCATAACAATAACCCATGAACCTGCACCTTCAAATCCTGTATATATTAAATCTAAGAACGAAGATACTGATTGTACTGTTCCCGCTACTAGTCCAAGGACTAAACATGCTATTATTCCAAGTCCTAAACACGCAAGAGTTGGAAGACCCTTAATTGCTACTGCAAGTACAATTAATAATGGAATTATCATGTACACCGGAACTCCACTTTTAACTTGATTTAAAAGTTCAACTGCAGAAGGTCTAGCTTCTTGAAGTGATGTCCATACTTCTTTGGGAATTTGATTTATTGCATCTCCTGCACTACCAGCTGTGGTTGGAAGTCCCATTCCAACACTTACTGCGTAGAAAATGATTGCAGTTATTGCTAAACATAGAATAGACCATACCCCTTGATGTCTTATTCTATGAATAACTTCAACTCTTTGGATACCCGAGCTTACCACAGTGGTGTCCGAAATAAGACCTATATTGTCTCCAAAGCAAGCTCCACCAGCAATTGCTGCTGTAGTAAGTAATACATTACCACCTAGTATGTGGTTAAGCCATAGGAATATTGGAGCGCAAGCTGCAAACGTTCCCCATGACGTTCCTGTTGCTACTGATAGTATTGCTGTTACCATAAATCCTGTTACTGCAACAGTTCTTGCTGTTAATCCAAGATTTAATGACATATTAATTATTGCTGCTCCAACCCCTGTTGCCATAAAAGCTTCAGCCATTGCATAAGCAAGCATTAATATAAAGAAAACCAATTGCATTTCTTTTACGTTATCTACCGCTGCATCAACAATGTCATTAAATTTAAATCTACATGTCAATGCTGCAACTAAAGCTGCGTAAACTGTCGCAATTGGTGCTGCAAGTAATGCATTCATTCCGGATATCATAAGTCCTGCCATTACAAATACTGGTGATATTTTTAGTAAAGCTACCATTTATAAGTCCCCCATTCAAGTTTGGTTTCGTTTACATAAAGTTACATGGTTTTTAGCTTTACATAAACTTTCTTTCGTACAATAGCTATTATATACTATATTTCTGAATAATTCAATTATTTTTGATAACCTTTGATAAAAAATAGTCATCTTAATGTAATTTTATGTAATACTCTCGTTTTGATTCATATAGTACTAATAATGAACATTAAATACATCTATTTCCTTATAAACCCCTTCATTCATTGACTTTAAACATAACTTATTTATTATATTTTGATAAATGTAAAATGATGCTATAAGTAATGTCATTAATCTTTAGCATATTCATAAATTCTTTGATAACTTATTAACAAGTTGAAACGTGCAAACTACTATATTGTATTTGTACAGGTGCACAAGAACAATAGTTTCTTACAAAAAAAGAAGGGCATACATTGCCCTTCTAAAATTTTTATTAATAAATTACTTTTTAAATATACCAAAAGGCTTTCCTACTGGCAGAAACGTTCTTCCAAAGTGAGGGTTTAAAACTGCAGCAGCGGATCCATAAAAAGAAAATAGTGCAATTAATAATTCAGAGTATGCTGCAAGACCATGTGAAAAATCATGCATAACTCCAAAAGTACTAAGTGCTAATCCTATAAATAGAAAATCAATAAGTACAAATATTGTAAATAAAACCTTATGAGTTTCTGCAGCACCTATAGTCATGAATAATGAAAAAATCAAGTACCCTACATATGCAAATGCTAATTGTTTTGGATCTACAGTTGATGCTAAGGCTTGACCAAATACTCCTGCTTTAATAAGCCATGAGGCTCCAACCGCAAGCCAAAAGAATCCAAAACCTCCAAAAGCTGTAGTTCCAAAAACATTGTTACGTTTTGAATCATTAAAGCATGCAAATAATTGAGCAAATCCACCTAAGAATATAGCCCATGGCAGTATAAAAGATACGCCATCTGTAAGTCCAAGTTTTTGTGAAGATGCCACAAGTGTTACCATTGCAAGCCCAAATAGCCCTAAAGCAGATGGATCTGCATTTGTTATCCTTACATTTTGTGTTTCATTGGTAGTCATAAATTTCCTCCTTGTTTTTCTCTAAATGAGATAATGATAAAATAGCTTTTATTATCTTTAAAAATAATAATTCCTATATGAAAATAACAGAAAAATATCATATTGTCAAAGGTTTTGTAGTATTTTGTAGACTTATTTTTACCTAGTATATGCTTTATAATATTATGGTATAATTCTCTTAGAAAAATCTTTAAGTTTTAATTGTGTACGCTAAGGTTTTGTATAAACTTCTTTTTGCGCACCATGCCTGGCGCACAAAAGCATAAAAATCCTCTTGTTAAAAAAGGATTTTTATACTTTTTTAGTAGTAACACTTTTTTTGCTTAATGGCTACTTTCCCTAAGTTTGTAGCCACAACTAGAAGTTATTTATATCTTAAATTGCATTTGCAGCATCGTATGCTGTAGTTATTGCATTTTTTAAATCAGAAGCTCGCTGCATAGCATCCCCAATAAATGTATATGGAATATGTGCATTATCTAATGCCACTGTATCAAAAGAAACTGGCATTGCGCCTACAGCCATAACAGCAAAATTGCATGGAATTTCAATTTCTTCAGAGCTTTCATTCTTGCAAAATACAGCATTAGGAGTAATCTTAGTTACAGTATGTTTTGCATAAATATCTACTGAATATTTATCAAACTCTTCTAATAATGTAGGACGAATTGAGGTGGATTCATCTTTGGCAATGGTGTCTAACATTTCAATAATTGAAACTTTGCACCCACGGCTTGCAAGGAGTTCAGCAGTTTCAGCACCAACCAGGCCACCACCTATTACCACAACATTACCATGGCAAATTTCTTCACTTGATAATACTTTCCATGCATTTAATACATTTTTACCTTCAAATCCCTCAACAGGAATTATTCTATTTTCAGCACCGGCTGCAATAATTACGTGATCCGTTTCCAATGCTAGGATGTCGTTAGAAGTAGGTGATTTCCCTAATCTTATATCAACTCCTAGTGTAGAAACTTCATTCATTAAGTAATTTAGAGCTCTTAGCATCTCACTCTTTCTTGGTGGAACAGAAGCGATATTTAATTGTCCCCCAATTTTTAGTGATTTTTCAAACAGTGTAACTTTATGTCCCTTTGCAGCAGCAACTCTAGCAGCTTCTAATCCAGCAGGACCAGCTCCAATTATCACAACTTTCTTTGGACTTTCAGAAGCTGAAATTGATTTTTTATATTCATAACCATTTTCTGCATTTAGTACACATGAAACAAATTGTCTGTTTTGAATAGCATCTGTACAGCCTTTGTTACACATAATGCATTGACGGATATGAGATGCATTTCCTGCTTGTGCTTTATTTACCCAGTCAGGATCGCTTAAAAGTCCTCTACCTATGCCAATCATATCGCAAGAACCACTATCTAGCATTGCTTGTGCGTAATCTGGATTTAAAATACGGCCAACTGTAGAAACGGGAATAGATACTACTTCTTTTATTTGTTTTGAGTATTTTTCAAAGAACCCATAAGGTTGTGTACCCATTGCAGGAATTGTATCTCCCATATTACCGGTATGGTTAGCTTGGGCAACATGAAGCATATCCACCCCAGCCTCTTCCAGTAATTTAGCTAGTTTAATTCCCTCTTCTATGCATACGCCGCCTTTTCCACGCATTTCATCCTTTCCAACAATTTCTGAAACAATTGATAGTTTGTATTCAATTAATAAATCTGGAGCAGCTTCCTTTATTGTTTCTACTAATTTAAGGGCAAACTTTACACGATTTTCAAAGCATCCGCCATAGCTATCTGTTCGCTTATTTAAAATTGTAGAGCACAACGCCCCAACAAGTCTATCGCCATGGATTTCAATAACGTCCACACCTGCTATAGCAGCACGTTTTGCACAAGCCGCATATTTATCAATAATTGCTAGCAATTCTTCCTCTGTAACCTCTTGAACATAATTTTCCATATCATGATGAAGCTTAGCACGTATTTCTGAGGCATCACCTTTTTTAAATAACTCTATCAATGCATCAACATTATATTCCGGGTGAAACAGCTGTAGACCAAGTTTAGCACCAAATTCATGAACTGCATCTGCTAATTTTTTAAAGCTCTCAATTTGACCATCATGAAACAACTTTGGTGTAGGTGCAAAGGTATTTATAGGTGCAACATCCCCAATAACAATATAACCTGTGCCTCCTTCTGCAATTCTTTTATAAAAGTTAAGACTTTGCTCTCCAATAGACCCATCTCTTTCCTCATATCCTGTTGTTAAAGGTGGAAACATAATACGATTTTTGAATGTAACATTTTTTATAATAATAGGTTCAAATAATTTCAAAATAATCTCTCCCTTTATATAATATTTATTTTAATAATATTGTTAAAATATTACCAACTATTCTAAGGTTAATCTTATCATAGCACGGAGGAATTATCGTTATACATTTCAAGAAAAAACATACATAATCTGATATATTATTTAATGCTGGAATATACCTTTTTACTATAATATAATTAGAATATAACACTAACCCAAAGAGAAAGATTTGATTTCCATTAATATTACATTAGATAAATTAAAGATGTAAATTAGAATAGGGGTGCTTTATGTATGTAGATACTGAAAAATATATTAGTAAGCAGCAAAAGGAAGATTTAAGTGTTTTACTAGGAAGTATCCACTATGTCATTAATAGTTATGGCAAATGGTGCTCTACTCATAAGTCTAGATTGGATTATACAAGTTCAGATTTTGAAATTTTATATTATTCCAAAGGAGGATCTCTAACCACCATAAATGGCAAAGAATATGTATGTAGTCCAGGTAGTATGCTGGTTTTAGAGCCCTTTAGTCTTGTAACATCAATAAACAAAGATTATGAAGAATATGAATATTACTCTATTCACTTTGATATAGAACCTGCTTATTTACAAGCACAACTAAGTAATGTACTTACTTGCAATGGTCCAGTCATACTTAAAGAAGAGTATAGTGAATTAAAAGGTATGTTTGAAAAACTACATTTGGAAAAAGAAAGAGCAGAGATTGGTTATCTTAGTATCATTACTTCCGGATTATTACGAATTATCGTTGAAATTATTCGGGTTCAAAAAAAAAGAAATCCAGTTGAAATTCATGAAGTAAAATACAATAAACAACAAGTAAACGTTGTAAATAGTGCCCTCCATTATGTTAATAAACACAAAAATGAGGCAATAAAAATGAATGACTTATGCAAATGCATTGGCGCAAGCAATAGTTATTTATACAAAGCATTTATTGAGGTTCTAGGTATTTCTCCAAGTAAATATGTTATCCAATTTAAAATTAAAAAAGCAAAAGAATTATTGAGAACTCACGAATTTTCTATTGAAGAAGTTGGTATTATGCTAGGATTTTCCTCACCTTATCACTTTAGTAATACATTTAAAGCAATTACAGGTACTAACCCAAAGAAGTATGAATTAAATATGAGAGGTTCCAAATAGCCCCTATGCATACCGAATTATGTATTTTAAAAAATGATAACTATATTGTTATATCAAGTGAGAGTGCTATGCTATAACTATGTTAGACTTTTAACGAATACTTAATAAGGGGTGGTTGTTTTATGTACAAATATTTATTTTCTCCAATTAAAATTAATCAAACAGAAATAAAAAATCGTATCGTTATGTCTCCAATGTCCACAAACTTTGCATCTGCGGATGGGTATGTAACAGATGATATGATTTATCATTATGCTAGTAGAGCAAAAGGTGGCGTAGGACTTATTATTACAGAAGTAGTCATGACTGAGCCAACTTATAAGTATATTTCACGTACATTAACCTTGCAAGATGATAGCTATATTGAAGGTTGGAGCAAATTAACTAAAGAAGTCCATAAGTACGGAGGAAAAATTGCACCGCAATTGCTACATCCATCATATATGGCAATTTCATACCCAGATACCCCACAATTAATTGCACCTTCAACTGTGGGACCATATTACATGACAAAACCTGTAAGAGCACTTAAGAGAGAGGAACTTCCAGCCATTATAAATAATTTTGCAGAGACAGCACTTAGAGCAAAAAAAGCTGGTTGTGACGCAGTGGAAATTCACGCAGCGCATGCACATGCATTATTAGGTGGTTTTTTATCTCCACTATATAATAAGAGAACTGATGAATATGGTGGAGATGTTGACTGCCGTATACGATTGTTATTAGAAGTAATTGCAAAAGTAAGAGAACTTTGCGGTAAAGAGTTCCCTATCATTGTAAGAATCTCTGGTGATGATTACGAAATTGGTGGTCAGGCTTTAGTAGAAGGTATTTATATTTCAAAAAAATTAGAAGAGGCTAGTGTAGATATGATTCATGTATCAGGTGGAACTACAGTACATAGGGCAAGTTCCATTACACCAGCTGGTTCCATTCAAGGTAGCCATATAAAAGCTGCTTCTGAAATAAAAAAATATGTAAATATACCTGTAGGTACAGTAGGCAGGCTGAATGAACCCTGGGTTGCTGAGGAAATGATTGCAAATGGAAAGGCTGATATTGCCGTAATAGGACGAGCACTTTTGTGTGATGCTGAATTCTCTAATAAGGCAAAGGAAGGCAGATTAGACGAAATTAGACCATGTATTGGTTGTCTTGATTGTTTAAGTAGTGTTATGATTACAGATCATATTACTTGTGGAATTAATCCTTCACTAGAAATTGAAAACGAAGATACTTTGACCAAAGCAGAAATTCAAAAAAAAGTATTAGTAGTTGGAGGTGGTCCTGCTGGTTTAGAAGCAGCATATATTGCAGCTAAGAGAGGTCACGATGTAACTTTAGTAGAAAAAGACACTTTACTTGGAGGGCAAATGGTAGCAGCTTCATATCCCATTGCCAAAAACGATGTTGGCAAAGCCCTTAAGTATTTTATAAATAGAACTACAAAAGCAGGCGTAAAAATTTTACTTGAGAAAACATTAACAGCAGCAGATATTAAAAAGGATTATGTAGGCTACGAAATTATATTGGCAACAGGTGCTACTCCAATTATGCCTAAAGGCTTGCTAGGACACAAACATGCGTCTACGGCACCTGATGTATTACTTGGCAAGGTTTGTATAGGTAAAAATGTAGTTATTATTGGTGGTGGCTCAGTAGGTTGTGAAACAGCAGATTTTATTGCACCACTAGTTAAAGATAGACATCCAAGAAATAAAGAAGTAACTATTATTGAAATGAGAGATAATATTATTTTAGATGATACTTCACTTAGTCGTTCTTTACTAGTTCAAAGATTAGAAAATAAAGGTGTTAACATTTTGTGTAACGCAAAGGTAGAAAGGGTATTAGAGGACAGCCTTATATATTCTGTTAATGGAACGGAGTATAGGTTAGAAAATATAGATAACGTTGTTATAGCAGTTGGTTCTTCAATGAACAATCAGCTGTCCAATGCACTAGTTGAAATGGGTATTAGTTTTCAGTCTATTGGTGATGGGAATTGTATTGGGAAGTTTAAACAAGCCCTTAAAGATGGGTTTGAAGTAGGTAAGAGTATATAAACTGGTAACCACATTTTTATAGTTCAAAAGAGTGTTGTAATTATCCATAAAGAGTGAATCTTATACTATATTTAAGGTTAAGATCCACTCTTTATTTTTTATGAAGTGAAATCAAAGCACTTTTAAAAGATTAGACGATGGTGCTTAATATTATGATTTATTAATTAACAAAATCATGAAGATCATCTAATTAAAATTTTTGAACATTAATAGCTTGAGGCCCTTTAGGTGCATCTACTACATCAAATTGTACTTCTTCGCCTTCATGTAAATCCTTTTTTGGTCCTTGTTCTTTTATTGCTAAGTGGTGAACAAAAACATCTTCACCTTCTTGAGCGGATATAAATCCATATCCCCTTTCTGCATCATACCACTTTACTATACCAGTTTTCATATAACGTCCTCCTTGCTTTTGCATAGCCAAAAGTTTAAATATAGTATTAGCTATAAATCTCTATCTAATACTTTTAATATGCATAAAATCTTTACATAAACAATATAATTATGAATAGCAACTTTAAGGAAGGAAAAAATGAAAAAACGCAACTCACTATTTGGACTTTTCATGATTTTTATGGGCTCTCTACTACTAGCTGACCAAATATACGGCATAGATTTTTTAAGTTTTTCTAACTTTTGGCCCCTCTTTATCCTCGTTCCAGGTATTTTACTTGAAGCAAGTTTTTTCTATTTTAAAAAAGACCCTGCCATATTAGTCCTTGGTGGAGTTTTAACCACTACTGGTTTGCTATTTTTTTTTGAGACTTCAACAAACTGGCAATACTCATCTGAAACCTGGCCATTTTATACTTTCGGCCTTGCCATTGGGCTATTTCAATACTATTTATTTTCTAAAAAAAATAAGACCTTACTATTGTTTATATTTTTATTGGCCTTTATATCTGCATTTTCTTTTGCAATAAATTTTTTGGGAAATACTTATACTTGGCTCACCTATGACTTATTGCTTCCTTGCTTAATTATCTTTTTAGGCATATATGTATTCTTCAAAAACATGTTTAGTTAAGAGGCTGCGCATCAAATCATTTTTCTTTACAATTAAATTCTCCGTCTCTGAAATTCTAAATTTCAACATTTATATTTCTGTTTGTTAAGAGTCAATCTTTATTAGAATCATAATATTCTTTTATTGATTTTACAATAGAACTTGCTATTTTATATTGATATACTTCATTTTTTAACATTTCCTCTTCTTTAGAATTAGTAATAAATCCACATTCTACAATTACTGATGGGGTATTTGTATAACATCTGAGAATTTTATAATCATTGCCTGCCTCTTTCTCTATTCTTTTATTATACCCTAGGTCATGGTTAAAATTTTCTTGTATTATATGAGCAAGTATACTGCTCTTCTCATTTCTTGAATACCAAACCTGAGGCCCATGGCAACTACTATCCACAAAAAAATTCTGGTGTATACTAATAAAAAGATCACAGTTTGAGTTTCTTTTCATATTACATCTGTTATTTAAATCTTCCTTTTTCATTTTGTATATGTCTCCACTTTCTGTATAAAGTCCTTCATCCACTTCCCTGGTCATAATTACCTGATATCCTAACTCCTTTAATTTTTCTCTTAGTTTAAGACTTATATTTAGGTTAAGATGCTTTTCTACTGTTCCGTTTTGGGACATTGATCCACCATCTATGCCACCATGACCTGGGTCAATTAATATAATCTTAATACTATCTATTTGATTAGGTATTGCAAAAACATTAAGTCCATTATTAAAATTCCACAAAATTAAAATCATTAGATATATTAATATTTTGAAAATCCTTGGAATATGCTTTTTATTTTGTAAGCACATAATTTTGTCCTCCTTAAAAACTAATTTATAAAGTATTTTATGTTAATTCTTATTTTTTATTTATATTTAAAATATTGAAACATGAAAAATAAGAGTGAATTTTAAACTTTATCTTTACTTCGCTTTCTCTAACTTCCTTGTGAGCTAGAAAATTCTATAAACAAATTTAATATATAAATACAAAACTTACTTGTTATAATATATTAAAAAAAACAAAGAATAACTACGTAATATCTATATATTTATTACATTATCTTATTTGTGGGTATTGGAGGTGTAAGTTTGAAACACAAAAGAAAAACATCAATTCTCTTCTTTATATTTTTTTTAGGCGCTATTATAATCACAGAAATTACCATCTTAAAAGAGCAACAATCTAAACCGGTTTTTGAAAAAAATATTAGAAAAGTGATTTATTTAACTTTTGATGATGGTCCTACCTACGTTGTTTCAGATGCCTTATTGGATATATTAAAAAAAGAAAATATAAAAGCTACTTTCTTTGTAGTAGGTAAAGAAATCGAAGGAAAAGAGTTAATTCTTAAGAGAATATATGATGAAGGTCATAGTATAGGTCTTCACACCTACAGTCATAATTTTAAGGAAATATATAAAAGCACAGAAAACTTTATTAATGAAATGACAAAAACCTCTAATAAAATTAAAGAAGTCACGGGTTTTGCTCCTAAGATTATTAGGTTTCCTGGTGGTAGTTCTAAACGCCTAACTGCTTTAAGTTTAGATGTCCTTCATAAAAATAATTTTAAAATTTATGATTGGAATGTTAATATATATGATGGTATAAATCCTAATTTAAGTGTATCAGAACTTGTTAAAAATTCTCGAATTATTCAAGGCAATGGAAATGTGGCCATAATTCTAATGCATTGCAATTTCAATAATAAAAACACTGTAAAAGCTCTACCTAAAATCATAAAATATTATAAGGATTTACATTATGACTTTAAAACTATCACTGAAGATACTCCAGAATATTATTATAGATTTAAAAATTAAAGATGTTATATTCATTCCAATTATAAACATAATTATTCCGATTTATGTAAATGATAATTAACAGTTGGAGTTTTTCCTAAACCATAAAAAGACTAACTACAAATTTTATAATTAGTCTTTTTATGCTGTTAATAATAGTACTTAAAATTGAATGTACAACAGTTCTTATATAAAAGTGGATTTTCTCCTCCTTTGTACTCCAAAGCGCAAATTTTTTTCTAAGCGAAAGCCTTCTAATTTTTAATGCAACTCCTACCACCTTCTAAATTTTCAACATATCTTCTAATTTCATCTATCTGTTTTTGCAAGTCCTTGTTATCGACCTTAGAATTACTGTCTCCATTATCTCCATATTGATTTTTTTTCTGCGCTTCAATATTTTGAGCCTGAGCCGCAATTATCAAAATAATCTGCCCCACATCTAGTGTAAAATTGCCTATTACATTTTGCTCATTGACATTTAGTTTAGCAGCAATTAAAATCCCTACTATTGTTGCTAATGTGGCTAGCTCACAAGGCGTATATTTTTCTATTTTCTTCATATATTACCTTTTAATGATTATTATGTTCCATTATATTCATTTCATAAAAAAGTGTCCTGAAGTTTATTTTTTGCTAATATAGGTCATGTTATTATACTTATTCATATATTACTCATAAAGAGGTGATAAATATAGATATTTATAATAATAAGAAATTTGCGGATGCAGTATTTGAAGGTGGTGGTGTTAAAGGAATTGGTCTTGTAGGTGCATTAAAAAGCTTTGAAGATAATGGCTACTGCTGGAGAAATCTTTCAGGAACCTCTGCCGGTTCTATTGTAGCTGCACTTGTGGCAGTTGGCTTGTCAGCTGAAGAGATAAAAAAATTAATGCTAAAGCTAGATTATAACAAGATTGCTGATAAAAATCATTTTAGCATACCTATAATTTCTACTACTTTCAATCTACTTTTTAAGAAAGGTATTTTTAAAGGTGACTATTTAAAAAACTGGATTGATGAGGTTTTATCTAATAAACTTAAATTCACAAATAAAAAAAAGGTAACTTTCGGAGATTTGATTATTCCAGGGGAAACAGGTACTCTTCTAAATGATAATAAATATAAAAGAAAATATAAACTCCATATTATTGCAACAGATATTAGCCTAGGAAAGATGCTGATACTTCCAGAAGACATTGCAGAATATGGCATAAGTCCAGATGAACTTGAAGTGAGCTTAGCTATAAGAATGAGCATATCTATCCCCTACTTCTTCCAACCTGTAAATTTGAATAATACAATTACAAATAAAAAGTCTTTCATTGTAGATGGCGGTGTTTTAAGTAATTACCCGGTTTGGATTTTCGATGTAAATGGGATTCCTCGCTTCCCAACCATTGGTTTTAAACTTGGTGCAGGTAAAGAACTAAGGCAGCATAAGATTACAAACACCTTAAACTTTACAAAATCAATTATTGAAACAATGTTAGAAGCTCAGGATGATGTTCATATTAAAGAAATGGATTATTTACGAACTGTAAAAATCGATACTCTCAATATTAAAACTACAGATTTTAATATTAAGAGTAAAAGTATTATTGATTTGTATAATTCCGGTGAAGCCTGTGGTAAGGAATTCCTTAAAAACTTTGAGATAAATTATAAAAGACATAAACTTCTCAGAATTATCCCCTTAAATAGTCATATAATTCCCTAATTTTTAGTATCTAATAAATAAACTAGCAAAACTTGTTGTTATTTGTTATATAATAATGTATTATATAATTATGTATGTTACAATAATTAGCATTTCTTACAAAAGAGTTATTACAACAATTTATTGTTAATTTATAATACATGAGGGATGATTATCTATGAAAAATAAAAAGTTAAAATATATTGTTCCTAGTTTTTTTATTTTAATTTTGATATATACAGGTATATATCTTCTTTATGAAAACCATAAAAAAATTAATATTGCTGAAACAGAAATTATGTTAGAGAAAACATCAAATAACTACTTAGTGTTATTCCAATCAGAGATGAATTTAGTAAAAACATTTATAGAAACCACAGGAGACCTTATTTTAACATCAACTAACTTATCAAGTGATGAATTAAATACTAATGTATCAGCTCAAATCAAACTTACCTTTAATAAGATTATTAATAAATCTATATCACTTCAAAATCTTTATTATATTGATAATAAAACTGGCAATGGAATAGACCACTCCGGAGTTATTAATTTAGGGGATAAAAAAGCTGATTTAAGAACTCGCACTTGGTATACTAAAGCTTCCGCTTCATTTTCTCCTATAGTAACAGAAGTTTATAGTGACATCGATTCAGAAAATCCTGTTATTACAGTAAGTTATGCTTTAAAAAAAGATGGCAAATTAATAGGAGTAATCGCAGCTGATTTATTCCTGGATGATTTATATAATGTTTATAATATTATTACAAAAACCGGAAATGTAATGACCTACATTGTTGATCCCTATGGCGATACAATTCTTCACCCTGAAAAAAAATTGTTAGGTTTTTCATTTGCAACTCCTCAAGATAAATATATTAAAAGGTACAACGTAGATAAAAGAAATATTTCAAATACTTATAGTAAAGTTTGGAATGAAAAGCTTTCAAGATACGTATCTGGACAAGTTGACTACAGCAATATATTGAATCAGCAGGTACACGGATACTTTATTAAAATACCAGATTTAAATTGGGTAGTTGTTAGTTTCGTAGATAAGAACGTTATAAATAAAGGTTTTAATAGCTACTTAATTAGGCTTTTACTTGCCGGAATTATAATTTCAATAATTATTATCTTTTATATGTACTTTATACTAAGTCGTGTTCATTATAAAGATGTTCTTACAGGAGTTCCTAACAAAAATAAATTATTAGATATTTTGCATAAGAACTCTAAAAATAATAAAGAAAACTTTCTTTTATATATAGATATAAAAGACTTTTCAACTATTAACTCAACTTATGGTAGTGCTATTGGTGATAAAGTATTAAAAGAGTTCACAATGATACTAGATCATCATCTATCACCTATGGGCACTTTAATACATCACAAAGCCGATGATTTTATATTTCTATTTAAAACTGAGGATTGGGATTATGCCTTAAATGTAACTAAAGAACATCAAAACTACTTCAACAATATAACTATGAAAATTGACAATTATACACTTTCTATTACCACTTTCATGGGTATAGTAAAGCTTAACAAGCTCCAGTTAGAAAACATTGAAAACTCTTTACTTTTAGCAGAAGATACACTCAATGATTTAAAGCAACTAGATAAAAGTGCTTTTCTTTCCTTTGAAAACTTTGAGGATATGTTCAAAATAAAAGAAGATAAAACTAAAAAGAAGATAATGCTTCTAAAAGCTATTAATGAAGATAAAATTATTCCATTCTTTCAACCCATTTATAATATTAAAGAAGGAACGATTCTAAAGTATGAGGTTCTTATGAGAATCAAAAGTGAAGATGAGTATCTGTCCCCTTTTCCTTTTATACAAATAGCTGAGGAAAATAACTTAATTGAAACTATTGACTTAATTATACTAGAAAAAGCCTTATCTTATAAAAACATTATAGATCCTAAAGATAATATTCAATTATCCTTTAACATTTCTGGTAAGGTATTAAACAATGATGAATATTTGATTAAAGTAGTGGATATAGTAAATAGTAATAATATTAAACCTGAAAATATTGTGTTAGAAATAACAGAAACTCAGAGTATTGAAAATTTAGATAGTCTAGCTTCTATAATGCACAGCTACAAAAAATTAGGTATAAAGTTTTCTATAGATGACTTTGGTACTGCATTTTCATCTATACAATACTTAAAAAGAATTCCCGCAGATTATATAAAAATCGATGGTTCTTTTATTCGAGACATAAATGACAAAGATCAGAACTTCTACTTAGTTCAATCAATGCTAAATATGTCTAAAGCTTTTAATATGGAAACTGTGGCAGAGTTTGTGGAGAGTGAACAAATACTAAATACCATTAAAGAACTTGGTATTGATTATGCTCAGGGTTATTATATAGGCAAACCTGAAAAAAATTTACTTTAACTAATATTTAATAAAAAAAACAAGTAACAGGTTTGGTTTTACCTGTTACTTGTTTTTTATTATAAAGAGACAACTAATCACCACTAAGATGATGTTTACATTTCTTTTTTTATTCCTCTACTTAAAGTATTTTCATAATCTATAAATTGGTATACATCATCTTGGAATAAATCACTAAAACTTTTGAGTTCCTCTAAACCTAAATCTTCTATGGTGGTATGCTCATTTTCACAATGAACAACAATAGCACCTACAACTCCATGAGCATCTCTAAATGCCAATCCTTTATTTACAAGATAATCTGCTGCTTCTGTAGCATTTAAAAATCCTGTTTTAACTGCATTGTACATATTATTCTTTTTAATTTTCAAACTGCTTAACATTCCATTCATTATCTTTATGCATTTTAAAACAGTATCAACCCCATCAAAGAAGGGCTCCTTATCTTCTTGCATATCTTTATTATATGCTAACGGTATTCCTTTCATTGTGGTGAGCAAGCTCATTAAATCTCCATACACTCGCCCAGTTTTCCCTCTTATTAGCTCTGCAGCATCCGGATTTCTTTTTTGTGGCATAATACTGCTACCTGTAGTGAATTCATCACTAATTTCAACAAAATCAAATTCTTTACTACTCCATAAGATAAGCTCCTCACTTAATCTACTAAGATGCATCATGATTATAGAGAAATCAGACAAAAGTTCCAATAAATAATCTCTATCACTTACTCCATCCATAAAGTTGTCAACAGGTTTTTTAAACTCAAGCTCTACTGTTGTAAAACTTCTATCGGTATCATAAGTGGTTCCTGCTAGAGCACAGCACCCAAGAGGATTTTCATCCATAATGTCTATGGCACTTATGATCCTTTTCACATCACGAAGCAGCATATTATGATATGCCATAATATGTTGTTTAAAAGTCACCGGTTGAGCTCTTTGTAAATGTGTATACCCTGGCATTATAACAGGATTACCATTTGCTAAGCTTTCAATAGTTGATAAAATAACATTTAGATTATCAATTACCTCAATAGCTTTATACTTTGAATATAATCTCATATCTACCGCAACCTGATCATTTCTACTTCTTGCTGTATGAAGCTTTTTACCTACCTCACCAATAAGTTTTGTAAGTTGTATTTCCATAAAACTATGAATATCTTCATAGTCTCCATCAATTTTCAACTTACCTTCATCAATATCTGAAAGAATAGATTTGATACCATTAATTATAGTTGTACTCTCTTCAACAGTTAGAATATTGCACTTAGCAAGCATTTTAACATGGGCTATACTTCCAATAGCATCTTCATAATATAATCTTTTATCGAAGCTTAAAGAACTATTAAAATCTTCCATAAGCTTGCTTTCACTACCTTTAAATCTTCCACCCCAAAGTTTCATT
The DNA here is from genome assembly GCF_020443565.1 of Clostridium sp. CS001. GTDB lineage: Bacteria > Bacillota > Clostridia > Clostridiales > Clostridiaceae > Clostridium_AD. The sequence continues at coordinate 191,183 of NZ_JAIZZN010000004.1, forward strand.
TATATCACCCACTAAGCCTTCTCTATTTTTTTCTGATTTCTATTAATAATTATTTAAATTTTTGTATGCCTTAATTTTGCTTGGCAATGAAAATAAGTTTATAAAGCCTTCGGCATCTTTATGATCATATAAATCACTTGCACCAAAGGAGGATATATCTAAGTCGTAAAGAGCATAAGGCGATTCTTTACCAGCCGACATAATATTCCCTTTATAAAGCTTTAATTTTACGATGCCAGTTACTGTTTCTTGAGTCTTATCTACAAATGCATCTAAAGCTTCTCTCATTGTAGTAAACCAAAGGCCATTATAAACTAATTCTCCATATTTCTGTGCAATTGTGTATTTAAAATGTAGTGTATCCTTATCTAAGGTTATTTCTTCTAGTTCTTTATGGGCAGCATAAAGTACAGTTCCACCTGGTGTTTCATATATTCCCCTTGATTTCATTCCCACAAGTCTATTTTCTACTATATCAATAACTCCTATTCCATTTTCTCCAGCAATTTTATTTAGCACTGTAACCACATCTATTGGTTCTAATTCAATGCCGTTTATTTTTTTAGCAATTCCTTTTTCAAAATATATTTCTACATAAGTTGCTTCGTCTTTAGCTTCTTCTGGAGGTGTAACCATAAGATACATATTTCTTTTATGCTCATTTCCTAGTCCTTCAATGTCTCCACCTTCATGACTTGCATGCCATAGATTTTGATCTACTGAATATATTTTCTCTTTGGTAACTGATATTTCTATACCCCTAGCACCGGCATAGTCTATGGCATCTTCTCTTGATTTTATATCCCAAATTCTCCAAGGAGCAATGATTTTTATGGAAGGATCTATAGCCGCTATGCCAACTTCGAATCTAACTTGATCATTTCCTTTACCAGTGCAACCATGGCATATATATTTTGCGCCTTCTTTATGAGCAATTTCCACAAGTTTTTTAGCAATTAATGGTCTTGCAAAAGCTGTACCCAATAAATAGGTTCCTTCATATGTCGCATTTGCTTTAACTCCTCTAAATACATAATCTTTTATAAACTCAGCAGTTACATTCTCAATATAAATTTTTTCAGCCCCTGAGTCTAAAGCCTTTTTCTCAATCCCCTTCATATCGTCATCTTGGCCAACATTAATGCAAGCTGCTATAACCTCTACATCATAATTTTCCTTAAGCCAAGATATTATTATAGATGTATCAAGTCCTCCTGAATATGCTAAAATCACTTTTTCTTTCATTTTTTATCCCCTTCCGATTTTGACTGTTTAAATTTTAATATCTTATGTACCTCTCAGTTTTTATTGCTTATAATTATTGAATATTTATGCACCCTTATGTATGTTTGTTTTTTTGTTTCTTTTTGTATATTAATTATTTTTTAACTCATGTTGTTGATATTGCTACATGAATTTTATTTATTATATATTGTTTTTAATAATAATGCAATGCTTTTTTATATTACTATTCATCATCTTGTAATATTTATGCACGGTAATGATTTAATATTTACAAACTAATTGATTTTATATGCTTTAAATAATGTTTTTGACCGTACACCAATCAACATTCAAATATAGGCTAACAATTAAATCACAATTTGTCATACTAAAATATTAATATCTTATATTTCTGTGTGTTCACTTTTATTATTCATCTCTTATTATAAAAATAGGATTTACAGCAATATATTAATAGATTATAATAAACGTACTTCATTACTTCCATTATCTTCTGAAAATATAATATATTTAGTAATATAAGAAGAATGCTCTTTAGCTAAAATCCATAAACTTCAAAAATATCGACGTTAAAATTAACTAAACTGATTCATGATGCAATCAGATGAAAGGGGACAAAATGAACAATAGTAATAAAGGAAGAAACATCTCAATAACTGTTATTTCTTTACTTTGCATAGTTATATTTATTGGATATTTTATTCTCAAGCCGTATTATACTCATAATTCGGTAACTGAAAATAAAAATACATTATCAACAGATAAGCCAAAGGCAGTAGAAATTATAAAAAGTGAACCTCAAATAAAGCAGGAGATTCCAAGTAACCCGAAAGATACAAAACCTAATACTGTGGTAAATGACTCAAATATTAAACACAATGATAAAGGAATACCAATAGTTATGTATCATTCTATTGGTTATGAGAAGGGTAATACAGCAAGAGTTACTAAAGAAAAGTTTAAAGAGCAAATGAAGTATCTGAAAGATAATAATTATGTGACGCTAACTCTCAGTGAGGCCTATGATTTTTTTATAGATAATAAACCAGTGCCTAAAAAATCCATAGTTTTAACTTTTGATGATGGGTATGTAGATAATTTTGTAGAGGCTCTTCCTATATTAAAAGAATTCAAGTTCAAAGCAACAATATTTGTTATAACGAGTTTAGTTGATAAAGTTCCAGATTACATGAATTCTAGCCAACTAAAAGAAATGCAAGATAATGGTATTGATATTGAAAGTCACACCGAAAATCATGAGCATTTAAAGGAGCTATCCTATGAAAAACAAGTTGTAACTTTGCAAGGTTCTAAAGATTTCTTAGAAAAAACACTAAATAAAAAGATTCAATACTTAGCATACCCTTTTGGAGAGTATTCAAAAGAAACCCTAAAAGCCGTTTCTCAAGTTGGATATAAAATGGCAATTACAACTGATGGACGATGGTCTGATAAATCTGATGGAATTTTGACTTTGGATAGGGTTTTTATAAGTGGCTCTGCCAATTTAAATACATTTATAGAACGAATTACTAATCCTAACTATAAATTTTAGATGAGTTATACTTCTTTATCTCACTTAAAAATAAACAATTAATAATGCTCTTTTATTTGATATTGATAACTATTATTGACAACTAATAAATATCATGTTATAATATTTAACATACACTATAAAAGGAAAGCTTAAGGAAGTGATATATATGGGCTTTTTAAGATGGTTAGGTGGAATAGTTGTATTCTTTTGGTTATTAGGTTTCTTATTTAAGATAGGTGGAAACTTAATCCATGTACTATTAGTAATCGCTGCGATTGTATTTTTATATGATAAGTTTATTGGCAAAGGAATCGAGTAGGAGCTAAATAATTAATTTATTTAGCGACCTCTCACACCACCGTGCGTACCGTTCGGTACACGGCGGTTCAATAAGAATTACCTAATCATAAATATTTTTCAGTTAATGTTATAAACCCTTGTCCTTTAAGGTATTTATTAGTTAGTGTTTTTGATAAGATGGGGCTTTTGGATATTCTCCAATAGCCTTTTCTTGTATTCGCATATTCCCAAGCTTTGTATTTATCAACACCAAGTCTTTTGAGATTGTCATATTTTGTTTTAATTTTCTTCCATTGTTTCCAATAACATAAGCGAATTCTTCTTCTTAGCCACTTATCTAACGTTATAAGCGTACTTTTCATATCTGCTAACTTAAAGTAATTTATCCACCCAACTATAACTTGTCTAAGTTTAATTACGCGAAATTCCATACTCATAGCATTACTTCTTCCTGTTATTTCTTTAAGCTTAGCTTTAAGTTTATTAACAGAGTTTTCATGTACTCTTATTCCCATTTCACCTTTCTTAGGATAAAATGTAAACCCTAAGTATTTCAACTTCCACGGTCTACCGACTTTACTCTTGTCTTTGTTGACTTTGAGTTTCAAATCATCTTCTATAAATCTTGTTATACTTGACATTACTCGATATGCTGACTTTTTTGATTTTAAATATATATTACAGTAAGTAAACCAAGGGAACTTCCCCCTTAGTTTCTCTCAGAACCGTACGTGAACCTCTCAGCTCATACGGCTCCCATCATTCAGCTGTTGGCAATATTCCCATTTTCCAG
>NZ_JAIZZN010000005.1 GCF_020443565.1 Clostridium sp. CS001
TCAGTATTTTAAATTTATTACAGTAGCTTTTTAACAATTGAATATTTCTTCTGAAAATTTCTGCATCATGTAGGCTTGTTTGCTATGCCTATTTTTCTCCCCAACTGCTCTCCGAGCATAAAACCTAGGACACTATAATTACTTTATAGAAACTCAAGTTTTTCATATTAGTTTCCGTGACTACTCTACCTTAGGGGATATTAAAATTATTAATCGCTGTCTTATAGTAAACCCAATATTTCTCTTGTTTCTTTTGGAGTAGCAATTGGTCTTCCAAGCTCTTTTGCAATTCTAACTACTCTTTCTACAAGTTCTGCATTTGATTTAGCTGGTATACCTTTTTCAATGTACACGTTATCTTCAAATCCAACTCTTACATGACCACCCATAACAATTGCCATAGCTGCCATTTGAAATTCGCTTCTACCAATACCTGATACAGTGAAAGTACTTCCCGCAGGTATACTTCCTTCCATGAATACTAAATCCCTTGGAGTGGCAGTAATCCCGCCATTTACACCCATTACAAAATTAAAATGCATTGGTGTCTTTATAAAACCTTTCTTTTGTAGTCTTATAGCCATGTCTATCATGCCCTTATCAAAAACTTCAATTTCTGGCTTTACTCCTAGTTCAATCATCTTTTGGCCAAATTCTTTAATAGTGTTTTCAGTGTTTACGAAAACATCATCTCCACCAAAATTACATGTCCCTGCATCCAAAGTTGCCATTTCAGGCTTAAGGTCAACGGGTTGTAACCTTTCTGCGTTACTCATTCCAACTGCTCCACCTGTTGACGGTTGAACAATTGCATCTGGGCATCTTTCTTTAATAGCTTCCATACAAGCTTTAAATCTTTCCCTGTCTTGAGTAGGTGTTCCATCATCTTTTCTTACATGTAGATGAATAATACTTGCTCCTGCTTTATATGCTTTTTCAGCTTCTATTGCAATTTCCTCAATAGTATAAGGCACGTTTGGATTATGTTCTTTTGTAACTTCTGCTCCGCATATAGCTGCAGTAATTATTAACTTTTCCATGTTACGACCCCCTTAAACATATACTTTACATATTATTTTCTTTGTTTATCTTTTGGAACTACACACGTTCCGCTTGCTCTGCAAACTACTATTGGCTGCTCCAACAGATCACATGCTGAATCATTTATGTCTGGTCTTGGTACTATAACTTTTCTTGCCTCAAAAGTCATCTTTCTTGATGAATTACCTACATTCACTATTTCTCCAACAGCTTCTATGAAGTCTCCTGCATAAACAGGCGCTAAAAATTCTACAGCATCATATGCTTTGAATAATCCTTCATCACCATCATTTAAAATTAAAAGTTCTGTAGCTACATCCCCAAATAATTGAAGCATTCTTGCACCATCCACTAAGTTTCCACCATAATGTGCATCATGGGCACTCATTCTTAATCTAATTAAAGATTTCATTTTATACTCCTCCTCTTTTATTATAGTTATCTGGCTTGCACACCTCTGCTCTTTTATTTAAGAACAAAAAAAGTACGCTGAATTTTTCAGCGCACTAATTAACAGAAATACACAAACTATTAATGCAATGAAAAATTTCCTTTTCATTACATAAATAGCTCTCCATAAAAATCTTTATGACAGTGATAAAAATACTACTTCTTATCCCCAAGAATATTTCAAAGAACTAAAATACTCTTTCGGCGAACAAATCCTTCATTTTTGATATTGGATGTTCATATCCTTAGCACTCAAAAATTACCTCTTTACTCGCACCTCTATCTATGTGAAATTATTAAATTTTATTTATTTTTTCAATTACGACTTAATTATAATCCGTAAATAATTCAAAAGCAATAGATTTTTGAGAAAATTAAAAAATATTATTATTCACTATACAATTATGTCTTCTTTCAAGAATAAATCCCTTATTCTTCTAATATCACCGTTTCTGATTGAGTTTCAGTTTTGTTTTGTTTTTCAAAATTCCCTTTAAGATATTTAGGAAGCTCCATTCCTGCTGTTTTAAATACATCTTCTAGTGGTGGCACAGATTTTAACATTCCTGATAAAAAGTTAGCTGTAGTTGGCGTTCCATTTCCATTTCCCCCCATTGTATCCCACACAGTAATCTTATCAATTTTGATGTTTTTAATAGCTTCAACTTGCAATTTAACAAGTTGCTCAATTTTTTCAGTCATCATAAGCATTACTGCATTTTCTGCACTATTGCCTGATGCTTCAACAAGCTTTTGGAAACCTTCTGCCTGCTTGCTTAATATCTCCATGTTCCCTTTAGCTTCAGCTTCCATCTTAGATAATATGGCATCTGCTTCACCTTTGGCTATTCTTCTTATTGTTTCAGCTTTTGCTTCTGCATCAATTTCTACTTTTCTCTTTTCGATTTCGGCATGAACTATTACGTCTGCTTCTTTTGTAGCTCTTTCCCTATCAGCACGAGCTTTCTCTGCCAATTCTTCTGCAACATACGACTCTTCAAGAGCTTTAGCCGCTTGAACCTTTTGTGATGCATTTGATCTTCTATTAGCTTCTGCTTCTCTTTCCATTTTTTCAGCATCAGAATTAGCAACAGTTATCTTCGCTAAGTTTTCACCTTCTATTGCCTTAGCATTAGCTTCTGACACTCTAACTCTTTCCTCTTGTTTCGCATTAGCCTCACCTATGGCACCATCTCTATTCTTTTCAGCCACTGTTTTCTTAGCATCATTGATAGCTTTAGCTGCTGCTTCTTTACCAAGAGCTTCAATATATCCAGATTCATCTCTAATATCAGTGACATTAACGTTGATAAGCTTTAGACCTATCTTTTTAAGCTCATTTTCTACATTTTGTGAAACATTCAATAGAAACTTATCTCTATCAGAGTTTATTTCTTCAATGTCCATGGTAGCAACAACAAGTCTCAATTGTCCAAATATTATGTCCTTAGCCAATTCTTGAATTTCCCTCATAGGCAGTCCTAACAGTCTTTCTGCTGCATTGGGCATAACTGTCGTTTCTGTAGAAATACCTACTGTAAATCTAGAAGGTACATCAACTCTTATGTTTTGCTTACTAAGTGCATTTGTTAGATTAACTTCTATAGATATTGGTGTTAAATCTAAAAATTTATAACTTTGTATTACTGGCCATATGAATGCTGCTCCACCATGTATACATCTCGCTGATCTAGATTCCCCATCTTTTCCTTTTCCTGTTTTACCATATATAACAAGGATCTTGTCCGAAGGACATTTCTTGTATCTTGCAAATACTGCAACTACTGTTATGAAGATAGCTAAAGCAATAATGCTTGATAGGATTATTCCATAAGTATCTGTTGGCATAAAATTTCCCCCTAATATTTATTCTATTTTTTCCACCAGCAAAATCTGATTTTCAGTAATACCTATAACCGCTACTTTACTTCCTGTAGGTATGACCTCGCCATCTGTTACTGCATCAAGTAATCTTAATGCCCCCTGAACCACAACTTCTACTTTTCCATTCCCTTCTCTTCTTCTTGGAATACTTAGATAAACTAGACCCTCTTTGTTTAATGCATTCATCGTGTCCATAGTCCCATCCTCTACAAACTTAGTTAAAAAGTAGTAAATATACGATACTATAACCATCATTATAAATCCTAAGCCCAACGCTATAATGACTGTAGCTATATCTCCTATACCTGACGTGGTTGCCACAATTCCAGTCCATGAAAACACTGTAAAGAATGTTATTACACTCCTTATAGTAACTAACTTAAACTTGTACTTAAAATCTAAAAACTCTCCTGCACTATCACCCATATCTACGTCAGTTAACTCCTGTGGCATTTCCTCCATTGAATCTAGTGTATCTCCGTGATCTCCTAGACCAACAAATGTCATAATCACCTGCAAAATAAATACTGCAGTGGATGGAAATGCAAAAACCCAAAATATCTTTTCGAAATCCCCAATACCACCCCACCACTGTGACATATTACACCCTCTTTCTTTTTTAATATTTACAACTTCATATCAAATACCCTAATTACAATTATACACATAATAATCTTGATTTTACAGTTATATTTTCTTAATATTCTATTTATACTTCCCCACAGATATGATATACTTTTAAATGTTTTTTTCAAACCAATAAGAAAATACTGCTTCCTGTTCAAATCCATTTTCTTCATATAGCTTAACTGCAACCTTGTTAGAAGTAATTACTAAAAGCTTAATTTCCTCTAGTTCTTTTTCATAGAGTTTTTTTATACATTTCATAAGTAATGCATTTCCTAGTCCTTTTTTCTGATGTTTAGACGTAATGCCTATAGTATCAATCCATCCTATATTCCCATTTATAGAAAGTTCATATACACCGCAGGGTTTATTTTCAGAAAAACATACCCCAATCAAATCTTCATTGTTAGCATATCTAATTATATAATCCATTACTTCAAACTCATCAATAGTTCCGCCATTAGGGCTATCTTTAAAAGCTTCATTTTGAATATTCATATACTCTTTTGAATTTAAAATAGAAAGGGCTACAAGCTCTACATGGTTATTTGATTTTGAAATTGTATCCTTATCCCCTGCATATCTCATAACTACTGCATCATAAATATGATTGAACTTTAACTTATTAATACACGGTATAAGGTGTGTTTCATCTTTACGAAAACCAACCTTTATACTCCTAGCACCGTAATCATTACATTCAACAATTACTCTTTCTATCAAAAAACATAGGTTTCTTTCTAAGTTTTCATTTGCAATAAAAATGTCAGTAATAAACACCTCTTCTTTGATACTAATTTCCCTAGTTATTACAGCCATACTTCCTTTTATTTCATCGTCATCTATTAATATTAAAATATTATTACCATCATTAAAAATATCGCTTTCATATGTTCTAATCATTTCTACATAAGTTTTGTTATAATTTAAATCTACACTTTTGATGAAATTATATAATTCCTTTTTTCTCTGACTAGATATTACGTTAAATTGCTTTACCTCCATTAAACCATCACCTCGTATAAATAATTTTTTTAATAAATAGAAAGCAGAAACTATCCGCTATACTGTTAATTTAAGAAGCAAAGCTTGGAAAATTTAAATTTTCTAAGCTTTGCTTCTTAAATACACTTAAAATACTATAAATTGCAATACATTTCATATTGTGCTATTGGCTCTCTTGTGAACTTCATCTTTCTAAGATATAATTCCAAACTACTGTTATTAGAAAAAGAGACCCTTATCTTAGATTCTTTCATATCTACACACTTTTTAATAAGCGCTTTAGCAATACCTTTTCTTCTGTATTCTTTCCCCACACCTAAAAATTGGATAGCTCCTTTATTTATACTAATTGCACCAACTAACTTATTACTATCTTTAAACCCAAAAATTTTTGCCTGAGTTTGAGTAATATAATCTATTTCATTTTGCCAATTAATATGAAGCTCACAAAAGGCATTTCTAAACAACCTTAACTCTTCAATACTTATTTCTTCTATAAGCTCTGTTCTTTCGCCATAAAAAAAGTCTACCTTTTCAGTGGAATAATAAGCTATATCATATACTTTAAAATATCCATTAGCCTCATAAAAACTAATAGCAACATCATTAGATGTAATAACCTCTAAGAATAATTGTTTGCATTCTTTCTCTATTGCAATATTCTTATGCAGTTTTAATAACTGGGCTGCAATTCCTTTTTTTCTATGGAGTGGTGATACACACATTGTACCACAACGCATGGTTCTTATTCCATCGAAGTCTCTTATACCGCCCAAAATAAGTCCAACCCCCCTACCTTCCTCAATTGCAATAAAAGAGTGTTCTAAGCTATTTCCTTCTGCGCCAAAAAACCTTTCAAAAAAAGGACTTTCCGTTGTCTCAAGTTTAATTATATAATCAGAAAACCCATCACAAAATGCATGAAAAACTACTTCTTTATCCACATCAGCACAACACTTATAAGTTATCATTTTTTCCTCCTTTTAAAACCTAAATATTTATTTACCATCAATTCTTAAGGCTAACTACCTTATCCTTGAAATGTAGTTAAATAATTTACTAATACATCTATAGAAACTCCTATTTTTTCTTCTGTAAGCGGTTGTTTCATCACAGAAGCCATAAAAGCAACTCCATCAATAGTTGACATCATTAAATAAATAAAGGAATTTATATCTATTAAACTAGAAAACTCACCCGCTTCTATACCTCTTTGAAGTATAGCTTCAATGTCACTAAAGAATGTATTAAATCTTTCATTAGCCATACTTGTAAGTTCTTCGTCTCCATTAACCGAAGACCAAAACTCACTAGCAAACTTTGCCCATTTTCTATTCTCTTCATCTAAAAAACTACTCAATCTTGCATAAATATAGGAACTTATTTTTTCAGTTGCTGTAATATCCTTAGATAATTGTTTATTTATATTCATTTTTTTCTCGTCTGATCTTTTTACTATAGCTACAAACACTTCTTGTTTACTTTTAAAGTAAGTATAAAATCCTCCTTTGCTAATCTTTGCTTCTTTAATGATGTCATTAACTGAAACAGAGGAATAACCCTTCAAAAAAAACAATTCAAAGGCTACCTCCATAATTTCATCCTTTTTAGCTTTCCATTTTTCTTCACTTAGCTTCGGCATAATAACCTCCTACAATAAAAACGACCACTGGTCTCTTTCTAGATTATACTACTTTTATATTAAGGTTTCAATGCCTTTTTACTGAAATCCTCCACACGCCACTTGCCAAATAAATAGCACAAAAGCCATCAAAATACCTTATCAGCATTTTGATGGCTTACCACTACGATATTAACCTATAATGAACATGAAATTTATTTTCTTTTTGTTTTATTTACTTCCATTATCTTATTTACAATATAGTCATATCCCTTTTCAGAATGTGGAATCATACATGCCGAACAATCCTTAATACCGTTAAAATCTTTTTTATTTCCTCCACAGTCTTCAAGAAAGTATAGTGCACAATAGCAAAACAGGCAATTAAAGTTTTCATCATTTTTCACTTCATGACAAGGAAAATATTCACAATCTTTATTCCTGAAAAACTTATAATTATTATCCATGTTTTATCTCTCCTTTGATATTAACATTTATTATTTATTATCAAGCTCTTTTGGTGTTGCTTTAATGTAAACAAACCAGTAAACTGCTCCTACGAAAATACCTCCACCAATGATATTTCCAAGTGTTACAGGAATTAGATTATTAGTTATAAAACTTCCCCAATTAAGGTGCAGCAGTTTTTCTGGTGTTACACCTAGTGTAAGTGCAGCATCTGCATAGGCTTTTGTTCCTTTTGCCATTATTCCTGCTGGTATATAATACATGTTGGCCACGCTGTGTTCAAATCCTGAGGTAATGAATAACCATATAGGGAAAAAGACTGCAAACAATTTTCCTATCATATCTTTTGCACCGTAACTCATCCATACCGCCAAGCACACAAGCCAATTACACATTATCCCTAAGTAAAAAGCCTGCACAAATGTTAATCCAACTTTATAGCTTGCTATTTTTATGGTCATGCCCCCCAGTAAAGACGCACTACTTCCAAATAGCCCTGAGTTCTTCATCATATATGCAATAAATACAGATCCTACAAAATTACCAATGTAGACAAAAAACCAATTTTTAAACATTGCTTTTAGTGTAACTTTTTTATCAAGAACCCCAGCTATAATCATGGTATTCCCTGTAAAGAGTTCTCCACCTGCAACTAAAACCAGCATAAGTCCCGTTCCAAAAATTGCTCCAGCCATAGCCTTGCCAAGCCCATAGGTTTCAGGCTTTGCAAGCAAGTTATATGCTGCCATATTCGAACCTTCTGATGCAAATGCTATAAATGCCCCAGCTAAAACCCCTAATATAAACATATTCAAGGCAGTAAGTTTTGTCTTTTTCACACCAGCATTTATAGTATACTTTGCAATTTCAGAAGGGATTAAATATTTTTCTTCACTCATACGACGTCTATTCTCCTTTTGTAAGTTTCAACTTATTTGTATTTTATTTAAATTTTATTTATAACCTATTTATATCTTATTTATAAGCTGTCCTATAAGAGCACATACAATAATTATCATTATTGAAAATACTACTTGGACTGTTCCTTTATTTAGTGAAAAAGAAAAGTTTGTGTTATGTTTTTTATGCACTTCATTTTTATTAATTGGCATATTAACATGATGCACTACCTTAGGATGAGTATATAGAACTTCACCCTTTACATAAGCAGCAATGCTTATAATTAGAATAAATATCGAAATAATTATTGTAATAGAAAAAAAGTTTCTATCCATAGAATATGCTATCAGTGCGGCTATTGGAATAATAACTCCTAATAATGCAGCTAATTTGTTACCTATAGATTTTGCGATGCTCTTTTTAGGTACCTTTGTGTTTTTTTGCCTATACTCATTTTTCTTTTTCATAATAACCCTTCTTCCATATTTTTTTCAAAGTTCTTAAGGTTATTATACCAAATCTTTAAACTTTTGTAACAATATTTCATTCATCATATATAAAATACATTAAATAATTTGCATTTTAATTTAAAAAACTAAAATGCTACAACATTAGATACTCCTATATCTTCTAATAAGCTTTCATCCACAATAAAATCCTCTGGAAATTGTTTTGCTAAAAGCTGCTTAAACTTTATAAGTTGCTCTGCAGAAGGCTCTGGCTGTTTTGGCAATGTATTTTGCTTCTTATCAAGTTTATCGTCTTTTAGCTTATATATAAATTCATCCCCTACAATGCTTACATTATTGTGAATATCAAACTTTATATCTCCAGTTGTATCTCCACTTATGATTATTTTCTTTAAATCGCTTATTTCCTTACCATCATCATTTATTTTAGCTACCATAAGATAAGCACTTACTTCGCCATTTATACTTTCTGTACTTGGCACCCAACTCCTAAAAGCAAGAATCTTACCATCTTTAGATATAGCTCCATCGAATATTTCTTCCTCGTCATTACTAGCTTCATAAACTTTATTATCATTAATGTATAAGTTAGCCTTAGGTGCTGGAAATATATGAGGCGTATTACTATAAAGAATCTCTTTTCTACTTAAATTAACATCTCTTACAGTTCCTACACATTCTAATAATTCTACTTTACTTTTTATATTATATACTGCATACCCAGATGCAGATGGATTAATATGTCCAGAAATCAAAATATTTTCATTGTCTACCCATTCCAGCTCAACAACTTGCTGTGTGTTTTTATTTTCTATTACAATATCTGTTAAATTCTCACTTGAAATATCATAAATAATTACATGTGGGGGATATATTGCTTTTCCCTCATTAAAGTATCTAAATGCTATTTTAGTTTTATCTGGAGAAACCATTAATAAGTCCTTTGATTTTAAATCATCACCTAAGGATTTAATTTGATTTTTTATCTCATCGTAAAGATAAATATTATTATTCTTCTCAAAGGCTATTTTTGTTGGTTTTTTATCTACTATAATTTCTTCTTCTTTAACTTTAGTATCTGTGACATTTGAATCTGGTTTATTCTCAATTGAACCTTTATTAATTTTATCTGAACAAGCTACTAGTGCAAATATGCTTAAAGGTAAACATAAAAATACAATAAATAGCTTGAAAAATCTCTTAACTCTCTTATTATGAATATTCATAATCTTACTCCTCATTTAAACTTTTAAGAATAATTTTTATTTAAAATCATGGAAACCTAGATTATTATACTCCACTTATATTAGCGTATCAACTACTAAGTTATGTATTCTATAGTAATTTTATAAATGTTAATAATACATCTATAAGTATAAAGAAAAAAGGCATGAGTGTAGCCCTCTAATGCCTTTTTTCTTTAATCTTATTCTATTTATTAAAAGCTTCTTTTATTTATTAAAAACTTCGTCTATTACTTTAGAAATAATCTTTTCATCTGTTAAGTATGGCAATGTAATATGATCCACATTAGCATTTTTCTTGTTGTAATCCATGCTTGTTTCTATTGAGTGTGGATTTCTAGCCCAAGCACGTCTAGCAACTCCACCCATAACATCCCAAGCCATTGAAGATTTTATGATATTATCTATTCTCTCACTACCATCAAGCACAAGTCCAAAACCACCATTTATAGATTTTCCTATGCCTACGCCTCCACCATTATGAAGAGCAATTAAACTCATGCCTCTGGCAGCATTTCCTGCAAAACATTGAACTGCCATGTCCGCCATTACATTACTACCATCTTTTATATTAGAAGTTTCTCTAAATGGAGAATCCGTTCCACTTACATCATGATGGTCACGTCCTAGCATTATAGGGCCTACTTCTCCTAAGCGTACCATTTCATTAAACTTTAGTGCAATATCTATTCTTCCTTGGGTATCTTGATAAAGTATTCTAGCCTCAGTTCCCACTACTAGTTTATTCTTTTCTGCATCTCTTATCCAAATATAATTATCTCTATCTTGCCCACGCCTTGTAGGGTCAATACATCCCATAGCAGCCTTGTCCGTTTTTATTAAATCATCATGATCTCCACTTAAGCACACCCATCTAAAAGGCCCATAGCCATAATCAAAGAGCATTGGTCCCATTATATCTTCTACATAAGATGGGAATATAAATCCATCTTTCTCATCTATACCATTCTTAGATATTTCTGTAGCACCTGCATCATAAACAGCTTTCATGAAGGAATTCCCGTAATCAAAGAAATATGTTCCACGTTCTACTAACACCTTAATTAATTCGAAGTGGTTTACTAGTGTTTTATCAACCAATTGTCTAAACTTTTCTCTATCTTCTTTTAATAACCTTGTTCTTTCCTCAAAGGTAACTCCTTGTGGTGCATATCCTCCTTCATAAGGTGCATGACAAGAGGTCTGATCTGATAATAAATCTATTTTTATATTGTTATCTGCTACATATTGAAGTAGATCTACTATATTCCCATGATAAGCAATTGATATGCTTTCTTGTTTTGCTACCTTTTCTGCTACAATTTTAAATATCTCCTGCAGGTTATCTGACGCAATGTTTACCCAGCCTTGATCAAGCCTTGTTTTAATTCTTGAATAATCAACTTCTGCTATGATTCCAACTCCATTTGCAATTTCAATAGCCTTAGGTTGAGCTCCACTCATTCCACCAAGTCCAGAAGTTATAAATGTTCTACCTTTTAAGTCTCCATCATCCGGTATTCCAAGTTTTAATCTTCCTGCATTAAGTAATGTATTAAAGGTACCGTGAACTATCCCTTGCGGTCCTATGTACATCCATCCTCCTGCTGTCATTTGACCATAATTTGCTACTCCAAGTTGAGTGGCTACATGCCAATCCTTTGTATTATCAAACATTCCTATCATAAGTCCATTAGTTATAATAACTCTTGGTGATGTTGGAGATGATTTGAAAAGTCCAAGCGGATGCCCAGATTCTAATACAAGAGTTTGATTTTCCGTTAAATTTTCTAAGTATTTTTTTATAAGTGCATACTGCATCCAATTCTGGCATACTTGTCCTGTCTCACCATAAGTGACTAATTCATAAGGATATAGTGCTATCTCTGAATCTAGATTATTATCAATCATTACCTGAAATGCTTTTCCTTCTAAACAATTACCTTTATATTCATCTATAGGTTTCCCATAAATCCTTCCTTCTGGTTTAAATCGGTACCCATATATCCTTCCTTTTGTAGTTAATTCCTCCATAAACTCTGGTGCTAGCTTCTCATGATGTTTCTCTGGAATATACCTTAGTGCATTTTTAAGAGCAAGCTCTGCCTGCTGCTTTGAAAGTGTAAACCCTCTATCTGGCGCTCTTCTTATTCCCGGTACAAACTCAGGCATGTTTGGCAATTCATCGCTTATTTTAATTGTCATAGCTTGTTCAATATCAAAATTATTAATCATATTTCTGGCCTCCTGTGTGTTAATGCTATTATATTAGATAAACATTAAAGATATTATTATTTTTAATAAAAAACTAATAACATATTATTGATCTTATTTTCTGTATATTTTATATATTCTGCGTTCATTCTTATACTCCTTCAATTTTTCAGTATTAAGCGCCATCAAATATTGTTTACACGTTAATACTTCATTATGCTACATTAATGCATATCCCCGAAAATAAACAATGAGTACATAATCATTAAAAGGGGTAACAATTAATAATTATTACCATCCTTTAATTACTTATATACTCATCAACTAAAATATATATTTTTCTCCGCAGTACTTACAAAATCTTGCTTTCGACTCGCCCTCATCTGATTGCTCTCCACAATAAGTGCAGAATGATGGTTTAACTTGATTTTTCTGCTTGTCCAATAATTGACCATTTTCTTCGATAGACCTCTTTAACTTTTCTTTAGTTGCCGGAGTACGTATAACTGCATATATGATTTTCTTATTAAAGTCCTCCAGTTTCAAATCATTATTTGAGGATAAAATGCACCTTATCTCAGGCTTTCCATGTTTCACCTGTTGTAATATCTCATCACCTGTTTGTCCTTTCATAATAAAATTGGCTATAATAACATTACAGTTTAACTCTCTTGCATCACTAACTGCATCAAATTCATTACTTATTATAACCTCATACCCTAAACTTATAAGCATGTCCCTCATAATAAAATTTTCAAATTTACAATCATTAACCAGGAGCACTCTGTACATATATTTTCTCCTATCCCAATATTTTTATATAATATTTCTCATTCTGATTATTGACTTCATCAAATAAATTAAAGTCTTGTAATTTTATTCAAATTATAAAATCAGCATTTATTATATATAACAAAAGTGTATCATTATATTCAGAACTTTACAATTTCTTTTAGATGAAAAATGCAGATTGCTGGTATTTTATATCTATCCGCAATCTGCATTTTAAAACTTATTATTTTCTTGCTTGATCTTTTCCGCTAAATAAATTTTTTATCCATCCAAAGAATCCCGTTTTATCTTCTTTCACAGTTTTGGTTTCTTCTTTAACTTGTGCAACTTTTATTTTTATTTCATCAGTTTTCATAATAAATTTAACTTTACCATCCATATTATCGCCTACACCTGAAAATGTACCGTAATTATTAGATATTTTCACGAGCTCATCCTTTACATCAATAGCATCTTGTAACTCTCCCATTTTACTGCTTATATTTTGAATACCATCTTTATCAAATTTTTTCATATTCTCGTCTAGCTCTTTACTTCCATTTGCTAATTTTTCAGCACCTGTTTTTAATTTTCCTGATCCAACAGAAAGTTCTCCCAATGCTAAATTTAGTTTACCAGCACCTTGTGCTAATGGTTTTACTCCCTCATTATTTAATTTCATTAAACCATCTGCAACACTTTGAGACCCTACTACTAACTTTTGAGTACTTTCTCCCATTGTTTTTGTTCCTACACTCAAGTCCTTAGCTGCCACATTTAATTTTTCTGCTCCACCTACAAGTCCTTGGCTACCAGTTTTAAGATTTTCTGCTGCCGGCCTTAGTTGTTCTCCTCCTTGCGCAAGCTGAGTTGCCCCTTTAGCTAACTCTCCAGTTTTATCTGATATTTGTCTTGTAGCTTTAGTCAATTCATTAGAACCTGTGGCTGCATTTTTTTGCCCTTCTTGTAACTGAGTCATACCTGAATTTACTTGCTGTGAACCTGCTTTAATTTTTGCTATCCCTAATTCAAGGTCATCTAATCCTTGTAAGAATTCATTTCCACTACTCTTTAAGGATATAAGACCTGTTTTCTCACTTTCTAATCCCTCATTTAGATTCTGAGCTATTTCACCTGTACCAGGAATCTTTCCTAATAGACTAATAAGACCCTGTAATTTTTCTATTCCTGCTATTAAAGTACCTGTAGCCTTTATTTCTAATTCTTTACCTTTTTTTAATTTCTCTATACCTTTTAAGCTCTGCTCTGCTCCAGCTATTACTTGCTCTTGACCTTGTTTTAGCTTCTCTGTGGAATCCACCATTGCATTTAATCCTTGACTTAATGATTCCATCTTAACCGATACTGTAGTAGTCCCTTCAACTAACTTATTAGCACCTTCTGAAAGTCCTTTAGTCCCTTCAACAAGTTTTACGGTTCCATCTGATACCTTAACGGCACCCTCGGCAAAACCTTTTGAATTTGCCGAGAAATCTTCTGCTCCTAGTCCAAATTGCTGAGCCCCACTGCCAAACTTCGTAGTACCTATGGCAAATTCCTTTAATCCATCTGCTACCTGCACTGCCCCATTTTGTGCTGCACTAACACCTTCTCCAAGCTTTGTCATACCAGTATTTAATCCTAAGGCTCCAGCGCCTAGCTTATTTACTCCGCTGTCAAACAACTCCATATTATCAGCCAACGACTTTTGACCAAGAAATAATTTTCCCGTTCCACCTACTAACTTAGTACTGGCATCTTGGATATCATTTATACCCTTTACTAAATCCCCTAAAGATGAGGCACTTTTAAACTCTTCTATATTAGGAAGTTCAGGAGTACCTGTTATCATTATGGGACCCATTTCAAAGTTTTCTACCTGCGTCGTAATTTCTAAACTCTCTTTTAAGTCTAATGTACTATCCGACAAACCTAAGCTTTCCTTCATTCCTGGAAGGCAAATGAAAGTAACTATCTGGTTATTTCCGTCATTAATAATTTTCCCACTATTAATATTGACATTCTTAAAATTATCTACTGGCAAATCTAATACAGTTACAGTACTAAATGGAGTATATACCTTTCTGTTTTTTCCTTTAATATTAATCATATGACTTTCATTATTTTTATAATCAATTTTTATTTTGACTTCTCCACTTTTGCCTACCAATTCCTCTGGTTTAATTTCCTTTCCATTTAGAAAATACTTAACACTTACATCTATAGGTAGCTTTTTATCAGTAGTTCCTTTGTAATAAACATCATTCCCCTCTAACTTCCAAGTTAAATTTTCACCAACTCCACTGGGTTTTTCTTCACCCTTTACATTTTTTATACCTTTTAATATAGACTTATCCTTAATCTCAACATTTTTTTCATTAGAATGAATCCAATCACTTACTATTCTTTCTTTAACCTGTCCTTGCTGATTTAATGTAACGTAAACAGTTTCATCCTTTTGAATTAATTCAGTAGCATATACCATATTTGAACTAGCTAATGAGCCTATTAAAACAATACTTAATAATCTTTTAGACATACATTTATTTTTCACGCTAATACATCTCCTCTATGTTTTAACTTTCTGACTATGCTTTTACCTTAAGTTTATTAATCCCTTCCGGCTTAGATTTGAAATTTCTACTAGTCTTTATTATTAATTTTTCACTTACTAGTAGTATAGATGGAAGAACAAACAGGATAATTCCCATACTTATTAGTGCTCCCCTTGCCATCATTGTGCATAGTGAGCTTATCATTTCCATATCAGAAATGATTGCTACCCCTGCCGTTGCTGCAAAGAAAGTTAATGCGCTGGTTACAATAGATTTGGCAGATCCCTGAACTGCTATTTCCATAGCCTGGTTTTTCTCATGTCCATTTCTCATTTCTTCTCTAAATCTTGTTGTAAGTAATATTGCATAGTCAACGGTTGCACCTAGCTGTATAGTTCCAATAACTATAGATGCTACAAATGGGATAACATTACCCATGTAACATGAAATTGCCATATTTATAAATATTGCTAGCTGTATCGCTAAAACCAGAATTACTGGTATAGATAGAGATGAAAACACTAAAATTATTATAGCAAATATTGCACCAATAGATGCTATGCTAACATGCTTAAAGTCTACATCTGCTATTTCAGTTAAATCTTTAGTAAGAGGTCCTTCTCCTGAAACCATTGATTTTGGGTCGTATTCTTTTGTAATTTTAACTACTTCATTTATTTGAGCACTTTCTTCATTTGTAGCTGCTCTATATTTAGAATTTGCCATTATTAGTTTGTACCCACCCTTTTGTACCATATCTTTAATATCTTCGGGTATAAAGCTTTCTGGAATTAATGGTCCTAAGTATTTATCTGATGAAAGTACCTTTTCAATTCCATCTACCTTTTCTATTTTCTGCACCATTTCCTTTACTTTATTAGTTTCAAGCTTATCATTTACTATAATGAAGTGTGTTGTTGTCATATTATAATCTTTCTTTAGTTTGTTTGTTGCTACAATAGAATCTAAATCCTTTGGCAACGATTCATCTAAGTTATAATAAACCTTAGTGTGATTGTTTCCATAAATGGCTGGTATAAATGCAAGTAAAAATACTACAGTGATTATTTTATAGTGTTTTGTAGCCAACTTTGATGTCCTAGTAAATTCAGGTAGTAATGTCTTATGGCTAAATTTATGAATAGATTTATCAAATATTAAAATTAATGCTGGCAATACTGTTACTGTAGATATAACTCCAAGTAAAACTCCCTTTGCCATTACTATCCCAATATCTTTACCTAATGCAAGTTGCATGGTACATAATGCTAAGAAACCTGCCACAGTTGTTAGTGAGCTTCCTGTTATAGCGACTAATGTATTTGCTATTGCATCTCCCATTGCTCCTATGTGATCATTTGGCATAAGTTCTCTTTCTTCATCATATCTATGAAGTAAAAATATTGAGTAATCCATAGTTACACCAAGTTGAAGCACTGCTGCTAATGCCTTTGTTACATACGAAATTTCTCCGAGAAATATATTTGTTCCCATATTGTATAATATGGCATACCCTATACCTAATAAGAAAATAAATGGAATTATAACAGATTTCATTGTTAGTGATAAAACCACCACTGATAATATAACGGCAATCATTACATAAAATGGTGTCTCTTTATCAGCTAAATCTTTAGTATCCTTTACAATGGCCGATATACCGCTTAAATAACACTGCTTATTTGTTATCTTCCTTATATTTGCTATACCATTTTGAGTGGCTTCTGAAGATGCGGATTCTTTAAATTTAATTATTAGCATGGTAGAATTTCCACTATAAAAAGAACTTTTAATTTCATCAGGTAAAATTTCTTTAGGTACAGAAGTATCTAAGATATCATCTGTCCAAATAATTTTCTCCACACCTTGAACCTTTGCAATCTTTTCTTTTATTTTCACAACATCCTTAGCTTCCATATCTTCAACAATTAGCATTGCTGTAGCTGCACTTGAAAAGGTCTTATCTAAAATGTTTTGCCCTTTCATTGAATCAAGGTTTTGCGGAAGATAGGTTAAAAGATCATAGTTTATTTTTGTATTTATCATTCCAAACACAGATGGAATAAGTAATAATGTACAGATAATTAAAATTATTATCCTGTTTTTAGCTATAAAATGTCCAAACTTTTTCAATTAGGTCATCCCTTTCTTAGAACATTAATTTTGTAATATTTTTCTAATGGTTTTGAACAAAATTGGTTTCATGTTATCTATAGTATCAGGTTCCTCTAATATAATTGAGCTATAGCAAATAGATCCTGTTAGTTCAATAATCATAAATAATGTTTTTTCTGCTTCCGTGACACACATGTTTTTGCTTACTATATTATCCATAAATACTTTTGCAATTTCCTTCATTTCATTGTACTCTAAAGGCTCTGCCATTATTTTTCTATAAATTCCCCAAGAAAGATTTTTATATATAAGCCTTAAAAGTTTTTTATCGTTTCTTAAATACTCAATTATATAATCCACAAAAAATATTACTTTATCATCAAATTGTTGGAACTCCTTTTTCATAGATATCTCAATAGCTTCTTTTAAAACCTTAGAGCTCTTTCTTAAAACTATCAAATCAATAATATGATATTTATCTTTAAAGTAAAGATAAAAAGTTCCTTTAGCTACTCCCGCTTCTTTTACAATATCGTTTATAGCCGTATCATTAACTCCTTTAGTTGTAAAAAGTTCATATGCAGCGTCATATAGACTCTTTTGTTTATTTAATTTATTTGTTTCCGATTTGCTTTGCTTTTCTTTAGTAGTTTTATCTTTTTCCATAATACATTTACCACCTTATTTCTATTTTAATATTATGACCATTGGTCATTTATATGTTACACTTATTTATTATATGCTTTTATGACCAATAGTCAATAATTATATTGTGAATAATATGTGAATATCAAAAATCGCTTTAATCAAACTCAATTGCTAGTATTAGACATAAAAATATTATAAATATCTATTAAGTTTAACATCTATGATATAATCATATAATGCGGTTGTTAATAAAATAATTATTAATTAAGGAAGTGGAAAGACTTGTTCAAGAATACAAAGATACCCTATTTAAATTTAATTCCTGTGATTTTACTATCCTTTATCTTATTCAAATTAGTAAATAATCTTGGGTTGCTTACTGATAGTATCCATATTTTTATTTCATACATAAGCTCATTTATATGGGCATTCGGTATAGCATACTTGTTAAATCCTATAATGGTAATTATTGAAAATAGGTTTCACACAAGACGTGTTATAACTTTACTTATTATCTACATATGTGTTTTAAGCATATTATTTTTCAGTGTTACCATACTAACCCCTAATATAGGTGCTAGTATTCGTGAATTATCATATTCAGCTCCTCAATATATTTCCAAGACTCAAATTTGGATTTCTCAAAATATGGATAAAATTCAACTGCTTGATAAGTATGGTATAACTAAATATTTAGATGAAAGCACCTCTTCACTTATAACTAATTTAAGTAAGTATCTAAATACAGGTATTAACGTTGCTTTTATAACAGCCCTAGGATTCACATCTTCATTTATGAAGTTTGTATTTGGTTTTGTTGTCTCTATCTACCTTCTAAAGGATAAGGAAGTCTTAATAATAAATATGAAAAAGCTAATTTATGCAATATTTAAAAAAGAAAGAGCAGATGATTTTTTAACCTTTAGTAATGAAGTTAATTATATTTTTTCAAGCTTTGTTGTAGGAAAATTTATCGACTCCGTTATTATTGGTATTATATGCTTTGTGGGACTTAGTATCTTTAGCATCCCCTATACTGTACTTATAAGTTTAATAGTTGGAATTACAAATATGATCCCTTATTTCGGGCCTCTTATTGGAATGGTCCCAGCAACTATTATAACTCTTTTTTATAACCCTGTAGTTGCCTTCTGGGTACTTGTATTCATTGTTGTTCTTCAGCAATTTGATGGGTTATATTTAGGTCCAAAAATACTTGGGAGTTCCCTTGGTTTAAGCCCTTTACTTATTATCCTTGCCATACTCGTAGGTGGTGGAGCCTTTGGTATACTTGGAATGTTCCTAGGAGCACCTACCCTTGCAGTTATTGTACTTCTAACTAAAAGATTCATTAATAGGAGATTAGAAGAGAAAGATATTGTGTTATAAAAATAAAAAACAATGTAAGTATAATAAATTATACTTACATTGTTTTTTATTTTTATAAATTCTCTATCTTTATAGCATTCTAGCGCTCCCCAAGCTTTAAGTTCGGCATTGCGTTAAGAGTTAATCCCGAAACCCTTCCATTAATTAATTCAAAGTAAGCTGCACTTCCAATCATAGCTGCATTATCAGTGCAAAGAATCATTTCAGGAAACAAAACTTTTATATTTTTGTTTTGACCTTCCTTTATCATAGTCTCTCTAAGACAAGAATTTGATGCAACCCCTCCTGCTATAGCTATTTTATCAACACCTTTAATTTCACATGCCTTTAAAGCATTATCCACCAAAACATTAACCACTGCCTTTTGAAAGGAAGCTGCCACATCTGGCACATTAATCTCTTCATTTTTCATGTTCGCTTTATTTAAATAATTTAGCACTGCTGATTTAACTCCACTAAAAGAAAAATCTAAGCTATTATCATGAAAATTAGCTCTTGGAAACTTTATAGCATCTGCATTTCCTTCTTTTGCTATTTTATCTATTTTAGGACCACCAGGATATCCAAGACCAATGGCCCGAGCTACCTTATCATAAGCTTCCCCTGCTGCATCATCGCGAGTTTGGCCCATAACTTCGAAGTTACCATAGTCTTTCATGTGTACAATAGTAGTATGTCCCCCTGAAACAACTAAACATATAAATGGTGGTTCAAGCTCCTTGTGCTGAATAAAGTTAGCACTTATATGCCCTTCTATATGATTAACTCCGATGAGCGGTTTATTGGTTGCGTAAGCGAGTCCCTTAGCATATTGGACTCCTACGAGTAATGCACCTACTAGACCTGGTCCGTAGGTTACCCCGATTGCATCTATCTCCTCTAATGTTATCTTTGCTTCATCTAGTGCCTCTTGAACAACAGCGCTTATTGCTTCAATGTGCTTTCTAGATGCCACTTCAGGAACAACGCCTCCAAATTTCTCGTGTATATCAATTTGCGATGCAATTATGTTTGATAAAACCTGCCTGCCATTCACTACCACTGCTGCTGCTGTCTCATCACAACTTGATTCAATTGCAAGTATTTTAATATCTTTTTCCATTGTCTTTACCACCTTTAGTATAATATATATAATCATTCTTAGAATGCTTGAATTTTTTAATAGAATATCTTAATTATACTTTATTAACTTTATCATTTCAAACTTTTATATTACTTACCACGTGACCCTACAATGATAAGGCTTTTCTATGTTATAATTATATATATAACTATATTATAGCAGGTTCTTATTGACAGTTATTATCTATTAAACGTACATGCTAGGAGGCACATATGAGTATCAGTTACGCAAAAGTCATAATAAAAGGCTCACCTATTTCAAAATCAAATTTTAAGCTCTTCAATATGAATGGCAGGGCAATTTTACCCTATAATTCTGGCAAATATCATGATAGATATGCTTTATATGAAGAAGAAATTGCTTTTCAATGTAGAATACAAAATCCAGGTGTTACCTTAACAGAATCTCTTATCGCTGTACTAAAAGTATATTATAAAAGCGTAAAAAGACATCCTGATACAAATAACATTACAAAAAGTATCTTCGATGGAATAGAGAAAAGCGGCCTCATAGTAAATGATGCACAAGTTACAAGACTTATCATTGAAGAATTTTATGACACAGTAAATCCTAGATTTGAATTAGAGCTTTTTTGCGAAAGCACCTATGCTATGAATTATTCAGTAGTTGAAAGAAATGAAAAGGCACAATCTATAAATTATGACCCACCTTCAAATAAAAAGAATACCTTAAGTACTAAAGCAAATAAATCAAAGCCTGTAGATAACACTTGTCCCGATTCAAGACTTATATGTGAAATATGTAGGAAACCTGTATCAAAGGATGCCTGTCTTTCTGCCAACAAGGGCAAAACAACCTTATGTAAAAACTGTTTTAAAAAACTATTTTAAATACATATTATCAATGTATTTTTTGCTTATTTGAAAAATATTCAGCATTTAATTCACTAAAATGCTGATAATAATATTACATACCCATATTATATGTTATAATAATGTTGTATATATGTTATACAAATCTTATACAACATATAAAAATAAATACAATTTAATATTATCTTTTAATTGTTGTATAAATGTATTTTTAATGAAAAATTTACATAATAGGGGGATGCATATGAAAACAAATGTTAACATCGATTGGAGTAAATTAGGATTTAGCTACATGAAAACAGATTTGCGTTACATTTCAATGTGGAAAGATGGTAATTGGGATGATGGTAAACTAGTTGAAGATAACAATATCACAATAAGTGAAGCTTCAACTGCTATCCACTACGGCCAACAATGTTTTGAAGGATTAAAAGCTTATCGTACAAAAGATGGCAAAATCCAACTGTTCAGACCAGATGAAAATGCTAAACGTATCAGCAAAAGCTGTAAACGTATTCTCATGCCTGAAATACCTGTTGAAAAATTTATTGATGCATGTATTCAAGTTGTTAAAGCAAATGAAGCTTATGTTCCACCATATGGAACTGGTGCAACACTTTATCTTAGGCCTTATGTTATAGGTATTGGTGATAACCTTGGAGTAAGACCTGCCCCTGAATTCTTATTTGGTATATTCTGTTGTCCTGTAGGACCATACTTTAAAGGCGGAATGTCTCCAGTAAACTTTATGATTACAGAAGAATTTGATAGAGCTGCACCTCATGGAACAGGAGCTGCAAAGGTCGGCGGTAATTATGCTGCAAGTCTTTTAGCTCATCAAGATGCTGTTGATAAGGGTTTTGCAGACTGTATATATCTTGACCCTGCAACTCATACTAAAATTGAAGAGGTTGGCGCTGCAAACTTCTTTGGAATTACAAATGATGATGTGTTTGTAACTCCAAAATCACCGTCAATACTTGCTAGTATAACTAAACGTTCTCTGCTGCACGTTGCAAAGGAATATTTAGGATTAAAAACAGAAGAAAGAGATGTCTTAGTTGATAATCTAGATGAATTTAAAGAAGCTGGCGCATGTGGAACAGCTGCTGTAATATCACCTATCGGTGGTATAGCGTATAAAAATAACCTTCATGTTTTCCATAGCGAGACAGAAGTTGGCCCAGTTACTACAAAACTTTATAATACTCTTTACGGAATCCAGTTTGGTGACATAGATGCTCCAGAAGGATGGATGGTAGAAGTAAAATAATTATTTATAATTATTAAAAAAACACAACTTCAAACTTGAAGTTGTGTTTTTTATAGCTTTCACATCTAATTATTCATTATCAATATAATCCCCAGAAGAATTATTTTTTATTTCTCCGCTGCTATTTTCTGTATAAGATACACCATTCTTTTGTTTCTTATTTATAATACTTTTTCTTACTACTATGGACTTATCAATCTTACTTTTACCACCCGTATAGGAGTTATCTGTTTTATGAAGAAGCTTTTTAGCATTGCTGATTATATTCTCTGTAAGGTGCTTATATTGACTACTTTCCATGAATGTATTTTTCACACTATTTTTAATTACATCTAAATGAGTAAAATTATTCACCTGCAAACTTTCAATCTTACTACTTATATTTTCAATTTCTAAAAGACTTTCACCAATTAATTCAAATAAATTCTTTAAGCTTTCATTATTTTTAATTAATCCCGCAACCTTAACACATATTGTGCTTTGTGGGTTAGCCTTGCCTTCATAGTCTTCTTCACTTATTATTTCTAGTAGTATATCTGGTTGCTGGCTTATCAGTTCTCTAATTGTACTATTTTCTAAAAGCATTTTAATAGCAACCTCACTATTACTTCTAACAATAAGATTTTCACTTAAATCATCATAATCTACCTTTATATCCTGCATATCAAAGAAGCTTAGAATATAATTATTAAAGCACTCTGAAAAAACTTTAAACTTAAAACCACTCTTATTTAAAAACACACAATAAACTCTTGTATAAACACGCTCGTATCTATTATTAGAATCATATGTATCTAAAACAATAACCCAGTCGTGAAATTCTTTTACAACTTCATAAATCTTAAAAGTTGAGTCTTTAACTATAAACTTGGCACCGATATCATCACTAACCATTCTCCATATATCTTCATGGGTAGGACCGAATAAACTCATAAATATTCCTCCTTTATACATCCTCAAAAACTAATTCTTTATTGTAAAGATCTCTTGTCTTATATAAAGTCAAACTCAAAATAAACCTCACTACTAAATCTATGCCCATAACTATCCATACAGCCTTTATGCTCATATTAAATTTATAAGTTACGATGAGTGTTAAAGGAATCCTAATTATCCATATTCCCACCCCTGAAACAATCATAGGAACCTTTGTATATCCGGCTCCTCTAAGGGCACCATTAAATACCCCTGCAATATTTTGAGGTAGTTGTACAATTCCCATTATCACAAGGTACATTATTCCCATTTCAATGACTTTTTCATTATTGGTAAGAAGCCTTAGAACTGTGCTTGGGAGAAATATTAGTATAAATGCACTTATGCTAGTAATAACTGCCGATCCCCTAAGTAGTTCTTTCATATATTTGCGCCCTAAAACCTCATCTTTGGCACCAACTGCTTGGCCAATAAATGCTGTAGCTGCAACTCCAAATCCCATTGCTGGCATAAATGAAATAGATTCTGCTTGCAACCCAAGCTGGTAAGATGCCAATGCTGTTTCACCATAAGACAATATAATTCTTGTTAATATTATGGCAGATATTTGCCAAAATATCGACTCTAGTGCCGTAGGTGTTCCCACTTTGAATACTCCACTAATTTGCTTGAAATTTAATTTAAAGAACTTTTTATTAAATAGTGAACCTAGCATTCCATCTCTATTAAATAAAACATATATACCAAGGGCTGCGCCAATAATCTGAGCAATTAAAGTTCCAATTGCCGCTCCTCTAATACCTAAAACTGGCATTCCAAATTTACCAAATATAAATATATAACTAAATACAATATTGCTGATATTCATTATTATTGCAATCTTCATAGGGGTTTTAGCATTCCCGGTAGCCTGCAACACTCCAGCTGCTACAAGCATTACAACTACACAGGGTAATCCCCATGAAATAATCTTTAGATATAAGGTTGCATTTGCCAATAGTTCTGGTTTCGGATTGAAGATCTTAAGTAATACTGGTGCTTTCCAAAAAATAATCTGTTGTAATATAACAACTAATATTATTGAAGAAAGCAATGTTTGTTGAATAATATGCTTAACCTTCTTATGATCTCCTGAACCATAAGCTTGTGCCACAAAAACCGCCCCACCTGTTGTTATTCCTTTAAATAGCGCCCATATAATTTGTGTAATTCTTGTACTAATTCCTAGTGACGCTATGGCAATGGCATCAATTCTTCCTATCATTCCCATAGAAACAAATCCCGCTGTCATTTGCAAAATATTTTCAATGGTTATAGGCAAAATCATAGAATAAATCTTTTTACGAACCTGCTTTGTATCACTTACTTTTTCTATAGACTCCAAGTTATCACCCCTATGTATTATGTTATGTAAATTAATTAATCATCCTAATAACCCTAATTTAATAATATGCTTATACAATATTACTTTACTAACTCATTATATCAGATTTGCTTCGAGTATCTAATGATTTTTACATTATTTTATGTGAAATTTGTAGTTTTAAAACCATACTGATACACCATATAATATAATAGCCTATTTCTATAAATAGTTATCTACTTTAAGGAGTTGTTTGTTATGAATCTAAAAAAAAACCGTACCCCTATGAAATTTAAAAACAAACTATTTTTATTAATTGCACTTATAAGCTTAACAATTTCAACAATAATGCTTTATTCCATTTCAGAAGGTTTTGATAATGACAAAGCCATAACGTCTAACACAATTACTGAAAGATTATCTAAGATTTCAGAACTTTCCACCTCCAAGTATAGCTATACTAACGTATTATCCATTAAAGATAGTAGGAAATTTAAAGATTTCTCTATTCCCTTCACTGAAAAGTCCTTTCTTGTAAAATATAGCGGTTATGTTAAAGCTGGTGTAGATTTAAATGATATAGATGTTATTATAAATGAAAAAACTGTTACCTTAAGCTTAAAAAAAGCCAAAATATTTGATCATGTCATAAATACAGATGACCTACTCGTTTATGACGAAAAATCATCCATGTTTAATAAACTTAGTATGCAAGATATGATATATGAAATTAGTAATGAAAAAGGTAAAGTTGAGGTTGACTTACTAAAAACAGGATTTTTAGATGAAGCTAATACCAATGCTAAATTGCTTTTACAAGGTATCTTATTGGACATGGGTTTTCAAAATGTAATAATAATCTTTAAATAAAAAAGTTTTATAAATATTAAGAAGCAGAAAACCAAATGGTTTTCTGCTTCTTAATAATTTATATTACCAACTTCCAGAGGAACCTCCACCACTTGATGAACCTCCCCCAAAGCCTCCAAAACCACCGCTACTTCCTCCACCACTTCTTCCGCCGCGTCCACCTCGTCCGCCACGTCCAAGAATTGAGCTCCAAAATAGTAATTTGGTTATAAATCTAATCAATCTTCCCTTATTGAAAATTAGATCAAGTAAAGAAAGTACAATAACTCCGATTACTAAAAATCCATTTCCCCTACCGTTACTACTTGTATTGTCGCTGCTTTCAATATATCTTGGAATACTAACATTCTTTTCTAATATCACCCCGTATTCCTTGGCAATATTATCTGAAAGAATTGAATAAGCCTCCCTAAGCCCCTGTCCATATTGAGTCTGCTTAAATTTAGGTACCGCAATCTCATTCATCATTCTTGAAGAGTATATGTCCGTAACAGCACCTTCTAGCCCTGTACCTACTTCTACCCTCCACTGCTTTTCTTCCATTGATAATAAAATTAATAATCCATTGTTTTTATCCTTTTGTCCAATGCCCCACGCTCTAAAAATCCCTGTTGCATAGGATTCTATAGTTTCACCCTCTAAAGACTTTATAACTACAACAGTAGCTTGTGCACCAGTTTTATCTTCTAATTCCTTTCCTACGGATAAAATATATTGAGCTGAATCACTATCTATTACCTTAGCGTAATCATTAACATATTTTAATTCTGTAGCTTTCGGAAACTTTGGCGCTGCGTCTACTAAATTCATAACTACTATTTGACTTAACAAAAATGCACTTATAATAATTACAAAAAAGTTTTTTGCATTGATACTATGTTTTTTAAAATTATTTAATGTGCTATTATAAGTTTTTACCACTAGTTTCGTTAAATATATATTCATATTTTAACACCTACTTTGTAAAGTCGACTTTTGGCACTTCTTTAGCAGATTCACTTGCTTTGTAATACGCCCTTTCTTCAAATCTAAAAACTCCTGCAATAATGGCGTTTGGAAATTTTTTAATTGTAGTATTATAATTATCAACGCTTCTATTATAATCTTGTCTTGAAGTGCCTATTCTGTTTTCAGTTCCTTCTAGTGCCACTGTTAAATCCCTAAAATTCTCATTAGATTTTAATGCTGGATAGTTTTCCACAACTACCAAAAGTCTTGATAGTGAACTTCCAAGCTCCGCATCCGCCTGTGCTTTATCTGTTACAGTTTTTGCTCCTGCAAGTTTAGCTCTAGCTTCAGCTATTTTAATGAAAATATCTTTTTCTTGAGTAGCATATCCCTTCACAGTTTCAACCAAGTTAGGAATTAAATCAGATCTTCTTTGAAGTTGAGTATCAATATTTCCCTCTGCTACCTTTACCTTTTGTTCTAAACTTACCATCTTATTGTACCCGCTAATAATAGGCATTGCTATTACTAAGAATACGGCGATTACTACTATAACATTTCTTAAAGTTTTATTCATTTTTTCCACCCTTTCATTTTATAAATTTATAATTTAAAATAATCATTTGGTTCTTCAACTATTAAATCATCATCTGCGATGCTGCAATATTAAAATGTTGTTAAAGCAAACCCTTCCTTATAGAATAACTTATGAATTTTAAATGGATACTATACTAATTTGCTATTAATTCAATGAATTTATGTATCATTTAAAACTACATTTCTAATAACATCAAAGGTTCTTTTTATATACTCTTCTGTTTTATGGTTTCCTAATCTGTTATTAATCTTAGCCAAGAGGCAATTTAACCTTAGAATATCCTGAAAACTTATATCTTTCAATTCTTGAAAAATCAACAAGGTTTTTTGATTCTTTTTATAATCTTCTATTAATAAATCTTCTCCTTGTTTTGATATGTCCAAGTAGTAGGCATTTTTTATCAACGCTTTTTCTTTGCAAATAAAATTCTTGTTGTATAAGTTTTTTACTATAACATGAACTGTTGAAGGTGACCAAAAACTAATTTGGCTTAGCTGCTTTGAAGTAACTCCAGGAAACGCCTCAATTATCCACAATGCTCTAAGTTGAGCATAAGTAACATTAAACTCTTTAAGTGGTTCTCTATGGCTATCTTCAACAGTTAATACAAATATTCTTAAAAGATTATATATACTAGTTATCTTTTTTATAGTAATAATTTTATTTACATCAAAGCCTGTTAAATCAATTTTTAACTCTAATTCATTAATTTTTTCGATATAGTCAAAAACAAACTCTTTCTTTTCTTTTATAATAATCTTAGTAAAAATTCCTATGATAAAGTCTAACTCTTCATGGGAAAACAAATCAATTAAATCAAAAAGATAAAATTTTCTTTTCTCATCTTGTTTATTTGCACTAATAAAAGACATGCCCAATTGCGTTAATTGAAACTTATATACCTTTTTATTAATAGTTTCCCCTTTAAATATTAATTCTTTACTTATTAGAATTTTAATCATATTACTTACAGTAGGTGAAGTCCAACATCCTATCTTGGCAATACTACTAAGTGAAATGCCGGGGAATATTTTAATAATCCAAAGAACTCTAAGCTGTGGCAAAGTTATACCTGAACTTTCTACAGTTCTTGCATAATTAGATTCAATTTCTAAAAAAGCATATCTTGATAAATTATATAACGAATGTATATTAAATAAGTATTCTGTTTGATTCATAAAATATCCTCTCATACGTTAGTTATCTTTCCCATAAACTATTACTTAATTTGCATAACTATCATTTAATAAATTGTATCAAAGATGTTACATCAAATCAATAAAAGGATTTAATTATATAGAACAATACATATTTTTCATTGTCCTTTTTTGTGGAATATGCTATGCTTTATTAGGTTCTTTTAAGAAATTTTATTAAAAACTATTATATTTAACATAATACTAAAAGTAGCCGTTTTCAAGTAACTTAATGCTTGAATATCTGTTATATCTAATATTCGAATGCTAATTAAATTAAAGGAGTGAAAATTATGTTTGTCCCAAAACTAGTTACCTGTTTAAAAGATTATTCTAAAGAAAAGTTTGTTAAAGATTTTATTGCTGGAGTCATTGTGGCTATCATTGCTCTCCCACTATCCATAGCTCTTGCCATAGCTTCAGGAGTATCTCCTGAAAAGGGACTTTATACAGCAATTATTGGTGGTTTTATAATCTCTTTACTAGGAGGAAGTAGAGTTCAAATTGGCGGCCCTACTGGTGCATTTGTAGTTATTGTCTTTGGCATAGTTGAGAAGTTTGGTATAGATGGACTAATTGTATCGACTATCATGGCTGGCTTTTTTCTTATAATAATGGGCATTCTAAAATTTGGCGGTATGTTAAAATTCATTCCATATCCTATTACCACTGGATTTACAAGTGGTATTGCCATTACCATCTTTTCCACCCAGATTAAAGACTTCTTGGGCCTAACCATGAAATCAGTACCTTCAGAGTTTATTCCTAAGTGGATTGCTTATTTTAATAATTTAAATACTTTAAATTTACAAAGTTTAAGTATCGGTATACTTTCACTTTTAATAATTATATTTTGGCCTAAAATAAATAAGAAGATTCCTGGAACTCTAATAGCAATAGTTCTAACTACTGTACTGGTTCTCTTCTTTAACTTAAATGTAGAAACTATTGGAAGTCGTTTTGGTAACATTTCTAGCTCATTACCTAGAATCTCTATTCCCCATACCTCTTTTGCTATGATAAAAGAGCTAATGCTTCCGGCTCTAACTATTGCAATTTTAGGTGGTATAGAATCATTACTATCTGCCGTGGTAGCCGATGGTATGATTGGTGGATCACATCGTTCTAATATGGAACTTGTTGCTCAAGGCATCGCTAATATTTTTTCCGGTCTTGTAGGCGGCATACCTGCAACAGGAGCAATAGCAAGAACTGCAGCGAATGTAAAAAATGGTGGTAGGACTCCTATTGCTGGTATAGTACATGCACTATCATTATTAGTAATACTTCTGCTATTCATGCCTTATGTAAAACTTATACCTATGTCATCCTTAGCTGCAATATTAATTATAGTCTCTTATAACATGGGAGAATGGGACGCTTTTCAAAGAATATTTAAAGCTCCTAAGAGTGATGCTGCAGTTTTTCTAGTTACTTTTTCTTTAACCTTGTTCTTTGATTTGGTAATTGCCATAGGAATAGGATTGCTTCTCTCTGCACTGCTATTTATGAAAAGAATGGCAGATGTCACTGATGTACGATATATTCTTGATGAGCATGAAGATAAGGACCAAATTGAACTTATAGATAGCATAAAAACCCCAGAGCATGTATCCTTATATGAAATTAATGGACCTTTCTTTTTCGGCGCAGCAGACAAATTTGTACATGCTATTAGAGAGATAGGTATTCCCACTAAAATTTTAATACTAAAAATGGCCAATGTACCTGCCATGGATGCTACAGGATATCATGCATTGGAAATGCTTTATGATATTTGCAAAAAACATCATACTCAGCTAATAATGTTAAACCTTCAAGAACAGCCAATTAGCACCCTTGAAAAGTATGGATTTGTAGAAACCTTAGGAAGAGAAAATTTCTGTAGTAATGTTGAAGAAGCTATTGAAAGAGCTAATTCTCTACTAAAAATATAAATAACATTATATATTTTGGAGAGGAATAAAATTTATTTTCCTTTAATATTACAATACCATATACTAATGTATTATAATATTAAGTGTAGCATTTATATTATATAAGCTACACCAATAAATTTATAGCATTTATAAAGGGGAGTAATGAATGATATTTTCTAGTGAACCATCTATTGATACTATAGAAGAGGATTTGAGATATGTTAAACTATTAGCTAGCAAGTATCCTACAATTCCAGACGCTTGCACTGAAATCATAAATCTAGAAGCTATATTAAATCTACCTAAAGGCACTGAGCACTTTCTTACAGATGTTCATGGTGAATATGAATCCTTTAATCATGTCCTTAGGAATGCATCTGGAGTAGTCAAACGAAAGATTAATGATATCTTTGGGGCTTCGCTTAGAGATATTGAAAAAAAAGAACTAGCAACTATTATATATTATCCTGAACAAAAGTTGGATATAGCTATTAAACAAGAGGTTGATATAGAAGATTGGTATAAAACTACTCTTCATAAACTTATTAACATCTGTAGAACTATGTCCTCTAAATATACTAGATCTAAAGTAAGAAAGGCACTACCTCAGGATTTTTCATACATTATTGAAGAATTGCTACACGAACAACAAAGTACCTTTGATAAACAGGAGTATTACAATGGCATTATTCAAACAATAATTAAAATTGGAAGAGCTAAAGAATTTATAGTTGCTATTTCAAACCTAATTCAAAGGCTAACTATAGATAGACTTCATGTTTTAGGTGATATATATGATAGAGGCCCTGGGGCTCATATAATATTGGATACTTTAATGCACTATCATTCTGTTGACATACAGTGGGGTAACCACGACATGCTTTGGATGGGAGCTGCTGCTGGCTCTGAAAGTTGTATTGCCAATGTTCTTCGTATTTCTACTAGATATGCAAATTTAGACACAGTAGAAGAAGGTTATGGAATTAACTTATTGCCTCTTGCAACCTTCGCATTAGATTTTTATAATGGTGATCCATGTGAGTCCTTTAAACCTAAAGTTCTCCCTGAAAATAACTATAGAGAAAAAGATCTTAACCTAATGTCCCAAATGCATAAAGCTATTTCTATAATTCAATTTAAACTTGAAGGTGCAATAATAAAAAGGCGCCCTCATTATGAAATGGAATCTAGATTACTTCTTCACAAAATTGATTATGAAAAAGGCACCATAAATATTGACGGAAAAGACTATCCACTAAACGATACTAATTTTCCAACTATAGACCCAAATGATCCTTATAAATTAACTCAGGAGGAAAGAGAGCTTGTTGATAAACTTAAGTCTTCTTTTTTAAATAGTGAAAAACTTCAGAATCATATACGATTTTTGTATTCTAAAGGTAGTATGTATTTAAAATATAACTCAAATTTACTTTATCATGGATGTATTGCACTAAATCCTGATGGTAGCTTTAAAAAAATCAAAGTAAATGACACCATTTATAGTGGAAAATCCTATATAGATAAAACTGAGCGAGTAGCGAGAGAAGCCTATTTTGGCAAGGCCGATTCTGAATCTAAACTTTATGCCTTGGATTCCGTATGGTATTTATGGTGTGGTTGCAACTCTCCCTTATTTGGCAAGGATAAGATGACTACCTTTGAGCGATATTTTATAAATGACAAAAGCACTCATACTGAGGTAAAAAACCCATACTATAATTATAGAGATGATGAGAAAATATGTAATAACATACTCTTAGAATTTGGTCTAGACCCTACTGATTCACACATTATAAATGGCCATGTTCCCGTGAAGACTACACAGGGTGAAAGTCCTATAAAAGCTAACGGTAAACTACTAGTTATTGATGGTGGCTTCTCCAAGGCTTACCAACCACAAACAGGAATAGCAGGGTATACCCTTATTTATAATTCTTATGGTCTACTTTTAGCCTCCCACGCACCTTTTGAATCTACACAAAAGGCTATTGATGAAGGTAAGGATATCTTTTCTTCCACTATAGTTCTTGAGAAATCTACAAATCGGAAACGTGTAATAGATACGGACATAGGGCTTGAAATTAAAGAGCAGATTAAAGACTTGCAACTACTTCTTACAGCCTATAGAAAAGGGCTTATTAAAGAACAACGTTAACCTTATACTTAACCCTTTATAAACCCTAAATCAAAATCCACTTGGCCTTGTGAGGTCAAGTGGATTTTGTCTTATTCAGAAAGTGTTAAATCTAATTTTATTGTCTTGTTATTCCTAACTAATTCAACCTTAACCACATCAGAAGCTTTATGAGTGCCTTTGATCTTATTTAATTCGTCTACTGTTTTAACCTTTTGTCCATCAAACTGCACAATAATATCTCCATTCATTATGCCTGCTTTTTCTGCTGGACTAAAATTTTGAATCTCTGAAACATAAACTCCCACCGGAATGTTATATTGCTTAGAATCTTCCTCGGTAACATCCTTACAACTAATTCCTATCCTAAGAATTGGTTTTACTAAATTTTCCATCTTAGGATTTACAGAATTAATTGGTATTGAAAACCCTAACCCTTCTACCCCTTCTTGGCGTATTTTTGCAGTATTTATTCCTATAACTTGACCCTTAGAATTTACAAGTGGTCCACCACTATTACCTGGGTTAATTGCTGCATCTGTTTGGATGAATTTCAAATCCTTATTTTCAATATTTACTTGTCTATTAACTGCACTAACCACGCCTGCTGTAACCGATCCTATAAATTCTTTCCCTAAAGGATTCCCTATTGCTACTACAGATTCTCCTACCTCAAGCGCATCTGAATCCCCGAACTGTGCTACACCTGGAACCTTAGTATTTTCAGCTAGTTTTATTACAGCTACATCCGATGCGGCATCATAATTAACTACTTTTGCAGAAACTTCTTTCCCATCAATAAGCATAACCTTAATATTTTGAGCTCCACTTATAACATGATAGTTTGTCAAAATATATCCATCTTCACTAAATATTATTCCAGTCCCTACACCCTCAGTTGGAGTGGTTTGCCATCCACTTTTGGTAGTAGCGCTTGCACTAGTAGAAATTGCTACTACTGAAGGGCTTACTTTTTTTGCAATTTCAACTACACTTAAATTTTCAGTATTGCTGTCAGCAATGAGCTTTGCTTTTCCATCGCTAGAACTTTTTGCAGTAGTTACCTTAGATGTAATAGCCTTATCACTACTACCTGTATCTTTCATCATATTTATTGTAGCAAGACTAGCTCCTACTCCTGCAAGGGTAGAACAAATTGCACCTACTAATATATAGGATGCTATTCTATTTCTCATACCCCCTTTCTTTTTCACTTCTTCACTTTTTACTTCTACAAAATCAGTATTACCAAATGCAGTATAATCTTCTTCACTTTGTTTTCTCTGAGCTTCCTCATTAGGTGCATTAACTATAATATTTTCTTCAATTACCCCACTATTGTTTTCATAAGAGTCACTTACAACCTCATTTGAATTAACACTTTCACCTTCAATTACATTTTTATTCGTTTCATCATTTATATTCTCACTTATGTCATTTATTTTTTCATTCTTATCATTCATGTTCTCATTCATATTTTTGTCTCTCCTTTCAATTCCAATTTATATTCTATCCATAAGTACATATTACTATCTCTATGTTACAGTTTGGTGACAACTTTATTAACAAATCTTTAATTAATTTTAAACAAAAATCATTTTACAACTTATCTAACAGTTTATGAAGCTTTTACTTATGAAAAAATAAAAGAACTATTATATAAAAATATAATAATCCTTTTATTTTTAAATCATATTATCTCCATTTTATCTTCTTTGTATTAATACTTACAGCGTATTATTTACTAGCATATAAATCAACTATTTTAAGTATCACTTCAACAGCTTTTTCCATAGCAAAAGTAGGTATAAATTCATATTTACCATGGAAATTGTGTCCACCTGTAAATATGTTTGGTGTAGGAAGGCCCATAAAGGAAAGTCTTGCGCCGTCTGTACCGCCTCTAATTGGAACCATTATTGGTGTTACTCCTACTTCTTTCATCGCTAAAGATGCTGTATCTATAATGTGTTTAACTGGCTCTATCTTTTCTTTCATATTGAAATATTGATCCTTAACTTCTATTTC
The DNA here is from genome assembly GCF_020443565.1 of Clostridium sp. CS001. Lineage (GTDB taxonomy): Bacteria > Bacillota > Clostridia > Clostridiales > Clostridiaceae > Clostridium_AD. The sequence goes on from NZ_JAIZZN010000005.1 coordinate 34,627, forward strand.
AACAGTGCCACTGCCATACTTGTCATTTAGTTTATCAGCTATATTTTTGATAAATATTTTTCTATTTTCAAAACTTTCATTATCAAAATCTCTTATAATATATTGAAGCTTTGTTTCTTCAACTTCTCCATTAAGGGCAGTTAAATGATAAAATCCTTCGTACCCTTCTGTAGTGCCTGGTGTTTCATCTTGCGGTAAAGCACTTATAAGTTCATTTGCTATAAGTGTAGAGTGAATCATTTTTCCTTTTGCTGAACCTGGATGAACGTTTCTTCCGTGAATTCTAATCTTTACTCCTGCTGCATTGAAGTTTTCGTATTCTAATTCTCCAACAGTTCCACCATCTACAGTGTATGCGAAATCTGCATTAAATTTCTTAACGTCAAATAAGTCTGCTCCACGGCCCACTTCTTCATCCGGTGTAAATCCTATACATAGGTTACCATGTGGTACCTGTGGATTTTGCATTAAGTATTCTACAGCAGACATTATCTCTGAAATCCCAGCTTTGTCATCTGCTCCTAGTAACGTAGTTCCATCAGTAGTAATAAGTGTTTTCCCTATATAATTCTTTAATTCAGGAAAATCCTTAGGAGATAGTATTATATTATTCTCTACATTTAATATTATATCCTCTCCATCATAGTTTTCTACAAACTTAGGTTTAACGTTTTTACCAGGCATATCTGGTGCTGTATCCATGTGTGCTATAAAACCTATAGTTGGTACATCCTTCTCTATGTTGGATGGAATCGTTGCCATTACATATCCATTCTCATCAACGCTTACTTGCTTTATCCCCATTTCTTTTAATTCCTTAACCAATTCTGTAGCAAGTATCATTTGCCCATTTGTGCTTGGCACAGTAGTTGATTCCTCATCAGATTTAGTATCGTAGCTTACATACTTTAAAAACTTTTCTATAACTTTTGACATATTCCCATCTCCTCGTTCTTCATTAAGTTGTACTTAAGTATATCAGTTTTGTTCAATGAACAAATACACAACGATCAATGATCAATTAAGGTTGCCTTTCTGTTATCACAGAAAATTTTTATTCATTGATCATTGATCATTTAATTTATTCCATTGTCCCAAATATATTATACTACAATGATTTCAAATCTTAAACATTGTTGCTGAACAAATTAAATATGTACAAATTCTATTGCTTTTTATTTAAAAAATTATCAATTAATTTTTCTGCCATTCTTTTTTGTGTATTCGCTTTATTAATAAGTAACAATATCATTAGTATTAATTCTATTAATTCTCCTTCCTCTCTTCCCATTTCCTTAATCTTGCCTTTTATAAATTCAGTATCTTTATTTATATCACACTCAAACTCTTGATTTTGAACTTCCTTAATATCTAAAAAGTTATTATATAAATCTTCTAATGAAAGACTTATGCCCTTTGGAGCTTTTGTATCAATAATAGAGTCAAATACTATATTAATATCACTTATTGATATAGTTTGTTTTAAATTATAAATAAGGGTAAGCAGTATCATGTGTTCATTAGTATATTTCTTATTTTTTGCTGGCATAAGAACTTTGCCTTTAGTATAGTTATTAATCATGGTTTTTGTAAGAATCTTATCTTCTTCATTTCTTTTAAGACTTGCAAACTTTTCATTAAAGAAAGTTGTAACTTGGTCCATATATAAATCTACGCAAGGTATTTCCATTAAACTAATATCTTTCGCGCCCACAATCTCTTCAACTAATTTGTTTAAGCTTTCCTTGTTATAATCCACTTTTCTCACCTCTTCTATATCATATATCATTAATTACTAGCAATCTATAATTAATAATATTATTTCATAATATTTTCAGCATTTCTAAGCTACATTGCGTAACTTAACAGTAATTTAGATTATTGCCCAAATTTGCTTGAAATTTGCCCATTACCATTATTGATATTTATAATCTTTCCTTGTAGTATTGATATATGCACAACATAGTTTTCAAAACTACGTATAGTATTATTGTAGCTGGATAGCATATATTTAGATACATATTAAAATAGTTTTATTTTACTTTTATATTATTAGCTTTAAATGATAAATTATAATTTAAAAAGGGAGTGAGTAATTTGCTATCAAAATTTAGAGAACCTATAAGTAGCCTTACACATTTAGTTGGAGCTTTTTTATCCTTAATTGGATTAATACTTCTGATTAAATATTCCTTGGACACCTCAAATTTATATAACACTATCATACTTGCAGTATTCGGCATAAGCTCAATACTACTTTACTCTGCGAGCTCGACCTATCACAAGTCCTTATCTTCAGCAAAAGTTATAAAAGTACTTAGACGAGTAGATCACTCAATGATATATGTTTTAATTGCAGGAACATACACTCCTATATGCCTAATTGCTTTAAAGGGAACCGTTGGAACCTTTCTTTTCTTAGGTGTTTGGCTTTTAGCCTTTATAGGTATTCTACTTAAAATAGTTTGGTTTGATGCTCCTAGATGGCTATATACAGGGTTTTATATTTTAATGGGTTGGATTTCTGTTTTTGCCGTTGTACCTATTATAAGAGCTATATCCTTAGGTGGTTTTATGTGGCTACTAGCTGGTGGACTATTTTATACTGTAGGTGGAGTTATTTATGCCACTAAATGGCCAAAAATCAACTTGAAGCTCTTTGGATTTCATGAGATATTTCATATTTTTATAATGCTGGGCAGTCTTTGTCATTTTGTACTTATGTTTAAGTATATAATGCATATCAGCTAAGTCTATTGTTGTAATATTTATTATCAAATGATAGAATTATAATTAATAGTTAGGCACATTAAAATAAATAGACTAGCGTACTGACTTGTTGTTTATTTAAATACACCTAATCTCATTTACTAATTTTATTGAAAGTAGGGATGTCAATTATGATGGATTTAACAAAGGGGTCAACTTTTGAAGAGTACTTAGAAAAAACAAAACTAAAATATGGTGATATACAACTTACAGCTTATAATTCTACTAATTTATCTTCAGCTACTAAAGAATCTTTGCAAAAATTAACTTCCCCTGTTAATGTTGCAATCTTTTCTGAAGGCCACTGCCCTGATTGCATTGTTACATTGCCTTTCATTAAGAGAATGTCAGAAGAAAATAAAAATATAAACTTATATGTGTTTCCAAAAACCGGATATGAAAGTTTCTTAGAGGAATGTACTGGCGACAAACGTATTCCAACTATCATAACTTTTGATAAAGAAATGAATCCAAAGGGAGCCTATGTAGAATTACCAAAAAAACTAGTAGAAAAAATGATTCCATTAAAAATTGAAGAAAAGAAAGCTCTAGTTAATGATTATAGACAAGGTGAGTATAACTCTATTATCGAAGAAGAACTTTTAGAAATTCTACTATAAATCCTGAAAAAGTACAAAAGACCTTAATGTAATATATGCATTAAGGTCTTTTGTACTTTTCTATTTTCAATTAAACTCTATTTAGTCCCATTTCTCTTGCTACTCTCATTACTTCATTTGATACAGCCTCGCAAACTCTAGGGTCAAAGGCACCTGGAATTATATAGTCTTCAGATAAATCTTCACTGCTAATTAAATTAGCAATTCCCCTAGCCGCACCGAGTTTCATCTCATCATTAATTTCTTTTGACCTAACAGCTAAAGCACCTTTAAATATTCCCGGAAAAACTAAAACATTATTTATTTGATTTGCAAAGTCAGATCTTCCAGTGGCAACTACCGTAGCTCCTGCTTCCTTTGCAAGTTCTGGCATAATCTCTGGTGTAGGATTAGCCATAGCAAAAACTATACTATCTTTATTCATAGTTGAAACCATTTCTTTTGTTAAAGCTCCCGGTGCAGATACCCCTATAAAAACATCCTTATTCACAATTACTTGCTCTAAGGTGCCTCTTTCCAAATCTCTGTTTGTACTTTTAGCAATTTCCGCTTGAGATGGGTTTAAAATAGCATCACCTTCTACTAAGACGCCATGCTTATCACATAGTAATATATGCTTAGCTCCTGCGCTAAATAATAGCTTACATATTGCAATTCCTGCAGATCCCGCTCCATTAATAACTATCTTTGCTGTTTCTAGTTTCTTATTAACAAGCTTTAATGCATTATAAAGTCCTGCTAAAACAACTATTGCTGTCCCATGTTGATCATCATGAAATACAGGTATATCTAATTCCTCTTTCAATCTTCTTTCAATGTAAAAACACTCCGGTGCTTTTATGTCTTCAAGATTTATGCCTCCAAATACTGGAGATATCAACTTAACAGTTCTGATAATTTCTTCTGGGTCTTCAGTATCTAAACATATTGGGAAAGCATCTATACCACCAAATTCTTTGAATAGCAATGCTTTACCTTCCATTACAGGTAGTCCTGCCTCTGGTCCGATATTACCAAGTCCTAGTACTGCTGTACCATTAGTAACTATTGCTACTGTATTTCCTTTTATAGTATAATCATAAACCTTGTTTTTATCCTTTGCAATTTCTAAACAAGGCTGCGCTACCCCTGGAGTATAAGCAACAGCTAAATCATGTTTATTTTCAACTTTTACCTTTCCAATTACCTCCAGTTTACCTTTGTTTTCTTTATGCATCTTTAATGATTCTTCTTGTATCGTCATATAAAATCCTCCTTATTTTTCTGTATGCTAGAAAACCCGTCTTTCGCGATGCTACAATTACTATTTTCCATTTAAAAATTCACAGTAAGGTGCTATAGGGCACTCATCGCAATTAGGTTTTCTAGCCTTACATACTTTTCGTCCATGCCATATTATATAGTGATGAGCATCACTCCACATATTTTTAGGAATGTTTTTCATAAGTTCCTGTTCTACATGTTCAACATCTTTTCCTTTGGCAAGACCAATTCTTTTTGAAACTCTAAAAACATGAGTATCTACAGCAATGGCCGGGATACCAAAGGCATTAGATAATACCACATTAGCAGTTTTTCTACCTACTCCCGGAAGCTCTATAAGCTCTTCCATGGTATCAGGTACCTGTCCATTATATTTTTCTAATATAATTTTCGTAGCTGCTAGTATATTTTTGCTCTTATTATGATAAAATCCGCAGCTCTTAACCTTTTCTTCTAGCTCTTCTATAGATAAGGTAATCATTGCTTGCGGTGTATTATACTGCGCATAAAGATCCTTTGTAATAATATTTACGCGTACATCTGTGCATTGTGCTGATAATATGGTAGAAACTAAAAGTTCATAATGATTTGTAAAATCCAGCCCACACTTTGCTCCTTCATAGGTTTCATTAAGAATTTCAAGCACTGCTTTTATTGTTTTTTTGTTCACATATATCACCTACTATTCAAACTATATTCTTATGCTTATTCTATCACAATATACATAGAAATAAAAATACGCCGTTCACCCCAATACCAAGGCAAACGACGTATAATTAAATATTACTTAGTTCCAATTCCTTTTGCTTTTAATTTTTCAAGCATATCAGTAGTCATTTTTGCTAAATCATATTCAGCTTTAAAACCCCACTCATTTTTAGCACAAGTTGGATCAATTGAATTCGGCCATGAATTAGCGATGTTTTGTCTTATTGGATCTACATCATAAGTCATTTCAAATCCTGTAATATGTTTTTTAATTTCAGCAGATATTTCTTCTGGCTCAAAACTCATAGCTGTGATATTAAATGCATTTCTGTGTATTAGTTTTGATGCATCAGCTTCCATTAATTGAATTATTGCATTTACTGCATCTGGCATATACATCATATCCATTTTTGTTCCTTCACCAATAAATGAAGTGTACTTACCTGACTTTAATGCTTCATAATATATATCAACAGCATAGTCAGTTGTTCCGCCACCTGGAAGAACTTCATAAGAAATTAATCCTGGGAAACGTACTCCTCTTGTATCAACTCCAAATTTGTGGAAGTAATAATCACATAATAGTTCTCCTGCAACTTTATTTACACCATACATAGTTGTTGGTCTTTGAATAGTATCTTGTGGAGTATTATCTTTAGGAGTAGATGGTCCAAAAGCACCTATAGAACTTGGTGTAAAGAACTTACAATTAAGCTCTCTAGCAACCTCTAAAGCGTTTACAAGTCCTCCCATGTTTAAATTCCAAGCAAGCAATGGTTTTGCCTCAGCAGTTGCTGACAATAAAGCTGCTAAATGGATTAATGTATCTATTTCATATTTTTTAGCAAGTTCAAGCATTGTTTTATGATCAGTTACATCTAATAATTCGAAGGGTCCTGTTGTAACTACTGGGCTACTCTCTATCTTTCTTAGGTCTGTAGCTATTACATTATCATTACCATAAATTTCTCTCATCTTCATTACAAGTTCTGATCCTATTTGTCCTAAAGCTCCTGTTACTAATATCTTTTTCATAATATTACCTCCGTATTTAGCTGAATTATGTACAATATTTTAATATTTAACGATACTTAATATAGCCTCTAATAAATAAAGGTTATATTAAGTCATATCTTGTTCTATTTTATTATGTTCATTTCTCTACCAACTTTTGCATAAATAGCTAAAGCATTATCTAGCATTTCTTTTGTATGAGCTGCTGAAGGCATATTTCTTACTCTTCCAGCTCCTTTGGCAACTGTTGGGAATACTATTGATTTTGCATAAACTCCTTGTTCAAAAAGCTTCTTACTAAATTCTTGAGTTTTAATCTCGTCTCCTATTATACATGGAGTAATTGGAGTTTCACTATTTCCAATATTAAAGCCAAGTTCTTTTAAACCTTTCTTTAAGTAATTTGCATTGTCCCAAAGTTTATCATGAAGCTCAGTGCTTTCTGTAAGAATGTTGATAGCTTCAATAGCAGCACCCGCTGCGCCTGGGGTCAGTGATGTTGAAAATAGGAATGGTCTACCACGAACCATTAGCCAATCAATTAAGTCCTGTGTTCCAGCCACATATCCACCTACAACTCCAATAGCCTTTGATAAAGTTCCCATTTGGAAATCTACTTTATCTGACAATCCAAAGTGATGAACTGTACCAGTACCTTTTCCAAGTACTCCTGAACCATGTGCATCATCTACATATGTTATTAAATCTAATTCTTCTGCAATCTCAACGATTTCTGGAAGCTTTGCAACATCGCCATCCATAGAGAATACACCATCTGTAATAACCATGATTTTTTCATATAAACCTGATTCTATTGCTTCTTTTGCCTTATTTCTTAAATCTACCATATCAGAGTGTTCAAATCTTATGATTTTAGCACCAGATAATCTACAACCATCTATTATTGATGCATGGTTTAAAGAATCTGAAAGAATTGCATCTTTTTTATTCATTACTGCTGAGATTGCGCCCATATTGCAATTGAATCCTGATTGAAATGCAATAGCTGCTTCTGTATGTTTAAATTTAGCAAGTTTCTGCTCTAATTTTGTATGAATTTCTAATGTCCCATTTATTGTTCTAACAGCGCCTGCTCCTGCACCATATTTCTTTGTTGCTTCAATAGTAGCTTCTATCATTCTAGGGTTAGTAGCAAGGCCCAAATAATTATTTGAAGATAAGTTTATTAATTCTTTATCTCCAATTGTAATAACAGGTCCATTTGCACCTTTCAGTACATTTATCACATTATACAAACCTTTGCTTTTTAAATCTTCTAAGTTTTCTTTTAAGAATTTTCCTAGCACTTTACTTCCCATAGTAACATACCTCCAACCTTTTATTTTGTAACTTGTTATAAGCATTGATTAAAGTTTCACACTTAATAACAGTTCTATTATATATCATTTATATACAAAATACCTAATTAAATTATAAAATTTACTATAATTTAATGAATATGTTGCATATATATGCTTGAATTATTTGAATATTTCTCACTGAAAGGTTCTATTATATTCATTTTATTATATTTCTGAAAGTTTTCCATCACTTTTACCAGTTCGTATTATTCTTGCAAAAGAGCAATGAATCCTTAAATATAAACCTATAAAATCTCTGTAACACATTGAAAAAAAAACAAGATTTCAGGTTTCAAACCAAAATTCTTGTTTTAACATTTCCTATTATTTATTATTACCTATTTCGTATCGGAATATACTCCCCTATATTGTTCAGGTAGTAGCACTGCTATACTTGACATTATCCCATGCATAGCTCTATCATGATACTGATTTTTGTCTTCATCCTCATGTTTGTCTAGGATTTCAATAGGATCACCAATGTTTATATTCACATCTGCATAATTAAACTTCTCAGATGCCATGTCATTGTCATTAATGGGAAGTAACTTTTCCGTTCCCCAAATACCCATTGGAATAATTGTTGCCTTTGACAACTTGGCCATTAATAAAAGACCCTTTTTCGCCTCAATCATTTTACCATCTCGACTTCTAGTACCTTCTGGAAAAATCATAATATTGCCGCCTTGCTTTAGTGTGTTAATAATTTTGGATATAGCATCCTTATCCGCGGAATTCGGCTTAATATTTATAGTCTTAGCTAAGTGAAACCCTAGTTTCGTAAGTTTATTGTCTGTTAGCTTTACACCTGCAACAAAAGTTACATTATAGTCTTTTAGTAGTCTGCACATAACTATTCCATCTGCATTACTTAAATGATTGCAGATAAATATTTTAGGCGATTGAACCTTATTGATCTTTTCCATTCCTTGTGTTTTAATATTTGCATACTTATTAATATATGAATCGATTAACTTATTTGCTATAAATGCCACAACTTTATCTGGCAAAATATCTATTAATTTTAACATAATCGGAGAAACCATTATAAATCCACCTTTCATAAATAATAATCATAGCATTATTATAATTTGAAAAACTTTAAAAGTCTATAATAATAATCCCTTATATAAGGTGATGTATCTCCTTGTATATCTATAATTTTATTTCTTTCAGTAGAAATCGCATTAATAATTGCATTCCTTTTAATTATATTTTTACCTCTCCATCCACAAGATGTCACTTTATACTTGTCTTTAAATCGTTGATTATCAATATTTATTAACCCTTGCAAGTCAATTTCCTTCATATATTCATAAGGCTTAAATTCCTTAATAGGACTAACTTCAATTTCCCTGTTGTATGGACACACCCTTTGACAAGTATCACACCCAAATAGTCTACCATTTAATTTCTCAAACCAAGAGTCATCTATATCCTTTTTCTGTGTTATATAAGATAGACATATATTTGCATTATTATTTATTCCTTCTTCTCCTTCCACTATGGAATTTGTAGGGCATGCCTTTAAGCAAATTTCACAATCACTACATTTTTGTCCGAGAGGCTTGTCTGGTTCCATTTTTAAATCTGTTATAATTTCTCCTAAAAAAACATATGATCCATATTTCTCTGTTATCAAAGTGTTATTTTTTCCTATGAACCCCACTCCACTGCTATATGCAATATATCTCTCTGGTAATGCGTTGCTATCTACAAAATGCATTGCTCTTGCTCCCATACTTCTAATGAATGCGCATATTCTGTCCATATACTCAGTTGTAACGCAGTGATAATCCTTTCCTATTGTATATTTAGAAAAATGAGTCCCTTCACTAAACTTCAAATCATGCATATATGGAAATACAACAGAAATTATAGTTTTCCCCTCTGGCATATATAAAAATGGATTTATCCTCTTTTCTATACTGCTTTCCTCAAATTCGTTTTCTAATTTAAGATTTTTTCTTTTGTGAAAATAAGGATTTAGCTCATGAAAAATCCTACATTCGCTAAATCCTATTACATCTAACCCATTTTTTTTGCAAAACTGAATTATCTCTTCCTTATTATCCATCTTGTCATCCCTTTTATATTATCATATCGTTGTATATTCTTTTAGATTTTCCTACATAATCCTTAATCTCTATTATAGTCATTGGCTTCTGAAGAATCATTCTTGCTGGAATACCAACTGCTGTGGTATTAGCTAATAAATCCTTTAAAACCACAGCATTAGCACCAATCTTACTGCCACTTCCAATTTTAATTGGACCCAGAACCTTTGCACCTGACCCTACCACAACATCACTTTCTAAAGTAGGATGCCTTTTGCCAGTATCCTTACCTGTTCCACCTAATGTAACTCCTTGATATAAGGTTACATTGTCACCTATTTCTGTAGTTTCTCCGATGACTACTCCCATCCCATGATCTATAAATAATCCTTTTCCTATTTTAGCCCCAGGGTGAATTTCTATTCCAGTAAAAAACCTAGCTATCTGAGATATGCTTCTAGATATAAAATAAATTTTATGGTTATATAGAAAGTGAGCCACTCTATATAATATTATAGCATGGATAGATGGATATAATAATATTACTTCAATGAAGCTTTTAGCCGCTGGATCTTTCGCTAATACATTTTTAATTTCATATTTTAACATTTTAAACATACAATCATTCTCCTATAGAATTTATTCATAAATTCCCATGGAAATATACTTTTCTCCACCATCTGGTGAAACAGTAACAACTTTTTTGCCTTTGCCTAACTTCTTAGCAATCTTTATAGCTGCTGCAATATTAGCTCCCGTTGAAATACCTACTAATATTCCTTCTTCTTTCGCCATTAATTTTGCCATTTCAAAGGCCTCTTCATCAGATATTTTCATTATTTCATCCACCACACTCCTATCATAAATATCTGGTACAAAACCTGCACCTATTCCCTGAATTTTATGTGGTCCAGGCTCTCCCCCTGATAATACTGGAGATTTTTCTGGTTCTACCGCAACTATTTTAATTCCTATCTTCATTTCCTTTAATCTTCTTCCTACTCCCGTAATTGTGCCGCCAGTTCCTACTCCAGCTACAAATATATCTAAATCTTTTACATCTTCCATAATTTCTTCTGCCGTAGTATCGTAGTGTTTTTCAGTATTTGCCAAGTTATTAAATTGTTGTGGTATAAAAAACTTAGAATTTCCTTCTGCTATTTCCCTTGCCTTATTTATAGCACCTTTCATACCTTTTGTTCCATCAGTAAGCACAAGTTGCGCTCCATATGCCTTAATCAAGTTTCGCCTTTCAACACTCATGGTTTCTGGCATAACAATTATTACTTCATATCCTTTAATTCTACCAATCATAGCCAGTGCAATTCCTGTATTTCCACTAGTTGGCTCAACTATAGTATATCCATCTTTTAGTAGACCGAGCTCCTCAGCTTTTTCTATCATGCCAAGGGCCGCTCTGTCTTTTATACTTCCTGCTGGATTAAATTTTTCTAGTTTTACAAAAATATCGGCCATGTCACCCTTTACTAATTTATTCAACCTAAGCATTGGTGTTGATCCTATCATATCTAAAACGTTATTATACATCATAATAATATCCCTCCAAGTTTAAAATAATTAATTTCAAAAAATTTTTGAATACAAAAAAAACTCCCTCTATTTTAGAGACGAAGTTTTGCTTCGTGGTTCCACTCTAATTTATAATCACAAAAGTAATTATAAGGCCACCTTTTTCAAGCACAGCGCTATGCTCTATCACAATAACGGGTGAATCCCGATGCAGCCTACCTGGTCATATTTAAATAAATAACAATTAAATGTACTTGTTACTTACCCTTATACGACTAATTCGGTGCATAACTCCAAAGGGCACTTCATATAAGTTTACCATAAGAATCTCTCAGCTTTAGACTCCCTCTCTGTATGTTTTCCTTATACTACTTTCCTTTTTCTAAGTATTTCCTAGTATTTTAGTATGGATTGTTTTTGCTTTACTATATTGTATTCCCAAGAACTTAATATGTCAATACTACTTTGCTTTTTTATATAACTTTTTTTAAATGCAAATAGTACTAATCCACTAACTTCAAAATTACAACTTTGGCACAACTTTAATAGTCTTTATAAAATAAAAAACTGTTAGAATAAACTAACAGTAATATGCATGAATAACAACGTTTAAAGTTCTATATATTAAAGTTCTTTACATACTCTGAAGTCCTAATACCTACCTCGCTGCTTTGTTTTACTACTTTCTCAGAAAAATTATATCCAAAAGTTACATTTCCACAGGCAAAGATTCCATCTATATTAGTTTGTAAATTCTCATTTATTTCAATTATGCCTGTAGATGGATTAATTAGTACTCCTGCTTGATTTGCTAATTCATTGTCTGGATATAATCCTACAGATAAAAGTAATGCATCACAAGGAATATATTCCTCACTACCTTTGACAACTTCATTATTATCTACTTTTGCTATAGTAACACCTTCAATTCTAACCTTTCCTTGAATAGCAGTAACTTTATACTTTAACTTTAAGGGTATATTAAAATCACTTAAAGAAGTAACTAGTCTTTTATCAATAGCATCAATAAAATCCTTACTTTCAACTACAGCTTTAACATTTGCACCTTCAATTGCCAATCTACTAGCAACCGTTAGCGCAATATCTGCTGTACCTAATATAACTATTTCCTTACCCGGCATATAACCTTCTATGTTTATAAACTTTTGTGCAGACCCTACAGTGTATATCCCTGCGCATCTACTGTCTTGAAGATGTGCAAAACCTCTTGGTCTCTCTCTGCACCCAGTAGCAATTATTATAGCCTTAGCTGTAATTTTAAAGATTCCATCATAAGCATTTACTGCATTAACTTCTTTAGTATCACTTAAATTTAAAACAGTGGTATTTAATTTATATGAAATTTTAAGTTCAATAACTTTATCTATAAACTTCTGCACAAACTCTGGTGCTGTTAAGTTTTCATTAAAAATATCCTTGCCAAATCCATTATGAATACACTGATTTAAAGCTCCACCTAATTGATTTTCCCTTTCTAAAATCAAAACACTGCATCCATAGTTTTCTTTAGCTGAAATAGCAGCTGCAAGGCCTGCTGGTCCACCACCAATTACTACTATGTCATATTGCTGCATTGCAAACCCTCCAGTTACAAGACATCTTAAAAATAACTAGAAAACTATCTAGCATGTTTTTAAGATATCTAATATTAAATTTGACCTTTGATTATATCTAAACGTAAAAACCTGTGAAATTAATTTCACAGGTTTTGTTTGGCAGGGGTAGTAGGACTCGAACCTACAACCAATGGTTTTGGAGACCACTACTCTACCAATTGAGCCATACCCCTTTATTACATTCATATTGTAACATGTTATCTTTAAAGATGCAAGTATTTTTTTATCTTTTTAATTTATTAAGAAACATGGCAAATATATCTTGTATCACTTCCCATGTTTCTTAATCTAGCTTAGTATATCTAAATCATCACCTACGGTGCTGCAATATTAACGACTTCAGAAGGAAATTTAAACTTCTACTTTAGTTTTTTATTTGTTATAAAGTGTAATGCCCATTTATAGAAATTGGCCACTTACCTTCTGAAATGTCGTTAAGCTATTGAACTTTAAAACCCGCTGCTTTTACTTTTACAACAATATCATCAAAATTATCAGTATCAAGTCTTACAATAATTTCTTTAACATCAGTAACACTTTTCGGATCTACAATTACAAAGCTAATTATATCACCTTTATTTTCAGTTATTATCTTTGTAAGTTTAGAAACTTGTCCTTGAATATCATAAGCTATAACAGCTAATCGCTTGCCTTTGTTAAGACCAAACAGTTCAGTGAATTGATGGAATATAGCATGATGTGTAACTATTCCCTTAAACTCACCAATGTTATCCACTACAGCAACAAATGAAACATTTTTTGTTTCCAAAAAGTGTGCTGCTTCTTCTACTTCCTGCATTGGATTAATAATTGGGACATCAGTTCTCATTACATTTTCAACTACAAAGTCAGATAATAAACATTTCTTATCAACGCATTTTTCATAATAATAAGTATAAATTCTTTCTTTTGAAATTGTTCCATAGAATTTATTATCTTCAACTACAGGAATTGATAAGAAGTTATTCATATCCATAATTTCTAAAGCTCTACCTATAGTTACCTTTGGTGTTACTGTAATTAATTTTTCTTTTGATAGCATCAAGTTATTAACAAACATTATATTCGCCTCCTTAATAAGGTATATATGTTATTATACCTCATCTTGTAATCTAAATACAATCAATTATCTACTACTTGATTTATAATTATTTACTATTCCATTCTAGCTTAATAGTATACAACAATTCTATATATTATAGGTAATCTCCATATTGCCTTTTCTTTTTATATGTTTTAGGATAAAATATTTAGTGAGGTGAAACTTATGGAATTAATAGTAACAACAGTTGATGAAACTTATAAAGTTGGAGAACAATTAGGTGCACTTGTAAATCCAGGTGATATAATATGCTTAATTGGTGATTTAGGTACCGGAAAAACTCACTTAGCAAAGGGAATTGCAAAAGGATTAGGTATTGACGATCATATTACAAGTCCTACTTTTACAATTGTAAATGAATATACAGGCCGTTTAAAATTAAATCACTTTGATGTCTACAGGGTAAATGACCCTGATGAAATAGAAGCTATAGGCTTTGATGAGTATATATTTAGCAATGGAGTCAGCATTATTGAATGGGCAAATTATATTGAAGATTTGATTCCACCCGAAAACTTAACCATTACCATAGAGAAACTTCCTGATCTTTCAAATGATCACAGAAAAATTAGTTTTAAATATTCGAATAAAAGATATGATTATATAAAGGAGATAAAACTATGAAGATCTTAAGTCTAGATTCTGCTACAGAATCAGCAACCTGTGCAATCCTTGATGATAACAGAATCCTTGGCGAAATAACTTTTAACTATAAAAAACAACATTCTTTGGTGCTTATGCCTATGATTGATGAGTTATTTAACAACACAGGACTAAATATAAGTGATATTGATGGCTTTGTAGCCTCAAAGGGCCCCGGTTCCTTCACTGGCCTTAGAATAGGAATGTCCACTATTAAGGGTTTAAGCCAAGGCACGAAAAAACCTTTTGTAACTATATCCACATTAGATTCTTTAGCCTATAACTTAGCCTATACACCTGGAATTATCTGCCCAATACTAGATGCCTTAAGAGATAATGTTTATACAGCTTTGTATAATTTTGATAACTTCAAACTCACCCGCACTAGCGACTATATGAATATCTCAATAGACGAATTAATAAATATGCTTAAAGAGAAAAATTGCAATATTTCCTTTGTAGGAGATGGGACTTTCAAGTTTAAAGAAAGACTTATGGATCATCTAAGTGGAATCAGTTTTGCTCCAGCACATTTAAATTTAGCTAAGGCTTCCTCCTTAGGAGAATTAGGGCTTAATCTCTTATCTAAAGGAATGGAAGATGATATTTATGCCAGCGTGCCAATTTATCTTAGAAAACCTCAAGCTGAGCGCGAATATGAGGAAAAGATGAGGCAAATGGAAAATGAGTAACGATTTTAAAATTTACCCTATGGATAAGTCATCTATTAATTCAATACAGAATATTAGCGAATTAAGTTTCCCCATTTCCTGGAGCATTGAATCACTTGAAAGTGAGCTTGATAACAAGTTTGCTAAGTATGTTGTATTAAAAAATGGTAATTCTATAATTGGTTATGGAGGCATGTGGGTAATTATAGACGAGGCCCATATTACTAATGTTGCAGTTCACCCTGATGCTCGCGGTGTTGGTGCTGGAGACATGATAGTTGAAGCCCTGTTTAGAATTTGCAGAAAACATAAAGTTACAGGAATAACCTTAGAGGTTCGGAGTTCGAATTTTGTGGCTATAAATCTATATGAAAAACATGGATTTGAAAAAGAATGCATCAGACCTCATTATTATGAAGATAACCAAGAAGATGCAGTGATTATGTGGAATAGGAACCTATAAAAGGCCAGCAAAAAAGGCTAGCATTTCTGCTAGTCTTTTGTATTAATTGCAAGTTTTTCTAATTGTTGCTTTCATGTTTTAGTTTCATGTGTTCTTTATGAAGTACGGGAGATACTCTCTTATATAAAGCTAATGTTAATATAGATACTATCAATCCTTTAAGTAAATTAAATGGAATAATAGACCAAAGAATAAATGAATTCAAATCTACAATGTTAGGATTTAATGCTGTTCCCATTTTTACAACAACAGTTACAGGGAAACTTAAAACTTTTTCGTATAATGGAAGAACAACATATATATTTAATATTCCTGCAAAGATAGACATTACAATTGAACCTATTAATAAGGCAACAATTGCTCCATTTTTGCTTTTTCTAATCTTATATACATATCCAGCTACGTATACTAAACATCCTCCAACTAAAAAGTTTGCAAGTTCTCCAACGAAAGCTGTTTTTCCTGCTAGCATTCCGTGCAATATGTTTTTAAACAGTTCAATAATAACTCCTGCTACTGGTCCTAATGCAAAGGCTCCTAGAAGCGCCGGTAAGTCGCTGACATCAATTTTTAGAAAATCTGGAAATATCGGCAATGGTAATTCAATGTACATTAAAAGAAAAGCCATAACAGATAAAAGTGAAATTTTGATTAGTTTAACAAGTTTTTCGTCTCTCATTTTTATACCCCCTAATTGAATATACCTTCTAGGGATGGATATAATAAAAACCCCAACATAGAACTATGTCAGGGCAAATTCACATATATCTCATCTTCTTTCATCCAGACTATACTGTCGGCTTCGGAATCAAACCGAATCTGCCTTACGGCTCGCGGGCTTTACCGCCGGTGGGGAAATTCGCCCCGCCCTGAAGATTATCAAATTTTTATTTTTACAACTTAATTATACATGCCTTTGGTCAAAAAAACAACATATTAATTATTGATTTTTCATTGATAGCGATATTCTTTTTCTTTTCTCATCAACTTCCAATACACTAACCTCAACTATATCTCCAACCTTTACTACATCTAATGGATGTTTTACAAATCTATCCGATAACTGACTTATATGTACAAGCCCATCTTGATGAACTCCGATATCAACAAAAGCTCCAAAATCAGATACATTTCTTACAGTTCCCATAAGTTTCATTCCTGGTTTAAGATGAGACATATCAACTACACCTGTTTTTAATATAGGTTTAGGTAATTCTTCTCTTGGGTCTCTACCAGGTTTTTTAATTTCCTTAATAATATCCTTTAGTGTTGGTACCCCAATCTCCAACTCTTCAGCCAAGGTATTTATATTAAAGTTACTCATTCTTTCATCAATATCCTTAAAGTTTAAAGATTTAAGTTCATCTTTTGAATACTTTAAAAAATCCAATAATTTTTTTGTAGCTACATAGGACTCAGGATGAATTGAAGTATTATCTAAAAATTCCTTACTTTCCATAACTCTTAAAAATCCTGCACATTGCTCGTAGGCCTTTGCGCCTAATCTTTTTACTTTTAATAGTTCTTTTCTAGATATAAACTTACCATTTTCTTCTCTATAAGCTACAATATTTTGAGCTATAGATGGATTTATACCAGATATATAAGATAACAAAGAAGACGTTGCAATATTAAGGTCTACCCCTACAGCATTAACGCAGTCTTCAACTACTCCTTTTAAAGATTCATCAAGCTTTTTAGGTGCAACGTCATGTTGATATTGGCCAACCCCTATAGCCTTAGGATCAATTTTTACAAGCTCTGCTAAAGGATCTTGAAGTCTTCGACCGATAGAAATAGCTCCCCTTATTGATACATCTATGTCTGGATACTCTTTAGATGCAAGTTCTGATGCTGAATATACAGATGCCCCCGCTTCTGAAACTATAACATAATACAAATCCTTTGAGCATTCAGCTTTAAGCTCTTTAATTATCTGCGCTAAAATTTCTTCGGACTCACGACTTGCTGTTCCATTACCTAAGGATATTACTTCTACATTATGTTTACTTACTAAATCTTTTATAATACCAATAGACTTTTGAACTCCATCCTTACTTCCTGCAGTAGCATATACTGTAGCTATGTCTAAGAGTTTACCAGTCTCATCAAGTACCGCTATTTTACACCCTGTTCTAAATCCTGGGTCAAATCCAAGTACTACCTTTCCTTTTATAGGCGATTGCATTAAAAGGGCTTTTAAGTTTGCCTTAAAGATTTCAATAGCTCCTATTTCACCTTTTTCTGTTAACGAAGATCTCATTTCTCTTTCAATTGAAGGGAAGATAAGTCTTTTTACAGTGTCTATTATACTTGCCTCTATATACTTATCAGTTTCATTATTTCCTTTTAAACATTTACCTCTTAAATATTCAACTATCTTATCATTATCTGCTTTTACTTTTACAGAAAGTACTTTACTATTTTCGCCCCTATTTATAGCAAGAATTCTGTGTGGGGGAATAGATTTTATACCTTCCTTATACTCATAGTACATTTCAAATGGCGTAGTATCATCGCTGCTACCCTTAGTTTCTATACTCCCTTGGCTATAAACTAATGCTCTAATCCATTTTCTATAATCGGCTTCATCTGAAATCATCTCGCTTATAATGTCTTGTGCGCCTTGGAATGCCTCCAAATCGCTATTTACTTCTTTTTCCTCACTTATAAATTGCTTAACATATTCATTTATATCGCCTTTAAACTCTCCACTAAAGATAATTTCAGCAAGTGGCTTCAATCCCTTTTCTACTGCAATTGTAGCTTTAGTTCTTTTTTTGGGCTTAAAGGGTCTATATATATCCTCAATCTCTGTAAGCGTCTCGCATTTTTCTATTGATTTCTCTATTTCTTCTGTTAGTTTCTCCTGCTCTCCAATAAGACGTATAACATCCGCTTTTCTTTCCTCTAAGTTTCTAAGATATATTAGCCTCTCTGTAAAGTTTCTAAGTATAATATCATCAAGTCCACCAGTTCTCTCTTTTCTATATCTAGCTATGAAAGGCACTGTGTTACCTTCATCTAACAACTCAATTACACTTTGTGACTGTTCTTTAGTTATTCCAAATTCTTTAATTAACCTACTCTCTATATTTCCCATGTTTTTTAGCTATTCCTCATAGCACATCGAAACAAATAACCACCAACTACGTTAATTTGTTTATATCTGCATAAATAGCCAACCCTCCTCACAAATTTATATTTTAATTTAATTGTCTAATTTACATATTTAATCATACCCATAATTATATACTCATATCTATATAAAATATAGTAAGTATTAGGAGTCGTTATATGAAAAAAATAATCTATACATGTTTTCTAGCTCTTTTCATCTTATTGTTTATTTATAGTTCCCATGTATATTATACCCTATATACATTCAATCCTACAAATGTATACCAAAATATAAAGTATATCTCTTCGGACCAATTTAAAGGCAGGCTACCTGGAACTTTAGAAAATCAAGAAATTGCTACTTATATCAATACTGAGTTTAAACGCAGCGGCTTAACTCCTTATAAGGGAACAGAATTTCAAAACTTTAAAGTGATGTATCCAAAGAAGATTTCAAAGACCCCCTTCTTAAAAGTATCAGATGTGGAAGGAAATGTTGTAAAAAATTTTGTTTATAACAAGGATTTTAAAGAAGATATGTTAAACTTTAAAGTCAATGAACTAAATTTCAGCAAAAGTAATATTACGAAGGTAAAAAGTGACCACATTGATGTCAGCACTGCCGAAGGTCTCTTTCTGTTTTTTGTTCCTTGTAAAAATGATTTATCCTTTAGAAGTTCCTTTATTTCGGATGCAAATTATAATATGTATATAATGGTTACCAATGAGACACTTGTAAAGCTTAAAGAATTCATGGATATGAACTACTCCGTTGATTGTTTTATTCCTTTTGAAGTTTCCGAGGCAAGTATAAATAACGTTATGGGCTATTTAGAAGGTAGCGATACCTCTATTCCACCAATAATTGTTTCTGCACACTTTGACCATATTGGCACGGATTTAAATGGCACTATTTATAATGGTGCACTAGATAATGCATCTGGGCTTTCCTTTATGCTGGAAATGAGCAAGTATTTAACTTCTCTTGGCAAACCTTTCCGAAGTATTCTTTTTATAGGCTTTAATGCAGAAGAGTTCGGATGTTTAGGTTCAAAAGCATTTATTTCAGAATACAAAGATTATATAAAGGATAGTAAAGTTTTTAATTTTGACATGATTGGTGGAGATATCGGTGTTCCACTATGCATAATGGGAGGAAAAAAAGACACTGATAAAACCCCCCTAATAAAATCAGTTTCAAGTACCTGCAAAACAGAAAAGATCTTCTTCAATTACCTTTTTGAAGATGCCAGTGACCATGAAGGTTTCAGAAAGCAAAACATCGATGCTATAACTTTCTGTGACAATGATGTAAGTCGAATACACACTCCAAAGGACACTTTTGAACATATTAATTTAGAGTCTATTGAAAGATGCTATACCGTAGCCTCTGAGGAACTTGTAAAATCCTCCTTTAAAGGTAGCTTTATTATTATAAATTATAAAGAATGCTTTGTGATTTCTATCCTTGGAATTTTAATATTTACTTTACTTTATAAAAAAAAATACAAAACTAAGCTTTAAAAATGGTGTGTTTTGAAAGGGCTAACTTTCAGAACACACCATTAAAACAATGCTCAACTATTATTTAAAGTTTTCTTATAAAATATAAAAAATGAACTACTAGTTACAATAACAGCTATAATGTCTGCTATAGGCTCTGCCAATAAAGTGGCAAATAATTTATCTTCAAAAAAGTTTGGAAGAATAAATATAAGTGGTATTAATAAAATAACTTTTCTTAACAAGGCAAGAAGCGTTGATATTCTCGCCTGTCCTAAGGCTAAAAAACATTGCTGACAAGCTATTTGAGCCCCAAATATAGATATACCTACAAAGTAAATTCTAATACTCCAAACTGCCATAGCTGTAAGATCTGGATCGCTAGTGAATACAGATACAAAAATTTGTGGGAACAACATTAAAATACTTGTCATAATGACTGTATAGGAAACACAGCAGGTGAAAAGTAATTTAAAGGTAGCTTTTACCCTATGTAAGTTTTTAGCTCCGTAATTATAACTTATTATAGGTTGAGCTCCTTGGGTTAATCCTGATAGTGGAAGAAATATTATTTGCATTATACTAGCTAATATTGTCATGGCACCTACTGCTATATCTCCACCATAAGCTTGAAGTTTTGTATTTAGAGATATTAAAACTAAACTTTCAGTAGATTGCATAATGAAGGGTGATACTCCTAAACTTATAATTGGAATAAGAACTCTAGCTTTAGGTACTAAAAACTTCTTACGTATTTTTAGGGTTGTCTTCTTTCCAAATAGAAATTTCAAAACCCAAATAGCTGAAACCATTTGTGCTATTATTGTTGCCAAAGCAGCTCCTTGAACTCCCATGTCAAATACAAAAATTAGTATTGGGTCAAGCACTATATTTATTACTGCACCGATTATTACAGTACACATACTTATTTTTGTGAAGCCTTGGGTATTTAAAAATACATTCATTCCTAAAGCTAATTGAACAAAAACTGTTCCAATTAAGTACAAGGTTATGTAATCTCTTGCATATGCAATGGTTTGCTCGCTAGCACCAAACGCCCAAAGAATTGGGTCTTTAAAAACCATGAATATCAGGGTTAAAGTAAGCCCCGTAATAATAAGCATAGAAAAGCTATTGCTCATTATTTCTTCAGCAGCTTCATTTTTCTTTTCACCCATTTTCATAGCAGCAAGTGGTGCTCCACCCATACCAATCAAAGCACTGAAGGCTGATATTACAAGAATTATAGGAAATGATACCCCAACTCCCGCCATTGCAAGCTCACCACTTGGAAGCCTACCTATAAATACTCTGTCTACAATATTGTAGGAAACATTTACTAGTTGAGCTATGATACAAGGCAACGCTAGTTTAAATAATAACTTCCCAATTTTACTGTTTTCAAATTCTGAACTTATTGAACTCATAAAAAACTCCTTACTTTCTCACCTTATTTTAACCATTCAGGTTCTTCTCTTATAATTGGTCTTATACCGTACTTTTCTTCAAAGTTTTTTAAAATATTTTGCCTAGTTTCTGAGGATACATTAATACTCTCAATTAAATCTTTTGATATACCATAAGTAAATGGGCAATTAGCTATACATAAACCACAATCCGTCCCTAGGCTCCTCCATCTTCTATAACACTCTTCAGCATTTATCTTCCATCTTAATATACCTTCATCTTCTGCCATTACCCCCTTAGGTATTGCTTTTCCTGGGCACGTCTTTGCACATCTTCCACAATCTAAGCAAAACTCTTTTACACCAAAATCTTCTCGTATATCTGGCACAATAGGCATATCTGTGGTCACTACTCCAAGTCTAACGCAGGCTCCATCTTCTTTAGTTATAATCAATCCATTTCTTCCTAGCTCCCCAAGCCCTGCATCTCTTGCTACTAGTGGTGCTACTACTAAATAGTTTCCATCCATATGATTCCTAGCATCATACCCTAGCTCCCTAATATAGTATGAAATAATCATTCCAATAGTTGCTGATTCTACATATCCTTTCGCAACAGCTATTGATTCTGGAAGCTTTGGTGCTCTCATAATCATTTCTTTATCCATAGATACCGCAAATACAATTCCATACTTATGTTTTTTATTAATTTCTTCACCATAATTTTCCTCATGTCTTCCCCTATGAGAATAATAATGATAATCTTTCATTTCCGCTATACCAACTAATTTTGCGTTATAAAACTTAGCTAATCCCTTAATTCTTTCTGTCATAACAACTGGATCTACTGAAGTTTTGCTTTGAGCAACCTCACCTTCGCTATGTTTCCTTATGTCATATAAATATTTAAAGGTGGCGTCTACCATAGGTGAATTTATGTTATTAAACATAACTGAACCTTCTCCGCCCATTGGTAGTAAACTCCTTAATGAATCATCCATTCCTTTTAAATTGGGTTTTTCAGCATAATAATCATTATAAATTTCGCTTCCTTGTTTATAATTCATTCTTGCAAACATAGTGTCTCTTTCATCAAACTTTTTCATATATTTCTCCTTTGATGTGCCTTAGGACTTTAGAATGCCTTTTGAGATATCTTAACACTTTGAGAGTAATCATTCAACACTTTGAATGATATACTTTCCTTTTTAACATACTATGTTAAAATTAATAAATTCTTTATAACTTGTAAATTTTAATTATAAAAATATTTTCCATTGTATGGTACATACAATATGTGTCATAATAAAGTTGTCCAATCTTTGGATTAATGATTATATTGTTAGGATGTAGCTAATCTTGAATCTGTAGATTTAGCTCAGAAGCTTGGCTATGTGCTCGATGAAGCTTATGACACATACTATATTCACTCAAAATAAACCTAAATTAATAAACAAGGGGGATGATTAAATGAAAACTGTGCATCAATTAAAACAGCAGTTAATAGATATTAAAAACAACAACTGGAGCGTTCCAAGTGACATAGACAAGTATGAACTAGCCCTAGAAATGTTAGAAAATATAGGTTCCGTAGATCCTGAGCTTCGCGATGAACTTATTTTAGAACTCCTTTCTGACATGATTGTAGAAAATCAATTAACAGATGGAGATGTAAAAAATTTACTTAAATTATTATTAAGCGAAAAGCATCTATTTTATAATATTGGTAAAATTGAAGATGATTCTGTTTTTAATAGGGCCTTTACTTTATTAATTACAGAAGCAATGCTACATCGTCATAATCAAAATAAGGACATCCTTTTTCCAGAAGAAGAAATAAAAAGAATTTGTACAGATGTAATAAAATACACAAGACAAGAAAAAGATGTAAGAGGATATGTAGAAATTAAGGGGTGGGCACATTCTACCGCTCATGCAGGTGATGTATTTTGTAATCTTGTTCAATGTACTGAAATTGAGAAGCCAGAATTAATAGCAATATTAGAAGCAATAAAAGACAAGGTATGTATAAGTTATTATGCATATATAAATAATGAGGATGAAAGGCTCATATGTGCTGTTATGGAAATACTAGAAAAAGGGAATTTTAATGATGAAGAATTTATAAATTGGATAAAAAGCTTTGAAGATGTTCAAATAACAGGAAAGTACCCAGAAGATCACAATCTAATAAGTAATCGAAAAAACTTTTTATCAGCACTATATTTTAGACTTAAAAGAAGAAATGAAAAAATCGAATTCTTGAATACAATAGAACAAGTAATGAATAATATAACTCCAAACCATTTTAAATAGAATGAGTATTTTAAGCATATCAAAGCTTTTTTTAGATTTAAAGAATCATAATTTCAATAATGGTAATTCCTCACTAGTAGTGGAAAATGATAATTATGATGTAGCGTTGACCATGTAAATTGCTGGTTTTTAAATACATAAATAAGGTGCGAATTTATATGAATTATCGCACCTTTTATGAATGTTAAGAACTAAATGCTCTAAATTTCACAGAATATGAGCTAATAAATGGATTTCAACTGAAATGGGTTACTAAATATCTATTTGAGAACTTCCTAATGCCTCATTATATCTTCTCGATACTTTTTAACTAATATTATTCCTTTCTACTTATACTATCTTGCAGACAACCTAAGATTGCTTTTTAACTAGCCTTCTGCAATCTTGAACTTGAATAACTTGAAATCCAGCATTTTTGTATAATCTTAATGCCTCTTCATTACTGGCTAATGCATTTAAGTTTACACCTGTTGGATCTTGCTCCAACCCACGATTTACTGTAAATTCTAATATCTTTCTTCCATACCCTTTTCCCTGATACTTTACATTAACAAATAGTAAATCTATTTCTGCATTTTTAACCATGGAAGCTCCTATCATATCATTATTTTCAAAAAACAAATAAGTATACTCCTTTTCATTTAAAGTCCACTTTCTATTGTTTTCAAGAGCTTTTTCACCTGCTGCTAAATACCAATTATATGGCTTTATATCACAGTTTTCTCTCAGTTTTGAAAAAGCCTCACTCTCTAAGCTTATTTTATCTATATAATTCTTATCTTCATATTTCTTTACACAAAGGTTGTGCTCATTAAATTTTCCACCTTTATATGTGAAACGATGTACAGAAAACCAATATTCAAATCCAACTTCGTCAAAAAATTCTTTCCACTGCAAATTATCTTTTACATGAAAAGTTTTAATAAATGTAGTTGAATTCTCTACAAAAAGTTTTTTTGCTTCTTCCCAAAGCTTTAAGCCTACCGATCTTATTAATTCGTTAGAAGCTACTCCCATTTCAACATTACAATAATCACCACTAAACCCTAAATGAATAAATCCTTTTATGCCATTGTCTTCGTATACCAGTATTTTTTCTGCTGATTTTAAATCTTCAATTTCTTCTGGCATTGCCATGTACTCTAAAGTATATATTTTTACTATTTCCTCAATATCATTTTGTGTATAATTTCTAACCATTTTAAATTCCCCCTATATATCTAGTGTACTTGATTGTACACTGATTAATTTTACTTGTTTATTATTTTATTATTTCTTAATGATAACTCAATCACTTTAACACCTCACTTTTTATTAATGGGCAATTTCCAAACAATAAAAATAAGCTGCAAATGAACTAATGTCCATTTACAGCTAATAAATATGCATAAATATATACCCATAAAACACACTTTTAATATACCTCAAACTTATATATAATTAAAAATGGATATAAAAATACCGTGCACATAAGAGCACAGTATTGTATATTGCAATATCATAGATTGTAACATAGCCAATGTCCTTAACTTATCTTTCTAAAAGAAAGCGTAAATATACTTGTTGTATTTTTCGCAGAATAAATAAGCCTTAAAATAGACTCCTTTTATACTTCTTTTAGAACTGTATTCAATTAATACATTTAGTTAAGACTGACTAGCTTCATGATTTTATCTCCTTTTAAATATATATTTATATAAGTTATACTTTATTGTCTATATTTACAATTTAACATTAACTTATTCAATTGTCAATAGTTTTAGTTTTATAGCTTAAATCATCACTTGATGTACTACAACATAATAATAACTTTACCTTTATTTAGTTTTCACCCTTATATAAAATAACCTTTAATAAAATCATATAATTCTTCCATTATAATTTTATTACTCGTTCTTTATTCAAATCCAATAACCTCCCTATCTAAAATATACCAGAACTCCTCATTTTCCTTGTAAAGTCTATCGTAAAAGTCTGTGGCTTCATCTAATAGCTTATCTCTTATTATAATGAATTTACTATTTAAAGCTGCAATTTTAATAACATTACTTACGTTTTCATCATTTATATCTATTAAATCTACATTTCTTTGTAATTTTCCCTCTAGAACTTGTGTTAATTCTAATTCTTTACTAAAAGATATCTTATCCTCACCAATTATAGCTATATCTATATCAGATTCCGAATTAAAGTCATCGTTTGTAAAGCTACCGAAAATAATTACATTACTTATTTTATTACTTAAAAATATATTTTTAAATTCCGCGCATGTAATTATTTCCAATAATTCTTCTTTAGTTTTTAAATCATCAGTATAGGCTTCATTAAACATAGACTTTTCTCCCTTATTTTTAATAATTACTTTTGTTAATTATTATATTCCAATCATTGCCTTATAACCATACTGTATTCACTAATTTCCCATCCCTAATCTATCTTTTTACAGCTTTCTCTTATAATAAGTTTTGTTGGTATAATAACTTTTTTGCTGATTTTCCGTTGATCTTTTATTCTTTCCATTAAGAGTGCTACAGATGTTTTACTTATAAATTCTGTATGTACTCTTATTGTAGTTAAAGCAGGAACTATATATTGAGCAGTTGATATATCATTAAATCCTATTATGCTTATATCTTCAGGAATCCTTAGTCCCTTTTCTTGTATTGCCTTATATGCGCCTATAGCCATAGAGTCATTTGCCATTATAAATGCCGTAGGGTAGCTTCCTTTATCCAATATATCCTTAGTAAGCTCATAGCCACTTGCGGGGGTAAATCTTCCTAGCCTTACATATCTCTCATTTAATAATCCTTTTGGCCTCATGTAATCATAAAAAGCCTTTTCTCTAGTATCTATAATCTCTATGTTGTCCTGAGTCTCAATGTCCCGTCCACCAATAAAGCCTATAGATTTATGACCTAAGTCAGTTAGATAATCTAAAGCCTTTTCTATAGCCTTTCTCAAATCTATAATAACGCAATCAAAACTTTCATCTTCAGTGGCATAATCTACAAAAACTATATTATTATTTTTTACTTTAAACTCATTTAGTTCGTTTTCACTGAGGTTTCCAATGATAATTAGTCCATCAATATTTTTTATCTTATCATAAGATTCTTTATCTCCAACATTAAAAAATTCTACCCTTTCTTCTTGTAGCATTTTTTCAATAGAATTTCTTACAAAAAGATAATATGTATCTTCCATTTCTTCTATATCAGAGTATTGCTTCTTTATGCCTACCTTGTAGAAGTTTTTTTTGCTTTTCCTCTCTTTGGTAGTGACATATTCAAGTTCTTGAGCAATTTCAAATATCCTCTTTCTTGTACTATCCGCTACACTTATGGTTTCATCATAGTTTAAAACTCTAGAAACTGCAGCTATAGATACTCCCGCTCTTTCCGCTATATCTTTAATTGTGGCCATATATATCACATACCTTTCTACTCATGTATATAACTTATAATCAAGCTAATTAACTATTAGGATTTAACTTTTATAAAATCAAGTTTTGTTTCTGCAATTATTATTGCTACAAAAATTATTATGCAACCTATAATCATCTTTGAATTTAAACTCTCACCAAGGAATATTATTGATGAAAGGGTACCAAAAACTGCTTCTGTAGATAAAATCATAGCAGTCTTTGTAGCATTAACATGTTTTTGAGCTATATTCTGAATGAGAAAAGCTATAGTTGTACTTATAACCCCTAAATATAGTATAGCAAAAATACCTTTAGTAGTTAGCATCGCAGCATCTTTCGTGAAAAATAATGATAACATTGACAAAACAAAAGCTGTTATCATCTGCACTATTACTAGCTGCACAGGGCTATATATTTTTGTATAATACCCTATAGAAATAATATGCATAGCAAAACCTAATGCACAAACTAATGTTAATACGTCTCCAGACTTTACATTAAAAGAGCCTTCTAAGGTTAAGAAACTTATACCTACAATAGTAAGCACAGCTCCAATTATTGAATATTTATCTGGTTTTCTTTTTAACACTATCCAGTATAAAAAAGGAACCATCACTACATTTGTGGCAGTTATAAAAGCATTTTTTGAAGGAGTAGTATACTTTAGACCTATGGTTTGAAAGGCAAAGGCCAAAAATAAAAAAACTCCAATTACTACTCCAGCTTTAATGGTTGGCAATTCAATTTTTTTAAACTCTCTCCAAAATATTATAATCATTATAACACTAGATATAAAAAATCTATAGGTCATTATTTGAAATGGAGATAGTCTTGCATCAAGAGCCATCTGAGAAGCTGCAAAACCAGTTCCCCATATAATGGCCACCAGTGCTAGTGCTAGATCTGCTGTTTTGTTCTTCATAATATCACCCTTTATATTAAATATTCGTTTGCAAAGTATGATCCAAATCTACTAAAGGATATTTTACTAATATCTATATTCAAATTTATTCCTCCTCTAATATTTCCTTTGCTTTTACTAAATCTGAGATTTCTTTATTGTTATATATAGAAAGCTTCATAGAAAGCCTAAATGGCTCAAATTTGCATTGATACTTATCTAATTGACTTTGGCCACAAGAGTTAGACCCTAATCCATTTTGCTTATAATCTATATTCAGTGTTATGTATTCTCTTTGTTTCAAATCTACAGTGTGCTTTGCTTTTTCTAGGTCTATGGCTTCATAATACATTGCACTAAAATCAAAACTTTCCTTAGCTTTAGCCATTATTCCAACACCTCTATCATTTACAAGCCTTACCCACTTACAATCAGTTCTATTACCATTTTCCTGCGGCTTTACATAATTAGTGAATAATTCTTCTACACTCTTACCGTATACTCCAAATAAATTGCATTGCTTTGAATCAGAGTAAGATTCTCCAGGCCCTCTTCCATACCATTTTGCATTAAAGCAATCTTGGCTTAGCTTCATCTTAACACCTATTCTTGGTATCATGCTTGGAGCATTTTCTATTCTTCCTGAAGGAATCCCTTTCACTGAGAATAATATATCTCCTGAAGAATAAATCTTGTATTCATAAGTACAATGGTAATACCAAGAGGAGTTAGTGGTGCCATTCATTGTTATTACCCTTATGAGCACATAGTCATTTCTTTCTTCATACATAAAGTCCTCTACTACCTCATGCATCAGATGCATAAAATATTTTTTGCGATAGTCCTCTAATAGGTACATATCATTGTCTATAGGAGCTCTCCAAAAATTTAATCTAGGTCCTTCACCAACTACTCTATATCCATCCTTTTCGATGAATAATATGTTCCCTCTTACCTTATCAAAAGCTACTGAAAACTCTTCTCCCTGAATTAATAACTTGCAGTGTTCTTCATTAATCTTTAAATTTCCTTCAAGTTTTATAGCATTACCTTTTAAATACATAGGAAGCTTAAATTGAGCTGTAGCAAGTTCATGACCTCTTCTAGCCCAGTTTAATTCCTTATTTAATACATAGGATATATTTAAGTAATAGTCTGTTTCTACTTCTACTGGAAAATCCAAAGGATATTCTAATGTTATTTCTTTTTCACTTCTTGCTTTAATACCCTTTATTTCTACTTTGTTACTATAAATTATTTTATCATCTTTAACTATAGAGTATATTAAGTCCAAATTATCTAAACTTATAAAATCATATCTATTTCTTAAACTCAGTATTCCTTTATTTAAATCAATTGCAGTAGTTTCAACAGGCTCGATTACTTTCTTATATTCTAATAACCCTGGTGATGGGCTTCTATCTGGCATAAGCAATCCATCTATACAGAAGTTTCCATTGTTTGGGTCATCTCCAAAATCTCCGCCGTATTTATAAAATACTTCTCCATCTTCATTCATAGATTTTATACCATGGTCAAACCATTCCCAAATAAATCCCCCTTGGAGTTTATCATGTTTATAAAACAAGTCTTGATATTCCTTTAGATTCCCTGGACCGTTACCCATAGCGTGACAATACTCACATATTATATGAGGTTTCTTAGACTCATTTATTATCTTATCCATCAATAGACCAGTTGGACGTTCTAGCCAAGTATACATTGTAGAATAAACGTCCACTGCTTCAACTTCACGATCCCCTTCATAATGTACTAATCTAGTAGGATCCAATTCTTTAGCTTTTTTAGTCATAGCTTTAAAATTATGACCAAAGGCAGACTCATTACCTAGAGACCACATTATTATACAGGGATGATTCTTATCTCTATGGATCATTCTCTCAAGTCTACTTACATAAGCTTGCTCCCAAGCCGGGTCATCACTAATCCATTTATAGTCCTTAGTTAATTCAAAACCGTGACACTCTAAGTCCGCTTCATCAATTACATACATACCATATTCATCACATAGCTCATATAAACAATCTGAATTAGGGTAGTGGGCTGTCCTTATAGCATTAATATTATATTGTTTCATTAATGTTATATCCGCTTCTATTTCTTCTTTAGCTACTACTCTTCCATTAACAGGGTTGTAATCATGTCTATTTACCCCTTTGAACTTAATAGCTACTCCGTTTACCGTAAATGTTTCGCCCTTTAGCTCAATCTTTCTAAAACCAATCTTTTGTGGAATGACCTGAACTATCTTTTCGCCTTGCTTTAAAGTAATTAGTAGAGTATATAAATTAGGATCTTCTGCTGACCACTTTAATTGGCTTATTACCTCTTTCTCAAAGACTACCTTCGAGCTTTTTACTAAAACTTCTTTTTCAAATATAACCTTGTGATTTTTATCCAACAATTCATAAGAAAGAGTACAATCTTCACTCTCTCCCCTTAATTTTGTTTCTACCTTTAATAAAGAATTTTTATAATTCTCACCTAAATCTGTTATCACATAAATATCATCTATTCCATTGGCCGGCTCCGAGTACAGCTCTACATCTCTAAATATTCCACTTAACCACCACATGTCTTGATCTTCAAGGTAAGTTCCATCAGACCATTGATAAACTCTTACTGATATATTATTGCTACCTGCTCTAACCAAATTAGTTATATCAAATTCTGATTGAATTCTTGCTCCTTTGCTGTAACCAGCCTCTTTTCCGTTTATCCATAAATGAAAGGCAGAATCCACTCCATTGAACTTTAAAATAATTCTATTACTAAACCAATTATCATTTAAGTAAAACTCTCGTCTATATATCCCCGTGGGATTTTCCGTTGGGACATAAGGAGGATTTATAGGAAAGTTGTACCACAAGTCTGAATAATGCATTTTACCATAGCCCTGCAGTTGCCAATTTCCAGGTACAATTATATTATCCCAGTGTGAATCATTAAAATCTTCTTTAAAAAAATCTTCTGGTGAATATTCCGGAGCATCTAAAAACATAAATCTCCAGTTCCCATTTAATATTTTATAACTATGAGAATATTTCTTTTCATCTAGTAAAGCTTTCTCCCTATCTATATAAGAATTAAACTGCGCTCTGGCCTCTAATCTATTTGTATTATCTAGTTCTATGTTTTCCCACTCTTTTACTTTCCTCATTTTCTTCCTCCTTATTGCCTTAACATTTATTCTTTAATTACATTTTACTAAATATATTAGTAAAAATCAATGTTTCTTTACTAATATTTTTAATAATTTTACTTAAATTTTACTAATTGTACTTTAGCTAGCATTACTTTATTAAAAAAAGTGCTCAAGTGATTAATTTTCTATCACTTGAGCACTCTTTTTTAGTTATTCTGCACTTTTAAGAGATTCTATCATATCAATCTTATCAAACCTACCATACATAGCTAAGTTTACAATTACTGAAAACAGTATTGTAAGTAAAACGGAATACACAAAATAAATTGGACTAATCTTCCTTAAAAACATAATTACGTCTGTTTCAGCACTGTTAATTACATAACTGTTAAGTACGATCCCCACAAAAATTCCTGTTAGACTTCCAATAACAGTTAATATGATATTTTCTCTGTATATATATTTTGCAAGCTCATCATTATAAAATCCTAAAAGCTTTATTGTTGCAAGTTCTCTCCTTCTCTCACTAATATTTATATTTGTGAGATTGAATATTACAACAAAGGCTAAAACCCCTGCGGCCACTATTAATACTAGTACCACTGAATTTATACTATCAACAGCCTTATTCATGTCAACATGAACATTACTCTTAAATCCTATAGAGTTTACTCCTTTAATACTTTTTAATGTAGTAGATGTGTTATTCTTATAAGTTTCTGAAACATTTTCAATAAGTCCATAAAAACTATTGAAGATTGGATTGCTACCCGTTACCTTTTGGTAATAAGAAGGACTTATATAAATATAGTGTTGAACGTAATGTTCCGTGATACCCTCAATCTTAACTTCTAAGTCCTTATCATTTAAAGTAATTACAATTGTGTCTCCTGCCTTTTTATTAATAATCTTAGAGAGTTTCTTAGTTATAATTACACCTTCATCTCCAAGATTTAGTTCTTTATCATTCTCTTTTAAGTTTATATAGCTGCTTAAAGCTTCCTTCTTTTCAGGTACAACCACATATACATCATGACTTAGAGCATTATCCATTTTAACAGTTGCATTCTTCGAGTAGGTAAACAGTATTGATTTAACATTAGTGTCTTTTACTATTTGTTCTTTTATGCTATTTTTTTCAGTTTCTCGTACATTTTTAGTAAGGGTCCCTTGCATATCGTATTTATAGATATCTCTAAATTGCTTTTCTGTTGAGCCTACTATTCCTTCTTTTAATCCGAAACCTGTTACCAAGAGTCCCGTACAAGCTGCAACACCTATTACAGTCATGAAAAGTCTTTGCTTATATCTAAATATATTTCTTGCAGTAACTTTCCTTGTAAAACTTAATCTTTTCCATATAAAATTCACCCTTTCCAGCAATATTACTTTTCCTGACTTTGGCGGCTTTGGTCTCATTAAAGAAGCCGGTTCTTCTCTTAGTTCCTCCAGTGTTGCAGCCACTGCAGCTACTGCCGTAAATAATATGGCAATTAAAGATGCTTGAAGCGCAAGACCATTATTAAATGGTGCTAAAGACCTTGGAATAGCATAAAGAGAACCATAAGCCTTCATTATAAGCGGTGGAAACAACCTAAAACCAATTGATACACCAATAAGACTACCAATGAGACTTGCAGATAATGCATATATAAGATAATGAGATACTATAGCTGCTCTAGAATATCCTAATGCCTTAAAAGTACCTATCTCTATCCTCTTTTCCTGAACCATCCTTGTCATAGTTGTAAGACTTACTAGGGCCGCTACCAAGAAAAATATCAATGGAAATAACTTTCCTATATTATTAATCCTATTGCTATCTTGTCTATAGGTTTCGTATCCTATATTTGCAGACCTTCCAAGGACATACCAATCCGGTGTTTTAATATCTTCAAGTTTATCTCTGTTTTCCTGAATTTCAGCCTCACCCTCTTTA
The DNA here is from genome assembly GCF_020443565.1 of Clostridium sp. CS001. GTDB lineage: Bacteria > Bacillota > Clostridia > Clostridiales > Clostridiaceae > Clostridium_AD. Next base: position 68,242 of record NZ_JAIZZN010000005.1, read on the forward strand.
ATTTTGGTGTTTGCCTTTTCTTCCTCTGTTTTTAACGTTTCAGTATTTTTCTTAATTTCTATCTTGCCATCTTCAATTTCTTTTCTTGCTTTATCTATCTTCGCTAATCCTTCTAATCGGCCTTTGTTTAATTGAACTTCTGAATCCTCTATCTTTTCCTTACTTATTTTTAACTCTGCTCTTCCAGCAGCAATTTTAGCCTCGCCACCTTGAAGTTGCTTTTCATTATTACTTAGTTGCGACCTACCAACAGCAATATCACTTGCGCCCTTATCAAAGCTTCCTTTTAAAGCTTCTATGTCAAAATAAGGTTGCATAGCTTCTATCTTATTATCACTTTTTAGTGCCGTATACATGCTATCAAAATCTCTACCTTTAATATCCCTTTCATAGGTATCATTAAGAAAATTATACTCAGCAATATACATAGTATTATTTGGATCAGAATCCATTTGTTTTTTTGAATCATTTACCTTTTGAGATACTGATGATGAAATATCACTTGCAGCCTTTTGTTTTCCTAGGTTAATATCTTTTTCACTGTTATTTAACTTAATTTTGCCTTCAGCAATTCCAAGCTTACCTTTTTCTATATCCTTGTACTTAGCATTAAGTTCTGCCTCTCCTAATATTATCTTTGCTTTTCCATCTTTTATTTGTTTTTCACCATCAGCCATTTTTTCATTGAAGGTAGCTTCACTTTTTTTAAGTTCCAACATGCCCACATCTATTTTATTTGATGCATCCTTTAGTTTACTATAGCCCTCTTCAAACTTTTCCTTTGCTTCCTTTTTAGAATCATTCAATTTAGCCTCTGCATCATTAAGCTTGTCATTTCCTTCTTTTAAAATACCAGCATACCGAATCTCACCCCTTGATGTTCCAAGGTCTTTAAGTGCTTTTTCTATACTTGCATTAGCTTTTTTGTAGTTTTCATTATTTATAAGACTACTTTCTGACTCACTGCTCTTTGTTCTTACATATACTTCTGTATAAGCATCGCTTTTAAATACAGTTGGTAGTATATATATGAATCCTCTTACAGAACCATTTCCAACAGAACTAAGTTGCCTTTGCTCTGATATATACAAAGGTGACTTTGCAGTTCCAACTATTTTAAATTCAGTATTATTCAAGTTGTCTTGTATATTGCTATCGTCTCCTGATTTAAGCACTATCTTATCATTTAGCTTAAGGTTGTTTTGCAAAAGAAACTTCTCCTCTACTACCGCTTCATTATCGGTAGTTGCTTTTCTACCACTAACCATCCTTACGCTATTTATAGAATTTTCTTCAGGTTGTGAATTTATATTTAGAACTAACATTTTTTTATCTTTCTCTATTACTGCATCTATTGAATATGATCCTTCTACCTTCGTTACACCCTCTTGTTTTTCCACTACACTTATATCATCCTTAGTAAGTCCAAGTGTAGAAATTAGTTTGAAATCCATAAGGTTATTTTCACTAAAGTACGTATCTGCCGATAACTTCATATCTGGACTTGTGGCTCTAATGCCTGCATAAAATGCTACACCAATTGCTATTATTATGACAATAGAAAGAAATCTTGATAGTGTCTCTTTTACATCGCGAGTTAAGTTTTTAAAAAATGTCTTCTTCATGATTACCACTCTATACTTTCAATTGACACTGGATTTGCGTTCTTCTCTATGCTTTTAATCTTACCACTTTTTACTCTTATTATCTTGTCTGCAATTGGTGCTAAGGCAGAGTTGTGAGTTATAATTATAACCGTCATATTATACATTTTCTGTGTATCAGCTAAGAGCTTTAGTATTGCTTTACCAGTATTATAGTCAAGGGCTCCTGTTGGCTCATCACAAAGTAGTAATTTAGGATTTTTTGCAATAGCTCTTGCTATAGATACTCTTTGTTGTTCTCCTCCTGAGAGTTGAGAGGGAAAGTTTTGAAGCCTTTCTCCTAGTCCTACATTTTTAAGCACCTCTACTGGGTCCATTGGGTTTTTGCATATCTCAACTGCAAGCTCCACATTTTCAACTGCATTTAAATTTTGAATTAGATTATAAAATTGAAATACAAAGCCTATGTCTTCTCGTCTGTATTTGGTTAGCATCTTTTTATTATACTTACTAATTTCATTACCATCCACATAAATGCTTCCCTCTGTTACCTCATCCATACCTCCTAAAAGGTTAAGTATTGTAGACTTGCCTGCACCACTTGCACCAAGAACAATAACAAACTCTCCCTTATCTATAGAAAAGGAAACATCATCCACTGCTTTAATAACAACTTCCCCCATATCATAACTTTTCTTCACATTTTTAAGTTCAATAAAACTTTCCATTCTATGCACTCCTTCCATCTATTTATATATCTTCCACTTCTCTTTTTTTATATCATGAACTGCCATTCTCTTTTATTTGAAAAAAATATTAGTTTTTCTTTATATAATAAAATCACACTACAGATTCTCACATTCTAACTTATTTTTAATATCAGTATAAAGGATATCAATTATATTTAGTATATATCTCCTAACTTCTGATCCATCATCGTGCCTTTCAAGTATTATTGAAATACTCTCAACAAGGCTATGTGAAATAAGATATATAACAAGATCATCCTTAAGCTTTTTACCTTCCACAGACAATTCATATTTCATTTTTTCAGTAACAATTCTAGTTACAAAGTTAGTAAAGTTATTCTTACAATTTTCATACTTAGACCCATCACTTTTATTAAGTAATATAGCAATTTCTGTACTGCTTTCATTGAATATCTCCATTATTTCTTCCATGAGCTGATAAAATATATGTTCTGCTTTATCATTGAGCTCAACCTTATCAAACTGGTTAATGTAATCTATTAGCCTGTAATATACTATTCCTATGAGGTTTTCATATAAATCTTCTTTAGAATTAAAATATTTATATATATTCCCCACAGATGTATTTGAGTTTTTAGCTATACTTCTTATAGAAGTTCCCTTATATCCAAATTGCCTAAATTCCTTTAATGCTTCTTTCACTATTTTATTTCTAACTTCATCCTTTAAATATTGCATTAGAAAACCTCCGTTCTCTTTTAAAGTTTATACTAGTTTAAAATTATTGTCAATAAATAAATCAAAAAATAAAAATGGCTATATTAGTTTATAGCCACTTTGCCTTACTTGTTGCTTTGTCTTAAATACTCCTCAATAAAGATATCAATATCCCCATCCATAACAGCATCTACATTTCCCATTTCTGTATTGGTCCTATGATCCTTAACCAAATTATAGGGATGAAATACATAGGATCTAATTTGACTTCCCCAACCATTATCCTTTAAATCTCCAGTTAAGTCTTCTATCTTATCTTTTTTAGCTCTTTCCTTTAAATCTAAAAGTTTTGCCATGAGCATTTTCATTGCAGTTTCTTTGTTACTATGCTGACTTCTTTCATTTTGACACTGAACTACTATGTTTGTAGGTATATGTGTAATCCTTACAGCTGAATCGGTTTTATTTACGTGCTGTCCTCCTGCTCCCCCAGATCTATATGTGTCTATCCTAAGATCATCAGATTTTATATCAATATCTTGACTTTCAGTAAGCTCTGGAAGCACCTCACAAGAAGCAAATGAGGTTTGCCTTTTTCCGTTTGCATTATAAGGTGAAATTCTTACAAGCCTATGCACTCCCTTTTCAGCCTTTAAATATCCATAGGCATATTCACCAGTTATTTTTAATGTAACTGCTTTAATCCCTGCCTCATCAGCTGGTTGATAATCTAAAACTTCAACTTTATATCCCTTCTTTTCGCACCAACGTGCGTACATTCTATAAAGCATTTCTGTCCAATCCTGAGCGTCATTACCACCTGCACCAGTATGAAGAGTTAAAATAGCATTGTTTTTATCATACTCTCCTGCTAATAAAATCTCTATCCTAAATACATCTGTGTCATGGGCTAATTCTTTTAATTCACTTTTTATTTCTGACATTGATCCGTCATCGTCTTCTTCCTGACTTAGTTCTATAAGCACATCTAAATCCTCTATCCTGCTAATAACTAAATTAAACCTATCAAGTCTATCTTTAATACCCTTAGCTTGTTGTGCAATTCCTTGGGCTATAACTATATCATTCCAAAATGTTGTCTCCTGCATTTTAAATTCTAGCTCTCTTAACTCTTTTTCCATAGTTGCTATGTCAAAGGGACACCCGAACTTCTTCTATGTTATTTTTTAATACATTTAATTCACTGATTATTTCTTCTATTTGTATTATCAATTGCTACACCTCTCTCATCATATTTAAAAAGAGGCAAGCAAGAATTAATTGCCTACCCCTTTTATAGCTTACAAGTTTAAATTATAAACTATTATTGTCCCCTGCCGCAGCAGTTTTTATATTTTTTCCCTGAACCACAAGAACAATCATCATTTCTTCCTGGTTTAGATTCTTTTTTAGTTGGCTCATTTTTTATAGAATCATCATGATTTGTTGATGTAATTTTTGCAACCATTTCCCTTTCAGGTGCTCTTTCTATTTGTACATGGAATAGGTATTTAACAGTTTCTATTTTGATATTTTCAATCATTTCAGCAAACATATCACTACCTTCCATTTGGTAAGCTTGTGAAGGATCTTGTTGCTTATATGCTCTAAGTCCAATACCTTGCTTTAAATGTTCCATATCATCAATATGATCCATCCATTTACTATCTACTACTCTTAAAAGAATAACTCTTTCAACTTCTCTTACTTGTTCCTCACCAAAGTGTTCTTCCTTTTGAGCATAGATTTTTTGTGCTACATCTAAAAGAGTAGCTTTAATCTCCTCATTAGATGCTTTAGATAATTCTTCTATTGAAAGAATACCTTTTGGAAGGAATATATCTTCGAGATAATTAATTAACTTTATTAACTCTTCGTCAAAAGTTTCCTCAACTCCGGTAATATGAGATGCAACTGAAGTATAAATAACATCTTTTATCATTTCTTCAATTTGACCTTTTATATTTTCGCCTTGAAGAACTTGTGTCCTTTGTCTATAAATTATTTCTCTCTGCTGATTCATTACATCATCATATTGAACAACATTCTTTCTTATATCAAAGTTATTTCCTTCAACCTTCTTTTGAGCACTTTCGATTGCGCCACTTACCATTTTACTTTCTATAGCATCTTCATCAGTTAATCCTAACTTTTCTACAACGCCTTGAAGCCTTTCAGATCCAAATATCCTCATTAAATCATCTTCTAGTGATATGTAAAATCTTGAACTTCCCAAATCACCTTGACGACCAGCACGACCTCTAAGTTGATTATCAATACGTCTAGATTCATGCCTTTCAGTTCCAATTATCTTAAGTCCTCCAGCTTCAATAACACCTTCTTCAAGCTTAATATCCGTACCACGGCCCGCCATATTAGTTGCTATAGTAACCATACCAAGTGCTCCTGCATGAGATATTATATCTGCTTCTTTTTCATGATATTTAGCATTAAGTACTTGATGAGGAACCCCGCGTCTTTTAAGCATTTCAGATAATAGTTCTGACTTTTCTATACTTACTGTACCTACTAGTACAGGCTGTTTATTCTTATGCGTTTCAACTATTTCATCTATTATAGCTTTATATTTTCCCTTAACAGTTTTATAAATTAGGTCTGGATTATCAAGTCTTGCTAGTGGCTTATTTGTAGGAATCACTAATACATCCAGTCCATATATTTCTCTAAATTCATTTTCTTCAGTAAGTGCAGTACCTGTCATTCCTGATAACTTTTTATACATTCTAAAGTAGTTTTGGAAGGTAATCGTTGCAAGAGTCTTTGACTCTTTTTCGATTTTAACCCCTTCTTTCGCTTCAATAGCTTGATGAAGTCCGTCACTGTATCTTCTACCTTCCATAAGTCTTCCAGTAAATTCGTCTACAATAATAACTTCTCCTTCTTTTACCATATAATCTTTATCTTTTCTCATCATATAGTTTGCTTTCAAAGCTTGCACTACATGGTGCTGTACACTCATATTTGTTGCATCAGCATAATTTTCTAAGTGGAAATACTTTTCTGCCTTGTCTATCCCTGCATCAGATAATATAACAGAACTAGCTTTTTCATCTATAGTGTAATCATCCTCTTTTACTAGTCCCTTTACAAAGTAATCTGCTACCTTATAAAAATCTGTGGATTTTTCTCCTTCTCCAGATATTATAAGCGGTGTTCTAGCTTCATCTATTAATATAGAGTCAACCTCATCCACAACTACAAAGTTTAACTTCCTTTGAACTCTTTCCTCTTTATATACAACCATGTTATCTCTTAAATAATCAAAACCAAATTCATTATTTGTTCCATAGGTTATATCTGAATTGTAGGCTGCCTGCCTTTGAGTTTGATCTAAATCATGAATAATTACACCTACAGAAAGTCCTAAGAACTCATGTATTCTACCCATCTCATCTCTATCTCTTTTGGCAAGATAATCATTAACTGTAATTATGTGAACTCCCTCGCCTGTTAATGCATTTAAATATGATGGAAGTGTCGCTACTAACGTTTTTCCTTCACCAGTTTTCATTTCTGTTATTCTTCCTTGGTGTAGGATTATACCCCCAATTAGTTGCACTCTAAAATGCTTCATGTGAAGAACTCTCCATGAAGCTTCTCTAACTACTGCAAAGGCTTCAGGTAATATGTCATCTAAAGTCTCTCCGTTTTTCAACCTAATTTTAAATTCTTCTGTCATTGCTTTAAGTTCGTCATCACTTAGGCTAGTCATCTTTTCATCTAGGGCCTCTATTTTATCTACAGTTGATATTATTCTTTTTATCTCTCTATCACTATAACTACCAAATAACTTTTCAAAAAGTTTCATACTTTTCATCCTCACAATTCATATTAATACGTCCTAATTATGTCCTTTTAAATTATACCACTTAACTTCTTGCTATTCAACTAGTATGGTTTTATAAAATCTGTAAATTATTTATGAATAATTTTCTATTCTGCTTTTTAAAAGCTAAAAAGGATTAAAATAAGCCTAAACTTACTTTAATCCTTTAAGTTTTATATCTTAAAATCCTGATTCTATTAAACCATAATTTCCATCTTTTCTTTTGTATACTACATTTACTTCTGAACTTTCATCATTCATATATACAAAGAAACTATGACCAAGTAACTCCATTTGAAGTACTGCTTCTTCTGCTGACATAGGTTTGAAAGAGAATTTCTTTATCTTTACTATTTTAGAATCAATATTCTCTTCGTCATTATCAGCATACTGTGGAATGCTTTGGAATTTAAGAGAATTTCCATGGTTTCTTCTTTCGAGTCTTGTCTTTTGCTTTCTGATTTGTCTCTCTAATTTATCAATAACAATATCTATTGAAACATACATATCTTCATTTAGCTCTTCCGCTCTTAAAATAACTCCATTGAATGGAATTGTAACTTCTATAGTGTGATTATTTTTTTGTACCCTCAAAGTTGTATGAGCCTCAACATCTGAACCAAAGTATCTATCAAGTCTTGATAGTTTCTTTTCTATAATGCTTTTTAGAGCCTCTGTTACCTCTATGTTTTTACCAATTACTTTAACTTTCATAATTCCAGCCCCTCTCTTATATATATACTGCTTTACTTCTAAGCATGTTATATATTTGTTATTTCAATTCTATTACTTTTAGTACTAAATAACAAGTATCAAATTCAGAATATACATAATATTAAAGCATTTTAAAGCGTAGTATCTTAATTTCTCTTGTTTTTACCCTATTTATCGACGTATATTGCTAATTGTCTGCAACTTCACTTTATGATATAATTCAATTATACGTGAAAAATAAAAACTCCTAATATAATATTAGGAGTTTTTATATACTAAGCTAGTTGACCTGGTCTTTGACCCCACACTCGCCTGCTGGAGCTTTTGCTACCCGGAATTAACCTCTCACTACTTACACTCTCGCCCACATGACGGCAGGACTAACATCTAAGCCGCACCATGATCATTAAAACTTTGTTTAACTTACGTGGATCGTTTCGCCTGCGACTGGCATCGACTTTCAACCACAAACCTAACTTACTACAATAAATATTATACATTACTTTTGGCTATAGTCAATATATAAACATCATTTTCTCCTATTTTTTTTAAGCAGTGCGCACAATGAAATGCCGTAGCTCCAGTTGTTATAACGTCATCAACAAGTAAAATCTTTTTATTTTTTGTTAGTTTACTCTCTTTAATATCAAAGCATTGTTTCATGTTATCCCACCGCTCCTCACCACTTAACCCTATTTGATCCTTTGTATCCGAGGTTTTAACTAAGTTGCATATTACAGGAACATTTAAAAACCGTGATAAGTATCTTGCCAAAAACTCACTTTGATTATATCCTCTATTTTTAAAAGCTTTTTTAGTCATGGGCACATACGCAATTAAATCAAATTGTAATTTATTTCGAAGCACAAGCTCTAACATATATTTTGCTAAAATTTCGCCACATATAAAATCACTTTTATATTTAAGTCTAATAATTAGCTCCTTTACTATATTAGAATAATAAAATACTGACCAAACAAGATACTCCTCCTCAATATTGCCTATATAAAAACTCTCCTGCGGCTGTTTTAATTTCTTTTTGCACTTAATACATAACTCTTCGCTTTCTGTTGTGTATTCCTTGCAGATTACACAATAGTCATCACCTGAGTATATAAGTGAACCTAAACAATAAAGTATTCTTTTTATAAATTTAATAATCCTTCTTCCCACGCTTTCTCATTAAATTCCCTAGCCATATTTTTAGCTTTATCCATTTGTATAGTTTCTACGTTGGCTAAAAATATAGCCTCTCCCCTTTGAATATTGTCATATCTTCCAACCTTACTTGATAAATATAATAACTGCTTATGATTAAACCTACTATTATCAGCAAAATATACAATAACATCAACCTCATGGAATTCAAGGTAACTTTCTTCAAAGTCATTAGTTACAATTATACCTTTATCTTTATTCATAAACCTTATAGGAATATTAGTATCACTTTTACTACTAACAAATAAGAATAAGTCTTCACTTAACTTTTCCTTGAAGTTGCTTAAATATTCGAATACGGCAGATGCTTTTTCTTCATCTGGCGTGAAAATTATTACCTTTCTATTAGATATCATTGACCAATTTAAATATTCATAAACCACCAAAGGTATGTCTATATTAAGATTTATTCTTGTGGTTATGATTCTTGGTTCAATTATTGGAGTTTTATTATTTTTTAATGGGAATATAATCGAAGCATCCTCACTTAAAATATTCTCTACTGAATAAGCTATAGCTGTGCCTTCTGATTTACACATTTTTAATATGACACCTTTTATTTGTTGTTTGCTATACCTTGGGAAGCTTCTAATATCATTATAAATAACCAAATCAAATTTTCTATGAAATTTCAATGCGCTTTTATGATTGCATATATGTAAATACTCATTCACAGTGCTATAATTATCTACAGGTGAGTATACATTTTTTCCTAAGTTGCTAGCCCCTTCTATAAAATAAACAATATCAATACTGCCTTCTTTTTCGTTAGTTATATATAATATATCTTTCTTTTCATTGGCATATTCAATTATGGTTTCTAACAATATATCAGAGGAATTATAAAACATAGATACAACATCAAATCTCTTTTTATCACTTAAAGAATACTTCATGACTTCCTTGCTTATTTTATCTTTTTCCTTGCTAAGGCTTAAGTTTGAGTAGAAAGACATGTAACCCCTCCTTTATTACTGAAAGCTATTTTAATCTAATCAATATGATTTTCATCATGACTAAAATTTGAATCTACTATCTGTCTTATTCTATAACCTAGACCAGAATATCTTTCAAAACTTCTATTATTATTTTTCATAAAATTAACGGCCTTTACTGTGCCCACTAAAACAACCAAGCTCTTTGCCCTAGTTATTCCTGTATAAAGTAAATTCCTGTTCATTAAAAGTGGTGGTCCCATAAACATAGGCATAATGACAACTTCAAACTCACTACCTTGGCTTTTATGTATGGTAATAGCATACGCTAATGTAAGTTCTTCTAAAAATATACCTTCATATTCTACACGTTTATCATCATCAAAGACCACAATAATATTTTCGTTATCCTCATTAATGTCTTCGATGTAGCCTACGTCTCCGTTAAAAATCCCAACCCCTGATTCTTTACTGTTCCCACTAATTTTATCCCACTTTATAGAATAGTTATTTTTGATTTGCATAACCTTATCTCCCACCCTAAATATAGTGTTTCTATAATCCTTTTCTTTCTTATATTTAGATTTGGGATTTAGTATTTGTTGAAGTTTCTCATTTAAATTTTCTATTCCTAGTATTCCCTTTCTCATTGGTGAGAGTATCTGAATATGTTTCATCTTATCCCAGCCCTTATTGAAGTTTGGTAATCTAGTGTTAATTAAAGTTATTATGCTATCCAAAATTTTCTCCGGGTCGTTATTTTCAATAAAATAAAAATCTTTACCCTTTTTATTTAAAATAGGCATTTCTCCATTGTTAATCTTATGAGCATTAACAATAATCATACTTTCTTGTGCTTGCCTAAAAATCTCCTTTAGTTTAACCACCGTTACACATTTACTTTCAATAATGTCTCTTAGTACATTTCCTGGCCCCACTGATGGTAATTGATCAACATCTCCAACAATTACAAGTCTGGTTCCTATACTGATAGCTTTTAATAAACTATTCATAAGCAATATGTCTATCATTGAAGCTTCATCCACAATTAGCACATCACAATCTAGTGCTGTTTCATCACTTCTAAAAAACTGTGACCCATCATCACCACCAACTCCAAGTTCTAATAGCCTATGTATCGTCTTAGCTTCACGACCTGTAGCTTCTGTCATCCTTTTAGCAGCTCTCCCAGTTGGTGCTGCCATAAATACTTTCATCCCTGCCTCTTCAAACACTTCTGTAATACAATTAATTATGGTGGTTTTCCCCGTACCTGGTCCTCCAGTTATAACCTCTATACTATTCTCCATAGCCCCACAGATAGCAGCCTTTTGCGATGATGCAAATTGTATATTCTTTTCTTTCTCAAATTTTTTAATTTCCTCTTCTACATCTATCTCCAATGGGTCATATTTCGCTACGGATATAGTTATAATCTTTTTAGTAACACCTAATTCACAATAATAGAAGGGTATGGTAAAAACACATTTTTCTTCATCTATATCTTCTACTTTAAGCTTTCCCTGTAATACATTATCATAAACATTTCTTTGGATTTCTTCATCCGAAACCCCAAGAATCTCTTTAGCTGACTTTTGTAACTTCTCTAAAGGCATATAGGTATTTCCAAGGGCACAAAATTCATTAACCACATAGTTAATTCCACTTTGTATTCTAAAAGGCGATTCCTTATCAATACCTAAACTTCTTGCTATCTTATCAGCAATTTTAAATCCTACTCCAGAGATAGTTTCAGTTAATATATAAGGGTTTTCTTGTACCACCTTTATAGATTCTCCGCCATATTTTTTATAAATCTTAACACATTGGTTTGGCGTTACACCATAAGTTTGAAGAAATATCATTATATTCTTAACTTCTCGTTGCTTAGAATAAGATTCGAAAATTAACTGAATCTTTTTTCCCCCTACGCCATCAATCTCTTTTAACCTTTCAATTTCATTGTCTAGCACATTCATAGTATTCTCTCCAAAGTGCTTTACAATTTTCTTAGCTGTTATTGGCCCAATCCCTTGAATTACCCCTGAAGCTAAGTACTTTTCTATGCCTGCAATAGAACTAGGTATTACTTCCTCACAATGCACTATTTTAAATTGCTTTCCAAATTGAGGGTGGGTAACCCACTCTCCCGTTAATTTTAAGTTTTGACCTTCACTTATATATGGCACAACGCCTACCACCGTTATTTGTTCTTTACTATAATTCAGATGAGCAATTATGTACCCATTTTCTTCATTATGAAATACTATATCTTCAACTACTCCTTGTATTTCTGGCATAAAATCTCCCCTACTTACAAATTTGTATATTAACATTATATCATATGTATTTTACATTTTTCCCTTTATTATACCCCTATCTTAAGTTTTATCAAAATACAAATTAATAATTCACAAAATGGGTAAAAATATATATTCTAAAGATTATTCGAATTGTTTTAGATTAAGGTATCATAAAAAAATAATTACCTATGCAAAATAAGGATAACAATCAACAATTGTTATCCCTATCCTTACTTCTATATATTTTATTATAAATACTTCTTTATTTCTTCAACCTTGTTTAATCTTTCCCAAGTCAAATCTAAATCAGTTCTTCCAAAATGACCATAAGATGCTGTTTGTTTGTAAATAGGTCTTCTTAAATCTAGCTCTCTTATAATAACAGCTGGTCTTAAATCAAATACCTTTTGAATTATTTCAACAATCTTATCATCGGCAATCTTCCCTGTTCCAAAAGTATCAACTTCTATAGATACTGGTGTAGCTACACCTATAGCATAAGCAAGTTCTATTTCTAATTTATCTGAAACTCCCGCTGCTACTAAGTTTTTAGCAACCCATCTTGCAGCATATGCAGCAGATCTGTCAACCTTTGTTGGATCTTTTCCTGAGAATGCTCCACCGCCATGTCTTCCGTATCCGCCATAGGTATCTACTATTATTTTTCTTCCTGTTAAACCAGAGTCCCCTTGTGGTCCTCCAATTACAAATCTACCTGTAGGATTTATATAGTACTTAGTGTTATCATCTAATAATTCACTTGGAACTATAGGCTTTATTACATGTTCTAATAGATCACTTTTAATTTGATCATTTGTTGCCTCTTCTCCATGTTGCGTTGAAATAACAATTGTATCTATTCGTACTGGTTTATTATCTTCATATTCAACAGTAACTTGAGTCTTTCCATCCGGTCTTAAGTATTCTAAAGTTCCATTCTTTCTTACTTCACTTAATCTTCTTGATAATCTGTGAGCCATAGCAATGGGTAATGGCATGTACTCTGGTGTCTCATTGGTAGCAAATCCAAACATCATGCCTTGATCTCCGGCACCTTCTGAATCTGTCCTTGAAAGTTTACCTGTCTTAGATTCTAAACCCTCATTAACTCCCATAGCTATATCTGATGATTGTTCATCAATAGACGTAATTACTGCACATGTGCTAGCATCAAATCCATATTTTGCTCTTGTGTATCCTATCCCTTCAATTGTATTTCTAACAATCTTAGGAACATCTACGTAGCAATTAGTTGTTATCTCTCCCATAACTAAAACCATTCCTGTAGTAACCGCTGTTTCACAAGCAACCCTAGCATAAGGATCTTGTTCTAAAATAGCATCAAGCACGGCATCCGATATTTGATCACACATTTTATCTGGATGTCCTTCTGTAACTGATTCTGATGTAAATAATCTTTTCATTATAATTTTCCTCCTAATGTGCCAATTTTTTTATAAAAATAAAACCCCTTCTAAATATATAAGAAGAGGTGTTTTAAGCATCTCTCTCATCTTGCAGGTTATAACTGCAGGAATTGGCACCATTGTGTATTACACCGGTTGCCGGGTTTCATAGGGCCCAATTCCCTCCACCTCTCTTGATAAGAGTTATCAATATTAAGTTTTATTCATCATATCACACAAACTTGTCAGTGTCAATATAGTACTATATTACTTAAAGCAGTAAAAAAGACATCTACAGATGTCTTTTGGTGGAGGAAGACGGATTCGAACCATCGAAACATTACGTAACAGATTTACAGTCTGCCCCCTTTGGCCACTCGGGAACTCCTCCATATATGGAGCTGGCAATAGGAATCGAACCTACAACCTGCTGATTACAAGTCAGCTGCTCTACCGTTGAGCCATGCCAGCATATATGTGTGCCTATTCTACTTTTAAGAATTTTATGGTGGGAACAACAGGGTTCGAACCTGTGACCCTCTGCTTGTAAGGCAGATGCTCTCCCAGCTGAGCTATGCTCCCATACTTTTTTTATAACCAATATTAATGAAAATGGTGGAGGAAGACGGATTCGAACCATCGAAACATTACGTAACAGATTTACAGTCTGCCCCCTTTGGCCACTTGGGTATTCCTCCATATGCACATCTAACAATTCTTAGTAAGAATATATCAGTGTATTAAATAAAAATTGTTTATGGTGGGAACAACAGGGTTCGAACCTGTGACCCTCTGCTTGTAAGGCAGATGCTCTCCCAGCTGAGCTATGCTCCCATGCTTTCTTTATATTTCGATATTAATAAAAATGGTGGAGGAGGACGGATTCGAACCATCGAAACATTACGTAACAGATTTACAGTCTGCCCCCTTTGGCCACTTGGGTACTCCTCCATTTTTGGAGCTGGCAATAGGAATCGAACCTACAACCTGCTGATTACAAGTCAGCTGCTCTACCGTTGAGCCATGCCAGCATTTTATATTTTTTACCTTACATTGTCGACAAGAATTATTATACTGCTTTAATTAATTAATTTCAAGTCCAACTTTTTTCAATTAGCTAATTTAACTCTATATTGCTATATAATACGCACATTTGCTCAATATTAAACCTTTATGTAACTTAGCATACTCTCCTGAAGTTTGCCCGTCCCTTTTATATATCCTACCTTTAATATAAACTTTCTGCTGCATCCATATCTATAAACTTACCAGCAATTCTTCGAACTTTTTTATATTCCTTTTCTGATAGACCTTCTCTTAATAATTTTAGTGCCTTTAGAACTCCATCTTCAGCATTATCCTCATATAAATACTTTTCCGCTTTATTGTAATTCTCTTTTCCCAGCTGCATACTAGCATATAGTATTCGTGCCTTATCAGAAATAGTTAGGTTTTCTATTATCTTCTTTGTTGATATTTTAAATACTGATTGTTCGCTTTCCTTATTATTATAGTAGTCTTCAAAGTCATTAGTTCTTACTCGTGAGTGTAACTCAATATACTTACCTTTCCCATCATACCCCTTTCTAACATCCTCATTAGACAAACTCATATTTGAATTGCTATTACCGCTTTCTTCCTCATCTTTAAACTGCCTGTTGAGTTCTTCTTGAGATATATCTCTGATTTCAGAATGATTTTTGTCATTTGAAGCTTCACCCTCATCTTTTACTACCCCTTCAACATCCTTACTATTGACCCTGGGTATACTTTTGTTATACGGAAGTAGTTCTTGCTTAGGTAATTTACTTTGTACATAGTTTATGGAATCAATTGTATATCTGTTATAACTCCCCATAATAAATACGCTTGTAAAAGTAGCCATTATAATAATGACTACTAGGTTAGATCTTTTCATAAGTACATCACCTCAAAAATTAATGTATTTAAATTATTTCCCTATTAATCACCTTTTTATTCTTTAATTATAATAATATACAGAATTTATTCATATAAATTACTTATAGAAAAATAATTAAGAATTGTTTTTTTTAGCACAATAAAAGGCGGTGTGTTTCTTGAGTAAAGCTAAAACCCATTATAAAGATCCTTTAGCATACTATACAATTTCTAACTTTTTAAAAGACTATATTAACAAGAATACCTTAATCGTTTGTATAGGAACTGATAGATGTATAGGGGATTGTCTAGGTCCCTTAGTGGGTACATTTTTAAAAGACAGTTCTTTCCCACTACCTGTATATGGCACCATCGATAATCCAATCCATGCTTTAAACATTGATAGAAAGCTCTCTGAAATAAATGCCTTACACCCAGGCTCGACTATAATAGGCGTAGATGCATGTTTAGGCGATATTTTAAACATTGGTGAGATCCAAGCCAGAGATTATCCTATTCATCCTGGTAAAGGTGTAGGCAAGTCACTTCCTAAAGTTGG
This sequence comes from Clostridium sp. CS001, assembly GCF_020443565.1. Classification (GTDB taxonomy): domain Bacteria; phylum Bacillota; class Clostridia; order Clostridiales; family Clostridiaceae; genus Clostridium_AD. Next base: position 84,154 of record NZ_JAIZZN010000005.1, read on the forward strand.
AACCGCTTCGCTAATAGGTATAGTAGATTCAAGCGATGATAGTGAGTTGTTCACTAATAGAAATATAAGATTAAGTTTAGTAATGGACATTGCTAGCGTTCTAAGCAGATCTCTTTTGCATTCATATTACCTGTACTCACTTACTGATGAAGGAGGTAACTCTAATCTCCGTTAGGATTTCTGCGTCGCTTCCTTGAAATTCTTAGTAATAGTTTTACTTTATAGAACCCCTTAATATATAAAAATAAGCAATACAATTAATTTAATAATTGTATTGCTTATTTTTATAGCTTGTTTACACTTTTAACTCGTTAAGTATATTTCTTCTTTACTAGTTGAATCACCCAACGTATCCATGAAATCCAACACCTTACCTGTCCCTAGGGCTACACATGAAACTGAATCCTCAGCAAGATATACTGGGACCTTAGTAATTTCTTGTATAAACTTATCTAGCCCTTTTATCAGAGCGCCTCCCCCAGTCATAACTATACCTTTCTCAGCTATGTCTGCAGCAAGCTCTGGTGGGGTCTTTTCTAATACAGAATGTGTACATTCCGCTATTAAAGTAACTGTTTCATTTAAAGCTTCTCTCATTTCTTCCGATGTCACTGTTAGGTTTTTAGGAAGTCCAGTAACTAAATCTCTTCCCCTTATATCCATGGTAGTATCTTCTTCTTGTTTATAAACACACCCTATGTTTATCTTTAAATCTTCTGCAGTTCGCTCGCCAATCATTAATTTATGTTTTTTTCTAATGTACTTTATGATAGCCTCATCAAACTTATCTCCGGCCACCTTAATTGATTCACGAACAACCATACCACCTAAAGAAATGACTGCAACATCAGTGGTTCCTCCACCAATATCAATAACCATATTCCCACTTGCTTTAGTAATATCAAGTCCTGCTCCTATTGCAGCTGCTAGTGGTTCTTCTATAAGATGAACCTTTTTAGCTCCAGCATTTCTAGCTGCATCCTCTACTGCTCTTCTTTCTACTTCTGTTGCTTCACAAGGAACACATATTACAACTCTTGGAGCCGATAGTCTCCTTTTTCCACAAGCCTTCTTTATAAAATGTTTTAACATTTTTTCAGTTATATCATAATCTGAAATAACACCGTCTCTCATAGGACGTATTGCCACAATATTGCCTGGCGTTCTCCCTATCATTTTTCGAGCTTCTTCTCCCACTGCCAATACCTTGTTATTATTTCTATCTATAGCAACAACAGAGGGCTCTTTTAAAATGACACCCTTACCCTTGATGTATACAAGTACTGTAGCTGTACCCAAATCTATTCCCATATCTGTTCCCATTCCAAAAAAAAACATCTAAAACTCACTCCTGCTCTTTAGTATATTCAATATTTAAATTATACTAAACTCTATTCTATAAAGCCATAAGAAATCCTCTTTTTTTATAATTATAATTTTTATATTTTTTATATTTTATAGCTTATAATGTTTTTATCCTTCTATTGCTTTGTATTTTAACATAGTTGCTCTTCCACCCCTGATATGTCTCTCAGATTTATTTAAATCCAAAATTGTTTTTGCTTCGTTAGCAACTTGAGGGTTTATTATAGGCAATCTTTCTGTCATATCCTTGTGTATAGTACTTTTGCTAACTCCAAACACTTTGGCAGTTCTTCTTATTGTGGCTTTTGATTCAATAATATACTTAGCAACTTCTAATACCCGGTCTTCAATATAGTCTTTCAAAGTGTTACCTCCTTAACCCTTCTATATTTATAAATATGCAATACCTTGCTTTTAAATTCCATACCAATTAGCCATTTGACCATATATTTTGTAAATATGACTAATTGATATGGTTATTAATTATTGTTTAACTTCTTTAGTTTGGTATTTATCATATTTTACATATTTAGCAGGGTCAATCTTCTCATATTTTGTAGGGTCTTCCTTTCTTAACTTCAAAACACTAAAATGTAGGTGGTTCCCATAATCTTCTTTATATGAGTTTAAACTTGTGTTTCCCACTGTTGCTATTTTTTGCTTTTTAGTTACCTTATCACCTTTTTTTACTAATATCTTTTCATCCAAATTTGAATATTTAGTAAAAAGGCCATTTTGATGGTCTATTATAACCATCTTACCCTTTTGTTCCTCAACATCAGTGCCGACTTCTTTAACTATTCCATCCATAACCGCTAAAACTGGTTCCCCTAGTTTTGCTTGAATATCAATACCCAAGTTTGTTCTATAAGTTCCATCAGTCTTCCATATAATTGGACTAACCTCTTTTGAATATTCTCTTGCTAGAAGTCCATTAGCTACAGGTTTTTCAAATTTGGTATCAACTGTTTTAGACACTGGTGCTGTTGTCGTTAAATTATCCGTTGTGACTTTTTTAATATTAGGTACTGCTTTAAGTACTGTGGTCTTTTCTGCATCCTTTTCCTTTACTTGAAGAGCACCTTGGTATTCTTTTTCCTGTTCGTTTAAAACATCTCCTGCACTTGCTTGTTGCTTGCTTAACTGTTTCTTATTGCTATTTGTTGTTATGGTAGCAACTGTGGCTACAATACACAAACAAACAAATAAAATAACATAGAAGCCTTCCTTCTTGAAAAAGTTTAATGTCTTATTGTTTGCTTTCTTATCCATACAAACACCTCCATTTGTATTTTTGTCCATATTGTATTAAAACATACACATTTTATAAATATTTTTCCACATATTTCACACTTTTGTAAAACAGACCTCTCATTTGGATACATCAGTACCTTGATAATAATGATTTAATATATCAACATAACCCTTTCCTTCCTTAGCCATGGCATTTGCTCCCCATTGACTCATACCCACACCATGACCATAACCACTACAATCAACTTCTACATTGTTTGAATTGAATTTTATTTTAAAATTTGATGATTTTAACCCTAACATAGTTCTAAATTTACTACCTGTCATGGTTATACTCCCTACCTTAATGTTTTTAACGCTTCCTGCACCAGTTCTATCAATTACAACAATTTGATTCTTAATATTAGCGGTGGTTACCTTGGAATCTTTATAGTTATTATTTATAATCTCACTTAATTCTTTATATTTGAAAGTTTTACTACTCTTAAAGTTTTTTGTTTCTTCTTCACCAGGACTTTCCACGCTCCTTAAATAAGGTACCTTATTACTAAATACATCCTCCGAATTTTCCGTCATACCGCTACTAGTTGCAAAATAATAAGGCTCCATCACTAATTCATTGTTGTAGATCAAAACTTTCCCTCTTGTGCTCTCGACTGCCATCTCAATCTTTTCCCAATTCTTTTCTGCTGAGCTACTAGCCCACAATTTCATTCGTTCTTCTTTGGTCATATACGCTTGACAATGAACCGTATCACATAAACTTGCTCCATAACCATTTTTACATGGTGTTCCTCCTAGTTCTGCAATATGAGCCAATGCATAAGTCCTAGCTGCCACCGCTTGAGCCTTAAGGGCTTCTATCCCAAAGTCCGCAGGCATTTCAGCAGCAACAACACCAGTAATATATTCCTCTAAATCAAGTTCTTTTATAATCTTCTCTTTTGATAAACTTACTTTTATTGTAGAGATCTTTGGCATTACACCATCTTTAATAATCTTCTCATATACATCTGATTTGATTTCTGAGTTTTTACTTTTACCTATACTATTACTCTCTCCTATACCCACTATTAAAACAGAGGTTATAAATATAAATGCTATAAAAGCAATTATTAATAAAAGGATATCTTTCACATGCCCTAAAATAAAACCTCTTCTCATCTTTTTTCCTCCCGTTATAAAATAAATTTCACTTTATACATATTAAATAACCATATATAATATTACTTCTTTATTGTATCTATCTCCTACCAACTAACTTTCTACTATCTGATATACTACAAAATGAGAACGTCTAGATAAACCATAATCAAAATATAAAAGAATTGAAATATATACGCATTATATATTCCAATTCTTCAACTTTCATATTAAATAATTACCTTAGAAGCTTACTCTTTCAATATCTGCACCTAGACCTTTTAATTTCTCTTCGATAGAAACGTACCCTCTATCAATGTGATATATATCGCTTATTGTGGTTACCCCTTCAGCTGTAAGTCCTGCCAAGATTAACGCCGCCCCCGCCCTCAAGTCTGTAGCTTTAACTTCTGAACCTGTAAACCTTCCTATACCCTCTATTACAGCACTTCTACCATCTATCTTTATATTAGCACCCATTCTTTTTAATTCTACAGCATGCATAAATCTATTTTCAAATATGGTTTCTGTAATTATACTTGTACCCCTTACCGTGCATAATAAACTCATCATCTGCGCTTGCATGTCTGTAGGAAATCCTGGATATGGCATAGTTTTTATATCAATTGGATTTAGCTTTTTTCTACCATCAACTATTATACTATTCTTATTAATTTCTATTGCCACTCCCATTTCAGTAAGCTTTGCTATTATTGGTTTTAAATGGACCTCATCGATATTATTAATTTTAAACATACTTTCAGTTATTGCTGCTGCCACCATGAATGTTCCGGCCTCTATCCTATCTGATATTGGTCTATAAATAACTTCTTTAAAGTCTTTAACTCCTAAAATTTTTATGGTATCTGTCCCTTCTCCACTCACTTGCGCTCCCATAGCTTTTAAAAACCTTGCTAAGTCAACAATTTCTGGCTCTTCTGCCGCATTTCCTATTACTGTTTCACCATCTGCAAGTGTTGCCGCCATCATTATATTTTCAGTAGCACCTACCGAAGGATAGTCTAAATATATGTTGGTCCCCTTTAATTTTTTTGCTCTTGCTTCCACATATCCATGACCTACGGATACCTCCGCACCTAGGGCTGATAATCCCTTTAAATGAAGATCTATAGGCCTTGTTCCAATATTGCATCCCCCTGGCAACGAAATTTTAAAGTTGCCAAATCTTCCAAGCATAGGACCCATTATTAAAAAAGATGCTCTCATTTTTCTAACTAATTCATCATTAGCATTATCTTGAAGTAAATTTGCAGTATTAATTATCACCTTTTTATTAACCTTATCTATACTAACACTTGCTTTAAGAGATTTTAGCACCTCACAAATTACAAATACATCTTCAAGCATAGGAGCATTTTCAATAGTACAGTTATTTCCATTTAATATTGTTGCTGCAATTATAGGAAGCACCGAATTTTTAGCTGAGCTAATGTTCACTTCACCCTCTAATCTTTTCCCACCTTTTATAACTAATTTATCCATCCTTATCCTCCATTATATTGTTAATTTTTAATAAGTTGTAATTATCTCAGGTGTACCTATGATAATGTACCTTCCAGAAGAATAATCACATACAGCATAATTAAAATCTATTAACTTGTTATTAATTACCTCTTCCTCGTACCTTTTCGTATATGCCACAGTACTTAATCCATTATTTATGCTCACTGTTTCGATGTTCTTGCTTTTATTGTGTTTTAAAATCTTTATTATTCCTTCATTGGTAGCGCAAAGGCTTTCTATTACTGTATTAGTGTTAATATCTTGCATTTTAGCCTTTAAGTATTGAAAGTACTTAATATCCTTACCTCTATAGCCAATAGTATTATTGATATTATTTTTAAGTAATTCTAGCCCATTTTCATTACCTATCTTGCTTATGTTTATCCTTATAACATTCTCATCATTGTATACCATGAATTCTATATATCCTTGGACACCTTCACCTGAAAACTCTATACAATAGGAAATTTCATTTTCGAGGTAGCTTACCTTTATCTTTTCATCATTAAGTTCTAAGGCGTTAATTAAATAGTCACAAACTTCTTTTGGCTCTTCTAAAGTCTTAAAAGATACCTTCAGTCCGTATTCTACGGTTTCACTATTAGTTTGAAGTATTATTTCATCAAATAAATTAAATTCTTTCATTGCACCCGATACCCTAATATTGACTTGTAAAATTATTAGGACCAATACTATGCACAAAAGTGATATACTTTTTCTTTTCATTTTAATCCCCCTATCATTTAATTAAATTCTTGACCATAAATGATTATTTTATTCTATAAATCACGACTTTCTTAATATTCATGCTATTAATAAAATCATCCCCCAGCACAAATGTGAAGAGGGCTATTTGATTCATTATATAGATAGGGGTATGTAAGTATTAATATACCTATTGTTATATTATTAATATATAGACTTTTAATAAAATTGTGATTAAAAACTTTAACGACATACCTTTGAATGTAATTTAAAGTGCCTTGGAAGATTTTTAAGCACAAAAAAATGGAGATAAATTAATATCTCCATTTCATAAGCGCTACTCTGTTGCCTTAATTCTCATTATAGCTCTTAAGACAGCATTTTCTGCTCGTTTAACATCATTTGTATCCTTATGGTTTAATCTCTCTTCTGCTCTTTCCTTAGCCTTTCTTGACCTTTCAATATCTATATCACCTGGCCACTCACAAGCACTACATAATATTTCTACTTGATTATTATGCACACTTAAAACTCCCGTTGATGTAAAAGCTTTTAATTCTTTCCCATTTAAATCTATAAATGTTGTCACTGTAGGTTTTAATGGAGCTACCATAGAAACATGGTTAGCAAGAATGCCAAATCTTCCTTTTTCACTCTCTGTATATAAATTCAGGATCTCACCGCTATAAAACTCCTTTTCCGGAGTAACTATAGTAAGCTTTATATGGTCTTTCATATAAAAACACTGACCTTTCTATTCATTAGCCATTTCCTTTGCTTTTTCTACCGCCTCTTCTATAGAACCAACAAACATAAAGGCTGCTTCAGGTAATTTATCATGCTTTCCTTCGAGAATTTCTTTAAATCCCCTAACAGTTTCTTTAACGGGAACAAACTTACCCTTCATTCCTGTGAACTGCTCTGCCACAGTAAATGGTTGAGATAGGAACCTTTGGATTTTTCTCGCTCTTAACACAACCACCTTATCTTCTTCAGACAATTCATCTATTCCTAGTATTGCAATAATGTCTTGAAGTTCTTTATATCTTTCAAGTATGTGTTTAACCCTCATTGTAGTATCATAATGTTCTTGCCCAACAATTCTAGGATCAAGCATTCTTGATGAGGAGTCTAGTGGATCCACCGCTGGGTAAATACCCAGTTCTACTATTCCCCTAGAAAGCACTGTTGTAGCATCAAGATGGCTAAATGTAGTAGCTGGTGCAGGATCCGTTAAATCATCTGCTGGTACATATACTGCCTGAACAGATGTAATCGATCCGTGTTTTGTAGATGTAATTCTCTCTTGCAATTGTCCCATTTCCGTAGCTAGTGTTGGTTGATAACCAACAGCGCTTGGTATTCTTCCAAGTAGTGCGGATACCTCTGATCCAGCTTGTGTAAATCTAAATATATTATCTATAAACAGCAATACATCTTGCCCATTATCTCTAAAATTTTCTGCCATAGTAAGCCCAGTTAAAGCAACTCTCATTCTAGCTCCAGGTGGCTCATTCATCTGACCAAAAACCAAAGCAGTTTTAGATATAACCCCTGATTCCTTCATTTCATTATAAAGATCATTACCTTCACGAGTTCTTTCACCAACTCCAGTAAATACGGAAAGTCCACCATGTTCTCTGGCAATATTATTCATAAGCTCTTGAATAAGAACTGTTTTACCTACACCAGCGCCACCAAAAAGACCAATCTTTCCACCCTTTTGATATGGTGCTATTAAGTCTATTACCTTGATACCAGTTTCAAACACCTCTGGTTCAACAGATTGCTCTTCAAAGGTTGGTGCTGCCCTGTGAATAGGCATATATGTATCTACCTTAACTTCTCCCATTTCATCCATTGGTTTTCCGAGAACATTAAATAACCTTCCTAATACTGGATTTCCAACCGGGACTGTTATTGGACTACCTGTGTCCACAGCTTCTAGTCCTCGCCTTAATCCTTCTGTACTTTCCATAGCTACTGTCCTTATGATATCATCACCAATATGCTGCTCAACTTCAGCTACAACTACTTTATCTCCCATTTGAATTTCAATACTGTTGTAAATATTGGGAAGGCTATCTGAGTCAAACTTTATATCTATAACAGGTCCTATTATTTGAACTACTTTTCCTATATGTCCTGGCATTGCTTTCTCTCCTTTTTACCTTTGAGCTTCTGCTCCTCCAACTATTTCTGAAATCTCTTGTGTAATTGCACTTTGTCTAACCCTATTATACTTTAAATTAAGCTTATCCAGCATATCATTAGCGTTATTAGTAGCTGCTCCCATAGCCTCCATTCTAGCTCTGTGCTCACTAGCTTTTGAATGTAACATGGAATTAAGAATCTTACCCTTCAAGAATAATGAAGTAATGTCATACATTGATTTTTCATCTATTGCCTCAATATCTACATATTCCTTATTAGTATTCTCTTCGCTTTGAAAATTCAATGGAAGTAACTTTTCAATTTTAACTTGATTTTTCAGCGCTGAAACAAGCTTCTTATACACAATGTGAACTTCACCTATTTCTTCTCTACTATACATTCTAAGTGCATGCTCAATAATCTCATCAGCATCTTTTGCAGATGGAACATCTGAAACCTCAACATATTCAGCAACGGTTTCAATGTTAAGCTTTTTAAATATAGCTCTTCCTTTTTGGCCTACTACAATGATATCATAGTCTTCCTTATTACCTTTTAATCTACCTAACAATTCATTTACCACTGAAGCGTTAAATCCTCCGCAAAGACCTGTATCCGAGGTCAATACAATATACAATTTCTTGCTGTTGTTATTTCCTCCTAAGTATATACTATCATCTTCGTAATTTTCCTTAACCTGCTTCACAGTCTCTTCAAGCTTATCTACATAGATATTGTTAACTTCTACTTTTTCTCTTATCTTTTTATATTTTGATGTAGCAACTAGTCCCATGGCGCTGGTTATTTTCTTTGTGTTTATTATAGATTTTATTCTTCGTTTAATTGCAATAAGCCCCGTACCTGCCATGTTTCACCTCTCTTTAGCCTTGTTAAATGTATTGCCAAGACAAATTGATTATCACCTAAAGGCGATTATTAACGGCTTATTTCTTAAATGTATTTAAACTTATTCAGTTAAAAATACTTTTTTGAATTCTTCTATAGCTTCAATAAGTTGTGGCTTTATTTTATCGTCCAGAGTCCCAGTCTCGGCTATAGTTTTTCCTACTTCTCTATGATGGGTATCCATATAATCCAAAAACTCTCTTTCAAATCTTGTTATCTGATGTACTGGGATATCCATAAGATGGTTATTCGCTCCAGCAAAGAAGATCATGACTTGATTTTCTACTGACATTGGCATATATTGATTTTGCTTTAGTATTTCAATTAATCTTTTTCCTTTTTCTAATCTCATTTTTGCATCTTTATCAAGATCTGTACCAAATTGTGCAAAGGCTGACAACTCTCTATATTGAGCCAATTCAAGTCTTAGAGTTCCTGTAACCTTCTTCATGGCTTTTGTTTGAGCGTTTCCGCCAACTCTTGATACAGATATTCCTGCATTAACCGCTGGTCTTTGTCCTGAATTGAACAATTCAGCCTCAAGAAATATTTGACCATCTGTTATAGAAATAACATTAGTTGGTATATATGCCGTAACATCACCTGCAAGAGTTTCTATTATAGGAAGAGCGGTCAATGAACCTCCCCCTAATTTATCTGAGAGCTTTGCTGCTCTTTCTAATAATCTTGAATGAATATAAAATACATCCCCTGGATAAGCTTCTCTACCTGGTGGTCTACGAAGTAGTAATGACATGGTTCTATATGCCACTGCGTGTTTCGACAAATCATCATATACTATTAATACATCTTTACCCTTATTCATAAAATATTCACCCATGCTACATCCAGAATAAGGAGCCAAATACTGTAGCGGAGCAGATTGAGAAGCTGTTGATGCCACAATTATCGTATAATCTAAGGCTCCCATTTCAGCTAATGTGTTAACAGTATGTGCAACAGTAGACTGTTTTTGACCTATTGCTACATATATGCATACAACGTCTTTACCCTTTTGATTTAAAATTGTATCTATGGTTAAAGCTGTTTTACCTGTTTGTCTATCTCCAATTATAAGTTCTCTTTGTCCTCTTCCAATTGGAACCATAGAGTCTATTGCTTTTATTCCCGTTTGAAGTGGTTCTTTAACTGATTGTCTTTCAATAACTCCATGTGCCTCTACTTCTACAGGTCTTGTCTCTGTTGTATTAACTGGCCCTTTACCATCTATTGGTACTCCCAGAGAATCTACAACCCTTCCTATTAAAGCCTCCCCTACAGGAACCTCCACTACTTTGCCACTTCTCTTTACTATGTCACCTTCTTTGATACCTTCTCCTGCCCCTAAAAGCACGCAACCTACGTTGTCCTGCTCTAGATTAAGGGCCATACCATATACTCCATTAGGAAACTCTAGAAGCTCACCTGCCATACATTCATCTAACCCATAAACTCTTGCGATTCCATCACCTATTTGAATTATGGTACCCGAGTCAACAGTATCAATTTTTTTCTCGTATCTCTCGATTTCTTGCTTTATTATGGATGTTATTTCTCCCGGTCTTATATTCATAAACTCACCTCTTTTCCTATTTAAACATTAATTTCTTCATTTCATCTAATTTATTTTTTATTGTTCCGTCAATAACGTCATTGCCAACCCTTATATATACTCCACCTATAATGCTCTTATCTAACTTTTCATCAAATATAATTTTCTTATCATACATGTTTTGTAATTTAATGCGCAAGTTATCTCTTTGCATTTCTTCAAGCGGTATTACCGTTTTAACAGTAACTACCAACTGGTTATTGCGCTCTAAGTGAATCTTTTCCATCTCATTGAGTTTTTGCTCTGTAAATAATATCCTGTCTTTTTCTATTAGAATAAGTAAAAAGGATAAAAGATCCTCATCAATCTTTCCTTTAAAAATTTTAATAAACATCTTCTTTTTTGCATGTGTGCCTATTAGTGGATGCTTAATAATCTTTAGAAATTCAAGATCATCTTTCATAAGTGCAACAATTTCGCGGAGATCACTTAAATATTCATCTACTTTTCCTTTTTCCTCAGCAACTGTATAAAGTGCTAGTGCATACCTTTTATCTAAGTATTCATACATCTTAGCTACCTACCTTAAGTATAAAATCCTCTATTAATTTTCTATGTTCTTCCTTATCTATAATCTGTTCAAGAGCTCTTTCAGACAATATTAAAGATAAATCTATAACTTGTTTTTTAATTTCACTTTCTGCTTTTTCTTTCTCTCTTTGGACTTCAACCCTTGATCTTTCAATGATAATGGCCGCTTCTTTTTTAGCATCTTCAATCAATTCTCCAGATACCTTCTCTGCCTTTTGTTTGTATGTCTCAACTATTCCCTTGCCCTCTTGTTTTGCTAACTCTAATTTCTTACCATTTTCTACTTTTAGCCTACTAGCTTCATCCATATCCTTGCTTGCTTTTTCAAAAGAAGATTCCAATTCTTGTTTTCTTGTTTCTAAAATATTACTTACTGGTATAAACAGAAAACGCTTAGCAATGAGAAGTAGTATAAGGAAATTCACCATTGCAGCTATAATATTACCTAAATTCATTTCTATCATATAAAATCACGGTTTATAAAGTTTCTTTACCCTTATGCAAACCGAGAATTTCACCTACCTTCCCTTTACTATTTCTCTTTAGCCTTTTACACCGAGTAAAATTAATAATAATGCTATTAAGAAACCATAGATAGCTGTTGCTTCTGATAGCGCTCCACCTATAACTAATGCTCTAATTATTTTATCACTAGCTTCTGGTTGCTTTGCAATACCCTCTACAGCCTTTGCTGTAGCATTACCTGTTCCTATTCCACCACCTATAACCCCGATTGCTGCTATTCCTGCTCCTATTGCACACATTCCTGCTACAAATCCTGCTGAATCCATAAAATATTCCTCCAATTCTTTTTTTATTTTAGTGTTCTGAAATTATTACAATATTAATCATTGTTAACATTACAAATATAACCATTTGGATAGTTCCATCAAATAAATCAAAATACATATGTAATGGTATTGGTATTCCTAGTTGCGCTACCCAAGCAATTCCACTGAGTCCACCATACACTAATTCCATAATTATAGTTGCCGCAAACATATTTCCAAATAGTCTTAGGCTTAAAGACACCGGCAGCATAATTCTTTCCATTATGTTTATTGGAAGCAATAAGGGTAATGGTTTTGCATAGCCAGTAAAGTAATGTTTTATACCTGCTTTTTTAATTGTATAACCCTGTATAACTAAAAATGTGATTAAGCTCATCCCTAAAGTTACACTATAGTCTGTAGTAGGTGATTTTATTCCAAATAGCCCCACTAAATTCATTGATAAAAGATAAACACCTAATGTGCCTATAAATGGAACAAAACTCTTGAAACTTTTACCCATAGTTTCTTCTACTGTTTTTACAACAAACTCTACAAAAATTTCGACTATATTTTGTTTTTTATCTGGTATCTTTTTAAGATTTAAATTAATAAATGCTATTAGCAAGCTCAATCCCAAAATTATTATCCACTGTATTATCAGGCTCTGTGTAATTTTAAAGTTATATCCAAATAAATTAACACTAAGTAGTTGCGAAACATCTCCCACTTACTCACTTCCCTTCACACTCTTTAATATTAATTCCGTAAAGTACTAGAGAAATAAGCTGTGAACTATATCCTAATATATACGCAATTATAGCAAAGTTATAATAATCAAAAACCATTAAGCCTATTACACATACTATAACCACCCTAAAAACAAACCCAATAAAAGTAATAATCCCATATTTATTTTTTGTTTTGGATAATATCAAATTAAAAAATAATGAGTTTAATAATAAGGTAATACTTGCTAATATTAGACCCAATAAAAAAAACACTGCGTATTTTTTAGCAATAAAATAAATTACAGTAGTTCCTACGAGTGCTATAAAAAAATTATAAAAGTTAATCTTTTTATACATCTGTGTTGACTTAATATTCACTTTTTTTCTCCTTACAATTTACTAACATTTTCAATTATAATCCTGAAATTTTCATAAATGAAACCTCGAATTTCTCTTATTTTCACTATATAAGGCGATTTATGGCTGTTTTATCTTGTTAATCTCACCTTTCCTCTCCCTAACTCCGTTTTAAGATGTATTAACATTTAACAAAAAATTCACATCATTATTATTCAATTGATATCTTTGTCCCAATTTTCTAAATACTTTCAATAAATTTAATGTTACTTCTAGAATCATTGATTTCTAACAATCCTTAAAGACCTTGAAGTATTAATTTTATTTAATTAAACATTTACATAAATTTAAAATTAATTATATATCCCGTTAAATATTTTGTCTTTTTAAAATAATTGAAATATTGTACATGACTTCTTGCAAAAGTTTTTATTTTTCTTTACACATTTACATTATCTTTATCATTTATTGCTAGAAATATACATGCATTTTTAGATATTTTAGTGCGTATAGGCTTTTAAATACCTCATATGAGGATAAAGAATACATTTAACCTATGCAATTTACTATTTATAAAAATGACTTTTAAAACTTTCAAAACTTTTATTTCCTATTGTTTAAATCATAAAAAAGAACAAAAATAGATCTGAAAATTTATTTTCTAAATTATCAGACCTACCTTAACAGAGTTTAATATTAAATTTAGCAACATTATAAACCTTTATAAGTGTTTTTATAACATTTTTAGATAGTGTATTTTATTTATCTTTGTATTTTATTATTATTAAAGTATCTTAATAACACATCCACTATTTTAACAGAAGCATCCCCATTGCCATAAGGATTAATTGATGTACTCATGTTATTATACTCATTTACATCATGAAGCAGTTTATTAGCTTCTAATACAATTTTGTCTACATCTGTACCAACTAGCCTTACTGTACCAGCTTCTTCTGCTTCAACTCTTTCCGTAACAGTTCTAAGCACTAATACTGGTTTACCTAAATGAGGAGCTTCTTCTTGAATCCCTCCTGAATCAGTCATTATAAGATAGGATTTCTTCATTAAGTTATGAATTTCAGTGGTATCTATAGGATCAAGTATATGCACCATATCCACACCTTTTAGACTGCTCTGCACCATATCCTTCACTACTGGATTTGGATGTACTAGAAATAATACTTCTACGTCTTTGTTTTCTCTAACAAGAGTTTTAATCGCATTGCATATATTTTCAATTCCAATTCCCCAATTTTCTCTTCTATGAGCAGTAACTACTATGACCTTTTTGCTTTCATAGTCTATTTGATTTAACTCATGGTTTTCAAAAATATAATCTTCTTTAATTGTAAACTTCATGGCATCTATAACTGTATTGCCTGTAACAAAAATTGAGTTCTCCTCTATTCCCTCTTTTAATAGATTTTCTTTAGATGTAGTAGTAGGAGAAAAATGTAAATCTGCCAATGAGCTAGTCAATTTTCTATTAATTTCTTCAGGATATGGAGAAAACTTGTCAAAGCTTCTAAGTCCTGCTTCTACGTGACCAATATGTATCTTTTTATAAAAGGCTGCTAGAGATGCGGCAAACGTTGTTGTTGTATCTCCATGCACCAGTATCATATCCGGTTCTTCCTTTTCAAAAATCTCTCCCAGGCCTGAAAGTACAGAACAAGTTACACTAGTTAAACTTTGTTTTGTTTTCATTATGTTTAAATCATACTGAGGTATAATGTTAAAGGTTTCTAGAACCTGATCAAGCATTTCTCTGTGCTGAGCTGTAACGCATACAATACATTGTATCTGTGGTACTTTTTCCAGCTCCTTAATTAGAGGTGCCATTTTTACAGCCTCAGGTCTTGTACCAAAAACTACAATGACTTTGATTTTTTTCATAAGATGCCTCCTAATCTAATATAGCTTACTTTGATTTAAATATAATCACATATAATCTTCTATTTACTAAATACTTATATATTTAGCTACTCTTCATGTTCAAAAATGCCATACTTCCAAGCTATTGAAACTATAATAACAATTATTAATGCCAACAAAAAATAAGCTCTTTGAGTACTAATTCTCATGGCTATAATAGAAAAACCACCTAGCACAGCACTTATAAAATACATAATGATAACTGCTTGTTTTTGACTAAGTCCCATATCTAAAAGTCGATGGTGTAAATGCCCTTTATCTGCTTGCATCATTGGTTTACCGTTAACTTTCCTTCTAATCATTGCAAAAAGAGTATCATAAATAGGTAATCCAAAAGCTAAGATCGGTACAGCGATAACAAACGCCGTTGCTGATTTAATAGCTCCCTCAATTGAAATGGCTGCTAAAAGGAATCCCAGTAGTTGCGAACCTGTATCTCCCATAAAGATGGAAGCCGGATTAAAATTATAGGGCAAAAATCCTAATATTGCTCCACTTAGAACTGCAGTTAAAAATGCGGCTTCTAGCCTTCCATTTCTTATTGAAACTATCATTAAAGTTACAGATGATATAAATGCTATGCCCGCAGCCAACCCATCTAATCCGTCTATTAAATTAAAGGCATTAGTTACTCCTACAATCCATATTATTGTTACCGGAACATAAATCCACCCTATATTTAGATAGGGATAAAACGCCCTAAAAGGATTGGTTACAATTGATATTTTTATACCCGCCTGTAAAAGACATATAGCTGCCAGCACTTGTATTAAAAGCTTGTACTTAGGCCTTAAATCTTTAACATCATCTATAATACCACCTAGAACAATTACAGTGGCTCCAAGAATTATGCCCTTTTGAGAAGTTGTTAAAATACCATTATATAAGATTATTCCTATAACAAAAGCTACATATATAGCAAGCCCACCCATAATTGGGATAGGTTTATTATGTATTCTTCTTTCATCCTTGGGAATATCAATTGCATTAACCTTTATTGCAATCACTCTAACTATTGGAGTAATCATAATAGAAATTAAAGCTGTAATTATTGCTAAACCATAAATATTACTCATAATAAAACCTTTCTTTCACAAAATAGTGTTTTTTATTTAATATCCTCCATCACCTTCAAATGAATCATCATTTTCTATCCATTCCTCTACACATACAGTTTCATATGCCTCTTTTGTATCTCTAATTATTACTTTCTCAATTCCTGAATTAATTATAAATCTTTTGCATAAAGAGCAAGGAGATGCATTTTTAACTAATTCGCCACTGCTAACCTCTTTGCCAACTAAATACAAAGTGGCACCTAGCATATCATGTCTTCGCGCTGATATAATAGCATTTTGCTCAGCATGAACCGATCTACAAAGCTCATATCTCGTTCCCCTTGGAACCTTTAACTCTTCCCTTCTACAAACCCCTAAATCGCAGCAATTTTTTCTACCTCTAGGCGCTCCTGAATATCCAGTGGACATGATTTCATCGTTTTTTACTATTATAGCCGCAAAATTTCTACGTAGACAAGTGCCGCGTTCTAATATGGTTTCGCATATATCTAAATAATAATTATGTTTGTCAATCCTTGCCATTGTTATACCCCATAAAAATATATTTTAATTATATAGATAGAAAATCAAAGTTCAATTTAAAATCTAATAATCAATCACTACTAGTTTACACTAAATAATCGATAATTTAAAGTCTTTAATAATCTACCTCATACATTATAAAAAAAAGAAAAATACAGATTATATTCACTGCATTTCTCTTTTTAGTAGAGTTCTATTATATTATTACTCCATTTATACCGATAGTTACCTCTCTATATGGAACTATTATTCCAGATTGTAGCATAGCTTCTTTTACAGAACTAACAATACCAGAGCAACAAGGCACTTCCATCCTAACTACTGTAATACTTTTAATATCGTTATCTTTTAATATTTCTGCAATCTTCTCTTTGTAATAATTATTGTCATCCAATTTTGGGCAACCTATCAAGGTTACTTTTCCTTTAATAAATTCTTCATGAAAATTCCCATAAGCATAAGCGGTGCAATCAGCTGCAATTAAAATATCAGCCCCATTTAAAAATCCTGAACTAGAGTTTACTAGTTTCAATTGAACTGGCCATTGGTTTAATTCTGATGAAACAGTTATATTCTTCTCACTATTTATTTTATTTGACATCTTTGATGCCGTTAAATTCGTACTTCTCTTTATAGATTTTTCCATTGTTCCAGGACATCCACAAGGCAAATCAGGTTTCTTCGTATTTTGCTCTTTTTTTGCTTCAACAGCGGCCTCATCATAATCCACTGCATCTCTTTCAACTATTTTAATTGCGTCTGTAGGGCACTCTGGTAGACAATGTCCTAGTCCATCACAATACTCATCACTTATAAGCTTAGCCTTACCATCAACCAATTCCATGGCCCCTTCATGGCAAGCCTTAATACATAATCCACAACCATTGCATTTTTCTTCATCTATTTCGATAATATTTCTTTTCATATTTACGCCTCCTAATATATTTCTTTTTAGGTGCCTCAATTTACTATTTAATTGACTCGATATATTAATTATATTAGAATTACTTATAATAATATGTAACTCACGTTACCAAATTAAAATTTTAGAGGTGTTATCATGGATAAGTTAGTGGATAATTTAAGGCATTGCATCTTATTTAAAGATTTAACTTCCGAAGAGCTTCAAAACTTAATAATGAATGTAAACTATTCCATTTCCGATAATTGTAAAAACTGTTTTGAATGCCGTACTTGCATAGTTGCACTAGAGGGTGATACCTGTGATACTTTAGGAATTATAATTGCGGGAGAACTAGAAGTTCAAAAACACTATGCTAGTGGAAAAGTCGTTACATTAGCAAAGTTAAATAAAGGAAAAACCTTTGGCGAAGCAATTGCTTTTTCAGAAACAAATTTATATCCAGCTACTATAGTATCTTCCAAAGGTTCTGTTATACTATATATTTCAAAAAAAGATATTATAGATATGTGCAGTTCTTATCCTAAGGTACTAAATAATTTTATGCAACTGTTATCAAGTAAAATTCTTTTACTGAACAAAAAAATTAAAGAACTATCTTTTGAAACCTTAAGAGAAAAAGTATCCAGCTACTTACTTTCTCAATACGAACTTCAAAAATCCCTAGACCTCACACTTCCTATATCTAGAAAAGACCTTGCACAGCATCTTGGTGTACAAAGGCCATCTCTTTCAAGGGAGTTCGTCAATATGAAGAATGATGGTTTAATAGACTTTAATAAAAACTTAGTCCAAATAAAGGATTTAGAGGCCATCGAAGACATGCTGATTTAATGGCATTTCAGAAGGAAGCTTCACACCTATTGCATAAATGGACACCACCACCCTGTTAACCGTAAAGCTTCAGTAGGAATCTATACTTCCTTCTGAAGTCATTAATATTACAGCACCGCAGGTGATGATTAGTACAATTGTCGAATACAATCAAACCCTTTAGCTAAAAAGTATTTAATTTTACTTGATAATTATTATCCGTTGTGATATAATAATTCTTGTAAGGAAGTTAAATTTGTACTTCCTATTTATTTAGCAAATTATATTATTTAATATAAGAAAATATGGGAGTTAGCAATTAATATTGCTTCCTACCCTAAAGAAATTCGAGGGGGAAATAAATATGAAGAAATTTGTTTGTACAGTCTGTGGATATGTTTATGAAGGAGATTCTGCGCCAGATACGTGTCCAGTTTGCAATGCAAAAAGTGATAAGTTTATAGAAAAGAATGAAAATGATATGTCTTGGGCAGATGAACATAAAGTTGGAGTTGCTAAAGATGCTACTCCTGAAGTACTAGAAGCATTGAGAGCTAACTTTGTTGGAGAATGTACTGAAGTTGGTATGTATCTTGCAATGAGTCGCCAGGCAGATAGAGAAGGTTTCCCTGAAGTTGCAGCTGCTTATAAAAGAATAGCCTTTGAAGAAGCTGATCATGCTGCAAAGTTTGCTGAATTACTTGGTGAAGTAGTAACAGCAGATACTAAGAAAAATCTTGAAATGAGAGTTGATGCTGAACATGGAGCTTGTCAAGGTAAGAAAGATTTAGCTACTTTAGCTAAAAAACTCAACTACGATGCAATCCATGATACAGTGCATGAAATGTGTAAAGATGAAGCACGTCACGGTGCTGCCTTCAAAGGATTACTTACTAGATATTTTCAATAAAAGTCAGTAAAACATAAAAAAGCAACTTACAGATAAATTTCTGTAAGTTGCTTTTTAAGTTTTACTGACTATTTAGTTCCGAATAATCTATCTCCTGCATCACCAAGGCCTGGTACTATATATCCTTTTTCATTTAATCTTTCATCAATTGATGCCACATATATATCTACATCCGGGTGCGCGTTCATAACAGCTTTGATTCCTTCAGGTGCAACTATAAGACACATAAGCCTTATATTTTTCGCTCCTCTTTTCTTAAGTGCTGAAATTGCATCTATCGCAGAACCTCCTGTAGCAAGCATAGGATCTGTAACAATTATATCTCTTTCATTGATATCTTGAGGTAATTTACAGAAATATTCAACTGGTTGCAATGTTTCCTCATCTCTGTACATTCCTATATGGCCAACTTTAGCTGCTGGTATAAGCTTTAACATCCCATCAACCATACCAAGTCCCGCTCTTAATATTGGCACTATAGCCATTTTCTTTCCAGCTAAAACTTTGCATTTAGTAATACAAATAGGAGTTTCTATATCTACCTCTTCAAGCTGTAAATCGCGTGTAACTTCATAAGCCATTAGCATCGCAACTTCTTCAACTAATTCTCTAAAATCCTTTGATCCTGTGTTCTTATCCCTTATAAGTGCCAATTTATGTAGTATAAGTGGGTGTGCAATCTGTGTTACTTTACTCATTTATATTTCCCCCTGTCTTTTTAATATTTATTTGGAATATTTTCTTTCGATTTCAGTAATCTTATCGATTCTATTTTGATGTCTATCCCCTGCAAACTCAGCGTTTATAAAAGCATCTACTATATCCAATGCTAATCCCTTGCCCACTACTCGCTCTCCTAAAGCTAATATGTTAGCATTATTATGTTCGCGAGTTGAGTGTGCACTAAACGTATCGCTGCATAGTGCAGCCCTTATCCCTGGAACCTTGTTTGCTGCAATACTTATTCCTATCCCTGTTCCACATATTAATATACCTAGTTCAAAGTTTTTTGCTACTACTTCCTCTGCAACCTTTAATGCATAATCTGGATAATCACAAGAAGCCTCATTATGAGTCCCAAAGTCTGTTACTTCAATATTCTTACTCTCTAAATGGCTAATTATCTCTTTTTTTAAGTTTAACCCACCATGATCACTACCTAATGCTATTTTCATTGTAAAACACCTCCAAGATATATTTTCTTATTAAGAAATACTATATTACAAAAAAAGAAGACATTGGTATTAAAATAAATTATTTAAATACCATTATCTTCTTTATGTTATCCAATAACAAGAATATATTATTCATCAATTCATTAAAAACTTTCAAACAAGTTGAAATATTCTTAACAAGTGAGTCTATACCACCCGTACCATATGCTTTATTTAAAATAGCTTCTAACATATTTGTTCTTCGCATTTCATTATTACAAACATACAATACTTCCATGGTTGACCTCCTTGTAATTCTTTAGAATAAATATCAGTTATAAATTGTATCTACCTATACATAAGTTATATCAAAACCTGCCGACTTCTTAAGCCTATTCATTATAGCAACACCTATACCCTTTTCATCAAAAGCTTCAGATAATATTAAATCTACATCTATATCATCAAAACTTCTCAAAACCTCAAACAGATTTCTTCCTACAATATCTAGATGATCCCTGCTTCCTAAAGAAATAACTGTTCCATAGGGATATAGTTCTTTAGTTTCATCTGTTGCAATAATACCTATTTTTTTGTTACCTATATTATTTTGCACTATTTCATTGATTTTTGCAACTGTTTTTTCTAAATCTCCGCATATAATCTTTACAGGGGATTTTGGTGCATAATGCCTATACTTCATACCAGGTGCTTTAGGCTTAAAATCCTCTGTTTGTTTACTCATTATACTTTTATCAATATATATATCTTTATCTACCTCTTTTAACATTTCAATGGTTATAGCCCCAGGTCTTAGGATGCATAAAGGAGCACAAGTACAGTCAACTATTGTGGACTCAAGACCTACTTCGCTTTTATCTCCACCTAAAATATACTCCACCTTGCCACTTAAATCTTCAATACAACTTTCTACATCTGTAGGACTAGGTCTTCCAGATATATTAGCTGAAGGTGCTGCAATAGGGGTCTTAGCCATTTCAATAAGTTTTCTAGCAATAGGATTTGAAGGCATTCGTATGCCTACAGTACTTAATCCAGCACTAGTAGTTTCAGGAACTAAATCAGACTTGTTGAAAATTAGTGTTATTGGTCCAGGCCAATATCTATTCATAATCTCTCTGGCTATGTTAGGTATTTCTTTAACTAAAGGTTCTATATTAAAATCAGCTACATGTACAATAAGTGGGTTATCCTGCGGTCTTCCCTTAGCTTTAAAAATTTTTTCTACAGCCAGCTTATCTAAGGCATTTGCACCAAGACCATACACTGTCTCCGTAGGAAAAACAACCAATCCTCCTTCTGATATAACAATGCCTGCCTCACTAATTATATTTTTATCTATATTATCTTCATCTAAAATCGCAATCTTTGTATTCATCTTTACACCTCTTAAATCACATTAGTCATTATTAACCCAACTATTATCCCTAAAAGCATACCCAATGTACTTGTTGTTCCCGGCCAAAGCTTCTTAGCTTCCGGAATCATCTCTTCATAAATCACGTATAACATGACCCCTGAAGCAAAAGCTAGCGAACTTCCTAATATATTTGTAGATATACTTCCTACATAAATACCTATCCAAGCACCAATTGCAGTTGGTAGTGCTGTTAAAAAAGCATAAAACAAAATTTTTCTATTCTTCATCCCTGAAAGCATGAGAGGTGCAGCCACCGCTAGCCCCTCAGGCACGTCATGTATGGCAATTATCACACTCATCTTAAGCCCTAAGCCTTCACCATTGACAAACCCAAATCCCATTATGAGCCCTTCAGGAAAGTTATGAATCATTATGCCCATGGCAACCATAAACGCCACTTTCGTATACCTAAAGTTCACATTACTACTGAAATTACTTATTGCATCTATTATTACAACACTAATAATTCCTATGATTAAAAACAACAAGGTCCTAAGTAATCCCGTTTTACTTGTGGCTTCTGGAATAAGCTCAAAAACTACAATGGAAAGCATTAGTCCCGATGTAAATCCTATGATACTACCCAAAACTTTTTTAGAAGGTTTATTCATAGTAACCCCTAAAAGTGCGCCTATCATAGTTCCAATTAATGCTATTATACCAGAAAATATTACTATTAATACAATTCTATCTCTCAAGTTTATACCCCCACTCTTATAGAACTACAATTACAAAAGTTATAATTCTATATACTAATTTTATTTATATATGTGGGGGTTTATGCTGTATTCTCTATATTCTTTAATTCTTTCTATGGCATCATCAGAAAATACCGCTTGAACACTAGATTTATATAGTTCATCTAACAAAACATACTTCATGAATCCACCATTCTTAATTATGAAATAGAAATATTCTTCTTCAGGCTCTTCAATTTTAGCTCTGTTATACATATAAGCTACATAGGGGTATTTTTTCAAAAAATTTATGCCTACAGGGTTAATCCTTTTATTTCTGAATCTAGACTTTGTTATTATAATTATTTCCAGATTTCTATCTCGACCTTCAGTATGAACTAAGGCAACCTTTTTGCATGTTATAATAAATTTAGCCTTTAAAATTCCACACCATATACTGATCTTATATCCATCTCGTTTAAAGTCAATGTATTCTTCATCAATTCTATGAATCACAACAAAACCAATGAGCAGCTCCATGCAACATAAATATATTGCAAAGAATATACTTGTAATCTTTGACATTATTAGTATAACTGGTAATAAAACAAAAATAAAGCTCATTGATAGCATAAAACGTTTATAAGTTTTTTTTTGCTTTCTAATGGCTTTATTTATATTCATAATTTCACCTTCACTTATAATAATACATTCTTCATAAACTAATTCTTAATTATTGTCTCCCATAGCTTTCATTTTTTCTGCTTGATCAGCGGTTATTAATGTATTTATCATTTCATCTATGTCTCCATCAAGAAAAGATTCAAGTCTATAGAGTGTTAACCCTATTCTATGGTCTGTTACTCTTCCTTGAGGGTAGTTATAAGTTCTTATTCTTTCGCTTCTATCTCCTGTACCAACTTGACTCTTCCTGTCTTCAGCTATCCCTGCAGATCTTTCAGCTTCAGCTTTATCAAACAATCTAGCTTTTAATATTTTTAGAGCTTTTTCTTTATTTTTTAGCTGAGATTTTTCATCTTGACAAGAAACCACAAGTCCTGTAGGAATATGGGTCATTCTAACTGCAGAGTCCGTGGTGTTAACACACTGCCCTCCATTACCAGACGCTCTAAACACATCTATTCTTAAATCGTTAGCACCAATTTCTATATCTACATCTTCAACCTCTGGCAAAACTGCTACGGTAGCTGTAGATGTATGAATTCTTCCACTTGATTCTGTGTCTGGAACTCTTTGGACTCTATGCACTCCACTTTCGTATTTGAATTTACTATAGGTAGATTCGCCTTTTATCATAAATACCACTTCTTTAAATCCGCCGATATCAGTTTCGTTTGCACTCATAACTTCAACTTTCCATCTATTACGTTCTGCATACCTTGTATACATTCTAAATAAATTTGCTGCAAATAGTGCCGCCTCGTCTCCACCTGCGCCCCCTCTGATTTCAATAAATACATTTTTATCATCATTTGGGTCTTTAGGTAAAAGTAAGATTCTTAACTCTTCCTGCATAGCTTCTTTAATTTGAATGTTTTCCTTAATTTCCTCTTGAATCATATCTTTCATATCTTTATCGGATTCTTCTTTGAGCATTTCTTTATTTGTCTCTAAATCTTGTTTAGCTTTTTTATATATTTTATATTTTGTCACAAGTATCTCTAGCTCTGCATGTTCTTTACATAACTTTTGCCATTCTTTTTGGTTAGCAATAACTGAAGCATCGCTAATTTTTATAGTAAGTTCATCATATTTATTTTCTGTAAATTCAAGCCTATCTAACATTTTTTTATCACTCCGTATATATATTTTCACATCTCTATATTATATCACAGTTATATTCAATATACAAATTGCGTATAACTGTATTTCTATACTTTAATATCCCTTTAATATCCTAATTCACCTGGCCTTTTAACAACATCACAGATGATGATTTAGCTTACTAAAACACCTTATTCTACTAAGGTTCCTTTTATAACTCTATCATTCCCAGATAGATCTTTGATACATTCAATATTCTTAAATCCTGCTTTAAAAAGAATATTCGTAACCTCTTCTCTTTGATCATATCCTATTTCAAAAGCTAAAAGTCCGCCTTCCTCAAGCAATAGTAAGCTTTCCTTCGTAATTCTTCTGTAAAAGTCTAGGCCATCTCTACCTCCACTTAGCGCTATGTGCGGTTCATAATTCTTTACATCATCCATTAAAGTAGGTACAACATCTTCTCTTATATACGGAGGATTTGACACTATCACCTGAAACTTCTTATTTTGACTAATTGCTACTTGCAGCAAATCACTGTGTTCTACCTGAACCCTTTTAGATAAGCCATGTCTTTCTATATTAAGTTTTGACACAGCCAACGCATCATATGATATATCATACATCATTACATTTGCATCTTTATTAAATTCAGCTATAGCTATGCCAATAGCTCCACTTCCACAACAAACATCGCACACTTTAGTATAAGCATTTTCTTTTATATGTTTAATGACTTCTTCAACTAAAATCTCAGTATCCGGTCTTGGTATTAACACTCCAGGCTTTACTATGAAACTTATACCCATAAATTCACATTCACCAAGGATATATTTTATAGGCATCTTATTTTCTCTAAGCTTGATTAGACTAAAAAACTCCTCTTGTTGATTTTGACTAAGGTTAAAATCTCTATTAAGCATTATGAACAATTTATCCTTATTTAAAACCTTACTAAGCAAAAGTTGTGAATCTAATAAATAACTTTCAATTTGAATCTTTTTTAAAACTTCATATGCCTCAAGAAGTATTTCTCCTATATTCATAGTCTTTCACCTCTCTCCACGATTACCACTTTATTAATATATATACCTTCATGGTAACAATGTTCTTGTATTTATTAAACTATCGCCTGTGGCATTTGAATATTAACCACTTCAATACCCTCAGCAACCTTAAGTGCTCTTATTGCTACCTCGATTTGAGATAAATCAGGCTCTCTTGTAGTCAGATTTTGTAACTTAAGCCCTGGATAAGAAAGGATTTTAGATAATCTACCAGTGCTTTTTCCCATCCACTTAATAATTTCATAACTTACACCTGAAATCACAGGGAGCAAAATAATTCTATATAATATTCTCTCTCCAATTGAGTTCCAACCTGTTAAAGAGAATACTATTATGCTTACTATCATGACTAAAAATAAAAAGTTTGTGCCACATCTTGGATGTAACCGACCAAACTTAGCTGCATTCTCTGGAGTTAACTCAATATTATTCTCATAACAAAATATAGTTTTATGTTCAGCACCATGATATTGATACACTCTATTAATATCTTCCATCTTTCCTATTAAATAAACATATAACAAGAATATCAAAACCCTAATTACTCCTTCTACAATATTCATGCCCATTGTACTTGCGCCCATATTACTAAAAATATTAGCTATAAGCGTGGGTAGAATGAAAAATAATCCTACTGATATGCCCAATGAAATAACAAGCGATATCCCCATAATTATATCATTACTTTTTTCTTTGAAGATCTTTTCTATCCATTTATCCAATTTTGAAGACTCCCCTTCATCCTCAAAAAACGAAGCTGAATAATTTAAAGTTTGAACACCTATAACTAATGATTCAATTAATGAAATAAATCCTCTTATTATTGGAAGTCCGAAAAACTTATTCTTTTTAGAAAAAGAAGTATAGTTTTTTTGCTCTACTACAATTTCTCCTTGAGCAGTTCTCACTGCAGTAGCAATACCTGCACTTCCTCTCATCATAACACCTTCAATTACTGCTTGACCTCCGACATTTACACTTTTAGCCATAGTTACACTCCTTCTCTAGGAATAATGTGACACTTTCTACATCTTGCTTCATAGGATTCTAATGCCCCAATTAACACAATAGGATCCTCATATTTAGCTGGCCTTCCATTAATTAATCGCTGAGTTCTAGTAGCTGGGTTACCGCATACTACACAAATAGCTTGAATTTTGTCCACAAATTCTGCCACAGCCAGTAGCGCAGGAATAGGTCCAAAGGGCACTCCTTTAAAATCCATATCTAACCCCGCACAGATAACTCTTTTATTATTATCAGCTAAAGTAGTAATTACATCAATTATACCCTCATCAAAAAACTGCACCTCATCGATAGCAACAACTTGTGTATCAATATCTAAGAGTCCCAATATCTCTGTGCTATCCTTAACTGGAATAGCCTCTTCCTTTTCTCCACAGTGGGACACTACATCTTCTTTATCATATCTATTGTCAATCTCCGGTTTAAAAACTTGTACCTTTTGTTTTGCAATTTTTGTTCTTCTAATCCTACGTATAAGTTCTTCTGACTTACCACTATACATAGGTCCTATAATAACTTCTACCCAACCATGATCTTTCGGTCCATACATACTTTTACCTCCAATTTAATAAAAAAACTTAAGCATATATATTTTATCAAATATATACTATATATTAAAGCAAAAATTAATTTTATTCTTATTGACTTAATTCATATTAATATGATAAACTTAAGTAGTTGACGATACGGGTATATATCTAGTATTTGAAAGAGGTGAATAATATGCAAGAAGGAATACATCCAGAATACCATAATGATACAGTTGTTAAATGTGCATGTGGAAACACTTTTATTACAGGTTCTACTAAACAAGAACTTAAAATAGACGTATGTTCTAACTGCCATCCATTCTACACTGGAAAGCAAAAGAATATTGATGCTGGTGGAAGAGTTGATAGATTCATGAAGAAATTCAACATTAAAAATGAAGATGCAGAATAATATATTAATGGGAAAGATTTAATTATCTTTCCCATTTTTTATTTATCTAGCTAACATCTCAAAATTTTTATTTATCATTTCTAAAAACTCACCATTACTTTTAGTTGTAGCTAATAAATTTAACAGTTTTTCTGTTACACCAATAGCATTACCTTCTCTATACATTATCTTTCTCAAGTTATATATAGTTTCCATCTCGATTTTAGTAAGCAATAAATCTTCTCTTCTTGTTCCTGATTTATATATATCAACTGCTGGGAATATTCTTCTCTCTTGAAGTTTTCTATCTAAATGAACTTCCATGTTTCCTGTACCCTTGAATTCCTCAAAAATCATATCGTCCATTCTACTTCCTGTCTCTACCAAAGCAGTAGCAAGTATTGTTAAACTTCCACCCTCTTCAATATTTCTAGCCGCTCCAAAAAATTTCTTTGGCATTAAAAGCGCACTAGGATCAAGTCCACCAGATAAAGTTCTGCCTGAAGGTGTTACAGTTAAATTATAAGCTCTAGAAAGCCTAGTTAAACTATCTAATAGGATAACTACATCTTGACCTTGCTCAACCATTCTTTTAGCTCTTTCAAGTACCATATAAGCCACTTTTGTATGGTGATCTGGTTCTTCATCAAAAGTCGAATAAATAACTTCGCCATTAATAGACCTTTGCATATCAGTAACTTCTTCTGGTCTCTCATCTATTAAAACAACAATTAATTTTACTTCTGGGTGATTTACAGAGATACTGTTAGCGATTTTTTTAAGAAGTGTTGTTTTTCCTGCCTTTGGTTGTGCTACAATTATTCCTCTTTGGCCTTTACCTATAGGAGAAATAATATCCATGATTCTTGAAGACAAATCATTTGGAGTAGTTTCTAGTCGCAATCTTTGAGTTGGATAAATAGGTGTTAACTTATCAAAAGGTCTTCTGCCTACAGCTCTCTCAGGATTTTCTCCATTGACTCCCTGTACATATAATAAGGCTTTAAATTTTTCACCTTCTTTTGGTGTTCTAACCTTACCTTCTACTTCATCACCTGTCTTTAAGTTAAATCTTCTGATTTGAGAAGGTGAAACATAAATATCATCAGGGCCAGATAAATAATTTTGTCCTCTTAGAAAGCCATAACTATTGCTTTCAATTATTTCCAAAACTCCTCTTGCCGTTCCTGATTCGCTTATCATTTCTTGCAACTTTTCTCTTTTATTCTCATTTTGATTTTTAAAACCTGTGTCAAACTCTTCACTTTCAATAATTTGATCACCTTGAACGGATTCATCTAAGATCTTTTTCTCCGAACTTTCTATAATGTTATGTTCAACTGTAGGAGTATTCTTTGGACTTATCTTTTCTGTTAAAATAACTCCATCCTTTTCCATTGAAACTGGTGTCATTTTTTTTACTTCATCAATTAATTCGCTTTTTTTAAGCTTAGAAATGTTTTTAACACCGAGTTCTCTACAATGTTCCCGTAGTTCTACTACTGTCATATTGTCAAAATCCTTATTTATCAAAACCTGCACCTCCGAGGGGTATTTCATATACAATATCTATTTAATAAATATCATGGAAACTTTAAAAACGTATTTACTATCCAATGAATTTCTTTGAAATGATATGTTGTCTAATTATATCCTATTTAATAATTTTAATCCACTATAATAAAGCACGCACTAATCTGCAAAATCTATTCATACTTTCTTTTATATCATAGCGCCAATTCTTTTTATAGTTTGCCTGTGTTCCTTAACCTTTTGTATAACTTTTTCATTCTTTCCAATGAAAAATATAGGTAAGCCTAGTTGCTCACAACCCCCTATAACCATATTTCTTTTCAATAATTCATTAACATTATAATGATAAAAGTGGAACTCACCACATAGTGGGCACTTCACCCTTATTATTATTTCATTACCTTTTTTAATCTCAACGTTTAAAGAGGGAAATCTAGCGTTAATACTCTCAAATTCAAATATTGTCAGTTCTTCAATCTTATATTCACCATTAGAATTCTTTAAAGCCATAGCAATATTAGTGTCGAATATCAATTACTTCACCCCTATAATATATATTTTCTCATGCAAAGTAACCTTTTGCGATAACTTACAATGTTTAAATATAAACTTATTTTACTCTGCAATAGTGTTTAGTATTAAATTCTATACGTTTTATAAAATTCCTGCTAAATTTTAATATGTTCTACTAGTTAACTTATTCCACTTTAGTAATGCCCAATATATCCTCTATTTCAAAATACATCTCTCTAAATTCTCTATTAATAAAAAATCGTTCCTCTGCTTTTTTTGAACCGTAACTAACAGCTCTTTTATTTAAAATTAGAAAATCCTTATATGCACTTTCCACATTCCCACATCTATATTTTTTTAATAGTAAGAACAGAATATATTTACACTCTCTATCTTTTAATACTTTTAGTAATTCATATGTTTTTATACCTTTGACTTCACAAATAGCTTCTATTATCTTCTCATAATCAATACTTTTTAACACAAAACCACTCCTAGCTTTTATATGCATTTTTTATTTAAATGCACCTTAATTAAATTATTGACAGCTATTCATTTAAAATATCCGTAAAATGAAGTTTTAAATTCCCTTTAGTATCAAAAACTAGGCTTATGGCAGTATATTATCCCTATAATTGAACAAAGGCTATGTTCTAATATAGAACATAGCCAAAATGTAAATATTTTTTAATTTTTTATTATGCTTTAATGTTAATTTCTAATATGGTGCTCAATGTTTGCTGATTACCTATTATCATATCATAATCTATAAATACATCTCCGCCATTACTATTGATGTTCATCTTTAAATCCTTAGTATCCACTGTAAGATCTAATCCACCATGAGGTGTATTGTATAATGTTAAATCCCTTGCATCTTTTTTAAATTTCATTTCAGTATTAGTAGTTCCCGTCCTTATAAGTGTGAATCTTTCTTCGTCTATTTTTAGTGTAGTAGTAGTTCCCTTCATTCCTGAAATCTCTGTTTCTTCGTATACTGCATAATAAGAATTATCTTCCTTGTAGAACTTACCAGGTGTCACTACCTCAATTATATCGTCTTCATCTTCACTATCATTTTGTCTGCTAACTACTGAAATTATTGCATTCTTTTTCATAACTTACTCCTCGCTAATTTAAAATATAGTTGTTTATCTCTTCTTCTGTTGCTGGTACAACATCTATGGACTTATATATAGGATTCTCATATTCCATATAATTAACTGTTATATTCTTTTCATCTTTACCTTTGCTATATCTTCCTGAAACCTTAGCTGCAAATTCAATATCCTCATTTGTAGCCTTTCCAATTATAACAACTATAGAGCCCGTATACTCCTTAGATAAGAAGATTAAGTCTTCCTTAGTTAAAAGTTTCTTAAGTATTTCCCATTCTTCCTCTGTCCTTGCAGATATAATCTTAGCATCTTTTGATACCCTAAAGTGTCTTCCTATTTTTAATAATTCTAACTCTTTACTAGATATATCTTCTTTATTCTCAACTAGTTCCCTAAGTCTTAAGGAATAGTTAGGTTCTGTAAGTTTACATCCCCCTGCAGGTGATGGATAATCAACAATACCCCACTTTTCTGCCAGTTCCATTTGAACCTTTCTGTTTCTCCCTTTTATATCTAGAAGAGCTTCTCTATCTATTAGGCCTTCTATCTCCATTTCAGTTGGATTAAGATTCTTAGCACATAAAGGTCTCAATATTTTTCGCCCTATACCTGATTCATTTTTTACAATGTCTAAGGCTGATCTATTTTGAGACATAGGTCTTTGATTTAAAACTTCACCTGTTATAATGAAATCTGCATGAAACTTTTCCAATAATTGCCCACAGTATCTCATCATCATTGCATGACAATCAATACAAGGATTCATATTTTTACCATGCCCGTGTTTTGGCCTTTTTACCATTTGAAAATGTTCATCTGAAAAATCTATAACTTCTAATGGAATACCTATTTGTTTAACCATTCTTAATGCATTATCCTCATTAAAAAAATTGGATTTAAAACATATTCCTATAACTTCTATACCTTGTTCTTTTACAAGTTTTGCTGCTAATATACTATCAAGGCCTCCAGAAATCATAGCTAAAGCTGTTGTCATAATCTTTCTCCTCTCTTTATTGAATTCATATTTAAACTTACTATTTATTGTTTCTTTCTATTGCTAATTTAATTAGCTCGTCTATAAGCTGCACATACGTCTTTCCTGTAGCTTGCCACATTTTTGGATACATACTTATTTTAGTAAACCCAGGTATTGTATTAACCTCATTTAAATAAACCTCTTCTGTTTCTTTATCCACTAAAAAGTCAACTCTTGCCATACCAGCACAATCTAATATTGTGTAAATTTTTATAGCCTCTTCGCGAATGCTTAGTAGCTTAGCTTCATCAAGTGCTGCCGGTATCAAAAGCTTAGAAGCTTCACTGTTATATTTAGCTTCATAATCATAGAATTCCTTTGCTGGAATAATCTCACCTGGAATGGATGCCTCAGGGTAGTCATTTCCAAGCACAGCTACTTCAATTTCTCTTGCATTTATAGCCTGCTCAACTAAAATCTTTCTATCATATTTTAACGCTTCCTCTACACCTTGTATTAGCTCTTCTTTGTTATGTGCTTTTGTTATACCTACAGAAGATCCACTATTAGATGGCTTAATAAATACTGCATAACCAAGTTTTCTTTCTATTTCTTCCAATAAAACATCTTTATTTTCTACATACTCATGTGCATTAATTACCACGTAGTCAGCTTGTTTTATATTAAAGTTTTCTAATAAGTATTTTGTATATACTTTATCCATGCACATAGCCGAAGACATAACTCCAGGTCCTACGCAAGGTATATTTAACAATTTACACATTCCTTGAATAGTTCCATCTTCTCCATACAAACCATGTAATACTGGAAATACTACATCTACCTCTTTATTAAATAATATATTTTGACCTCCTGGCATTTTATAATATTCGTCTTTTTCCCATTCTCCACTCTCTATATTATCTAATTTACCCGTATATTCAAACCATAACCCAGCCTTAGTTATCCCTATAGGGTATATATCATATTTTGTTTGATCAATATTTCTTAACACAGATGTTGCTGATACCCTTGATACCTCATGCTCAGTAGACTGTCCACCAAACAATATTGCTACTTTCTTTTTCATTGACGCTCTCTCCTTATAACCATAATACCTATTTTATGAATAATAAAAAAATAAGTTTACTAAATAATTTTACTTCAGTATCATATTATATCATTTATATCTATTAGTTTGTAATTTAAATTTAAAAAAACTCAACAGAAGAAAGGATATATATGCATTTTATGCAATACATCCTTCATCCTATGCTAAAAAAACCTTAACATCTTCTTATATAGTTAGTTTACCATTAGGCGTATCTATTATTTCAATTATTCTTTGCTCATAGCCAGTATCAGCATCAATGTATACTATGAAGTTTTTTTCTTTGTATTCCCCTAAAAACTCATAGCACAAAGCTTCCTTATTAGACTCAGTTGGTATTACAGCTAAACTAACCTTGCTTATCTTTAACCTTTTTCCTACTCTTTCTTGTGCCTTTTCTAAAGTTACTTTTGGACTACTTAAATTTCTTTTTTCAACATGAGATACTAGAAATTTTTCAGATTCTATTCCTATAATACTACCATCATCTAAGGCAATTTTAAGCTTTACTTGATCTGGGTAAATAGCCACTTCCCCTTGATTGTATACATAGCTTACTACTGCTGTATTTTCATAATTTAGTACATAAGTTGGTTGCATATTTTTGTATCCTATCCTTGAAATAAAATCGCTTCCAGCTACTGTTGCCTTTTTAATATCCAAAGTCGGTTTTCCTATAGCTCTATTATCTAGTAAATACACTACCCTACCACCATTTTTACTTACTTCTATTATTGTTTTGGCAGCATTCTTATCTCTCCCTTTAAATGTTATATGAAAGGTATATGTAGGTATTCTAGTTTTTCCTTCCACTGGCTTATTTTCAATATCTACAATATTATCTTTTCCAAACATGGTCCTCACTATTTCCATTGCATCTTTTTGACTTACTTCCTTTTGAGACATTATTTTAGGCTTTATTTCTAATACATTGTCAGAAAATGGTCCATCATAAATTAATGCTGGATATTGAACTATTTGTTTTTGAATACCCTTAAATTTCTCACTTACAAGATTATCTCCAGTCTTTTCAAATACTCCACTACTTTTTTTCCTAATCTCTCCCCATTTCACTTTTCCTTCATTTATTTCAGAAAGCACTCCATTTAATTGTTCCTGAAGTGTATATGATTGCTTTTCTAGTCCATCAATTAATTCATATTCCTTATCGCTAAGATCCTTTCCCTCCGAAGATGCCTTTGCTAATGTATAACAAAATCCACCTACTTGCGTTAAAAACTCACTAGTATCTCCAATAACTGATTGGTCAAGAGGCAGTGAATGTAATTTATCACTTGCAGTGGCCGAATATCTAAAGATCTCTTCAAATACCACAATGCTTTGCTCTCTAGAACCAACAATTGCAGATTTCCCTAGATTTACTCTTATATTTTGTACAGAGCTAATGAGCTCATACATATTCTTACTGTATTGACCTTGAAGGTAATTTCTATAATCCAATCTTTCCAAAAACATTAATATCGCAAAAGTAGTTGAAAATACCACAATTATAGTAACTGCACTTGTATACAAGATTCTCTTTTTTATCATCTTCATATATTTTCCTCCTGATATTCTTCCACGGCATATAAAATTATTAACTATCTGCTAGTAGTTTTGCAAGTAAGTTATTTAGCTAAATAATTTACTAAAAATCTCAGTTAACTTAAATTTAACGATTATCTTTTTATTACTTACAGTATTATCTACTAATTTGTATTCATCCTCTGATAATACATTCTTCATTTCTTTTTCAGTTTTTTCATAAGATACATTTCCTTTTGTAATATCTACAAAGCATAATGGTGGAAACATGACGCACCACCAATTTTGACCTGTGCCTGTTCCAATAATTATTCTATAAGCTTCATACTTACCTTGAGGCAAGGTTATATTACCATAGGTTTTAACTGGAAAATACTCCTGTGAAAGAGCTGTAGCTACTGAATATTTAAATCCATTTTCTTTTATAACAGCTTCTGAAATCCCTTTAATGTTTTTATCTTCATTATTTATAATTTTTCTGGATTCCTCTATATCTTTACAGTCTTTAAGTTTTGGTGATACATATTTTAAAACAGCATCTCTTATTTTTAATTTTAATCCTTGATCTATTTTGTCATCACTATTTGCTATTACATGAAATCTTATAAGTTTGCTAGAGATATCCTGTTGGCTTGCCTTGCCATTTATAGTGCTTGTATTTACAACTATTGAAATTACAATAATTATGGTACTTACTGTTAATATAAATTTTTTCATGTTCATCCCCCCGAATACAATAATTTATATTAGTATCATTCCCATATTATGTAATCCTATTCACTTCACTGCCCCTATTCTTCGTATTTTAGAACTAACAGTCACATTCACTGATGCGCTTTTATATTTTTCATTCCAATCCTTCTCTATTTCATTCCATAAAGAAGGCTTAAACTTTTCAATATGCTCTCTGACACCAAATGGATCAATTTCAAATTCTTCTTTAGCTATTTTTATAATCTTTTCACACTCTTCACTTATAGATTTATTAAACATATCCTGTATTTTTTGCAACTCGTCCTTTTCAAGCACCGTCTTACCTGTATAATATTCAGCTAATTGCCCTTCAAGCTCTAAGTCTATATTAATGGATAACTTATCTCCTTTTTCTTCAATTCTAAACTTCCTCTTATATCCACTTATTATATAGTCAACCGGGTGTCCTTCAATATAGATAACCTTTTTACCAGTATTAAACTTATTACTTAATAACTGAACATCCATTAGCTCTAAAGGTGTAAAATATCCCTTTAGTTTATAATCCTTAATTATGGCAGCACCAGTTAAAATGAGTTCATTCTTTTCCTTATCTATAGTTATTCTAGGTATTAATGCATTCCCGTTTTCACTTAAAAGAATAAGAACATTATTTAAATCTATATTCATGATTCTAGAGTTCTTCTTACTATTCTCCATAAGTCCAGAAATATAATATTGTGTACTGTTTTCTGTCATAGGTTTAAATTTTATGTAATCTTCAGCTTTACCATCAGATACAACCACCTGCATGTTCCTATTTAAGTTAGGATTTCTGTCTAAGTAATCTATTACTTCTTTAAAAGTATCCTTGTGCCCTAATAAATCACTGCCTAATATAAGAAGTTTGCTATGTCCCATGTATATACTTCTACTACTTTTAGCCATAGCTTCAGAGGCAGCATCTTCCATAGAGTAGGCTTCCGTACTAATGTATTTCTCTATAGCACCTCCATTCTTACCTACCTCTATCTTGCTCATATCAGGAAATCCATAAGTTACATTTATCTTTTTAATTTGTCTCTCTGCAAAAGGTTCTTCCGGATTAATACTTTTCATTTCCTCTTCCTTATTGATATCTTCTCCCGGGTCAACAGCAATAGTAGATATGAAGTTATTCCTATCTATTTCTGTCCTATCCCAGCATCCACTTAGCATCACACAACTTAAGATAATTAGTAATATCTTCTTAAACTTCATTTCCCCTCTTCCCCCTTCCTTTATGCCTTCCTACAAATAAGGTAAGCATAGGTAACACTACAAAGACGAATGTAGCAGTTAATAGAACTGCGGCATTCTTAAATTGCAAATTATAAAGCTCTGCTATGTTTTCTGGATATAATGCTATAACATAAATAATTGGCATAATTAAAAGTGAAGATAACTTAATATCTTTTAACTTAAGTACATTCTTTATGATCTCACTGGAAAAGAAATAAGTGTTAACAAAAGTGGTGAAATAAAAAAGTATCCACAGTGCCATCACCATACCCTCCCAATGCTCTATGAATATTCCAGGCATATTTAAAGTCTTTATCATAGATATAGTTGGCCATAACAACATCCTGCCCTTCGCCTTAGAAAATACAGATATCACAAGTATCATTACTACTATATAAAAAATTGTTACGAAAATAATACTCCTTTTTAATACCCTTTGTGATTTTTTTTTGTTTTTCACGTATGGAAGAATAAGATAAGCTATTTCAATTCCACCAAAGCAGAATAAAATATACCTAGAAGCCATAACATAATCAATTGGTTTATTGTTCATAACTGGTAATACATTTGTGAAGTCAGCATTTATTGCTACAAGTAGGAAAACCATGAAAGCCGGGATAAACATAATCCAAAATGAAATTTCATTAAATTTAACTAAATCTCCTATTTCACCTCTAACTAAGTAGGTAGCCGTTAAAATAGTAACCATTAGAATGAATTCCGTAGGTGTCTGTCTTAATAAATATTGTTTAATTACTTCAACAAATTCTCTCATTCCTAATGAAACAATAAAAATACTATACATTGCAAAAATCATAGAAAATGCTCCCCCAAGGCCCCTTCCAAAATTATTTTGTAGGATGTTTGTAAAATCTTCAAAATCATTTTTCTTTATGACCCTATAAATAAGGTACAATAATAAAAAAGCTATTATTCCTCCTATTAAAGCAACTATCCAAGCATCGCTGCCTACTTTATCTATGATTTCCCCTGGTATTGAGAATATCCCTACACTTACTATAGCTACAGCTATAGTAGTAAATAAACCAAAGTCTCCTATTATTTCTTTATCTCGCATAATACCACCTTCCCCTCTACATGAAACATGTTACAAATCACTTTTGCCTTATCTTATCTCCTGGTTTCATATAGGTAGGTCTTTCTTTTAAATCTGATATTGGTACTCTGATATATAAGTCTTTCAAATCCTTAATATTAGTATTAACTGCTGGTGCCAAATAAGGTATACCAAAACTTTTCATTCTAACTAGATGTATGAGTAATACAATAACTCCAATCATTATTCCATAGAATCCTACAATTGCTGAAGCAATAATTAGTAAAAATCTTACAAGCCTAATGGCCGTAGTAACATCGTAATTTGGCGTCACAAATGTAGTTATTGCGGTAATTGCTACAATGATTATCATAATTGGGCTGACGATTCCTGCACTCACTGCAGATTGCCCTATAACAAGACCTCCTACTATACCAATAGTAGTCCCTATGGGTCTTGGTAATCTAACCACAGCCTCCATAAGAAGCGCTAAAAACACTTCCATAATTATTGCTTCTATAAATGCTGGGAATGGTACCCCTTCGCGAGAGGCTGCTATAGCATAAGTAAACTTTGTAGGCATTATGTTTGTATGGAAAGATGTAATCGCCACATAAAGTGCAGGTGCTGTTAGCGAAATCAGTATAGCAAACAACCTAATAAATCTAACAATGGAACCATGCATCCATCTTTGATAATAATCATCTGGTGATTGAAATAAATTTGGTAGGGTTGTTGGAACAATAATTGCAAAAGGTGAGTTATCTACCACCAATGCTACCCTTCCTTCGTATAATGCCGCTGCTACTACGTCTGGCCTCTCCGTGCTTTGTATTTGTGGAAATGGTGAGTATTTATTATCCTCAATTAATTGTTCTATATATGCACTATCAAAAACCGCGTCAATGTTTATTTTATCTATTCTACGCTGAAGTTCATAAAGTACATCTTTATTGACTATGTCATCAATATATATAATAGCCACATCTGTTTTCGATCTGATTCCTATAACCTTAGCTTCAATTCTTAGTCTCGTATCTTTAATTCTTCTCCTAATCAAGGCAGTATTGAATCTCAGTGTTTCTGTAAACCCATCTCTTGCTCCTCTAATTACTGTCTCTCCAAATGGATCACCTACTCCTCTAACAGGCCAAGACCTTGTAGCAATGACATATGCACAATCCAGCTCATCTATAAACATTAATGTCTCTCCAGAAAGTACAGCATTGACTCCCTTACTTAGTTCTTTTATTTCATGCATATCTGTTACTGCTAGTATGTTATCTTTAATTTGCTCTACATCCTCTATGCCTCTTGAACATAACATTAATGGTTCTAATACATAATGATCTAGCAAGATTTTATCTGCCATTCCATCAATGTAGACTAAGCCCGCCTTCCAATCTCCTACATTAAAAAACCTAAAAACAACATCTGAATTGTCTTTTAAAACTTCTTTTAAGTAGATTATATTTTCTTCTGCAAGAGGTTGGATTTTATCATTAATTTTTTCTTTCACAATATCACTTCCTCATATGTATATAAATTTACTATAATAGTATTAACCTAAGTATAAATAAAGCAGAGGTTACTATAATCGCTAACAACCCTAGTATCCTCGCTTTTCTACTAGTCCCATCCATACCTGCTTTTGTAAAGCTCTTTGCATCAACAGTAAATACAATTGTGCCTTGTATAAGCATCATTGCTAAAAAATACATATCAAACGAATTTAAAATTCTCATGCTTTTACTCCCCATTTAAGTACAATTTTCAAAACAATATAGACCATATATAACTTACTCATAAGTAACCATACTTTTCTTTTCTGTAGCTAGTTTTTACGACACTGACCTAAAATATTCACTAAGCTTATGAAAATAAAAAAACAAATGAAAGATTAATATAATCTTTCACTTGTTTTTCATTTACATCTACACTTCAATTCAATTTAGAGCCACATCTAAATTGTTCTTGTTATATATACTTCTCTATATTGAGTTTTAAATTTATCATAGCATCTTTGTGCTTTTAACATATCATCGAAAAAGGCAAATATTGTTGGTCCACTTCCGCTCATCATTGAACCCATTGCACCCATTTTAATCATATCTTCCTTTATCCTTTTGAGAACTGGGTATTTTCTTAGCGTAACATTTTCAAGTAAATTCTTCATATTAATACAAACATCTTCTAGGTTTTCCTGCTCCATAGCTTTTATTAATGCTCCTGTATGTGGATGTTTAAATATCTTACTAATATCTAGATTTTTATAAACTTCCTTAGTGGATACTCCAAAGTTAGGCTTAACCAATACTAGAATTTGGTTCTTAAATGGCTTTAATGGAGTAATAACTTCTCCTATACCTTCACAAAGCGCTGTTCCACCAATTATGCAATAAGGCACGTCTGCACCTATTTTGATACCTAGACTCATAAGTTCATTGTCATCTACGTCTACTTTAAATAATTCTCTTAGTGCCTTAAATACAGCTGCTGCATCCGCACTACCACCTGCCATGCCTGCTGATACAGGAATGTTTTTATTAAGATATATGTTTACACCATCACAAATGTTATATGTATCCATAAAAAGCTTCGTAGCTTTATATACTAAATTCTTATCATCTATTGGTATGTATGGTTTATTGCAACTTATATTAATCCCTTTACTGCACCTTTCAAAGGAAATAGAATCATATAACTCTACACTTTGCATAATCATTTTTAGTAAATGATATCCATCTTCTCTTTTACCTACCACATCTAGGGATAGGTTTATCTTCCCGTAAGCTTTTACTAGCATGATTCGCCTCCACCTTTTATTAATAATTATTTAGCCTGACTTACACTACCGCACGAATATAAGAGGATGCCTTCCCCCTAAATTATTGTTAATAAAAATAGTATATTACAAGAAATTTAATATTGCTACATATAATTTGAAATAAATTAATAATCCCCCGTATGCTATAAACAACACGGGGGATTATTAATGGTTTAAACTATATAATTACTCTGCCCGGTATTATAAGTTTTTGTGAAACCTTTATAACATTTGGGTCTTCTATTTGATTCACCCTTGCAATTTCTTGAATTGTAGTATTATACTTCTTAGCAATCTTCCACAAAGTGTCGCCTGATTGAACTACATAAATAGTAATACCAGCCTTTTTCTTAGGTACTTCACCCTCTACTGTGTAAACATCAACTAAGAATTTCTTTTGCACCATATAATTCACTCTTACATATACTTTCACAACAGCTCTAACAGCAATGTTTCCTGCCTCAATATCAACATTTATACTTTCTAATGAAACTTTGCACATACTACTCATATTTATCTTTGTGCCTAGTATCTCAGCTCCACAGCTAAAAGGAATTTCTTCAGATACAGCACAGAGGTATTTTTCCTCGTCATCACTTCTGTACAATATAGTAACGTTCATTACACCTTCAATTATAACCTTGTCTTCAACTACCTTTTTATCCGTTACGCAAACGCTAGAGTTGCACATAATAATCTTGCTTGCTCTACCCATGCTACTATTTAATTCTATATCTCCCTTAACCAATGTCTCAGTTAATAATTGCCCTTGCATTACATTAAGTCCATAATCCTTTTTATCCATCTCAAGTTTAGTAGTTGGTGAATACACATCCTCTATCATATCCACTTCTTCTTTGTTCATGGCCCTGGTGTTGGTTTTTATCATAAATTCTACATCTATAATTCTTTTTTCGCCCAATTCATCTTCTTTAATGTCAAATTCCATAGCATCTATTCTAAAGTCTGTATAGTTATCCATATAAGGGTTTATATCTTGGAACTCTAGTTCCTTATTAAGCATTACATCATGTTCAATGTAAGTTAATTCTCTGCTATCCTTTCCCTTATACATAATATTAACACATGCATAGGCATTTATTTGAATTCTTCCTTCATAAAGCTTTATTTCTTTCTTATGGATATTAATATCATACTTTATAACCTTTGCTATCTCTGGCTTATCCATTGGGATTTTCATATTAGCCTTTCCAATAAGTTCTCCATTAAAATTCCTTATTACTTTATCTATGCTAGTAGGATTTTTTAAATATTGAACATCCTTAACTGCTTCAATATCTTTAACTATTTGAAAACTAAAATTTTTATATACCTCAGATTTTAACTTCAAGATGCCCTCTAGACTTATTTTTCTTTCATTAACTATTTTGCAATCCATATGTTCTACAAAACATTCAGCTTCACAAAGCATTTCAGGCTTCGCACCCATTACATCTATGGAATTTGAGAACTTAGAGGTGTATATAACGTTTTCCACATCACTTCTATCTTGATCTTTTGTAATATAAAGTACATTATATTGAATTTGCCCTTCTAAATATACCTTATCTTGGATTATTTCCTTAGAGTCTATAGTAGCTTTAACGTCCAGCATAAGTATCTTTCTAACATCCGGATGAGTATCTGGTATTACATATTCTTCTCTTACTACTGTATCAGCAGTATTTTCCCCTAGCAGTTGCTCATATTCTATATTTTCTCTTACTAAACTTATCTCCATATTATACCTCCTTGTATTTCTATTGTTAGGTAAAGCTTATAAGCTGTTACCCTCCTAAAATACTTACTATTAATATATATAGAAATACTAAACAAAATATGATATTACCTAGGTTTATTCGTATTGCAAAATTCACCATAATTCTTAATAGTTCCACCCACGTGGCAAGTGGCAAAACTGACAATCTCTAGCATATAAGTGTTATCCACATCCACTTCTTCAAGTTGATTCCTATATAGTAAAAAAACAAAAGCGCATATTATATGGAGTGCATGGTTATTGCTAACTAAATGCATTCTATATAATATACGCCTATTAATCTTATGTA
The DNA here is from genome assembly GCF_020443565.1 of Clostridium sp. CS001. Taxonomy (GTDB): domain Bacteria; phylum Bacillota; class Clostridia; order Clostridiales; family Clostridiaceae; genus Clostridium_AD. Next base: position 126,187 of record NZ_JAIZZN010000005.1, read on the forward strand.
ATGCACATAAAAGTAGATACCAGGTAAATACTCTTGTTATCTACTTTCATGTGACTTGATTAATCTACAAACATAAAAACAATACTGATGTACTGTATCGCTCTTATCCTGCAAAAACTATTTGAACCGTTTTTGTCAAAACATCTGAATAACTATATGTCACTGTCCTGTGGGTGTCATTTTCCAACCTAATAACAAAGATACTTGGATACGTCTTTTCAATAATTCCATTATCTACGAGAATTTTCCTTCTTCCACCATTAGCCTTTAATGTTACTCTTTCACCAACATGACTCTCAATTTCATCTTTTATTGAAGTCAATACATTTATCTTTTCCAAAGTAAACACCCTCTTTCCACATCTATAGTATATCTCATATATTCATTCTTGTCAAGTAAACTTATTATTTTATCACTACTGTAATGATTTTGTCAATATTAATTTTATGTTAATTAAATGTATTTAATACTGCTTTTTATAGTATCTCCTTGAATTATATATATATTCAGATTTATGAACATAACCCCCACACAAAGTATGAGGGCACTTTTAAGCATTTAAAATAAAATACCCATTGCAGTGTCTAATTACTATTTATAGCCCCCTTATGTGTTTATCTATATATACTGTGACTTGGGAAACCCCTCTCTATACTTTCCCCTAGTTTGTAATCCACCTATTCCTCTTAGTCCTGTTATAGTGTTTTGAATAACATCTTCTATAGCTACAACACTATCTATATTTGTATAGGCAATCTTCTCAGAAACTAAAACCGGGTCTAGGCAGTGGATTAGCACCCTATTGGGAGAACTAGCAAAGTTTGCACCAGCATCTAGTAGTGCCTCATAACAAGATTGACATGCCCCTGCAAATATAACTAGATCATCATAGTTGCTATTGTAAGCCCTAAGAGCCGTGACAGCCTCTACAAAGTATTTAGAATTTCTGTAACTGCTTAAGTTTATATAGTCAGTTACTCCTTTTATCATACCATCGTGACCTGTTATTACTACTATATCTGGCTTAATCTCCTTAACCAAATTTACTATTTCGCCTGGTTGGTCTTTCTCTAATATTACACGACCTACAGCCTCTAGCGACAATTGCTTATAGGTTTTTAAGCAAACCTCTAAGTATTCTGCATCACCATCCACATGTAGTATTTTACCGGGTCTTCCAAATGTCATATCTTTGTTTTTGCTTTCCTTATATTTACCTTGCCTAGATTGTATGATTTTATTTTTTTCACTAATATCTATAGACCCATCTCTATCTCCCCTAGTTCCTTTTATCCTATTCATTAGAACTCTCTTAATAGACGCATTTACTTTCTTATTAAAGATTTTATCGATTTCACCAATATTATCTTCTGAAACTGCTTCTAAATCTTCTATAGGTGAATCCGCTTCAATTCTCAAATTAATCCCTTTAAGCAAATACACCTCTTTATCATCATTAAATTTAATATCTATAATTTTAAAGGTAATATCTCCACCATAAGATTTTCTTACTACAATGTCTCCTATTTTCATAATATCATCTCCATATTTAAACTCGTAATATATATTATGATAATATAATTAATAGGTGAACTAAAAAACCATGAGAACCCCCATGGTTTTATATAATTGTTAAAGAATATATAATACTATATAAGCCCTATCATCCGTACAGTACTTGCAACTATAAAACAAATAACAACACCTGTAATAGTAGGAACAAGGAATGAAACCATAGTCCATTTAAAACTTTGGGTTTCTTTTTTTATAGTTAAACACGTTGTCGCACAAGGCCAATGCATCAAAGAAAATAACATAACACATATAGCAGTTAGCCATGTCCATCCATTTGAAATTAGAAGACTTTTTAATTGGTCTAAACTACTAAGCTCAAGCATGCTACCTGCAGACATGTAACTCATAATTATTATAGGTACAACTATTTCATTTGCAGGAAACCCTAAAATAAATGCCATTAAAATATAACCATCTAATCCAATAAGCCTTGCAAAGGGATCAAAAAAATTAGCGCAATGTGTTAAAATACTTAAATTACCTATATGAATATTAGCCATTACCCATATAACAATTCCTGCTGGTGCGGCTACTACTACAGCCCGCCCAAGTACAAATAGGGTCCTATCAAATATAGATCTTACAATAACCTTGCCAACCTGTGGTTTTCTGTATGGCGGTAACTCTAAAGTGAAAGTGGATGGGATACCTTTTAATATTGTCTTTGACAAAACCTTGGACAATATTAATGTCATAACAACTCCTAGTACAATTACACCAGTGAGAATTAGTGTGGATATTACAGATTGAAAAGGACCAACTATAATTCCAGCAAAAAACATAGTGATAACTGCTATAAGCGTTGGAAATCTACCATTACAAGGTACAAAATTATTAGTGATAATTGCAATAAGCCGTTCCCTTGGCGAATCAATTATTCTGCATCCAATTATAGCAGCAGCATTGCAACCAAACCCCATACACATTGTTAATGATTGTTTCCCACAAGCGCAGGCTTTCTTGAAATAATTATCAAGATTAAAAGCTACCCTAGGTAAGTAACCTAAGTCCTCTAGCAATGTGAATAGGGGGAAGAATATAGCCATCGGAGGTAGCATAACAGCTACTACCCAAGCAAGCGTCCGATACATGCCTTTAACCAATAATCCATCTACCCACACTGGAGTACCTACCCAAGTAAAAAAATCCGTAAGCCTAGCTTCAACCCAAAACAAAGCATCAGCAATTATTTTAGAAGGAATATTAGCCCCAGTAATGGTAATCCAAAATATCACACTTAAAAGAAGAATCATAATTGGAATTCCAAATTTCTTAGAGGTGAGATATTTATCTATCTTTCTATCCATATCATTGTAGTTCTTATTTTTAACAGAAACTACGCTACTCCCTATTTTTTCAGCAGTACGTACCAATTGAGAGACAATTTTATCGCGAAAAGCATCAGAATCAATTCCCTGTGACTCAAGTAGAGTTCTTACTTCATAAACTTGCTTCATAATTTCATCTTCTTTTGTTAAATCAAAATTAAGATACTTGCTGATTGAAGATAATAGTGTTTTATCACCATCTATGAGCTTTAATGCTGCCCATCTAGAGTTAAGTTTATTTTGAAGTTTTAATTTAACTATATTTTCAACTTTAGATATTGCGTTTTCTATGGATTCTTCATATACAATGTTTATAATGCCTGGAGTATTTTTATTTGTTGCAACATTTAGAACTGTATCCATTAATTCATCTAGGCTTTTTGCCTTAACAGCACTTGTTCCTACAACAGGAACTCCAAGTTGTTTTGATAATTCTCGTAGATTTATGGATATTCCTTTTCTCTTTGCTTCATCCATCAGATTAACACATACAACAACTTTAGAAGTTATCTCAAGGGTTTGGAGCACAAGATTTAGATTTCTTTCTAAACAGGTGGCATCTACTACAATTACTGTTGTATCTGGATTCCCAAAACATATAAAATCTCTGGCAACCTCCTCGTCAACGGAATTTGACATTAATGAATAGGTACCTGGAATATCCACTAAAATAAAATTATTATTTTTATAAGAATAGTTTCCTTGGGCATTTGTCACAGTCTTACCAGGCCAGTTACCAGTATGTTGATTTAGTCCTGTTAAATTATTAAAAACAGTGCTTTTCCCAACGTTAGGATTACCCCCCAAGGCTATTATTTTATCCTTTGGTGTTGTTTTATTAATTCGAAGTTCTTTTTCTAATGCTCCTCTCCCAGTTGAAGCATTTGTTAAACCCATAAATACATCCTCCTTAAAAAATGTTGCATTTAGATAAACAGATTAATGATTATTAACCTAAATTGTTTCTACTAATATCATGGATGCTGCTTCACTACGAAGTGCAATCACTGCACCGCGAATAAGATAAGCAACAGGATCCCCTGATGGGCTTTTCTGCAAAGATTCTACAACAGTATCATTAATTAGTCCGAGGTCCAACAACCTTCTTCTTAATAATCCATCGGAAACAAGTTTCTTTACTTTGCATTTTTCTCCAAGTGGTAATGAGCTAAGTGGAATATAACAATTATTCATATAGAATAAACCTCCTCTATAATTTAAAACCCATTATTTTATATCTAAAATTTTCATGAAATCATTTGCTGCTGGGAAAAAAACTTTCCCTACACTAAAATATGTTAAATACTTTTAAATGTTACGAATATATATATAAATATAAATTAAAATAATGGCGGTGATTAAATGGATGACAGATTTCATACTGTCCGTGGATATGAATTACAAAGATATGATAAAAATTTACTTACCCCTGCATTAGAGGACTATCTTGAGATGATATATAGGAATAGTCTAAATGAAGATTATATTAGAATAAATATACTTGCACAAATGTTAAACGTTAAGGATTCTTCTGCTTCAAAGATGGTAAAAAAACTTGGTGAGTTAGGATTTGTAAACTATGTAAGGTATGGGATTGTAACTCTAACAGATGAGGGCAAAAAAATAGGTGAGTACCTGTTAAAAAGGCATAATATAATAGAAAGCTTTTTGTCTTTTATGGGTGGCAAGGAGGATGTGTTGATTCAGACAGAACTTATAGAGCATATTATTACCGAGGGCACAGTGAAAAACATGGAGATCTTGCATGACTTTTTTAGAAATAATATAGATATATTAGAAAGATATACAGCTTATAAAACACATTTGTAAATGAAGATGCCACTATTAAAAATAATAGTGGCATCTTCATTTACTTTTATCTAAATGTTTCTTTAAATTTTTTCCACAAAATCTTTTTTAATTGAATTTTATTTACAACAGAATTTTTATTAATCTCTGCCATAATAATCTTATCTGCGCCAATATTTCCTGTTATATTCGTTTCAGATTTTTCACCTAAGTTTCTATACATATTCATATTAATTCTCCCTTCAAACCCTAAATATTATTTAATCCTAATTTTAGAATTTGAGGTGGTTCAGGGAAGCACCCATATGCACTTGCTCTTTTTAAATTTAAATACGTATCATTAAATAAACTATTTAATGAAAACTTTATTAACTTATTTATCTTATCCATATTTATAACGCCTCCCATCATATGAATGAATAATTAGTATGCCAAGGTTTAAATCCAGTATTTACTCACTTTGCTTTATTTTCTTTATTTTCTTTTTTAGTTCTCTCTACAAATCTTCCTAGAAAAAAGAAAAGAACTCCAACTCCAATAGCTGTCTGTAGACAAAATAATAAACTCTCAATCTCACCCGGTATTTCTCCACCAATCCAAGTTTCCATAATCGGTGTAGCCCAAGGCTCATACTCAGTACCTGTAATCTGTGAAACCACCTTACTTCCTGCATCATCAGATCCACCAAACTCAGCACCCTTTAACGCAAATAATGGTATAATTGCAATCAAAGCAGCAATAGTTAATAAAATTATAACTTTTTTCATCTTTGACATTAATTTTCACCTCCGTTTAGAAATCCAAGATCTGTAAGTTCAGATTTTGCATATGTTTCAAGACCCATAATAATGACAACAGTAAGAATACCTTCAATTATTGCCAGTGGAATCTGTGTTGGTGCAAATACTGCAAGGAATTTAGCTACTGATGCTCCCACCCCTCCGCTTACAGATGGATATGCAACTGCAAGTTGAATGCTTGTTACACAATAGGTTAATAAGTCACCAAGTGACGCTGCCAAAAAAATACCTACATACTTATTTACTTTAAGATTTTTGCATAATTTGTAGATTGCATAAGAAACAAATGGTCCAGCAATAGCCATTGAAAAAGTATTAGCACCAAGAGTAGTGAGTCCTCCATGGGCAAGTAATATTGACTGAAAAAGTAGTACAATAAGTCCTAGAATACTTACTGCTAAAGGTCCAAATAAAATTGCCCCAAGTCCGGTACCAGTCATATGTGAGCAACTTCCTGTTACGGATGGAATCTTTAAAGATGATAGCACAAAAACGAAAGCCCCTGCCATAGCAAGAATGGTAATAGATTTACGACTATGAGAAAGTTTTCTCTTAATTGATAAGTAGCCTGCTACTAAGAATGGAACACATATAGCACCCCATATAATACAGTACTTTGGTGGAAGATATCCTTCCATAATATGCATAGCGTTTGCTGTGGAAGAGACTCCAAAGAACAATGCAAAAGCTATGGCAACAAATATAATTCTCTTTTCTTTTTGATTCATTTTGCTTTTCCCCCTTATTTTGTTTTTATTTTATATTAAACTAAGCTAAAGCACTTAGCAAACCACCTATTTTTCAAGTATTTCTTTGAATTCTTTAATACCTTTGGGGTAGACATTTGCATCTTCTAGCAAATGTTTCTCTACAAGTAATTCATATACTTCAAGCATGGTTGGTTGTTTTAAATTTGCCTGTTTTAAAATGGGCTTATTCTTAAAAATTTCTAAGGGTGTTCCATCTGCAATAATCTTCCCTTCGCAGAATACAATAACCCGCTCCGCCCATCTATATGCAAAATCCACATCATGGGTGGAAATTAGCATTGTCTTCCCCTCCAAGCCAAGCTTTTCTAGAACCTCTTCTAACATCAATGCATTTAAGGGGTCTAGTGATGCAGTAGGTTCATCAAAAATAATAATTTCTGATTTCATAGCAATGATACCTGCAATGGTAACACGTTTTTTTTCACCACCACTTAAATAGTGTGGTGGACGTTCTTTGAAATCTGATATGTTCATGTATGCCAGCGCCTCTTCAACTCGCTCAAGTACCTCTTCTTTTGAAAGCTTTAAATTCATGGGGCCAAATCCAACTTCTGCCCTAACTGTAGATGCAATTATTTGATTGTCCGCATCCTGAAATACGATTCCAATATTTTTTCGAAGCTCTTTCAAATTCTTTTTATTAACGGCAGCACCCCTATAAAATATCTTTCCATGCTCTGGTGTAAATACACCGTTTATGTTTAAGAAAAATGTTGATTTTCCAGATCCATTGGAACCAATGACAGCGATTTTCTCACCTTCATATATATCCACGCTTACACCATCCAGCGCAGCCTTTCCATTTCCATAGATGTAGTGAAGATTTTCTATACTTAATATTGATTTCCCCATAATATCCCCTCTCTATCTTGTAAAACTCCAAACTAAAATCAAAAAAATTATAAATGCTACTGCCGAGATAATCTGTATCAGTTCTACTTTTTTACTTTCTTCCAAAAATATAAGGTCCCCGTCATAGCATCTGGACTCCATAGCATCATAATAAGTGTTTGCCTTTTTCAGCGAAACAACCAGCATATTGCTTGCTATGCTCCCAAATGTATAACAAGAAGTTTTAAAATCACAGTATCCCAGACGAGATTCCGCAGAATTTTTCATTTTACTATAGGTATCCATTAAAATAAATATGTAACGGTAAATAAGATTCATCAGTTCTATAATAAGCTTTGGAACGTGTGCCTTCCGAAGCACATAGATAATCTCAGAAGATGGCGTTGAAAGTGTCATCATCTGTAGCGCACTTACAGCTGCAAAAACCTTTAAAATCAAGAATACTACTTCCTTAATTTTATCCTGAGAAGTAAAAACATAGCAAAGCCCAAGATATAAGTTATACTGGCCCATTGGCTGTCTTGAAAAATCAATGGCAATGGTAAATGTTCCAAGTAGAATAAATACCATGGGAATTTTCAGTATTGATAAATACTTACTCGCCTGAAGTCCCCCTTTAACAATGGTTAAATACGCCATTGCAATTATAATCAAAGCAGATACATAGGGGTTTTCTAGTGTAATACAAAGAATCAGTATTACAACGGAAAAGGCTACTTTAAATGTTGGATTCCAGTGCCTGATTTGTGAAGCATACGCATAAAAATCTATTGAAAACCCTTCGCCATGTTTATGTCCGATTCTATGGTGATGGTAAGTCGTACCATCACCATTCGCGCGCAAACCTTTACGTTTCCATTTGAAGAATAAAATAGCCAACAAAAATATGATACATAAAATAATGATTTTCCCCATTTCACATCTCCTACCTAATGATGAGTTAGATTCATTTTGACGGTTTATAGAATAGTTGTATTTACAAAACAAAAAATCCCTTTAACTAAAGTGTTAAAAGGAAACGCTTGAAAATATGCTTATTTCTATGAAATCAGCAAACAAATCTTCATTATAAAGCCCTCTCTATCACTCGTAGAGTTTATGGTGCAAAATATAGGCAGGTCTTCTGACTCAAGAATCATTACTTAAGTACGCCTTCCCCGTTTCCAAGTGGCATAATGTACTTAAATTCATCTATTACAGCTACGAGATAGTTCAGGATTTTAACCTGATTCCCTTTTAATTAATTAATTTTAATTAAACCTATATTTTATTATTTCATTTTTATAATTCTTTCACATATAATTTTATTATAACAGTATTAATAAAAATTTACAACTAGTCCATTATAAAACTTAGGGAACTTAAGCTCATAAATTATAAATGCCATGCAAATAATTTATTTACATGGCATTACTGCATATACTACCTCTGATTAAAGGCTTTCCTATATTCTTCAATAAATGCCATAGACTTTTCTCTTTCAGAAACTAACTCCTCTATCTTCTTGTTAAAGGTATTTTGAACCCATGTAACTTCATTATAGTAATACCTATTACACAGCCTCCAATAGCGTTGTGGAAATACCAAGAATGCATATATGAGCCTGTACTCTTCTTCTAACAGAGGATTTACACTGCTATATGCTTGCAATATTATTTCAGCATACTTTATGTCCCAATCCTGCTTCTTAAGCACCTTTATCAAAAAATTAGATAAATCATATGCTTTTACTTCTCTTTTGCAATAATCAAAATCAATTATATTAACATCATTATTTTTATCAATAACAATATTATGATAAGTATAGTCATGGTGGCAAAATCCTTTTTCTTCTTCAGTTTGCCTACATATGTCAAAATACCTAGAATCATCTAATATAGCCATAGCTCTTTTTCCTAATTCTTTTTGCGCATCCATGCTTTTAATATAATTAATATCAAAGTCAGTTTTAAAGTTCTTCTTTTTTCTAATCATGTCTTTCATTTTATCAAAGGATTTTATCCTCTTTTCCATTAAGTGTGGCCATCTTCCAAGGTCTGTTTTTAGCTTGCTATTTTCTGGTGGTTCATAGCCCTTAGATGCAATATGCATATAAGCTAACTTTTTTGCAGCTTGAACTAATTCCTCCTCTACGTGAAAGTCACACTCTCTACCGTCTATCCACTCAGAAAGAGTATAGATATCTTCATTAACTAAGGCATAAGGATTTCCTTCAGTATTCAAAAAATATCTATCAACTTTATCAAACCCTTTACTTATAAGATGTTCTTTGGCTCCGTATACAAACAAAAGTTTTTGTGTCCCATAATTTATCTTCTTTAGACATTTAGCTCCATCATCTGTCTTCAAAAGATAGACTCCTTTATTAGGACGTATACTTTCTATTTTTATACCATATTGTCTTTCTATTTCAAATTCTCTCATCATATTACTCACCCCCCTTTATAATTTATATTACAAATATTTTTTTTTAGAATAAATTCTTATATGTTTTAATAACATTTATGCGCACCTTTAATATAATAGAGTATATGGACAAATTAAATCAGTATTTAAGGAGTAGTAAAATGAAAATTGGGATTGATGCTAGAGCTGCAAAATGGTATAGGGGAACTGGTATAGGAACTTATTCTTATCAACTAATTCACTCTTTAAATAAAATTGACAATTATAATGACTATTTACTTTTCCTCCCAGATAATTTTAAATTAGACATTCCCTTTCAAAAAAACTTTCATGTAAAAAACATTAAGCAAGATAATCAAAATAACTTCTGGAATGAAGTAAATATACCTAACAAATTAATAGACAATTCCATGGACATATATCACGTTCCTCAAAATGGTATTGGGTTACCTATAACTAAAAATTGCCCCTTCGTTATTACTTTACATGATATTATTCCCTATAAGATGCCAGATACTGTTGGAGAGCAATATCTAAAAATTTTCAATGAAAAGTTACCTAATATTATCCCCTTATGTGATGGAATAATCACAGTGTCAGAATACTCAAAAGAAGATATCGTTAAAGCCTTCAACTTCCCACGGGAAAAAATATATGTAACTCATTTAGCTAGTGAGGATATTTATAAACCTTATGACAAAGTTATTAGTAAATCAATCATTGAAAAGAATTATTCTATTACAGGAGACTATATTCTTTATATAGGCGGGTTTAGTCCTCGGAAAAATATTATTGGGTTATTAGAATCCTTTAGTCTTCTTTTACCAAAGCTAAAAAAGGATATTAAGCTAGTCGTTGCAGGTAGTAAAGGCAAGTCATATGACATGTATAAAAAAAGAGCACAATCTCTGCATATTGAAGACAAAGTAATTTTCCCTGGTTTTATATCTATGGATCACATTCCATTTATGTATAATGCTTGCGAGCTTTTCGTATATCCTTCTTTTTATGAAGGTTTTGGATTACCTCCTATTGAAGCCATGGCCTGTGGTGTACCTGTGATTGCCTCCAATGTCACCTCCATTCCTGAAATAGTTAAGGATTCCACCTTGCTTGTAAATCCATACGATATTAATGACTTAAGTGAAAAGATGTATGATGCTCTCCTTGATAGTGACTTAAGGCAATGTCTTATAACAAAAGGGTTAAAGAGGGCTGCTGATTTAACTTGGGAACATACCGCTTCAGCTACTCTAGATGCTTATAAACACATATTGTTAAATAAATAACTCTATTAAGCAAATATAAAGTCAAACTTGCCACGTGGGTGGCACTAGAAAAATCCCCCTTAGTGTATTTATCACTATGGGGGTTATTCATTTAGCATTTATAATAATTCTTAAAAGCCTTTAAAAAATCTTCTCTATATTTTTCACACTCAACCTTTTTCTTTAATTTACTTAGGAATAGCTCATCACTCCATTGTTTTTTCCTTGTGTAATAATCTCTAACTATGCTATAAAAGTCCTCTGGAAAGCTAAGCATACTGTATAATACTTTTATCTCCCTATGATCTAATGGGGTTACCTTTGAATATTCCCTTAAAATGCTATGACATTTTTCTATATCATAGGCAAAATCCTTAATTACTTTATTTGTAAAATTACAAATATCATGTATCTTTAAATCTATAACAGAATAATCAAAGTCTAAAAAGTGCACCTCTTCTTCATTAATCAATATATTATGGTGAGCTAAGTCATGATGGCAGAATACAACTTTATTTTTCTCCTTACATAAACTATAATACTCTGATTGTTCTAGCTCCCTTATACTTTGTATTATACTTTCCTCATAGTACTTTTCATGCTCTAAAAATATGCAATCAAATTCACTTTTGTTTTCAGATAAAGTTGCTATTTCTTTAAAAAGAGTGAGCTCTTTTAACTTTCTATTGAAATTTTCTATCGCCTTACCACATAGGTATCGCTTCGGGTTCTTTGCTAATAGCTGCGAAAATCCCTCTTCATATATAATACCCTCTGATGCTCTATGGAGCTCTGCTAGCGCTCTAGATGTAAGCATAACATCTACAGGGTTGCTATACTCGCACTCTCTCCCCTCCATTAAATTCATAATACAATATATGTCACCGTTCCAAGGAAGACATATGCATTGTTTTCTTGTCTTTTCAAATTGAATGATTCTATCAAAATTATTCTTTCTAATATACTCCATACCATAATTAATAAACTCAAGCTGCTCAGCATCATAACTAACTTTTTTTAAAACCTTATCACCTTTATCACTATTTAGTATAAATACCTTTCTTACTGGAATAACATCATGAACCACTAAATCAAATTCACTAAATAAGTTTACATCTAGATCATATTTACTTAAGTAATCTTTATCTTTATATCTAACATCTAACATCTTATCACCTCTTTAAGTCATGGTATTCTAAATTAGGGTAAAAAATCCCTTTCTTCAATTATAGTTTTTATAAGTTTTTCTGGAAACTTTTCTTCATTCCATTTATTTTTACCTACCCTATACTTATTGCAACATCTCACAAACTCATAAGGGTAAGAAATTAAAGCAATTAAAAATTCTGAGCTATTTTCATTTAGTCCTTCAATATAACAAAACTCTTTAGCAAGCTTTTTAAAATCAAGCTTCATACCTTTTCTCTTTAGTCTACTAAGCAAGAAAAAACAGTCCATTTCCAACATATTGTAGCTACAGTTCCCAAAGCTAACCACATTAGTAAGGTTATCCTTTCCTAGGTTTCTAAAGTCTGTATCCCCTAGGCATATTTCTGTACGCCTCATACTTCTTGTAATAATCCCTATATAATCTGATTTGTATATTTCTCTTATGCACTCCTCCCCTTTATTTATAAATTTATCACCATATTTAACAATCAATTCTTCAAAAGAATTCTTAGCTCCATTGCTTTTAATAATATTTATGTCTGCAGATAGCTTCCTAATGGATACTTTATATTCCTCTACAACTTTCCCTGTATTGTTATTCAATTTATTCCTCACATAACCGTTAAACCCCATAGCCTTTTCATGAAAATCACGCATAGCATCAAACTGATTTATTATTAACCCTTCAGTTATGCCTATCTTTGTATTTTTATATTTAAATTCTACTTCAATCCTTTCTACATTATTAATTCCGTTGAATGTCATATAATCAGAAAAATCATTGTAAATGCTTATTGTCATTAGCACCACCTCTAATTAAGTATATTTAATATATTAGATGTATTTATATATCAGTTAACTACTATATAAATATCCAAAGGTTATCTACTCTTTTTATAATTCTTATCCATTTTCTTTAATATCTCTCTTTGCTCAAATTCTAACTCCCTAAGTTTCTTTTGTCTCTTTTTTATTTTTTTCAGATTTTTAACTTCTTCCTTTAAGTTATCAAGCTTCATATCATATTCTTCTACAGTGGATTCCTGTGGCTGAATTATGTCAATTTGGCTTTCGTCCATGTACGCATCTTCTTTGCTTTTACCCATAATACTACCTCCCATATTTTAATTGTCTAAACTTTTCAATAAAAATCTGCCTATCCACTCTATCCTCATCTAGCTTTTCAAGCTTCCTTAGGAAAAACTCTTCGCCCCAAGCCTTCTTTTCCCAGTAATATTGGATTCCTCTTTGCCAATATTCTTGTGGAAACTCCATAAATGCTGCCATTACTTCTATATCACTTTTATATATTAAATTTTTAGAATCATATTCATCCATTATAATAAGTGCATTTTCTATATTCCACTTACCATTTTTCATTCTTCTTATTAGAAGACTACTTAGATCATGTAAATGAGTGTCTAAGATGCAATAATCAAAATCAATGATATTCACCCCTCCATCTGCCCCTATTAACACGTTATGATGGGCATAGTCATGATGGCAGAATCCATTATGTTTAATTTCTTCATTCATCTTAATTATATATTCGCTTTTGCATAAGTTATCTATAGATTTATCACTCCTTGCTAACTCCTCCCCCATTACTTTCAAATAATAATTATCAAATTCTGTTTTATGTGGCTTTTCATTTATTCTTCTTTTAAAATCTAATATCTCGTTTTTTCTGGTTTTGAAAGTTTCTATCCATTTAAGCCATCCTACCCTAGGGTTCATGTCAGGTGTAACTTTAAAATTCAAACTCTTTGTGTGAAGCTCTGCAAGCTTTGAAGTGCACAATTTAATTTCTACAGGATTATCATAATTACACTCCCTTGCATTTAGCCACGGCGTTAGGTATGCATATTTATTCTCAAGAGCTATATATTCCTTATTATCTTTAGTATTAATAATCTGTGGTATATCTTTAAAATCATTGCTTTGCAAATGCTTTATTGCAGCGATAATAAATAAAAAATGCCCAAAGTCATAATTAATGATTTTTAAGCAATACATCTGATCTTTAGTTTCTATTCTGTATACATTTTTTATCTTCTCTATATTTTCAATGTATAGGGAATAATTTTCTTTCACTATTTCTTTTAATTCTTGTATCTCCAAATGAATTCCTCCGAAATATTGTTCTATTTCAGTATATGGACTTGCTAAATAATTTGTGCTTAAATAGCACACTTTTCAAGTGAAAATAATATATTAATGTATGTTATCTTTTAAGCAGTTCTTCAACTATAAATATATGGTTTTTCATTAATTTTAAGGAGTGAACCCAATGAGAATCGCAATTGATGCTAGGGGCATCAATTTATATAGTGGTACTGGCATAGGAACTTATACAGAAAATGTACTTAGAAATTTAATTAACATAGATGATACGAATAATTACCATGTTTTTTGGTCAGGTAATGATTATGAAAGTATAAAAAGAGAAAACTGCAAAATAGTAATGACCTCTAAAAAACAACAGAGATTCTTTGAGGATTACTATTTCCCAGAAAATATATCTAAAGAAAACATAGATGTATATCATATGCCTCAAAACGGCATAGGTTTTTCACAGGAGGTATCCTGCAAAAAAATAACCACCATACACGACCTAATTCCATATGTTATGCCAGAAACAGTAGGCAAAGGATACTTAATAAAATTTTTAAAAGAAATGCCCATGATTATAGGTGGTTCCGATGGGATAATAACTGTATCTGAATTTTCAAAACGAGACATCTTGAAATTCTTTCCTATAGATGAAAGTAAAATCTTTGTAACTCCTTTAGCTGCAGATAAAAAATATGTACCAAAAGACAAAATCTATTGTAGAAACTTTCTAAAAGATAAATATAACTTAGCAGATCCATTTATACTTTACCTAGGAGGATTTAGCGAAAGAAAGAATATTGCTTCTGCTTTAATTGCTTTTTCTAAAGTTTATAAAGATTTAGATAAAAAATATAATTTAGTAATTGTTGGTGACTATAAAGATCCTAGTCAACGGTTAGTAAAGCTTGTCGCCGAACTGAAAATAGACTCTAATGTTATTTTTACTGGTTTTGTGCCAGAGGAGCATTTGCCTATGTTCTATAATGGCTGTGATACCTTTATATATCCTTCTTTTTACGAAGGTTTTGGTCTTCCACCACTTGAGGCAATGAATTGCGGAACTCCCGTAATAGCATCTAATCTTACCTCTATTCCAGAAGTAGTTGGAGACGGTGGAATTCTAATAAACCCCTATGATATCTCAGAGATATCTTTTGCCATAGGTAACTTGCTTGGAAGTGAAAAATTAAGACAAGAATTAAGCTATAAGGCATTAAAAAGAGCTAAAGAGTACTCTTGGCAAAACACTGCACGAAGCACGCTTAAAGCTTATGAGAGTGTATATAACCTTAAATCTTCTTAAAATAAGGGGTAGCTTTTAAGCTACCCCTTATTGCAAACTCTTAATATTTAATTATCCTCTGCTATGTTATTAAAGTTTATTAATAATGCTTGCTAAGTACCCTGCCCCAAAGCCATTGTCTATATTAACAACACTAACTCCGCTAGAGCAACTGTTTAACATGGATAATAATGCAGCAAGTCCTTTAAAATTAGCTCCATACCCTACACTGGTTGGAACAGCTATAACTGGCTTATCCACAAGACCTCCAACTACACTAGTTAGGGCACCTTCCATTCCTGCCACAGTTATAATCACTTTAGCTCCCCTTATAACATCTAAGTTTTCAAATAGCCTATGAATACCAGCTACCCCTACATCATATACTCTTTCAACAGTATTCCCAAAAATCTCTGCTGTAATGGCAGCTTCTTCCGCCACTGGTATATCAGAAGTTCCTCCCGTTACTAATGCAATATATGAACTTGGTCGCTGCACTTCCTTTCTTTTAATTACAATAGTTTTAGCCAGTTCATTATACTCGGTATCCTTATATATCTCTTTTACCCCTTCATACATTATCCTTGAAGCCCTTGTTCCAAGAATGTTTACATCCTTAGTAAGCATTAATGTAACTATGGCTTTTATCTGCTCAACTGTTTTACCTTCGCAATATATAACCTCAGGATATCCAACTCTTAGTTCTCTATGATTGTCTATCTTTGCAAAGCCTAAATCTGAATATGACAAATCTTTTAATTTATCTACGCCATCATCAATGGATATATCCCCATCCTTTATTGACTTAAGAAACCTTTTCATCTCTTCTGAATTCATATACTCACCACCTTTTTCAATTTAAACTTCCCATCTTATATCCTTCTAAATCCAGCGTTACATATTTAAATCCCAATTCTTTGAGTTTCATTGAGATTTCTTCTAGTATTTCTTCATTTAAAATTTTGATGAAATACTTCTTTGGTAATTCAATCCTTGCTAAGTCTTCATGACTTCTTACCCTAGCACCAGTATAACCTAGTGACATTAAATATACTTCAGCTGCTTCTATTCTTTCAAGTTCTGCCTTAATCACTTCTTGTCCATAAGGTATCCTTGACAGAAGGCAAGCATAAGCAGGTTTATCCCAAGTTTGCAGCTTAAGCTCCTTAGATAAACTTCTTATCTCGGCCTTTGTAATTTCATTTGCTAAAAGAGGGCTTATTATATTTAATTCCTTAAGAGCCTTAAGTCCTGGTCTATAATCCTTAGTATCGTCAAAATTTGTACCATCTAAAACATTGCATATTCCATATGCCTTTGCTTCTTCTTTTATTTTAGTAAATATAGCATTTTTGCAAATATAACATCTATCTCTAGGACTAAATCTTATTTCCTCAATCATCTCTACTTCAAGGAATTTATATTTAACACCAAACTCATTTAGCAAAACTTTAGCTTCTTCAACTTCCCATTTAGGAGTGTATGGTGCTATTACCATAATAGCCAGCACATTTTCCTTGAGCACATCACTACAAACTTTCAGTAATAGAGTGCTATCTACCCCTCCTGAAAATGCAACTGCAACACTGCCAAGATTTTTTAAGTAGCTTATTAAATTATTGTATTTCTCTTTTAACATAATTACCTCCATTTAAAACTTGTTGGTGACGGTTAACAATCTTTTGTCATCTATATTTGTACAAGTTTTTTCGCAAAGGCCTGTACCTATCCATTGCTTAATCCATGACTTAAACACTTATTTTTATTTTTATCGCGTTATGGCATTAACAAAACAGTATATTTGCCTATACTTGTCCGACTTTATAGTATAGAAACAAAAATAGTTGTCTATTTTTTTAAAAACTTTCTTGTCTATTGCAATACATTAATGAATTATTACTAAGCATAACATTTAATAAATTCGCTAATGACATTTTCATACTTTTCTTCACTTCCAATTAATTCTATACCAATAGTGCTTAATCTTGATATTCCAGCTGATGTAATATTTCCAAATATATTAGATATATCGATAGATTTAAAATTGCAGAGGCTCCTCATTAGTACAACCGTTAATGCTTTTGCTTGTACAAGCTTTCTACTATACTTCATGTGAACGTAAGTTTTTGATACATTCATCTTTGATACTATAAACTCTATTATATCTTCAGGCTTAAAGTTTCTTACAAGTATCTTCCTTCCACTTTTATATTCTGTTTCTTCATTTCCAAATTCAATTTCTTCTTGCATTTTCTCTTCGTTGCATCCAAAAACAAGATTATAGTAATTTTTTCTTGCACTTTTAAGATTATTTCCAAAAAAACTCATGATAAAAGCATAATCAACTAATTTAAAATGATCCCGTCCTTTTCCTATAAATATTGCTAAACTAGAAAAAGAATATTTTTCAGGACAATCTTTAAACCCTACTATATCCTTAGGATTGTTATGTATATATAGTGATACGGTCTTCAAATACCTATCATTATCTACTATCTTGCTCATAAATCTATCTTTAAAGAGATGACCATCTCTTTCATACTTTTTATTAAAATACATTGCATAAGAAAAATTTATCCCATGCATGACTTTTGATATATCTGCACCATTAGAATCAACCAACAAATGTGCATGGTTATCCATAAGGCAGTATCCATAGATTTTAACATTATAGAGCTTTTTATATTTCTTTATAAGAAACAAATATTTATTCTTATCTTCATCATCTCTAAATAAATTTACCTCGGTGATACTTTTACACATAATATGAAATATAGCGTCCTCTGCTTTTAATCTTGCCTTTCTTGCCATAAAAGAATTCCCTCTCTTCATAAACTTTTCTTTACATTCTTGCCTATGTTTCGAGATGATATTCATATTCTTATGCCAATAGTTCACTTAGTTGTTAACTGTCCCTAAGCCTTTCCCAACTCTCTCCCTAAACTTTCATATACTTCTCTTGCAGATACCCCTCTCTTTTCAGCTATTTTCTTGCACTCTTCATATTCAAATTTACTTTTTATCTTCTCGCCTTTGTAATAAGCTTCTTTCACAGTAACTTCACCGTAACTAGTATTTACTTTAGTAAATTTCCTTTCAAGCATTGTCTTATTTACTTTAAAACTTCTTATTCCAAAAGTAGTTGTTTCCCTAAATAATACTTCTTCAATCTTTTCTCCTTTGCTTTCTTCACATAAAACACTTATCTTAACACATGGTCTACCTTTTTTCATTATAATTGGAGTTAAATATACATCCAATGCGCCCTCATCAAAAAGCTTATCAATAATAAACTCATATAACTCTGGATTCATATCGTCTATATTACATTCAATAATTTGCTGTTCTACTTCATTATCACATTTAGTATTATTTACTTGCTCCAATTCATTATTATTATTATTAATTATTTCACTATTTACTTCTTCTACTAGCATAACTCTTAGTACATTAGGGATTTCAGTATCTCTATTTCCTATACCATAACCTATTCTATTTATAATAAAATTCTTATCATCTTGAAACTCATCTACAGTGGCTGCTAAAATTGCCGCACCTGTAGGTGTTGTTGTCTCAAAGGCTACAGCTCCAAGTTTTACTGGTATACCTTTTAAAATTTCCACTGTGGCAGGTGCTGGTACTGGTATAACTCCATGAGCACACTTAACAAATCCACCCCCAAGTTCTATGGATGAACTCATTACTTTATCAACATTTAAAATGTTTAAACAAATGGCAGCCCCTACTATATCTACAATAGAATCTACTGCACCTACCTCATGAAAATGAACTTCATATAGCGATTTCCCATGAACCTTTGCCTCAGCCTCTGCAACCTTCATAAATATTTTTTTACTTAATTCTTTGACTTTAGAGTTCAACCCACTGCTATCTATAATTTCCTCAATGTCTTTAAGATTTCTTTGTCCATCATGATTATGAGTGTGAGTGTGATTATTATGATTATGATCATTGCCATTATCCCTGTGAGAGTGTTCACCTCCATCCCCCTCATGTATATGTTCATGAGAATACTCTTGTAAAATTACATCTACCTTAGTTCCCTCTATGCCTTTTTTAATGCCTTTTGACACTTTTATTTCATATTCATTTACATTCAACTTACTTAATTCATCTATTAAATATTTCTCATTTACACCTAAGTCTAGTAATGCTCCTAAATTCATATCTCCACTAATTCCAGAAAAACAATCATAGTAAAGTGTTTTCATTTTCAGTTCCTCCGTTTCTTTTGTATTTATTACATTGTACCAAATAATCAAATATTATTGGACAAATATATATAAAAAAATTCTTCTTTAATTAATAATTAATTGCATATAATTATTAATACTAGTTGATATATTTTTATATTAGAGTTATAGTTAAATAACTAGATATATAATATTAAAAAGGAGTGGATTATGAATGATAAATAAGGATAAAGTATCTAACCCAATAATTCCTGAAAAGTCAGATAAGGCAACTACTATAATAATCCCAGAAGAATTAAAAGAAGATAAAAAGATTAAAAAAGAAGATTATTATGAGCAGCCACCATCAGATTCAGATTTTGATATATGCGGACCTATGAATTGTGACAAAGAACTTTAAATAAATTAAAAACCAATGATTTTACCTTGAATATACTCATGGTAAAGTAATTGGTTTTTTATATTATTACCCTATACGGTTTTTTTCACTTTCACAATATCCTAAATGATTATTGTTGTTACGTACTATGTCACTTTTTCACTTTGTAACATATAGTTTTGTTTTTCAACTTCCATATAAACCTTCTCAACATTTTCGCCAAAGCATGTAGACGATAATGGTCTTATTCCATCATAAGCATTTTTGACCATTATCATTGATCCCTCTTTGTTCATTAAGGTTTGATACAATATTTCAGCTAAATCCTCATCTTTATAAAATAATCTTCCATTAACCTTATCTTCAATTATACCATCTAAATTCTTATCATACTTAGCCACTACAGGCACTTGTGCTGCCATAGCTTCTGCAAAGGTCAATCCCTGCGTTTCCGTTAGTGAGGCTCCTACAAATACATCTCCTAGCTGATAATATTTTCCAATATCTGCATATGGCCTTTCACCTGCAAACACTACTGAATTTTCAATTTCTAGCTCCTTACATAACTCTTGTAGATTTTCACGTTCTGGTCCATCACCTACAATTAACAACTTACAACTAGGTATTTTGTTAGTTAGTTCCTTCATACTACTTATAATTACATCTAAACTTTTTTCTTTTGCTAATCGCCCAATAAATAAAATCACTGGCTGGGTTTCATTTATTCCAAGAAATTTCTTTTCATCGCGGATAATTTGATCATTGTAATTACTTCTCTTAAAAGGCTCAATGTCAACTCCTGTTGGTATTACATCTATGTGCCTTCTTAACCCATACTGCCACAATGCATCCTTTACCTTTGTAGTTGGTACTATTATAGCACTGCAATCCCTACAGTATAGCTTACTTATTTTCTTAGCAAGTTCAGATGCTGGTTTAATCATTATCCCACGAGATACATAGTGCACATAATCCTCATACATTGTATGATAAGTATGAACTACAGGAATATCCAATTTTTTAGCAACTATTCTTCCAAATATACCTATGCTAAACTCTGTTTGCGTATGTATTATATCTAAGTCTAATTCCTTTATCTTATTCATAATCTTACGTGAGTATATTACCCCAACTCTTTGAGACGGTAAAAGAAAGAACGGTATACTAGGTAGCCTAATAATACCTTCCATTTCTTCTACATCTGGATGTGTAACTGTAATAATGGTTACACTATGCCCAAGTCTAATTAATTCACTTTTCAGTATCATAGTAGAAGTAACTACCCCACTTACTTGTGGGTAATAAGCATCAGTGAAAATTCCAATATTCATAATATATCCCCTTTAAATACAATGATTTCCTCTTAAAATATATTTATTTAGCATGTATTAATATCTAACCTTTAATTTTTCATAACGGCATAAAATCCAAAGACTATACAGGAGTAAAATGTAATCAATCTCCATAATAATATAGCAGCCATTATATTTGTAGACATAAAAAATAAAGTAAAGAACATGTAAAAGGCTCCCTCTGCTCCACCCACAGCTCCAGGCAATGGTATAAACGCAGTTAACATTATTACAAATGCAGTTCCAGCAATCATACTATCTATACTAGCACCTTTCATTCCAAAGCTAAGATAAATAAAATAAGGTATACTAAAATATATTGTTAGCTGAGCTATTGTATAAAGAACAGCTTTAGTCATTAACTTTTTACTATGTCTTACTATATCTATGTTATCGTGAAATTGGTCCAAGTTATCATCAATGTGCGATTCAAGTTTTGAAATATTCTTTACCAATTTAAGTTTTCCTAATATCTTAGATAGGCCTATTATTAACTTATGTGTTAACTTACGATATTTTGAAAATATAATTAAAAATAAAATCACACTGGCATTAACCGTAAATCCTATGCCTATCAAGTAAAATAAATTACTCATTTTGCTTTTAAAAAAAGCTGATTTCCAAAGTATAAGTATTAATGAGTATATAGTTAGTATTGATTGATATACAATAAATTTAATCATAAGGGCAGACCCTGAACTACCAGCTCCCAATTCTTGCTTTGTTAGTGTATATAGCTGCATTGGCTGACCACCAGATGCAAATGGTGTTATTGAATTAAAGTATTGTCCTATCATAGTTACTTTAAATGCTTGTTTAAATTTATAATCTTTTTTCATTAAAAATATAACTGTTTGCAATGTTTTAGCTTCAAGAACCCAACATAGTATCATTGCAAGAACTGCTACAACTATCCAACGAACTTGTAGGTTTTTCATTTGATGAATTAAATCCATCCATCCGTTTGTGAAAATAATTAATAATATAAATATAAACCCAGATGCTATTCCCACAATAAAATTAAGTTTGTGATTTTTCATTAACTTACCTTCCTTTTATTCGACATACCTTTTCATAGAAGTCTTTCCACATAGCAAGTACATTCTCTCTCGAATAAAAATTGTGCCCTCTTATAGCTTTTTCCTTAGCTTGATTGTAATAATCTTCATCATCTTTTAATTTTCTTATAGATCGTATAAACCCTTCGTTATCATGCTCCTTTAAGTAATAATCAAATAAAATATCCTCATATAGCTCTAAATCCCGCAGCAATATTGGAGTGGACGTATTCATCGCCTCAAGTATTGACATAGGAAAAAGCTCATTATAGGATGGCATAAAAAGTACATCTGCTATGTTATATATATCATTCATCAAATTTCTTTCAACTATTCCTGTAAATAAAATATTTTTCGGTGCATTATCCATTTCATTTTTTAATTCTTTATATCCATCAGTAATATTACCAAAGGAAAATCCACCTGCCCAAATAAATTGTACCTCTGGGAGTTTTCTTGCAATATCAATAAAATCCATAACGCCTTTTCGAGTTTGTATTTGTCCTACTCCAAGTACAACAAACGCATCCTTTGCAATTTTCAACTTTTCCTTAGCTATATATTTATCCTCTAGTGAAAGCGTATAAAACTTTTCCGTAGAAACAAAGTTGGGTATATAAGTAATCTTTTTCCTATCAATATTGTAAGCTTCAAGCTTAGTTATAAAGTTTGGATTTACTGTAACTAGATAATCCATACTGTTATAGAAACTTATAATATATTTATAAAAAATCTTTTTAATCAAATTGGGTAATTTTATACTTCCTTCAATAGTCTCCGGCAAAAAATGCACATATCCTACTGCTACACCTTTTCTCTTGGCAAAAGGAATACTTAAATAATGCTTTAAATCAATAGTATGATAATGCATTATTTCTGTTCTTGCCATTTTATTTATTATAACTTTATATTCCGTTCCGAGTCCCTCTTGAACTAAGCTTACCTGTTCTAAATAAGCTGATCCCACTCCTTGACCTTTTACTTTATCTGCTGAGGAAAGCATATTGATAGTAGTCATAACAGTCACTCCCATCTAATTTAACCTTATCACTATATTTATTGTACCCTAATATTATTAAGTATTGATTAAATTCACCTTAAATCCTTCTTAAATCTTTCCGGTTTACCATAAAAATATATTTATAACAGCTTATGTATACGTTTTATGATCTGTTTTAAGCTAACGTTCTTAATTGATATCAATATTGTAATTTCATATTCCTTAACTTACCACCCATATTAAAATTTAAAGTGTATATAATATTCTTGTAGTCACTTAAATAAAAAATTGGAGGTAATAATTATTATGAATAATACTACAGATAAACAAATAGAAAGTAACAACCTAAAGGTTATTAAAGATCAATTAGGTTATGAAGCATTACTCAATAAAAAGTTTAATGAATATGGATCACAATGTACAGACCAAAATTTAAAAAACCTTTGTAACGAATCTAGCCAAACACACAAACAAAACTTCAATACATTAAAAACTTACCTTGACTCTCATCAATAATATGTAAATGGAGGGATCTATATGAATACAATGATGTCAGAAAAAGATTTAATGCAGGATTTACTTGCTACAGAAAAACAAGTTATTTCTGCTTATAGTACAGGAATAACCGAAGCTTCCTGTCAAAACTTGAGAAATACACTAATTGGGAACTTTACAAATGATCAAAACATCCAATATAAAATATTTGAAGCTATGAAGCAAAAGGGATGGTATCCAACTAAAGATGCTCCAGATTGTGATGTTCAACAATTAAAAAGCGAAGCAACTCAAATGATGGGTGAATTAAAATAATACTCTAACTCTCCATTAACTTGAAAAAGCCTCTTACACTAAAATAAAATGTAAGAGGCTTTTTTTATATTTATATAACATTTATCTCATCTATCTTTCCTTTTGACATAATGGCAATTTTATCAGAAAGAAAGTATGCTTCTTCTTTAAAGTGAGTTACAAATACAATTGTAACTCTATTTTCTTTATGTATCTTATGCAATAGTTCTCTCATCTCTAACCTTAACTCTTCATTCAACGCACTAAAAGGCTCATCCATTAAAAGCACCTTAGGATTCACAACTAAAGCCCTTGCTATAGCCGTTCTTTGTTTTTCTCCTCCACTTAGCTGGGTGGGAAATCTCTTTTCTAAGCCTTTCAATCCAAGATTATTTAAGATAGCTTCTGCTTTAACAACCCTTTCATTTTTGCTAATGCCTTTCATTTTTAGCCCAAATGCTACATTCTCTATAACGTTCATATTTGGAAATAGTAGCGGCTCCTGAGCTACCAATGCAAAATTTCTTTTCTCGATGGGTATATTTGTATTGTCTATGTCTTCTACAAATATACTACCACTATCTGGGGGCACGATTCCTGCAATAGTTCGTAATATTGTTGTCTTTCCACAACCGGATGCTCCTAAAATAGATAGAAACTCCCCATCTTCAATAGTTAGATTTATATTAGAAAGCAAAAATGGTTCATCCTGCTCTGACCCATACTTCTTACAAATATTCCTAAGCTCTAGCTTTGCCATAAAACCACTCCTAAAATCTTCTTAAATAATTTTAAAGTACCTCTTTTTATAGTACCTTTTAAGCATAAAATCTATTAAAACTAAATTTATTATTGCTAAAAAAGAAAATAACACACCATATACCGAACCAATTGCATTGTCTCCTCCATTTATAAAAGGGAACATTACTATCGCTATAGTCTCAACTTCCCCCCCACCAACTAGAAAGGTTAAGAAATATTGACTAATAGAAATTAAAAAAGTAAGGCTAGCCCCTGCAACTATACCTGGAAGTATATGTGGAAGACTTACATAAACAAACCTAGAAATCGCGCTGGCTCCAAGCACTGCAGCTTGTTCTTCTAGTGATGAATCCAGTGTTCCATAGCTCACCATTAAAGCCTTTATCATATAAGGCAGTGTAGGCAAAATATGTGCTACAATAACTCCATACATGGTTCCCGTTAATCCAAGCCTTACAAAGACTACATACATCCCCATAACTGCAGTGAAAGATGGAATAATAATAGGCGCAAATAAAAGCCCTTTTATTATAAACTTTCCTTTAAATTCATATCTTACTAGTGAAAATGCTGCTGGGACAGCTAGCCCAATATCTATAATAACTACAGAAACTGCAATAATTAAGGTGTTAAAAATTGCTTGAAAAGTATTTAGATTTTCGTGAAAAACATATTTAAACGCCCTTAATGTTACTTTATGTGGAATCGCACTTGGCCATCTAAAATCATAAGCAACACTGTTTATAACTAAAGGTATAAAGGGCAATAAAAAAACTAACAAAAGAATACTTATTGTAATGTAGTACTTAACCCTTTTACGCCTTTTCATTTTGCTTTACCATCTCGCTTCCTTAATATCTCTTCCTTTAGCTACTTTATATGCTAAGATCCCAAGCATTGCTGTGATAACTGCTAAAATAAAGTTTGCTGCTAGAGCTACCGGTCTATCTGATATTTGACCATTATAGTACATATTATATGAATACACAGAAATAAACTTTGGATATGTTACTCCTAATAAGTAGGGCACCTCAAAATCGGAAAAAGTAAAAGCAAATACTATAATCACCGAAGATATCCATGTTGGAATCATTAAAGGTAGCATTATTTCTTTAAAAAACTCCTGCCTCCTAGCTCCAAAAACCTGTGCTATTTCTAGCCAAGAATCTTTAGTTCTACTTATTATAGGAAAAAGCATAAGCATTATAAAGGGGGTTTCTTTCCATACATATGTTAGAATGATTCCTAAACTATTAAGGTCATTAACAACACTTGGAAATCCATCCATACTTCTAGTTATTCCTATTGAATAGGATATACTAGATAACCACCCACTTTTCATAAACAAAAGCATAATAAGATATGCTGCAGTAACATGTGGAACCAACATTGGAGCCATAAAGGCTTTCCTATAAACAGCAGTTTTTTTGTTCTCACCTAAAATAAACATTATCCTAACCAATATTATTGCTAAAACTCCTGATAAAACACTTGAAATCATTGCCACCTTTAAGGTTAGAACTAAGGAATTTATAAAATCCTTTGACAATATAAGTTGCCTATATGCATTTATGGTAAAATGTGAACTCCCACCTATATCCATGAGCCCTAGACTTTGAAGTAGTCCTAGTATTAATCCTCCAAAAAATATTATTCCTATAATTATTAACGAGGGTAAAATTAGTATATAAGGCCTACTTTTTTGCCACATTGTCTAGCCATCCTTTTTCGAGAAACTCTACATAATCAGCCTTAATTTCTGGTGTTCTATGGCCTTGAAGTACTTCTAAACTTAATGTTGAGGCACCCCTGTCCATTGCATTTACTTTTTTAACATCTTCAGCTGATAACTTGTTAATGTCTATTGCCAATCCATCTCCCCAATTAGTAGGGTCAAATTTTGCTATTTGTGCTTCTGGCGATAACAGGAAGTCTATCGCTTCCTTTGCTGCTTCCTTTTGAGTTGAGTTAAATGGTATAGTTAAAAAATGAGTATTTGATAAGGTTCCTTTATCTAACACAAATGTTTTTGTAGACTTTGGAAAGGTTCCTTTATTTATTTCACTCTCTGCTCTTGCTTCATCATATCCCATGGTCATCCATACTTCACCTTTAGAATAAAGCATATCTAGCTTTGCCAAACTTTCTGGATAGGTCTTGCCCTTTTGCCAAAGAGAAGGCTCTATTTCATTAAGATAACTCCATAATGGCTTTGACGCTTCTATCATTACATTTTCGTTAAAATCTGCCATGAATTTTTCATATCCTCCATTGAGTTCAAACAATCCTTGTCTTAAAAATGCACTTCCAGTAAAATCATCTGAAGCTGGATAAGCAAATTTCCCCGGATTGTTTTTTATCCATATCTTTAGCTCTTCAAAAGATTTAGGAGGATTCTTAACCTTTTCAGAGTCATATATGAAAACAAATTGAGCTTTACCCCAAGGTGCTTCAAGTCCATTAGTTTCTTCACCAAAATCGTATTTTACCTCAGGGGAATCCTTTGCAACATATTCATTATAGTTTGACAATGTATCTACAAAAGGCTCTGATAAAATTCCACTATCTTTTGAAAGTCTAAAATTTTCACCATTTAACCAAAGTATATCCGCACTTCCATCACCTTTCCCAACTTGCTTCTCAGTAATTAACTTATTTACAGTATCTTTTATATTTGTTACTGGTACTCTCTTTAATATTATTCCCTTTTCCTTTAATTTAGGAGCTACCCATGTGTCCATATATTTATTTATAGATTCGCTGCCTCCCCACATATACATACTCACCATTTTTTCTTTATTGTCTTGCTTTTGACCACAAGATACAAATATTACTGAAATAGCAATTAGAGCCATTAAACTTATTACCGCACTTCTTTTTTTCACAAAAACACCTACCTGTATTTATTTTTTATGTTAGGCATATGAAAATAAATAATCAGTTGAAGAATTCCCCTATTCGCTTTCATATACCTAATCTTTTTAACATTGAGATTAATTATATCATTAAAAATAAAATTTATAATGCTTAACCTATCTTTTTCTATTTCATTTTCATATAGATGCATTCCAATCTATAGATTTATATAATACAAATAAACCACCACGCTATGATAGCATTAATAATCATAGCGTGGTGGTTCATTATGAAATAATTGCTTTCTTTAAATAATCTACATTTCTACAAATTGCTTATATATCTCTGGATTTTCTTCCATCTTATTTTGATTATATCCTTTACAAGATATCACCAAAAGTATCACTCCTATAATAAGAAATATGCCATGTGCTACCATAGAATACTTGCCTGCTATTGTCATAAATAGAGAAGACATCGTAATAGCTAGAATATTATTTGTGAAGTGTGCAAATATACTTAAATAAATTGATCCTGTCTTTAAATATATAGCTCCAATTACTATACCGAGTAAAAATGCATTTATACCTTGAGGGATATTCATGTGCACTAATGCAAAGAATAGTGCAGATATTATAAGTGCTATAGCTGGATTTATCTTTTTAGACATTCCTTTTAACAGTATCCCTCTGAAAATAACCTCTTCATATACAGGTGCTACAACAGCAACACTAAGTATTAATATAATTGGTGAAACCGCTAATTCTTCGAAGGCATCATTTATAAAATCAGGCACAGTTATATCGCTAATCAACAAAGTTAAACTGTTATCAAATATCATTCGGAAGGCTATAATTATCAAAGCTGTATAAATAAATCTTCTTGGCCCAAAGTGATGTTTAGTTTTTTGCTCACCTGTCTTATTACTAAACCACTTTAGTAAAATCACAATAACCACATATTTCACTAAAATACCTAAAGAAAAATCTATATAGGGCGCTGCTTTTCCAAAGCTTTCTGAAAATAAATTTAAAATGGTTATTGGTATTAGTCCCAGCGTTTCCAATAAGACTGATAGAAGTAATACAAGAAATGTTTTAACAATTCCCATTTTTTTAATACTTGTAGTCCCATTTTCTATGTTTCTTAAAACCTTCATTATATCACACTCTCTAAGCTTATTTTAATATTCTTTCTTATACTCTATGCTTACCACTAAAGCTATATATCTCTATTTTAATTAATGTAGTTTCTTTTTTTGCCCTATCTATATATAACTGTCCCTCTTGCATAAACTCTGGGCTATATTTTTTTATAAACTCAATAAGCGGTTCATATTTTTCTTCTTCGTTTAAGGTTACTGCTCGTCCAAAAGCTATTACACTTTCATACTCTGCACTAAACTTGTCTGGTAAAATCTTTGTTTTTCCAACTACTGTGAAACTCACTTTATCATTTTCACTAATATTATTTAGTTTAGTACCAACACTTGCGCCGTGAAAATATATATTCTTATCTATAACCACATAGCTTAAAGGCACTCCATAAGGTTGATTATCCACCCCACAAGTTGAAAGTATACCATATTTACCTCTTTTTAGAAGTTCAAGAGCTTCCGTATCACTCATTTGCCTTTCAATTTTCCTCATTGCTTTCATTGTACTATCACTGTCCCTTCATATCTTATAGTTATAAGTGTAACATAAATATTATAAAATAATATATGAATTTAGTGGTAATATTGGTTATATATTATTAATAATATATAATCCTTAAAAATGACCTATATAATAAAAAGTCTGTGCTTCTAATCATTGTTAAAAACAACATTTAGAAACACAGATTAGTATTTAATTATTTATCTTCCTATAAACTGCTGCGTCCAATAAATAGCACCACTTTTAGACTTTGCTACTCCTACTCCTATTTCAGTGAAATTTCCACTTAAAATATTGCTTCTATGTCCAGGAGAATTCATCCAAGAATTCATTACTGAAGCTGGGGTTTGTTGCCCCATTGCAATGTTTTCGCCTGCTGACATATATCTTATTCCAAAGTTCTTCATCATATCAAAAGGTGAGCCATAGGTTGGTGATGTATGAGAAAAGTAGTTTTTATCCCTCATATCCTCTGACTTATATCTAGCCACCCTTGAAAGTTGCCAATTGTGTCTTAACGGAGCCAATCCTTGCTTTGCCCTCTCTTGATTAACTAGCGTTATTACTGCTTTTTCTAAGGTTTTAACCTCAGTTAAATTTGGTACTTTTATCACCTGACTTGGGTATATCATACTCGGATTAGCCACCTGAGGATTAACAGATATTAATTCTGAAACCCCTACCTCATACATTTCACATATTTTCCACAAGCTATCTCCTGATTTAACTGTGTAATTGAAAGTATTATATTCTTGGGCATTTACTACTGAGCTTACTTTTGTTATTGCTAGCATACATACAGTTAATACTAATGTTTTTAAAATTCTTTTCATTTGTATTCCTCACCTTCCTAATTTAAATATATAAAATAAATTAATTTACTTTATAATTATATTCTTTCATTTAAGTGAGGTTTTTATTTTTTTAATTTATGGAATGTAATAGATAATATGCTATAAGTACATATTGTTAGTTATAAATTCACCAAAATATTAAAGATCCTGGCATTTTAGCATGCCAGGATCTTTAATTATAATTTCTTTTTACATTGGTAATCCTTTTCCATTTTCATCAACTTCCAATATTTTGTCAGTATCTATTCCTTCAAGATTGTCATCCCATAAATATTTTTTAGTTTCACTAACAATCACTGGGCTGAGCAATATTAAAGCAAATAAATTTGGAATTGCCATTAATCCATTAAATAAATCTGCCAAATCCCAAACTAAGTTAAGTGAGAACACTGAACCAACAAAAACAAATATAACCCAAAGTACTCTGTAAGGAACTATTGCCTTTTTACCAAGTAAGTATTCAATTGCCTTTTCTCCGTAATATGACCAACCAAGTATAGTTGAGAATACAAATGTTATAAGTCCTATTGTTAAAATTATAGGTCCTATAACAGGAATTGCAGCAAATGCTCCTTTAGTAAGTGCAGCACCCTTTGCACCTTCTTGCCATAAACCTGAATTTACAATAACAATACCTGTCATTGCGCAAACCACAACTGTATCCCAGAAAGTTCCTGTTGCAGAAACCAAGGCTTGTTTAACTGGATTTCTTGTTTGAGCTGCAGCTGCAACTATTGGTGCACTACCAAGACCTGATTCATTTGAGAAAAGTCCTCTTGAAACTCCATATCTCATTGCCATCATAATCCCTGCTCCCGAAAATCCACCAACAGCAGCTTGAGGTGTGAATGCATCTCTGAATATTAAAGCTATTGTACTTCCAACAGTTTTATATCCTATTACAAGAAGTATAATACAACCGATAACATAGAATATAGCCATGAATGGAACTAAAATATCACAAACCTTAGCAATCTTCTTTATTCCGCCAAGTATAACAACTGCTACTAATATAGCTATTACAATTCCTGTAGCCCAAGTTGGAATTTTAAAGGTTTCATACACCATTGATGATACAGAGTTAGCTTGTACCATACATCCAATACCAAAGGCTGCGATACTCGTAAATATTGCAAATATTACTCCAGCCCATTTTGCATGAAGAGCATGCTCTAAAACATACATAGGTCCACCTGCCATTGTGCCGTCTTTAGTTTTAACACGATACTTAACAGAAAGTAATGCCTCAGAATATTTTGTTGCTATTCCAAAAACTCCTGTTAACCAACACCAAAGAACAGCACCTGGTCCGCCTATTCCAACTGCTGTTGCAACACCAACTATGTTTCCAGTTCCTATGG
The DNA here is from genome assembly GCF_020443565.1 of Clostridium sp. CS001. GTDB lineage: Bacteria > Bacillota > Clostridia > Clostridiales > Clostridiaceae > Clostridium_AD. Next base: position 157,845 of record NZ_JAIZZN010000005.1, read on the forward strand.
TAGCTGCAAGTGCTGTTGTTAAAGCACTAAATTGACTTACATCACCCACGCCATAATCATCTTTTGTTACTGAAATCTTTATAGCCTTGAATATATACCGTTGAATAAACTTAAGCCTAAAAGTTAAAAATAAATGAGTCCCAAATAGTAATGCAATAAGTGGTATTCCCCATACCCAACCATCAATTTTGGCAATTAGTTGGCCGAACGCTTCCATAATAATTCCCCCTTATGTATTTTATAATCTTATAATATATTATATATCATTTGCAATATTGCACAAGTCAGAATTTTGCGACAAATTCTTTTATAAATATTAAAAAAACTTGTAATCAGTTAAATTCTTCAATTACAGTCACACCCTTCCTCCTGGGGCCTCTTATTTGTATCTGCGAATTAACTTTCTGTCTCCTATTTATATAATATAAGTTTAATTTCTGAAGTATTCATTTCGCATATACTTCATTTTACAAACATTGTCATACTGGCTCGCAAATATAGCTCTCCATTACAAGAAAATAAAAAAGCATTTCATTAAATTTTATTCTAATGAAATGCTTAAATCTAACAACTATGCCACTTGCCACCCGGGTGGCACTTCACTATTTTAGTTTAAGCTTAGCAAAGGCCTCAGCCATAGCAGAATTTATAGGCTCATCTTTCTTATTCTGCTGATTTAAAAATCTACTAACATCCTTTTTATCTAGAGCACCTTTTTCTGATTCGCGACGTTTAGTAAAGGCTGAAAGTTTTTCTCTATAGCCGCAGCCACAAGCGAAAATCTTATTGTCGCCATCTCCCCTAATCTCCATCTTCTTGTGGCAAGTAGGACAACGTGCATTTGAAACCTGTGAAACACCCTTACGATATCCACAGTCTCTATCTGGACATACTAGCATCTTTCCCTTTTTGCCGTTAACTTCAAGAAGATACTTACTACATTCAGGACATTTAACTCTTGTAACATTGTCATGTTTGTATACTTCTACAGAACCTACTACGTTCCTCACAAGCTTTGAAGCATATTCTCTCATGTCCTTTACAAAATTCATAGAATTAGCTTTCCCTTTACTTATAAGTTGAAGTTGTTTTTCCCACTTAGCAGTAAGTTCTGGTGATTTTAACTCTTCTGGAACTAAGTCTATTAACTGAATTCCTTTTGAGGTTGGGAAAATATCTTTGCCTCTCCTCTCCATATAAAAAGTATTAAATAGTTTTTCAATTATATCTGCACGAGTTGCAGGAGTTCCAAGTCCCGAGGTATTATCCAACGCTTCCCTTAAACTGTCATCTTCTATATCCTTTCCTGGATGTTCCATAGCTGTAAGTAGCGTTGCTTCATTATACCTAGCTGGTGGCTTAGTCTTTTCATTTATAGACCTAACCAATGTGAGCTTAACTGTGTCACCCTTATTTATTGGTGGAAGAGACTGATCTTTTTCTTCGCTATCGTCAGAACTACTTATTTCTTTCCATCCCTTTGACTTAACTATTTTACCCTTTGCAGAGAAGCTTTCGCCCTTTACATCTATCTTTACAGTAGTTTGCTCATATTCAAAAGCTGGACTTAAAACCTCTAAGAATCTCTTTACAACTAGATCATAAATACTTCTTTCCTCTTTGCTTAAGCTTGATAAATCCACATGCTGCTCTGTAGGAATTATAGCATGATGGTCTGACACCTTGCTATTATCAACAAGTCTATTTGTAGTTTGTATTCTATTTTTTATTATATTTCTAGCTGCTTTTTCATAAGGTCCTATTGCTATACTCTTTAATCTATCAAGTAGTGTAGCTACTATGTCTGTAGTAATATACCTTGAATCCGTTCTAGGGTAAGATAATAACTTATGATTTTCATATAATCTCTGCATTAAATTAAGAGTTTGCTTTGCAGAATATCCAAATCTTCTGTTCGCATCTCTTTGAAGCTCTGTTAAGTCATATGCAAGTGGCGGAAGCTCTTTTTTAGATGTTTTATTTACTTCTACCACTGTTCCCATTTGATTATTTACCTTAGCAACTATATCTTCTGCCTTCTTCTTGTCAAAGCTGCGTGTTTCACCACTTTTACTTGACCAATTCACTGTAAAGTTGTTTACCTTACCATTCACTGTCCAATAATCTTTTCCAATAAATTTCTTTATCTCATTTTCTCTATTAACAATAAGCGCTAAAGTTGGAGTTTGAACTCTTCCAGCAGATAATTGAGCATTATATTTGCAAGTTAGCGCTCTTGTAACGTTTAATCCTATAAGCCAATCCGCCTCTGCTCTTGATTGCGCAGCCCAAAATAGATTTTCATAGTCTCTTCCCGGTTTAAGATTAGCAAATCCATCCTTTATTGCTTTTTCAGTTTGGGAGGAGATCCATAACCTCTTTATAGGCTTTTTAAAGCCTGATTTTTGAAGAATCCAACGAGCCACAAGTTCGCCTTCACGCCCAGCATCTGTTGCAATAACTAGTTCGTCTACATCAGCTCTTTTAAGAAGTTCGTTTACAACCTTATATTGCTTTGAAGTTTCTTTAATAACTACCAATTTTAAATCCTTAGGTAGCATTGGAAGATCTTCCATCTTCCAGCTCTTATATTTTTGATCATAATCCTCTGGACCAGCTAGCGTAACAAGATGCCCCAGTGCCCAAGTTACAATGTATTTTTGTCCCATTAAATATCCATTTCCGCCTTGGCTACACTTTAAGACCTTAGCTAGCTCTTTTCCAACAGAAGGCTTTTCTGCAAGCACTAAAATTTTTCCCATATATAAAACTTCCTCTCTTATGTTCATAATTTACTTTATACTAATATGTTCTTTTATTTGTTCTATAAGTAATCATACATTAGAATAATATACTCCTTATATATTTACCAAGTCCTATTATAATCTAACACCCATACACATCTATTATAAACTACTTTATACATATTGTTAATTTATTTGTTTAACTGCATTTAAGTAGGAAGGTGTAAGTGTTTTTTTATTATCATAAATGATATACTATATAATGCATCTTAATAAAATAAGCAAATTTAGAGGTAAGTTTATGAACTATATAGTATTTGATTTAGAGTTTAATCAAGGCTACAATTTTGAAAAAGAACCTAAAATCGCAATAAATCCTAAATGCCCCTTCGAAATAATTCAGATAGGCGCAATAAAGATGAATGAAAATTTTGAGACAGTTGGAACTTTAGATATATTAGTAAAACCTGAAATCTACACTAGGCTTAACCCGTTTGTAAAAGAAATAACTGGACTAACAATTGAGAAGTTAGAAAAAGGCATATCCTTCAAAGAAATGTATAAAGAAGTTATAGAATTTATTAAATCTGATAGAAGTATATTGTGTGTATGGGGTGTAGCTGATGTAAAAGAATTATTTCGAAATATTCAATATCATGAACTAGATACTTCACTATTGACCACAGAATATATCAACATTCAAGCTTGTGCTTCTAAAGTATTTAACTGCAAAAGAGGTATTAATATTGGGTTAGGAACTGCATCAGAGCTTCTAGAAATACCTATTGTAGGCAGTTTTCATAATGCTTTTAATGATGCCTATTATACAGCTGAAGTGTTTAAACGAGTTTATAGTGACGAAATTAAAACTATGGTGTATCACCCTCATAAAAACACAAGGTTAAACAGAACAGATGCTCAAAAGCACAAAATTGATACTCTTAATTTAATGAAACAATTTGAGAAGATGTTCCATAGAGAGATGACTGACGAAGAAAAATCTATAATTAAACTAGCTTATATTATGGGTAAAACAAAACAATTTCAAATAAAGACTACTTCAGATTCCATAACAAAAAAATAAAATCAGCATAGAACTCTCTTCTATACTGATTTTTAGAATGATTATTGACCTTCTATTTCATCATCTAATTTAACATTTTCTAAATTAGCTTTTCTATTGTCTAAAGTATTAAGATTTATAGGATGAGTAACCATATCTTCAGCAGTACCCATTATATATCTGTTTAAATAGATTTTTCCTTCTGGAGTATTTGCTACTGCATAAGGTTCTGTTTCTTTCTTAAAAAGAACCCATGTATAACCATTATTGATTACTCTGTTTACATCTTCTTTATCAATTATAGTTCTTGATCTCTCTTTACCATATCTATCTCTTAGTATTACGGCAACAGTTTCTTCATCTATTTCTTCGTAATCATTAGGTGTATTTTGATTATATACCTCTAAGTTGCATTTTCTATTATCTAAAGTATCTCCGTTGCAATGTCTAATAGGTGCTTTCGGATGAGTTCCTAAGATGAAGGATTGTAATCCCTGCTTTCTTCTGTACTTTTTCTCCTCAATATAATAGCTACCTAGATTTTGTGCTAAGTAATTATTAAGATCTTTATTCCACTCTGCAAACCAAAGGCCTTTTTCTAATACTCTTTGTAAATCTTCAGTATCTATTTTGCCTTCAATTACTGTGCCATCTTTTTTAAGCAATTTTAAAAAAGTAACCTCTTCTAGTGTTTGGTACTTATTAGATTTAATTTCAACTTTATTTGTCTCTGTTTTTTTTACTTCTGTTGTATTTTCGTTTTTTATAATGGGACACCTCTTTCTTCTATTTAAGTATTTTCAAAAAATAACCAGTCAGCATACTAGCCTATTTTACTACATTATTTTATTATATCACATTTATTAGGTTAAAAACACTTAAGTTCAAAATCAAATTTATTTATTTTACTATCCATGCACTTGGCAACGGCCGCTCTCCAAATTTACTGCTTGGACTATTTATAAGTTTATCTTCATAATACATAACAGAAGAAGAACCCCCGTCTAGATTAGCTGCATTAACACATCCCTCTGATATCATTATATCTTGAATTTCCTTTATTGTGGCACCTATTGAATGTAGCTGCCTCCCATCTATTACAAGAAAAACAACACTTCCATCTTCCTTTTGACCAATTACAGTTCTAGGGTTAATACCCCATCCTCCATCTCCATATATTTTTACCGGCTTATTGTTTACTATGAGAAATGGATAAAATGACACTCCCTCTTGTATATTGAGTTTCTTTATTTCATTTATACTATAGTTTCCCAAAACTAACACGCCATTTTTATTAAAGCCTATAAGACCGTAGGTTTCAACGCCTTTCTCATAATATACTATTTCTCCACCTTTAATAACTATTCCTGTCGGAACTCCACCGTTTCCCTTTCCTTCAACATCTACAAAACCTGAACCATTGACTCCAGCTATACCATTTTCCTGCTTAACTAACTCTTTTATATATGTTCCGTTTTCTCCTATGCTTTTTGAAACCGATAGTTTTATCCTCTTAGGGTCCTTAACTGTAAATATATACCCTTTGTACTTACTACCAGATATATTAGTCATACTTACATCTGGTTTCTCCGTATACTTAAATAAGTCATCTGGCTCGTCCGCTTCTGCATCCTCGTTAACTATATTTATATCCTCTGTATTAGTACCCTCACTAATTGTTGCCACTGTATTTAAAGCCATTATCTTTTCAACGGTACTAGCACTCGCCACAATATTTGCTACATATTGATGCCTCATAGTAACCATAAATGATGTAACTAAATAATTTTGAAGTCTTGGAAATATTCCTATTCTAATTGAGCTTATGCCTATCACTGCATTTATAATAACAATTAATGTAAGGCTTAAAATAAAACTTAAACTCTTTTTTATGAGCTTCATAAAACAACTCCTTTTACAAATTCACCATGGAGATTCAGATTCTCTGTGTATTCCTAGTTATTCCATGTATGTTTATTTGCTTTAAATAAATTCACCAAGTTATTACTCCTAATACCAACATATATTTTTTCTATATACTATAGTACGTATTTGAAATGCATAAAGTTGCTAACTTATTTTACAACTATATAAAAATTAAACTTTGAATCAAAAAACTATTTAAACATTTATTATAAATATTTTGTTTTGTTTTTGGTTAAACTTCATAATAGATATATTAAGGAATCTAAAAAAATAGCTTAGTGGACTGACTAGTTATCTTTTAAGGATACCCAAGGAGGGAATATTATGTCAAAAATTAATTGTAGCGTTACAAACTGCTCCCATAATAATGAACATGCTTGTTTTGCTAACGTAATAAATGTTGGCGGAAAAAGCGCAATAAATGATTCTGATACTTGCTGTGCTTCTTTTTTAGATTCAAAAATTTACAGTGATCTTACCAATAACATTAATGAAAATGGTGATGAATGTAGAGCAATTACCTGTAATGTAGGTACTTGTACTTATAATTCTGATAATCTCTGTAATGCTAAGTCTATAGATGTAAGTGGTGACAATGTCAATCTCTATTCAGAAACTAACTGCTTAACATTTAAAACCACATAATCAAATTATCTCTATAAAAATAAAAGGTTCCTTAGTATAACTACAATCTGTAGATCTACTAAGGAACCATTTAGGCATATTTAAACCTATTTATTTATCGAAATATCTTTCTAAAAGTCCTTTAAAAGCTCTTCCGTGCCTTGCTTCATCTTTGCACATTTCATGCACCGTATCATGAATAGCATCAAGATTCTTTTCTTTTGCGAGAGTTGCAAGCTTCTTCTTGCCAGCGCAGGCTCCATACTCAGCCTCCACTCGTGCCTTTAAATTTTCTTTAGTATTAGGTTTTACCAATTCTCCTAGAAGCTCTGCAAATTTAGATGCATGCTCTGCTTCTTCATAAGCAATTCGCTTATAAGTCTCACCGATTTCTGGAAAGCCTTCTCTATCTGCCTGCCTTGACATAGCAAGGTACATGCCAACCTCTGTACATTCAGCTATAAAGTTGGATCTTAGGTCATTTACAACTTCAATATCAACATCTGCTGCCACACCAATTCTATGTTCATCTGCCCATACTAAGTCATCTTTTATTTCATTAAATTTACTTGAATCAGCCTTACAAATGGGGCATATCTCTGGTGGCTGTTCCCCCTCATGAATATATCCACAAACCGCGCAAACAAATCTTTTCATTTATAATCCTCCTGAGCAATATATATTTTCAGTATAGTATTCTTCTTTTTCATATATTTTACTCAAGGATTATAAATATTTATTCATTCCTTAGCTCCATTATCTCCTTTTCAGTGAGATACCGCCACTCGCCCACCTTTATACCCTCGATTTTTACATTTATTATTCGAATTCTCTCTAGTCTCACAACAGTATATCCAAAAACTTTGCTCATTCTTCGAATTTGCTTATTAAGTCCCTGGGTGAGAATAATACGAAAAGTATCTTCGGTAACCCTACTAACTTTGCAAGGTCTTGTGGTAATGCTACAAATTTCCACGCCTTCAGACATTCCCTTCATAAAAAGCTCATCAAAAGGCTTATTTAAAGTTACTATATATTCTTTTTCATGTTCATTTTCTGATTCTAAAATTTTATTTGCAAGTTCGCCATCATTAGTCATTAATATTAATCCTTGCGATGCTTTGTCCAGTCTCCCAATAGGGAAAATATATTCCGGATAACCCATAAGATTAATTATATTGTTTTCCACACTTTTTTCTGCAGTACAGGTTATGCCCACTGGTTTATTTAGTGCAATGTAGATTTTATCTTTCTCTGGTATAGGCTCATTATCAATAAGAATAATATCCTCTTTTTCTACCCATTGTCCCTTTGTGCAAAGCTTCCCATTTACTATTATTCTATTATCTTCAATAAGTCTATTTGTTTCTGTCCTTGAACATATCCCATAATTGCTAAGAAGTTTATTTATTCTCATCTTTAAATATTTATCCTTTCACTCTTGTTCTTTGATATTACATCTCCTCAGGTGTTTCAATTCCTAGTAAGTCTAGACCTGTTTCAAGAATATCCTTTGTTAGATTAATTAAATTTAACCATGATATACGTTTCTCTAAATTCTCTTCTTTTAATATCCTATTTTCATGATAAAACCTATTAAATATATTTGAAATCTCAAATATATATTCGCAGATCTTATGTGGAGCTCTTTCGATAAAGCTGCCTTCAATGACTTCATTGAATTTAGAAAGCTTAAGCATAAGATCTCTTTCAACATCACTTGAAGGCCCTAGAATTACCTTTGGTAATGATATATCTTTGCTTTGTGCTTTATTTAAAATAGATTTAATTCTTACAATGGTGTATTGAATATATGGTCCTGTATTTCCTTCAAAGGAGGCAAATCTATCTATATCAAATACATAATTTTTTGTAGCTTGATTTGATAAATCGCCGTACTTAAGAGCAGATACTCCAACCTTTATAGCAATGCTATCCATATTTTCAGAAGACATATCCGCATTGTTTACTTGTGATTTTTCCTTTACCTTATCTTGAATTGTTTGGATTAAGTCTTCTAGCTTCATTACTCCGCCTTCTCTTGTTTTAAAAGGTTTTCCATCTTTGCCATTCATGGTTCCAAATCCAATAAATTCAAGGCTCAAATCTGCTTTAACAATTTGTGATTTTCTTGCACATCTAAAAACCTGCTCAAAATGAAGTCCTTGCCTTTTATCAACCACATATATTATCGCATCAGGATTATAATCATTTACTCTTTCCCAAATAGTTGCAAGGTCTGTTGTGCTGTACAAGCTCGCTCCATCAGATTTAAGAACTATAAATGGTGGTACCGTGTAAGTGTCATCTTCTTTTGCAACATCAACCACAAGAGCACCTTCACTTTCATAAGTATAGTTATTTTCTTTTAAATAATTAACCAACTTTGGAATATACTTTTGACAGTCACTTTCACCCTTCCATAAATCAAATTCAACATTTAAGTTACCATAGTTTTTCTTTAAATCTGCAACAGATACCTTAATTATTTGTTTCCATAATGCAACATAACCTTCTCTTCCATTTTGGAGTTCAAAGGTAGCATTTCTTGCTTCTTCCATAGCCTTTTCATCTTCCTTAGCAAGTTTACTTGCTGCAGGATATATACTTTCTAATTCTTTAATATTAAATGGCGCCTCCCATGGGTACTCTCCCTTAAAATCCTCATCAAAGTAAGGTAATTCACTCTGACGTCTTTTAAGCTCTGTAATTACCATACCTATTTGCAATCCCCAGTCTCCTAAATGAACGTCCCCTATTACATTATGACCTTGGAACCTTGATATACGTTTTATACTTTCACCAATTATTGCAGCACGTAAATGTCCTACATGAAGTGGTTTTGCAACATTTGCTCCACCATAATCTACTATAATGGTCATAGGTTTTTCAGGCTGTGTGCAACCATATTTCTTATCACCGTAAATATCATTAATATATCTTGTTAAGAAACTATCTTTAACAGTAATGTTAATAAATCCAGGCCCTGCTATAAATACTTTTTCAAAAGTAGGTTCATTTTGTAATTCTTCCATTACCTCATTGGCAATCATTATAGGAGCTTTTTTATATTTTTTCGCTGCAGGCAGAGCACCATTACATTGGAATTGGCTTAAATCATAACGATTAGACACCGTAACTGTTCCGTACTCTTTGTCGTAGCCAAGTTTTTCAAACTTTTCTTTAACAATATCATCTAGAATGTGTATTAGTTTTTGCATATTATACCTTCCTCTCTTTTTATAAAACAAAAAACCGCCTCTTAAATATAAGAGACGGAAATATATCCGTGGTACCACTCTAATTGACTATAAATCACAAGCTTTAGTTACTATTATAATGCTTGATAAAATATTATAGTCCACTTGAAACTTTAACGCAGTTAACGACTTGCCTTACTCAATTTTCAGGCAGCTTCTCAGAGGTTCTTTTCCCTTTTTATATTCTATGAGCCTTACACCCTCACCCACTCGCTTGAGACATCTAAAAAAGTACTCTTCTCTTCATAGAATTTATAACTTTTTATGGATTATATTACCACCATGGAATTACTTTGTCAATAGACATAATTGTTATTTAATTATCCCATTCTTTCTTCTATTTAATCCTTTAACTTATCACTTGCCACGTGGGTGGCACTAGACACTTATCATATATATTTCTTCGTTTCTCCGGATCCTCTTAATTCATTTACTAAATGCTTAATCTCTTGATCCTTATTTTTATCCATTACCAATATAACATCTCCTGCATCTACAATTATAAGATCCTTTACTCCGAAACCAATTATTAGCCTATCCTTCCCAAATACTGAGCAGTTTTGACTTTCTTCCATAAATGCATTTCCCAAAACATCGTTACCACGTAAATTACTAAGGAATCTTGAAAGGGATGCGAAAGTGCCGATGTCATCCCACACAAATTCACACTTTATAACAAATGCTTTTCTAGTTTTCTGCATTATTCCAAAATCTACTGATATCCCATCTATTTCATTGTACTGCTCTTTTATTACTTCTCTTTCTTCCTCCGTGTCAATCGCTTGATAGATAGTGATTAATCTCTTATACATTTTAGGTAAGTATTTCTCCATTTCCCGCAAGAATACATCTGCTCTCCATATGAACATACCACTGTTCCAAAGGAAATTTCCTTTTAAGAGTAAATCTTTAGCTACTTCGGCGTTAGGTTTTTCTAAAAATCGTTCTACTTTGAACGTAGGTATTTCACCGGTTACTCTGTCTCCCATTTCTATATAACCATAACCAGTTTCTGGTCTTGTGGGCTGTACTCCTATGGTGACTAACGCTCTCTTTTTATTTGCAACTTCAACTGCTTGTAAAAGAGTTTCTTTAAACTCTCTTTCATTTTCTATGAAATGATCAGATGGTAGCACTATCATAGTCGCATCCTTGTCCTGTTTTAATAGCTTAGCAGCAGATAGACCTATACAGGTGGCAGTCCCTTTGTAGACGATAGAGGTCTTTGGAATTTAAAATAAACCTCTACCCTCTTTTCCTTTCTATCTTTATCCTCCTTAACAATAATCCTATTTATTAAAGATTCTACTAGTCCTCTATCTATTTCCTTTACCTCTAATACCTTTTCTATTTCATCCTTATATATCTGAAGTATGTCATAAGTATCTTCATTATTTATCAGTATTTCATCTAATTCCTTTTTCCTTTTAATTAGTTTTTCTTGGCTCTTTTGAATAGCTTTAGCCATATTATTAAAGTTTCTTTCAGTGATCACTTCCATTAATTTATCCTCATATAACTTCTGAAACTTAGTATCTGTTGTTGATAACTTCTCCTGGACTGTTAGTAATTCCTTTTGAAAGTTATAATCTAGGCATATATCTTTTAGTAAATAATAATATTTATCCTTGTCTATACTTTTATTTATAATTTTTTTTAGATTTGTTTGTATTAGTGTTAACAGATATTCCTCCTTTACACTGTGTGCTGTGCAACGATTTCCTCCCATTTGGCTATTTGCGCATTTATAACCCATATATTTTGCCCTATAGATCATTGTCCCACCACACTCTGCGCATTTTAAAACTCTAGAAAATGGATGAATAACTCCATTTTTATATCTATACCCACTACTTCTCTCTTCCATAAGCTTTTGAACCTTGTTGAATGTTTGTTTATCTATTATCCCAGCAAACTCTCCTCCAATTATCCATTCATGTTCCTGCGTAGCTATTACCTTTTTTATCTTATAACTCACCTTTTTCCATCGTTGTTGAACCATATATCCCCCATACTTAGGGTTTTTAATAATTGAGAATATAGTATTATTTGTCCAAATGCCAAACTTCTTTCCTTTAAAATTTTTAAGTCTAGCTGATGGAGGCTCTATACCCTTTTTATTTAAATATGTTGATATCCTTCCAGCTCCCCATCCACTTACATATAGACTGAAGATTTCTTTAACTACTTCTGTAGTTTCTCCACCCTCTGCTACCAGCACTATGGTCTTTTGATTCCCTTCATAAATCTCTTCAAATTTATATCCATATGGAGGTTTGCTTGCAATAGATGAGCCCCTCTCCATTCTATCAGTCAATGCGCTTCTTACTCTCTTACTACAATCCTTAATATACATCTCATTAAGAATATTTTTAAAAGGTATGATATCATTAAATTCATTTTCCGTATCTACGTTATCTAAAACAGATATGAATCTTACATTGTTAACTTTAAAATAGTCCTCTAAATAATAACCGGCAAGAATATAGTTTCTTGAAAACCTTGACAGATCTCTTGTAAGAACAATGTTTACCTTTTTATCCTCAATATCCTGTTTCATTCTAATAAATGCATCTCTATCAAAGTTTGATCCCGACATCCCTTGATCTTCATATACATCTATTAAATTATATACCGCTTCTTTATCATATCTCGATTTTTCCAAAAGCCATTTTTTCAAATTGCCAACTTGTGCTGGAATAGATTCACTTTGCTCTTTTTTGCCCGTAGAAACCCTTGCATAAATTGCTACATTCCATACTTTTCTCATTTTGTCTCATCTACCTTTTCTTCTGAATCATTTTCAGGTGGATAGTTTTTATTATAGAGCACAATGTCCCTATTTTTTATTTTGTAATGTACCTCTTTTATTTTCTCCTCAATTATTTGCTCAATTAAACACTCCAAATTCTCGTTACCAAAGTTGACCTCTGATTGGATTTTTAGCACTTTAATCCCTCTTAATTATTGCTTATATAAGAATTGTATTTACACCAACTTTTATATATGATTATATTTTTATATCTACAATATTTTCACTTAAAAACAACTACTAACTTTGTACATAATCTATTACCACTAGAGTAATAATTATGAATAATATGAACAATATGAACAATATCAACAACTCGCACTTATAGTATGTACTTTTAATTAACTTATTGTTATAATTTGAATATGAATATCTCACAAATAAATCCAATTTACTTCTAGTTTGATAAATAACAATCAATATTGTTATTTTATTAACTTATCTAAATTTAGTTTTATTTGTAGATATATTACTTTTAAATTATATCCAAAGGGGGAATTTCGTTGAATAAAATGTCAAAATCATTAAGTTGTTCACTAGCAGCAATATTTGCACTTTCTATTGCAGTAATTAGCCCAAAGGTAGGACCTTTTAGTGTTGATGCTGTTTCCGCAGCTACTACAGCAGCTCCTGCTACACCTAGTAAGCCGTATACACCTAGTAAAACGACTACACCTAGCAAATCAACTACATCAGTTAATTATGCACCGGCAACAAGTGTAACTCGTTTACTTAGATTTAATTCTATGGGTGGCGATGTTAAACTTCTACAAACTACCCTTAACACTAAAGGGTACAAGCTTGACGTTGACGGTATCTTAGGAAAGTTAACTTTAGCTGCAGTAAAAGACTATCAAGGTAAGAATGGTCTTGCTGTTGATGGTTTAGTTGGACCAGCTACTCTTGCAAAATTAAATGCAAAACCAGTAACACCTCCAGCTGTTAAACCACCTGTTGTTAAACCACCAGTTGTTGTTCCACCTGTAGTGGTACCACCAGTTGTTGTTCCACCAGTAGATGTTCCACCAGTAGATGTTGTAACTTCTGCTTCACTAGTAAGTGATGCTGCTGTTTTCGAAAAATCAATTGGTAAAGATGGCAAATGGATTATTGCTACTACTAAAGATTTAACTTCAACTAAAGACCTTGTTTTAGAAGGCGAATTCAAAAATGGTAAAAAAGATACTGTTACAGGTGCTGATCTTATCCAACGTAAGATAGGTCTTTACACTCAAGATGATAAGCGTAATGTAACTGCTAGATTCACTCTGACTGCTCCAAAGTTAACTATTAATAGCCCTATGGCAAGTTTGGAGCATGGAACTTTTAAGGGTGATCTTTATGTTTCATCTGCTAACTTTAAGTTAATAGATCAAAAAGTTGACGGAAATGTATATTTTACTACTCAAATAGCTAAAGATACATTTAACCAAGATACTAAAAGCGTTGTAACTGGAACTAAAGAATTAATAGAAGTAGATGCTGTAACAAGCCCTTCATTAGTAAAGGATGTAGCTGCTTTTGAAAATGCAATTAGCCCAAAAGGTAATTGGATTGCTTCTGTTTCAAAAGATTTAACTACTACTAAAGAACTTGTTTTAGATGGCGATAAAATGAATACAAAAACTCCTCCTGTTTCAATGCGTAAAATAGCTCTTTATTCTCAAGACGATAAGCATGTTACAACTCGTAAGTTTACTTTAACAGCTCCAAAATTAACAATTAAGAGTGTAGATGCTAATATTTCAAAAGGAATTTTCGTTGGTGATATTTATGTGTCAGCAAAAAACTTCCAATTAATAGATGCTAAAGTTGATGGAAATGTATATTTCACTACTCAAGAAGCTAAAGATACATTCAAGATGGATGCTACAAGTTCTGTAACTGGCGGCAAAGAATTAATAGAAGTAGATGCTGTAACAAGCCCTTCATTAGTAAAGGATGTAGCTGCTTTTGAAAATGCAATTAGCCCAAAAGGTAATTGGATTGCTTCTGTTTCAAAAGACTTAACTACTACTAAAGAACTTGTTTTAGATGGCGATAAAATGAATACAAAAACTCCGCCAGTATCAATGCGTAAAATAGCTCTTTATTCTCAAGATGATAAGTATAATGTAACTCGTAGATTCACTTTAACTGCTCCAAAGTTAACAATTAAAAGTGTGGATGCTAATATTTCAAAAGGGATTTTTGTTGGTGATATTTATGTGTCAGCAAAAAACTTCCAGCTAATAGACACTTCTGTTGTGGGAAATGTGTATTTTACGAATAAAGAAGCTCAAGATACATTCGTAAAAGATGCTAAAAGCTCTATATCAGGATTACAAGCATTAAAGCTTAATTAATTACTAATCTTTAAAGAAACCCTCATGTGCACAATTGCATATGAGGGTTTTTTGCGCTAAAAAAATGACCTATAACATTAATAAGGCGGTCTCCTTATTACTAGGCTCTACAAATATATTTGATTTGCAGATTTCTGGAAGCTCATTGCAGATTTTATCAAAATATTCTTCATTGGTAACTACATAAATATTTTCGTTACTAACTAAACACTTTATTCTATCCACAGTGCTTCTTAAAAAGCTCTTATTATTAATAATATTCAAAAACTGCTTTGGGTTTTGTGCACGAGATAAAGGATAAAGTCTTGTTCCTTTTCCACCTGCTAAAATTAGTACATATAGCAAAAAACACCACTCCAAATTATTACTTATTTCATTTTATGAAACATTACTATATGTTGTGAGAATAATTTGTAATATATGATTTGCTTTCATATATTACATAACTTTTGATCAATATTCATAATAAAAAAATGTGTATAAATGAAGATATATTCTTCATTTATACACATTTTTTATTTAAACATATTTATTTCAAGTCTGAAGCAACACATTCCTCATCAAAAGGCACAATAAATTCCAGGCTATCTGTTGGCATTTTGCCTCCACTCTTTTTTAATAATTCGAAGGCGTCATATTCTTTAAGGTTATGTTCCTTTAGAATAGATGCTATATCTCTTTTTCCATGAAAAGATATACGTTTTGAAAAGGAGCTAAATAACTCTTCCCTAAAATATTCTACGTCTGTTTTAGGCAGATATGGTAGTGGAGTGAATCCATATAGTTCAGCCTTTTTCACACCATCAGTATCATACTTAAAATAATATTTTTCTAGTGTTTTGCTAAGTTCGCCTACTTTAAAAGGTTCTCCTTGTTCGTTTCTCCATATCATCCATATTACATCCTTCACTTCGCTAGCCATCCCTTTCACCCTCTTATTACAAAAATTCATATTATTATTATACTGTTGTTATTATAGTATTATGATAATAACTTTATAATCAATATTATACCAAAAAAACCATAGAAAGTCAAGCTTTTTGTATTTTCTTGTCGCATTATGAAGTTTTATCAGTTATGCTTATGTTTTAAGATTGTTTAGTTTTTGGGCCAACCTCTCCATGACTGCACTAGGGTTTCTATAGAATTCACTGGCACGTATTTTATAAAACTCCCATCCCATTCTCTCAAGACATAGCTGCATTTCATATTGCTTTTGCCAATCATAATCTTCATTCCCTAACATACCAATGCATTTAACTGCTATCTTTTTATAATGTGTGTCTTTCACATCCGTTGATATATCTGTTTCTACAACAAAATCTATAGTGTATTTTCCCACTTTAACCTTTGGCGTAATCTTATATCCGCTTTCTTTTATAATGCCTTTAATGTTATCTTCGAAATCATTTAATACCAAATATTCCTTAGATATAGCTTCTTCCTCATGCCAATTTTCTGAAAGACAGTATTTTAATAGAGCGTATCTAACACATTTATTATTAAGATCCTCTAAATCTACTGAGTGAAATAACCACATTTGATTTCTTGCACGACTTGCCGCTACATTAAATCGTCTTACATCAGACCCCTTTGTTAACGCTGTAAACTTAGCATTATTTGCAATAACCATAGATAGAAATATTATATCTCTCTCATCCCCTTGGAAGGAGTATGCATCGCCACATATAAGTCTTCTTTGTAGAAGTTCTTCCATTCCTAGCGCATTCACTAGCATGCTCTGTATTAGTTCAGCGTGAGCATCCCCTAGTAGTGATATAACTCCCATGGTCATTCCATTATATCTTTCATCTTTGCAGCACTCTAATATCCTTTCTACAATGCACTCTGCTTCTTTTACATTTAACGCTTTATTTTCATCCCTTAACCCATCTTTAACTTTATGGGTTACTATGAAAGGCCCAACCTTTTCCCTGTCATCTACCCGTCTTAAAGGTATTATTTCATTGGAGTAGCACAATTCATTACTAAATCCAATTATTTCAGGTGCACATCTAAAGTGCTCCTTTAATAACAGTCTATTTGGAAACACCCTTAGTGCTGTATTGTATAAACTAGTTTTTAAATCAAACCACTCTGCATGTGGAATATCCTCTAAATAGGTATTTATTAAAGTTTCTACAACAGCATGATCCTTTCCAATAGCTTCAGGGCTTATTTGTTTTTCATCCCCTACAATAATTGCTTTCTTAGCCCTCATTAAAACCGTTATAGCGGATATATCACTTTGACTACTCTCATCTACAATTACCACATCAAATAAATTATCCGTAAGCTTTAAGTTTTCCATAACTCTATTTATTGGCATAATCCATACCGGAATTACATCCTTGCACTTATCCATCTCTCTTTGTGCAATCTTTCTATACTTTACTGCTTGAGTACCTGTCCCTTTTCCTATTCTCTTTATAGCTTCCATCCAAGTAAATAAACTTCTTTTTTGAGCCTCAGTGGTACGCTGTATTTGATTAAACCAACTTCTTTTAGAAACAAGCTCTCTTATAATATACTTTTCTTTAATTCTTTCTTGTGCTATTTTCTTTTCTATCGCTTCTATATCCACATCTTCTAATTTACATAAGAAATCATTCCATTTTTTCCACTGCCATGCCTTTTCTAAGTCTAAACTTCCCTTGCTACTTGTTAAAAAAGCTTCATCGTTTGTGATATCTTTAAGTAAAAGAGGGCAGCATATTTCTAGTCTTTTGCTTAACTCCTTTAACCTTAACACCTTTGGAGCTAAGTGAGATAGGTTGTCTATCTCTAAATAAGCTGCTTGTATACTATCAATATTTCTTGCATCTATGGCATTGCTAAGTCTACCTAAGCATCCCTCACTGCAAAGCGCTCTCTTTATCTCTTCCACTTCACAGTTTAACTTGTTATATTTACTTATTAGTTTTAAACTTTCAAACCCTTCCTTAAGATAAATATATGTTTCTTTTTCATGCCAACACAAATCTTTAGTAAAATTTTTATCTGGTATAAAATTAATTATGTTATTTCTAAAATTCTTGTCCCAATCAATAATGGTTTCAATTTTTGCAATATCTTTAGATATTGCAATTATAAAGTTTAAGTCTGAATTACTTATAGGCTTTCCACCATACTCTTGCATTATATTATTCCAGTGATCTTTAAGTTCCCTTTCTAATAGCTGTAGCTTTACATATAAATCAACTACTATTACTTGTTCACTACTTTTTATAAATTCATAATCTACCTTGCAACCTTCAAATATATATTTAAGATTTCCATGGAGCATCTTAAATATAACTCCTAGTTTTGCTTTTTCCCTAATTGTTCTTGCAACTATATCAAAATCTGCTTCAAACTTATTTATGTCACCATAACTTGGTATTTCTAACTTATGACTCATTAGTTCTTGCTTAATTCTACTTATATTGCTTATATAGTCATTACATTTATATACTAATTGTTTCCACATTAACTGTGACTCATTTCCCTCATAATAATGCTTCATAACATTACCTAACCAATTATTTTCAAATCCATCAAGTCCTTCTATGGCATCCTCTACAAGTTTCAATAGTCTTCTATTTCCGTAGTCAATAGAGCGTGCATCATTCCAATTTTCAAGATTCTTCTCGTGAATATGTTGCTCTTGCTCTAACTTAGATATTTCTACTATTTTCCCGCAAAGTTCTTCCTTCTTGGGTATTACTGTTATATATTCATATATCTTATTTACCTGCGTAATTTGATCTTCATTAACCATGTTTGCTAATGCACGTAGCTCATTAAATTCTTCATTACTTAGTGGGCTTTCCTCCTTAAATTGAAGCTTGTCTACTATCCATGAATGATTGTCTTCGTTGTCTTTAACCCACTTAGCCATATGCATTAAGCTATATTTTTGACCTTGATATTCTACGTTTTCATTTTCTCTATCTTCAATACATTTTAGATCTTTATATAAACTTTCTTGTATTTCAAGGCACGCAGAATGTTTATATTTTAATAACTTTATTTCTTTACGTAATTCTTTAGTATCCATAGACAGGTTCTCTGTTATCTTTCTAACAGACTCATCTACTTCTTCTAGTGATTTCGTATCATTCCCTAAAATACTTATACATAATGCCCTAACTTCCTCGGGTATTTTATTAGACAAAACTCTTAATGCTCTATCTGTTTGACTTGTCACCAGTATCCTTTTACCATGGGCTAAAAGATGACATATTAAATTAGCTATAGTATGACTCTTACCAGTACCCGGTGGTCCTTGTACAACAATGCCAAAGTTTTCAGCTAATCTTTTAGTTATTTCCATTTGTTCTTCATTTGCCTCAAGTGGAAATAATATATCCTCCCCTACTTCTCTCCATTCATTAATAGTATCAATATCTTCTACTAATT
The DNA here is from genome assembly GCF_020443565.1 of Clostridium sp. CS001. Taxonomy (GTDB): domain Bacteria; phylum Bacillota; class Clostridia; order Clostridiales; family Clostridiaceae; genus Clostridium_AD. The sequence goes on from NZ_JAIZZN010000005.1 coordinate 177,020, forward strand.
CCTGCTCTGAAACCAGTGCCTCTATGGTTTTTGGTATAGGAAAACCTGCTCTTATTTGTGACAATACATCACTTAACTCCATATTCCAAAGTCTTGTGTCCACCTTTCGAAGGATTACACAAGGCGCATTGTGAAATTGTATGTTTACTTTGGGCTCTATATCTACGCCTTGACTCAGCTTATCAACATAAACGCTCCCCTCCTTGGCTTTTAAAAGTATAGCCAGTTCCTCAAAGATTTCTGAAGCCATTTCGATATCTCTCACATCTAAAGCCATGTCTTTTGCTTTACTTCGAAGATTTATCAAACTATCTAAGTTTACCTCTAAATATTCATTCAAAAACTCAAGTTCTACATTAGTTTGGTTATTGTAGGGGTTTAAAGTAAATATTTTTTCTTTTAAGTCAAACTTTAGTTCCATCTTTGTTGTAAATATAGGATGAACTATTTTCTCATCTTCTCTTTGCCAAACTAAAAGTCCATTTGACCAAATTATCTCTAAATCCTCGCTATTTTTTTCAAGCTGTAAATATATTTTTTGGAATTGGCTGTATAAAATTTCTGATCTCTCATCTATACTTAGCCAATAATCCTTATTTTCATCCTTATTAAAATTACATCCACTAGTGTTTTGGAGCTGCTTTTGCCAATATACTTTCTCATATTCACAAACATTTCTTATAGTTTTTTCATTCATGTTTTTTATGCTGAGTAAATATGAAAATATTTTCTCTACCTTGCTATTAATATCCAAGCCCTACTACCTCCGATTTCGTAATTAATATTTATAAACTAATGTAAAAAGTCTTATTAAAACTTAATCGGTTTTAACAAGACTTCTAGTTATTTACAGGAATCTCTCTCCACTATTTTATAAGGTAATACAAAATGTTTTTCATCAACCGGTAAGCTATTTATGGATTTTATTAGCATCCTCATACTTACAGAGCCCATGTCATACATTGGCTGAGCCACTGTGGTTAGTTTTGGATAGAATATTGAAGCCGAATATATATCATCAAAACCCATAACATCTATGTCTTCGGGCACTCTAATAGATTTGTCCCTTAAAGCATTTATTACTCCCATAGCGATTTCATCACTAGCACAGAATACTGCATTTACGTCAGCACTCTTGCCTAATATAGCATTTATTCCCTCATATCCATCTCTAGCCTTAACTCCACCGAAATAAACCAAATCTTCATTAAGTTTTATTCCCATTTCTTCTAAACCTTTTTTATAACCTTCATACCTTTTAGATAAGGCATTACCTTTTTCTATTGAAGTGCCTACATATGCAATTTTTTTATTCCCATTGTTTATTAAGTACTTTACAGCATCTGTTGCTGCCATTACATTATCAATGGTAACACTAGGAAATATGCCATTCGCATCTGTAGTTTCCACAAGAACTGTTGGCATTTCAAGCTCATGTATTAAATCTACAATATTTTCTCCTATTGAATTGCTCATGCATATAACTCCATCTATCATCTTTTCTTTAAGTATTCTTAAAGCTTCCATTTCCTTTTCTACATCTAAATCTGCATTGCAAAGCATAATGTTATAATTATATATATTAGCTACATCCTCACAGCCTCTAACAATTTCAGGATAAAATTGATTTGATATATCTGGTATTATTATTCCTATTGTGCTAGATTTTTGTGTTTTTAAACTTCTTGCAACTATATTAGGTCTGTACGCTAATTTCTTTATAGCATCTTTTACCTTTTGCTTAGTATCTTCATTTACCACATCTATATCGTTTAAAACTCTAGATACTGTGGCAATAGAAACTCCCGCTTCCTTTGCAACATCTTTTATTGAAGCAGCCATATTCTCAACTCCTACTATTTCATTATCTCTTTATTATACTTATAAAAACCTGTTATTTCAAGGCATAATATGAACTTTTAACTATTAGTATAATTATAATATTTCCCACAAAAATAAACTTTACAATAATATACATAAGTCTGTGAGCTTTTGGGTTTCTCCATACAAAAAAAGTATGCATAGATACTACTGCATACTTTTTTGTAATTTACCAGTTAATATATTCTTTAACCTTAGCTTTATCACCCAGTTTTACATCTTTTAAAACCCATTCTCTAAACGCCGGGTATCCTGTTCTATCCACAATATACCCTATGTGCTCTTTTCCACCTGGCGCATCTTTGTCTATATTTTTATCAATATATGAGTAGGTGTTTTTTATTATTTTAATTATACTTTCTTCGTCAACCCAAATTATAAAATCCTGAGCAAGCCTAGGATTCTTCTTTCCGGTTCTACCCATTATCACAAGTTTGTAGTACTTTTCCTTGCTTCTGCTCCAGGCACCTGTAGGACATTTACCTACACACTCTCCACAACCAATACATTTGTCATGATCTCTTACTATTTTGAAGTTTTCCATTTTAAGTGCACCAGTAGCTCTTTTAGTGCAGTTAGTTACGCAAGCTTTACAGCTGATGCATCTATAGTATTCATACTGTGGCTCTGTCATCCCTATAATTCCAAAATCCTGCATCCTAGCTTTAATACAGTCATTAGGACACCCTGTTAAAGCTACCTTAACATGATAGTCATTAGGAAAGATTTCTTTTTCAATTCTTTTTGCAAATTCTGTAGTATTATAATTTGCAAAAGGACAGACATTTGCCCCGATGCAGGCTGAAACATTTCTAGTTCCTGCTGCTGAATACCCAGTATTGGGTGAAATCTGATTTATCTCAAGACCTTCTATTACCGATTGAATCATTTCGTTAACTTCTGGTATTTTATCTATATCAATATTTGGTATTTCAAAGCCTTGTCTTATAGTTATATGAATGTTTCCATCTCCGTAAGTCTCCGCTACCCTTTGTAGTACCTCTAAATGTTTAGCCTCTATATGTCCCCCTGGTACCCTTATTCTAATAGCAGTTTTACCACGTTTTTTAGTTATTCTATAGGCATTTTTTTTAAGTAACTTGGTGTTTATATCCATGATTTTCCCCTCCCCTAATCTACTAAATGAACTGCATCCATATAATTAAAAACAGGTCCCTCTAAACAAATATAAGTATCATCTATTTTACAATGTCCACACTTACCAACTCCACAGCACATCTTTCTCTCATAAGATACCCATATATTCGCTTCTTTTACCCCTTTTTTTATAAATTCAGCTACAGTAAATTTCATCATTATTGGAGGTCCTACTACAATAACTTGTACCTTTTCTATATTTTCTACTGAAATATCTGCAACATACTTTGTTATGAGTCCTACATTTCCCGGGTAACCTTCCTCTGCACTATCTACAGTTAAAGTTACATTTATGCTCTCAGACCATGCTTTTAAATCATCTTTAAACAGAATATCATTAGGTGATTTAAATCCTGTTATTAAATTAAAGTTCTTAGTTTCCTTTGGATGCTTTGCAAAATAATCCACTATTCCCTTTACAGGTGCAAGCCCGGTTCCACCAGCAGCCACGATTATTTCTTTATCCTTGTAAAGATTAACATCAAATCCATTGCCATAAGGTCCTCTTAAAAACAAGGTACCTCCTACAAAAAAACTATGAATTACATCTGTAACTGTACCTACACGTCTTATTGTTAGGTCAATGTAGCCTTCTCCTATTTCACTAACAGATATTGGTGATTCACCAAACTTTGGTATAGATACCTCAAAAAATTGACCTGGCTTTACCTCTCCATTAAACTCCATTCTAAAAGTATAATCCGTTTCTGTATGTTTTTTTATATTAAGTATCTTAGATTTAAAAGGCATATATATATTTTTCATTTATTCCACCTCATCCATTGCTTTATTTAACTTGTTTACACAATTTGAAAAAGATATATATTCAGGGCATATATCATCACATCTACCACAGCCTATACACATATGGTATCCAGCTCTTTTTTTAAAGTCATATACCTTATGCATAACTTTAAACCTCATCCTATCTTTCTTGTCCTTCCTAAACCCGTGTCCCCCTGCCATATCACTAAAGCCATCTACATGACAAGATGCCCATACACGCCTTCTTTCTCCTGCATTCTTATTATCTTTATAAAAAACATCCTGCATAGTAAAACAGGCACAAGTACCACAGACAAAATTACATCTTCCACAGGCAATGCACCTTGAAGAATATTCATCCCACATCTTGGACTTGAAAACTCTTTGATCTAAGTTTTCAGGTATTTTTACTACTATTTCATTAGCAAGTACAAATTCTGGTTCTACTTCTAACTCATCGGTTTTATCCTCATTAAAATAATTCATTAATTCATGGGATTTACAATCTATAAAAACTTCATCATCTTGAAGCCTTGCATACATGTCATAACTTTCCGTCTTATTTGAACCCATGCTAGCACAAAAACAATTTTCAAAGCTTTCACTGCAACCCATAAGTACAAATTTAACCTTTTCTCTTAAAACCTTATAGTAATAATCCTCATCACCATTTTTTAAATAAACCTCATCTAATCTCTTCATAGCATGAATATCACAGCTTCTTAAAAAAACCAATATTTTCTTTTCATCTTCTTTTGGCTGCAAACATTCCTCTTCTGTAAAGTAAAATAAAGTTTGAGTAATAGGAAGTATTACTTCTTTAGGAGAAAAATCAGATTTTAAATCAAACTCAACTTCTTTTATGCTCATTATTTCCCCATACCTAATAGTATCAGTATCTGCAAAAGTTCCTTTCCCCTTGAGTTTTACTGGTGCATATACCTTATATTCACGTCGCAAGTTTTCTAGATACTCATCAAACTTCTCTATTTTTAACTTAAAACCCATAAATGTGACCCCTCCACTATAATAATTTTACATAATTCTTATCTATTGTGAGTAAACTTACTTTGTTAATTAGTTCACAATAAAGATCAAATTAATATCAAGTTATATCTATTCTATTCTAAATAAAAAAAAGAGTATGTGACTTTTTATAATGGTACCTATAGGAAGGACACTTAGAAAAAAAGTGTTTGGACTATAGGTACTTTTTTTGTATAATTTATATAAGGATAGGATGGTGGAAAATGAGTAAGGTTTTAT
>NZ_JAIZZN010000006.1 GCF_020443565.1 Clostridium sp. CS001
TACAAAATGATAGATGCGGTTTATTTTTACACCACAAAGAAATTGCTTAATAATTAAAATTGAATATTAGAATTTGGAGGTTTATTGATCTCTTTTTTGTTGTGCAAAAAATAAAAAAACCAATAATGATTAACCATAATTTTATAATTATTATTGATTTTTTTATAAAATCATTAGAAAAGAGGATGTCTTTTTTAATGATTAAATTAATCATTTTGAGACATCCCCCTTATCTCTTATATTCCCCTCTCAAGATCAATAATAGCAAGATAGGACGTTTTCCGGAGTGACTTTCAAAATGAAACGACTAAACTATTAAATTTAATTTAGAAATTCTTCTTTTGCAAGGCATGCATGAAAACTTCCTATCTCTTTTACACTATGTTTCCTTTAATGCATCCCACTCTGGTCTTAATATCCCATACAAGTACATATCATACCGTTTGCCATCTCTATGAATAAATTCTCTGTAGACTCCTTCTCTTTTAAAACCTAATTTCTCATATAGTTTTATTGCAGTTTCATTGTATTCAAGTACTGTAAGATATATTCTATGAAGATTTAACTCCTCAAAGCCAAACTCCATTGTTAATTTAAAAGCCTCTTTTGCATAGCCAAGCCCTCTATGTTTTTTTTCACCAATTCCTATGTATATTAAAGCTGTTCCATTATTCCAAGATATATTTTCAAATCCTGTAACACCGACAAATTCTTCAGCTTCAAGATTTTTTATAGCAAAAATGTAAGAAGAGTTGCTTTTTCTTATGTCGCTAACCATTTCTTTTACATCTTCTATATTCTTAGGAATAGCACTTACAGTATCATAGTGACGCATGAATGATACGTCATTGTACCATCTTTGAAATTCAAAAACATCCTCTTCATTCAAAGACGTAAGTTTTACTTTTTCTCCAACCAAAAGATTATTCACTATATAACCATCCTTCCTACTTTAACTTACAACTAAGTATAAGTTATCTTCAATAAAGTAGACTAGCTATGAACTATGCCATTTTATTAAAAATAACTTATTAATCATCACCTTCGGTGTTGCAATACTAACAGCTCAATATGTATTTTTTCTCTAGCTTATAAGGATAATATGATAATTTAGATTTTCGAAGGCCTTCAATTCCAAGATCTTGCTCTCTATTAATTATCTTTACATCACTAAAATATCTTTCAATAAAAGTTTTATTAATAAAGCTGTATATTCCCTTAAAATTCATATCTCCCTTTTCAATATGGATCACTGCCAAATCATCATTTAATTTTTCCCCTAAACTAAATGCTACAATTTCTTCACCTACATAAACAGCTATACCCTTAACATCAATAATATTTAGATTTTTTATAAGTCTTTTTATGCCAAGTAATTCATTACGAAGTACATTATCCTTATTTTCTTCATACCATGATTCTGCTGCAAATATTACATCTTTTAATACCTCTTTATTCTCATAAGTAATGTCTTTAACTTCATAAGCATAATTCTTTATAAAAGAGTTATAGTGATTTTTCTTGCCATGAAGTTTCTTACCTGAAAGCTCCATAAGTTTTTCTGCTTCATATAAATAATCAAAATTATCTCTATCTTCCCTTATGCACATATCCAAAGTTTCACCATATATGTCTCTTATTTTTTCAATAAAAGTCTCTTCTAAATCTTTAAATAAATATGTCATACTATTTTCTTTCTTATAATTGTTTAAAGCATCTATTATTTCTTTAAGATTTTCGTCTTTATAGCCCAAAGGCTGCATAAAGTAATATTTCCCATCAAAGTCCTTTTTTCTTATTATTAATGCCTCTTTATAAATAGTAAAACAAATATCACAGGCTTCTCCCCATATATATAAAGTTGTGAAAGAATATTCACAACTTAGGAATTTATATGGAAATATAAACTTATCTATTATACTCTTATCTTCTATTGTAATTCTTTTAAAATTCATAATATCAACCTTTCCCCTTATGATATGTCATAAATATCGTCATTTTTACACTTATATTAATTTTAGACCGTTTGCCCATTATTTACAAGTAGATACCTTTTTGAACTATAGTTACCAAATAGGTACTCCGCATTACAAAGTGATTTAATTTTCCTTTTCTGAATTTATATTAACCACATTTGGTGATGCAATTATTGGATTTTACATTTATAATATTATCATATAATATAGTATAATGTACTAATATGATATCATATTACTAAATGAAGAACATTAAAATAAATAACAAACCAACTTTAATTCGCAAATTATTTATATCATTCCCTTATAGTGTTTTTATACAACTACTTTTTCTAATCTTAATGTACTTATTAATTAATGTAGGAGGTGATTTACACTTGAACAATATTTCTCTAATATTAGCATTTTCAGCCGGCCTCCTTTCCTTTTTATCGCCTTGTGTTTTACCACTAGTACCAGCTTACATAAGCTATTTAACTGGAATAGCCGTGAATGAGCTTGATAATAAAAATGCTAAATTAAATGTATTGTATAAATCTTTTGGATTCGTTATTGGTTTTTCTTTTATCTTTATTTTGATGGGTGCCTCTATTACCTCATTAGGTAAGCTTTTATTTTTAAATAAACATATATTTAGACAAATCGGTGGCTCTCTAATGATATTGTTTGGACTTCATACCATTGGTTTATTAAAGATTAAACTACTTTATAGAGAAAAAAGATTCTTATCCTTTAATAGAGCTTCTGGTAAATTCGGCTCTGTCCTTATGGGAATGGCCTTTGCCGCTGGTTGGACTCCTTGCATTGGACCTATTCTATCACCTATACTTATGTATGCTAGCAGCTTTGAAACTATTAGCCTTGGGATACTTTTACTTTCAGTATATTCATTGGGTCTTGCAGTTCCCTTTATGTTAACTGCGCTTGCAATAGGAAGCTTTACAAAGCATAAAAATAAAATCTTTAAATATTTACCAGCTATATCTATAATAAGCGGAGTGATTCTAGTTATAATGGGTGTTTTGATTTTCACAAATAAAGTAAGCATTTTAAGTCGTTACTTGAATTTCTTTAATTTCTAACCACATCTTTAACAACATTTTGGAAGCTTCAAGTCCGCCATCTTCTATAAGTGACAGTTGCCTAGCCCAGAAAGGTCACTTTGATGCAATCTAAATCTGCTTCCAAAGTTGTTAATATTTCAGCATCGCAGATGATGATTTAACGCAATACTTAAACTAATTGGAGGGTGAATAATGAAAAAAATAATTTGGCCGTTAATATTTATTTTAATATTTGGTATAAGTATTTATACTGTAACTAATTACAATAAAAACAAATCAAAGGATTCAGACATAATAACTAAAGAAACTCCTACACAAAGCACTACAGTTCCAAATGAAAGTACAGATATTAAAAAAGATAATCCTACCGAAATCGTTACTAATCCAGAAAAGATAGCTGCTTTGGATTTCAAACTGAAAGATTTAAATGGAAAAGATGTATCTCTTAGCGATTTTAAAGGTAAAAAAGTAATGTTAAACTTTTGGGCAAGTTGGTGTCGTCCTTGCATGTCTGAAATGCCTGATATTCAAAAATTATATAATGAAACTAAAGATTCTGATTTAGTGATCCTAGCTGTAAATCTTAGCGAGGATAAAGCCACAGTAAAATCTTTTGCAGATATCAATAAATATAACTTTACAATTTTATTAGATTCAGAAGAAAATGTAGGTAGACAATATACCATTACCGCTATCCCAACCACCTTCTTTATAGATAAAGAAGGTAATATTATATCAACAGTAAAAGGTGCTATTACTCTTGAAAAAATGAGGATGTATATTAGTAAATTATAAAATTATGTGGTGAATAAGCTACATTTTAGTACAATCAATTATAAAAAGCTTCTGAGCAATTCATACGAATTGCTCAGAAGCTTTTTATGGTTCTATTTATATATATCAGAGAATTCTATTGATAGATTTTCTTCATATTTGGCATCAAGTACCTCTTTGTTATTAAGATTTCTTTCTTCTTGCTCTTTATCAACCAATCTAACTGGTAGTGTTATAATAAACTCACTTCCCTGTCCCTCAATGCTATTTGCATAAATTTTACCCTCATGCATTTCTACAAGGGATTTTACCAGTGCAAGCCCTATTCCACTGCCTTCATTTTGTCTTGATGTAGATTTATCAATTTGTGCAAAACGCTGAAAAATAAATTCTAATCTGTCTTTTGGAATTCCTACACCTGTGTCCTTTATAGATATCTCAACAAAATCACCCTTATCATAAATATTAACTAGGATACTTCCATTTATCTGCGTAAATTTAACTGCATTAGATAATAAATTTAATATTATTCTTTCAATTTTCTCTTCATCAAATGCCATTATCTTTTCTTCTACATCCGTATCAAATATAAGAGTTATCCCGCGGCTTTTTATATATTCAGCTACGGATTGAGATATTTCCTCTATAACATAGACTATGTCACCATTTCTTAAAAGAGGCCTAATGTAGTTTCCCTCTATTTTAGTGGTGTCTATTATATTATTTATAAGTCTTAATAATCTTAGGGAATTCTGATTCATTATATTAATATAATATATGATCTTTTCATCCCCTAATTTCTTTGATCCATCAAGGGATTTTAATAGTTGTATTGCGCTACAAATTACATTTAAAGGTGTTCTAAGCTCGTGTGACATATTAGCAATAAATTCTGTTTTCACTTTATCATACGCCCTAAGTTCTTCAACTAATCTACTACTTTCTCCACTTTGCGCACTTAGTATTTCAACTTGATTTTTAGCTATTCCAAGCTCATGGACTAATGACAATGCTTGTTTTACTGAATGCTTTAAGGTTATCAAAGTATTTATTCTAGCTAATAGTTCAATCTTATCAAAGGGTTTCTTTAAATAATCATTTGCACCACACTCAAAGGATATAACTAAATTCTCTACTTTGCTATCTGCAGTCATAATTAACACTGGCAATTCAAAAATAGACTGTCTTTCACGAATAATTTGACATACCTCATACCCTGAAATATCAGGCATCATCATATCAAGGATTACTAAATCTAAATCTGAATTTTCATCTATTAGCTTTAATGCTTCGCTGCCGCTTGATGATTCTAAACATTCAAAAGTATCGTTTGTTAGGAACTTCTTTAACACCTTACGATTTACATACTCATCATCAACTATTAAAATCTTATACTTATCTTTACCACTTGTCTTTATATTTTCTTCAACAATCTTTTTAGCATCTTCCATAGACATATTTGCAATACTAGGCTTTATTTCTAAAGGTTTTAAATGCTCATCTCCCCTATCTTTAGTTTCTTCATGTTCTTTACTATAATAGCTTTCTTGCTTATTACCTTCTAGTTGCTTAATGGTACATAACGGAAGTGTAAAAACAAATTCACTTCCTTTCCCTACAACTGATGAAACCTCTATTGTTCCACCCTGTATTTCAATAAGTTCTTTAGTTACATAAAGACCTATTCCTGTCCCACCATACTTCTCAGAAATTCCTTCTACCTGCTCATATCGATTAAATATCTTCTGAAGTTTCTGCTCTGGAATTCCTATTCCTGTATCCTTAATACAAAACTGAACAAAGGAATCTTTTATAGTATATGATAAGGTTATTTCACCCTCACGTGTAAATTTCATAGCATTACTCAGTAAATTATATAAAATTTGCTGTATCCTGTCTTCATCTCCAAATACATAAGGCGCGTTTTTATCAATATTATTTGTAAAAGTAAGATTTTTATTATTTATAGATATCTGACTAAACTTTATTACCATTTCTACAACACTACATACATTGACTGCTTTCCTATGTAACTCAATTCCATTATTTTTAAGTTTAGAAAACATCATCATATCATTTACCAGGTTAGATAGCCTTTTAGCGCTAGCATTTACCAAAAACAAATCTTCTCTAAGCTCCATATCTAAACTGGCATCCTCATTATTTACTATGCCTTCGGTTAATCCAATAATTCCATTAAGCGGAGTTTTTAGTTCGTGAGAAGTTACAGCAAGAAAATCATCCTTTAACTCATTCAAGGATTTAAGATTAGCACTAACATCCTCAATATTAGAAAGTTCATTTGCTTGACGTTTTGATAAAATATAAAAATTTATAATTATAAATATTAAAGTCCCTATGGACGCTAAAGAATTTGTAATTATAATGCTATATTCATATAATATATCATTAACTCTTGTAATAAATAATGCAAATAATCCCACCACAACAATATAGTCAGTTTGTCCACTCTTTATATATGTTTTAGAAATCTTGAACATCATATAAAGTATAGCTGCAAGGGAAAATACTTCAAATGGAGCTATAACATATAAATAATATTCCATGGGCATGAACAAAACAATAACTGAATATGCTACAGCTATATAATTAGATAATCTAACTAACCAACTTGCCATGATTTCCTTATAGGAGTTATGTACAAACAGAATGATAAATGGAATATAAGCGTAGAATGTCCAAACTTTTATTTTTCCAGACACAGTATAATTAAAATAAGGTAATAGTGAAATTATAAAACCTTCACCAATAAACAATGTTCTTATGGCAATAATTACGCATATAATTGCAAAATATAATTGAGTTTTATCTTTTTTTCTATTAATAAATACCCCAAGGCTATATATAGCACCCATAATGCTGCATCCAAAAACAAATAAACTTAAAGCAATATTCCTCTCCCTAGTAGCTGCAACCTTCTCTGCACCACCTAATATCAATGTATCTATGTATCCAATTTCATTATAGAAATTGCTAACTTTAAGTACTAAATATGCTTCACCATTTTCCACATAAAAAGAGCCCATTGCTGGTACTAATTGAGGGATCATTTCACTTTTAGTTTTTCCAACCCTCCCCACAAAAGTTATTAACTTATCCCCAGCCCAAAGTTCATATGCACTTTGAATATAGTCTACTTTTACTGAATAAAGCTCATTAGTATCATTCATGAGTATCTTTAATCTATAAGTAGCATATCCCTTCTTCCCAAAGATAGCTGGGAAGGTTTGATACTTAATTGTTTCCATAGAATCACTTTTAATTTTTTTTGGAATTCCCAATTCACTATCATATACCTCCCATTCCCCATTAAGTTTTATCATTCCATCCCTTTCAAAATCCCAATTCCTTAGATCTAGTATTCCTTTACTTGCTAAAGGAATACTCTTGTTTGTATGGCTAATCTCACTGCTACTTTTAATTATCATAAGAAATATAATTAAAGTTATGGCTAGTAAAATAAATAATTTACTTTTATATGACTTAACTCTATCAAGCTTAACTTGTACCATGAATTTACTCCTTTGTTAATTATATTTATAATAACTTTTTAAGCTATACGCACAATATATAATAACATATAAAATGTCATATTAAATAGTATATATGTATAAATGTTATTTTTTCACTGAAAGATTTCTTACATATTTCAGTTTTATATGTAAGTATATACATTTTTTATAGTTTTCATTATAAATTTATTTGAATAGCCTTAAATTTATGGTATAATTTTAATAGGTTATATTTTAAGGAGTGTGAACATATTATGGACCCCGAGGGTACGTGGCAAATTATATCTTTAGCAATTTTATTAATGTTTTCAGCATTTTTCTCTGCTTCTGAAACAGCTTTGATGTCTTTAAGCAAAATTAGGTTAAGGCACATGGTAGAATCAGAGATTAAGGGAGCCGATGGAATTGATAAGTTACTTAAAAATCCTACTAAGCTTTTAGGTGGTATTTTAGTAGGAAATAACATTGCAAATATCGGTGCTTCTGCACTAGCAACTTCCCTTGCAATTAAATATTGGGGAGCTACTGGCGTCGCTATTGCAACAGTTGTAATGACAATTCTTGTATTGATCTTTGGAGAAATAACACCAAAGTCACTAGCTGCACAAAATTCCGAAAAAATTTCTTTGAAAGTTGCTGGACCAATACGTCTAATTACCTTCATTTTAAATCCGATTATTGTAGTATTAATTTTTATAACTAATAGCTTTATAAAAATACTTGGTGGAGACCCCGATAAGCAAAGACCCTTTATTACTGAAGAGGAATTGAAAACAATGGTAAGTGTCAGTCACGAAGAAGGAGTTTTGGAAGGTGAAGAAAAGCAAATGATCTATAATGTATTTGAATTTGGAGACTCACAGGCAAAAGATGTCATGACTCCAAGAACTGATATGATTGTAGCCAATATAAACTCAACTTATAGTGAACTTATAACAATTTTCAAAGAAGAGCAATTTTCTAGAATGCCCATATTTGAAGACACTGTAGATAATATTGTTGGAATTTTATACATTAAGGATTTAATTTTCTTTGAGGATGAAAAAGAAGAATTTAGTATAGAAAAACATATGCGTGCACCATATTTTACTTATGAGTTTAAAAGCACTGTTGATTTATTTGCAGACATGCGTGCAAAACGTGCACCTATAGCAATTCTACTAGATGAATATGGTGGTACTGCTGGACTTGTTACAATTGAAGATTTAGTAGAAGAAATCGTTGGAGATATAGAAGATGAATACGACGATGATGATGATAAAATTGAAGTTATTAAAGAAGATGAATTTATCGTTGATGGTGATACAAAAATAAGCATGGTAAATGAAATGATAGGATTAAATATAGAGTCAGAGGACTTCGATTCCATAGGTGGTTTCGTTACAGGCATACTTGGAAGGCTTCCAAAGACAGGTGAAACAATACATTATAACGATACAAAGTTTATCATACAAAGTACTAATAAGAACCGGATAATAAAAATTAAAATTATAACATAAAATAAATAAAAAGTACCCTAAACATAAGAATTCTATGTTTAGGGTACTTTTTATTAAAAATTCTTTCTAGGAATTCTACCTTGTATTTTCTTTTCTATAGCATCTAAAATAAGCTGATCCTTTGGAGCTGCAAATAAATATGTAAATCCTTCTTCTCCAGCCCTTCCCGTTCTTCCTATACGATGTATATACCCTTCTGCTGTTTCAGGTATATCATAATTATAAACATGACTAACTCCATTAATATCAAGCCCTCTAGCTGCTACATCTGTAGCAATTAAGTACTGAATATCACAACTCTTAAAGGCTTTCATTATTTTCTCCCTTTTTGATTGTGTTATATCAGAATGTAGCTTTTGGCAATTATAACCCTTCTTATAAAGAGCCATCTCAAGATCATCAACTCTTCTTTTAGTTCTACAGAAAATTATAGCCATAAATGCATTATCCTCATCTAAAACCTTACATAAATCTTCTTGTTTTCTTCTATCTGTAGTTTCTATTAAAAATTGCTTTATATTCTTAAGGGTTGGTTCTTCTTTTTTAATGATTATTTCTTCAGGGTCATTCATATACTTATATGCCATTTTTTTAACATCTGAACTCATTGTTGCTGAAAAACAAAGTGTTTGCCTGTTTTTTGATGTTTTTGAAACTATATCTTCTATGTCGTTTTTAAATCCCATAAGAAGCATTTGGTCAGCTTCATCTAGCACTAAGGTCTTAAGATTATCAAGTTTAACCGTGCCACGGCTGAGATGATCTAAAAGTCTTCCCGGTGTTGCAATGACTAAATGAATATTTCCTTTTAGTTTTTTAAGCTGCGACCCTATATCTTTACCACCATATGCAGCTAATATATTTAAGTTTTTACTCCCTGCAAGTTTTCTCGCTTCCTCAGTTATCTGTATCGCAAGTTCTCTTGTTGGTGTCAATATTAAACCTTGAATTGTGTTTATATCTGCTGACATATTATCAAACATTGGCAATAAAAACGCAAGGGTTTTTCCCGTTCCTGTTTGTGCCTCTGCTATAATATCTCTTCCATTTTTTATCAACTCAATACTGCGTTCTTGAACCTGTGTTGGCTCAGTTATTCCTTGGATTTTAAGTATATTTAAAAGATCTTCTTTAATTCCTAACTCTTTAAACTTTATCATACTAATTTACCTTTCTATTTAAAACATATTTTTGTCGACCCATTATAACACTAGTGCCACCCACGTGGCAAGTGGCATGATTGAATAATTCTAGCATATTATATAATCATACCTTATTTATTTATAGACATTGCTCTAAATAATCTTCATTGGAATCAATTGTACTATTAAACATAATAAATTCTATAGTTGTCTGATAAATATAATTTTATTGCTTTTTTTTGAAAATCTTGTATAATATAATTATTACATTCCTATGTTAGAATATTTAAAATATATTGCAAATTGAATGTAATCTTCATACATCATTCAATACGATTATTATTTCTTATAACTGATTAGAACTTAGAAAAGTTTATAACTTTCTAAATTTTAATAGATATGACATCATGGATTTTCAGAAGACCATAAACTTAAAGGGGGAATTGTAAATGGTTTCAAAGTCAAAGAAAACCAGAGAACCTAAGTTATGGGAGGCGTTAATACCGATCATCGGTACAATCGCACTTCTAATGTATACTGTATTACCTTTTTTTAAGGTTGAACAGTCAGTTCATATTCCATTAGTTTTGGGAACATTGATAGCTGCAATAATAGCTATTACCAGATTAGGTTATTCATGGCAAGATATCGAAGAAGGCATCATAAGTACTATTTCAGGTACTATGCAAGCAATAATCATTTTAGCAATTATAGGTATGATTATAGGTACATGGATTCTAGGTGGTATTGTGCCTACACTTATTTTTTACGGATTAAAAGTATTAAACCCTGGTATTTTTTTAGTTGCAGCATGTATACTTTGTTCTATTGTATCATTAGCAACAGGAAGCTCATGGACTACTGCAGGTACTGTTGGTATAGCCTTAATGGGTGTTGCTATAGGACTTGGAATACCGGCTCCAATGGCAGCTGGCGCAATAATTTCCGGTGCATACTTCGGTGATAAAATGTCTCCTCTATCAGACACAACAAACTTAGCCCCGGCTATGGCGGGTTCAACTTTGTTTGATCATATTAGGCATATGGCCTATACAACAGGTGTGAGTTTAGCAATCGCTCTAATTGGCTATGCAATACTTGGATTTGGATTTGCTGGCAAAGCACTTGATACATCATCCATAGATACATTAACAACTTTAATGGCTCAAAACTTCAATATAACACCACTTTTACTTTTAGTTCCTATTATAGTTATAGTTATGGTAGCTAAAAAAGTACCAGCTATTCCTGGCTTATTTATAGGCGTTTTACTTGGTGGCGTTGCAGCAATGCTAACTCAAAATGCTAGTTTTTCTGGTGTAATGAGCGCAATGCAAGATGGTGTTGTATCAGAAACTGGTAATGAGATTTTAGATGCACTTCTTACTAGAGGTGGATACCAAAGCATGATGTGGACTATATCCCTAATTCTTGCAGCACTTTCTTTTGGTGGTACACTTGAGAAAACAGGAATGCTTGAAGCCCTTTCAAAACGTATACTAAAATACGCAAAGAGCACTGGTTCTCTTGTAACAGCTACAGTATTCACATCAATATTTACAAATGTACTTGCCGGAGATCAATATCTTTCAATAGTACTTCCTGGAAAAATGTATAAAGATGAATTCCATAAAAGAGGACTAGCACCTAGAAATCTTTCAAGATGTCTTGAAGATGCTGGTACATTAACTTCACCACTTGTTCCATGGAACACTTGTGGAGCAACTATGTCTACTTATTTAGGAGTTGCAACAGTATCATATCTTCCGTACTGCTTCTTAAACCTTGTAAATCCATTCGTATCTATATTCTTTGGATTTACAGGAATTACAATGATGAAGCTTGAAGATGACCCATCAGCTCCAGAGTATAAAGGAAAAGCCGCTGCTCAGGCATAATAAAGACTATAAAAAAAGCCTTGTTGAAATTTCAACAAGGGCTTTTTTTATATATTTTTTTTATGTCTTTCATTTACATTGGCAAGTATCTTATCCTTTAATAAATCCCCTTGCTGTACAAATGAAATTAGAATCTTAGATGCCATATTGAAATTAATATTGAGGTCTGTATTTCCATCATCCTCTGATATAATCTTTACTATTTCATCAAAGGATTTCTTTGATTTTATACCACTTATTTTATCCCCTTTGAAACGTCTTTGCCTCGTAAATGCGTATAGAAGTGTAGTATCATCATCAATTCCATGAACTGCACAGAAGGCAATATCATCAAACTTTATAGTTCTTATATTAAATGGCTTGCATATTTTTATCTTTTGATCATCCACCGTTATAGAAAGTATAAGTCCTTTATAAAACTGCCAAGCACAAGTAATAAAAAACACAAGTAAAACTGTTTTCAATACAACATTAGGAATGAACATGTAACTTACTATTGCTAATAAAAATGATACAGTAAAAGAAACCCCAAGTTTTTTTAAAGAGTCAGGCTTGCCATTAAACTTCTCCATAATATCTCCCTTTATTTAAAATTATTTCGAATTAATATCCATGTTTATCCTTCCGTCTTTTATCTCAATTATCCTGTCAGTCTTTTCTGCTATCCTCCTATCGTGTGTAATAATTACAAAAGTCGTCTTAAACTTTTCATTTACGTCTTTAAGTATGGTATAAATATTTTCTGTTGATTCAGAGTCTAGATTTCCAGTAGGTTCATCTGCAAGTATTATTTTAGGACTATTAATTAAAGCTCTAGCAATGGCTGTTCTTTGTTGCTGTCCTCCTGACATATTAGATGCTAAATTATCTTTTACTTTATATAGTCCAACTAAACTCATTAACTCCTCAGCTCTTTCTTTAATCTCTTTAGAAGGCTTTGGATTATTCATCATATAAGGAATAAGTACATTTTCTATAGCAGTGAATTCTGGTAGCAAATAATGAAATTGAAAAATGAAACCTATAGTTTTGTTTCGAAGTGTCGCAAGGTCATTTTTTTTCATACTATCTGTTCTTTTTCCATCTATATAAACCTCTCCACTTGTTGGTTTATCTAAAGTTCCAATAATATTGAGTAGTGTGCTTTTACCACTTCCTGATTGCCCTATAATTGAATTGAATGAGCCTTCTTCAAAATTTAAATTTGTGTCAAATAACACCTGTGTCTTTACCTCTAATCCATAAATCTTATTAATATCTTTTAATGTAATAATATTAGCCATTTTTAATCACCTCAATTAGTTCTAACTTTGAAGAGCTTCTTGCCGGTATAAGTGAAGCTAAAGATGCTGAAGCCACTGCAATGATACCTGATATGGCAATAAATTTATAGTCTAAGTAAATTGGTATTACCGGTGTACCATCAGGATTCAATGCAAACTTTGTAAAGATTAACATCAGTGAAATCCCAAGTATTATTCCAAGTAATGCTCCTGCAATTCCAAGTAGTAATCCTTGATATAAGAAAATTTTGCTAGCATCGCTATCTTTTATCCCCATTGCTTTTAATATTCCAATTTGTTTAGATTTTTGAACAACGGTTATAGCAAGTACACTTGCTATTCCAAGAGTTACTGATATAAGGACAAAAACTTGTATCATTAAGCTAGAAACACTTTGTCCACTAAGACCACTAAGTAATTCTTCATTTTGCGCCTTCCAATTCTCAACCTTTATATTATCATCAGATAATCTCTCTCCTACTTTTATTGCGATTTCATCTGCTTTAAATACATTCTTTGAGCTTACTTGCATTTCTATTGAGGTTACTTTATTTTTAAAATCGAATATATCCTGAGAAGTCTCAATACTTGTTATAATCCATGATTTGTTTATACTTGATACCTTCAAGTCATAAAAACCTGTAACTATAGCCTTCTTAGTTTTCCCATTAGGTGTAAATAAAGAAATTTCATCCCCAATATTAATATTAAATTCTTCTTTTAATTTCTTCCCTACTAATACTTCATACAGGCCTTTAGGCATGTCTCCTTCATATACTCTAGCCTTTATGTTATATAGGTCATTCTCTTGTCCTAAGTCAAAGCCTCTAATAAGTATTGGGGCAGTTTTATCACTATATTTTATAAATGCAGGTGAATCAGCTGTCGCGGATATTTTTTGAATTCTACCATCTGAAAGTTTTATTTGAGATAATTTTTCTTTATAACTATCTATGGTTTTGTCATCCTTATTTGATACAACTGTTATTTGCGAAGAATTTCCTATGGTTTTATCTATAAGACTTTTTTGTAAACCTTGTATAAGTGAACCTATAAAGATTTGTACTGAAACCCCAATAGCTATTCCTATAGCTATTAAGATGGTTTGTCCCTTGCTTGATTTTAAAAATCTTACAGCTATTTTAAATGGCAATTTCATTCTAGGTCCTCCTTTTTAAGATTTTTAATATCATTAAAATTATCTATAAACATATCTGCACCAACTATTTTAAAAGCCTCTGGATTATTTTTGAAAGCATGTCCACCTACCAATATGTTTAATTTTTCATTGCTATAACTTCTTATTTTTTCAATAGTAGCTTTAACTGCAACAAGATTATAAGAATTTGTTACACTTACAGCTAAATACTTCGGATTTATATAATCTATGACTTTTAAAAATTCATCTCTAGGAGTGTTGCTTCCTACAAAAATACTCTCATATCCACATAAAGTAAAAAAATCTGAAACCATTCTAGCACCTATCTCATGATACTCTTCACCGGGACAAATAATAATAACCGTTCCATATCTTGTATTCTTAATAGTTTCACGTCTTTCCTTAATAACATAGGGATAACAACATTCAATAATCGTCCTAATTATTGAACTTCTAACATGTTCTTTCCATATAGACACTCCATTTTCGTGAGTGCTGGATTTCATATTATTTAATGAAGGTGCCAGTACATGAGTATATAATGAAACAATATCAACCTTTTTCTCTTCCAAGGAAGTTAGGATAAGATTTACTGCGCTTTCTTTATCCTCATTCTCTAGCAGATTTATGAATTTATTATAAATATCCTTCATACCACCCCTCGCTTTCTGATAATATTTTTTTTAATAATACATATTACCATATGATTTTATTTATATTTTATCATATTTTTATAATATTTGAAATATTCTTTAAGATATATCTTCATAGTTAAAAATAGGCACATTGAAAACTCATTGAATTTAAATAAGTTTTCAGTGTGCCTTAATCATATTTTTATTAACCTAAAGCTACATCTAGTATCATCATAATTACAAAGCCTACCATAGCACCAATAGTTGAAATATCTGTTTTCGAATCTTGTTGTGATTCAGGTATTAATTCCTCAACAACTACATAAATCATTGCACCTGCTGCAAAAGATAGCGCATAAGGAAGAATTGGTTTCATTGCTATTACTGCAAATGCTCCTATGACCCCTGCTATAGGCTCTACTATCCCTGATGCTTGACCATACATAAAGCTTTTAAATCGTGAAAAACCTTCTCGTCTTAGCGGAATAGAAACCGCCGCCCCTTCTGGAAAGTTTTGAATACCAATTCCAATTGCCAGTGCAACAGCTCCTGCTAATGAAGCTGAAGGTAATCCGGCAGCTACTGCTCCAAACGCAACTCCAACTGCAAGTCCTTCTGGTATGTTATGCAAAGTTATAGCAAGTACCAATAAGATACTTCTTTGCCAACTAGTTTTAATTCCTTCTGCTTCTTCTATTGGTAAGTTAAGGTGTAGATGCGGTAAAATTTTATCTACTGAAAAAAGAAACGCTCCGCCTGTTAGGAATCCCACCGCTGCAGGTATCCACGCTGGGGTACTTGTTTGCTCTGCCATCTCTATAGCAGGGGCAAGCAGCGACCAAAAACTGGCAGCGATCATAACTCCTGCTGCAAAGCCAAGCATACCATTTAACACCTTTCTATTAATAGTTTTAAATGCAAATACTAGTGCTGCTCCGAGTGCTGTTACTCCCCAAGTAAATAGTGTTGCAAAAAGAGCTTGCATCACGGGGTCAAAATTTTTAAGCCATTCTATTATCATAAAAAATCCTCCATTCTCAATTCTTCCAACTTTCTTATATTATAACTAATTGTCACGTTTTAAACAAATAAAAAAATAATTCCACTTTTAATACTAAAATCCTTTTATTTCTACAAAATACACTATATAATATAAAAGTAAAGTGTAATTATTATTTGTTAATACTAAACACAAACTAACGGAGGGATTATATGAAAATACGTAATAAACTAATATTGATATTAACATCTTTATCTATATTAATAATTGTAATTGTTCTTAATAATTTTATTGCATTCAATAATTTAAATGGAGATGCCCCGGCTATTAATTTATCCGGCAGTGAACGAATGAGAAGCTATAAGCTTGCTTATCTTACAAACATCTATATGGAGGAGCGTGATAGTAACAAAAAAACCGAGTTAAAGTCTGAAATAACTAAAGAAATAGCCACTTTTGAAAAAATATTAACAGGGCTTCAAAGTGGAAATGCTGAATTAAACCTTAATGCTTCAAATAATAAGGAAACCTTAAAAAAGTTAGAAGACATATCTAAAAACTGGGTGACCTTCAAAGAAGCTTATAATACAATTATTACTTCTGAAGATACTGTTAAAACTACGGAAGCCTCAAATTATATAAAAAGCAATGCAACAGTAATGGTGGAAGGCATAAATGATGTGGTATCTACATTAGATAAAGACTCAAGTAATAAAATAGCAACTTCAAAGAAAATAAGTATCATGTTTTTAATTTTATCCTTAGTAATTATATTGTTCTCATTCTACATAATCAGTAAAAGTGTTTTAAAACCTTTAGATAAGCTTATTGAAATTATGAAAAACATAGCTGATGGTGAAGGCGATTTAACTAATAGAATAAATATTAATAGAAAAGATGAAATAGGTGAGCTTTCAAAATGGTTTGATATTTTCATTGCCAATATCCATGAAATTGTAAAGTCAGTTGGGGAAACTTCTAAAAATGTAAAACTAACTTCTGAGCAAATATCAAACACAAGTTATGAAACTAGCAAAGCAACAGAGGTAATAGCTATCGCAATCCAAGAAGTTTCTGAAGGCACAGTTACTCAAACTAGGCAAGTGGATAATATGTTTAACATGGTTAACTCCATGTCTGAATACATAAAAAATAGTTCAGAAATTATTAATAGTGTCTTAGAGGATTCAAAATCCACTGAAAATGAGGCATCTCTTGGTAATACCCAAGTAAAAACAGCTATTGATCAACTAAATGTGCTTTCCACAAACACAAATGATGTATCAGAAAGATTACAGCTATTAGTAGAAAGTTCTAAAGAAATAGGTAGAATCATTGAAATGATAACCGATATTTCAGATCAAACTAATTTGCTTGCACTTAATGCTTCTATTGAGGCTGCAAGAGCAGGAGAGCATGGAAAGGGCTTTGCAGTTGTGGCAGAAGAAGTTAGAAAACTTGCTGATGAAACAGTTACAGCTACAAAACAGATTATACCCATTGTAAACAATATCCAATTAGAAACTTCTGCCGCAAGAGAACACATGCAAAATAACGTTAATGAAGTGGAAAGGGAAGTTCATTTAATGAAAACTGCAGAAGCAGCATTAGAGGATATAGTTGAAAAGGCTAAAAGTACTTATAATGGCGTAAAAACAATAGATGAAATAAACAGTAAGATAAATAGTTCCTTTGTGAATATAGAGCAAGCAGCAAAGAGTATTACAGACATTGTCAATGAGAACTCAGATAACACTCAAAATGTTGCAGCATCTGTAGAGGAACAAACAGCTTCTGTAGAAGAAGTTGCTGCTGGTGTTTCGGAACTATCTGAAATGTCCAATAGACTTTATGAAAAAGTTGCAAGATTTAAAGTTAACTAAACTAAAAACCATGAAGATTTTTTTTGAAATTTTCATGGTTTTTCTTATAATTATTAAAAATCTACCAATTACCCCCTACTTTTAAAGTAATCTAATAATATCTCTTTATCTCCGTCTACAAATTCATACTTATCTAATTCTCTTTCAGTAATCCACCTAATAGAATCTATATCTTTGTGTGGAGTTAGATACTCTTTTACCTTACCAGTATAAACCAATGATGCATCTCCACTACTTTCATCAAATACATATTCCTTAAATAGGCTTGCCTCAAATAAAGTACACTTTAAATCTTTGTCTACTGCTTTAGATATACATTCCTCTGTAGTTTCCTTGCCTTTTACATCTTTACCAAAAATACTCCAAACCTTTGGTAACCCCCTTTTGGTTTTACCCCTAGCTGCAATTAAAACAGCATTAAAGTCATCACAAATTATTATTGAGCATCTTACAACCTGCCCCATGCTAATTCCCCCTTACCTTAAAATTGTTTACTTGTTAACATTCATACATAATTATGTAATTCTTAAAAATAGTATAATGTACTTGAAAACAAATAACAAGTAAAACATACTAAAATAAAAGATATAAGTAATAAAACGCTCCCACTATATAAAGCAGGAGCATCTTATTACTTACATTTCCTCATTAATTCTTGTATCTTTCTTAGATGATTGCCGTAGTCAGCTACAACTCCCTTTACTTCTTTCATCAAACTAGGCTCTAACTCCTTATTCTCTTCTATAAAACTTTCACCTTGAGTTATCCCCATTTCCATAGCTGCTGTGGCACGTTCACACACTTCTAAATCAGTATCTACAGGCATTAGTTTGATTTTCTCAAAGAAATCTGCCATAGTACCCATTATTCCAAGAGTATCAGCGGCATCACCACCTAGTATTTCTATCCTATTGGTAATGGCCTCTTCATGTTTCTTAAAGGATTCTATGATTTCAACTAATTCATTTTTAAGCTCGGCATCCTTTGCTTTGCTAAGATAATCCTTAAAGGTAGTAGCTCCCATGTGTACCCCTTTCAAGAATTTGTTCATTTCTTTTACATCATTATTCATTACCATAATCTCACCTCAGTTTATTGTGAGCATTTGGTATTTTTATTATGCATTATTCCTTCATTTCAAATAATCCAAATACCTCTTCTTCGCTTAAAGCTGCAAATCCTTCTCCACTAGATAGTTCATCTCCCATAAGTGATGATATAAGTTTTTTCTTCTCCTCTTGAAGTAATAATATTTTTTCCTCTATAGTCCCTTTAGCTATAATCTTTATTACTTCAACCACATTATTTTGCCCTATTCTATGAGCTCTATCTGTAGCCTGCTCCTCTACTGCTGGATTCCACCATGGATCAAAGTGAATTACTACATCTGCTGAAGTTAAATTAAGTCCAGTTCCTCCTGCCTTTAAACTTATTAAAAACACAGAGTTTTCATACTCACCAGATATGCCTTCACCTTCATTAAATGCTTTCACCATGCTCATTCTCTTCTCAGATGGCACAGACCCATCTAGGTAATTAAAGGATATCTCTTCTCTTTTAAGTCTTTTGCATATATTTTTTAAAACAGATGTAAACTGAGAGAACACAAGGACTTTATGCTCTCCTTCTATACTATTATGAAGAAGTTCCACTAGAGCTTCTATTTTTGCACTACCACCACTATAATCATTCATTAGTACTGTGGGGTCAAGGCACAGTTGTCTTAACTTTGTTATATAAGAGAGTACTTCTATTTTACTATTTTTAAACTCATCATTTTTAACTTTATTTTCAATAAGTTCCATGGCATGATTTGCATAGGTTTTATAAATCTTCTTTTGCTCCTCTTCTAAACTCACCATTAATGTCTTTTCAATCTTATCTGGCAATTCCTTTAAAACATCCTTCTTTTTACGCCTTAAAATAAAAGGTTTTATAAGCCTATTTAAATCCTCTAATATCTCTGGATTTTCTTTAAGCTTTTTATGATATCTTACACTAAACCTCTTCTCATCATATAGATACCCTGGCATTATAAAATCGAATATAGACCATAGCTCCATAAGAGAATTTTCAATGGGAGTACCAGATAATGCAAATCTTGTCTTTGCTTTTATTTCTTTTACAGCTACTGCATTTTGAGAACTTGCATTTTTAATATTTTGAGCTTCATCTAATATGCAATAATCAAATTCCATCTTCTTGTAAATATCTATGTCTCTCTTTAACAGATTGTAAGTCGTTATAACCACATCATAATCTTTTATAGTTTTTATTAATTCTTCACGTTCTTCCTTTTGTCCATTAGCAGCCACAACCACTAAATTGCTTGCAAACTTTTCAAACTCATTTGTCCAGTTATATATTAAAGAAGTAGGTGCTACAATTAACGTCTTACTTCCCTTGTTTGACAGTATAAATGTAATTGCCTGAATAGTTTTACCAAGACCCATTTCATCTGCTAAAATTCCACCAAAACCTAAATATTCTAGAGTTTTAAACCAATTATATCCTACCTTTTGATATTTTCTTAACTTTCCTTTTAAATCTACCGGTTCTTTGAATTTTAATTTATCTATATTTTTAAGCTTATCTTTTACTTCCTTTAATTCTTTTTTCCCTTTTATATATCTAATTTTGTTTTCTTCTAAATAGGTATCTAAAAAAATTCCTTTACTTTTAGATAGTTCGATATGATTATTATCAATATCTTTTGACGATATAACATCTAAAAGTTTTAAAAACTTATTAAGTTCTAACTCTTCTAAATCAAGATACTCTCCATTTTTAAGCTTGTAATATTTAAGACTGTTTCTAAAAGCCCTTAGTATATTTGCGGTTTCATTAGGATCAATATCTCCTATTTTAAAATCCATTTCAAAGTAGTTATATTTTCCACTTTTTATATCTCCACTAATGCTAGACTTACCTAAGGATTTTATACCTTTAAAGTTTTCAGAATAATATACTTCTCCAATTTCTTGAAGTATTCCGATCTCACTTTTAAAAAATTTAAATATATAATCTTCTCCCTTTAAAAAGTGAAACTTACTCTTTATTTCTTCAAAACCTAATGCTTTTAGTTTGTCTATAACTTCTGCTTCCTTTTTACGGTCTCTATATACAATTTTTTCTGTGCAATCTTCAAAAATATTAAACTCCAAGGCTTCATACTTAACTTTAAGTGTTAAAATAATAGCTTTCCCTTCTTGATTAAAGTAGAAACTAAAATGGCAGATGCCCATTATTATTTTATCTTTTATAGCCTTAGACAAAGTAACACTTTGTGATAAATAATTAAGTTCTGGAACTAGTTTCCTTAATATCTTATCCTCCTCAATACTTGTCATCGTTACAACCCTTGCCTCATTAAAAATCTGTAGATAAGGACTTATCTTATAACAAAACTCATAATCCGGAAGATATATAGTACTACCATACAAGAATACATCATTCTTAGAGCCAATAGAGCCTAAAGCTACTGGCATTCCTCCGGTAGATTTAAGCACATAATTATTCTTTATTATTTTTAAATCAAAATCTATTGGTGGAGCCTGATATAATACTTCAGTATCCACGGGTCTATAAAAAAAACCTTCATTTAAGTATAATCTATGCTTAGTTATTACTTCAAAAAATTCTCTTGTTAGGTATTTGGGAATATTTATACTTTTCCCATCCACATATGGCTGCTCACTTCTATTAACATATTTTTGAGGCACTTCCATAGTCTTTAACATATCAATAAAATCTATAAGTCTTTTATCCTTTGTACTCAACCTTTGAGTTTCTATACTAAAGGTAAAATTCTTACTATATTTTATAGGAAAATTATTATAATATGCTACTAAAAAATGATTAATATCCTTTATGATATAAAGATTACTTGAACTCATAGTCCTTAACCCTATTTTAAACTCAGCAGTAAGTCCATTGGTCCACTGATTTTTATTTATGTATACTTCTATTTTTATTTCATCCTTTTGTTTTTCATCTCCCAGGAGTATAGATAATACGCTTCCATTATTTTCAAATATTGCTTTACTACCCACATCTTCTTCTATTAAAAGAGGATTTCTAGCTAACTCCTCTAAAGCCTTATAAAAGGTTGCCACTAAATGTTTACAACAATAATTTTGAGTTTTAAATTCATTTTTTTCGTAATCAGCACAACTACAAGAAGTAGAAAAAATATCTCTTCTCCATGAATCCATTTCAATTTTCGTATGATATTCATTGAAAAGTTTCTCCGAAATCACATTACCTTCTATGCATATTAATTTATCTTCACTGGTAATATTTATAGAGGAAACTAAATCATTATTAAGGACTCTTTGTCCTCTAGCATGATTTTTACCAGTGGTCCCCTCATTAAATATTTGTAATACTATATCTTCATTTAACATATCTTCTCCTAGTTTCTTGAATTTCATAGCCCTCTAATTATATCTCAAAATCTCTCCCACCTTTTGTATGCTAAAATACCCCAATTAATAGTTGACCTAACATACTTGTAAAATTCAAATCCTCTATCTTGAACTCCTTAACTTTAATAGGTACAGTAAGGTACAGTATTCCATATACAATACCAGATTTAATTATAGGAATAACCAAAACAGAATTCCAATTTGGCATTCCAGTTACTATATCATAGTCTACTATAGAGTCCCAATCTATTATGCATTTAGCTTGCTTATCTATAATTACAGCTTCGATTATAGCTTCACTATAACCTTTAGCCTCAGTCCAATCCTCTTTGAAAATCTGTCTTGCAAATTTTTTAGTAACCTTATTTCTGTTTATCATAAAGAACATACCATTGTGCGCCTCAGTTGTTTCAATTATTCTACCAAGCGAATTAAATACCTTAGTTTCGAAGTTATCTTCTCCCTTAATAATTTCCACAAGCTCTGACATAGCTAATATATTTCTTGAATCTTGGACTAAATTTCCTGAAACTATTCCTAACAGTTTATTGGTACCCTTAACTGTGCCAACAAACTCCTCTTCCCATATTTGACTCCTATTTCTTCCACTTGCCTTAGCCACATACAGTGCTTGGTCAGCTTTTTCTACTAACTCCTGTTTCCATTTTCCATGGTTTGGATATGTAGCTATGCCAATGCTAACCGTTAGCTCTCTTTTTGAACCTAATAGCTTTTTATCTTCAATATCTCGTCTTATTCTTTCTGCAATTTCATAGGCAAGGGTTGTATCAGTTTCAGGTAAAATAACAATAAATTCTTCTCCACCATATCGACCGCATACATCATTCTTTCTAATTGAATCCATAACTACTTTGCAGACATCTCTAAGTACTTGATCTCCCGTTTGATGACCAAACCTATCATTAACCCCTTTGAAATTATCCAAATCAAACATGATTATTGAGAACTTACCTTGAACTTTATTAGCCTTTTCTATCTGCTGAGATAGTGCATCCTCTAAAAATCGCCTTGTAAGGGTACCTGTTAGTTTATCAATAGAAGAGCTAATTTTAAGTAAGTAGTTTTCCATAACGAAACTTATAAATGAGGTTAGATCCCCGCATTTATTCAAACTTTCTTCATTAAAGTTATTTAACACTCTTTCAGATTCCATATATAAATAACCCTTTATACTTTCGGTCTTAAATAGTTCATTAATACTTCTACTTTCAACTTTTAGCATTTCTATAGAGCAATGCTCTTTTTTTAGAATCGGTATACACATTATAGATTTCATGCCACTAGGCATAAATCTTAGTTCTATGTCTTTTCCACTATTAAAGGCCTCACTAACTAATATAGAGTTTTTAGTTTCTCTTACTCTTTGTAGAATTGGTTTTATATGTGTTATATCTTGATTTCCATCACTGGAGGCTAAAATCGAATATTCTTCTTCACTTCCCTCAGAAATAACTAAACTTCTAGTAGATAATACTATGCTCGAAACAAGCTTTGTAACGGTGTCTAATATGTCTAGTGGCTCCTCACACATGTTGACAATAATATCATTAATGTCGTAAATATCTTTTGGCAAAATTGTCCTATATATCTTCTTAGATGATTCAATGAAACTTTTATTATTTAGTATTTCAGCAAATGTATTATAGTGAAAAAGATTTTTTAGTTCCTTTTGATTTAAAATAATGGTTCTAGGACCTGTAGATTCAAGGCCTTTACTATTTGGATAAGACTTACTCATATACTTAATTGCATCAAAAGGCTTCATCCTATTCCAGGAATTAATGTACTTAACCCTAACTTCTTCTGGCAATTGGAGCGTGCAATCCTTAATTATCTCACAGGCTTCAAAGTGGTAGTTTACCGCATAGAAATAATCATCCTGTGAAAAATAATAGTCTCCAATAGCGTTACATATTCTCCATTGGAAGATCTTATTTCTTAGTCTCTTACATAAATCTAAGGCTTCCATCAAGTTATTAATTTTGATTTTATCTTCATATAAAAGTCCTTTTAGATACAATCCTTTTAGTTTTATTACCTCAGATGATATTTCCTGTTTACTTAAGGTATTTGTTTTAAATAAACTTCTTGCTACCTTAATGTATCCATTTTCATATAGTGAAATACAAATTTCATATAGTACATTGACTTTATCAATATTATTCTTAAAGCTATTAATAACTATATTCATATGCTTAATCTTTTTATTTATATCTTTTAAGTTTTTTGCTCTTTGTATTTCTAAAATAAACAATAATAATTTGCTATTATTATCTTGAGTTGTGCCATCATTATTGCAAATCTCTATAGCCTTTTTAACCAAAATATAAGCCTCATCAATGTTGCCTATGGCATAATAAAGTTCTGCCCCCATTTGATAAAACAAAGAAATATCTTTGCCTTGAATAGGGTGTTGTTCCAGCTCCCCTTGTGCTAAAAGATTATATTCATAAGACTCCTTGATATTTCCCATCTTTAAACACACATAGGAAAGATAATTGTAAGTATAAAACACATTACCTTCTAATCCCATATTTGTTGACTTTTCTAGTACATCTTTAAGGTATTTAAATGCAGCATCATAGTGAAAATTATCTATATTGCAAACTGCTAAATTAATCAAAGCAATAATTTCTGATTCCACAATATTATTTTCTTTACATATTACCAAAATTTTATTGTAATAACTAATAGCAGTTTCGCGCTCTTGGTAATGGTCTCCATAAATTACTCCAAGGTTATTTAAACAAATACACATGCCTTCCGGATTATTTATTTCCTCGAAATATTTAAGCGCCTTTCTATAGTGTTCCAATGCTTGAATTTTCCTGGAAGTTTCTGAATACATAACTCCAAGGATATTATATAAAAGACCCTTGTACTTTAGATAATTATCCCCACACTTATCTATAGAATAATTACATATACCAATTACTTTTTGGTACTCCCTCTTTGACATATATAGATTTGCAAGAAGCTTTCTGTTTTCAAGGTAGCCTTCCATGTATTCAATATTTGAAAGTATAGTTTCACCTTTTTCTATGTACTCAACTGCCTCTTCCATTTCATTCTTCTTCATACATATATATGCCACTTTGTTTGCAGTATCAACTTGAAGTTTTTCTTCTACTAAATTCATTGAATACTCATATGGTTTTTTATAAGATTCTAGTGCAGCTGATAAGTTCCCTACACTTACGTAAATATCTCCTATCTTAAGAAGAATCTCCACCTTTTTATTAAGGTCCTCTTGGGAAGCCAACATTGACAAAGCTTTTTTATACTTTGAAATTGCTTCATCCATGATTCTAAGTGATTTCATTTCTTCTGCAAGCTCTATGCAATACTTTACAGTTCTTTGTACATCCTTAGCCTTTTCTAAATGATATATAAGTTCTTCTTTACTTCCTTTTTTCTCAACTTCAAATAACTTTTCAAGTACCGAGGACGCAATCTCATGTTTTGCTTTACGCTGATTTTCACTTAACTTATCATATATTAAATTTTTAAGTACCTTATTATTAAAATCAAATACAAACCCTCTATCCTCAATTTTTCTACATAGTATTCCTTTAGCACATAGTTCATTAACGTAATTTTCTATTCTAACATCGTTATCAATAAAAAGTTTTTCAATAACTTCAATTGAAATAGCAGTATTAAATATGGATATGGTACTTAATACTTCATAACTTCCTTGATCAATTTCCTTTATTTGATTTAATAGTGCTTGCTCCATAGTTGATGCAATTGGCATTTCATCTAAAGTTTCAAAAGGAGTATACCACTTTCCATGTTTTACATTTATACCAAGTATCTTTTTAGCCGCAAAATCCTTTAAGGTTTCCTCAATAAATAAAGGGTTTCCGTAAGTTTTGCCATAAATCTTTTCTCCAAACTCACTAGGAACCCAAGGCATACCAAGTATCCCTTGAATCATAATAGATGTTTCTTCATTGTTAAAGTTATTTAAAGAAATCCTTATATTATTTAACCCTTTATTTAGTAATTGCTCAAATCTATCATTTTTACCTTTAGTATAAGATAAAACTATCATTATATTTTGATCATTATAACTTTGCATATTTATATACTCTAAGAGTTCCATTGAGAACTCATCTAAACAATTAGCATTATCTATAATAAAAATGGTAGGTTTATTATTAATGCTTTCTTCAATAAAACTGTATATCCTACTAATTAGTCTGTACTTTTCTTTCTCACCTATTAAACTTTCTGAAGCCACAACATTACTTTCTTTGCCAAGATCCGGAATTAGTTTTATTAATTCATTTTGATATCTTTTTACTATTTCCTCATCACATACAGCTACTACTTTTTTTAATATATCTATAATCGCCTTATTACTTTTGGTGCTACTATCAAAATTCTCTATAGCAAAGCTAGAAAAAATATTAGCTTTTCTCATGTAAAGTAAATGCTCTATTTCTTTAAGCAGTCTTGTTTTTCCAATACCTTGTTCACCCTGAACAAATATAATTCCATTTGATGTGCTACGATTAACTAAATCTTCATAAGCACTAATTATTTTAGTTACTTCAACATTTCTACCAACTATTTTAGTGTTAAAGTTCAATTTCTCAATTTCATCAATTATATAAGCCTTATATTCTGTATTAAAAAACTCATTAACATCTTTTACTATTTCATTTATATTGTCATAGCGATTACTTAAATGTTCATTAGTCATCTTTTTAATTATTTTAATTATATTATTATAAAATTCTAATGTTGATATAGAGTTGCTGTGCTCTATTTTAACCCTATTCTCAAGTTTAAGAATATCCTGTTGTATATTAGTTCTTTCATTAATATCTATTTTACATAATGCAAGTAGAACAACCCCCATAGAGTATATATCTGAAGCTATTGTTGGATTTTTACCCACAATCTGACCAGGAGCCTTAAATTTCTTTTGACCTAGCTTACTATGACCATAGTCTTGCTTTTGAATTTCTATAGTTGGTAAATCCTTGAGAATAACTTTATTCTTATTACCCTTATTAACAATCATTATATTATTAGTATTAAATTCTCCATAAACAAAGCCTTTAATATGCAAGTAATTTAATGCCATACATAATTGCATAAATATATCTAGAATATTATTCTCACATATATTTGCCATTACTTCTTGTAATTCTTCAGTATTCCCTATGTAATCATTGGTATAAAAGTACTCACCATTCTTTATTTTACTATTGTCAATAATGCGAATAAAGCCAAAATCAAAAACTTTACTTATATTTTCATGGTCTATGCTTGGAAATGTAATAAATTCAGCTATGAAATAGCTTATCAAATTTTCTGCTGCAAATTCAGAGTTAATAATATTTAACTGAACTTTCTCATGATTATTTACAACATCGGAAACAAGATAGGAAGACTTAATCCTATCTTGAGTTAAACTTTTAATAACCCTATATCTATTGTTGATTAAATTCAATGATAACACATCCCCATTTGTAAGTTCTCTCTCTTTCTTTACATTATACCATATGGTTAAAATATACTATAGTGTAATAATTAACTTTAAGTCTAAAATAATTGATTTTTAAGCTTCTTTGAAGAAACTTAATACTTTAACAAATAATAATCATAGTAACAATAGAAAAATCACTACTTATTTAGGATTTTTTATGGGGAATATAATATTATCAAATAAATCTTTACTTTCATTTATTTTGTTTTGTCCACCAACTGTGCATTGTATATTTTGTTTTATTACAGCTTCAAATACCTGTGCAAGATTTCTTATATCCTCTGCAGTAGTAGATAACACTTCATCTCGTAGCTTTTGATTATCCTCTTGTGTAGCGCCTGAAAAGTACATATTATCGGCTATTGTTCCCTTGTAATAAGGCCCTGTTAAACTATCCATCCCGCCAATGGTTCCTATTATATAATTAGTCATTTCTTTCTCATCGGCCTTAAAACTCCTTAAAAATTTCACAACTCCATCAAATGTACCTATAGTTTCAATTAGGTTAGGGTCCCTATAAGAATAAAATAATATCTCCTCACTTGTACTTATCATAGCTCCCCCATAAGCGCCACCTTTTAATCTAAGCTCTCTCCATAAATAGTCACTATTTAGAATGTTTTGAGCAACCTTCATCTTTCCACTATAGTTGTATCCTGCACGCTTAAAACTTCCAGCCTTAACTACGTATTGTACTTGTGATGGAATTACAAAAGCCTCATTCTTCTTTGAAAAATCAAACTTATATTCCTGCTTTTGAAACCTTTTGTTTTGAATTTTTTCTTGTAAAAAATTAAATGCACTTTGAAAATCAGTATAATGTTTTTCATCCCCTGTATAACTTACAACTAGCCCCTCCTTGTTAAATACAATGTCTGAAACATTATTTAATTCCTTTTTCACTTCATCAAATTTAACATCAAAATTATCATCTAAATCACAAATAAAGTTATAATAAGGAATATAATCTAAGTCTTTATACTTACCAATACCTGACATATAAGACAAAGCACGCTCTATTGCAAGATTGTTTCCTTGGTTAACAAATACAGATTCGTAATTTGCTCTTAATAGCTTTATTAACTCTTTAATACGCTTTTTATCATTAAAATTACTATGGTTCATTGTTTCATCTATAAGTTCAAATGCTTTGTGCAGATTGGTATTTAGTGAATTTACTGAAACTGTCATCTTAGGAGAGTAATCAACAGTTTCACTAATGTTATTCCTAAATGCCGTTGAAGTGAAACTAATGCCTCCAGTATAACTCATTGCTTTATTTGAAAGTTGCATAAGATTATATCTTTGGGTGCTCACATTTCCTAAAATACTAGCTAGCAGCTTTAAATACAGCACCTTATCCTGAGGCACCTTTGAGCTATCAAAATATAAATTACAATAAATAATGCCATCAGTAAATAAAGGATGTTTTAGTATCTTTATTTCTTGCTCTACTTTTTCTATAGTTGGAATTTCTTCTGCTACTAAATTTAAATCTTTACGTGAAAGTGTTGGTATCCTTGATAAGTCTTCCTTTGAATCCTCTGTTTCCTGCCATAGCTTCAGTTCTTGTGTATCCCTTGTAATTTTAGCTAATTGAATTTCTGAAAGTGATGTTTTGTATGCTTCAAGTTTCTTTTTTACTAATTCTTCTTTTTGTTCATTAAGCCCACTAGAAGGCTTTAATACAACTAGTGAATTATGCTTATTACCTAATAAGTATTTTTTAATTAATTTTTCAAAATATCCACTATGTATTTTAGTTCTTATTTTGTTAAGTGCCGGAGTTACTTCTAAATATTCTATAGGATTTAAATCATAGTTCCAGGAACTTAGTGCTGCAAACATATAGTTCATCCCTCTATTAGCTTCTGAGTTTTGAGCATGTAAATTAAATTCTAAAGTACTTAATACAGAATCTATTAATTCGCTGTCAAATCCATTCTTTACTATCTGTTTTAATCCATCATCAATAATACTTTTAAACCTATACTTTTCTTTCTCGTTTGTATTTTCAGCAATTATACTAAAAATTGGTTGTTGCAAGGAATCATTAAATCTGGCATATAGATTTACTCCTATACCGTTATGTAGTAATGTTTTTCTTAAAGGTGATGATTCCGAATTCAAAAGAATTTCTTCTAAAGTTTTAAAACCTAAAATCTCTTCTACTCCTGAAACCTTATCCATCACATAGTTTGACGATAAATAAGTCATATTTGCTGTGCTTGAATCTTTAGCTATTGGATAAAAATCTGTTTTTTCAACACCTTTTTTATAGCTTTTTTGTAATTTAATTTCACTATCTACAGCGCCTGTTGGTAATTTGCTTAAATAATTATCATTTATCAATTCTAAGGTACTGTAAATATTCAATTTCCCATATAGATATATAGAACTATTTGATGGTACATAATATCTTTTATAAGTTTCTATAAACTTTTCATAGGTAAGTTCGGGAATATTTTCCGGATTTCCTCCTGACTCAAAACCGTACGAGTTATCTTTAAACAGTGATTTATTAATAGTATTTGAGAGTATTCCCTGTGGTGAAGAATAACTGCCTTTCATTTCATTGTATACTATCCCATTATAACTTAACTCTCCTGTTTTCTTATTTATTTCATAATGCCAGCCTTCTTGTTTAAGTATTCTAGGATCTTTAAATATATTGGGATAGAAGACTGCATCTAAATAAACACTCATCAAGTTATTAAAGTCCTTTTCATTTTTGCTTGCTACCGGGTACATTGTAAAATCCGGTCCTGTAAAAGCATTAATGAAGGTATTTAAGGATTGCTTTGTCATAATTAAAAATGGATCTTTAACAGGATATTCTTTTGAACCACACAAAACTGAATGTTCAATAATATGATTAACACCTGTGTTGTCATGTACTGGAGTTCGAAAACTTATTGAGAATACCTTATTTTCATCCATGTTTTGTAGATAAATTAGTTTTGCTCCACTTTTAACATGTTTAAATATCATTGCAGTACACTGTATATCCTCAATCCACTTTTTAGTTTCTAGCTTAAATCCTGATATTTTGCTACCTACTTCTAGTTCTTCCTTAAGACTTATAACACATGTAGGGTTACTTAACTGTACTGCTTTAACTTCAGCACCTTGCTTAAAACTAGTAAAAATATTTAATAGTAATACTACAGATAATAAAATAGAAATTGATTTTCTAGGTCTCTTCATTTTATCCCCCCTAACCATATTTTTTACGTAAATATATATTTTATGTTATCAATAGTATGTTTTATTTTTAATATTCGATACATTTACAAGTCAGTTATATAACATTTTCTGAATGCTATATAAAAACAAAAACACTATGAATAATTATTCATAGTGTTTTTAATAAATTATGAAAGGCTTCTATCAACTTTAATTTACCTATTATTAAGCTAATTCTTTATTTAACATATTAATCATATCTTGCTTTTCACTTGTAAACCGATTATATACGCTTTGTTTTACTTGTGATGAGCTGCTTCTAAAATAAAGGTCAACATTTTGACGTTCATTATATAGATCATTTATTATATTACCATCACTATTTTTTAAATTAAGCTTTGAAAACACAGATAAAGTTCCGCTTACCCCATGTTGAACTACCGTAGACCATAGGCTTTCTTTTAAAGCATTACTTTTTCCACTTATATCAAACCCATATTTTGTTTTCAAGGCTTTCGCTGCTGTATCATAATAATCTTGTTTTACACAATCTTGTTGCAAGTTCAAAAATTTAGTTTTATTCTCCTGTGCTATGCTAGTCCATTCAGCATCAAAGTTTTCACCGAATTTATTGCCATCTTTAGCTTTTGCATTAGATAACTTTGAATAAAGTACATTTTCTTTTCCTTTAAGAGATTCTATAAAAGAATCTAAAGAACCTGTTTTAGATGAAAACTGCCAAGCACCATAGGACTTTCCGCCATAATCTCCCGGTGTATTACTAATTGACCCTGGATTACTATTAGATTCATATTTAGCAGCAGCAAAGCCTAATCCACCATAGTTATCACTTGTATCCGCGCTATAATCATTGAATACTGACCTAGCAGCACCTCTCATATTAGAATTAAAATTACTTAATGCACCCAGGGAATCATCCAAGCTAAAGGAATCCTGCTTAGATAACGCAGTGGACAAAAGCTCTGCCATCATTGAATTCCCTTGACTATCCGACATTTGTTCAAGCATTGCCTGAAAAGCAAATTGTTGCATAGCTTTTTCATTTTCTATGTTAGTCATGCCTTTATCAGAATTGTTATTATCATTTTTAACTTGAGACATATATTGTTTTAATAGTGTATTACTAATCGTGTTTGTGGATAATGCCATTTTTCTCACCCGTTTTAAATAGATTTTTATATATGTTATTATCGTATATTAGTGAAAAACCTTTAGTAAGTATTCATCTACAATTTTAAGCTTAGTATAAATCTTCCAAATAGAAAGTATTCTTATTCTCCTTAGTATATGGACATGAATTTAATTGTTGAATAAAAAAACCAAATATACGCATATTAAATAAACATAGGCCCCTTAAATCTTAAGTCTCAAGCAATATAGTATTTTATAACATAATTTATAGGCAATAAGCTAATTTATATATTGAGGGCTTTTGTGTAAAATTACATGGGTAAGTAATCTGTAGAGGGTGAATAATATGGACAGCGAAGTAAACTATGTAGAGGTTGGAAATAAAATTAGGATTGAGCGAGAAAACTTTGATATGTCTAGAGAAAAACTTGCTGAAATCTTAAACCTTTCTCCCTATTTTCTAGGGCAAATCGAAAGAGGCGAAAGGAACATGAGTATTAACACATTAATAAAGATTTCTGAATGTTTACATATTTCCATAGATTCTTTGTTTTTTGAACAAGTGAATTTTGAAAATAATAATAATAATAATAATAATAATAATAATAATAATAATAATTTGTATTCCCTAATTAATAGATGTTCAGAAAAAGAAGCCAATGTTATTGAAGAACTCATAAAATTGTTATTACCACATCTTGCAAGATAACTTGTATTGATAATCCATATATTCCATTTAAATAAAAACATGCCAATTATATTTGTATGCTGCTAGCATGTTTTATATATACTCCTTTTGATATATCCTTAATCATGGAAAATAGCAAATGTTTATAATTCTAGTTAATTTCATAGAATAAACTAGGAGGGTGTTTATGGATGAAAAAGTAATTTTAAATGAAGAAGAACTTAAATCCAGCATCAACTCATTAAGATCTACTTTAAATGAACTCTGTTGTACAATGAATGGTTCAGATGTAAATGCAGAAACACTAAATATAAGTCGTCAATTAGATGATCTCATCGTTGAATTTATATTGTTAAAAAAATAAAATATTATAAAATATAAGCTATAACTTCCATTTTCCAAAATCAATTAGAAAATCCCTATGTGTGCTTATAGGGATCTCTTTATCTATGTGCCCAAAGTGTTTTGTAGATATGCCAGTATTTTAATATGTATTATAAGTTTTATTTAAGTATACCCTTTTAAAAATCATATATTTTCTTTTAAAATACATTTTATCTTAGTTTCAAATAATATCCTAGAGCATGTCTTGCTTAATCTCAATCTTAAATTGTATTCATATTCTTCAAATTTTTGTCCCATTTTTCCTTTAATTCTATTATGTAAAATATCATGGGTATAATCCATATCATCCCACGGAACATTCTCTATAAGAAAAAAACTAAGTTCTTCCCCTGCAACACCTTTATCCTTAAAGTTGTTAGCCATTTTATTAATCATGAACCATTTTTTTAAGTTTTCATACTCTTTAACCATCTTTCCTAAGGACATATTATATATAGCCTCTTCTAAAAATGCAATTTCCTGGATACAATTCACATTCATCACATTTTCCTCTATGTCTTTCACAAAATAAAACATTTCGTCCCTCCCCATCCAAAAATATATGTATATTCCCCTGAAGCTGCTTGTCCCAACCGTTGAAAATCACAAACAGTATAACAGATTTACATTCCATTTTCTACGAACACTTAAAGCCAAGATGTACAAACATTTCCAAGTGATCTACCTAGTGCCATCCACGTGGCAAGTGGCAAGTTATAGATTCTTCTTATATGAAATTTTTTAGCGTTCTTATTACTCTATTTGTTTTTTCTGTTAGAAAATGATATCATCAAAGAATATATAATAAACAAGGGGGCATTAAAATGAATACAATGAAAGAATTTGCTTTTGAACCTCGTTATATGAGTTTGGCTGTGATAAAAGGCGTAAGTGTAGGAAACAGAATATTAAATGAACTTATTTTAGACGACGAAACTTGCTTAGGTCATAGGCAGGTTGGTAGCAGAAGCTATCACATTTTCTATTTCAAAAATGATCGTTTTGCAGTTTACTATCATAAAGGTGGGGTAGATGCAATGTACTCCTCTAATTCACTAGATGTTGTTTTAGCTTATGTTAACAATTTAAAACCTGAGGATTTCGAGTAATGTCAATTAAAAATATCACAACGCTTGCAGATACAAAATATTTAAAACTTTATAATGCAGAGTACATCAATAAAAGTGGAAAATCTAGAAATTGGTCTATAGCCTCTAGAAAAGACTTGGATACATTAAAAAATACTTATTTTAATGGGTCAGAAGACCAAATAGATGCAGTTATAATTGTAGCTACATATGTAGATAAAGCTACACATACAGCTGACGATCAGCTAGTAGTTATAAAACAATTTAGGGTTCCCCTTAATGATTATGTTTATGAAATTCCTGCTGGCCTCATAGATTGTGGAGAAGATTTTGAAACTACTGTAAGACGTGAACTGAAAGAAGAAACTGGTCTTGATTTGCTGGATATTGATTATAATAAAACAAAAGCCAAAGCATATATATCCACAGGCATGACCGATGAATCAGTAGCCTTGGTATATTGCACTTGCAACGGCCAAGTATCAAAGGATTATTTAGAACCAGATGAGGACATCGAGGTTATACTACTATCAAGACAAGAAGCTAAGATTTTGATTAGTTCTAATGAAAAAATAGATATTAAGGCTTTTCTTGCTATTCAAAACTTTATAGGCTAATGCCACCCAAGTGGTAAGTGGCAATATGCCACTTGCCACTTGGGTGGCACTAAGTTAGTCTTGGTATTACCTCAGTTTCAAAAAACTTTTTAGCTGTAGTCCCTGAAACACTGTAAACTTCACTGTCATCTATTTTTACAGATACTCCAGTAGTACAATGTCCCAAACAGAAAATTGCTTTTAGTTCAACTTTATCTGACAGATTATATTCTTCAATTTCTTGTTGAAAGGTGTTGATAATATTGTAAGAACCCTTAATATGGCATGCGCTTCCTACACAAACACTTAATTCTACCACAACAATCACTCCTTACCTTTATACTTTACATGTAGCAACTTGTGAACCTTGCCCTTTAATAATCCTGAATACAGAGACATCATAACTGGATTCTCCTCTGAACGCTTTATGCTACTCATTCTGTCCGCTTCATATAATCCAGCACCAC
Organism: Clostridium sp. CS001; assembly: GCF_020443565.1. Lineage (GTDB taxonomy): Bacteria > Bacillota > Clostridia > Clostridiales > Clostridiaceae > Clostridium_AD. The sequence goes on from NZ_JAIZZN010000006.1 coordinate 35,359, forward strand.
GTTTTAATTTCCCTTCAGCTTTTGTAAATGGTTGCCCTGCACCAGAAATACATCCGCCTGGGCACGCCATAACTTCAACGAAATCATAATGAGCCTCTCCAGCTTGTATTCTTTTTATAAGTTCATCTGCATTTTTAAGCCCACTTACCACTGCTATGTTTATTACGCGGTTATCTACCGTAATACTTGTTTCTTTAACTCCTGCCATACCACGCACACCATTAAAAGCAAGGGCACGTAACGCAGTAGTTGATTTATCATCTAAAACTCTACGTATTACAGCCTCAGTAACACCACCTGTTACTCCAAATATAACACCTGCTCCACTGCTAACACCAAATGGCATATCAACTGCCTCAGGCTCAACCTCTGAGAACACAATCCCTGATTCTTTTATCATTTGGATAAGCTCTTGTGTAGTTATTACGTAATCTACACTTGGAACTCCATCTTCAGTAAATTCATCTCTTTTAGCTTCAGATTTTTTTGCTGTGCAAGGCATAATAGCTACAGACACAACTCTTTTATTAGAGTTTTTATAATGCTCCTTTAATACTGAAGAAAACATTTGCATAGGTGAACGACAAGTAGAAACATTCTCCATTAGGCTTGGATACGTGTTTTCAACATAGCTTACCCACGAAGGGCAACAAGATGTAAACAGCGGTAACTTTTCATTCTTTTCAAGCCTTGAAAGAAATTCTCCTGTTTCCTCTAACACTGTAAGATCCGCTCCTGTAGAGGTATCAAAAATTTCATCAAAACCCATTTTCCTAAGAACACTTACTATTTTACCCATTACATTTTCGCCATCTTTTTGTCCCATTTCTTGGCTAATTCCAACTCTTACTGCTGGGGCAATTTGAACCACGACCTTTGTATCTTTATCACTAATCTCTTCCCAAAGCTTAGCTGTATCATTCTTAACTACAATAGCTCCAGTAGGACATACAGCTGCACACTGACCACACCCAACACAATTAGTTTCTGCTATAGGGGCATCAAATGCAGTAGTTACAGTCATCTTTGAACCTCTTTTAACAAAATCAATTGCTCCAATATTTTGTACCTCTTCACAGACCCTTACACAGTCACCGCATAGTATACACTTACTTTTATCACGTACAATACATACAGATGAGTTATCCATTAGTTTTTTCTCAGAAGTATTGTTAAATCTTACTTCCTTAATTCCAAATCTTTGTGCCAAATCTTGGAGTTTACAATGGCCATTCTTTTCACAAGTGGTACAATCTCTACAATGATTAGAAAGTAATAATTCCATATTCATTTTTCTATACTTTCTAAGCCTTGGAGTATTTGTTTGTACTTCCATACCAGCCTTTGGAGGAGTAGAACATGCTGCTTCCATATCTCCCCATTTATTTTCTACCATACACATACGGCAAGCGCCGTAAACTGAAAGCTCTGAATAGTAACAAAAGGTAGGTAAATCTATACCAGCTTTTCTAACTAATTCAAGAATATTCTTTTCACCATTTATCTCTACAGGTATATTATCTATAATCATAAACTGTCCATTCATTGTATTAATCCTCCTTTATAGCTTTAAATGCACAAGCATCAATACACGCGCCGCATTTAATACACTTATCTTGATCAATTTTGTAAGGTTGCTTAATTTTGCCTGAAATTGCTCCAACCGGGCAAGTTCTTGCACACTTTGAACATCCTTTGCAAAGTTCTTCTTCAATAAATATTGTCTTAAGCTTTACGCAGGTCTTTGATGGACATTTCTTTTCTATTATATGTGTTTCATATTCATCACGGAAATTTTTAATAGTACTAACAACTGGGAATGCCGCTGTCTTTCCAAGACCACATAGTGCTGTTGAGGATATAGTATCTGCAAGTTCTAATAGCATATCTATATCTGAAAGTTTTCCCTTGCCAGCAACAATGTTTTCAAGAATTTCAAGCATTCTCTTAGTACCTTCGCGACAAGGAACGCACTTCCCACAGGACTCATTTTGTGTAAAGTTCATAAAGAATCTAGCAACTTCAACCATACAAGTATCTTCATCCATAACTACAAGACCACCTGATCCTATCATGGCTCCTGCTTTTTTAAGAGAATCAAAATCTAGTGGCAAATCAAGGTCTGCCTTTGTTAAACATCCACCAGACGGACCTCCTATTTGTACAGCTTTAAACGCTTTGCCACCCCTCATTCCTCCACCTATATCAAATATTACTTCTCTTAAAGTTGTACCCATTGGCACTTCAATAAGTCCTGTATTTTCAATATTTCCTGTTATAGCAAAAGCCTTTGTTCCTGGACTTTTTTCTGTACCTATTGTTTTATACCATTCTTTACCTTTGGCAATAATTGGAGGCACGTTGGCAAAAGTTTCAACATTATTAAGTACTGTTGGTTTACCAAAAAGTCCTTGTTCTACTGTTCTTGGAGGTTTTACTCTTGGCATACCTCTTTTTCCTTCAATTGAAGCTGTAAGCGCACTTCCCTCACCACATACAAAGGCACCTGCTCCTCTATTAATTTTAATATCAAAACTAAAGTTTGTACCAAGTATATTGTCACCTAAAAGGCCATAACTTCTAGCCTGACTAATAGCATTTTTAAGTCTACTTACTGCAAGAGGATACTCTGCACGAACATAGATATATCCTTCTTGTGCACCGCAAGCAACAGCAGCTATCATCATTCCTTCAAGTACTCTATGAGGGTCTCCTTCCATTATACTTCTATCCATGAATGCACCTGGGTCTCCTTCATCACCATTACAGACAATATATCTAGTTTTTTCTTCTTGGCGTCTTACTTGAGACCATTTACGACCAGCTGGAAATCCTCCGCCGCCACGTCCCCTTAAACCTGATTCCTCTATTTCTTTAATAACATCATCAGGGCTCATATCAAATAATACCTTTTCAAGAGCGCCATATCCTCCCACACCAAAATACTCATCTATAGAAGTTGCATCTATGTGGCCACAATGGTCTAGCGCAATCCTAGTTTGCTTTTTATAAAAAGGAATTTCACTTTGTTTTTTATATATTTCTCCATCCTTAGTATATGCAAGTCTCTCAACGCATTCATTATTAACTATTGTCTTTTCTAAAATTTCTGCGCAATCCTCTGGCTTTACTTTTATATATAAATATCCAGAAGGCTCCATTCTTACAAGAGGGCCCATTTCGCAAAATCCATGACATCCACTTTTTTTGATTCCAACTGATTCATCATGTGGTTCCTTTTCAAGGCTTACTTCGCAATTTATACCTTTATCCTTCATTAATTTCACAAGTTCATCATAAATTTCTAAGGCCCCACCTGCAACGCACCCAGTACCTGCACATATAAGAATCTTCTTGCCTTGATTATCAAGTGACTTACTATATATATTACTAATATCAATCAGATCATTTCTATTAAGAAGCATATTATTTCTCCTCCTTAAGCTCATTTAAAATCTCCACTGCTTTTTCTGGTGTCACCGCACCATATACCTTCTCATTAACAGTTATAACAGGTGCAAGTCCACAAGCTCCAAGACAAGAAACCGTTTCTAAAGTAAACATCAAATCATCTGTTGTAATTTTAGTTTCTGAAAGTTTTAATTCTTTTCTTAGTTTATCCAATATAGGGATTGACTTCCTTACATGACAAGCAGTCCCATCACATATTTTTATTATATACTTGCCTTTTGGCTCCAAGGAAAAATTATCATAAAAAGTTGCCACACTATATATCTTTGCAGTACTTACCCCCAGTTTTTCTGATAAGTATTCGAATATCTCCTTAGGTAGGTATCTGTATGTCTCCTGTGTATCTTGCAGTATTGCAATAATATTGCAAGATTTAAATTCATGATCTACTAATATACTATCCAACTTACTATAATCAAATGGCGTATTCATTGTAGTTCCCCCTTGTTAACATTGTTAAATTATTATCATAATTACATCATATAATAGTCTTTTGAATATTGCAATAGTTAAAATTATTATTTTTTAGAATAATAAAGTTTACGCCTATACACTTTATGAATAATAACTTGCAATATTAAATATAAACTTCTCACTCTATATAATGTTGATATATTTTTAACAACTTTTATTATTAAATTAGCTATTTTTATAAAACATACAATTACTGGCACTCAATTAACTTTATATATCATTAAAACTATAATATTTTGATAAATTTAGTCATATTTAGTCGTTGGTATATTTTTTAAAATTGTATTAATATTCATAAATAAAAAAGCGCAGCGAAGTAATTAAATTTCTTCACTGCGTTTTTTATATTAGTTGTTTTAAGATTTCATTACATCTTTAACATTCATATCTTCTATACATCTTGACACTGTTTCACTTTTACCACTTACCATATTTGCAAGTACCATACTCAATATACCTTCCATTGCATTAGGTGTTTTTCCATCAGCTCCACCCATTATTACCGTTTGTGGTACCAGTTGAGATTTGGTTATCTTTAATGCCTCTGCAAATGCCATCATAACACTCTGTTGCACTTGAAGTTCTGGACCACCATATGCCTCAACTAAAGCTCTTGCTGCCGCTCCCTTTGCAATACCTACCTTTGTTTCTTGCTCAGCGGTAGCATCTGCAACAGCTTTAATATTTAGTGCTGTTGCATTACCAACTTTTTCAAGTTTGAATGCCTCTGAGCTTGCTTGTAATTCTACTTGCTTAGCATTAGCGGTGGCTGTTAATTCAATTGTCTTAGCCCCTGCAGCTGCTTGCGCTTCTCTAGTATACCTTTCAGCATCTGCTTCTTGAGTTCTCTTATATTTGTCTGCTTCAGCAAGTTTCTGCATTTTTAATGCTAACTGCTCTGCCGATCTTAATTCTGATTTACCTTTGTTGTCAGCAACCTCAATGTCAATACTTGATTGTGTAAGTGCAGACTGGGCTGTTGCCTTTGCTTGAGCCTCATTTAATTCCCTTTGCTTTTCAGCAGACTTTTGCTTAGCTTCGTTAGTCTTAATCTCTTCCATAGCTACTTGTCTATCTCTTAATTGTGCAAGAATCTTTTCAATCCTTGTATCACTAGCTGAAGCAGCAGGTGTTCCAATTAATACTTCCTGTAATTCTAAATCATATAATTTAAATTTCTCTTTCATTTCATCTGATGCTTGTTGTTGAATTTGACTTCTATCTTGAACTAATTCTATAAGTGTCTTGGTTTGCCCAATATTCTTGAAGTACCCAGCCACCATAGGGTCAAGAGATTGTTCAATAAGCATTTTAATGTCTCCAAACCTTTGTATAACTGATGATGCTTTTCTATAATCAATATTAAATACTACTGTTAAAGGTAGATTAGGTTCAAAAGCATCCTTAGTTATTAAACTAATTTCTTTTAAATTATCATCTAATCTGTGTACACCAGTTTGACCACTAATCCATTTTAATATAACGTTAGTGGTAGGAACTGGCACAACTTTACCAGCATAGGTATTGAACGCATATTTACCTGGCATCATAGGATCTCTCCAAATACCCTTTTTACCTTGCTCAACAAGCTCTCCATGAGAGTACCCTGTACCTGAAACATCTTCACCTTTATCTCCAAAATAACTTACAACAACTCCTACATAACCAATCTCGATTATACTCTTAGGAACTATATCAACACTTGCGAACATTCTATTAATGAAGTAAACCCCATCTGTAAGTACTTGCATCTGTTTACCTTTCCTACCATCTGCTGCCAAGAACTTCTCTGGCTCTTGGAAGTTATTGTGATAGAATTCATTATTTATACCATCACCAACAATAGGTGCTATAATTGCTCCATTGTCTGGTGTTGGTCCCTCATTAATAGTGACAATACCTATAGTATCACGACTAGCTAAATTGTTACCTGCTTTATTGTAAATAACTGACATTTCACTACCATCATTCTGCTGCATTAGTTGCTCAGGAGCTTTTGAGCTGGATATAAGTACAGGACTAAAACCTCCTACTCTAATTAAATCACTTCTCATTGTTTCTATTTGAGCAGTCTCATCCTTTGAAGTAAATATTGAATGCACCTTGTCTTTTGTGATTATAATAAATTGTGCTAAATTAAATGCATAAGTACCCTCACGGAGAATCTGCCTCTGTGGACCCTTTTGCCCACCATTACTTAAAAATGCTACAACATCCTGGAATGATTTACTTTCTGGTATTACCTTACCTAAAGTTTGACCATCTCCTAAGCTTTCTCCTGACCTTGAAAATACATAAGCTATTTGACCTTGTGGTATGGTTACAAGCCTTACCTTCTTAATCTTATACTTGAAAGGTGTTTTGAAGTGAACACCAGCCCTTAGCACTTCTGGTTGGTAACCTGCCTCTCCTTTAAGTGCTATAAGCCCATCTGCAGGAACAGATCCCCCCAAACTCCACCATTTTTCAACAATGCCTACTTCATCTGTCCCAATGCTTGTAAACCCTATGCCATAAGCAATTAAAAATAATGATACTAGAACTACACCTACTATAATTAAAATTGTATAATCCATGCCCTTCCCCCTTTACAGTTTTTGTTCCTAATTATAAATATTGTAACATGATAATTATATCACAAATAATGTTCTGCTAGAACTCATAGTTATATATTTTTTAAACGGTTTTTACATCCGAAAGTGTGATAAAAAAATTAAAGTAGAGATGTATAATTACCATCTCTACCTTAATAAACTCTTCAAGTTATTTAACTTTTTCTTTTACTTTGATTTCTAACATTAATATTTCCGATGCAAATTCAGCAGGCTTCGATTTTACTCGCATGTGCATATATTTAGCACCATTTGGTGATATATTATCTAAAGTACTTTCACTGAACCCTAGAGAAATTCCATTACTCCAATCACCTGGTGTAGAAGAACTTGTGCTCATTATATATTCATAATTAGTACCCACTTGTAAATCCATTAACTTAAATGCACCTTCATTTGTTCCTGGAAGTAAAATAATTTTAGCTATTTTACCTCTACTAGGCACTTCTAATTTTTGAACATAATATTGAGATGATTTTTTCGGTCTAAAATAATAAGTTTTTCCTGGTTCTAATCTTATAGTCTCATCATTTCCAGTAGTAGCACCTGAAAAATTACTGCTAAGCGACCATTCGATATCTTTAGATATCTTTTCATTTGTAGCCTCTTTTTCAAAGTTTATTGTATACTTAGGCATTTTTCTTAATTCTTGAATTTCTCCTGCAAAACTAGATTCGGAAGCTTTAAATCTAAAGTAGTAAATGCTGCCATCGCTGATTGTAAGCGGCGATGTTACCCCTCCATTTCCGCCTATATTTGCTGATAAAAAGTTGTCATTATTTGACCATTCTACTGTAATAGGCACATTTTCTACTGTAGAATTATTTTCATAATCTATACTGAAGTTTGTAGATGATGGTCTTGGTGGCACTACTAATTTCTTATAACTACTTGAAAATTCTGATTCAGTAGCTCTCTTTCTAAAATAATAAGTTTGTCCTGGTTTTAATGATACCTCTTCACCTAAAGAATCCTTAACATTGTATGTGAATTTAATATCCTCTGCATATTGTATTCCAGCTGGTAATTTATTTTTAGTTTTCTCATTTTTAAAATCTATAGTTAGATCACCAGTTATTGTCTCCGTTCTGGATTTTATATTCAGCTTATAAACATCTTCGCCTGCAAATTCACCTTCAGTTGATGCATATCTAAAATACAAATACTTTTCCGTATCTCCTGGATTTAAATCAATAACCTGTCCTGTTCCCTTTTTAACATCTTTTATAAATTTATCATCCTCAGAATATTCAACATTATTTGGAACTATCTGTAGAGTTTTCTCATCTGTATAGTTAATATTAAAATGATAAGGTAATTTTGTTGTATTTCTTTCTTTGCCCTGCAGCTTAAATTCTTTACTTGAAAAGGTCCTAGAACTGTCAGATGCTTTGACTCTAAAGTATAACGTTTTACCTGGTATTAATTTTACACTCTTATTCTCTCCTAGCTTTACATTTGTAGTAAATGCTATATCTTCTGCATATTCAATAGAACTTGAAACAGTTTGCTTTGTTGATTCAGTAACATAGTTTATATCAAAAACGGGCTTATTAGGTCTTGCCGGTATTGACAATTGAAATATATTCCCTGGAAGTGCCTTATCTGTAGCCTTAATTCTAAAATATAAAATCTTTACTCCATCATCTATACTTAAATTGCCATCAAATCTAACTTTTTGATTTTGACCATCTTTTTTATTCTTAGTAAAATTTTTATCTTCAGCATATTCTACTGTACTCGGTATTGCTTCGACTGTACATTCATTTATGTAATCTATTGTATACTTAGGTGCTACTACATTAGAATTTCCAACCTCTATATAATTGTTTTTATTTAAGATTTCTCTTGCAAACACCTTTTTCGACTTTTCATAAGATATATTTCTTGTTTCATTATCGCTGCATACATTCCAAGTTCCATTTATACCATTTGAGGAATCTACACTATATTCCATTTCTACTGTAGTATTAGTAAGCCTATTGCTTTCATGATCAATACCAACACTATCAAGATAAATTGTAGTCCTTAACTTAACTCCATCTCTTTTTAATACTTCATATAATAAGTTTGGAGTTTTAATAAGTTCTTGTAGTGTGTAAGGTACTCCTTTCTTAGATAAATCCTTTATATTTGGTATATTACTAGTTGCTTTAGATTGATTAAATTTAATTATTTTTGTTTGTAGTATATTTCCACTACTGCCTTTTGCAATTATCTGGATATCATCTCCATCTTGAAGTGACGTTATTCCAACGTTATATACTTCTGATGAACCTTTTTTTACAAGTTTAGCTTCATACTGTTCCAAATTTATTACAATTATAAACTTGGATACAGCTGTATTTTTGCTTATATCTATACTCGTAATGTTTCCTTTACCAGTATTTGCTGCATTATAAATTATGACTCCATTTATATATTCAGGATTTACAAAAACATTTAATTTCATAGGTGAATAATCTTTTAAAAGACCATCTAAAGAAATGCTTTCTTGTCCTTTTATTAATTTATTAAAATCATATTCTCTAGAATTAATATCTATAGCGGCATTAACACTTAAGCAATTTAATATTAGCATTAATACAATTGCCGCACTAATAAATTTATGTAAGCTTCCCTTGTTCATATTATGTAAATTAATTTTCATTCTATTTGCCCTCCTTAAATCATATAATGCTACTGACTTATAATATGCTCTTTTTTATCTAATAACTTGTTATTCTTATCAAATATTTGAATAATTACTTTTTTTCCTACACCTATATCGGAAAGTCCTAATGCATAATTATTATTACCCTCATATTTCATTTCAATATTATTTACAGTTACTTTGAAAACCTCTTTTGAAGTGTTAATTTGAATATATGTGAGTAATGTGCTAATGTTTGTTTTAATAGAAATATCATTACCATTTAATTCTTCTAGCTTAAAAGAATATATAACTTGTTTTGATAATCTTTCTCCATTTTCACCCTTTATATCATTAACATAAATCTTATAAGATTTATTTACTTCGTATTCTTTTATTGCTGAAAGCTCTACAGTTTTCTTGTCACTTAGCAACTTTAAATTAGTACCAATCTTATTATTACTGCTATCAACTACGTAAATGTTTGATAACATACTGCTTTCATCAATGTTTTTATTAAACTTAATGCGCCATACCTTTTTCGCATCTTTTATAATAGATTCATTGCTGATCTCCTTTGCATTTATGTTTGTATAAGTAGTAGCCGCTATGAAATTAGTATTTATACCAATATTAAAGGCTAAAAACACAATTAATACTAGGCATGCAGTTTTCTTAAAAAAATTATTACATTTCATTAAATATCCTCCTTAAATTGAAAGTATCTTTTTAAAAATAAATTGTTTATATAATACATGAATGTTTAGACAATTTACACCAGACATCCAAAAATAGCAAATTAAAGATAGCTTAATATATAATACCATACTTCTACTTATAGATATCGTCAACTTATAGGATTTCTTTACTGTTTTCATGAATATGATCATTATTTTGTCTTAATCACCAAAATAATGTAAGTACTAAAAAGAATAAAAGGGTACTATTAGTATAGTGATTTCTTCAATTTAAATCTAATCTGAATTTTTCAAAAAATAACACAAATATACACAATCCATCAGAATAAATTAATTCTGATGGATTGTGTATTCATACTTTATGTGATTATTTTATATAATTCACTGTGTTTTCTTTTCTTTTTGGCGCATTAGTTATATTAATCTTTTTATATCCAAGGGCTATTGAATGTATTTGTTTAAAGCCCTCTGGTATTCCAAGTTCTTTAACAAGTTCTTTGCCTTCTTCACTATTTAATAGATATGCAATAAAACCAACCCAACATGAGCCAATTTCTAATGATTCTGCTGCTATAAGCATATTTTCTACTGCTGCGCCACAATCCACTGAGGCATAATTATTATTTTCATCCCCTGATACTAATACTACTGTCGGTGCATTGTAAAATACGTGAAAGTTTTCATTATCAGCAAGTCTTCTAATATATTCATTATCAGACTTTCCTGCAACTACTTTAAAATCAACATTTAATCTGTCTATGATATCTTTGCTTTGCATTACTGTAAAGTGCCATGGTTGTTGATTATTAGCACTTGGCGCATAAATGCCTGCATCCATTATTGCTTGTATCTCTATTTCCTTAAGTTGTTCTGGCAAAAAAGCCCTTGTACTTCTTCTATTTCTTATGTTTTTTAAAGTTTCATTCATATTAAAACCCTCCATTTTGTTTTTACTATTGATCAATTTCAATTGTACTATTATATTACCTTAATGCAAGTACGCACTTTTTTAATTTATAGTTACCATATTGATACCATCATGTTTTATTTATTAATCCTAAATATCTTAATTTATTTAGAATGTTTGCAATCATTACTATATAAAAATGGCTTTGCTATTTTATTTTTAAAAAAGTAGAGCGTGACTTAAAATTACATAAGCCACGCTCTACTTAATAACATCTTTTAGATATCCCTACATGTAATATCTTATATTGTCAATTACAATACCTGAACTTAGAATAACTATATTTACAATCAATAGCACATTAACAAAGCTCATAACTTGAAACCATTCTTTCCACTTCCACTCATTCCTAAGTGCTCTTCTTGCGTTTCTTTTTAATATGAAACCTGAATAAAGAATTAATCCAAATGCTCCTACAATAAATAATGTGCTACGTACAGTCTCTAGTGTGGCTTTAGTTCCACCATGTTTTACTAAAGTGAATACTAATGCAGATATCACCGTTAATATAAGCGAAATTACTAGTCCCACTATTATTGATTTAATTATATCCTTAGCAATATTAAAAATCTTGTCCTTATTCATCTTCATATTCTTATCTTCTTCCTCTCTTGTATACTTATACTATAATAATAAAATCTTTTAACAACATTACAGCACCGCAGGTGATGACTTAATATAAGTGACACGCCACAAAGTGATTTGCGCCTACTTCTTTAAGTCGTGGCATTTCCTCACTACATATATTCATAGCAAAACTACATCTTTTTCTAAACCTACATCCCGGCATAGGATTAATTGGACTTGGAACTTCACCTTGAAGCATTATTTTCTCTCTTGTTCTTTCAAGTCTTGGGTCCGGAATTGGAATTGCTGATAAAAGGGCTTTAGTATATGGGTGAAGGGGATTTTTATAAAGCTCTCCACTTTCTGTAAGCTCCGCAACAACTCCTAGATACATAACAGCTACCCTATCAGACATATGTTTAACCATTGAAAGATCATGGGCAATAAATAAGTAAGTAAGTCCCATATCTCTTTGAAGTTTAATAAGAAGATTTACAACCTGTGCCTGTATGGAAACATCAAGTGCTGATATGGGTTCGTCACACATTATAAACTTAGGTTCAACAGCTAATGCTCTTGCTATTCCTATTCTTTGTCTTTGTCCACCTGAAAATTCATGAACAAATCTATTACTATGTTCTTTATTAAGCCCAACTAGTTGTAGAAGGTTCTGAATTCTATCTGTTCTATCTCTGGTGTTTGCAGCTAAGCCATGAATATCAATTCCTTCTGCTATTATATCTCCAACTGTCATTCTTGGATCTAAGGACGCATATGGATCTTGAAAAATTGTTTGCACTTCTTTGTAAAATGCTTTCTTTTCGGAACCTTGTATTTTGTGTACATCCTTGCCTTTATATAGAACACTACCTTCAGTTTTTTCATACATTCCAATGCAAGTTCTACCACAAGTAGTCTTTCCACACCCAGACTCACCAACAAGACCTATAGTTTCACCTTCTCTTATTATAAAGCTTACATCATCAACAGCTTTTAAAACTGCATTTTTACCTACGTCAAAATATTTCTTTAAATTCTTAACCTCGAGTACTACTTCTTTTTTATTTAATTGCATTATAAAACACCCCCGCCAACTTCAAAAGGTACATCTAATTTTGGTGCCATGTCATGATGAAGCCAACATGATGCTCTGTGTTCTCCTCCAAAATCATATGTAGGAGGCTCCTTCGTTAAACATATCTTCATACAAAACGGACATCTCTGTCCAAATCCACAGCCCACTGGAGGACAAACCATATCCGGTGGTGTACCTTTAATGGATACTAAATCTTCCTTATTTTCAAGGTCTAATCTTGGTACCGCTTTAAGAAGCGCCCAGGTATAAGGATGCTTAGGATTATAGAATATATCTTCAAAATTTCCTCCCTCAACTACCTTGCCAGCATACATAACAAATATCCTATTAGCAAGATCAGCAACTACTCCAAGGTCGTGAGTAATTAGTACAACTGATGTCCCTAGCTTTTTTTGAAGGCTTTTAATTATGTTAATAATTTGTGCTTGTATTGTAACATCTAATGCTGTGGTTGGTTCGTCAGCTATTATAATACTTGGATTACAGGCAAGTGCAATGGCAATCATTACCCTTTGTCTCATACCACCTGAAAATTGATGCGGGTATTGGCCAATCCTTTTGTCAGCATCAGGAATTCCAACAAGTTCAAGCATTTTCAAAGCTTCTGCCAAAGCTTCTCTTTTGTTCATTCCTCTATGAATTATTAAGTTTTCTGCAATTTGATTTCCAACTTTCATGGTTGGATTTAATGCCGTTAAAGCATCTTGAAAAATCATACTACATTGTCCACCCCTAAAATCCTGCCACTGCCTTTCAGTAAGTTTTAATAAATCTTCACCTTTATATAAAATCTCACTACCCTCTTTAACAACACCTTGTGGTTTTTGTATAAGTCCCATTATTGCTTTAGACGTAACGGTTTTACCACATCCTGATTCACCTACTATTGCTACACATTCTCCCTTATCTACATCAAAAGACATACCTCTTACTGCCTGTACTTCGCCAGCATAGGTATTATATGATACTTTTAAGTTTTTAACCTCTAATAATTTTTCCATGTTCTGCCTCCTACTATTGACGAAGTTTTGGATCCAGTGCATCTCTTAAACCATCACCAAACAAGTTAAATGCTAATACTGTTAAACAAATTGCAAGTGCTGGAAAAAATAATTGATATGGAAAGAAAGCCATTGCAGTTTGACCATAGGATATAAGTACACCCCAACTTGTATTTGGAGCTTGAAGACCTAGTCCTAAAAAGCTCAGCCCTGCTTCTGCAAATATATATCCCGGTATACTAGTTGCAATAGTTAATATCAGCACCCCTATTGTATTGGGAATTAAATGTTTTATTATAACTCTTGTTGGAGAAGCACCCAAGGCCTCAGCTGCAAGTATATATTCATGCTCCCTAAGTTGCATAAGTTGCCCTCTTATCATTCTTGAAGTACCACACCATGATGTAATGGTAAGTGCAATAATTAAAGTTGGAATACTGTTGCCCAAAACTACTATTATTAATATTGTTAAAAGTAGACCTGGAATACTAGTTAGTACCTCTATGATTCTCATCATAATCTCATCTACCCATCCACCAAAGTAAGCCATTATACCACCGTATATACAGCCAATAACAACTTGTACCGCTGTTGCAATAAGCCCTATTGCAATGGATACCCTCCCACCATACCAAACTCTTGAAAACAAGTCTCTTCCCAAGCCATCAGTTCCAAACCAATATTCACCATTAGGTAATATATTTTTATTCTTACCATTAACTGTCATAAAATCTTTTCCACTTATATATGGACCTACAGCAACTAATATTATTAGCAATATTAATACCACTAAAGATATCATCGCTATAGGATTCTTTTTAAGTCTTCTCCAGGCATCCTTCCAATATGTTATATTAGGTCTTGTTATCATATCAGCATTTTGCTCATCGCTACTAATTAATTCAAACTCTTCTTTATTTATCCCCATCATTGATAACTCCCCCCTCTATCTTTTTCCACCTGTGAGTCTTATTCTTGGATCAACCACTGTATACATTACGTCAGATATAAATATAGACAATATATACATAGCAGTAGTTAATATAGTTTGTCCCATAATTATTGGAAGATCTAGACCTGAAACTGCGCCTACATAATAAAGCCCAAGTCCTGGTATTGAAAATACTCTTTCAATAAAAAACGAACCTGTTATACACATTATGATAGTCATAGGTAGGTATGTTACTATTGGTATCATTGAATTCCTTAATATATGCTTAAGTATTAATCTCTTACTTGATAAGCCCTTTGACTTTGCAGTTAGTACATAGTCTTGATTAATAACATCTAGCATAGAAGTTTTTAATAGCCTTGAATAAGATGCAATATATCCGAAACATCCTGCTAAGGTAGGTAGAACAGTATATTCCCATCCACCAAACCACAAATCTTTACCTGTAGGCCAGCCTATTACCGGAAACCACCCAAGATTCCCCCCAAACCACTTTTGAAGTAACAGTGCAAATACAAATGAGGGTACAGAAATAAGAACAACAGCAGTTGTTATTACAGTATAGTCGGCCCATGTACCTCTTTTCATAGCTGCAACAATTCCAAGTAGAATACCAAAAATCATTCCCACTACCATTTGTTGTATTCCTAGTCTTGCTGATGCTGGTAATTTGGTTTTTATTATACTTCCCATAGTTTGTCCAGGATAAACTATAGATTCACCAAAATCCCCCCTTAACATTCCCGTCATGCTTTTAATATATCTTTCACCAACAGGTCTATCATATCCATATTTTTTATACATGGCAGCTTTTATATTTGGTGGTAATTTTTCTACTTTTGAAACTAGTGGGTCACCTGGTACTGCTTGCAATAAAAAAAACGTGGCCGTGGCTATTATAAAAAGTGTCAGTAGCATTTCTGCAAACCTTCTAATAGTGTAACGAATCATGAAATCCTCTCCTTTTTTTAATAACCTGCAGAGCTCATAGAGAGCACCTGCAGGTTGTTGTTATTATGATTATTACTTTCTACCAGAAGTGTATGCCCATCTCCACTCATAAGTCATACCAAACTGAGGATACATGAAATCTTTAACATAATTTTGTACGAATCTTCTTGTATCTGTATAATAAATCGGAGCTAAAGCAACGTCTTCTTTTACTAGAAGCTCTTCAAGTCTTTGATACTGTTTAAGTCTAGTTGCAGGGTCTATCTGAGTTGCAAGCTCTTTTATGATTTTAGTATACTCTGGATTGCCATACTTCATTGAGTTATTGTCATCTTTACTTGCAAATAAATCTAGAAAGTTTATTGGGTCGTCGAAATCTCCTATCCATCCACTTACAAAAACATCCCACTTCTTCATATCTTTTTTAGCTGCAGAATAAAGTGTATAGTTTCCAAGTTCTTCTACGGTTAAATCTATTCCTATATTCTTTTTAAATTGTTGTTGCCACCATTCATTAGCTTGTTTAGCAGCTGCAGTCGCTCCGTAAGTAATATATTTAATCTTTATTTTGCTTAAATCAGTTGTATCTTTTCCAAGTTCCTTAAGTCCTTCTTTAAATAATGCTTGAATCTTTTCAGGATTGTTTACATACTCAGTTGCTAGTTCTTTTAATGGTTCTTTAGATACTGTTCTGAATACATCGTTTCCTGCTGTTATTGATTTTGGAATCCATCCATAAGCTGGTGTGTACCTATTCAAAAGTGTATTTAGATAGTCTTCTCTATCAAATGCCATGGACATTGCAAGTCTTATCTTTTTATTTGACATTAATCCACTTGGTCCACCTTCCCAATTGAAACCTAGATAATAAGCACCTGGCGCGTCTCCTGAAGAAAATTGGAATTTACCTGCCTTTGCATCTGCCTTCCATTTTTCAATATACTCTTGTTTAGATCCAGTAACATCTAGTTGCTGTGTTTCAAATAATTGAGCTTGAGTTGAGAATTCTGGTATATCTCTCATCTCTACTAGTTTAATGAATACGTTTTCAGCATCCCAATAAGTAGGATTCTTTTCAAAACTTATGCTATTATCTCTTACCCATTCCTTTATTTTATAAGGTCCACAATAAACTTGTTTTGTAGCATCTGTTTTCCAATTCTCTCCACCTGCTTTTATAATATCAAGTCTTACAGGTTGAAATGCAGTAAATGCTAATTTTTTTTCAAAATATGGTGTAGGCCTTGCGAGTGTTATAACTAATGTTTTATCATCTTTTGCAACTACTGCAACATCTTCTGCTTTTCCAGTACCGGCATTGAACTCTTCAGCACCTTTTATTTCATATGCAAAGTATGCATATGGAAAAGCATTATCCTTGTCTAATAATCTTCTGAATGAATCTACGTAATGCTGAGCAGTTACTTGCACACCATCACTCCATTTATAATCTCTTAAATGAAAAGTCCAAGTTAATCCATCTGAAGAAGTTTCCCACTTTTCAGCTCCTGCTGGCACTATAATGTCTTTTCCGTCCACGGTTTTTGTTCTTGCTAATCCTTCTTGAAGTTCATTTACTATCGTTCCTGAGCTTGTGTCTTGTGATTCATTTGGATCTAGCGTAGTAGGTTCAATGAATACTAACTTTAAGTATTGATCATCGTCCTTCTTAGCCTCAGTACTTGGTTTTGTTGTGTCAGTAGTTGTTGGCGCTGTTGCTGGTTCATTTTTTTTGCACCCCGTAAATCCCCCTGCAACAGTTAACATAATTGTTGATACTAGCAACAAGCTGAGCATCTTTTTTGTTTTCATTTCATAACCCCCCTAAAATATTGATAACTTTATATAAACTTTACACTAAGTGTAAAAGAATATATCCTGCTTATATGGGATATAATTACTTATATGACACATAATATTCAAATTAATTATTCTTTAGTTACATTTATGTATCCTTATTACAGTGAATATATTATAATATATTATAATACATTCTATATTATAGGTTTATTTGTTAATTATCAATAGTTTTCCATAAAAAAGTTTTAACAACAATTAAAATATTCAGAAATATAGATAATTTAATTGAATATAGCACTAACGTTTCCCATTACTTTATAATATAAGGTATAATGATATAAATACAATTAAACATAAGAGGCAAAACAATTAGTAATTGTTTTGTACCCCAGAGAACTACAGGAGGGAAAACAAATGATAGAAATAAATAGTGCAGTATCAGCTCTCATAGAAAGTCTAAAAACTTCAAATGACAAGCAAAGAACTGCTATAACAAATAAACTTTCTCTAGATTATAACAATTCAATTCCAGCATTATGGTCAAAAGCAATAACAGAGGAAAATCCAAGATTAATCCTTTCTGTTATAAGAGATATTTTAAAAAAGGAAAAACCAAGGGGTATGCTTAGACGAACTATTGGAAATTCTAAGGAAAAATTAGCTGCACTTCTTGAACATTCAGATCCAAAAGTAAGAAAGAACGTATGTGGTATTATTGGTGAACTTGGAGATGCCGCATATTTAGAATCTTTATATAGAGCATACAGCTCTGAGGATCAACTATTTGTAAGGTATTCCTATGTACTTGCAATAGGAAACTGTGGTAGTGCTTCTGATGCAGTAAGACTGCGGGAACTGCTAAAGGACTTACTTGCAAAGGAAAATGAATCTATAGAAGATAGCTTGCTAATGACAAATAATAAGCATATTAACGAGGAAAAACTTGCACTTACAAGAGCAATAGATAAATTATCTCCTCCTGATGGCCATGAATTTACAGGCTTTGAACATTCTGTACCTATGCTACTCACAGTAATGAATTATCAATATCAGGTTACATTAAAAGAACTCGAGGAAAAATTAATTGAAGGCAGACTTGTAGAAGATGGTATTCTTATTCACGAGAATGATTTAGATAAGGTTTATTCCTGCAGAACTTTTTATGAGCTTTTTTATCCTTTAGATGAGTGTAAAGACTTAGAATTTGATTACAAGATAATAGCCTCTGCCATTATAGATGCAAATATTGTAGATTTTTTAAATCAGTGTCATAATAATGATTCAAATACTCCTTTTAGGTACAGAGTAGAATTTAAAACCTCTGATTTTAATAGGGATAGGTCAGATTTCGTAAAAAACTTATCCATGGAACTGGATGAACTTTCTTGTGGAAATCTAAAGAATAGTCCTTCTTCTTATGAAGTTGAAGTTAGAATAGTTGAAAGAAATAATCTTTGCAGCGTATTTCTAAAACTGTATTCTTTTAAGGATAACAGATTTGATTATAGAAAAAATGAAATAGCTACTTCAATAAATCCTGTAACTGCGGCTATTGTAATTAAATCCATAGAAAAATATATAAACCCTAAAGCCAAAGTTATAGATTCTTTTTGTGGCACAGGAACTATGCTTATTGAAAGAGCCAAATTGGATAAGTATGAGACTTTAACAGGAGTTGATATATTTAGGACAGCTATATCAGCTGCAAGCATAAATTCTAAGCTAGCTAATATAAATTTAGAATTAATAGATGAAGATATATTAGAATATAATGCCTCAGAGCCTTTTGATGAGCTAATAACAAATATGCCTTTCGACAATAAATCAGCAACTCACAATAAGTACGCTGATCTTTATTATGAATTTATAAATAAGATTCCTAGTCTTGTAAAAACAGGTGGAATGGTATTTATTTATACCATAGAAAAGCAATTGTTAAGGGAAGTTTTATCAGGCAATGAGGACCTTGAACTAGTTCAAGAGATAAAAATTGAAAGTGGTAGACTTACTCCTCATGTGTTTGTTATGAGAGTAAAATAATACATAAAAAAACAAATGGGTAACCTAGTTATTAGGTTACCCATTCATTTTCTTAATTTTACTTAAATAAAGTTTTTATAGTTTTGTATCATCAACACCATTTAGCCAATTTTCAATATCACCAATAACTGAATCTATACAACCATCCTCAAATGGTGAATTTAAGTTAGCAAGTTCTACAAGTCCTAAAAACGATTCACTTCCACCAGCATTGCAAAGATTAATGTAATCTTCCCATGCATTTTCTCTATTTTCATTAGCTTTTTTAAAGAATTGGAATGCACAAACCTGCGCTAAAGTGTAATCTATATAGTAAAAAGGTGAACCAAAGATATGCCCTTGTTGGTACCAATATCCACCTCTTTCTAAGTAATCATTTCCATCATAATCTCTATGTGGTAAATACTTTTTCTCAATTTCTCTCCAAGCTGTTTTCCTTTCCGCTGGAGACGCTTCTGGATTATTATAAACAAAGTGTTGAAACTCATCTACAGTTACTCCATAAGGCAAGAATAAAAGTGATTCACTTAAGTGATTAAATTTATATTTTAACTCTTCTTGTTCAAAAAATAAATTCATCCATGGCCAAGTTAAGAATTCCATACTCATAGAGTGAATTTCAGCTGCTTCATAAGTAGGAAAGTTATACTCAGGTACTGCATAATTTCTACTGCAATAAGCTTGAAAAGCATGCCCTGCTTCATGAGTTAACACATCTACATCCCCTGAAGTGCCATTAAAGTTTGAAAATATAAAAGGTGATTTATAATTTCCTATAAATGTACAATAACCACCACCAGCTTTACCTTTCTTACTCTCTAAGTCCATAAGCTGATTATCAATCATAAAATTAAAAAACTCTCCAGTTTCCTTTGACAATTCTTCATACATTTTCTTAGCATTATCAACTATCCATTGGGGATTTCCATGTGGTTTTGCATTTCCACCTTTAAAGCTTATACCTTCATCATAATGATATAAATGATCAAGACCTAGACGGTTGCGTTGTCTTTCGCGAAGCTTAGTAGCAATGGGAACAATTACTTCTTTAACTTGTTTTCTATAGTTTGCAACCATTTCAGCATTATAATCTGAACGAAGCATACGATCATAGCCAAGCTTAACAAAGTTTTCATACCCTAACTTTTTAGCTATTTTAGTTCTTACTTTAACAAGACCATCGTAAATTTCATCTAATTTTGTTTCATTGTCTGCAAAAAAAGCATATTTAGCTTCGTTGGCTTTTCTTCTCATATCTCTATCAGTAGATAATCTAAATGGAGTTAATTGTGATAAAGTTCTTTCTTCGCCTTCAAACATAATCTTTGCAGAAGCAAGCAACTTAGTATATTCACTAGATAGCTTATTTTCCATTTGCAAATCTTCAATTATTTCTGGAGAAAAAGTTTTAATATTTAAAGTTGCCATATTAAAAAGTTGCTTTCCCCATTTTTCTTCTAGCTGCGGTCTAAATTTTGAATTAATAAGAGCATCATAATACTTTGCAACTAAACCTTGATATATCGGCATATTTTCATCAATGAAGTCTTGTTCTTTCTCATAAAAAGAATCCGTTGTATCAACAGTGTGACGTATGGAAACCAGCTCCGACATTGACTCTATATCTCCTCTTAATCCATTGATTTCTACCATAATTGAATTTGCCTCATCAAAACTAACACAATCATTAAATTTAGTTAATAACTGAATAAAGTTTTCTTCAAGCTTTTTCATATCTGGCCTTTTATACTGCATTTGTGTAAACTTCATAATATTCACCTTCCCTAACTTAAAATGCTATACTTTCTAAGTATTTATATTATATTCCCTAATAATATACTATTTCCTTTAAAAATAAAAAATATTAATGTTATTGTAACATTTATAAAAGATGACTCGTCTAAATTATAACGGGAGCTATTCCAATTTGAAAGGGGTTATTAAATTATGAATAAAAAGAAAATATTATCATTACTATTATGTTCCACATTTCTATTTACATCCTTCCAATCAGTTTTAGCAGTGCAAATTCAACCTGAATCTCCAAAAACTATATATAAAACTGTAGTTAATCCACAAAACCAAAACTTAACTTATGTTACTAATGTATTACCCGAAGTTGAAAAAAAGCTTAAAATCTCTAAAGAAAAAGCATTAGAAATAGGAAGAGATACCTTTAAAAAATATTTTAATACTACTATTGATGATTCAAAGTTTTCAGTTAGATTAAGCCTTGATAATTATAATAATGGTGAGCTTGAAGATTACGTTTGGAATGTATCATGGAGCAAAAATAATGCTTCAAAAAATATTAATTATAGTGTTTCTATAATTGCAAACACTGGAAAAGTACAGTCTATTAATAATTCAGAATATAATGGTGATAACACTAGTTCCATTCCAACTGTTTCTTTAAAAGAAGCCAGAGAAATTGCAGATGCTTTTGTTAAAACTATCGATAATGACAAATTTAAAGAAGTATCTAGAGTAGATAATGATTTTTCTGGATATTACAGAAACGGCTCAGGTTCTTATTCTTTCTCTTATATCAGAAAAGTTAATGGCATTGAATTTACTGGTAATACTATTGAAGTTAATGTAGATGGAGTTAGTGGCAAAATAACTTATTATTATATTAATTGGGACGATAAGTACACATTCCAAGATGGAAAGAACATTATTAGCAAAGAACAAGCACAGGCTATTATAAAAAACAATATAAACATGGACTTAAAATATGTAAATTATTATGATAGATATGATGACACCCACGAGAAAAAAGAAATTAAAGTAGTATATTCACCATCCTTTAAAAAAGGAAATGCTATTGATGCTACTAGTGGTAATTTCATGGATGATAATTCAAACAATGCCTCTAATTCAATTGTTAAAGATTTAAATGAAAAGGAAAAAACTGATTTCTATAAAAAGTACAAAGAAATCAATAAGGCTAAAGAACCAATAAGTGAAGAAAGAGCCAAAGCTATAATGAAGGAAATCATTAAAACCCTTTATGGTGAGGATTATAAATTAGATCCACTTACCTACGATGAAAGCTCTAACTTAAATGATATAAGTGAAAAAACATGGTCAGTACAATTTTATAAAGATGAAAATAAAAAATTTGAAGAAGGTGGCTCAATAAGAATCGATGCCTTAACAGAGAGTGTAATATCCTGTTATAAAAATAATTTATATGAACAAGAAAAAGATTTCAAAGAAAAATTAACTTGGGACGAAGCATATGATAAAGCAATTAATACTGTAGCTAAATATTTTCCTTCTCGTGTTAAAAACATTAAAACTGAGCAAACTCATCTTAATAAGTCAAATGAACCTAATGAAAATCAGTATAAAGAAAGACAGAGTTATTTTAGTTTCCCAAGAACTGAAAATGGCATAGAGTACTATGAAAATAATATAAATGTAACTGTAGATTTAAAAACAGGAGAGGTAACTAATATAAATTATAAATGGGAGGATGGATTAAAATTCCCCTCTTTAGAAAAGAAAATTTCAGAAAAGGATGCTTTAAATAACTTTTTACAAAAATACAACACAAAACTAACCTATAACTTAGTAAATATAAGTAAAGATCCTAACAAACTAAAATTCGAGCCAAAACTTATCTATGCCATTGATTATGGAACTAAGCAAGTATTAGATGTAGATGCCTTTAATGGTAAGTTTGTAAGCTATGATGGTGAAGAAGTTAATGAAAATATTCAAACCTTCATGAATGACATAAAAAGTAGCAAATATGAAAAAGAATTAAGCATATTAACCTATAAAGGATTATTAAACACAAAAGATTTCAAGCTAGATAAAGAAGTAACCCAAATAGACCTAATTAAATCTCTTGTAGATGCAAAAGGTTTTAGACCTTATGTAACAATGTATGACTCAGCATTACCCGAATCTTCAAATGTTAAAGCTAATGGCTCAGCACCAGTTGAAGAATTAAAAATACAAGGAGTCACTAAAGGCACGGAGGACTATAAATATCTTCAAATGGCAGTTTCTTATGGAATAATAGATAATGAAGAAGTGGAATTTAAAGGAGAGACAAAGGTTACAAGAGAAGAAATGGCAAAAATCCTTGTAAGATTCATAAACTACCATAAAGTAGTAGAATGTGGTGATATATTTAAAGCTAATTTTAGAGATGCAGATAAATTGTCTAAAGGGTATCTAGGTTATGTAGCCCTCGCTGAAGGTTTTGGCTTAGTACAACTAGACAACGGTTATTTTAATCCTAAAAATATTTCAACTATGGAAGAATTATCACTAGGCATATACAAATCACTTAATAAAATTAGATTTAATAATTATCCTATATATTATTAGTACAAGCGTAACTAACAATAATCCATCAGAATAATATTCTGATGGATTTATTATTTACATTTCAATAATCTTTATTTTTAGAAGTGCCTTAACCTTATATCCTGGCAAGGTAGCTTCATAAACATACTCTCCTTCTTTTGTTGTATCAATTTCACCTATATTCCAAGATACAGGAAGTATCCTCTCTCTTCCATCTACCCCTATAGCGATAACTGTACTTGGTACAAACCGCATCAAACTCTCTCTAGTATTGCCTTTTCTAACTGTTAGGTTTGACTCCGTTACACTTGCTATGTCGATTCCAAATTCCATTCCCCTATTTACTTTATCTTTAAGTGTATAATAAATAGAGTCATTCTCTTCCATTTGATAAAATACTAGGTTATCAGTCACATTTATAAAAAATCCAAAATCTGTGGTTTGCACTTTTCTACTCTCTCTACTTCCAGTTAAATCTCTTCTAACCACTCTGCCTTCGTCGAGAAAATCTAAGTAGTATATAGAATCATTAGTTACATTTAAAAATGTTGCTGCTTCATCAATTACTCTGGTTCTTTCAGTACCATTTGTTTTAATCTTATACACGTATTGATTATCAGAGGCATTTGAATAGTAAATCCATTCTTCCAGCACATTTATAAAAGCTGAGGTATCATTATTTACTTTTGTTCTACCCACACCATCTATTCTAACTTTATATATTTTACCAGCATCCGATAAATTTGAGTAGTATATGAAATCATCCTTAAAATTCAAATTAATAGATGCATCATTATTGATTTTTGTTAATGCTGTTCCATCAGTTTTTACCTTGTAAATTTTAAAATCCTCTAAATCATTAATAAAATATATCCAATCATTTACTACTGTAATTTGCTCTGCACTAACTTCTAAAATCTTAGTTCTATTAGTACCATCAATTTTTATTTTATACAATTTAAGCCCATCTAAAGTGTTAGCATAATATATCCACTCACCAACTACATTTATATAGAGTGCATTATCATTACATATCTTTGTAACATTTTTGCCATCCTTAGTTGCTTTATATAACTTTCCATCATCTGAATAATTAGAATAGAAAATCCATCCATCTTTTTCTGCTACTATTCCTAAGTTTGCTATGTTACCAGAAGTATTTCCCATAGTTTCTTCAACTACTAAGGTGAGCTTTACCTTTTTATCAGATCCTAAAATTATGCCGTAAAGATCATATACACCTGCTTTCCTTGTATCAGCTTGGGTATTCCACTCCACAGGCTTACTTAACTTACTTCCATCTTCTAATGTGACAGTTATGTTTTGTGGCAACACATACCTTGTATTTCTTTTAACAGTTACCTTAGTATCCTCCACATTAGATATTTTTACTAAGTCCGAGGTAACCTTTATAACTTTTAATTTCCAGCCATCATACTTTTGAGCTCCGCCACTATTTTTTACCCAAAGATCTACAATGTAGGTTCCTTGTGGAATATTACTCAAGTCATAATCTATTTTATCATTATACTCTGTTAGATTTGTAAGCCACTTGTTGTTTACCGTATCATAAATGTGAAGCATATACTTCGCATTTTGCGCAGCGCCTTCTACACCATTAATTTTAAGTTGATCATTTTTAGCATAATCCGTTTTGTCCATCAATAGGTTACCTGATAGCTTTATATCAGTATTACTAACAACTGTTACATTGAAAGGATAAGCATCATCATAATCACCATATTGATTCTTATATTTACCCTCTACCCCTACTCTTCTTACCCTAATTGCAAATCTATAAAGCTCTAGCTTTAAATTTAATTTGCTAAGATTTACCTTAACGGGTTCCTGAGCACCTGTAGATTTTGTCCATCCGTTTATCATATCCTCATTATTAATTAATTCCCATTTACCATTCATAGTTTTATCATTGGTATAAAATAATTGATATTGTACCTTCCCACTATAATCCTTAGAATTTATAAAGAACTCATTATTATCCTTTTCTACAAAAGGATAATGTTCTAAAGACACTATATCCACTTTGGGTACCGTTTCATTTTTAACATTAATAACACTTAGTTTCCAACCATCATATTTATTAGTTGATTGTTTATTCTTTGCCCAGATATCAACTATATACGTCCCTGCTGGAAGTTTACTTAAATTATAATTAATGTTGTCACTATAATCTGTTAAATTAGTAAGCCACTTATCATTTTTAACATCATATAAATGAAGTTTATATTGTACATTTGATGCATCAGTGCTTGTGCCTTGAATCTTTAAATCCTCCTTTTGTGTGAAATCATTTTTATTAATTAACATGTCCCCATTTAAATTAATATCTTTAGTTTTTAGTACATCCATTGTAAATGGATATGCACTATCGTAATCTCCATAAGAGTTGCTGAACTTTCCTTTTATCCCTACTCTTCTAACTCTTATTGAAAATCTATAATAATCAGCATTCAGCTTTAATTTACTAATATCTACTTTTACAAGCTCTTGAGCATTCACCGGACTCGTCCATCCATTAGACATATTGCTGTTATTAATTATTTGCCACTTGCTCCCCATAGCTGTTTCACTATTATAAAATAACTGATACTGAACCTTCCCAGTATAACCCTTAGAAGCTATATAAAATTCATTTTTGTCACCTTCAACAAAAGGAGAATGATCTAACGAAACAATTGAAACCTGTGGTAACGCCACTGCTGCTTCTACTTGCAAATTAATAAGATTTTCAATTGTAAGTCCAACTACAATCAAAAATCCCACAAATGTTAGTAAAATTCTTTTATAATTAATTTTTTTCTTCATTATCTTGCCCCCTTGATAATTATAATAATATAAATATGAACATATTCTAACATGCAGCTATAGCTTAGTCCAACTGTATATATTTCATGTAAATCCACTATTTTCATTATTATATTTTATACACAAACTATACATCTAGATTTTACTCATATCAGCATTTTTAGCAATATTATATATAAAAGACCCAGTATAGTTAAAAATTATACTGGGTCTTTTATCAAATTCAGGTACAATTGCACCGCTTTAACTTTTACTAACTTATATTGCTACTGTTGCTTTCTTTAAGTATTCTAGTTCCTCTCCATCTAAATAAGGAGATAGTTTCTCAAATACAGTTTTATGATAACCATTTAACCATAATTTTTCTTCAGCTGTTAATAAAGATACATCAATAACATCTAAATCTATAGGGCATACAGTTAAAGTTTCAAAACTCATAAATTGTCCACCATATTCGGTGTTTTCATCTTCTTTAACAACCACTAAGTTTTCTATCCTTATACCATGCTTTCCTGACTTATAAACTCCTGGCTCATTGGACATTACCATTCCCTTTTCAAGCTTAATAGTATTTGGAACCATAGCAATTCTATGTGGTCCTTCATGAACATTTAAGAAGAAACCCACTCCATGCCCTGTTCCATGCTTATAATCCATTCCTGCATTCCAAAGCGGAATTCTAGCTATGATATCTAAATTTGAACCAGTAGTTCCATATAGGAATCTTTGCATAGTTAAGTCTATCATTCCTCTAAGCACTAGAGTGAAATCCGTTTTTTCTTCATTCGTTAATTTTCCCATTGCTAGAGTTCTTGTAATGTCAGTTGTTCCATCTAAATATTGAGCACCAGAATCTAATAAATATAGACTCTCTGCTGTTATGGTAGCTTGATTTTCTTTTGTAGCACTATAATGAGGCATAGAAGCATTACCTCTGTAAGCTGAAATTGATCCAAAGCTTAGGTCATAGAAATTTTCTCCTGAACTTCTAATTTCGAAGATTTTATCTGCTGCTTCTATTTCGGTAATATTACGTGTCTTTATGGTTTTCTTTATCCAGTTTATAAACTTAACCATAGCCACACCGTCACGCACCATTGCTTTTCTAATATTTTCAACTTCTATATCATTTTTTATAGCTTTAAATTTAGTAGTTATATCCATAGCCTCTAAAGTTTTAATACTTATGCAGCTATATATCCAAGTGCTGTTTTTAGATGGATCAAGTAATATTGTTCCATCTTTAATCTCTTTCAAAAATTCCCCTATACTGTCATAAGGCATTATTTCTACATTGGCCCTTTTAAGTGCAACTTTAACTTCTGAATCAACTTTTCTCTCATCAATAAATAAATAATATCTATGTTCTGAAATTAACACATATGATATTGTTAAAGGATTACATTTTACATCTCTTCCTCTAATGTTTAATAGCCATGCTATATCATCAAGTCCTGATATAACATAGTACTCTGCTCCCATATTTTTCATTTGCGCAGCTACTTTGGCAAGTTTTTCTTCCCTTGATGCTCCAGCATACTTAACATCATGTAATATTACTTGGGTACATGGCCTTTCTGGTCTATCTTCCCATATCTTATCTATTAGATCTTCATTAACTTCAAATAAAAACTCTTTGCTTTCTAATGCCTTTTGTAAAGTTCTAAAATATTCTTGCGAAATAACTTTTCCATCGAAACCAATCTTTGCTCCTGTAGTAAGTGATCCTTTTAGAAACTCTTCAATAGTAGGAACTCCAGGCTCTCCCATTTTAAATAATGATACTCCCGAGTCCTTTAATTCACTTTCAGCTTGTATGAAGTATCTTCCATCAGTCCATAAAATAGCGTCATCTAAAGTTATAATTGCAGTACCAGCTGAACCTGTAAATCCTGTTATAAATGTCCTAGCAGTATAATGCTGAGCTACATATTCACTTTGATGTGGATCTGAGCTAGGCACAATGTACGCAGCTATATCTCTTGCGCTCATCTGCTTTCTTAATTCTTCAATTCTTTCTTTTATATTCATTACAGTCACCTCATTAACTTGTAAATTTCCATCTACAATATTTTATATTACTAACTTTATTATACCATAAATAACATAAGATTATATGGTGAAATATTCTTGCAACTATTTATGGAATATAATATAATTTTACTATATTATAGAAGGTTGCAATGTAAAATCTTTAAATCAAATATATCTTTAGGGGGTTGAAATGAATAATAAAATGCAGTTAATGATAAAAGACTTTGTAACACATTATTCAGAAACTAGAGGAGTTGAAACTAAATGGGGGGAACCTTTAATAGCCTACGCAGACCCCATGGATAGTATGTTCTATAACCTTAAAAATGTTGTAAGCCCTTCCCATGCACTACCAAAGGACTTGTTGCCAGAAGCTAAAACTGTAGTCACATATTTTATACCTTTTGACAACATGGTAATTGAAAGTAATATAAAAGGAAAAGAAAGCTCTGAAATTTGGGCAAGAGCATATGTAGAAACTAATCAATTAATTTTAGATTTGAACATATTTATTAAAGATGAATTAGAAAAATTAGGTTACAAATCAGAAATCACACCTGCAACACATAACTTTGATAGTGAAAAATTAATTAGTGATTGGTCACATAGGCATGTTGCCTTTATAGCTGGACTCGGAACCTTTGGGCTAAACAATATGTTAATTACCGATAATGGCTGCTGCGGAAGGATTGGTAGTTTAATAACCGATTTAAAGATTGAACCTACTAAACGAAAAGATGGAGAGAATTGTTTGTACAAGCATATGGGGACATGTAAGAAATGTGTAGATAGATGTGTAAATGATGCTTTAACCGTCGATGGTTTTGACAGACACAAATGTTACGAAATGTGCTTATATAATGATAAGTTGTATCCTAGCATCGGCCTTTGCGATGTTTGTGGCAAATGTTTAGTTGATATACCTTGCTCTACATTGAATCCCTTGAATGTCAATTTATTATAATTTAATAAGAAACTTATTTGACTTAGTCAACTAATTCCACTCTTATTTAAAGCTCTTTTTATATTTTATTATTTTATGAATTCATAACATTGAAAAGTTAAAAATTGAGTGATATACTAGTCTTAGTACTATTAGTTATAATATTAAAAATGTGGGAGGGTTAATTAATGAATACTTTAAAAGGAACGAAAACAGCGGAAAATCTTATGAAGGCTTTTGCCGGAGAGTCTCAAGCACGTAATAGGTACACTTACTATGCTTCTCAAGCAAAAAAAGAAGGTTTTGTACAAATTTCTAATATATTCACAGAAACTGCTGATAATGAAAAAGAACATGCAAAAAGATTCTTTAAGGCATTAAATGAAACAATGCTTAATGAAGTAGTTGAAATTACTGCTACATTTCCAGTAGGACTTAGCGATACAAAATCAAATCTTCTTGCTGCAGCTTGTGGAGAGAATGAAGAATGGGAAACTCTTTATCCTGAATTTGCTAAAGTTGCTGACGAAGAAGGCTTTCCTGCCATTGCAGCTATATTTAGAAGTATAGCTACAGTAGAAAAACATCATGAAGCTAGATATAGAAAATTATTATCGAACATAGAGTCAAACTCAGTATTCAGTAAGGACCAAACAGTTACTTGGAAATGCTTGAACTGTGGTTTTATATATGAAGGTGCTGAGGCTCCAATGATCTGCCCTGCTTGTATACATCCTCAAGCACACTTTGAAGTATCTGTAGAAAACTATTAGACATTAGTCTGTAAAAGGACTGTAGCAAGATTTAAGTAACCTACTCAAATCTTGTTACAGTCCTTAATTTATTAAAATATTCCATGAAATTTCAATATGTTAACCAAGTTTTTACTTAATATTTTCTTGTTCTTTTAAATAAAGTAAGTAGTCCTCATTCCATTGCTCGTAGCTTTTATCTTTTCTATGATCTTTTAAATCATACTTTCCCTCTAAAAACTCACCTAAATGTTTTGTAACTTTATTTGATCCCCATATGTTTAGGTGCCCAATATTGAACATATCAGACTTAAAATTGAATCCAATTTCATCAAGCTTTTTATTATAATTAATGAACTCAATATCATTTTCCTTACATATTGCTTCAATTTTATTAAACATTTTACTCGGAGCTTTATGCCAAGTTATGTTTCCTAAAGTACTTGTCTCATCATAAGGCGCATTAATAAATACGAGTTTAAATCCCTTTTCTTTAGATAAATCAATAATTTTATTTAAATACTTTTCAGATTTAGGCGGAAGATCTTCTACTCCTTCGATAAAAGCATTAGCATTATTTTCTTTACCATACTTCTCATTTCCAACATTTAAACCTTTTTCAAAGTAAGTACTTAACCTATCAAGTTTATAATCTTCTTCCGTTAATTCTTTCCATCTATTAAGATACTTTGCAAATGGGAACACATAGTTTTTCCATTCTCCTATTGGAGTACAAGACATAATCGCTTCAATTTTATTTTTAGAAAACCTCATGTTATCAAGCACATTGCTAATATATGGCCCATTCCCATATTCATTAGTTAACCCCAAGTAATATAAATCAACTACAACAATAGGGTTTTCTTGCTTCTTTAATATTTCTTTTAATAGATAATATGTAACATCAATAGGTTGACCTGATGATGCATAATTAAAACTAGTCATTCCATAATCATTCCATAATACATTTGGGTTAACAGCTGCATGCATATGACTTGAACCCAATAACACAACATCATACTTATCACCTGTATTGGCATATAATCCTTGATAATAACTACTATAGTATCCTGATTTCATTATGAGCAGAGGATTTAAAAATGATATAATAAATATTACTATAACAATAAAAATACTTGCTTTCAAAATTGCTTTTTTAATCAAGTAAAGCACCTCCTGTAGATACAACCACAACCCTTTAATCTTAGGTTACAATGTTGTTAAAATTGAAAGTATATAAATTTTTGGACATCAAATGCTGTGCCATACATTCCGAATATCAATATTGATACCACAGCAGTTAAATATACACTCCATCTAAATATTAGATTTTGTTTTGATAATTCAAGTGGCAAGCTCTTGAATGATTGGATAGCATTCACAGCTATAACAATGACTATTCCTAGTATTGCTACGAAGAAATCTTTTGAATCTAATCCTAATTTAAATATTGACCCATCGGTAAATATCCATGGATTAAAAGTCATCATATTCTTAATTATTATTTTTGCATAAGTAAATGAACCCGCTCTGAAAAATATCCATGCAAAATCCACCAGTATAAACGTTGTTAAAACTTGGAACAACTTATATCCAAACATATTAGTTTTAATTTTAAAAACACTTATTAATTTTTCTTTTACAGGCTTAAATATGTCTCCTAGCACCTGATATGTCCCATGTAATGCTCCCCAAATAACAAAATTTAGTGCAGCTCCATGCCACAATCCACTAGCTAAAAAAACAATCATTACATTAAGATAACCTCTTAGCTTACCACGCCTGTTTCCCCCTAAAGGAAAATACAAATAATCCTTAAACCATCCACTTAAAGTAATATGCCAACGTCTCCAAAACTCCTTTATGGATTTTGAAAAATAAGGATTCTCAAAATTCTTTGATAATCTAAAGCCCATAACCTCTGCAGATCCTCTTGCTATATCAGAATAAGATGAAAAATCACAATATATTTGAAATGCAAAAAAAACAGTAGCTATGATAATTTGAAACCCTTTATAATCCTTTGGATTATTATATACAGTATTAACTAGTACCGCTAGCCTGTCTGCAATTAAAACTTTTTGCATAAATCCCCATAATATTAATAGCAAACCATGCTTGGCTCTATTATAGTCAAAATAATGTTTTTCATTAAATTGATATAATAAATCCTTTGATTTTTCTATAGGTCCCGCTACTAACTGAGGGAAAAAGGATACAAACAAAGCATACTTCCCTAAGTTCTTTACTGCTTTAATATCACCTCTATAAACATCCATAGTATAACTTAATGCTTGGAATGTATAAAAAGAAATACCTGCAGGCAACATAAACCTAAAAGTTGGTATCGTTAGTAAAACATTAAATTTTGCTAATATAGTAGTTAGATTTAATGTAAAGAAGTTCAAATACTTAAATAAAAACAAAATTCCTAAGTTGCTGGAAAAACTAGATATAAGAATAATTTTTTTTAATCTAATGGCTTTATGTACATCCTTAACTTCACTTACTCTTTGTATTAATAATCCACTAAGATAGGTAATTATAGTGGATATTGCAATTAGTATTGCATATTTTGGATTCCAACACATATAGAAATAATAACTAGCTATTAACAGCCATAGATACCTAAATTTATGCGGTATTAAAAAATATAAAATTGTAACTACAGGGAAAAATATTAAAAAACTAACAGAATTAAATAACAAACTATCACCTCTTCTAAACTCTTTTAAAATTTTTTTTAATATATATTGATATATATTAAAATATTTAATTTAAATTACAACTTGTCCCACATCATTCTACAACATATTCTACATTAAATCAAAAAAAAACAGATAAACCATTAATATTATATGCCACTGGACATACTTATGGTTTTATCTGTTTTAAAAGCATTAAATTGTAGATTATTTACACACTAGCCTTATATTCTTCCACTTCTTTTTTATTTGCTAAAACAAAGTGCCCAGGCTCTACTTCAACCCAAGAAGGAGCATCGCTGCTGTAGTCATGACAACTTGGATCATAAAATTCTAGCTTCTTTTGCCTTTCTGCTCGTGGATCAGGTAAAGGAATAGCTGAAAGCAATGCACGTGTGTATGGATGAAGTGGATTTGCAAAAAGTTTTTCAGTTTCTGCCAGTTCCACAATCTTTCCTTTATA
Organism: Clostridium sp. CS001; assembly: GCF_020443565.1. Lineage (GTDB taxonomy): Bacteria > Bacillota > Clostridia > Clostridiales > Clostridiaceae > Clostridium_AD. The sequence goes on from NZ_JAIZZN010000006.1 coordinate 68,669, forward strand.
TATTACTGCTATTCGCTGCGTAATAAAACGAACTACCGCTAGGTCATGAGCTATAAACATATAGGTCAAGTTATTTTTCTTTTGCAAATCAGAAAGTAAATTTAAAACTTGGGCACGTATGGAAACATCTAAAGCAGAAATGGGTTCGTCTGCAATAATGAGTTCTGGTTCCATCACCAAAACTCTAGCAATACCTATACGTTGGCGCTGTCCTCCAGAAAATTCATGTGGAAATCTACTTGCGAATTCCGGTAATAAGCCTACATCTAGCAGTGCCTGTGCTACCTTTGCTTTACGTTCTTCTTCGCCACTATAATTTTTATAATTAATCATTCCCTCGGACACTATATAATCTACCTTGGCTCTCTCATTTAAAGATGCCATAGGATCTTGAAAAATCATTTGAATTTTTCTTGTTACCTCTGCATCTAGTTTAGCAGGTATCTTACCATTGATTTTTTCTCCTTTGAAAAGTATCTCGCCACTTGAGGCTTTGTTAATTCTTATAATAGCTCTACCAATAGTAGTTTTTCCAGAACCTGATTCTCCCACTAAACCAAAAGTTTCTCCTTTATAAATTTTAAAGCTTACATCATCTACCGCAGTAAAGGTTTTATTTTTATGCTCTCCAAACTCTACTTTTAGATTTTTAACTTCTAGTACAACTTCCCGCTGGGCATTATTCATGTTCTTCACCCCTCCATTGTTTACGCATTATTGATATGGCCTCAGGCGGTTCTACTTTTGGTGCCCGTGGATCTAAAAGCCATGTTCTTGCTTTATGAGTGGAACTTACCTCAAAATAGGGAGGTCTTTCTACAAAATCTATTTTTAATGCCTTTGGATTTCGTGGTGCAAAAGCATCGCCTTTAACTTCATTAAACAAATTAGGCGGCGTTCCGCTAATAGAATATAGGTGCTCACCTTTAACCCCTAATTGTGGAAGGGAGGAAAGTAATGCCCAAGTATAGGGATGTTGTGGATTATAAAATATCTCCTCCGTCATGCCAATCTCTACAATATCACCGGCATACATTACAGCTACCCTATCCGCTACTTTTGCTACCACTCCCAAGTCGTGAGTTATATATATTATAGTTAGTTTATATTTTTCCTGTAAATTTTTTAGCAGTTGCAATATTTGTGCCTGTATTGTTACATCTAAGGCTGTAGTTGGCTCATCACAAATTAGAATTTTAGGTTTGCAAGCTACAGATATAGCTATTACGACCCTTTGCCGCATTCCGCCTGAAAATTCATGAGGGTACTGTTTGTATCGTACTTCTGGATTTGAAATACCCACATCTCTTAATATTTCAAGAGTTGCGCCTTTTGCATTTTCTCCTTTTAACCCCTGATGAAGTTCTACAGCTTCTTGAATTTGTTTTCCAACTGTTTTTAGAGGATTTAACGAGGTCATAGGGTCTTGAAATACCATTGCAATTTCTTTACCTCGAATTTTCAACCAATCTTTTTCAGCTTTAAATTTTGAAATTTCATGCTCTTTATACTTTATAATTCCTGAATCTATCCAACCATTTCCATCTAACAAACCAATAAATGATTTTGTAAATACAGACTTTCCTGAGCCTGATTCCCCTACAATAGCCAAGCTTTCTCCTTCGTATAGATTTAAGGAAATTTCTCTTATTGCCGTAAGCACTCTTCCTCTAAGGCGAAATTTAATCACAATATTTTCTGCTGATAGAACCACTTTATCTTTATTTAATGTATTCATATTAAACCCCTCCTACACATGATTTCTTGGATCTGCTGCATCGGCAAAAACATTTCCCATAACATAGAAGGATATGGTTATAATAGATAGTACCACTACAGGGAAAATCAATTGGTAACGAAGTGTGGGAATCATCATAATTACTCTTCCTTCATTAATTAAGTTGCCAAGGGACGGTATGTCTAAGGGTAGCCCCAATCCTATATAAGTTAAAAAAACTTCAGAACCGATAGCACCAGGAATCGCCAATGCCATTCTAAGCATAATTACAGAAACTAAGTAAGGTAGTAGGTTTTTTGTAATAATACGATGGGTAGGTGTTCCAAGACAACGTGATGCTAAGTTGTACTCCCTGTCCCTAATTATTACAATTTGATTCCTAACAAAACGTGCCATGCCTAGCCAGTTAATAGAACACATTGCAATAATTAAAGTGGAAAGACTTGGTCTTAGGATATAAGCTAAAAGAACTAAAATAATAGTTGTGGGTATATTATCTAATACATTATAAATTGCTGTTATAATTGTATCTAACTTACGAACATATCCCCACAATGCGCCCACTAAAATACCTGCAATAGCTTCCCAAATACCTACAACTACACCTATAAATAGGGATGTTCTAGTACCACTCCATATTCTTGCCCATAGATCCTGCCCAATAGAGTTTGTTCCAAACCAAAATTCTTTATCTGGAGCATGATTTCTAAACTGCAACCCCGTGGCTGGATTATTGTAAATAGTTAATGGAGACTTTTGACTAGGCAAATAAGGCTGTATTATAGTAAATAACACCAGTAATATTACCACTATTAGCAAAAATGTCGCCACCTTATTAGCTAAGAATACTTGGCAAGTAGACTTCCAATAAGAATAATTAGAATATCCAACCTTCTCGCCATCTCTCTCATCTTGATTGGCAAAGCTAAACAATGATTCATTTATTCCTTTGGCAATATTATCTAATTCCTTATTCTTCATCTTGACCCACCTCGACTTCCTAGTTTAATTCTTGGGTCAATTCCAGCCATTAATAAGTCGCCAAGCAAAAGACCCATAATACCTAAGGCTGAATAGATTAATACTAAAGCTTGAACCATATTGTTATCCTGTCTTTGTATTACATCAACAAGTAATCCACCCATTCCAGGTATGGAGTACAAAGATTCAATATAAATAGAGCCAGATATAGTTAGTAAAAGTGAAGCCGGAAGATACTGTGCCATAGGTACAAATGCATTACGCAAAACATGCTTCATCATAATTGTTTTATTACTTAGCCCTTTAGCCCTTGCAAGCTTGATATATTCTTTATTTAACTCATCTACCATATAGCGTCGCATCCACATAGCATATCCTGCAATACTGCCAAGAGACATAGAAATCACAGGCAAAATCCAACTTTTAGGATTCTCTACCTTGAAGAGAATTGGTAATTTGCAAAGGTCCGTAACATATAATTGCAAGAATAAATAGTACACCGCTGCTGGCACTGCATTAATGAGCACAATATAACCAGTGCCCATCTTGTCCCAAAACTTGCTCTTATTTCTGGTCATTAATACTCCTAAACTAATACCTAGCACCAAGGAAATAGCCATAGCTGATAGTCCAAAATATAAGGAATACTTAATTTTCGACTTAATTATTTCCGTTGCTGGAACTTTAGGTCTATACACAATGGATTCTCCTAAGTCACCAACCGCCAGCTTTTTATAGAAGTTTCCAAGTTGAATATGTACAGGATCTTTAAGTCCCATATTTCTCAAAATTGTTTCCTTTTGGACTACATCTAGCTTCTCATAGCCCTGTCCAAAATAGCCTTCTTCTGGCATTAGTCTCATGAGAAGAAATATAACGGTTACTATAACAAATAATGTGAATATGGATTGCACCAATCTTTTAAATGCGTATTTTAACACCTGCGCTTCCTCCTTTTCATGGAATGTAATAATACCCTAATAAGATACATTAGCAAGGAGTATTATTAAATAATCCTTGCTAATATTCATACTCCCTTTATTTTTTTTGTGCCGCTTTTAATGCATCTGCACGTTCCTTTTCCCACTCAATAAACCCTTTTTTATATTCTTCTGTATTTATAGGCTTGCTTAAAAGTTTCTGTGCCTTAAACTTATTTCCAGAGACACCAAAAGGTGAATAAAGTGAAGTAAATGGATCTAGGTAAGAAGCTACAAAACCGCCTCCACCAATAGCATATGGAATAACAAAGGCTTGATCAATAAGGAAGGCCTCTGCTTCTGCGAAAAGCTTATCTCTTTTTTCAATATCCTTTACCTCTGCTTTAGCTGCATTAATCATATTTTCATATTTATTTTTTCCATTTGCTTCTTTATATTCTGTTGCTAATTGTGGCCAATTATAGGTACCAGATGGTGCGAATGGGTCTGTATAAGTTTCTGGATCTGCATAGTCTGGTCCCCAGTTACATTCCATAAGTCCATAATTTGCAGCTCTTCTTGTTGCCTTTAAGAAACCAGTAGTTGGATATGGCAATAAAACAACTTCAATATATTCTTTTCCTAAAACATTTTCCATTTGTTGTTTTATAACTTGTGCACGATTTGTCCAATCTGAAGCTCCTGTATTGTAAGGCATTACAACTTTAACAGGGAAGGATGCTTTTCCATTTAATTCACTAAGAGCCTTTTCTTTGAATTTAGTCGCTTCTTTTGCATCAAAAGAATCTGTTGCTGCAAACTTACCTAATTCTCCAAGTTTAGTATAATCCTGTCCCTTGAAATCTACAAAGTTTTTAGGAGTAATAGTATTAGAAAGTCTTCTTTCTGGTTCAAAGGGCTCTGAAGTCATCATAGCCGCCTTTTTATCTAATGCATGGAATAAAGATTTTCTAAAGTTTAAATTATTTACGGCTATACGCCAATTTTCAGGTTCATATTTAGCTTCAAATTTAGGGTCAAAATTAAGAGCATAGAAATAAGTATAGAAGGTAGTAGCTGCTGGGTGTACTTTTTCTTTTTTAGTAGCATCATTCATCCAATTGTCAATAGAAGATGTTGGAATAGTAGTACTACTAATCTCTCCACGTAAAAATAGTTCTGGTGATAAAGTATCTGCTTCTTTGTTATAGCTATAAGTTAACTTTTTAATAAATACATTATCTTTATCCCAATAGCTGTCATTAGCAACAAATATTCTATTTGTCTGTGGTTGGAAGGTTTGCATTATATATGACCCGTTGTATAAAATATTATTGTTATCTGTACCAAACTTATCTCCTACTTCAGCTAAGAATTTTCCATTAACAGGGAAGAAACATACATAAGTAAGCATGGATAAAAAGTATGGTGTATTTCTTTCTAATGTATATTCAACCACATATTTATCTTTTGCTTTGATCCCCACCTCTGCAAAGTCCGTAATTTCACCTTTATAGAATTTTTCTCCATTCTTTAAAACACCATAAGCTATATTTGAAGTGTTCGAATTATTTTTAGGATTTAAAACATACTGCATGGCATCTACAAAATCTTGTGCCTGAACTTCTGCGTATTCTTTTCCTTCACTGGTTACCCATTTTACGTTTTGTCGAAGATTAAAAGTCCAAACTAAACCGTCCTCGGATACCGACCAATCTGTTGCAAGCGAAGGCTTTACAACTCCATACTTGTCATGTTCTACTAAGCAATCCACTGAATTGGCCGCAACTGCAAATTCATTTTCGTTTGCGGTAATTAAATAATTTAATGTACTAATTTCTCCTGAATATACTGTAGAGTATTCTTGCACTGCTGCTACATTGGCTTCATCTGCCTTCTTTCCACCAGAACTACATCCAGATAAAACCATGCATAGGATAATTGCCATTGACACTACCTTTTTCATAAAATTACCCCCCTGTTTTATTTTATTTAACCAAAATTACAAAGAACTTCGGCTATAATCCTTTTACTAGATTAAATCATCATTTGCTACGCTACAATGAGAACATCTTTCCTTCTAAAATGTGGTTAAAGCTGATTCTATAAGGGTGAACTTGCAGCAATCTGCATCTAGAATCCCTTCTACCCCCATTGGCACAGTTATCTTTGGAGTACAATGACCAGCCATGAAGTTAAATATAGTTGGTTTTTGAAGTGGTAGAATTATATCATGAAAAACCTCCTCTAAAGTAAGATCAAAGTCTTCGGATTCTGGAAGACAATCTCTAAAGTTCCCTATAATGATACCCTCACATTCCTGTAGTTTACCTGAAAGCTTTAGCTGGGTAAGCATCCTATCTACGCGATAAGTTGCCTCTGAAATTTCCTCTATAAATAAAATCTTCCCTTTAGCATCTATTTCATAAGGTGTTCCAATGGTAGCTGCAAGCAAGGAGAGATTTCCACCAATAACTTGCCCTGTTGCTTTTCCTTTAACCATACATTTTATATCCATTCCCGGTGGATTACTAAGTTCACCTAAGGGTTCTGCTATTGTAATTGCCTTAAAGTAGCTCTCCATTGAAAAATTATCAAACTCACCGATCATATCTGATGCAGCCATAGGACCATGAAAGGTTATAAGCTTACATATTTTATTTAAGGCTACATGAATTGCGGTTATATCACTATATCCTATAAAAACTTTTGGATTTTTTTTTATTTCCTCATAATTTAGTAAATCTAAAATCCGCGGTGTTCCATATCCACCCTTAAGGCAAAATATACCATCAATACTTTTATCTTGAAACATCTTATTTATATCTGCTGCCCTAACTTCATCACTTCCAGAAAGATAACCATAGCTTTGGCTACAACTCTCTCCTACTACTACTTGGAAGCCTTGCCTTTTTAGTACTTCTATAGATCTTTCTAAGCCATTATCAACTGTCACAGGACTAGAAGGTGCCACTAGCCCAATACGCGATCCTTTTTTTAAGGCCTTTGACTTTATCACTTTGCATAACCCTCTTTCTTAAATATATTCCTCTTCCAAACCTACTATCTCATTTTTTAATAAATCTTCATAAGTTTCTCTTCTAACCATAAGGGAGGATTTCCCACCTTTCACCATTACCACAGCTGGTCTTCTTAATTTGTTATAATTACTGGCCATAGAATAGTTATAAGCTCCCGTATTATATACCGCTAATATGTCTCCTGCCTCAATGTTTGGAACCTTTATATCCCAGATTAATATATCACCGGATTCACAACATTTCCCTGATATTGAGACCTTATTATTTTTAGCTTCCTTCATTTTATTTGCAATATCGCCTTCATACTCTGCATCATACATGGAAGGCCTTGGGTTATCGTTCATACCTCCATCTATGCTTACATAAGTTCTTATTCCCTCTATTTCCTTGATTGCTCCTATGGTATATAATGTAATACCTGCAGAGCCTACAATCCATCTTCCTGGTTCAATTAATAAACATGGAAGCTTCATATAATTTTTTTCACATTTTCGTTTTAATATTTCTACCATAGCGTCTGTGTACTCTCTAGGTGCTTTAGGCTCATCTCCTTCTGCATAATGAATTCCAAAACCGCCACCTAAATTTAATTCTTCAATCTCTATTCCTAATTTTTCTTTTATTTCAACCATAAAATTCGTCATAATACTTGCTGCTTGCCTATAAGATTCCACATTAAAAATTTGAGAACCTATATGGCAGTGTATTCCTTTAAATTTTAAGTTAGAACAATTTAGAATTTCCCTCACCGCTGATAGAGCTTTACCTCCATCAATAGGAAATCCAAATTTAGAATCTAATTGCCCTGTAGATAGATATTCATGGGTATGTGCAGAAATTCCTGGTGAAATACGAAGCATGCCATTCACTTGTTTTCCCATTTCTTTTGCGATTTTTTGCAAAAGCTCAAGTTCATGAAGATTATCAATAACCATGCACCCTATATGGTTTTTTACTGCAAATCGAATTTCTTCCTCTGTTTTATTGTTGCCATGAAAATATACCCTTTCTGGAGGAAATTCTGCTTTTAATGCACAATACAGTTCTCCACTAGAAACTACATCTAGTCCTATACCCTCTTCTTTTATAATTTTGCACATTGCTAAAGTGAGAAATGCCTTACTTGCATATAATACCTTTGTATTATCATACTTTTGTAAAAAATCTCTTTTTAGTTCTCTGCACTTATCCCTTATGCAATCTTCGCTAACTACATAAAGTGGTGTTTCATATTTTTTTGCTAGTTCAACAGTATCACAGCCTGAAAATATAAGATGTCCATTTTCATGAATTGACATATATCTGCTATTGTTCATAAATTCTGTCCCCTCCTAATAATGAGATAATACAATTATTAAATCTATACTCATTCTTATAGCAAAATATATGCCAATATTAAATAGAAGTTCTTATTAGTAATTTATTCTAAATTAAATTTATTTCAAATTAAATTCTTTTATCTTTTCATAAAAACAAGTTTTGCCTATGCCAAGCTTCTCCATAGCTTCCTTTTTGTTGCCTTTTGTGATTTTTAGAGCTGTTTCAATAGATTTTTTTTCAGCTTCCTGCAATACTACCTTTAAAGGTAAAATACAATCTTCTACACTATACAATTCATTTTCACTTGTATTTTCCGATCTTTTGTTAACCTTTAAATGTATATGTTCCTTAAAAATAATATCTCCATCCATTATATTTACTGCTCTTTCTAGGACATTTTCTAACTCTCTTATATTTCCTGGCCAATCATACTCCATTAAAAACTTCATGGCTTCTTGTGATATTCTCTTTTCTTCGCATCCAATTCTTTTACTAAGCATAGGTAAAATTTTGTGAACTAAAAGATATATATCTTCTTTTTTTGTCCGCAAAGCCGGAATATATATTGGAAATATATTAATTCGATAGTATAAATCTTTTCTGAAACCGCCTTTTTCCACTTCTTCTTCTAAATCCTTATTAGTGGCTGTGATAATTTTTACATCTACAGAAATAGATTTTATTCCACCTACCCTGCAAAAACTTTTATTCTGCAATGCCTCTAGAAGTTTTGCTTGCAATTGTAGCGGCACTTCTCCTATTTCATCTAAAAATATAGTTCCACCCTCTGCTGCTTCAAAAAATCCTTTTTTCCCTTCTTTTTTTGCCCCTGTAAAGGAACCTGATTCATACCCAAAAAGTTGACTCTCTAGTAAGCTCTCAGGAATTGCGGCACAATTAACATATATATATGGACCCCTTTTCCTTTTGCTTGCCTTATGAATCTCCTCTGCTAGCAATCCTTTTCCTGTACCGCTTTCCCCAAGAATTAATATATTTGATTCAGAACTAGCTGCCTTTTGTGCAAGATTAATTACTATTTTTACACTTTCACTTTCTCCTATTATTTTTGAAAAGCAGTCTTTTCTCTCTTTTTCCTGCATCCATTTACTTTCCACTTCATTTAAAGAAGCAATGGCAAAATCCCTTGCTTCTATTGCATGTTTTAGCTCTGTTATGTCCTCTACCTTAAGTAAGGCCCCTATTACTTCATTGTTTTCTGTAACCTGTATTAAGGAGCATCTCGTGGGTCTTCCGTTAATCTCCTTAATCTTATTTTCATAGCATATATTCTTACCTTGTGCTGCGTCTAAAAATTCAATAATATTTGTTTCTTTCGGATGAGCTTCAAAAATATTCTTTCCAATTACGTCTAATATTTTTGTATTATCTCCCTTTGCAGAATATGGTTTACCATATAAAACATTTTTAATATGCTCTCTCCTCACTGTATATCCCTTAGCTTGATAAAACTTAACTTTTTCCTTTTGTCCATCTATAACCGCCATATGTCCTAATGCATTTATATATTCACAAGAAAAACATTCCCCATTTATTTCAATGTTAATAACTTTATCTTCAAAATTAATTTCTGCACTTATTTTATATCCCCTTATATTCTTCTTTAGTATTAATGTCTTCTTTCCTATTTTGCTAAAAGCACAAAATCCTTCTCCTTCCTTGCTTCCAACAACACCAATTGCAACTATCGCATCGCCTTTTTTAAGGTCTTTTCCATCAATTCCAATAAGTTTAAAATCCTTTTCTTCTAACTTTCCATCATCCTTACCTAAGCAGTTATCTGCAATTACGACGATGTCTCCCTCCTCAATTTTACCACCTTCATGTCCAACTCCTTGATTATAGATAATACCAAAAATCTCTTTTGCTTTTCTATTATAAAGTACAATTTCACCTTTACAATCTATTCCGATAATTCCTTCTTCCATGTTCTCAAGAGTAGATTCTAAAAAATTTTTATCTTCCACTGACTTCACCTCTACATAATGTTAAATAAAAAAATTATTTGTCCTGATGTCATTTTATCACAAAATTCTGAATTTTATAAACTATTTTTAAGGAAAATAAAAAAGGCTATATAGCCTTTTTAATAAATTATTCCATGAATCTCCTTAAACCCAAAACCAGGCTCCTCTGAAATAGATATTTTACTATTTTGAAACTCAGCGCCACCTTCTACAGGATCAGTACTGCATAACACAGGACCATCTAAATCAATTTTAGTGATGATACTTTTAGCTGCTGCTAAATGAACTGCAGCTGTAACACTTACCTTTGCTTCTAGCATACAGCCTATCATACATTCTACGCCATATATTTCAGCTATAGAGCATATTTTTAATGCATTATTAATTCCACCGGTTTTCATCAATTTAATATTAATAAGGTCTGCTGCTCTAAGTTGCATAATTTTCAATGCATCCTTAGGAGAAAATACACTTTCATCTGCCATAACAGGAATGGATACATTGTCAGCTACAAATTTTAAACCTTCAATATCATGGGCATCTACAGGCTGCTCGACAAATTCAATCTTCAACCCTTCATCCTCCATTCTCCTTAAAGCATATACTGCTTCTTTGGGCTTCCATCCCTGATTTGCATCAATCCTTAAATCTACATCATAACCTACTGCCTCTCTTATTGCCTTCATCCTTAGTATATCTATATTTCCGTCCATTCCAACTTTAATTTTTAAGGTTTTATAGCCTAAATTTATTGCTTCAATACTATCTTGTGCCATTTGAATAGGATCATTTACACTAATAGTAATATCTGTGGTAAGCTCCTTTCTATACCCGCCTAAAAGCTTATATACAGGCGCCTTATATAGTTGTCCATATAAATCATAAATAGCTATATCCACTGCCGCTTTTGCACTAGTGTTTTTTACTACGCACCCATGTAACTTAAGCATTATGCCTTCCAAGTTTTCAATTTCCATGCCTATTATAGCTTTTCCTATATGATCCTGTATTGCCCCAATAATTGCACCACTAGTATCTCCTGTAATTACCCCTGTAGGTGGTGCTTCTCCATACCCCACATTCCCTGTATCTGTTGTAATTTTTACAATCACATCCTCTACAGAATTTACTGTCCTAAGTGCTGTTTTAAAGGGTTTCTTTAATGGTACTGAAATACGTCCAATCTGCAAACCTGTTATTTTCATAATTTGTCTGACCCCCTATTTTGTAAGCCTTTATCTGTAAAATACTCATATACCAATTTAGATGCATCTCCAATAATCTTTTTCCCACCTGAATCCTCCTTGCTATTCCAAGTAAACATAACAAAAATATAATCCTCTTCTTGGGTGTATACAATGCCGGCATCATGATTTAAATATGGCAACCCCCCTGTTTTATGTGCAATATGTACATCTTCTGAAACATCTCGTTTCATTACGGAATCATCTAGCTGCTTTGACAGAATATATAGCATTTGTTCACTATAAGAGGCATTTATTACTTTCTTTTCATAGAGAGAAAGCAAATACATGCTAACATCTTCTACCGTTGTGATATTATCGCGCCCCTCCTCTTTTGCTGCATAGTCCAACATCTTTCTTGCTATAATAGTATTCTTCATTCCCTGTGCATTAATAAAGCACTGAATATACTCCATACCAAGGAGAGAAATAAGCACATTTGTAGCAGTGTTATCACTTTGAATAATCATAAGTGTAATTAAATCTTTAATACTATAGCTGTGCTCTGGTTCTAATAAAGCTATAATGCTATAGGGAATTCGGTCCTCCTCTTTAATACTAATTCGCTGATGCAAGGTAAACCTATCTTCCTGCACACCCTGGAAAGCAGCACCCATAATAAATAGCTTAATAATGGAGGCCGAGGATACTCTTGTGCCTTTATTGATATAAAAACATTCCTCAGTAGAAAGACCTTTAATAAAAAGTGCATACTCTGAATCTGCCTTATAAAGTGTTTCTTTTAAAATTTTTTCAAGCATATGGTTACCTTACCCTTTCAATTTAGTCCAAGCTTAGGAACTCCTCTAACTGTACATCCACCAAAGAATATTTGGCATAGTCACAGTCTTCAAAATGCCACCACTCTGTATCAATGGTTATAAAACCATACTTGTGCATCTTCTCTGTTAAATAATCTAAATTCTTTTTTTCAATATGAGCCATATTTTCATTTTTCCTAGAGGCTCTCTCAGTAAAATCATCAAATTTAGATGGCATTTGTAGCTCTACATTATTTGCATCTACCAATGTTACATCAACTGCCGTGCCATAGTTATGTCTAGAAGGTCGAATATTAGGATTGGCAATAAATCTTCTATCTTGAATCATATTCCAAAACATATGCTGCACATATATGGGACGATATGCATCCCATATTTTTAGCACATATCCCTCCTTTTTAAATTCCTCATTGGCAAGTATTAATTTCTTTGCTGTATTTTTTTGAAGTATACAGGCATCAATAGGATAAACTATTCTTTTTGTAAAATTGTCAGTAGTAGCATATTTAAGATCTAAAACAAAACTTGAATCCATAGAAGTTAATAACACCAACCCCTGAATTTCTTTGCACATTGAAATCACGCCCCCTCATCAATGTATGCTAATATGATTAAATATAGCAAGTTTAATGCCAAGTATCTATATAATTATTAAAATTTCTTTTATATATTTTAAGTTTAATAGATTGAAAATTCTATATTTATAATGTTATCATAATTATACAGAGTTGTTAAGTTTATTTATTCACCTTAAAAAAATTCATTCCGAATATTCGGAACCTAGTCCGTATATTCGGAATCCCTATTGAAAATGAGAAAGGAAGAGATAATATGATTAATTCCCAATCTTCTATTCCTGGCACTAAAAAATTCATGTTAGAGAGCGCTTACTGGCTTAATAAGCTAGATACTTGCGAAGACCTCCTCATGGACAAGAACGCAATTATAGATTTCAATAAAAAAACTTTTAAAAAAGTTAATACCATGTGCAATATTAGGGAGCATAAAGAATGTCTAACTAGGGAGGAGCTTCAACATATCCTTGGGGCTTATACAATTCCAAAGGATATCAGATATGACATAAAAGGATTTGAAGTTAAACAGGCTTTTTATATTGCACTAATACAAAACACCAATTTGGAGGAAATTCAGGATATAAACACTGTAAAGTTTGGAATATCAGTTAAAAATACAAGACTTAGAAGTTTTCCAACAGAAGAAGGTATTTTTAAAGATAGCGGGTATATTGAATTTGATTTATTTCAAGAAACAGAATGTTCCGCTTTAGATGCCGTTGCAATATTACATGAAAGCTCTGATAGAAATTGGTTTTACATACAAATGTACAACTATAATGGGTGGGTTAAAGCTTGTGATATTGCTATAGCTAAAAATAAAGAGGAAATTTTTAATTATTTAGATACAGCTCATTTTTTAATGGTAATTGGAAACAAAATAGGTACTCAATTTAATCATTATGATGAAAGAGTATCACGAAAAGACTTTTATATGGGAACAAAAATCCCACTGGAAATAGAGCCAATTTCAAGCATAGGAAATCAATCCTCTTTTCTTCAACATGTTGTAAAAATTCCAGTACGAGATAATAAAGGTTTTTTAGAATTTAAACATGCTCTTATATCCCATAAAGAAGAGGTAACCATTGGATATTTACCATACACAAGAGCAACTATTTTAAATCAAGCATTCAAACTTCTTGGTGATAGGTATGATTGGGGAAATAAAAATAATGGTAGGGATTGTTCAAGCTTTCTTATGTGTGTTTATAAAACTGTTGGGATTATTTTGCCTAGAAATGGTGGTGACCAAGAAATCGGTGAAGGAATTTCCTACATCTTTGATAAAAATGCTACCCTTGAAGAAAGAATAAGAATCTTTGAAAAAGTCAAGCCAGGTGCTGCCATATTCTCAGCTGGACATGTTATGCTTTATATAGGAGAAGATGATGGTGAGGATTATATGCTCCATGATTTTAACAGCTACGGGAAAATGTGCGAGGATAACACCTTGGAAAAAATATATGTAAATGAAATTGCTGTAACCTCCACTCTTCTACTCGCTTCTAAAGGCAATAAATACATTGAGACTTTTACTTCTTTATTGCAGTTTGAACTTGAACAAGGGAATTCCTAGTGCCACCCACGTGGCAAGTGGCAAGTGGGTGGTGCCTTTAAAAGCAACAAAGATTGGAAATATAACTTCCAATCTTTGTTGCTTTTTAAAACTTATGCATTGTCCTTATTAAGTGCTTATCACTTGTTTATTCTTGTATTTCACTTGTATTTGCTGTTTTTCCTGTTAATTCATCTTGAAGTACATCTAAATTATCACGAAACACAGAAAGATCTCCATATATCTTTTCAAACGAAGATCTTTGGAATGTAAATGTAGTATCATATTTTGATTCATCTAGCTTTCCATCAGACTGCGAATTACGAAATGCAAAGGTAACTTCATCAAGATTATCAATCATGCAAAATGCTACTAAGGCGTTCAATCTAGAGTTTATCTCAACAACAGAATTTGGTGTAATAATAGGCCACTCCCCTTCATATTTTGCATTTGATGCTGCTTCGTAATATATTGTAAGACCATAAGGTTTTTTACTAGTTTCCATTGAGGTGTATTGCTGCCCAAAATCACTACTAGGGGCAGGTAAATTCCCAGCAATACCCGAAACCTTACTATTATCGCCCACATACGGGGTTTTATATTTTGATATTTCAGGCAAATCGTAGGATATCATATCAACTCTTACAACAAATCCATAGCTAACAGTTCCTTTATCTTTAAAATTTAAACTTAAAAAATAAATATATTCCCCTGCATCGGTCGGTCCCTGTAAATATAAATTTCCATTCATAAAGCTTGGCTTCACTGCTTGAAATTCTGTCAATTCACCTTTTTTATAAACAGATATTTTATCTATTGTAAAATCACGCCTTTTATCTATTTTAAGATTCTGCGTACCTATTATTAATTGTTGTTTTGCCGTTACATTAACTGTATTCTCAGATTTGTATTGAAAGTTTCTAGGGTGGTCCGAATCAGATTGAATGTATTCGCCACGGTTCTTCCAGGAATAGCTACCAGTTAAAGCTACTTTCGTTTTTACATATTCTGCACTAATATATATCTTGGGTGGATTATAATTGTTAGTACCAACACTTGCACCAAGTACTATAGCACCAATAATTGTAAAAACAAGTATTACCCCTGATAATACTATAATAATTCTTGATTTTTTACTGTAATTCATAATTGCTATCAGTCTTTCCTTTAAACTTTTCTTCTCTTCGCACATAGTTGCCTGTAATACCTGTGCAGAATATTTATGCTCAGCTACAACAGATATTAATGTGTCCCCATAATCCTGTTTTTCTTCTGGTTTAAGATTTTTAATAACCGCCTCATCACAAGCTAATTCACAGGCATGGTTTATTTCCTTTTTAATAAAATACATAAATGGGTTAAACCAGTGGATTGATGCAGCTATCATAGTTACCCATTTTACTACTATATCAAAACGCTTTAAATGTGAAATCTCATGAAGCAAAATATTTTTAAGCTGCTTTTCATTAAAGTCAATATCTGGAATTATAATGTATGGTCTTAATATTCCAATTAACATTGGAGTGCTCACAAATCTATTTCGTACAAGTCTCACATGCTTTTTCCTCTTAAGTAGGGTGGCTAACATTTCATTTTCTTTCTCATGGGCTGATGTATTTCCTTGTTTCACATATTTGAAAAACCTTGTATATCCAATTAAGTTAACTATAAGTACTGTTGTTGCTCCAAATAACCATATATAGATTACATACTGATTAAATATATCCCTAAAATATCTACTGTGGTCAGTATCATCGTTATAAACCCCATTTGCTATATTTTCTTGAACTTTAGGTAATATTGATGAATTAATTACATTATCACTTGTGCCTTCAATTGTTTTGAAAGTACTGTCAGCACTTACCTCTTGAGGATTTTTATTACTATAAAACACACCATTCATGATGCTATTTTCAAAAGAAAAAGGAATTATAAGTCTTAATAACACTACTATCCATATATAATATTGTAGTGACTTTGATAATTTATTCTTTATAAAAGGCTTAATGGCAAATATTAATACTGCAATGATGCTCCCAGATAGTGAAAGTGATAATAATAGATTAACTGTTTCACTTGTCACTATCATCACCCACCTTGAATAAAGTATATAACTCCTCAATGTCATCACTATCGAGTTTTTTACTTCCTAAAAGGGATGCTACAAGGTTTTTTGCACTTCCAGAGAATAGCCGATCAATTAAGCTTTGGGTGGTATATTCGCTATATTCTGCCTCACTAACCAAAGGCTTATAATAGAATACTTCCTTTTTAGTTGCTAAAACAGCTCCCTTTTCACAGAGCCTGCGAAGTAATGTTTTTATTGTAGAGGTTTCCCACTTACTCTTTTGTTCAAGTGTTTTCCTAATTTCAGCCATAGGAAGTTCATAGCCTGCTTCCCATAATATTCGCATAACTTCAACTTCGGAATCTGTTATTTTTGAAACTAATATACTCATACGAATTCCTCCTTTAGGGTTACATACGTAACCTTAAGTACAGTTTACAACTGTAACCTTCATATGTCAATAAATAATTTATATTAGTGCCACCCACGTGGCAAGTGGCATGTAGCAACTTAAATATCTTTCATAAACACACAAAAAAATATTTTATATTTTGAAAATTCACACTTATTTTATCCATTTATCAGTAAAATATTTGTTGTTTTTTGACGAAATACTGTGTATAATTACTCACTGAAATACTGTTATATTGGGGGTAGATTAATGGAAAAAATGTCCTTTGAAGTTAGGAAAGCTATTACTAGCGACATTGAAGAAATACGATTTCTAGCAAGCGAATCTTTTAGAATGTATACAGAAAATGCAGGAATTACAGATCTTATTGCCCCTCTCGAAGAAACCTATGAGGATGTTAAAAACGTAATAGAAACCACTGAAGTTTTTGTTGCCCTATTCAATGAAGAAGTTATTGGCAGTGTACGAATTGAAATCAAGTCTGATAATACTGCTTATCTAAGCAGATTTGGCGTCTCATCTTCACATCAAAATAATGGTATTGGTAAAATATTAATGAATGCAGTTGACAACTCAATGAGAGAATTAGGCATTACCTGCTTATATCTTCATACCGCATCTAGAATGTTTTCACTTATTAGATTTTATTATGGAAGAGGCTTCTTTATCGAATCAACCACTAATGATCGAGGATATATTAGAGCACTGCTGTGCAAGGAATATGAATCTGACTCATTAGAACTTTCTGTAGTTTAAGCTAGTGCCACCCACGTGGCACATGGCAAAAGTGACAACCCCTATCACATAAATTAGTTACAGAGACACTATTTTGGTTGATTTATTCCATAAATTAAATACTTACTGACACTTGAGCTACCATTGTCAAAGATGCCAAACCACACCTCTCCATCTCCTACCATAACACCTTTATAATTAACAAAGAGTTTTTCATTTTTTTGATTAACCAATGCATTTTTTACTTTTTCAGTGATTATTAAGTCATAATTTTTAACAAATTCATCCTTAGAATTAACGTTAATATTAGCACTAGTTAACGGATACTTAATATACTCTGCAACCTTTTCTTTTTCACCCTTAGCCACTAATTCTTGAATAGTCTTAAAAACTCTATCAAATTCATCAGCATCATCTATTCCAGCAACACTATACCTATTAGGATCACCTTTCTTGATTTCTGTTTTCCCTTCTACTTTTTCCTCAGTCTTAGGTCCTGATTTTTCTTCAATTTTAGTTTGTGTGTTATTCTTTGGTACATCTATACTATTTTTGTTACTACAAGCAGATATTGTTGTAGCCACTATACTTACTAATAATAATGCTAATACCTTTTTATTCATTGTTTTCCTCCTGATTTTTTATTCCCTTACAATATATATTATACTGAAAATTAAATGTTAATGTGTTACAAATGGTTTACAACTCCTAGATAGTGCCACCCACGTGACAAGTGACAAAAATTCCAAGCTTAATATTCAAAAAGACTGCACCATGATCTGAGTTTATTCAAATCTTGTTGCAGTCTCTAATATTACTCCACTTGTGTTATAAGTCTCTTCATAATATCTCTTAATTTCACTTCAAAAACATCCTCAGGAGCTATAATTATAACTAATTTTATACCATTATCTGATTGATCCCATTTATACGCTTTAATATCTAGAATCGCACCTTCAGGAACATATTCCTCAATATCCATTGCAATTTCTTCTGCTAGTGAAAGGTATTCTTCAAATAATTCATCTTCTGAAAGTTCACTAATGTTACAGTCCTCTTCCATCAATTCAATTAAGATATTTATATCTACACTCAAATTATATGCTAAAATATCATCTCTCCTTGAACCTTTGCTCATGTCTTTAAGTACTTTAAACTCAGTATTTTTCTCGATTATTTCCTTTATATCTTTGCTATCTACAATTTCATTGTTAAATTCTACGTACATATCTATTCCTCCTTATGCCTTAGTGCCACACACGTGGCAAGTGGCAAGTTACATCCTACTACATTATACTATTTTATTCCGAGAAATCAACTTACTTATAGTCGAAGCTACTTAAATAGCTCTAATAGCTCTTCTTTTGTAAGTTTTCCTAAGACATCGCTATTAGTAAGCTCTCCTGTAATTACACTGTCTATTAAACTTTTTTTATTTTCTTGAAGCAGAATGATTTTTTCTTCTATAGTTCCCTTAGCAACTAATTTAATTACTTCTACTACATTTCTTTGGCCAATTCTATGAGCTCTATCTGTTGCTTGATGCTCTACTGCGGGGTTCCACCAAGGATCAAAATGAATAACTAGATTTGCTGAAGTTAAGTTAAGGCCTGTTCCACCTGCTTTTAGGGAAATTAAAAATACTCTTGTGTCACGACTACTGTTGAATTCATCTACCAATTTAACTCTATCTTTAGGTTTTGTTTTGCCATCTAAATAAAAGTAAGAAATTCCTTTTTCCTTTAAATTATCTCCTATATTCTTAAGGGCCGAAGTAAATTGAGAGAACAGTAAGACTTTGCCTCGTGAGTTTATTTGTTTCTCAATTAACTCCGTGGCAACTTTTAGTTTTCCACTTCCACCTTTGTATTCATCAATTATAAGAGAAGGATCTAAGCAAATTTGCCTTAGCTTTGTTAGATAAGAAAAAACCTCTATTCTGCCTTCACTATTGTTTTTCATCTTATTCCTGATAGTTTTAATATAAGCTTTATATACAGCCTTTTGAGCTATTGTCATCTCAACTATAAATTTCTTTTCTATTTTATCTGGCAATTCTTTCATTACTTCATTTTTAGTTCTTCTTAAGAGAAAAGGTTTAATTAACAATTTTAGTTCTTCTAAATCTCCTTTTCTTTTAACAGGAAATTTTGTTTCAAAGATTTCTTTTGAGTATAAATAATCTGGCATTATAAAATCAAAGATAGACCACAACTCTGTTAAATTGTTTTCAATAGGTGTACCTGTTAAGGCAAATCTTACTTTGGCTTTAACTTCTTTAATAACCTTTGTGTTTTGAGCTAAGTAATTTTTTATATTTTGAGCTTCATCAATAATGCAAAAATCAAAAATAATATCTTCATATTGCTGTATATCCATTCTTAATGTTCCGTAGGTTGTTAATATTACATCATAATCCTTAAAATTATCTATTAGTTTAAGTCTCTCACTTTTTTCTCCATGAATTATAGATATTTTTAGACTAGGTGCAAACTTTTCAAGTTCCGCCTTCCAATTATAAATAAGAGATGTAGGACTAATAATAATAGTTTTTTTATTTTCCTTGGCGACGGATAAGAGAAATGCTATGGTTTCAATAGTTTTACCAAGTCCCATTTCATCTGCTAGTATCCCTCCAAATCCTAAAATACTTAAGCTTTTCAACCATTTAAATCCCTCTATTTGATATTCACGAAGTGTAGCATTTAAGTCTACAGGAACCTTTATATCCATAGTGTCTATAGTCATTAATGTGTTTTCTATATCCTTTAACACTTCAATGCCTTTAATAAATTGAAGGTTATTGCTTTTTATTTTTTCGTTTAAATAGATCTCCTTATTTTTATCTATTTGCATTAAACCACTTTCTATCCTTTCACTAGTACTTAATGCATCTATTAGATTAAAGAAACCTTTAACTCCATCATCTTCAAAGTCCAGAAAGTTATTATTCTTAGTTTTATAGAACCTATTATCTTCCTTAAAACTTGCGAGTATACTATTTAATTCGCTATTTTCAATGTCCTTAATTCCATAGGAAAAGTTATAGTAACCATCATCTTCTTGAAGTTGCGCTTCAATGGAGTTAAAGTCGTATATTTCCCTATGTTTAAGGCCTTTTCCAAAGGTAACATTTCCAAGGAAATGTAGATTGTTTCCACTTCTACTTAAGATATCAAATAGTTCCTCATCTCCGCCTATAAAGAGTAGCCTTTCATTTCTTCTTATAAACCTATATTTCTCAAGTTCCATAAGGACTTTACCTTCTTTTTTATAATCCCGAGTAATAACATCTTTGCTTTTATCATCCGTTAATATGTTGATTTTCTCATTACCATAAGTGATTTTTATATCACAATAAATATTTTCACCTATGTCATATATATGAAATTCAGGCTTTATGAAATTTCCTGCAAAGGCTTTTACCTCTTCACTAATGTTAACATTACCTGAAATACGGCTTAGTAAGGATGTAAGTTTGTTATAGTTTTCAATGTTCATATTGTATAGTATTTCACCATTTTTCTTTAATTTTTCAGATAAAAGAATATATATTCCAACTTGATGCATTGACGGTAGGTAAATCTTCCAATTAAATAAATACACATCATTATTATCATTTAAAGATACTGGAAACTGCTTATGAGTAGTTAGGGCAAATTGTTGATTTTTAATTTTCAATGTAAATGTTAATGGTAAATCCCTTTCCAAAACCTCAGCCTCAAACTCAAAACTATCATAATTAAATTTGATTTTCTTATTTTTAAGTTCCATTAAAAACATTCTTAAATCTTTAGGCTCAATTCTTGTTTTTATATTACTTATTGCATGCTGTGATTCATAATAAGTTGGTTCTTTTGAAACTTTACGAACTAACTTTATAATACTATTTGCACTCTTCTTATTTAAATTGTTCTCTTTAGGATTTTCATTTCCACAAGTATTATCTTTTACTGCAAAACTAAAGAACCTATATGCTGTTGCATTTATATGACTGCACATAAATAAGTTACCCTTAGCAGAAAGTTCTTTAAAATCCTCACAAGTACATCTTACTCCATCTAATCTTTTCTTTAATAAGTCTATTTTTATATAGGTGCTTAATTCACATGATTTAGCCTCATTGCTTACACTACCATAAATGTGATATATATTTTCGATATTCTTGCCCTTAATCTTAGTAACTAATCCACTATTGAATGCCTTTTCACCTTGGCTTCTCATGAGCATAGATGATGACTTAAATACTATACTTTCTAATTCTTTTAACTTCAAAAAAATCACCTCCATAGCTAGTGCCACCCACGTGGCAAGTGGCATCTTTACAAATACAAAATATTAATTAGTTCACTAATTTCTTGTAATGATTCTTTATTATCCCCTACTAAAAAGTTCTATTATCTCTTTTCTAATTCTTATGCTATCCTCTAGTTTGCATATAAGTTCTTTTAACTCACTCTGCAGCTTATAGATTATGTTCTCTACACTTCTTTTCTTTTCTATGGTATTGCTTAGAGAGTTTTTTATTTTAGATTGCACCATCCAATCACTAATAAGCCCATCAAAAAAGTAATCTGCAAAAGTTTCGAAACTACTTATATCTATGCCTAGATTTACGCTTGATATTTGTGAGACATCAGCAAGTTCTCTATTAAAACTGTTTAAACAAGACTGAACTTCACTAGCAGCATCCTTTGCCTCATCTATTTTTGAGTGCTTTACCATAGTAGCTATTGCACCTCCACCTAGCATGTCCCAAGTACCCCAACCTTCTGCACTTTTTAATGAACTTATCATACCATTTAAAGCATCTAACACATTATTACCTGAATTTATTGCTTCCTTCACTTCTTTTATATTATGATTGAGGTCCGCCTGTGTATCCGATAGTTCTGATAGCTTAGATGCTTTTTCCATATCAATATTTATAATAACTTCTTCTATTTTCTTCAGAAGTATTTCGTAATCATACTCCGGCATACCTATAGCCTTAATCTTACCTTTTACATTCTCTTCCTCTTCCTTTAGATGTAAAAGTTGATGCTTACAGTCCTCATACTTCAATTTTGCTTCTAAGAATTCCTTCTTCTCTTTATTAATATGCTCTGTCTTATTACCTAGTACTGAGTAAAAAATTGATGCTATACTAAGACCTTCTAGCTTTCTTATATCCCCCTCTTCTCGCATTAAACTTTGCTCTAATAATTCTAAATCTATTTTCTTGTTTTTAATCTCTAATTTAAGGCATTCTAGCATTTTACTTAGCTTATCCTTCATTTGAAGATCACCTTTTGTTCTTATAAGCTTATCATTTAATTTTTCATACATAATAATCCCTCCATTTATACATCCTCATCCAAATTATACCACAGTACCCTTCTAGGTAGTATAACCCCTAGCTAAACAAAAAACAATTCCCACTTATAAAAAAATGTGATATACTACTATTACATTAATTTTCCACATATATATGGTATATATATACATGTACCACTTTCACTTCTGACACTTTTTAGATTGATCTTGAATATTATATTTGAAAAATACAATTCTTTAGAAATCTGACATAAATAATTGTGCTAATTTTATAATAGGAGATGATTATTATTGTTAAATTTATAAAAAATAAACGAAGAAACATTATAATTGGATTTATGCTAATAGCTATAATTGCAACTTCAACTATTTTTATGGGTTTCATGAGAAAAGATATTACAGTTCTTGTAGATGGTACCCCAATTAAATTAACAACTTACCAGAAAACCTTTGATAGTGCTTTAAAAAGCGCTAATATAAATGTAGCCGTAAAAGATAAGACAGATAAGGCTTTAAATTCAAAAATAGTTGACAACGATGTTATTACTATAAATCGTGCTGTAGACCTTAAAGTATTTGTAGACGATAAAGAACTTAATATAACCTCTGCTGAAAAAGATATTGCTCTAATGTTAAGTACAGAAAAAGTAGCCTTAAGTCCTAATGATAAGGTTTCACCGACAATAGAGACCAAATTAACTAAGGGAATGGATATTATCATAACTAGGGTTAAAACAGAGACAATACTTGAAAAAAAGGCTATTGATTTTAAAACAGTTATTAAAGAAGATAAGAATACATTAAAATCTAAAAGCAAGGTTTTGCAAGAAGGCGTAAAAGGTGAAAAAGCCATTACTTTAAGTGTGACTTATGAAAATGGGAAAGAAGTAACCAGAAAAGCTATTAAAGAAACTGTGGTTAAGGAACCTAAGAGTAAGATAATAGCTCAAGGTACATTATCACCTATAACCATTTCAAGGGGTCAATCCTCTGAAAGTACATCTAAATTAACCCCTCCTGAATCTTCCGGAAAAATTTTTACTGTAAAGGCCACTGCTTATTGGGCTGATAGTTCAAACAATGTTTATACATCCTCTGGGAAAAAGGCAGTACGAAACCCGAACGGATATAGTACCATAGCCGTAGACCCTAGGGTTATTCCACTAGGAACAAAGCTATATGTTGAGGGTTACGGTTATGCTGTAGCTGCGGATACTGGTTCTGGAATTAAAGGCAACTTTATTGATGTTTTTTTCAACACAGGTGGAGAAGTTAATAATTGGGGTGTAAAGTACTTGAAAGTGCAAATATTAGATTAACTTTTATGATATTTGATAAACTATTAAATCATCATCTGCGATGTTGTTAAATAACACTGCAATAAGAATAATTCTAGGAATTTCTAATAAATATAGAACTAATTAAAAAGTTACTTGTTCAATATCAAAGCCCTCTGCTATCAATCTATGCAGGGGGCTTTCATTTTTTATTTATTCAACTTAAATGTCAAATCTTAAATCTTTAAGCTTGCCACTTGCCACCTGGGTGGCACTACTTTTCTTTTAGTAGTAAAGACTTTCTGTTGGATATTCAGCATCACATGTTATGTCTATACCCAGTTTTCTAAGGGTTTGCTCATCATTTGTGCTTATAATTGTAGTTGAGTGAGCTTGACATCCTTTTAGCATTGTTAACTTCTCCATAGCCACTTGAGCTGTTGGATTTGTTGCTGCACATATGCTAAGTGCAATTAAAATATTTTCACTATCTAAGGCCGGATTCTTGCTACCCAATGTTTTTGATTTTAAATTTATAATTGGTTCAAGTATAACTGGAGAAATAAGATGAATATCGTCAGCTATATTTGCAAAATACTTAACAGCATTTAAAATTATAGCCGCTGTTGCATCCATTATCTCTGAACTTTTGCTAGTTAATATTGTTCCATCATTAAGTTCTATTGCAAGAGCTGGACAAGTCTCTGTTTTATTGGAACATTGCTTTAAGCTAGCTGATCGGTCTCTTGCGGGAATAACAACTTTTCTATCTCGCTCTTTTAGGTTAAGTTCTTCCATAATAAGTTTTACACGATTAAAAGCTTCTTTATCCACATAACCCTTTTTATACTCACAGCCTGTTTTAAAATATCTTCTTATTATTTCTTGCCTAGATGCTTCTTTTATAACCTCATCATCAATAATTCCAAAGCCTACTCTATTAACTCCCATATCCGTTGGGGATTTAAAAACAGCATCTTCCTCTGTTATCTTTTCTATAATTCTTCTAAGTACAGGGAAGGTTTCAATGTCACGATTATAGTTTACAGCTATCTTATTATAAGCATCAAGATGGAAAGAATCCAACATATTCACATCATTAAGATCTACTGTTGCAGCTTCATAGGCTATATTTAAAGGATGCTTTAATGGAACATTCCATACTGGGAAGGTCTCAAATTTTGAGTACCCAGCTGCTCTTCCTAGCTTATGCTCATGATAAAGCTGATTAAGACAAGTAGCTAACTTACCACTGCCTGGTCCTGGTGCTGTTACGACAACAATAGATTTTGTTGTCTCTATATATGGATTCTTACCATATCCCTCATCACTTACAATTGTATCTACATCTGTAGGGTATCCTTTAGTTGCTCTGTGTTTATATACTTTTATGCCCCTACGTTCAAGCTTATTTATAAAAATTGTAGTAGCTGGTTGACCGTCATATCTAGTAATTACAACGCTGTTTACATCAAGTTCACAAGCACGTAAATCGTCAATTAATCTTAAAACATCCACGTCATAAGTGATTCCATAATCTCCTCTTATTTTGTTTCTTTCAATATCTCCTGAATATAAGCAAATAATAACTTCAACTTTTTCTTTTAGTTTATGTAATAGCTTAATTTTCGCATTTTCATCAAATCCTGGCAAAACCCTTTTTGCATGTAGATCATTGAATAACTTTCCACCAAACTCTAAATATAATTTATCATAATCATTAACTCTTTCCAAAATATACTTTGACTGTTCTTCTAGATATTTTTTCTGATCAAATCCTATTTTCATTTGTACACCCCTCTAATAAAATTACTTCTTATATATTTTCTAACTAGTATTTACACTTAAATAAGTCTAGCAAAAATGCTTTTACAACTTTATATTATTGCACAAATTTTTCTTTAAGTAAATATTTTTGATCAACTTTAACTTAAATAAAATACTATTGTTCATTTGACATACCTCACAAATTATAGTAAAATTAATAATTATAAGACAGTTCTAAATCATCCTTTCTGTAAAGAAAACTAGGATGTAACTACCGTTTTAGGTGGATTTTTGTACGAGGGTGGTTTATGCCCTTTTTTATTTGTAAAAATTTTAAACATTCTACTCCATAAAATCATTTGTGATCCAAACAAGAGAGGTGTGTAAAATCATGGCAATTGATACGAAAGCAATTGAAGAACATATAAAAGGTATTCTAATAGCTTTAGGTGATGATCCGTCTCGTGAAGGACTTAAAGAGACCCCTACACGTGTAGCAAAAATGTACGAAGAAGTGTTTGCTGGCATGTGCTATAGCAATGATGAAATTGCAGAAATGTTTAATACAACCTTTGAAGATGATTTAATTGTTGAAGAAGGCTCTCGTGATATGGTAATAATGAAAGATATCCAAATCTTTAGTCATTGTGAACATCATTTAGCGTTGATGTATAACATGAAAGTTTCAGTTGCGTATGTTCCCACTAAAAAGATTATTGGTTTAAGTAAAATTGCAAGAATAGCTGATATGGTAGGCCGAAGATTGCAACTTCAAGAAAGAATAGGAACAGACATAGCTGAAATTATACAAATAGTCACTAATTCTAGCGATGTAGCTGTTATTATAGAAGGTGAACATGGCTGCATGACTACCCGTGGAATAAAAAAACCAGGAACTAAAACCATGTCAACTACCTTAAGAGGAAGATTTAATAATGATGTAATTTTAAATAATAAATTGATGATGCTTTACGGTAAGTAAGTAGTTTAAGGTATATTTGAGAATTATCATTTAATCCTAAGCTCTCAATTAAATCATCATCTGCAATGCTGCAATATTAAATTTAAAGTGTAGTTAAAGTAATTACCCATTACTTTAACTACACTTTTTTACTCCATTATATTTCTTAAACATCTAACTAAAACAAAAGCTCATAATATCTCTTTATGCTCTCTTCTAACATTTCAACACTAATAAATCTTGCTTCACGAATAATTTCTTTGCCTTCAATATAAATCAAAATTGCAGGCAATGTAAATATTGAGTACTGGCCTGCTGCCTGGGTAAATTTATCAATCTGAACTTTACTCATTTTAACCTTTGGAAATTTAATTATCATCTCTTCAATTTTAGGTAATAATGCTCCACATACGCTACAACCTTCCGATGCAAAGTAAATCATTGCCATAGTATTATTTTTTATGAACTCATCTATTTCATCTAAGGTATTTAATACTATCATTATTATTCCTCCTAGTGCCACCCAGGTGACAAGTGGCATATCTACATGTTTTACTTTTACAAAATCACAAAAAATCATAAAATAGACTACTTTATCAATAATTCCACAAGCTCACTCAAATTATCTATACATAAAATATCTATATCATCTTTTAATTTATCTCCCCTTAATATAACAATCCCCTGCATACCAAGCTTTATGGCAGCTTCAACATTTACAATGTTATCATCGATAAATATCGCTTCCTCTGCCTTTATGTTTAGATGCGAAAGAGCTGTATTAAACATTAATTCATGTGGTTTTAATACACCTATTACAGAGGACATCACAAAACTAGAAAAATACTCTCTTAAGCCAACATTTTTAAATACCCGTTCTAGCGACGGCCAGGTGTCAGATATCACACCTAATTTATAATACTGACTTAACTTTGGTATAACTTCAAATACATCCTGAAAAAACTCGAATTTCTCATCATTATAAACCGTATCTTTGGCTATCTCCAAAATATAATCTGAACTTACTTCAAGGTCCGGTAGTTCTTTTGCAAAAATACTATAAAACTCTATGAAATGTTCTAGCTCTTCTATTTCAGTTAAAATTAAAGGATGATTATGAAAATATTTATCTCCTTTTTTAAAGGCTTTTTCTATTATATCTAGATCCAACGCGTCAAATTTATTTTTATCAACGTATTTAAAAAAGTTAGGTGGCATAAACCAATGACCTGTTCGTGGTTTATTAAGTACACGTCCTGAATCAAATAATATTGCTTTTATATTTTTAGTATCTATCATTTTCATTTCCCTCCATTGATAATGAAAATACCGCATATTATGCAGCATACATGATTATTAATGTTTAATAGCATCCTCTCCAATTACAAATTTCCCAAGTCTTTTGAATGGAGATACAATAAACTGTGCTTTTCCTTGTATATCTTTACCGTCTATATAAGGCTCATTCCACTTTCTGGCATCCCATGAGTGTGCCCTATTATCTCCAAAAAACAAATACTTATTTTCGGGAACCTTAAAATGTTTGCCTAAATTTTCATTATACACTACATATGGCTCCTCACTTTTCAAGCCATTAATATAAACTTGACCATCATCTTTTATATCAACTTCATCTCCTGGTAGTCCTATCAATCTTTTTATTAATCTATCTTTTAATTCATTTGAATAAAAGACCACTATGTCACTTCTTTTTAATTTGGTTTTATCATAAATCTTTGTAACTATAATTCTATCTCCTACCTTAATTGTAGGGTACATAGACCCAGAAGGAACCTTAACTTTATAAAATATAAACTTATTTATTAAAACCGCTAAAATTATTGCTAAAATAATAGGCATTACCCAATCACTTAATATCTTTTTATAGTTCAAACTCTCATCTCCCTTTGATGCGCAAGCTTATCGCAAGCAATGTTTAATACCTATCCTATGGGTTTTTATTATAACAAAAATCTATTTTCTATAACTTACTTCACTTAAGTCTGGTACATGGTCAAAATTAATAATCTTATTATTGTATAAGAACTTCACACCGTCAATCCATTGACCCTTATAATCCTTTTGCAAAAACGTTTCAATTAATTCTACCGATGTTATGTTTCCACCCGTTGATCCTTGAAAGTAATTCCTTGACCATGACTGTCCCTTAAATTCTAAATTATCTGTAACCTTCTGATTTTCTTCACTTTCTTTTAGGTTTATTACTGCAACTTTCTTCCCATCAACTTCTGTAATTTCTAAAACTTCAATAGGTAAATTACTAAAATAAACCTCAGATAGTGTTTTAGCAAGGGCACCAAGTTTATCTTTTAATGGTAAATCATCAGCAATATAAGTACCAAAATGAGCCTCCTTAGCATAGGTATTTATATCTGCTGAATATATTGGATAAGTACTATTTTTATTTTTAATCTCTTCTTTTAATTCCTCAATGGATTTCTCCAGATCACTGCTTTTTTCTTTCATAACACTAACCTCTTTAGTAAGTTTAATATTTTCATCTTTTAATGAATTAGAACATCCACTAGTTATGATGATCACTGAAAAAAATGTAGCACATAGTATTATCAACTTTTTATTCATATAGAGCCTCCATCATATATATAATAGTCCATCACAGAAACTTCTTCAAAGCCGCAAGATTCATAAAGTCCAAGTGCATTTTTATTTTCTGTAGCAACTTCAAGAAAAATGTTATCTAATTGTTTTTCCCTTAATATATCAAGGGCAATACTTAAAACTTCTCTTCCATATCCTTTGCCCCTAAAGTCTGGAAGTATTCCAAATCCATAAATACCACCTTCATTATCAGTTAAATCAATACGTATTTTCCCTATGATTTCCCCCTGTAACTCTGCAATGTAGCTTACAGAACCATCATCTTCATGAATAGATAGCTCGCTTGTTTCCTTATCACCAGCTTCTTTTTCTATAAGTCCAAAGTAAATAGAATCTTGTCTATACAACTCCGCTGCATCCTCTTTAGTAGCCACTCTAAGTTTTATACCATATGCACAAGTACTTTTTAAATTCTTTTTATTTAAATACATTTTATATTCTGAAGAAGAATATTCAGCTCCAAGAGAATTTATAAATGCTAAGCCTGAAAGGGATGTATGATCGCATAGAATTAGCACTTGTGAAGGACTTATTTTTTCCCATTCTGCTTTGGCAAGTAAGTACAACTTCTTGAATATTCCTTTCATTCGAAACTCAGGATGTACCATACCGCTAACCTCTACTATATCTCTACTAAAATTACATAAGCCTAAATATCCTACTAACTCATGATCTTCATAATAAAGAAACTCTGTCATAATTTTGTTTTTTACAGAACTTCCTCTTTGATTCATTTTAAAATCAAGTTCTAGCTTTAAATTTATTGCTTGTTTTTTATAACAAATATCCTCTAGACCATTAATATCCTCATACTCTTCTTGATTTAAGTTGAACCTCATAGAAATACTATGATTATTATCCATTCTTTTTCCCCCTAGTTTTTAAAATTTATATTTTAGATATCACCTTAGTCCTTCTTTTATTCCCCAAGCTCTTCGAAGATTTCCTTAACTCCATTTCCCCAACTTTTATCACTTGCATATTTGGTATTTATCCAATTGAAAATATCCATATCTGCTGGCTTGTCCTTAGCTAGGTTAATAACGGTTCTAGCCGCTATTCTACTAGAATCATAAATATCAGTATTATATTCCTGCCAACTATGGAATACATTAAACGGATTGTTTGCAATCTTTTGCGAATCCTCATGATTCTTTGGAACGAAAGATTGCTCTTGGCCTGTAATAGCAAATAATATATGTGGATTTAAGTTAAACTCCTTAGAAGATCTTATTATAGCGGAGAAATATGGTTCCTGCGCAAGTATTGAGTTTCTTGTATTTAAAAACGCTAGCAGCTTGCCTTTATCAATATCTTTATAATTGAAATAGTCAGGCAGATGAGGGTGATGGCTCATTGCATCTATAACATACAACTCAGATATATCAATACTGGGAGCATGATTTTGCACTACCAGGCTTTTGTTTTTAAGCCTACCTTTTAGCATGCTGCTATCCATAACCAGGTTATTTAAGGAATATAAAGACAATATCAATAAGGTTAATATTGAAAGAGTTACTTTTCTAGATAAAATCTTACTTGAAACACCCTCTAAAAGAATACCAATTTTATCAGAAACACTATGAAAGTTTAATGATGCTTCTTTTTTAAATTTGAGTATCTGATTTTTAAAGTTAAGTTTTAAACTTAGTAACCTATTATATTTAAACTCCCTATGTTTAGCTACTTCATATCTAGGTGGTAATTTAATATCTAGATATGATAAATCAATCCCATCATTTGTATTATCAATAGATGCCACATATTCTTCAAAGCTCTCCTGTGATATAGTATTCTTTTGATTTTTATTTATCCATGAAATAATGAAAGTTTTCATTTGAGGATTTTCTTTTAATTCTGTAGTACACGCATTGAAAACATCCCATTTCAATATACTTTTTTTATCACTTAAAATGGTGCTTTGTAGAATGTTTCTTTTAATGTTCTGCTTATTTTCTACATTTATACCTTCTAAATTGCAATCAATAATTTGATATATTGTGTTTGATAATATTATTGCGTTCTCTTTAGACGAATTATTAGGGTATTTTTTCTTAACATACAACTTTATTCTTTCAATCTCTTCTTTGGTTATAACAGAAGATACCTTTAAATTTTCAATAACATTCTTCATAACTTTAAACCTACCCCAAGTAAATATATTTCATGCACTTTAAATATATTTTATTTATTTTCATAAATGTTGTTATAATTTACTCCTTCTACTTTGCCTATCTCTAGACAAAACTCTCCAGAAGTGTCTAAGAGTATGTACCCCCTCATAAAGAAGTCCTGTTTTATGAAAGAAGATATTATCTTCTTTTGTTTTTATCTTCTGCTTAAATGGATAATCATTGAGATTTCCGCAGTAATAAATAAACTTGTTCATAATCATGGAAATATCTGTTGGTGTTACCTTATAAGATTCTACGCAAGTAAGTTGAATTCCTGCTTGCCTTAATGCTTCCATTACAAATTCAGAGCATATATAAGTTTTGTAAATTGTGTGCTTTTTATTAGAAATAAGTCCTATGGCTTGAAGAAAATTATAGTAATATATCTCGGTGTCATTGTATACATCATATATAAACTTGTTTATTAATTCATATTGCTTTAGTGTAACAGGTATTCGGTATACATTGATGGGTACATCCCCCTCAATTCCCATGCTAAGTGTAAATGCACTTTCTCTAATGATTCCACCTACAAGTGGGTTGCTAATTGACAACCTACAAAAGGAATAAATTTGGCTTAACCCTTCATCTAAACTGATTGAAGCATGATTATATTTTCCTTTTAAAAATCTTCTAATTATCTTTCCCATGGAAGTTGGCGTTCTTGAAATAACAACATAAATATACTTTTCCATCCTACTTCTCCTTGCAACTTCTAAATATAATTCAATTATGCCTTCATATGTACTCGATAATTATCTTCATAAAAAATAAAAGTAATTATATTATAACTCTTACCCGAACTATTTTCCATTAAATTATTTTTATTCCATATCTATACATTTACATATGAATCACTCATCACATATTATTTCCTCACGATGAATTCTTTATACATTGTTAAATCATCTTCTGCTAAGCTGCAATATTAACCACTTCAGAAGGATATTTAAGCACCCGCTAAAATTTCCACTTTGTTACAGTATGCAATCCCCACTTATGGACGTAGGCGACTTTCCTTCTGAAATGTCGTTAAAAATAAGAACTCCAAAATCTTATTATATCTAAGATTTTGGAGTTCTTAATGCTATATTTAACTTAAAAAATCACTAGCCACAATGCAATTCTATTTTCCCAGATGATTATACTATAATGATGCTTTAAATATATTTAATACATCTTCTGAATCTAAAGCTCTAAAGTTTCCTAGTTTGCCTCTTCTTGTAGCTTGTTTTGCCATTTCTTCTAACCTTTCTTCATTTATTCCAACTTCTTTTAATGATGAAGGAATTCCTAAAGAATTAAAATATTCTCTTGTTTTATCTATTGCCTCATTAGCTATTTCATACTTATCTTTCTTTGCGTCAATACCCCAAACATTTACACCATATTCCACAAATTTTTCTAAAGTTTCTTCATTTAAAATGTATTTCATCCAATGTGGTGTTAAAATTGCAAGGCCCACTCCATGAGTAATGTCATAGTACGCACTTAATTCATGCTCCATTCCATGAGTACTCCACTCCGTTACTTTTCCATAACTTAAAAGACCATTTATTGCAAGACTTGAAGTCCACATTAAGTTAGATCTTGCTTCATAATTTTCTGGCTCTTTAATAGCAATCTCACCATACTTTATACATGTTTTAAGCATTGCCTCAGCCATCCTATTTTGAAGATAGGCTTCATTTGTACTACTAAAATACACTTCAAATATGTGGCTAATTATATCTGCTGTTCCTGCCGCTGTTTGCTTTGTAGGCAATGTGTATGTGTATGTAGGATCTAATATAGAGAACTTAGGTGCCATAGCTGGGTTTCCTGTACCTAACTTTTCATTTGTATCTATATTGGTAATCACAGCTCCTGAGTTCATTTCAGAACCTGTTGCAGCTAGTGTTAATATAGTAGCAAGTGGAAGTGCATTTTCAATCTTTCTTGGGTCAATCACTATATCCCATGCATCTCCTTCATAATAATAGCCCGCTGCTACAACCTTTGCACAATCAATGGAGCTTCCCCCACCAACTGCAAGTATAATATCTATTTTATTCTCACGGCAAAGTTGAATACCCTTTTTTACACTTGTTATTCTTGGATTTGGCTCAACTCCTGAAAGCTCCCAAAAACTAATATCATTTGCTTTGAATATTTCTGCAATCTTATCATATATTCCACTTTTCTTTATGCTTCCGCCACCATAAACAAGCAATACTCTAGACCCATATTTCTTTATTTCTTCACCAAGTATATTTATTTTATTTTTTCCAAAGAATATTTTAGTTGGAATTGAATAATTAAAATTGTTCATTAATAACCACTCCTCTTTATTTCTATAATAACTTATAGTATTTACTTTTTGCTTCTTGAATATTGGAAAGGCCAATTAACTTCGTACCCTAACTTCTTGGCTGCCATAAGTGGCCAATTTGGATTTCTCAAAAGTTCTCGCCCAAGATACACAAGATCAGCTCTATCATTTTGAATTATTTCTTCTGCCATAGCTTCCTCAGTAATTAAACCTCCAGCCATTACGCAAAGCCCTGTATTATTTTTAATAGTTTCTGCATATTTTATTTGATATCCTGGATAAATATTTATTTTAGCAGATACTACTGCTCCTGAGCTAACATTTATAATATCCACCATATCACTTTTAACTAAATTAATAATATTTGCAAGATCAACATCATGGTTACCCTCTTTAACATAATCTTCCGCAGATATCCTCACAATTAAAGGTTTCTCCACTGGCCATACCTGCCTTACGGCTTCTATAATTTCTTTTAGAATCCTTGCCCTATTTTCAATGCTTCCTCCATATTCATCACTTCTCTTATTAGATAAAGGTGATAAAAATTGATTAATTAAATATCCATGAGCTGCATGTATTTCTATAACATCAAAACCAGCCTTTTGAACCCTAATAGCCGCTTGTTTAAAATTATTAATTACACTGTTTATATCCTCTTTTGTCATTTCCCTCGGAGTTTTAGATTCCTCATTAAAAGCTATAGCACTTGGTGCAACAATCTCTTCGCCTTCTGCTTCACACTTTCTCCCAGCGTGATTTAGCTGTATACCAACTTTAGCGCCATATTTTTTAACCTCTTGAACTATTGTGGCAAGACCTTCGATTTGGCTGTCTTCCCATATTCCAAGATCTTTGCTAGATATTCTTCCTGCACTTTCTACTCCTGTAGCTTCAACTATTATCAAACCTGTGCCTCCAATGGATCTGGTTGCATAATGCATAAAATGCCAAGAATTTGCTTTCCCACTATTATCCGAGCTATACATACACATGGGTGGTAAAACAATTCTATTTCTTAATTCCATATCTCTTATTTTAATGGTTGAAAATAAACCTGCCATATAAATTCCTCCTAATAGATGTAATACTTTAATTTTACTACTATTATCACTTATTGCAAGTACACACTTTTTAAACATATAGTCACTTTAATGATACTCTTCCTTTTTATTGACAAAACATAAAATTAAACATAATATTTCTTTATTGGGTATAATATATCTTTGGCTTGTTATTTCTCAAACAATTTGCATAAAGTTAAGGGTATATCATAAATAAAGGAGATAAACTATAGTTAGTAAAAACATATACAAATATAATCAAACATGATATAATATAATCACTGAAAGGAAGTGATTATATTTGAGTAAAAATTATAAGCCTAAAGAATTTGCAGAATTATTAAATGTATCAGTTTTAACACTACAGCGTTGGGATAATGCAGGGAAATTGAAAGCATTTAGAACACCAACAGATAGAAGATATTATACTTATGAGCAATACAAAGAATTTAAAGGTGAAACATCTTCTGAAAAGAAAATAGTTATATATACAAGGGTTTCAACTTCTAATCAAAAAGATGATTTAAAAAATCAAGTTGAGTTTCTTAGACAATATGCTAATGCAAAAGGAATTATTGTAGATGAAGTTATAGAGGATTATGGGAGTGGTTTAAATTACAATCGTAAAAAATGGAATAAACTTATAGATGAATGTATGACATCTAATATAAGCACCATAATAGTAACCCACAAAGATAGGTTTATACGATTTGGTTTTGAATGGTTTGAAAGATTTTTAGAAAAGTTTAATGTAAAAATAGTTGTTGTAAACAATGAAAGTCTATCACCATCAGAAGAATTAGTACAAGATATAATTTCTATACTTCATGTTTTTAGTTGCAGCATTTATGGTTTAAGAAAATACAAGAAAAAGATAAAGGAAGATGAAGAAGTTGAAAAAAGCATACAAAATAGAAATTAAACCAACTAAAGAGCAAATAGTTAAAATTCATCAAACTATTGGTGTAAGCAGGTTCCTATATAACTTTTATATTGCTCATAATAAGGAAGTTTATGAAAAAGAAAAGAAGTTTGTTAATGGAATGGATTTTTCTAAATGGCTTAATAATGAATATATTCCTAATAATCAAGATAAAGCATGGATTAAAGAAGTATCTTCTAAAGCTACTAAACAAGCTATTATGAATGGTGAGAAAGCTTTTAAAAAGTTTTTTAATGGTGAAGGTGGTTTTCCAAAGTTTAAGAAAAAGAAAAATCAAGACGTTAAAGCCTATTTTCCAAAGAATAATAAAACAGATTGGACTATTGAAAGACACAGAATTAAAATACCAACTTTAGGTTTTATAAGATTAAAAGAGTTTGGATATATTCCAGTTAATTCAGTAGTTAAAAGTGGGACAGTAAGCAAAAAGGCTGATAGGTATTACGTTTCAGTTTTAGTCGAAGAGGATATACAAGTTAATAATGTGGATTATTCAAAAGGAATAGGCGTGGATTTAGGACTAAAAGATTTTGCAATTTGTAGTAATGGCTTAACTAAAAAGAACATTAATAAAACTAAAACAGTTAAAAAAGAAGAAAAGAAACTAAAACGCGAGCAAAGAAAACTTTCAAGAAAATATGAAGGTTTAAAATCAAGAAATAAAAAAGAGAAAGGAGAAGCTACTCGTCAAAATATTCAAAAACAAATAGTAAAGGTACAAAAACTTCATCAAAGACTTACAAACATTAGAACTGATTATATTAATAAAACAGTAAGTGAGTTAGTAAAGCAAAAACCAAGCTTTATAACAATAGAAGATTTAAACGTAAGTGGAATGATGAAGAATAGATGTTTAGCTAAAGCAATAGCACAACAAAAGTTTTATGAATTTAGAACTAAACTTATTTCAAAAGCTAATCAAAATAGAATTGAAATAAGAATAGTTGATAGATGGTATCCAAGTAGTAAAACTTGTAGTTGTTGTGGAAATATTAAAAAGGATTTAAAACTATCTGATAGAGTTTATAAATGTGATAATTGTAATACTTCTATTGGTAGAGATTTAAATGCTTCTATAAATTTAGCTAATGCTAAAAAATATAAGATAGCTTAATTGAACAAGCACTTATATATGTACCCAAGGCTATTGGGGGAATTAACGACTGTGGAGTGCTATACAAACTGTAGTAGCTTAGGCAAGGCAGAGCAACAATGAAGCAGTAAAAATCTCAATATGAGTATATTTGACCATATTTTGAGTAGCAGTGTTAATAACATGAATACAATATTATTTGATCTTGATGGTACATTACTTTCTATGGATATGATTTTATTTGAAAAAATATATTTTCAGGAACTTGCAAAGGATTTTGCTGATATAATGTCCCCTGAGCAATTAGCTAAAAACATATGGACTTCCACTAAAGCTATGGTAGAAAATACAGAATATAAAACCAATGAAGAGGTATTTATGGCCGACTTTACTACTAGAATGAATATGGAACTTCCAATACTCCAAAAACGTTTCGAAAATTTTTACGATACAAGCTTTTTAAAAATCAAAGATCTGGTTTTAGATGTTAAATGTATAAAAGAAAGTGTTAACCTATTAAAATCAAAGGGCTATACCGTTGCACTTGCTACAAATCCTCTGTTTCCTGAAAATGCTATTCATCATAGAATACGTTGGGCAGGCTTTGAGCCAGAGGAATTTTCATATATTTCAACTTTTGAAAAAAATCATTATTGTAAACCTCAATTAAAGTATTATGAGGAGATACTGACAGATATCGAAAAGACACCTTCTGAATGCTTAATGGTAGGAAATGATGTTCAAGAGGATTTAGTAGCTAAAAAACTTGGAATGAAAACATATCTAATAACAAATAATTTACTTCATAGGACGAAAGAAGAAATAGTAACTGACTATAAAGGCAATTACGAGAACTTTTATGAATATGTAAAAGGCTTGCCCTACCTGTAATATATAACTCAAACTTGCCACTTGCCACGTGGGTGGCACTAGAGGGGGTGGCCCTAGGGGGTATTAAAAATGAGGAAAGAATATGTAAGTTATATAAACGATTTACCGCTAAGCATTTCTCTTGTGAGTATAAATGAATACCCAATTCATTGGCATAACTCTTTAGAAATAATCTTTGTGCTAGAAGGTAGTGTTAATGTACTTATAGAATCAGGAAATTATGAAGTTCTTGCAAATGAACTAGAGATTATAAATTGTGATGAAGCTCATAGTATCTATTCAAAAGAGGAAAACAAGGTTTTAATTTTCCATATAGACCCTACATTTTTCGAAAAATATTATGCTGACATGGAAAATATCTATTTTCATGCAAACTCTAGTGAAGAAGGTGCTCAGAGGGAAGAAAAGTATGATGTTCTTAGAAAATACTTGTCTATTCTAGCCTGTGAAATAATACAAAAGAATGAAAACTTTGATGACCAAATAGACTCTGTTTTAGTAAAGTTATTGTTCCATTTAATAAATAACTTTCACTATCTTAACTATGATGACGAGGAATTAAAGGAAAATGAAGTACAATTTGAAAGGTATCACAGGATTAGCAAGTATATCTATAACAATTACATGAATAAAATAAGTTTACAGGACGTAGCTGAACAAGAATACTTAAGTTCTTATTACCTATCTCATCAATTAAAAGATATGGCTGGAAGAAACTTTAATGAACTATTGAATATTGTGCGGGTAGATGAATCTATTAAATTACTATTAGATACTGATAAAACTATATCAGAAATCTCTGAAGATGTTGGGTTTTCACATTCTAGGTATTATAACAAAAGCTTTAAGGCTCATTATAATTGTACCCCTCTGCAATTTCGGAAGAAATATTACATACCAGAGGAAGACTTAGAAAACTTCAAGAAAATGCAAACCTATGATTTAGGTGAAGTGCTGCAATATTTATCTCATCACCTAGAAGACTATGATAGATTTAATTATACTAACAAAATTATAAAGCTTAAAACGGATTTTTCGTTAACTGGCACCTCCTTGCAGCATGTATGGAGAGATAAAATAAATCTAGGCGAGGCAAAGGAACTTACCAAAGCCAGGGAGCAGGAATATGTAAAAACCATTCAAGAGTCCATAGGCTTTAAAAATGGCATAGTTCAAAACTTATTTGGAAAAGAAATGAAAATATACTTTAATGAAAATGTAAGTTTTTTAAATTGGACTGAAGTTGAAAAGCTATTGGAATTTTTAATGGATATATCTCTTGAACCATTAATAATTTTAAATC
Source organism: Clostridium sp. CS001 (assembly GCF_020443565.1). Classification (GTDB taxonomy): domain Bacteria; phylum Bacillota; class Clostridia; order Clostridiales; family Clostridiaceae; genus Clostridium_AD. The sequence goes on from NZ_JAIZZN010000006.1 coordinate 107,771, forward strand.
AGACTTTTGATGATAAGGACTCTTTCATAAAACTTTTGGAAAGCTTTATATTATATTTTGCCGACCTATATGGAATTGAGATAGTTATGCACTGGAAATTCCAAGCCTCAAATGACTTATCCACAGAATATATATATATTGCACAGAAAATTCTAAAAAAATATGGATTGGAGAATTTAATAGAGACACCCTTTGAGGTTCCGAAAGATATAAATACTATTTATGATTCTTCCTATATGCTTCCATATATTATTCATAACTTTATTAATGATAATGCTAATAGTGCTAATTTGCTCACTTTAAAGGCTTTTGACACAGTAGAGGAAAACTCAATTTTAAATAATGAGTTATTTTTCGGCTCACCTGGTTTCCTTACATTAAACGGTATAAAAAAGGATTCCTTCTATGCTTATTATTTATTATCTAAACTAGGAAACGAAGTTATAGACCAAGGTGATGGATACATTATCACAAAACAAGACGAGGACCTTCAAGTTTTACTTTATAGTTATAGTGATGAACTTAATACCCTAATTAAGTTAGAAGATTTACCTAAGGGTAAAGGTAGTAAGAATATTACTGAGAGAAAAATATCCTTATCAATTAAGAATTTAATTCACGACTATAAGGTTGTTAAATATGAAATTGGAGAAAAGGTTGGCTCTGCTTACGACATTTGGTTATGCATGAGCAAACCAAAAAGACTTAGTTATGATGAATGGAAAATTCTAAATAAGATTTCTTCTCCTAATATTTCTTTATCTTATGCTAAAAAAACTGCCGTTTATAATAGCATAATAAAGATAGAAGGTTATGGTTCTACCTTAATAGTTCTTCAAAAAGTACAAAAACACCTGTTTTAAGGTGTTTTTGTGTTTTTCTATGAAAGCACAAACTTGCAAGTTAGCAATTTTGTGCTTTTTACCACGCAACCCTGTGAATGTTAATATGCTCATTTTCACGTACAATAATACTATGGAAACAAACTGAATGTAGAATCACAAAACAGAAGAGTTCCAAAGGAGAAGTGGATTTCATGACAATGAGTAACGTCACAGATAATAATAAAATGTTCGGTGAAGAAAAAATAGGAAAACTATTATTAAGGTTTTCAGTTCCAGCAATAATTTCATTAATGGTAGCAGAAATGTACAACATGGTGGATTCTATGTTTGTAGGAAAGGCTATAGGTGCTAATGCTATAGGTGCTCTAACCATAGCATTCCCAATTCAAAGATTGTTTTTAGCTATATCTATGCTTATAGCTATTGGTGCCTCTACTTCAATTGCAAGAAGTTGTGGAGCAAAGGATTTTGAAAGTTTAAAAAGTATAATACCTAATGCTATAGTTTTAATGCTTATAATAATCTCAGCGGTTGGCATTGGTATTTTTGCTTTTCAAGATAAAATTTTAATAGGTTTAGGTGCAACAGAAAATATATTCCCTCTTGCAAAAGAATATGTAACTATAATTCTAATAGGCGTTTTGTTTCAGGCCTTTACAGTAATTGTTTCTTATATTATGACTGCACTAGGAAACACTAAAATAGTTTTAATAAGTACTTCTATTGGCGCAATTTTTAATATAATTATAGATTACTTCCTTGTAAATGTATTTCCTTATGGCATGGAAGGTGCTGCTATAGCAACAGTAGCATCTCAGATAATAGCTTTTATATATGTACTTTATAAGTTTTTAAAACTAAAAAAGGGATTAAACTTTTCACTTAAATTAACTCTTAATAAATCAATATCAATTGCAATACTATGTGTTGGATTTTCAACCTTTACAATAGAGATATCAGATGCTGTAATAGCTGTTATATTAAATAACCTATTAGCTTCTCGTGGTGGAGATTTGGCAATAGTAACATTTGGCTTAACTACAAGGGTTTCAATGTTCCTGTTTATGACGGTAATCGGCATAAGTTCTGCTATGCAACCTATAGCAGCATATAATTATGGCGCTGGAAATTATAAAAGGCTAAAAGAAGTTGTTAAAACAGCCCTAATTTCAGTGTCTGTAAGTTCAACTTTATTATGGGCAATATTCATGATCTTTTCAAAGCAATTTATAAGCTTATTTATAAGTGATAGTGTTGTTATAGATCAAACAGTAAAAGCCTTTAGAATAGTTATATGTGTATTCCCATTCCTTGGAGTATACTACTTATCAATTTACTACTGTCAAGCTATAAATAGGGTTAAAACCTCTTTCTTGTTATCTATCTACAGGCAAATAATGGTATTTATTCCTTTAGTATATGCCCTTACAGTTGGACTTGATATGGGTGTTCAAGGAGCATGGATTGCTTATCCTGTATCAGATATGATAGCCTTCATTACTGCTTCTATCTTCATTAAATATACTTATACATCTTTAGAAATACTTGAGTGTCATCAAGTTTTAAAAAAGAACAATATTAAAGCTAGACTTGCTAATGCACATATTTAAAATTGAATATATCCTAGTAAAAATAAAAGAATCCATGTGTAAATTAAATTACTACATGGATTTTCTTATTAACTTGGTTTGATTGCCTTTTATGCAAAGTATTCTTCACTTAAAATCCCCATTACAATCTCATCATAATATTTGCCATCTCTAAAAATTTCTTTTCTTAGTCTACCTTCTTGCTTAAATCCACATTTTTCATAACACTTAATCGCACGATCATTGAAGGAATATACGTTCAATTTAATCTTGTGAATATTCATCTGCTCAAAGATAAACTTTATTAAAACTTGCATTGCATCAGTGCCATACCCCTTGCTCCAGTAATCTTTATCCCCAATGAATATGCCTACAACTACAACACTGTTTTTCCAATCTATATCATTTATTCCACAACCGCCTATATATTTCTTATCCTCTAAGGTTTCTATGGCAAAACTATATATTTCCTTTGTTGCTGACATGCCTTCAAACCATTTTAATTCATCTTCAAAAGTGTATAGGTAAGGAATTCCTGGGTGTAACAGTCTTTTCACCTCAGGATCATTTATAAACTCTTGTGCTTGTTTTACATCTTCTTTTTTATATTCTCTTAATTTAATTTTTTTACCTGTATACATAATTATTACCCCCTTAATTCTATATATTATATCTTGCCATTAAGTAATCATCGTCATATTTACCATTTCTAATGATTGCATATTTTCTTGTGCCTTCTATTTCAAAACCTAGAGATTTATATAGGTTTATTGCTTTTTCATTATCTGTGAAAACTCCCAGTTCAATTCTGACAAGCATCAACCAATTATCACCTATGTCAATTAAATTGTTCATTAAAGCTCTACCTATTCCCATTCCATGATATTCTTTTGCAACCATTAGTCCAATGCTTCCAGAATGTCTTACTCTGTTTGATTTGTTTACTGATAAAGAGCCAATTCCAACTACTTTTTTAATTCCTTCTTCTTCTACCTCAGCTACTAGCATATGGTCATTGAGTGTAAGTCCATTTATGAAGCCTTCAGTTCCTGCAACTCTTTCACTAATAATGCCCATTATATTTTCTCTTACTCCATCTTGACGCCTTATCCCATTTATAAATACTGCATCTTCAATTTTCACTGGTCTAATAATAAAATTCATACTCCACTACCCCCTTATTTTCTATGAAATCCATAGCCGTTGTTAATTGCTACTACTTGAATATAAAACAAAAAAACTCCACGAAATCACTTTAGAAGTGACTCCGTAGAGTTATCTACGTGTAGGAAAAGTCCCTGTACCGCTAACAATTTGTTAGGTACACTCACTGTATGTGTTATATATTATGATATTATCAATATATTGTCAATACTAAATTGATAAAAACTTGAAATATTCTTACTATTATCATATTCCAATATAAAATTGTGTAACTCTAAACCTCTTAACTTCACTTCCATTGCTATGACATATTTTAATACCAACTTGCCACGTGCCACTTGCCACCTGGGTGGCACTAATTTTTTCCTTTATATGTTGACATCCTAAATATTAGATGTATAATTATTATTAAATTAAATTAATTTATGTATAAAAAAAATTTAATAATAAGTTTAAATATAAATGCAATGAAAGAGAAAAGTAAGTATAATTTCAATTTACAGAGAGCCAATGATGATGGAAATTTGGCATTTGAAACTACAGAAAGGAAGCTCTGGAGCAGTGGACTGAAATATTTGAGTACGTCCACCGGGAACTTGCCGTTAAAAAAGTGCAGTATTATTTGTACTGTTAATGAGTGGATTTAGGCATTTTAATATGTCTTTGCATCAATTTAGGTGGTACCGCGGAAGTTTACCTTTCGTCCTATTATAGTTATAGGACGAGAGGTTTTTTTGTTTTTAACTAATTAAAATCAACTAGTGTACAAAGGAGTACACTAAATATGTAGAGAAAGGATGATTAAAATGGATTATACAAAACTAGCAGATTTACTACTTCCAAACATTTTCAAAACTCCAGAATACTATAAAAATCTATACCCAAAAAGAAATCTTAAACCTAATGCTATGGTTACAAGATATGCCCCAAGCCCTACTGGTTTCCAGCATCTTGGAGGGGTATTCGCTGCTCTTATATCAGAACGAATGGCTCATCAAAGTGAAGGAATATTTTATCTTAGGGTAGAGGACACTGATAAAAAAAGAGAAATAATTGGTGCCATTGAAGATAGCATTAACACCCTACAGGATTTCGGAATTCATTTTGACGAAGGGGTCGTGGATTCTAATAGTGAAAAAGGTTCTTATGGGCCATATAAGCAAAGCGATCGAATGGAGATATATCACACCTTCGTAAAAGATTTGATTAAAAAAGGCTTGGCTTACCCTTGCTTTTGTACGGAAGAGGCACTAGAGGAAACTAGAAAAATTCAGCAGGGTCTTAAAATTAATACAGGATATCACGGAAAATGGGCTATTCACAGAAATGCTAGTTTCAATGAAATTAGTGAGAATTTATCAAAGGGCAACCCTTTTGTTATACGACTTAAATCCCCTGGTGATCCAGATAAAAGAATAATTTGTAATGATTTAATTAAAGGAACTATAAGTATGCCAGAAAATGATCAAGATATCGTAATCCTTAAAACCAATGGGCTTCCAACCTATCATTTTGCTCATGCTATAGATGATTATTTAATGAGAACAACCCATGTAATACGTGGCGAAGAGTGGCTTTCTTCTCTTCCTATACATTTGCAACTATTTGAAGTATTAGGCTTTCGTGCTCCAAACTATGCTCATATACCTACAATAATGAAAATGGATGGACCCTCAAAACGTAAGCTTAGCAAAAGAAAAGATCCTGAAATTCGTGTAGATTTTTATAAATCTCAGGGATACCCTCTTATATCTGTAACTGAGTATCTTATAAATTTAGTTAACTCTAATTTTCAAGATTGGAGATCTGCAAACATAAATGAGCCTTGTACAAACTTTATTATTGCCCTTGAGAACATGAGTAAAAGTGGTGCACTATTTGATATTTTAAAACTTAATGATATGAGTAAAAACATTATAGCTTCCATGAGCTCAGATACTGTTTATAACTTGTACCTAGCCTTTGCTAAAGAGTATGATACTGCAATTGCGAATATATTAATTGAGAATGAAGATTACGCTAAGCAAATATTTAATATTGAAAGAGAAAATGAAAAACCAAGAAAAGATTTTGTAAAATGGTTAGATGTAAGAGAACATATTGAATACTTCTTTGATGATTATTATAAAAACAGTATTAATGCTAGCAATAATTTTCCAGAGCATATGCCAATGGAGGAGGTAAAAATAATTCTTACTAGCTATATAGATATATATAATCATTGTGATGATGCAGACACTTGGTTTTCAAGGGTTAAAGAACTTTCCGAAAAACTTGGATATGCAAAAAATGCAAAAACCTATAAAAAGAATCCTGAGTTATATAAAGGCATAGTTTCTGATGTTGCTACAGTTATTAGAGTTGCCTTAACTAATAGAATACAAACTCAAGATTTATATGAAGTAATGCAGGTTATGGGTGAAAAACGTGTTATTGAAAGATTAAGTCAAAATTTCTTCCAAAATATTTAACAAGGAAGATATTGAAAGATTTTTATTAATATTATTGACAAATATTATTTAATACATTAATATATTAAATATAGAGATTATGTTCGGGTTACAAAATTGCATAAGTAGAGGGAGTAACTTCCTGTTTTAAACAGAATCAAAGTCGTCACCACGGATTAAATCCCGGCTTTGATAACTTCTAAAGTTTAGTGAGACTCTACAACTGGTATAAATACTAGTTGTAGAGTCTTTTTATTTTGTCCTGTTATTATAGTCAATAATCCTCATCTATACTATAAGGATTTTCATGATACAAATAGATAAGGAAAAGGAGGTTTTCTATGTAAATGTATCAGTCATTATTTCTTGGGTAACAATAAAACAACCACTACTGGATAAGGGGGAGTAATAATGAACACATTTTATAATCAAACATCAGAAGAAGTGATGAAAACTCTTGGGGTTAATGACAAAGGGCTAAATGATCCTGAAGCAAAAACCAGGCGGGAAGAACAAGGCTTCAATGAGTTAACTGAAGGTGCTAGAAAAAGCCACCTACAGATATTTTTAGAGCAGTTTAAGGATTTCTTAGTACTAATACTTATAGGTGCTGCAGCTATATCTGCCTTCCTTGGTAAGTTTGAAAGTACACTTGTTATATTTGTAGTTGTCGTTGTAAATGCTATCCTTGGAACTGTTCAACATGTTAAGGCGGAACAATCTTTGAAAAGCCTCAAAGCTCTTTCCTCACCTACAGCCAAGGTTTTAAGAAATGGTCAGAAGATAGAAATTCCTTCAAGGGAATTGCTCATTGGAGACATCATGTATTTAGATGCAGGCGACTATGTAAGCGCCGACGGTAGAGTAATTGAAAACTATAGTCTTCAAATAAATGAAAGTTCCTTAACCGGTGAGTCAGAAAGTGTTCTAAAAACAACAAATATAATAACTGATGCTAATGTAGCAATTGGTGATAAAAAGAATATGGTGTTCTCTGGGAGTTTTGTAACCTATGGAAGAGCTGTAATCTTAGTTACATCTATTGGAATGAAAACAGAAATAGGTAAAATAGCTAATCTTTTAGAGTCTGCAAAGGAAAAGAAGACTCCATTACAAGTTAACTTGGACAACTTCGGTAAAAAACTTGCCTTTGTTATCCTTGCAATATCTGCTCTTATTTTTGCCCTAAATATATTTAGAGGCTACGTAATTATAGACTCCTTCATGTTTGCTGTATCCCTTGCTGTTGCTGCAATACCTGAAGCATTAAGTTCCATAGTGACAATAGTTCTTGCCCTTGGAACTCAAAAGATGTCTCATGAAAATGCTATTGTAAGAAAGCTTCATGCTGTTGAAAGCTTGGGAAGTATTTCAGTAATATGCTCAGATAAAACTGGAACGCTAACACAGAATAAAATGACAGTTCAAAAGGTATATGTTGATGAAAAAGTAGTATCTCATGATGAACTTGATCATGAAAAACTTTTAGAAAAAAATCTTGTGCTAATGGCACTATTATGTAATGATGCTGTAACTGTAGAAAACAAAGAGATTGGTGACCCAACTGAGGTTGCACTTGTAAACCTAGGTGACATATATGATTTAGATGAGCTAGATGTTAGAAAAGACTATCCTAGGGTTTCTGAAGCACCCTTTGATTCAGATAGAAAGTTAATGAGTACAGCAAATATACTTAATGACAAAACTTTTATGATAACCAAAGGTGCCCTTGATGTACTTTTATTAAGAACAGTAAGTGTTGTTACATCAAGTGGAGTTAAACCCCTCACTGAGGATGATAAAAAAGAGATTGAAAGAGTAAATAGGGAGTTTTCTCAAAGTGGGCTTAGAGTTTTAGCCTTTGCTTATAAAGAAATTGAAAATGGAAAAACAATTGGCACTTCAGATGAAAATGACTTGATATTTGTAGGTCTAATTTCCATGATGGACCCGCCAAGAATAGAATCTGCAGCAGCAGTTGCTGACTGTATAAGATCTGGTATTAAGCCAATAATGATAACTGGAGATCATAAGATAACTGCTTCTGCCATAGCAAAACAAATAGGTATGTTAAATAATGAATCTGAAGCCATAGAAGGTTATGAAATTGACAATTTAAGTGATGAAGAGCTTAAAACTAAGGTGGAACATATTTCTGTATATGCAAGAGTATCTCCTGAGCATAAGATAAGAATAGTAAAAGCATGGCAAGAAAAAGGAAATGTAGTTGCAATGACCGGTGATGGTGTAAATGATGCTCCTGCTTTAAAGCAAGCAGATATTGGTATCGCTATGGGTATAACAGGCACTGAGGTTGCTAAAGATGCTGCTTCTATAGTACTTATGGATGATAACTTTTCTACCATAGTAAAAGCAATTTCCAATGGTAGAAGCATATACTCCAACATAAAAAATTCAATTAAATTTTTATTATCTGGAAACACTGCTGCTGTAATGTCTGTGCTTTATACTTCACTTGCAGCGCTTCCAATGCCTTTTGCACCAGTGCATCTTCTGTTTATCAACCTGGTTACAGATAGCCTTCCTGCTATTGCAATAGGTCTTGAGCCTCATAATAAAAATATAATGAATGAAAAACCTAGAAGTATAAATGCGCCTATATTAAGTAAATCCTTTTCAATAGAAATACTAATTGAAGGACTAATCATTGCACTAGGTACAATGACAGCTTTCCATATAGGATTATCAACAGGTAATAACTTAATTGCCAGCACAATGGCATTTGCAACATTATGCTTTTCAAGACTACTCCATGGATTTAACTCTAGATCACGTGAATCCATATTTAAAATAGGAGTTTTCTCAAATAAATATTTATGGATTGCCACAATACTCGGATATTTACTTTTAGAATTTGTATTAAGTTTTAAACCACTTATGGGTGTTTTTGAAATAGCTCCCCTAACTTTAAATCAGCGTGCTATAGTATATGGGCTATCCTTTATGCCTCTAATTCTTATTCAAATATATAAATTATTCTTTGTAAAAGCTAAAGCTTAAGTGCCACCCACGTAGCAAGTGGCAAGTTAAACTTGCCACTTCCACGTGGGTGGCACTTTGTTAAATCCCCCTTATTTCTTTCAAAAAACTATTTTTATCTTCTTCATCATCAAATAAAGAAAACCAATCACACACCGCAATTGCAAAATCCACAAAAGCCGTTCCTTTTGCTGTTATAATATTTCCATATGTTACAACCCTTTCTGACACAAAATTTTCTCTAGGAAATGGATCACTTTCTTTAAACTGTTCTTCATGATTTTTCGTCCATTGACTAATAGAAGTGGTATATTTTACATCATTTAAAACTCCTGCTTTTGCTAAAAATCTTGGTCCTGCACAAATAGCTGCTAATAATTTCCCTTTTACATTTATACTTTGAATAAGTTCAATAAGTTCTGGTCTTATTTCTCCATTCCAGCCTCCAGGAATTATTAGTCCCTCTACTTCTTCCTCTAAAACATCTTTAATTAATTTTAATGGTTTATAAATAATTCCTGATTTACTTTTTATTAATTTATCTTCATAGGCTATGGTTACTATTTCCTTCCCGCAATCTGCTCCTAAAAGATGAGTAACAAATGTTATCTCAAAGTCTGCCATATCATCGTAGATAAATACTAGTATTTTCCCCATATAATTTCCCCCTTTTGTTCTGGTTCTTATGTGATGCTTAAATTTATTATTAAACTTATTTTTCTCTATTTTAACATCTAGGGTCAAAGGTTTCAATAAACTAAATGTTTATATTTTGAATTTGTTATATATTTTCACTTAAGCTAATTGACAATACCTAGTATAAAGGATAATATTAACATATAGCTATTATGTAATACAAAGTAGGTGATAATTTGGCAAGTGATACTCAAATACTAAAAGGTCTATTAGAAGGCTGCATTTTAAAAATAGTTAAAGAGAATGAAACTTACGGATATGAAATATGCGAACTGTTAATGAACTATGGCTTTGCAGATATAACAGAGGGAAGCGTTTATCCTATATTAATACGACTTGAAAAGAAAAAATTAATATATTCTGTTATGAAAAACTCACCTTTTGGACCCAAGAGAAAATATTATTATTTAACAACTGAAGGGTCAGATGAGCTTGAAGCCTTTGTTATTTCATGGAACGATGTAAAGACAAATGTAGATAGGGTATTGGGGGGGTAGTTATGGTTAGAACTATTGTATTAATGCGTAAAAGAAGCAAGCTCCAAAAGGAACTGAATGACAGAGACCTAAAGAATTTTAATGATATTGCTTTGTACATTGGAATGTCATCTTTGCGTCCAATATAACAAGAAGTAGTATTTCAACAAGTCTTAGATATAATGCTCCAAGCAAAAAGTGAAGGTAAATTTGCAAGTGAAGTTATTGGTGATGATATAAAAGGATTTTGTGATTCAATAATTCTAGAATCAAACTACAATAGAGGTATTTTTCACAAATGTTTTAATTATATAGAAATTATTTTGCAGACAGGATTAGTTTACCTCTTAATGATGTTTATATCTAGTTTAATTAGACATGGGTGGAATAGTTCCTTAGAAAGCCAAGATGTGTTTTATATAGATATAGTTTCATTACTAAGTATGTTTATTGTTATCTTTTTACTAAATTTTTTCATAAGAAGAAAGCAAATCTTCAAGAGAAAGGCACAAATATCAGGCTATCTTGGGATTTTCTTGTTTATATGCATGTATTTATCTATCAGTATAACTGATATTATTAATAATAAGTTTCCGCAATTAACTACCACGCATATAATTCCAAATGACAATAAGATACTTTTATTAATTATATTTTTAATAGCCTTCGGACGCGATATATGGGATTTTATAAAAAGTATTAATAAAAAAATTTCATAATAAGTGCCACCCACGTGGCAAGTGGCAAGTTTCACTTGTCATTTTCCATGTGGGTGGCACCCTTTTTAGTTTTCTCTACTATTTCTTATTTCTTTTTGAACCTTTTTTAGTGCCTTCTTAGACCCTCTCTCAAGATCTCTTTTCAATTTCCGATGCTGATAATCCACAAATAATATATTAAAATCATAATCTGCTGGATATAAATCCTCAGCTTTTAGCTCTAGTTTTAACCTTTTTTCATTAACCTCTATAAAACCATCTTTATATAACACTGTTATATTATTAAAACTATCTGCTGGTTTATAAACTATAGCTGATTCTCTATAATCCATAAGAAGCACCGTATCACCTATTTTATATTCATAAGCTTTCACGTTTTGGATTTCTTCTTCAATCCTTTTCTTCTTAACTTTACTATCTTTAACTAAAGCTAAATTGTAATCCTTATGATTTGCATAGTGTTTTGCTTTTTCAAGAATAGAGTCTCTTATGCCCATTTTCTTAGAAATCCAAAGAGCATTACTCGCTCCTGATTTACCTATAATTAGCTTGTATAGAGGCTCTAGTGTATTGCTTTCAAACTGCATTGCTGCATTTTCAAAGTCGCTATGACTTTGTGAAAAATTTTTAATTTCCCCATAATGAGTAGTAGCCATAATAATGCACCCTTTATGATAAAGTTCTTCGAGTATTGCAATAGCAAGGCCTGCTCCCTCATTAGGTTCAGTTCCACTTCCTATTTCATCGCATAGTATTAAAGTAGATTTGTTACTACTATTAATTATGTCAGCTAAATTTTTCACATGTGAGGAAAAAGTGCTTAAAGAATTTTCTATGCTTTGATCATCACCAATGTCTACGAATATATTTTCGAAGACAGATATTTCAGTACCTTCCTTAGCTGCAATATGAATTCCGGATTGTACTGCTAGCATTAATAGTCCAACAGTTTTTAGCACTACAGTCTTACCACCTGCATTTGGCCCTGTTATTATTAATGCTCTATAATTTGTGCCAATATTAAAATCTAAGGGTACTATATTTCCTTTTAACAATGGATGCTTACCCCTAAGTATATTTATATATCCATGATCATTAATTTTAGGCTTTATTCCCTCTATTTCTTTACTATATTTAGCCTTAGCAAAAATCATATCATACTCTGCTATTACTTCTATGTTAATTTTAATTTCCCTCAAACTGTCAAACACTAGTCCTGTTAAATAAGATAATATCTTGTACTCTTCTATTGATTCCTCAGCTTTTAATACTATAAGTTCTGCAGTATTTTTTGATATAACACTTGGCTCTATGAATACAGTGGCGCCTTTGGAGGAAGTTTCTACAATTGTACCTTGGATCTGATTTTTAAAGGCTGCCTTTATGGGAATTGTGTATCTACCATTTCTCTTGCTTACGAAAAACTCTTGTATATAAGCTTTATTTGCACTATTTTTTAAAAACTTGTCTAGCTGTTCTTGTATTTTACTTTCCGTATTTTCTATATATCTTCTGATTTTTTTAAGTTCTTTACTTGCATTTGAATCTACTAGGATACCTCTTATAGAAAACTCAATTTCTTCCTCTAAGGATTTAAATTCTGTAATTGACTCGCCATAGCTACTTAAAGTTGGAGCGTAAAATTCCTTACCTTTCATAAACTCTTTAATTTTTCTACATCCTCTTAAAAAGTTACAAAGTGTTGTTAAGTCCTCTGGCTCTATTATTGCTCCCTTCTCAGTGTTCTCTATAATACTCTTTACATTGAATATTCCTTCCAATGGAATGTGGTGAGTAGCATCTAATAAAACTCTTCCCTCACTAGTTTCACTAAGCCTACTTTCTACAACCTTTAAACTGGTGCTTGGCTCTAATATATCTATTAAGTTTTTCCCAAGGCTACTTACACAATAGGATTTTACTATTTCCTTTAACTCGTTATATTGCAATTTATTTAAAGTATTTATATTCATTTTTATATCTCCTCATATTCAACTTTTTGTTATATGAAGATACTAATCCCTAGATAGATTTCATTAGCATTCTATATATAATTAACTTATTTTACAAATATTTTATTTTTCCATAAAACAAAAAGCCGTGGACACTACCACGACTAAAAATACGCAACTTGGTAAAAGGTAGACTAATCTATCTCTTCCTAATATAACAGTACTTTGTGGACTTGTATCTTCATAGATTTTCACTAAATAAACCCACAACAAACAAAGGTACACAATACCTCTTTTGAAAGATTTATTTAATTATAAAATTTAATCTATTTGGATACTAACACGCTCATAAAGCACCTCATTTTTTTATTTTAACAAAATCTATCTGATACTATTTTATTACATTTCTGCATGTATTGTCAATCAAATCTTTATAGTGCCACCCACGTGGCATATGGCAAGTTACTTGCCACTTGCCACGTGGGTGGCACTATCATGAAACTATTGTTCTACTTTCCATTTCCTTATCTTCTAATAGCTGATTTGTGTATAAGTTATAGTAATAACCTTTTCTTCTTAGCAGTTCTCTGTGATTTCCTGATTCAGTTATCTTTCCATTTCTTATAACTAGAATTTTATCTGCAGATACTATGGTAGAAAGTCTATGGGCAACCACAAAGCTAGTTCTATCTGATAGGACTTTTTCTATGGCGTCTTGTATCATTCTTTCTGTTTCAGTATCTATAGATGAGGTAGCTTCATCAAGAACAAATAGTGCAGGATTTGCTACAATGGCCCTGGCAAAGGATATAAGTTGTTTTTCCCCTGTGGATAGATTTCCTCCACCTTCACCAACCTGCGTATCATAGCCTTTTTCTAATTTGCTTATAAAGCTATGTGCATTTACAAGCTTTGCTGCATTTTCAATTTCATCAAAGGTTGCATTAAGCTTTCCATACATAATGTTTTCTTTAATGGTTCCACTAAATAAATGTGGGCTTTGAAGCACATAGCCTATATTGGATTGAAGCCAAAGCAGTGATCTTTCTCTATAATCTTTTCCGTCAATTAATATTTGTCCACTACTAGGCTCATAGAATCTACAAAGTAAATTTACTAAGGTGCTTTTACCAGAGCCTGTTTCTCCAACTAAGGCTATGGTTTGACCTTTTTTTACCTTTAGATCAAAGTTTTGAAATACTTTTTCTCCGTTTTTATAGGAAAAACATACATCCTTAAACTCAATATCTCCCTGTATTTCTTCCCAGTTTTCTTGCTTTGCATTAAATAAATCTCCGTATTTTGCAATAACCTCTTCCTTGTCCCATATATCTGGTTCTGTCTCTATTAAGTTTATAATTCTTTCTGCTGATGCCTGTGCATTTTGAAGTTCTGCAATGGTTCCAGCTAGCTGACTTACAGGATCAAAGAATTGTATGGTGTATGCGATAAACATTACATAAGTACCATAAGTTAATGATAATGATATAACATTATTTCCTCCTAGCCATAAAGCGAGCCCTGTCCCTATACTTCCCATGGATATAACTATTGGAAGAAATAGAGCGGAAAACATTGCTGCCTTAACAGCAGATTTTCTCATACTGCCAGCGTCTAGCTTAAACTCATTTAAATTCTCTTCTTCACGAACAAGGGTTTTAGTAGTTTTAGCACCAGATACCTCTTCACTAAAATCTGCTGTTAACTGCGAGTTCAATTTTCTTACTTTTCTATAGGATTTTAATATTTTCTTTTGAAAAAATATTCCTATTATAAACAAAGGTGGTACAACACACATACTTATAAGAGTTAGTTTTACACTATTATAAAGCATTACTCCTATAAATCCAGTCATCATTGTTAGAGCCCACACCATATCAATTAATCCCCAGGAAATTATTTCACTAAGTCTTGCTACATCCGAGGTCATTCTTGCCATAAGCCATCCCACGGAAGAGTTATCATAATATGAAAATGATAACTGCTGAAGCCTTTTAAAACCAAGCTTTCTTATATGATAAGCCAGGTGAGTTTCAATCTTTCCAGCATTTCTCACAAATAGTCTTACATTCAATGCTTGAAATAACACTGTGCAAAAGTAAACTAATGCAAATATTGGAAGTCCCTCTACAGTTTTTGCTACAATAAAATTATCAATGGCATATCTTGTAAGTAGCGGCAGTACTACGTCTATGCCCGCTACTCCCACCATTAAGAAACCTAAAAATACAAGTCCTCTTTTAAATTCTGAAAGGTATTTAAAGAGTTTTCTCCATATACCAATATCTATTTTTTCTCCTACTTTACTTTCTGATTCTTTGTTTTCATCCATTCTAGCCATACTATCATCTCCTTTTACTCATTACACGCTTTAGCTTCATCTTCAAACCCATCCAATGAAGTTTGTATTTCCCATATCCTCTTATAGATACCATCTTTTTTAATAAGCATTTCATGAGTTCCTATACATTCTATCTTTCCATGATTTAAAACTATAATTTTGTCTGCAGCCATAACTGTTGAAATTCTGTGAGAGATTATGAAGGTAGTATTATTTTCACTTTTCTTTTTAAGTTCTTCCCTTATAACTCTGTCAGTTTCAGCATCTACTGCACTTAGAGAATCGTCAAATATCAATATTGGCATGTCCTTTATAAGTGTTCTTGCTATGGCAACCCTTTGTCTTTGTCCGCCTGATAATGTAACACCTTTTTCTCCAACTATTGTGTCATAACCCTTTTCAAAGGACGTTATAACATTATGCACTGCAGCTACTGTAGCAGCATTGTGAATTTCTACATCCTTAGAGTCAAGCTTTGCCATTTTTATATTTTCCTTTATAGTTCGTGAATAAAGAAAGGGTTCTTGAAGCACTATGCCTACATTACTTCTTATGTGCTTTCTTTCAATGTCTGAAAGTTCTACTCCATCAATCTTTATAGACCCACTATTATAGTCGTAAAGTCTTAATAAAAGGTGTACTAGCGATGATTTACCTGATCCTGTTGGCCCAACAATAGCAACTGTTTCACCTTTCTTTACTGTAAAACTTATATCTCTTAGAATTTCATTGCCTTTATCGTATTCAAAGTTTACATTTTCAAAGCTTATTTCACCTTTAATCTCTGGTTTTAATGATTTCCCATATTCCCTCTCCACTGGTTCATCTAGGATGTTGCTAATTCTATCAAGAGAAACTGACATTTTTCCCATGTCCGATAGAATTCTCCCTAATTGTCTTACAGGCCATAATAACATTCCTTCATAGGTATTAAATACCACTAAGGTACCCAAGCTTATTTCTCCATTAACTGCAAAATATATGCCTGATACTAAAACCAGACCAATTTGAGTCATGCAAAGAATATCTGAGGTAGACCAGTAATTTGAAAGTAACTTTATCAATTTAAAATTTAAATCCCTATACTTTATATTCTCTTTTTCATATTTTTCAATTTCAAAGTTCTGTCTTCCGAAAGCCTTCACAACTCTAACTCCACTTAGATTTTCTTGAAGTACTGAAGTTAGAACCCCCTCTTGGGCATCTGCCTTTTCAAAGGTATTTTTAATCTTATGGAAAAATACATATGAAAATATAAATATAATAGGTACAATAACCATAGCTATAACTGTCATTTTTTTATTTAAAGATAACATCATTATTACTGCAAAGGTTACTATAAAAAACGCTCTTCCTATTTCCACCATTTGAGATGCAAAGAATTTTCTAACTGTATCCACATCAGATGTACATCTTTGAATAAGATCCCCGGATTCTGCTTTTATATGATATCCATAGGGTAAATTCTGAATGTGATCATAAAGTGCCACTCTCATATTCCTTGCAATGTTTTCAGCTGCTTGTGCAGAAAGTCTTCCCCTTAAGAATAAGAAAACACCTCTTGTACAAGTTAATGTTACAAGAGCTAAGGAACATATCCATAGGTTTCTCCAAAGTACCTTTGTACCACCAACTAGAAGCACTAATTTTTCTATAGGTGCTGGGACATCTAGTGCTTTACCTCCTATTATGGAATCTATTGTTACTTTCATAACCATAGGCTCAACCATTGCTACAAAGGTAGCTGCTGCTATTGAAAGAATTGCTGCCATATATAATAATCTATTTCCCTTCGTTAACTTTAAAAGTTTCTTCATATAATCTGCCTCCCGTCTCCCTTTTTAATAAATACCACTATAAATGTCTTTGTAATTTTTAATATGCTGCTGGTATATCTTTAGAGAACTCAAGTGTAATACTTAGAATTCCAGCCCCTAAATTTTTTGCAATAATAATTTTTAATCATTTTCTTCACTCCTTCTTTTTGATAAAACAAAAAATTTATTTTATAAAAAATCAAAAAGCCGAGGAACATATCCCACGGCTTTTTAAATATAAAATTAGCTATTAAGTATATACTAGAAATTTTACATAGTACTACCTTTAACACTAATAAAAAAAGCCATAGGTACACAACCCTTGGCTTCAATAATTAATATAAATAACAAAATTGCTAAATATTAAAAACCTATACCAGATCGTGTTTATATAATTGATTAAATCTCATTGCAAAATTTACATTTTCAAATGCAAATCTCTTATATCTTAACATAGTCACGACCTCCTTTTTAATATTAGTTGTTACCAACAAAACCATTATATACCTTAATTACATTTATTGCAATATGAAATTGTAATAAAATTCAGAAACCTTTTAAAATATATTTTCTAGTTTCTTCTTCGGCATTAGTATAAGCCATTCTCATCTTATATCTAAATTCATCCTCTCCACTGCAAAAGGCTGGAATTCCTAAGGTCTTTATAATGCCGCATTTAACTTCAGGTGTTTCATAGGAAAAAGACATGTTTATTATATCATCATCTATTTCACTTGAATATTCAAATTCTTTCTGTAAATCTTCAATGGTTTTTAAGGATTTTCGCTGAACTTTAGCTTTTCTTCTTATATTATTATTTTCATCCCCACTTCTTAAAACTCTTAAAGCCTTTAAAAATTCTTCTTTATCCATTCCTCTTAGTTTTAAAATTACAAAAGGATCTTTATCCAGTTCAAGCCCAAGCATATAATGAACTGCTGCTATATGTTTACATGGATTTGCAGCATCAGGACATGAGCACTCTGTTATTAAATGTATTTGTTTTTTAGGAAAGAGAGAAACTCCACTTTCCTTAAAAGCTTCTTCTATATTTTCAGGCATTTCTCCATTTAAAAGCTTAGCACAAAATATAGCCTTCTTTGACATTATACTCATAATCTTTTCCCACTGCTGCTTTGAAAAACTATCAACTTCCATATTTACCTTGTAAGGTGTTAGTTTACCACCTTGAACTTCCGCCTCAATTTCTCCCTTTGAAACCTCAATACTAAGGACATTTCCAGCCCTTGCGTATTCTCGCCCTTTATCCATTCTAGAACTTGTAGTAAAGCTTGAAATTGCATTGTTCCACTTTTTAGACCACCAGTTACTTCCAAACTCATTTCTTATTCTAGCCGTCAAAGCATTCACACCCCCTTACAATGATCAATTTTCAATGTTCATTGATCAATTCTTAATTATCATTCATCATCCATTATTAATCACTGCTCATTGTATCTTCCTGTTCTCCCAGTATAAATAATTCTCTAAGTTCATCATTGCTCATCTCTGATATCCAGTTTTCGCTTGTAGAAACTATGCTTTGCGCAAGGGCCTGTTTTCGTTCTAGCATTTCATCAATCTTCTCCTCAAGTGTTCCCATACATATAAACTTATGTACATGAACATTCTTAAGTTGGCCTATTCTAAAGGCTCTATCCGTTGCTTGATTTTCTACAGCTGGATTCCACCATCTATCAAAATGGAATACATGATTCGCCTTTGTAAGATTTAGTCCAAGTCCACCAGCTTTTAAAGATAGTATAAATATCATAGGCTCATTGCTGTCATTTTGAAAAATACTAATGAGCTCTTCTCTT
Organism: Clostridium sp. CS001; assembly: GCF_020443565.1. GTDB lineage: Bacteria > Bacillota > Clostridia > Clostridiales > Clostridiaceae > Clostridium_AD. The sequence continues at coordinate 126,640 of NZ_JAIZZN010000006.1, forward strand.
TTCTTTCTGCTGGTTCCTCCATGTAAAAATAACGTTGTTACCCCTAACTTTTTCTCAAGTTCTGATTTTAATATATGTCCCATTTCTGCAAACTGTGTGAAGATTAAAGACCTGTCTCCTTCTTCTATAACAACCTCTAGCATATCTATTAGCCTTTCAAGTTTCCCAGATCGTCCTTCAATTTCACCATTGTCCTTTAAAAACTGCACAGGATGATTGCAAATTTGTTTAAACTTTGTTAAGGAAGCAATAATCATACCTTTACGTGCAATGCCTTGTGAATTATCAATTTTATCTAAGCAATCCTTTACCACAGCCTGGTATAATGTAGCCTGTTCCTTTGTTAAAGGCGCATATTCCTTAGTCTCAATTTTCTCTGGCAAGTCCTTTATGATATTTTTATCAGTTTTAAGTCTACGCAGTACAAAGGGTGTTATTAGTTTTTTTAGTTTATTACTTTTTTTAGAATCCCCATCCCTCTCTATAGGAACAGCAAACTCATTTCTAAAGGTTGACCAATTGTATAAATATCCTTTATTTAAAAAATCCATAATAGACCATAAATCTGAAAGCCTATTCTCAACAGGTGTACCTGTTAATGCAATTTTATATTCTGCTTTAAGTGTTTTTATATGTTGTGTTTGTTTTGTTGAACTATTTTTAATGTTTTGAGCTTCGTCTAATATAATCCCTGCCCACTTCTGATTTTGAAATAAATCCTTATCCCTCACCATTAGAGCATAAGTTGTAATAATGACTTCATTTTTACATATTTCCTTGCTAAATGTCTCGTATCCCCATCTATTATTTCCGTGATGAATGGCGCATTTAAGCCCCGGTGCAAATTTTTCAATTTCCTTTTCCCAATTACCTACAACAGAGGTAGGGCATATTATTAAAGTAGGCTTATCCGTTAGCTTCTTCTCACGTTCGTAGAGCAAAAGGCATATACTTTGGATGGTTTTACCAAGTCCCATATCATCAGCAAGGCAAGCACCTATACCATGACTTCTCAAAAATGTTAACCAGTAAAAACCTCTTTTTTGATATTCACGAAGAGTTCCAACAAATCCCTTAGGTATAGGAACCTCCTCTATTTTATTTAAGTTAAATAATTTCTCAAAAAAATGCCCAACGGCTGCTTGACTCTCTATAGCATCAACACTAACTCCTGGAATTACCTCTTCCTCACCTAAGTTAAGTCTGAGAAGTTCCCCAATATGAATTTTACCATTTAAGCTTTTACTTACTTTCATTTTGGCAAGGGCTTTAATTTGATGAATGTCTACCTCTACCCACTGGCCCCTCAATTGAACAAATGGTACTTTTAAATTTGAAATCTTTTCAAATTCCTTATCACTTATATCACTTCCGTCTAATGCCAACTTCCAATCATATTCAAGAATAGTGTCCATATTAAACATACTCTTTGCTGCTATATTATTATTTTTGCTTCCATTTTTATCTTTTAACTTCACAGAAAGCTTTGAAGGTTTTTTCCACCAAGCTGGAGCTATAATACCAAATCCTTTTTCTTTTAAAAAGTAAGCAGATTCCCTTAAAAATGAATAAGCTTCTTCTACAGAAAGCTTACATTCTACTGGAACTGCATCGTATAAACTCCTCTCAATGGGAATAAATACCTTTGATGCAATTGCCAAATCCTCTAAAAGTCTTTCTTGAGGATTATTAAATTTTTTATTTAAATAGGTAATAGTATCCACAGATTCTTCAAAAATCATCTTTGCTGGTAGCATAAGACTAAGATCATCCTTAGCTTGAAGCAAATATTCGATTCTCCAATCCTCATCCTTTATAGGTGGAACAACCTTGAAACATGTACGAAATTTAAATTTACTATTTTTAATCCTTATAGGCTCTATCCATTTTTTATACTCATTTAGCATTTTAATTTGATCACTTATACCCACAGGTATCTCTGGTAATTTTGAAAAAAGAGAATTCATCCAAATGCTACTTAAATTATTAAAGGAGTACTCTAAATAACTGCCATCTTTGTTTATTTCAGAGCAGCTACTTCTCACCATATCGTCAATGATGGTGTCCATGAAATTGCTTAATAATTTAGTGCTATTTGTATACACAAAGTCCTCGCAATCTAAAGGAAAGTATGCCCTGCATCCTGTAGGCATGCCACTACATAGAGCCTTCTTTTTATCAATATACTCAGAATCGCTGGTATGCCATCTCCACTTAGAATTTACTTTTTTATGTGTTCTATCTATAGTTAAAGAAGGTAAATATTTATGTTTTATAATAAGTTCCGCTGTAAACTTTGAAGCTGCAATCCAAAACCTTAACTCCTGTGATAGCTCCACATTCATTATAGGCTTTTTATCTATATTTAAAAGCATGTGAAATGCATCTAAGTTACTAAAAGTGATGCCCCTAATTTCTCTCTTAAGAAGCTCCTTTTTTACCGTATCGTATTTATATTTTCCACACTTTATTTCTAAAGCTGAATTATTTATCTTGTTACGCACTTCTGTAACTGAAGACATCTGTTCATATAGTGGATGTGCATTTTTAGGTACTCTTCCCCTTCTTGCACACTTAGTCTCTCCACTCTCGCCCCACAATATAAATGTGTGCATACCCTCGGTAGCTTCTATCCATCCGCCATTTAATATCAATTTTATTCACCCTCTATTAATGCTACTAATCTTTTAACTCATCTTATATAGTTTACCATATTTAGCAGAAAGATTTCACTTTATATTGAGTTTTATTATTCCAAAACTACACTAAAGAACTTTATTTTAATAATTCATATAAAAATAAAGTTCTTTAGGTAATATTCGATATATAATGTATATACATAAGTTCTTTAATAATTCTCAATTTTTTTATTAAGCACTATCTTTATACCTATTTGAAAGTGAGGGAAATCATGAATAATAACATACTATTAGAATCTGGAACTGGCGAAGTTGAAATACTGGAGTTTGTGATAAACCATAAACATTATGCCATTAACATTATAAAAGTTAAAGAAGTCATAAATGCAACAAACCTTACAAAACTCCCTGATTCACACCCTGCCGTAGCGGGACTTACCTTATATAGGGATAAAATAATAACGTTAATAGACTTAAAATATGTTTTAGAAAAACGTTATAAAGATGAAGTTAATGCAAAGATCATCCTTTGCGAATTTAATAAGATTGAAGTAGCCTTTAGTATTGATAGTATTGTAGGTGTTCATCGTATTAAGTGGGGACAAATAACAAAACCTGATGATATATCTGTTAATTCACTAGTTATAGGAAATATTGTTTTAAACGATAAAATAATATTACTACTGGATTTTGAAAAAATAGTTACTGATATCAGTCCTTCTACAGGAATTAGTGAAGATAGAATAGTGGATATAGATTATAAAGACAGATCTAAAGTTAAACTTGTTTTAGCTGATGACTCTCCTTTAATTAGGAGACTCCTTAAAGATACCCTTCTTAAAGCTGGATTTAATAATTTAAAAATATTTGATGATGGAAAACAAGCTTTGGATTATTTGCTTACTTTAGCTGATGAGAAAAACAGAGATTTCATGGAGGATGTTCATGTACTTATAACCGACATTGAAATGCCTCAAATGGATGGTCACACATTAACAAGAAAGATTAAAGAACACAATATTCTTCAAAAATTACCTGTTATATTATTCTCCTCATTAATTACAAGTGATTTGAAACATAAGGGAGAATCTGTTGGTGCAGATGCTCAACTAAGCAAACCAGAAATTGGTGAACTAGTTACATGTATTGATCAATTTACCAGCCTTATTCGCAAGTAAAAAACTCAATATATTCAATCATAAACGCTGTGAATGTTAAATTCACAGCGTTTATTAATTTAGATTTTTATTTTGAATATAATACCTCAATGTAATTGATAAAATAACTTTGTACCAGAATTATAACCTAGCATAATATAATATGATATAATATAATACTATTAGGTCATGCTACTCCTAGTAAGCTATAATGAAATTAGCACACAAATAATATTATGTAAGGATTGAGTATTATGGAACTTATGTATTTAAATGATTTTATAAAAATAATGATTGCTTGTACTTTGGGAGGTATAATTGGTCATCAAAGGCAACAAAAGGGCATGTCTATGGGTCTACGAACACATGTAGTTGTTTGTGTAAGTGCTACTTTAGTACAAATAATTTCTATAGATTATAACTTATTAAATAACGCTAACATAGATGTTATGAGACTGGGCGCACAGGTTATCTCCGGAATAGGATTTTTAGGCATGGCTAGTATTATCAGGCATGGTAGAGCTGTTGTAGGATTAACAACTGCTGCAAGTGTATGGTTTATTGCTTGTGTTGGACTAGCTGTAGGTAGCAATTTGTATATCCCAGCTACAATGGCTACAGTTGTGATTTTCCTTATTTTAAGGGATGTATTTAATTTTGATAAAAGAATAAATAGCAAAAGATCCTTAAGAAGCGATTATGAATTAGAGCTTATTTTAAAGAAAGATATAAATAATAAAAGTAAAGTCAGTGAAATTTTAAGTTGTATTTCTAGCCTAGGAGCTGATATTTCTAATACCAATATTAGTGTAGAGGATAATGATACTATGGTACTAGTTGCTATAATCTCTTTTTCTTCAAAGGAGGAATATAAAGAACTAATTAACGTTCTATCTGAAAATGAATTTGTTAAACAAATAAAAATAAGTTAAAGCAGCCTATTTGGGCTGCTTTAAACACTCCATGGGCCATTCCAAAAAATATTTAGTTTATTAGAGATTATAATTTGAAGGATTCTAAACAAAAGGCAATAATTTTAAGCATTGAAACAACAGACTTTTAGTAAGTGAGGAACATGGCATTCGCCATGCCTCACAATTACCCCAGAGGTGCAAATTCTTCCATAAAAGTGCTAAAACTCAACACTTCTCATACGTAATATATTAACTTAGTTCATAATCTAATTTTACTTTAATATAAAGTCTACAGCTTGTACTAATTTATCATTTAAATCATCGGGGTACCAATGACCTATTCCATCATTAATATAATATTCGTATGGAACTCCAATATCCTTAAAGTCTTTCATCATTTCATCCACTTTTTGCACCGGCACATCCTTCTCGCCTTCTATAAACACACCTTTTACACCTCGATGTAACAGCTCTTCAATATTGTCTTTTGTAAATGAATTTGGCTTGGCTGAGCATAGAGCAATAAATCCCTTTACTGGAACAGTATTAGTTATTGCAATATCTATAGCTGCTGTAGCTCCGCCTGAGAATCCCCCAATTATGATACTATTCTCATTAATTGAATACTCATTGCTTATAGCATCATAACATCTCTTAATCTCATCATGTTCTGAATCATAACATTCCCTAATTTCATAACTACTTTGTGATATTGGACGTATCTGTTCTGAATCTGGCCAATTTTTCTGATCAGGACTATAAAAAACTGTTTTTGTCCATGAATAACCATTGTGGCTGATTAATTGACTTGATTGAATATAAACAACAATGAAGCCTTTATTTAATAGCTCTTCAGCTTTCCAAAACTCTTTGTGATATGCTATATTATCTCCATCACCATGTAAATTTATAAATAAAGGGTACCTTTTTCCTTTAGTATAGTTTTGAGGCAATAAAACCTCCCATTCTAGACTTAAATTTTCTTGTTGCCGACTTCTTTGAAGATTATTTTTCTCTCTTAATTTTGTGTAGTCCTTACTTTTAGTAAATGGATCAGAGAATCTACTCCAATATAAAGGACATACATAACCTCTATCAACTAAGTATGTTAAATCTTTTAGACACTCATCATATAATTTTGATTTGCTATTAAGTTGAGCTTTATCTAGTATAATATTAAATAAATATTTTTCGAACTCTTCTTCTGGAAGACTTTTCATTCCATTTTTTAATAAAGTTAAAGCTTCCATATACTTTCCTTGAGAAAAAGGTACAGAATACTCATTCTCTAACTCTTTAAAACTATTGTATTTCATATACAATCCCCCCACTATTTTCGTAGTGTCAAAGTTTATGTTAAGAAACTTTGGCAAAGCCATTTATTTTTTTATATTCTATCTATGCTAAACTTGAACCCCTTTGTTTTCATTCGCTTTTTACTTTTTAATAAAATAAGTAATCTAAGCAAATTTGAAAACTTACTCATTTGTCATTCCTCCATTTTGTTCAGAATATCATAAATTAAATATACTTTTTAATTCCCTCTTCTAATTCGTCAATATAGGATATGTTATTTTTTAGATTTAAAAGTAGCTCTTCATCTTTTGGCATTTTATATCTATGTGCTAATCTATTTCTTAACCGTCTTGAAGTTATATAAAAATTCATGAAATTATCACTTACATTATTTGATTTTTTAATTATTTCCATTCCCTCTATTGCTTATATATCGATCCTAAATTTATTGATGGCTTTTAAATTTATAGATATGTAATCCTCACATAATATGTGAAAATCTAAGAAGTATGCTCTAATACTGTGATATAAAAGTTTTTTCATTTTTTCATCTTCACAGCATTCTGCAATATCTATACATTCTATAATATCATTTTTCAATTCTTTAAAATCTTTTAATAACTTTAAAATTCTATCCTTATTAATCAATTAAGTCACGCTCCCTCATATGAATAAAATCAGTGTTTTCCTTAAAAAAATTTTCAATCCAATCATACATTTTTTCATAAGAATTATCTTTATTATAAATAACTATGGCCTCATTAAAAATATTTTTTAATAACATCCTGTCAGTCTCTTTATTTATTCTAATTAAATCTACATTTTTTTCTAATACGGTTTCTAATTTTTCTTCAAGAATCAACTCATCATCTATGGTCAATTCTCCAATTATAAATATATCATAATCTGAATCTTCTCTATGGTCCCCTCTTGCTCTACTCCCAAACATGCCTACTGAATCCACATTGTATGTTCGCACAAGTTTTTCTATTAAATTATTTGTATCCATAGCCCAAATCACTCCTTTAGTTCCACCCACGTGGCAAGTGGCATGTTACTCTTACGTTTTTATCATCTATTATTAATTATATCTATTTTATACTTTGGATAATCAATGTTACCACAAAAGTGATAAATTGCTACATTAACTTTATATCATATAAAAATAAACAAGTCCAATATTTATCTATCGTTGAACATGCTTATATCTAAAACTTCTTAACTGTTCTACATAACTGAATATAAAATAACCCAACTTAAATAATTTGTCCCAAATTGAAGGATTTCGAACTATTATATCGAATTAATAAGTCATAATATAATATATATTCTGACAATAATTCAGACATTCTATTTTTAGGTGATTTCGTAAAAATGGCTTATTTAACAAAGCTTAAATTATGCCATTTTAAAGGAGGCAGTTATGCATAATAAAGACCATAAAATTAAAAATATAATAGTAAATAAATACAAGTTAATTTATATACCCTTAGTAATCGGTTTGCTTGCTATAGTTATAATAAGTGTTATTAGTTTTTATACAAGCAAAAGTTTACTTTTAGAGCAGATGAAATTAGATGGAATTACCCTTGCAAAAAAAACTGTTTCACAGCTAGATGAAAATGAAGTTTCACTGGAACTTATTAATAAAATGGTTGAGGATAAAATTAGGACAATTGCAAAAGCTACAATGGCAAATGAAGAATCTTTGAGCAATGATTTACTTAAAGATATAGCAAGTACACTGGTTGTTGCTGAAATAAACTACTACTCTTCTGATGGTAAGGTCATTTTTTCTAATATTGAAAGCTATGTTGGCTGGCAATCACCAAAAGACCATCCTGTAGAAAAGTTTAGGATAAGTGGAATGGATGAACTTATGGAGGATATAAGAAAAGATACTGAATCAAATAATTATAATAAATATGGATATTTTAGAAATTCAGATGGTAGCTTTATACAAGTAGGGATAAGAGCTAATGAAATCGAAAGCCTCACATATAAATTCAACTTTCAAAATCTTGTTGAAAAGTTGGCACAAGGAGAAAATATTCTTAATGTGCTTATTATTGATAAAAACTTAAACTCCATTGCAGATTCAACTGTAGCTGATATAGGAATGACTCATGACAAAGATAACAAACTGGAAATGCAGAAGGCACTAGATGGAGTTATTTCTGCAAAAGACTCCTATTATAAAAAAAACAATGCAAATGTATTAACCATATATGTACCTGTTTTTCTCAAAGGAGAAATTAATAATGCTCTCGTATTATGTCTTTCTACCGAAAAGGTTTATTCCTCTATCTATATGTTATTTATAAAATCAACTATTATAGCTATTATAATGCTTTTGATACTTCTCTTTGCACAACACAGGAATGTTATCAGGCCAGTAACCCTATTAGATCATGGAATTGACCAAATTGATATAGAAAAAAACATAAGATATAGGTTGCCTATAGTAGAAAATGATACTTTCTTTGGTGTAGTTTCTTCTATAAATAAAATTCTAGACAAAACAGATAATTACTTTTTTCAGTTAAAAGAACATGAAGAAGAGTTACAGGCATCAAATGAAGAACTATCGGCAACCTATCAACAGTTAGCAGCATCCGATGAAGAACTTAGAGCTCAATTTGATGAAATAACGGAGCAGGGAGAATATATAAGCCATCTGGCTTATCATGATTCCTTAACAAACCTACCAAATCGAAGAAAGTTTATAAATATGCTTGAAGCACAATTAAATGATAATAGGTTTGGTGCTGTAATACTTCTAGATCTTGATAACTTTAAGGTAATTAATGATACCCTAGGTCATACCTATGGTGATAGAGTTTTAAAAAGGGTTGCGGAAGAACTTTCAAATATTAAAGATGAAAAAGTATATGTATCAAGATTCGGGGGAGATGAATTTTTTATTTTAATTCAAAATGAAAAAGATATTCTTCAAATTGAAAGTTACGCAAAAAATATAATTAATATTTTTGGAAATAGGTTATTAATCGAAGGTGACATGAATTATATAAGTTGTAGTATTGGTATCACCCTATATCCTTTTGATAGTAATTGTGTTGATCAATTGCTTATGAATGCTGATATGGCTATGTATAAAGTAAAAAATTCTAGTAAAAACAACTATATGTTTTTCAATCAAGAAATGACAACAAATTTACAAACTCAGATTAAAATAGAAAAAATTTTAAGAGCGGCAATAGAACTAAATGAATTAAAGCTTTTATATCAGCCACAAGTGTGCTCAAATACAGGAGCCCTTGTAGGTTTTGAAGCTCTTTTAAGACTAAAGGATCATCACATCTCTCCTGCAGAGTTTATACCTGTAGCAGAAGAAACAGGGATTATTATTGAAATTGGAAGATGGGTAACCAGAGAGACAATCAAACAAATAGCCACTTGGAAGGATAAAGGATTCATTTTAAAACCTATAGCTATTAATTTTTCTGCAAAGCAACTAAATGACTTGAGTTATGTAACTTTTTTAACAGATACATTAAGAGAGTTCCATATAGATGCTAAGTATATAAATATAGAAATTACCGAAAGTATATTTCTAGAAAAAAAAGAGGAAACCATTAAGTTCCTTAATGAATTAAGAGCTCTAGGGATAAAAATAGCACTCGATGACTTTGGTACAGGCTACTCTTCCCTCAGCTATTTAACCTTTTTACCTGTAGATAAAATAAAACTAGACAAATCCCTAAACGATAAATTTTTGGAACTTGAAAATATTAAAGTAATGGATAGTTTAATTTCCCTAGCACATAGTCTAAACCTTGAAGTAGTCGCCGAAGGAATAGAGGATGTGCAGCACTTTAACCGTCTGAAAGTAGCTGGTTGTAACTATATTCAAGGGTATCTATTTAGCAAGCCTTTAGAGGTAGATGATGCTGAAAAAATATATAATGATAACTTTTTAGACAAACTAATAATTAAATCATCCTCTTCTATCCTGCAATGATAGCAATCAATAATTAGAAATATGCGCCTTAAAAGTTTTAACAAAAAAATAGTTGCTAAGGGTTTTTAAGATTCACCATTAGCAACTATTTTATTTTTATAGCTTACTTTTAAGCTTAGCGATTATTATCCTTATACGTGAACACTTTCTCCTAGATAGGCCTTCTTTACAGCTTCATTGTTTAGAAGGTCTTTTCCACTTCCTTTAATAGTGATTTTCCCCGTTTCTATCACATATCCTATATCTGCAATATGTAGGGCTGCGTTAGCATTTTGCTCAATGAGTAGGATAGTCACACCTTGCTTATTAATTTCTTTAATAATATTAAATACATCTTTAATAATTAATGGTGCAAGACCTAAGGAAGGTTCGTCCATCATTAATAGTTTTGGTCTTGACATTAATGCCCTTCCAATTGCAAGCATTTGTTGCTCCCCACCAGATAAAGTTCCTGCTTGTTGCCAAGTTCTTTCCTCTAAACGCGGAAAAAGAGTATATACCCATTCCATATCTTTTTTAATTTCTTTATCATCTTTTCTTGAGAATGCTCCTAGCTTTAGATTTTCAAGCACCGTAAGGTCTGCAAAAACCCTTCTTCCCTCTGGAACCAAAGTGATTCCATGCCTAACTATATTTTGAGGTTTAATACTCATAAGATCTTTATCTAAATACTTAATTGTTCCATCTTTAGCTTTTACTAGGCCTACAATAGATCGAAGCAAGGTGCTCTTTCCCGCACCATTGGCTCCAACTAATGTTACAATTTTTCCTTCTTCAACCTCCATGCTTGCTCCTCTTAAAGCTTCGATTCCACCATAAGCAACTACTAAATTATCAACTTTAAGCATCATCTTCACTCACCCCCAAATATGCCTGAATAACCCTTTGATTATTTTGAATATCATATGGGGTTCCTTCTGCTATAGTAACACCATAGTCAAAAACATAAATTCTATCGGATATTCCCATTACCACTTGCATGTGATGTTCTATCATAAATATGGTTAGGTTAAATTCGTCCCTAATTTGTTTAATAAAAAGTGTTAAATCCTCTGTTTCTTTTGGATTCATTCCCGCTGCTGGTTCATCTAAAAGTAAAACTTCTGGATTGGTTGCCATTGCCCGGGCAATTTCCAGCCTTCTTTGCTTTCCATAAGGAAGGGAATGTGCTTTTTCATGCTTCAAATCTAGTAACCCTACTTTTTCAAGTAAATTAAGAGACTTTTCCATCATTGCCTTTTCTTCTTTTTTATATCGTGGAAGCCTTAAAACTGCATCTACAAAATTTGACTTTATATTTAAATGATTTGCAATCAGAACATTGTCAAGCACGGATAAATCCTTAAACAATCTTATATTTTGAAAGGTTCTTGCAATTCCTGTTTTAGTAATTAAATCTGGTCTTACTCCTGTAATATCTTTATTATTAAAATAAATTTTCCCTGCAGTTGGTTTATATACGCCTGTAACCATATTAAAGGCTGTAGTTTTACCTGCACCATTAGGTCCTATTAATGCCACTATTTCTCCCTTATTTAAGTGAAGATTAAAATCCTTTACTGCAGTAAGTCCTCCAAACTGCATCATTAGATTTTCTATCTTAAGCACTGTGTTTGCTTCCTTCTTAAACTCTATCACTACTCTTCGCCCCCTTTTGCAAGTGGCGTACCTTTAAAATTTGTAGGTGGTTTTTTGCTGAATTTATCAATTACTTTGTCAAAACTAAACTCTCTGGTACCCATAAGTCCATGCCGGAAAAAGATTACCACTAGCATAAGTAGTGCTGAAAATACAACCATTCTAAGCCCAGGTACTCCTTGAATTGTTATAAACCCAAAGTCCATCCTCTCATCCAGAAACCGTAGCGCCTCTCCTGCAATTGTTACCATAAAAGCAGAAATAATGGTTCCTGTTATACTTCCCATACCGCCAAGTACTATAATAAGTAGTATGTTAAAGGTTAAGACAAATCTAAACATAAGTGGATCTATTGTGCCTAATAAGTTTCCTAGTAGTCCTCCTCCTATACCTGCAAAGAAGGCACCAATTGTAAAGGCCAATACTTTATGTTTAAATAAATTAATCCCCATACTTTCGGCTGCAACTTCATCTTCTCTTATTGCTTTTAGAGCTCTTCCATAGGAGCTATTTATCAAAGATGCAATGATAGCAACGGTAACCACTGCTGTCCCAAAAGTCCACCATATGTTAGTTGTAGATGGAATCCCTTTTAACCCTAAAGCTCCATTTGTTATTGTTTGCGTATTTGTAAACACAACTCTTATGATTTCTGAAAATCCTAAAGTGGCTATTGCCAAATAATCTCCTTTTAATCTTAATACCGGTGTTGCAATCAAATATCCAACAAATGCTGAAACCAGGCCTGCTATAAGTAGCGCTGGTAAAAAGGGCAGGGTTATATTCTCTAAGGGTTTAATGATAGGTGCTAAAAAAAAGTTCTGCACCTTCATATCTGCTGACATTGTTAGAAGTGCTGTTGTATAAGCTCCCACTGCCATAAAACCAGCATGTCCAAGTGAAAATAATCCAGTAAACCCATTTATCAGATTCATACTTAGTGCAAGTATTACATAAATAGCGCATAAGTTTAGTATTCTTGTATTATAATGATCAAAATTCCTATCTACAATAAATAATACTCCTATTAAAATCAGTATAGAAATTATGGTTAAAATAAAATTCCTCTTTTTCATATTCTACACCTTCTCCGATATTTTTTCGCCCATAATGCCTGTTGGCTTAAGTAGAAGTATAGCGATAAGGAATATAAATGCAAATGCATCCCTATATCCTGATAAATTTTGAAAAGATGCAACAAGCATAATTTCACCTACACCTAAGATAAATCCTCCAATAACAGCACCTTTGATATTTCCTATTCCTCCAATAACCGCTGCTATAAAACACTTAAGTCCTGGCATAATACCCATAAGTGGTGCAATCTGCGGAAATTTTAAAGCCCACATAAGTGCTCCCACGGCTGCAAGCATAGACCCTATTCCAAAGGTAAAAGAAATTGTTCTATTTACATCTATACCCATAAGACCAGCTGTTTCATAATCTTTTGAAACTGCTCTCATTGCCATGCCACTCTTTGTATGATTAATTAAATATAACAATAAAAATAAAAGAACAAGTGTAACTACAGGTATAACAAAAGTCAATCTCTGCACGGATATGTTTCCGATTTGAACCATTCTTTCAAAAATATCTGGAGTCGGAAAGGCTTTCGGTATTCCTCCAAATAGCACAATTGCTATATTTTCTAAAAGAAAAGATGCTCCAATTGCAGAAATCATAATTGAAATTTTAGGTGCACCTCTAAGAGGTCTGTATGCAGAGACTTCAATCAGCATTCCCAGTGCACCAGTTAAAATTATTGCAAGTAAAAAAGCAGAATACCAAGGTAACATGAATAAGGATACTCCATAAAAAGCAAAGTATGTTGCCATCATAAAAATATCACCATGGGCAAAGTTAATCAGTCTTAATATCCCATAAACCATTGTATACCCAATTGCAATTAGTGCATATAAACTCCCAAGGGAAATCCCGTTAATAAGATGCTGCAAAAATGTATCTAAGTTCATAGGTCCACCCCCTCCTACGATTATTAATTACAATACGCTTCACCCCATCTGGATGAAGCGCATTGTCTTAATTTAATATTATTTAGGTTGTATTACTTCTTTAAATGTGAATTTTCCATCCTTAACTTCTTTGATAACAGCACTCTTTACTGCATCTCGATTTTCATCAAAATTAATTACTCCAGCTGCGCCTTGGAAGTCTTTTGTCTTTGCAAGTTCATCTCTTAATTTAACTGAATCAACAGAACCAACTCTCTTTATACCATCTAAAAGTATGATGTAAGCATCATAAGCAAGTGCTGTTACTGCTGCGGGTTCTTTTCCACCATATTCTTTTCTGTACTCAGCTAGGAACACTTCTGATTCTTTTGTAATTGGTTTTTCAGTAGCAAAGAATGTTGAGAAGTTTACTCCTTCTACAGCTTCTTTTCCTATTTCTAAGAATGCTGGTGTTTCCCAAGTGTCTCCACCGATAAACGGCGTCGTAATTCCTAATTGTCTTGCTTGTTTTATTACTAATGCTGATTCAGTAAAGTTACCAGGTGCAAAAATAACATCTGGGTTTTTAGCTTTTAAGTTAGTAAGTTGCGCTGTAAAATCTTGATCCCCTGTGTTATAATTTGTTACTGCAACAATAGAATCCTCATCTCCTGTTAGTTTTTTAAATGAATCTGTAAAATACTTTGCAAGTCCAATTGCATAGTCATTTGAAACTTCCTGAACAATGGCAACCTTCTTAGCCTTTAATGTAGTGAACGCATAATTAGCCATAACAGTTCCTTGGAAAGGATCTATAAAACATACTCTAAAGTAATAATCATTGCCTTTTGTTACAAGTGGATTTGTACAAGAAGTTCCCATTGTTGGAATCTGTGCTTTTTTGATAATATCTCCAGCCGCCATAGAAAGTGAACTTCCCCAACTTCCAATTATTGCTGTAACCTTTTCTTTATCTACTAGTCTCGCTGCTGCATTTGCTGCTTCTACCTTATCTGACTTATTATCTAAAACTACAAGTTCAACTTTCTTTCCAAGAACCTCTGGGTAAAGCTTATTGGCAAGTTTTATCCCTTCAAGTTCCAATGCTCCACCACCCGCATTTGCACCAGTTAAAGGTTCAAAAACTCCAATTTTAATTACGCCTCCACCTGTGTCCACACTTGGTTCTGTTTTTTTCCCGCAGCCACTTAACCCCATTGTTGCAATCATAAGAGTCGTAAGCAAAATTGATAATTTTTTTTTCATTTTTTACCTCCTAATTATTAATAAAGATTAAAAAATATAAAAGTACCTAAACTCTGAAGAGGTGACCTAACTATTGAATCACACTAAAATTTCCTTAGAGATTATATAATATATATATCCACAAATATGATTAATATCACTCTTTGAAAAATTATTTATACATTAAATACATAACAAAAAAATAAAAATCAAACTCTTCAATGTAACTAAACTTCATGAAGAGTTTGATTTTTATTTTTTTGTGTGTTTACCCTTTATTGACTTTGAGCTGTTTTTTTATACTCATTATAATTAGGTGAATCCTCACCTACTAATTTATTCAACTTCCAGTTATATCCTTTAGCTTCATCATAAACAAGGAAATATAGTCCTACGAACCCAGCCTCTTTGCTTTTTTTATTTTCCGAATAATTAATACTTCCATAAACATATTTTATGTTTTCAATTCCATTTTTAGATACTATATCTTTAAGTTTAAAGCTGCTAGCTTCTTTAGATGTTATCTTATGATTATCTGAAAACCAAAATAACAAGTTGCTTCCTTCAATCTCAGCATTTACAATAGTTGATATTATTAATTCTGTAGATAAGTCATTTATCTTTCCACTATCTACTGTGGTTTTTGATTTGTCTAATAAGGATACCTCATCGTAAGATATCTTGAAGGTGTACTTAGTTGATAATGTAGACTTTATTTGTCCAGCTACATTCTCTCTTTTAGCAGTTACATTTAACGTTCCATTTTCTGCATCAAAATTCTTACTAGATATGTTTATGCTCTTTGTAAAGCTATCCTTCACCTTAAAGCCTTTAGAACTAAAAAAGTTTTCATAAGTTACTGTTTCTTCTAAGCCTTGTTTTCTTATAGCTTCAATAACCTTTTCATCAGAAAAATTAGGAGATATAACTAACTTAAAGTCATCATCACTATTCCTTTCCAATGCTTCAATACTCCAAGCCTCATCTTTAAAAACTAACTTACACTTTATGTTTCCTGATGCAGCTAGAAGACCACTATCAATGCCCATATTTAGTAAAATTTCTTCTTTATTATTATCTAAATCTGGTGTTCTTGTAGTTATTCCAAGACTTTTAACATCCTCTGCACCTAATACTTTTGGAGTACCATAAATGTCGATACTTAATTTCTTTAAACCCTCTAAGAACTTCTTTTCATCCATTCCCACAACTGGTTTTAACTCTGTAACAGCTTCTAGTGAAATTGCCTCTTGCATTTTCCATTGCTTTTTTCCTTCATATATATATACTAAAGACAGTAAGGTTTTTACTTCTATAGCACCATTGTTTAAATCTAATGATACCTTTACCATGTCGTTACCACTATTTTTGTCTTTAATTCTGCTACTTATACTAAATGCCTTTATGTAATCCTTGGTTATTTTTATGCTTGTCCCTTTCGGAAGCGTCACTACCTTACCTATTAAGTCTTCCTTTATTCTAACTTCATCTACTGCTTTAACACTAAGTGTTGTATATGCAAACACTCCCCCCGAAACAACAGCAAGCAATAATATTATAGGTATAATTACTTTCATCTTTTTAAATGTTCCCTTTAAAGACACAAAGAACTTATCTTTATTAAACTTCTTTATATCCTTGTCAGTTATTGCAGGCATTGGTAACGTATTTTCATTTTTTATCTCTGTTACCTCTTCTATCTTCGCTCCACAATATGGGCAAAATTTCAATCCATCAATATTGGTAAATTCACTTTTACAGCCATTACAAATCATCTGTTACCTCCAAACATCTATATAAATATATATTATAAAAACATCTTGTACTTAGTACATTATAGCTTGTTTCCATGCTATATTCAAACAAATTCACACTGCTTACTATGAGTTTTAAACTCTTAAATTTAAAAAATGTTATCCACATTATCTTCTGCAATTTAATCACTATATAGTAGAAATAACCATTCTCAATATATTTCATTGAAAATGGTTATTTTAAAATATAATATTTCTTTATTTAATAATTTGAAAAACCTTATCTAATCTTGTTAAATTGAAAATTTTAATTACTTGTGCATTAATTGAATGTAGCTTTAAACTCCCATTTAATTCTGTGCATTTCTTATAAATCCCTACTAATATACCAAGTCCAGTACTGTCGATAAATGTGCACTTAGAAAAATCAAGGACAAACTGTTTTTCCCCTTTGCTTATTAGGGTATTTACTTTTTCCCTAAAATCAGCTGCTTCATCCACAGCGAAATTTTCAGGCATTAAAATGTTTAACTCACTCATTTTTATCACTCCAAATTATAAATTTTTCTACAAGACCATTTAAGTTGTTAGCCATAGCACTGGTTTGCTCAGAACTTGAAGCTAGATTCTCAATTACAGAAAGTTGCTCCTCCGTTGATGCTGCAACTTCTTGACTACTTGCAGCTGTTGTTTCAGTAATAGTTGCAACAGAATCTATAAGCTTTACTATTTGATCAGAGCTTGCTACTTCATCTTTTGTAATATCTACTACTTGATTAATATCTTTTGCTATTTGTTCAACAGCATCTATGATGTTAACAAAAGATTCGTCTGTTTCACTAGCAATAACAACCCCATTATCTACTGCTTGTTTACTCAAACTCATTGAATCTACAGCTCTATCTATTTGAATTACCATTTCATTCACCAATGAAGATATTTCATTTGAACCAATGTTGGTTTGTTCTGATAATTTTCTAACTTCATCTGCTACCACTGTAAATCCTTTTCCATGTTCTCCAGCTCTTGCAGCTTCGATAGCCGCATTTAAAGCTAGCAGGTTAGTTTGAGAAGAAATATTGTTAATTGTACTTATAATTCCACTAACTTGTTTTGATAATTCATTTAGCACCTTTAATGTATCTTCTGTTTCAATTGATGCTTTATTGATATTTTCAATAGCTTCAACAGTTTCTTTAACCTTAATTCTTCCTTCCTTAGCTGCACTCACAGTATTTTCAGAATTATGTTTAGCAGTAAGCGCTTTTTTCTGAGCTATTTGAACTAGGCTTGAAAGTTGAACTAAAACTTCTGATGTTTCTATTATTGAATTATTTTGATTTTCTGCATTAGATGCAACATTTTGTATACTTTCAGCAATCTGATCCGTTGATGAACTTATTTCTTCAGTAGAAGCAGATACCTCCTCAGATGCCGCTGCTAGCTCCTCAGCTCCATTTCTAACACTGCTTATTATATCTGATTGATGTTTAATCATTATATTAAAACATTCCCCTAAGGTTTGAATTTCATCCTTAGTAGTTATCTCAGCTTTAACTGTTAAGTCCCCTTCACCAGCTTTTATCATTAACTTTTCCAAGCCTTTAATAGGATTTATTATATTTCTCGTTGTAAAGAGATATGCTAAAAGCATTGCAATAACTAATGACACTATAACTATTATTATCGTGCTTTTCTTTATAGCCGTAGCTGGCGCCATGTAATCATTGTAATCAGCCGTTACTGCAACTACCCAATTTTCTACTGGAGTAAATCTTACAAATTTAAGTTTGCCCTCATATGTATAATAACCACCGGAAGTCTCACCAGCCTTCATTTTATTTACTAACGCTTTTAACTCAGCATTATCTGTTTCACCTAGATTTTCTTTAAGTATCTTTTCACTTTTAGGATGATATACAAATAATCCGTTTTTATCAATCATATATGCATATCCGCTTTTTCCTACTTTTACATCCGCAACATACTTAGAAATATTCTCAAATTTAATACTTCCAACTATGGTACCTACCACTTTATCATTAATCTTTAAAGGATATGCAATTGCTGTAACAGGCTTGTTTGATGCCTTAGAAAGTATAATGTCACTTTGAGTTGCAGTACCCTTTAAAGCCTGCTGTACATATCCACGTTCACTTAAGTCAGAATTAAAATTTACATTATCATTACTTATAATTCCCGTGCCGAAAGCATCTGTAATAGCTAAGGTTTCAATCCTATCACTATTTTCCTTCTGAAGTGTTGATAAATATTCAAATACACCCGCACGAAGAGTATTATCGCCTGCAGATATTTTAGCGAAATCTCCATCCAAACTTAAAGTTTGAAGATACTTATTTACTGATTCTATATTTAAACTAATGCTTTCTGCTGTTTTTTGAGTAACCTGTGTTAGATTCGCCTCTGTTAATTCTTTCATGGAATTTGAAGTCTTAATAGAAGAATAAACTCCCAATGCAGTAAGCGGAATTGATATAAATATAAAGAACATTAAACTTAATTTTACTTTTAAACTTCTTTTCATGTGTATACCCCATTTCTTAATTTAAACACTTTCCAATAATTAAAGTATTTTTTCTTAACTCAATTTTGTCTGCCATAGATTTTATAATGAACAATCCTCTTCCGCTATCATTTAGTAAAGATTCATTTGATATTTGCTCTGGAATAATGATATTTTCAAGTCCAGTCCCTGAATCTTCTATTTCAAAGCTTACATATGTACCATCATAAACATATCTTAAATATATTGGTTTGTCCACATTGCATTTGTTACCATGCATAAAGGCATTAGTTAATGCTTCTGTAAGCATTAATTTAACATCAAAGCACTTATCTAGAATATTTAAATCCGCAATTATTTTCGCAATAATTCCCTTAATATTTTCCAACCCATACAAAATAAACTCTTTACTTTTTATTATCATAATTACGCTCCCTTACTTTATTTCTATTGCAAGTAATGTGCAATCATCTTTAATTCCTTCTACATCAATCAACATTTTCTTTAAATATTTAGTTAGGTAACTCCTAAATTCAGTTAGTTCTATTGAATTCAAATAAATTTCTTTGATTTTATCATCAAAGATAAATTCTAATCCATCACTAAAAAAGCAAAATCTATCCCCTTTTTTAAAATAGATTATCTGTTCATCAAATATACTATCTTTAAACATACCTAGGAAAAGACCTTTAACTACTCTTTCCTCAATTTTATTCTTAGAACTTTGAAAAATAAACTCATTAATACCAGCACCAACAACTTTTGCTTTATTATTTTTGAAATCTAGGCTAAAACAACATGCAGCAATATAACTATCTTCTAAGTAATCACCTATTTTATTATTCAAATTTTTTAAAATTTGTAATGGATCATTACTAATTAAAACTGATTCATGAAATAAGACATTAAAGGCAGATATACTAAGAGCAGCTGTTATTCCTTTTCCACTTACATCTGCAATTATTCCAATAACTAAATCATCATTTATCTTTAAAATATCATAATAATCTCCACTAACTGTTCTGGCTGGTATGTAAACTGCTTGCAATTCAGCCTTATCTGTAAAAGGAAATTCCTTCTTCAAAGCATTTTTCTGTAATTTAGCAGCAGCATTTAATTCTTTTTTTCTCTCAGTAACATCTCTGAGAATTGAAATGATTGCTGGTTTACCTTTATAATACAAGTAGCTTGAAGATGCCTCAATATCAATTGCTTTACTATCACTACCAATATGTTTGTAATCAAATGTAGTCTTTATTTCTTTATGTATTAATAACTGTTTTGCTCTTTTACTAATTATCTTTTCGTAACCAGGTGTAAATTTATATATGCTTTGTCCAATAATATCACTATAATTTAATCCAGATAATTTTACTGCTTTTTCATTTGCTAAAACAATTTCATTATCAATCATAATAATCATTGCATCTGGTGAAAGGTCCACAATTTTACGATACCCTTCTTCACTTTCTTTTAGCAGCTTATCTAAGTGTTTTCTTTTAGTAACATCTCTTAACTGCTCAACAAGAAGTACTATTTTCCCTTCATTATCTAACACAGGATTACAACAACAATCCATATATTTATTTACTGATGAAACATAAATTTCTTTCATTGTTGTTTTCTTACTCTTAAGAGTATCATGCACAATGCAATTATCGCATTTTGTATTGTGACTTAAAAGCATAAAACATCTCTTGCCATTAACTTCATCAGGTGTTGTCCTATAAAATTCATAGCCTGCCTCATTTAAAAACATAATAGTTTTATCTGGTCTGTATACTACTATTACATCTGGAATTCCTTTTAGAACTTGTTCCAAAAAACTTGAATAACTAATGGTTTTAGTATCTTCTCCTGTATGTTCAAAAACATTAACTATTTTTGAATAATCAAATTCATTGATCATTATATCACTCCCATACCAATTAAATCATCACCTTCGGTGGTGTAATATTAAAGACCTAAGAAGGCAATTTAGACTATTATCAGAGTTTGACTTGTTAAATATTGTTAGAGTAAATTACTTAACTATTTATTGTATCATAAATCTTACCTTTTTTCAATTATAAGCAATTATATTCAATAATGTCACAAAAGCCTTTATGTGCTAAACTTCTGACTATTAATAAAGTTAATAAAGTATATATTTATATTAAAAAATGCAGATTATTTAATTGTTTTAAATAACCTGCATTTTTTAATATTATTTTACTTTAGATTTTATAATTACCAGCCTATTTATCCCTCAAATACACCCTTAACCAAAATCTTATTCTCATGAATCATCGTTTGCCCCTTTGCTATTACAGTATTGATACTTAAATCTTTTTCATCGACCAGAACAATATCTGCATCGAAACCAGCCACTAAATATCCTTTTGTTTTAAGTTTTAAGTGTTCTGCAGGATTTGATGTTATTACACTAATTGCATTTTCTATACTAATATTTTCATTGATTATTGCATCTCTTACCTCTTTATATAAAGAATCACATTTCCCAACTTTAAGGCCAAGATATTCTCCTTTATCATCGAACTCTGGAAGGCTCCCTTGACCATCTGATGTAAATGTTATCTTCTTAATATCCACACCGCTCTCAATCATAATTCTAAGGCCAGTACTACATTTCATTTCCCCTTCTTCAAGGAATTTTTCTGTGGTACTTGTAGTGAAATCAACACACCCACCATTTCTTGCATATTCTAAACCTTTTTCAAATAAGGATATATTTCTATTTATATGTGTTGGAATAATTTGAGTTAGTGGTATATTCGTTTCCTTAGTTAACCTATCTAGATAATTGAGTTCCTCTTTTCCATCCCCCATATGAACATTTACAATTCCTGCTTTTCCAGATAACATTCCAGCCACTCTTGCATCTGACACTAGTTGTACAAACTGTTCAAAGGTTGGATGACTTGAACGGTGATCTGACAACGCTACTTCTCCAACACCAATAATCTTATCTATTAAAATAATATCCTCTTGAATATTTTCAGTTATAGTCTTCACAGGTACCCTATAAGAACCTGTATATATAAATGTTGATATCCCTTCTTCTTCAAGTGCCCTTGCCTTTGCAAGTAGTGACTTCATATCTCTTGATACACCGTCTGTGCCTAAACACCCAATTACTGTAGTAACTCCTGCAGCAGTTAAATCAGATAATTTAATTTCTGGAGTTCGAGTTTTAAATCCCCCCTCTCCTCCTCCTCCTAGAATATGGACATGGGAATCAATAAAGCCGGGAAATACTAGTTTCCCCTGTGCCTCTATGACCTTAACTTCTAACCCAGAATTTTGTATATTGATGCTATCATCTATAAGCTCTATCTTATCACCGCATATTAAAATATCTTTCTTTCCTATATATTGTGGTGAGTATACTTTCCCGCTTTTAATTAAAGTTATCATGCTAGTTCTCCTTTCATTATAAATATGTCAATATGTATCTATTTATAAAACAATTAATATCTTATATTTAATATGGTTTTGTATTAAATAAAAAGGGACACTTCTGCCCCCTTCTATATTGAGATGCATAACTTCTGAATTTTATTTATAACCTAACACCTTAAAATTGAAGTGTATTTCCTATTGAAAACCTATTGCCACAGCTACAAACATTACAAGTGAAGATAGCACAAACAATACACCTTGGAATTTAATCTGGAATTTTGCCCATTTACCCCAATCCAATCTTGCAACACCTAGTACAGCCATTAAGCATCCTGAAGTTGGAACAATTAGATTTGTAAATCCATCCCCCAATTGGAAAGCTAGTACTGCAACTTGTTTGCTTATACCTACAATATCTGCAAGTGGTGCCATAAGTGGCATTGTTATAGCCGCTTGTCCTGATCCAGATACAACAAAGAAGTTAAATATGGATTGGAACATATACATAAACCATGCATTCAAGCCTGAAGAAAGCCCGCTAAGTGCAGTACCCATTCCATGAAGTAAAGTATTTAGAACAGAGTTATTTACTGGTGACGAATCTCCAAGTACTAAAACAATCCCCTGTGCCATACCAACTACTATTGCAGCTCCGACTAAGTCTTTTGCTCCTTCTCTAAAGGAAATTGAAATATCATTTATGTTCATATTGTTAAGCTTAAATATTACACCAATGATACCTGAAGCAAGTCCCATAGCAAAGAATATTGTTGCAATCTCTGGAATATAGTATTCATATTTTATAACACCATATACAACCCAGACCATACCCAACACTATTGTAAGAAGTACTAATTTATGTCCAATTGTAAATTTGATCTCCTTTATGTCCTTTTCTTTAAAATCTTTTCTATAGAATTCATCTGATTCATATGCAACTGATAATAGTGGATTCTTTCTAATCTTTTTAGCATAAAACCAAGTATATAATATACCTACTGCTGTGAACCCCACCCATAAAAATATTCTAAATCCTGCACCTGATAAAATAGGTATACCAGCAATTCCTTGTGCAATTGCAACACTAAATGGATTCATCCAGGAAGTTGCAAAGCCTATTTGTGTGGCACAATAAGTAATCATAATACCAACTATTGCATCATATCCCATGGCTATTACCAGAGGTACAATAATCATAGCAAATGGAATTGATTCTTCCCCCATGCCAAACACAGCACCTCCTAATGAGAACAATATGAATAGTACGGGGATAAGTATAACCTCTCTCCCTTTACTTTTGCTTATCATTGAAAGAATACCCGATTCTACTGCACCAGTTTTTAAGATTATTCCAAAAGCACCACCTACAACTAATATGAATGCAATAACCCCTACTGCACTTCCCCACTTGTCACCTTTTACAATACCTTCAAATACATAGTTAAGGAATCCAACATCCCCACCACTTGCAAATAGTTTAATCCCTTTTCTTTCTCCCGAAGATACAAACTTTCCATATTCCTGAACTACCTTAAAAGATAACTTAGTATCTTCTTTTACTTCTAAAGCCTTTGCCTTACTCTTTTTTATTTCCCCTAATGGTTCTTCTTTACCTTCTTCAAGTAATAATGTTTTTTCACCCGTAGCATCAATAATATAATTTTTACTATTTACCTGAAAAGAAGCTTTTTGGCCATCTGCAACTTCTACAATTTTTTTCTCGTTAGCATTGTAAGCTTTGTAGTTAACTTCAAACCTGCCTAAAGGCATAATATAAGTTACTAATGCCGCTAATAAAACAACAAAAAATATAATTACATAGGTATCCGGCATTTCAAAAGACCATTTTTTCTTTTTGTTTTGTACCATTTTAATTCCCCCTTATAATTTATATATTTTTATAATAGCAATTTATATGCCAATTTATAATTTCATTAAATTTAGCTAATTCCCTAAACAAACTTATTAAAATCAGAATCTTCTTTAAATATTAAAAATAAATGGTGACCATTAAACACCCGTAGGATGCTAATGGTCACCATCTATTAAATCATTACTTTAAATCATCACCTATATAGCCGCTTATAATCTTCCCTGATGCAAATATTATATTTTGTTTAATTCTTGTAATGCTATTTTTTTACCTAAGTCAGTTAAGCATGTACCTATTTTACCTTTCCCTTTTACAATTAGGCCCATTCTTTCTAACCTATCTAATCTAGTTCTTACCATTGCTTCACTCATATCAAGATTATTATTTTTACTTTCTTCAGAAATAATCTTTCTTCCTATAATTATGTTTTCATTATTGGATTTATATACTTGCATTAGTATATATGTAAGCTCCCTATCTAAATAATCAATAGTTAAACAGGAATTTCCATCAATCTTGTATCTACTATCAACTTCTGTATTACATGAGTTTAATGTATCAGTTTTAATATCATAATTTTGAAAGAAATTTATATCTGGTAGTTCATTTACTGTTATAGTATTACTATCTCTAATAGCAAGCATATAGTTTATTGTATTTCTAAGTTCGCGAACATTTCCGTACCAGTCATGGCTTTTTAATATTTCAATTACTTTACTATGAATTTTAATATCTTCTCTGCTTTCCATATTTATAAAGCATTTTATTAGCGGTTCTATATCCTCTTTTCGATCACGCAGGGCAGGAATCTTTAAGTATCCTATTTTAAATCTGTAATACAAATCCTTTCTAAACTGTCCGTCTTCTATCATCTTAAATAGATTTCTGTTAGTAGCTGCTATGACATTAACATTTACAGGGATTATAGCATTACCACCAATTCTCATAACTTCTTTCTCTTGAAGTACTCGAAGTAGCCTCGCTTGAACCTTTAATGAAATATCACCTATTTCATCTAAAAAAATAGTCCCCCCATTTGCCTGCTCAAACAACCCAATTTTCCCACCTTTTCTTGCACCTGTAAATGCCCCCTCTTCATATCCAAACAATTCACTTTCAATAAGCTCATCAGGTAGGGAACTAAAATTTACAGCTAGAAATGGTTCTTTGCTTCTTCTAGAGCTTTTGTGTAGTGCACTAGCAAAAAGCTCTTTACCCGTCCCGTTCTCTCCTTCAATTAATATAGTTAAATCTGTCTTTGCTAATTTTCCTGCAATATCTTTTATCTTTTGCATTCTTAAATTGTTAGTTATAATATCATCAAAGGAATACTTTGCAACTAAGCCTTTTATTATGAGATTCTTTTCTTTGTTATCGTTTATTCTATGCTGGTATTTCTTAAATACTGCTACTGTATAATCATTATCATCCATTTGAAATTTATTAATAGATAAATCTACGCCCTCTAAATTAAACTTCTTTTCACCAAATTCTGTATTATCCATAAGGTATTCTAAAAGTTTTTTATTATAAATCACATCTTTAAGTCTTTTACCTACTAAGTTATTGTTATTTATTTTTAAACTGCATTTTAAATCTTCATTTAATACATTTATTATCCCATTTTTATCATATACAATTAGCCCTTCTTGTATCCCATCAATTACATTGTTAAGATGTGAATTCATCTTAATAATTTTATTATTATATTTACCTAATTTTTTTGCAATGTTAATTATTTTAAAAAGATAATTTTGAGAAAATACACATGATTTTTCTTCTAGTAAATCCAGTTTAACCAAAATTTTTATTATTGTAGTGGAATCCATTATTCTTGGTCCTATATCATAAACTCTTTCTATAAAAGAAGGAATTTTATCTATCTCACCAGGAGTTATAGCTATTTTTATTCTTTCATTAATTGATGTGATTCCAGGGTAATATGGTATACATTTGATGTGATCAATACCCAATTCTTTAAATATATCGATAATTTCGCAGGTAGTTTCTTTCACGTCATTTACAAAGAGCACTTCTGTATTTTCCGGTATTAAAATTATTTCATCTATGCAATCATAGCTTATAGTTCTCTTTGCTGTAATGATATCACATTTAGTATTTAACAAATTCTTTTCGATTAACTCTTGCCTAACAATTTCTCCTGAAATAATTATTAAATCATTTTCGATTATCTCATTTATTTCTTCCCCATCATCTGTGGCATAGCTTTTTACACATTTAATATCTATGTATTCCGCAAGTTGTTTTAATAATGCTAACCTGGTATATTCAGATCCTGCAACTAAACTTATGCCTTTAACCATATGTTTCCTCCTAAAATATACTAAACAATATAACATCACGCATTCGCGTTCTGCTTCCCAATTCTAACCTATTATAAAATTATAACATAGTCATCTTATATATTATATTCTAAAAGCACAGAAGCTTCAGAATTCTTACTTTAGGGTGGTATGATAGAACTATTTTTTCCGCTTTTGATTTTACATTATTAAGTTTATAAGAAGAATAAAAAATAGAAGTACCTAAGCACTTCTATCTTTTATTCATCTAGATTATCATCAAAATATTCAGTAAATTTAAATTCTAATGTAACCCCCGGGTTAAACGATTACCTTAAGATACAATATCTTCACTTTTTAAAGCTTTCCATAGAGCTATGCATGCAAATATCATTACAAAGATAAATGGGAATGCTGCTGCTACTGAGATAGTTTGAAGTGCTTTTAATCCTCCAGCAAGTAACAAAGAAGCTGCTAGCAGCGCTTGAACTACTCCCCATATTATTTTCTTTTTATTTGATGGGTTTAAGTCTCCACCAGATGTAAGCATACCTAAAACAAAGGTAGCAGAGTTAGCTGATGTTATAAAGAATGTTCCCAGCAAAAATACTGCAATAAATGATAATATTGATCCTAGTTTGTATTTAGCCATAATAACAAAGAATGCTGTTTCAGGAGCAGCTGCAATTTGCTTTAAAGCATCCATGCTTACAGCGCCTGTTATTCCTAAGTTAATTCCTGCTGCTCCAAATACTGCAAACCATATAAAGGATGCTAAAGATGGCGCAACAACAACCCCTAGAACGAATTCTTTTATAGTTCTACCCTTAGATATTCTTGCTATAAAGGTTCCTACAAATGGTGCCCACGCAATCCACCATGCCCAGTAGAATATTCTCCATCCATTAAGCCAAGAATTGTCTCCGAATGCACTAATTGATAAACTATCTTGTAATATATTATTCAAATATAATCCCATACCGTCCGTAAGTGTATTTATTATTTTTAGCGTTGGCCCTACTAAAAATGCAAGAACTAATAGTCCAAATGCCAAATATAAATTTACGTCAGAAATTAACTTTATACCTTTGTCAATTCCACTAACTGCTGTCCATATATAAATTATAGAGATTATTATGATTATAGCGATCTGCACAGTTTGAGTTTCTGGAATATTAAATAGATATTTAAGTCCACTGTTTATTTGCATAGTTCCAAGTCCTAGTGATGTAGCTACACCTGCCACTGTAGCAAATACTGCAAGAACATCTATTGTTTTACCTATTGGTCCTTTTACACCCTTTTCTCCTATAAGTGGCTCAAATATACTACTTATAAGACCAGGTTTATTTTTTCTAAATTGAAAATATGCTAGAGAAAGACCTATGATTGCATAATTTGCCCAAGGATGGAATCCCCAATGCATAAATGAGGCTTTCATTGCAAATCTGGCTGCCTCCTCAGTTCCTGGAGTTATACCTGGTGGTGCAATAAAATGTGATATTGGTTCTGCTACTCCCCAAAATACGAGTCCTATACCCATGCCTGCTCCAAACAACATTGCAAACCAAGATTTAGTACTATATTCTGGCCTAGAATCATCTGCTCCGAGCCTAATGTTTCCATATTTACTAAATGCCAAGGCCAAAGAAAACACAACAAATATAACCATAGATATAAGATATGACCATCCAAAGTTTTCTGTTAAAAATTTAAGTAATCCATTAGAAAAATCAGAAAAGTTGTCTTTTGCAAGTATTGCCCAAATAACTATAATAAAAGTTATAGCTAAAGATATATAATAGACATCTTTACCTTTTTCTTCTATATTTATATTTGCATTTTTACTATCTTTCTTCACAAATTTCCCCCCTATTTAGTATTTTTAGTGTAAGACAAAAATTATTAAACAATAAGTCTCACTTTTTTACAATGAGACTTATTTGATTAAATTTTAAATTTTTACCTTAAACACTGTTTGCTCTTCAATATCTGTAGCAAGAGAATCTAATGCTACCCCTACTCTGTGATAACGTAATTTCCATTGCTCTATCTTACTAGTACCTGGATGTCCTAATGGATAAGGTATTGATATAGTAGGAACTATTCTATTTGAACCAACAGTTGTTGCCACTGGTACTAAGTTACACATTTGAACAATAGGGAAGCCTTCTCTTTCAAATTCTTTTACCATCGTTGCACCGCAACGAGTACAAGTTCCTCATGTTGAAACCATTATAATTGCATCTACTTTTGCTTCTCTCAAATAAGGAATAATCTCTTTAGCCATTCTAGCTGCTTCAGCTTGTGTGGTTCCTGTTCCTACAGTTGAGTAAAAATACTCATGTAGTTTTCCGATTTTACCTTCTTTTTCATGAGCTCTAAGTGCGTCTATAGGAACTATTACATCTGGGTCTGCATCTGCTGCTGCAGGGTCAAATCCAGCGTGAATTGTCTTGTAAACTCCACCGAGTAAGTCGTCCACACCTTCAATATTGTATCTGCCCCATCTTGTTGCAGATGCAGATTGAATTCTGTCTGGGTTATCTATTGGAACTATACCACCTGTATTAACAACTGCAATATTTGCTGTGCTTAAATCTTTTAGAGCAGCTGCAATAGGAACTCTATCAAGTTTTGGAATTGGAAGTTCTGTTTCAAATGCTTCCCCATTTAACTTTTTAACTAGCATTTCTACAACTCTTTCTGATGCTGGTTTTTTGTCGTCTCTCCAAACCTGATGTCTAATTCCTCTTGCATAATACCCTTCAGCATCTGCTCCTAATAATTCTTCTCCTTTTAAAAGCTTGTTTCCTAAGCTAGCCATAGCTTTTATATCATCTCTCATCTTTGCAGCGCTATGTCCACCCTTTAATACATACATATCCTTTTTAAACATTTCCACACCAGGATTTTCTATATGCATTGAAGTTATAACTGGTACATTAAATCTTTCTTTTACTGCCTTACATATAGTTCCACAAGCAACACCATATCTTCCTGCTTGAAATGCTGGTCCTGCAAAGAATATATCAAATTCTTTACCCTCTAAAAATCCAATAATAGACTTAACTGCTTCTTCAGTGTTTGAACCCATGAAATTATCGCCACATATAATAGTATGCGTAACCTCTGCATCTGCTTGTTTATCAAGCTCCATAGCAGGTCCAACTAAACCTTCCTTTATTACAGGAGCAAAATCTGCTTTTTCTTCTCCTCCAATTTGACCAAAAAATTGATTTGTGTACATAATAGCTTTTTTCATTTTATTGCACCCCCTTAAAATTCTCTCATTGTTTTAGTTGACCAACCTATTACCTGATCTCCGCAGAACATGGCATTGTTCTCCATAATAATTGAACCGTCAGCTCTTACAGAAGGTCCTATTATTTCGTCATTTGCCCATCCTCCAGACATACCATCTCTTGCTAGCGCTTCAAGTTCTCCTAAAACAGTTTCCATTGCTGGCAGTTCAACAAGTTCGGATACATTTCCACAAGATACTAATGCATCTAATTTTACATCTAATGTTACTAATGGCTGTGATTGTCCATCTCTTCCTGTACACTCATTAGTTATTCCTACGGTTTTTACCCCTGCATCCTCTAATGCAACTATACACGCAACGAAATCAGCATCAGGATTTCCGTATCCTTCTTCTGCAACTATGGCACCATCAGCTCCTAAAGATTTTGCTATTTGAGCTACAAATAATGCTGATCTATTCTTTTGCTCAAGAGCAACGTTAAGATTTGACATTATAACTCCTAAAAAGTTAATAGTTTTTCCATGTTCCTTATATAATCTTTTTATTGTAGGGCAATTTTGAAAATCATAAGTAGCCCACTTTGATGAACAAGGCATAAAGCTTCCTGATACCAATGCTCCATCAAGTATTTCATTTGGATGCATATAGGTTGGTACCATGTGGTTTGCATCCCATCCATATACTAAATCATTATATCCATCCTCTTCCATTTGTGATTGAGGTTGCATTACATATACCATAGATGGAAGGCTTTGAACTTCTGCAGATCTTTTTGTAATAGCACCTAATTCATAAGTTTCTATGTCTTCAGGCTCCATGTCCTTTACACATAATGCTATGAATTCCGCTAACTTGTGTCCTGCTCCTCTTAATGCCTTGTTTTTCTTTTGTTGTGTACGTTTTTCAAAATCTTCATCTGTGTCAGCCACAAGAACTATATTTCTAAGCTGTGAGTAGTAAGTATAGTCAGCGCCTTTTCCACCCATATCAATAAGTCCATCTTGGAATCCGCCCCAATGCTTTCCAACTACAATTAAGCTACATTCTTTTAAAGCATGAGTTCTTCCGTTACCTGCTTGTCCTAGTTCTCCAGTATATCCTGGAAAAAGTGCATCACCGTTCACTTTAACTCTAGGCTCTATAGCTTCCTTTACAGGACATAACCTAATCATATCACCAGGGTTTGCAATGTACAAATCTGCCTCTGTAATATGCTCATCTTGCATAACAAAGTCTAATGCCTCTTTTTTATTAATTGTTAAAATACCATTAAGATAAGATGCCTTTTCTCCGAAAACTATTTCTTTAACATAAAAGTTTCCTATTTCTAATTTCATACTTGACACTCCTTTCTAAACTCGTACTATTTTTGGGCTTTATAGAAGATGTATGCATATATCTTCTAAATTGTAATGGATTTCAATTTTAAAACCTTTAAATCTGTTGGAACATTCCATTGATATTATATTAACACAAACATGATTATAAAGTAAACATGTTTATAGCCTAAATATTCTAAATCTTTGTATTTATTTATTTATCTTTACTTTATGTTATAATGTTTAAGGTAAATTATATTTAATAGATTATTAAATTTATAGGATTGGTGATTTTATTGGACAATAAAGAAATACAAAAAAGACGAATGATGGGATACTTCCTTACAGCCACAAACACTATAATTGATGAAGAAGGTATTTCCGCAGTTACTATAAGAAAAGTTGCTAGTATAGCTGGCTTTAATATTGCTACAGTTTATAATTATTTTGAAAATCTTAACCATCTTATTTTCTTTGCTTCCCTAAAATATTTAAAAGACTATGCAGAAGATTTGCCTAAATATACTATGAACTCGGAAAATTCACTTGAAAACTATCTTAATGTATGGAAATGTTTTAGTTACCACTCATACTTAAGACCTGAAATATACAATATTATTTTCTTTAGTAGCTTTTCTCATACCACTGTCAACTCTTCAATAAAGACCTATTATTCAATCTTCCCTGAAGAAATAGGAGAAGAAACTAAAAAATTTTTACCTATGCTATTTGAAGATAATATTCATTTACGAGACTATACTCTTTTAAAGGCTGCTGCAGCTGAAGGTTTCTTTAGGGAGGAAGACCTACATGAAATTAATGAAATGAATATACTTATTTATAATGGAATGTTATCTAGAATATTAAGCGGTAAAAATGATTATACTGTTGACGTTGCTGTAAAAAAAACTTTAACATATATTGAAAGAACCCTTAGCTCTTATAGAATTGATTAGTGCCACCCAAGTGGCAAGTGGCAAATTGTAAGTTGTAAGTTGTAAATTTGAAACTATAAATCTGTAATTAGCTACTTTCATAAAACAACGAAGACCTCACAAAAGTAATTACCTTTGTGAGGTCTTCATTGTCTTGTAGTCTAATTCAGTTCTAATACCTCAAATATTCCTTTACTTAGAAGCATTATTAAGAATGAGGCTAAAAGATTATAGCAAATTAATATTATATATGGTGTATATTGCATTGCAGGATTACCATTAGAAATCATTGATAAAACAGCAAAAATTATAATTCCCGGTAACACCACTAATAGTGTAATACCCATCTTCATAAACATTTCTAGGTTTTTGGTATGAGTTGTCCCTAGTACTCTTCGTGAAAGCACATCGCCATATGTATATATGGCACCAAAGGATGCATAGCTAATAGCACATAATATTGAAATTACTGCACCACTTTTAAATATAATTCCTGATACAATAAAAAGTGCAAGTCCATCTATTGTATATTTAATAAGATCTGCTAGTGTAGCATAAAATAGTTTAGATGTTGAAGCATACGGAATTAAATATATAAATGGCTTTGAAAGCTCCTGTCCCCATTTCCCTTGAATACTAAAGAAAAACAAGATATATATTGTGGCAAATAAAATTGTATTCATGCTCGCACCTTTAAAAAGGTAGCGCGACCCAATTCCTACACCTAGCATTATAAAAGTCATTTTGTCAATAAACGGAATTCCAGATTTCTTATATTCTAGAAGATGTCTGTGGAAAATCGCACTAGCACCACTGCCTATGTTGCCAGACTTAATCTTTCTAAATTTTTTTCTTCCATAGTTCATGTTTCCCTTACCAGACTTCTTCATTGCTACCAATTCTTCCTTCCTGTCTGTAGCCGCAAGAACATCCTCGTAATAATCTGTATTCAGCTTGTATAATAAATAAATCATTATACTTATAAATGCGGTGCAAAGAAGAATATTTATATAAAAGGTGTAAGTTATACCACTCACCGCAGCCATTAAAATAGATTTTATCCATCCAATGAATGGAATGTATATAAAAAACTTATTATTTAAAAAACCTATTGCTGCTACTTGAAAATCCTTGTATATAAATACATTGTATAATAAAGTAATTCCAAAGATAGCCGTTAAACCATTCAATGTTTTCTTAGCTAGACTTCTTTTTTTATTAGATTTAGACGCAATTGAATATGTTAGAAGCCCCATAATTGACATAGTAAACATCAAGAAAAATGCAGCAAAACAAATTATAATGATACCCTCTCCTGTTATAGGAAAAAAGTTTCTAAGGTTAGGAATTTGAAACAATAAAAAGAACACAAAGAAAAAGGTAGTGTAAAGTTGCTTGATAAATCCATAAATAAGAACCTTTGTAGGTGATATAGGTGCTGTGAAAACTAAATTTACATCTACTAATCTAAAAAAACTGCTTCCCTTTTCAATACCATTATTAATTCCAAACCACATCACTGCTAAAATTGACCCAGTTACAATCGCTCCATAGGTATCAATTCTACCTTTTGCAGAAGTTCTTTGGGGACTAAGAAAAGTTGAAACTATAATAAAAATTAAAAAAGCAATTATAAGCAAGTATAGTATCAATATTCCTGGTTTTTTCTTAAGCTGCAGAATGTGGTTTTTTATGGTCTTTCTAAATATATAAAAAAGTGGTTTCATTTTGTTCCCTCCGTAACATGGAAGAACATTTCTTCTAGGGATTCATTTCTGTCTAGTAACTCTTGTCTTGTTCTTGACATTACTATATTTCCATCTTTCATTATAAGGGCCCTATCCCATATATCTTCCACACTATTTATAATATGAGTGCTTATCACAATTGAGCATCCAGTTTGCTTTAATTCTAAAAACACACTATTTAATTCTTTTATTGCCTTTGGATCAAGTCCTACCATAGGCTCATCAAAAAGTATTACTTTTGGTTCTATTAAAAGTGCACAACATATACTAACCTTCTGTTGCATTCCCTTTGAAAGCTCCTTTCCAAGCTTATCCCTTTTATCGGAAAGCTCAAATCTTTCAAGAAGAATTTCTGCCTTCTCTTTATAATCCTTAATTTTGTAGGCTCCAGCTATAAATTCAAGATGCTCGTATACCGTAAGCATTTCATACATTGCAGGTGTTTCAGGAACATAAGCAAAGAGTTTTTTAGCTTCTAAGCTTTTATTAGTGTATCCACAAATCTCAATTTCACCTTCATATTTTAAAAGTCCCGTTACACATTTTATAGAGGTACTTTTACCTGCACCATTAGGTCCAAGTAGAACCGCAATTTCACCATCATTAACGTAAAAACTAATATCATTTATAGCGTAAGTTTTGTCATATTTCTTTGTTACATTAGTTACATTTAACATAATATCCCCCTTATAATAGTGCCACCCACGTGACAAGTGGCAAGTTTAGCAAATGTATGTTAGGTCATTCACCTTTTAATAATTTGTAATCCCCATAATCCTAAAGACTAATCCCCCTATCAATAGTATCACTAATACAATAAAAAAATAACTCTAATCACCCAATTTTGTCCTCCCTCAAATAATGCTGTGCTTGAGATTCCCACATATCCGAATATAAAGCACAACTTGAAAGTAAGTTATCATGGTTTCCTATTCCTACAATGCTACCTTCTTTCATGACCACAATACGGTCAGCAAATTTAGCGGAACCTAACCGATGGGTTACTATCACTGCAGTTTTCTCCTTCGCAATATCTGCAAATCTTTGGTATATCTTAGTCTCCTCTACAGGGTCAATGGCTGCAGTGGGTTCATCTAATATTATCAGTTCATGATCTCTATAAAAACCCCTGGCAATGGCCACCTTCTGCCACTCACCACCGGACAAATCCACTCCATCAAACTCTCTAGATAACATGGTGTCATATCCATTTGGAAAAGCCCCATCGTTAACCTGAATACCAGAATGCGTAACTGCATGCTCTCTACATTTCGTTGTCTTTGACTTAACTTCCATTTCACTAATAGTGACATTATCAGATAAACTTAGCTGGTACCTTTGAAATTTTTGAACCACACCGGAGATTCCTGCAAATAACGCTTTGGGCGTATAATCTTTTGTGGATTTATTATTGTGTAGCACCCTGCCACTTTTCGGAAGATATAGTCCTGTAAGTAACCGTATTAATGTAGATTTACCCGAACCATTTTCACCTACCACAGCAATTGTTTCTCCACTATGGATTGTTAGATTTATGCTTTCTACTGCATTGTTATCTGTAAAAGGATAAGAAAAACTAACATCTTCTAAAACAATATCTCCATGAAATGTCTTTTCCTGCATTGTGTCCTCTCCTGATCTTTCAGGAAGGTCTAAGAATCTTAAATAATTTTGTATCTTTCCAAAATTCTCTGCATAGTATCCGAGACGCCCACAGATAATCTCATCCATAAGATTAAACATTCCATCAACAGAAGTAAATACCGCAGCAAAAGCACCTACACTAATTTCCTGTTTCATTAAGGCATCAAATAGCATCCATAAGATACCAAAGTACCCTGTAAGAGACACTATTTTCATACTAAGCTCTAATAAACTTGCCTTCACATCTGCCTTCCACTTTAAACGGTTCATCTGAACCAATGTGTCTTTAAACAAACGCATAAAATAGGGGCAAGCACCTAAGATACGAGTTTCCTTAAGATATTCTCTGCCTACCATACAGTTTTCATAATACTCACCTTTTCTTCTAAGGGGTGCTGAATGATCTTCTAATTTTACAAATACCTTTACTCGTACCAACTGGCTAAGCATTACTGGTAAAAACACTAAAGGCAGTGCCACCGCTAAAATTGGTTTTAATGTAAAGAGGTATATGCCCATAAATATAAAGTATGGCATGTAAAAGGTTATGAGATCCATAATGGTATTGATAAAATTTTTGGCAAACCTTATTCCCGAATAACATTTGTTTATATCATCCAAAATCTCTGGATTTTCAAAACAAATGGGGTCTAATCTAGCCATTTTCAAGTTAATGATATGAGTAAGTTTCCCGGTAGTTCTCATGTCATAAGTTTCACCAATAAAGTTGACAACTCCACTTGCAATTTGCTCTAATACCGTTACTGCAGATAATAGCAATAATGCCAAAATAGCATCATTTAATGTACCTTTATTAACCGCTAAATCTGTTACCTTATCGAATAATATTTGCATACACAAAATAGATACTGCAAGTAAAGTTCCATTAAAAATAAAAACTATAGAATTAAAAGTAAATAGTCCTGGTGAAACAGATACTACCTGTGGAAAAATCCGTGCTATCATTGTCCATACAGATATCTGTTTTTGCTTATGCTCCTTGCTCATTGTACCAGCTCCTTTGCGCCTTAAACATTTCTGCATAAATGCCACTTTTATTAAGCAGCTCAGCGTGGCTACCACTCTCTGCTATAAATCCATCGTCTACTACTAGTATTTCATCTGCACTCCTTGCAGCTCCAAGTCTGTGGGTTATAAGAATAATTGACTTTCCTTTGCTCACCTTTCCAAATAGCTTGTATAATTTACTTTCACTGATTGGATCAAGTGCCGCAGTGGGCTCATCAAGAATGTATACAGGAGCATTGCTTACCAGTGTTCTTGCAATGGCAACCCTCTGCCATTGACCTCCAGATAAATCCATGCCCTCCTCCGTTAGTTTACCTAGATGGGTATCAATGCCTTTAGGCAACTTTTTAACATCCTCATCCATTTCCATGCTATGTAATGCTTTTTCTACCAAAGCTGTTTGTTTATTCTGATGTTGAACTTGTCCACAATTGCCCAAAAGTACATTATCCTTTAGTGTTATCTGATATTTGGCAAAGTCCTGATACACCACAGCAAAATATGCCTTTAACTGCTCTTGGGTAAAGCTTCTGATATTCTTTCCATTAATCAATATGTCACCTTGGTAATTATCATACAAGCCTGTTAAAAGCTTAGTAATAGTTGTTTTACCTGCTCCATTTTTGCCCACAAATGCATATTGCTTATCCCTTTCTAGCCTCATGGATAGCCCTTTTAAAATCACTCTATCAGTTCCCGGATAAGAAAAATGTACATTTTTAAACTCTATACTTTCAAAAGGCATTTTTTGCACTAACATATCCGGTAATGCATCCGCTCCCTCCACTTCCTTAAGGTGTGAAAATGCTGTTAAGTCCTTTAAATACAACTTATTTTTCGTATATTCTTGCATCACAACGGATAACTCCCAGGACATCTGCTGCACCAGACTAAAAGCAGCAGTAACTAATCCCATATACATACCAACACTAATTAACCCTTTGCTTACAGGGGTTAATAATACTAGTGCAATTGCCATGGATATGGTTGCTGTAATAATACTTGCTGTTTTCATTTTAATGAAATTACCTTTCATAGCTTTAAACTCTATTTTACGCGCAGTTTCATACCTATCAAACCACTTCTTATCTATTTCCTTTGTATATCCAAATAGGGCACGTTCTTCTACGCTCTCCCTTGAAGAAAGAACTTCTTTTAAATAATCTGCCTTTCTTCTATACTTTTCTGCTTCCGAATATGCTTCATAATCAACCTTTCCACTTTTAGATGCCAATGCAAATAGTGGCAGTGCAATTGCTATAATTGCAATAGCAACCCACCATACCTGTGCAGCAATGATGATCATAAGTCCCAGAATCTTTACTATGTACTCTACAATATTAAACAGATTATTAAGACCTTTCATTATTTGCTCAGAAGGATCTTCGCCGACTCTTGCAATCAAATCCCAGGTGTCATTATTCTCAATATGCTCATAACATAGACGACTGCGTTTTTTTACTACTGCGGGGCGAAAACGTTGATTCATTTTTAAATCCAGCTTTAATCTCATAAAGTAATGTAATACTGAGGAAACCCATGAAAATCCGATGAATATCATGAGCGCAAATAGTGGTATATAAATTCTAGTCATTGACCCATTTTTAAAGATATCAATGGCTGTATCTATAAATTTTGATATTGTTAGTACTTGAAAACTTGGAATGAGTGCTATAAGTACCCGCAAAATCCCCATGCCTATTACAGTTACAGGCGCAATCTTTAATGGTATTCCAATGTAATCTGCTACCTTATAGTTTCTAATTTTAATTTCCACAATAAATCCCCTACCTTTCAGCTTACTTTTCCGGCCTAATAATACATACATACCCTACCAAGGAATTATATCATATATCTGTAACATTATGTATTAACTTATTCTAGCGAGAGTGTATCTAGGGTTCCGATTGAAAAATGTCTGGTCCGAGCGATACAGGATAATGTCTACACTTTTAGGAGAAAAGCCTGAAGGACGAGTCTCAATTTAGAGATTTGTTTTTAGGGCTTATTTTTTTGGCAAAAGGAGATGGTTGTATTGAGTATAATAAAAGTTAGTAATCTTAACAAAACATTCAGAGTTAAAACAAAGGAAGAAGGCAAGCAACAATTTTTCATACAAAAACTGTAACTGAATTTACAACAATATATATATTTCCTCATAAATCTGTTATAATATATAAAATGTCTAAATATTTTGAAGACTCCAATCGAAATCTATTATTTACACTAAAAGGAGGGTTCTTATTATGAAAATTCAATTTTATGGAGCTGCAAAATCTGTTACAGGGTCATGTCATATCTTGTACATAAGCGGAAAGACTGTTTTACTCGATTGTGGCTTATATCAAGGAAAAGATGAAAGAAACTTTGGCAATGAGGAATTTGATTTTAATGCTAAAGATATAGATTATGTTATTTTATCACATGCACATATAGATCATAGCGGAAGAATACCGCTACTTTACAAGAAAGGCTTTAAGGGAACTATTTTCTCAACGCAGGCAACAAAAGATTTATGCAGTATTATGCTTCCTGACAGTGGTCACATCCAAGAATCTGAGATAGAGTGGAAAAATAGAAAACGAGAGCGTCGTGGTTTAAAACCTCTAGAACCACTTTATACAGTCAAACTAGCCGAGTCTTCTATTTCTCTTTTTTCAGCATTTCCTTACGATGAAATGATAGATATCTTTGATGGGCTAAAAATAAGATTTAGAGATGCAGGGCATCTTTTAGGTTCTGCTATTGTTGAATTATATATAAAGGAAGAATACCAAGAAGAAGTAAAGCTCGTGTACAGTGGTGATTTGGGTAATATAAATAAGCCAATCTTAAAAGACCCAACAATAATTAATCATACTGATTATTTAATAATGGAGACTACCTATGGAAATAGAGTACATCCTGATGCAAATGAAAATCTAAAAGAGCTATTAAAAATAATTAAAGACACCTTTAAAAGAGGTGGAAATGTTATTATACCTTCTTTTGCAGTTGGGAGAACTCAGGAGATTTTATATGAATTAAATAAATATGTAGATAATGACGATTTAAAGGGCGTTACAGTTTATATCGATAGTCCTTTAGCTATTGAAGCTACAAAGATCTTTGAAAGTCATAATGAGGATTATGATGAAGAGGCTAAAAAACTTGTTATGAAGGGCGATTACCCCTTTAGATTTGACGGCTTAAAATTCTCTACTTCCCCAACTGATTCAGCTAATATTAATAAAATTCAACGCGGAGCAATCGTTATTTCAGCAAGTGGCATGTGTGATGCAGGCAGAATAAAACATCACCTTAAGCACAACTTGTGGAGACCAGAATCTTCAATTGTTTTTGTAGGCTATCAAGCACAAGGCACATTGGGACGCTCTATAGTTGATGGAATAAAAGAAGTTAAGATATTTGGAGAACCTATTGCTGTTAATGCTCATATTTATAATCTTGAAGGATTATCTGGTCACGCTGATAAAAACGGACTATTAAATTGGGTAGAAAGCTTTATGGAAAAACCAAAAAAAATCTTGCTTGTTCATGGCGATAAAGAAGCACAGGATAGCTTCCAGCAGTTATTGGGTTCCAAGGGCTATAGCTCTAAAATAGTTGAAAGTGGAGAAATTCTCTATATCAATGAAAAAGTTGACGGAAATGATAAAGTTGCTGAAAATGATAACGATATAAAAGGTAGATTGTTAAAACACATAAACTCAATAAATAATATTGAAGGATTAGAAAAGGATAAATTGCTTGATATTATAAAAGGCTTTATTTACGAAAAATAGGAATTCAAAGAATAATTAAAGCTGGCATAGCATATTAGCTGTGCCAGCTGTTGTTATGTAAAAGTAACACATTGCAAATTAAAATTAGGAGGATGAAAATATGAATAACATGTATGACAAAGTTGCAGAATCATCAAAGTTTATAAAAAGCAAAATCAGTATAAATCCTAAAGTAGCAATTATTTTGGGATCAGGACTTGGGGATTTGGTTGATGCCATAGAAAATAAGGAATACATTGACTATAAGGATATACCAAACTTTCCACAATCAACAGTTATAGGCCACGAAGGAAGATTAGTTTTAGGAAGAATAAAGGGTGTAGAAGTACTTGCAATGCAAGGTAGATTTCATTATTTCGAAGGTTATACAATGAAAGAAGTAGCCTACCCAGTGTTCGTTATGAAACTTTTGGGTATTGAAAAACTAATAGTAACTAATGCCTGTGGAGGCATAAACACAAGTTTTAATCCTGGAACATTAATGATAATTACTGACTTTATTAATTTAGTTTCTGATAACCCATTGATTGGAATTAATGATGAAAGATTTGGCCCAAGATTCCCTGATATGTCTGAACCATTTAAACTTGAATTAATAGATAAAGCAAAGAAAATTGCAGATGAATTACAAGTAGACTACAAAACAGGAGTTTATGCAGGGTTCATGGGGCCATACTATGAAACAGCCGCAGAGATAAGATCAATTGGAAGGCAAGGCGCAGATGCTGTTGGAATGTCCACAGTTCCTGAAACAATAGCAGCAAATTATTTAGGTATTGATGTACTTGGAATATCTTGTATTACAAATATGGCTACAGGCATACAAAAGCAAAAACACTCTCATGAAAGAGTTGTTGAAACCGCAAAAAAAGCTTCGGTAAATCTCTGCAAGTGGGTAGCTAAAATAGTAGAGGATATTTAATAGCTATTTATTTAATCCATATGAATTTATAATTAATTTAAATTATATGTTATAATACCTTGACAATTAGATGCTTTAAGGAGGCAACCTTATGGAAATATGGGATATTTACAATAAATACAGACAAAACACCGGACGCACACACGAAAGAGGTAATCCTATGAATGAAGGCGATTATCACCTTGTAGTTCATGTTTGGATTGTTAATGATAGAGGAGAATTCTTAATTCAGAAGAGGCAACCTTGGAAGATTGGCTGGCCAAATATGTGGGCTGAGTCTGTTGCAGGATCTGCTATCCAAGGTGATAACAGCAAAGAAACAGCTATTCGTGAAACAAAGGAAGAATTAGGTATTGATTTAGACATAAGTAAAAGTGAGCTTCTGTTTACGGTTAAATCTTCTAGTGGTTTTGAAGATATTTGGCTTGTTAGGCAAAATATTGATATAAGGCATTTAAAACTCCAATATGAGGAAGTTGCTGATGCAAAATGGGTTACTTTAGAAGAAATTAGAAATATGATGCAAACTGGTGAATTTATTTCACTAGATTATTATGATGACTTATTTGAAATGATAAATTCCAATATAGTTCTTAGCTTGGCAAAGGCTGATGATGCACAAATACTACTAGATATACAAAAGGAAGTATTTTTACCCTTATATGAAAAATATCATGACCATGGAACAAGTCCAGTAAATCAAACATTAGAGAATTTTCTAAAAAGATTTGATATTGGCCATTATTATAAAATACTTCACCAAAATTACTTGGTAGGAAGTGTGTTCGTTTATGAAAAAGAACCTGGTGTAATGAATCTACATATAATAAATATTATTAGAAGATCCCAAAATAAAGGAATTGCTCAAGAAGTAATAAGACGTCTAGAACTTATGTATCCACAAGCAATTAGATGGGAACTAGAAACTATATTATCTGAAAAGCGCAATTGCTATCTTTATGAGAAAATGGGATATGTTCAAAGTGGCGAATTAAAGGTTATTAATGATAAGATGTCACTTGTAAGTTATAAAAAATTAATGGATACCCTATAAATATATATACAATGGTATAATATTCAAGTAAAAGGCTCATATTTGCTTGTGTCAAAAAAAGCATCTAACTTTGATAACACTCTTCTTACCAATTAGCAATTTAAATCATCACCTAAGGTACTGCAATATTAATAAAGTTCCCACAATTAAATCTTGCACAATTTTAATATCTTGGTGGTGATTGTTAATATCCTATTGCTAACTTACAACTTCTATTGTATAATCAAGTATTGCTTGTCATACAAGTATCGTGAATAAGTGTTAAATTGCCTCGTAATACAATTTAACTATATAGGCCTTCAAGTTTTTATCACTTCAAAAATTCTTTTACTGTATATCTAATTTTCAAACATAAACAAAACTTAAAAGTTAGTAGCTTAAAGATGTTACTTATAGGTAGTATCTTTTTTTGTACCTTAATTATTACTAATATATCCTACCTAAAACAAATATATAAATATCACGGGAGATGCAACTAATAATTGTTGTCTTTACTATAACTCGCAAGGAGGATAAAATTATTGAAAACTATAGGGTTCCCAAGAATGCACAAAGAAAAAAATGAAAAAAGAGATTTTTTGCCTACTTTTTTTGCTGTGCTTAAAAATGAAAAGGTACAAATATTTCTAGAAGAAGGCTACGGCATGGCTTTGGATTATACAAAAGAAGATTATATTAAGGAAAAT
Source organism: Clostridium sp. CS001 (assembly GCF_020443565.1). Lineage (GTDB taxonomy): Bacteria > Bacillota > Clostridia > Clostridiales > Clostridiaceae > Clostridium_AD. The sequence continues at coordinate 169,709 of NZ_JAIZZN010000006.1, forward strand.
GAAGCAATCCAATTTGTATCTAAAAGAGAATGTTATGAAAAAGATGTAGTTGTAGTTTTAAGATCTCCAGAATTTAAGGAACTTGACTATATGAAAAAAGGTAGCACTTTATTAAGTATGCTTCATTATCCAACTAGAGCTGCACGTATTGAAAAACTTAAGGATAAAGGCATATTTGCTGTTTCAATGGATTCTATTAAAAATGATTTTCTTGAAAGAATTGTTGTAAATTATGAAGGAACTTCTGGAAATGGAATTGATACGGCATTTACTGAACTTGCTAAAACTTATGAAAACATCTGTATTAAAGATAAAAAGCCTATAATTGTTAGCGTAATGGGAATGGGTCGTGTTGGTTTAACCGCAGCAAGACTCTCAAGTAAATATGGAAACAACAAAACAACTGAAGATATCCTTCGAGATAAAACTAAAGGCGTGCTTGTTAATTTGCTATCTAGAAACCTAACTAAAGATAAGAATGAAATGATAAAAATTCTACGGAAAACAGATATTTTAGTAGATGCAACAACTAGAGATGATTCAACCAAGTATATTATCAGTAATGAATTATTAGGCCACTTAAAGCAGAATTCCATAATCTTAGATTTGACGGCAGATCCATATTTAACAGATGCTAATTCTATCCAGATAAAAGCAATTGAAGGTATTCCTCATGGTACACTTGACAAAACTGTTATTTACCCTGATGACGATCAGTATAACAATTTGCCAAAGTCCTTGAAAACACTTCATCGAAGAACCGTAGTGGGTTGCAATGCTTGGCCGGGAGTTACACCCAATGCTTGCATGGATTTGTATGGTAAACAGCTTATATATATTCTGCAAAACCTTATAGTCTATTCTATTAATGATTTTGATTTAAGTAGCAATGATTATTTTAATAGAGCAATATATAGAGGAACCATTAAATATTTTGAAGAATGCTCAAATCACTATGGGGATGATTTAGTAAATATAGTAGTGTAGAATTTATTAATAAAGCACATTCCAAATTAATGATTATAATTGGAATGTGCTTTTCTATAATTTTTATAAATTAAATTTTTGAACCAATGTATTGAGTTTTCCAGCAATGGTTGCTTGATTTTCAGCAGTAATTGAAACTTGTTCCATAGCTTGGGTTGTTTCACCTATACTTGATAGTATGTCCATTGATCTTGATGATGTGTTTTGTGCTGATGATGCAATATGTTGGACTACTTTAGCAACTTCCTCCATTGTAGCATTAATCTCCTCAGTCATAGCACTTGACTCCTGTGTCTCCTTAGCGATCTCACCGGTATTTTCATTTACAATTTCAAGTTTTGATGTAATTTCTTCCACTGTTGCCGATAACTCTTCGCTTGAAGCACTTAATTCTTCAGAACCTTTCATTATTTCTAACACCATTTCTTTTATGTTTCCTTGAGCATTGTTTAAAGCTGTTGCAAGTTGTCCAAATTCATCTTTACTATTTAAATCAATTTCTTTAGATAAATCGCCATTTCCAATTGCTTTCGCAAAATCCAATCCTTTTTTTAATGACCTTGTCATGTATATAGATAAAATAACCCCTAATAATGTTGAAATTAGTAAGGCTCCAATTATAAATGAATAAATTATTTTACTACTAGTGTTATATAATTGCGTATTTTTATCGTCACTTACCTTTGCCATGTCATTGTTTATTACCAACAGTTTATCCAAAGACTCAAACATTTGTCCACGCATGTCTTGAACCAAAGGCCAGTGTTCTTCTTCGCCAGCATAATTATTGTCTTTTAGATATCTCATTTATTAATTTACTAATCCTTTGAGCTGATATATTTTATTATTATCTTTTCCAAGTCTTTTAAGTTAAATGGCTTTGAAATATAATCATCCATACCACTTTCTATACATTTTTTCTTATCACTATCCATTGCATACGCAGTCATGGCAACAATTGGGATATGATTACCACTGTTTTTTTCTTTTTCTCTAATAGTTTTTGTTGCTTCATATCCATTTACTTCTGGCATTTGTAAATCCATAAGTATTAAATCTACACATTCCTTTTCTAGAATTTCAATTGCTTCTCTACCATTGTTTGCAGCGAAGTAGTTCACTCCCTTAATATCCAAAAATGACTTTACAATCTCCATATTTATTTCATTATCTTCTGCTATTAAAACTGTTCTATTTCCACTGTTTACAGGTGGTGTAATTTCATTTTTAGCTATAATTTTTTTTTCACTTACTTCATCTAGTTGCTGCAAATTAAATTCTGCTGTAAAATAAAATGTACTTCCTTCACCATTTTCACTTTCAAACCAAATCTCACCATTCATAAGTTCTGTAATCTCTTTTGATATGGCAAGTCCAAGTCCTGTTCCACCATATTTTTTAGTATAAGAGGAGTCTCCCTGGCAAAATGCTTCAAATATTTTATCTTTATATTCGTTATCAATACCTATTCCTGTATCTTCAACTGAAAACTGAATCTTTATTTTCAAAGCATTACTATAATTCTTTTTAGCGCATAAAATTATTCGTCCCTCATCTGTAAACTTAATTGCATTATTAACTAAGTTAATAATAACTTGATTTAGTCTAACTTTATCTCCAATAATATCTAAATTCATAAAGGGTTCAATATAGTGCATTATTTCTAGATTCTTTTTATGTGCAAGAAATTGAAGTTGATTTACTATTGTATCAAGTGTATCCTTCAAATTAAAGGGTTCAGTAGATAGTTCTAATTTACCTGCTTCTATTTTGGCCATATCCAGTACACTATTGACAATATCTAGTAGTAAATTTGAAGATGTTTTTAGCATATTTAAGTATTCATTCTGTACATCATTAGTATTTGTATCTTCTAATAAATAGGCCATACCCATAATTCCATTTAGTGGTGTTCGTATTTCATGACTCATATTAGCTAAAAATGCACTTTTTATTGAATTAGCTTCCACTGCTTCTTCCTTTAATATCTCCATTTCCTTGTAATTGGTTCTAAGTTCTTCCTCAGTTGCCATAAGTTCTTCATATATTGATGATAATTCTTCATACTTTTCATTTAGCTCTTTTTCTCTATTTACTCTTTCAGTAATATCTGTGCAGATGATTGCAAATTTTTTATATTCAGGTGAATAGGCGTAAACTTGAAAGTATTTATTAAGTTCACTTGAAAAATTTTCATAATATAATTCTTCACCACTTATTGCAACTTGTCCATATTTATCAATCCAGTAACTTTCAGTATTTGGCATTACTTCTTTAATGGTTTTACCAATGATATCCTTTCGCAATATCCCTGTAATTTTTTCGAAACTATCATTTATATCAATATATCTATAATCAATAGGCTCATCTTCCTCATTTAAAATTATCTCATGTAATGCCATACCTTGATTCATTTTAGAATATATTAATCTATATTTTTCTTCACTCTCTTTAAGTTCTTTTTCTTGTCTTTTTCTTTCTGTTATATCTCTAATAACACTTATTACTATCTTGTTACCTTCAAATTCTATACCAACCGACTTTACTTCTACCGGAAACATAGTTCCGTCTTTCTTATAATGATTTATTTCATAAATTATATCCCTTTTAAATGTTTCACTTAATTGAGAATTTAATAAATCTCTAGATTCTTCATTTCTAATGTCAAGTAAATTCATTTTTAACAACTCTTCATATGTATATTCATAAATTTTAATTGCTTGGTTGTTAGCATTTAATATAAATCCTTCCTCTGATACAATTAAAATTATATCTTGGACATTATCAAATATACTTTTATAAACTTCTAAACTGTTATATAAATTAAGGTTACTTTCCTGCTTATTAATCAATTCTTTCACTCCTTATGTACGCTTATTTACATCCAATATCATTTCTTCTATGTCTTTTGATGTAACTGGCCTACTAAAATAATACCCTTGAATAATATCTGCATTCATGTTTTTAATTAAGTCGTACTGCTCTTTTGTCTCTACACCCTCAACTATAACGATTAGATCCATATTATGCGCTAATTGTATTATCCCTCTTGCCATTTCTTCATCTTTTTTATTAACTGTTATATTGTCAATAAAAGACTTATCTATCTTTAAATTATCTATAGGTAAAGCCTTTAAATACTTTAGAGAGGAATATCCTGTTCCAAAATCATCTAATGAAATACTAAATCCACTATCTTTCAATTCATTTAGTAAATACATGCCCTTATCTATATTATTCATTAAAGAGGTCTCTGTTATTTCAAATTCTATAAGCTGTGGATCAACATCATTTAAAAACACTATTTGTTTAACTTTTTCCACAAACCTTTCATCTTGCAATTGTACTGGTGATACATTAATAGAAACCTTCATAAGAATTTTACAATTTGATTCCCACAATTTGATTTGATTACAAACGCCTTTTATAACCCATTCACCTATATTTTTAATAAGACCTGCTTCCTCTGCAATAGGAATAAATTCATAGGGTGAAATACTTCCTATCTTTTTACTATTCCACCTGAGCAGTGCTTCTACCCCCATAATAGTTTTCTTGTGGCTATGTATTTTAGGTTGGTAATATATTTCTAATTCATTTTCTTTTATTGATTGTCTAAGGTATTTTTCTATTTCATTTTTCCTTACTAATTCATTTTTTATTTTTTCATCATAAAAACAATATTTATTTTTACCCGTTCCTTTCGCCTTATACATGGCAGCATCAGCATTTATAAGTAGCCTATTTATGTCATCACTATCTCTTGGGAAAATTGTTATTCCCATGCTTGCTGAGGTATAAATATTTTTCTCTCCTACTTCAAAAGTTTTTTTGAATATATCTATTATCTTATTACATTTTAAAATAACATCTTCGTTACTTTTTATATCATTCATGACAATTAGAAATTCATCTCCACCAAATCTTGCTACAGTATCATTTTCATCAAAAGATATCTTTAATATCTCTGCAATTATTTTTAATAGCTGATCTCCATAATGATGACCTAAAGTATCATTAATTTTTTTAAAATCATCTAAGTCAAGAAATATTATGGCTCCTTCTTTTTTATTAACTTTAAAATCTTTCATAACTTTTTCTATTATATCGGTAACTAGTACCTTATTAGGTAAGTTTGTTAACGTATCATAATATACTTTATGCTTAATTTCCTTTTCTATTGCTTTTATATCTGAAATATCTGTTATAGACCCTGATAATTTAATAAATTTACTCTCTATGTTTCGCAGTCCTTTTGCTCGTATAAATACCCATTTATACGAATCATTTTTTATTTTTATTCTAAATTCACATTGGTAACAAATTGATTTACCATCCATGTAATCTTTGAAACTATTACATACATCAATTAAGTCATCTTCATGTATTAAATTTTTAATAAAATTAATGTTTTCATTTATGCTATAACCGGTTATATCCTCCCACTTTTTAGAAACAACTAGATTATTATTTTCTAAATTCCATTCCCATACAACATCCTTAGAACCGTCAATGGCTAGCATCTTCATTTCTTCTTTTTCGATTAATTCCTTATTTATTAATATTAATGCATTTCTATTTGCATCTACTTTTTTCATTAATATATAATTCTCTAACAAGGATAGTATCAATAAAATAGATATAGTACCTAATCCTAATTTGTATATCATGTTTTATCTCTCTCCCTTTTATGGACTTTATGTTTTAGTGGTGAATTATTATAATTCGCATTTCTTCTAATGTATGTTAAAGGCTGGTATCTATTGAAAAAATTAGTACACTCATTTAATGCAAAAATTATAATATAAGAATAGTATTTTCCACCCTAAAATGAAAATATAGTTAACTAATTATACATCCTTCTTTCTAAATTCTCAATCTATTTATAACTTAGAAATGGTACAATCAAATTAGAAATGCATCTTATCCATTACTCTGCACTATACCGATCTATTAGCATCAAGGAAAGAAAAAAGGTGATTCTTTAGATAAGAATTACCTCTTTTACTTATTCCTGCTCCATCTTAAATCACATAATAAAAATAGACCAAATTATTACCAAGATAATTTAGCCTGTTCTATTTACACTTATTAAGTATTGTCAATTGGATTCTTTGTCTTCAATGATTTCCTGTCTTGATGCTATAAGACCCAATAAATCCCCAACTGAAGTTATAAAGCTGCTTAAAAGCTCAATTTCATCTGATGTTAAGCCTTTTGAAAAAGAAATCGCAAGAGCATTTGCCGCGACTAAAAGTTGCCCAGCATCTAGATTACTTAATGGAAATGACATAATAAATCACCTCTTAATAAATTATATGCTGAACTATTGTGAGGGGTGATTTATTAAATATAGTAATTATATGCCTCTTATATAATAATTATTTTATATACTATTTTTTATATTTCTCAATATACTCCAAAAGTGCCATACTAACTAAATCGATGCTTTTATACTCTTTATATGTCTCTGCAAAATCTTTAAACTGACCCAAAACATCTGTATACAGTCTAATAGTAGTCGTGGTCTTAAATTCTCCGTTAAGAATATCTTCATTAATTTTTAATTCTTGTTCTTGTGGTACATCAATTATAATCTTATAATCTGTTGTTTGCTTTTCTGTTTCAACTTTAGCTACTACTTTCTTCTGTTCTTCTACAAATGTATAAGCTAAATCAATAGCTCCCTCTATGCTATCCGAATTAAATTTCATGCAAGGCATTTCATTGTTTAAAGTTAAATAAAATTTAGGGCTTAATTCAATTTTTACCTTATATCCTGCATCTATTAATTTCTCTAACTTATTCATTTTCTACACACCTTCATTTATATATTTTTAAAAACAACTTTTAAAACTTTTTTAGGTCATTTATATTCTTAAGTTTACTCTATAATATTTGCAAACATATCATGCCATACTATAATGTATATTATGTTCTGTAACTGTCTTCCTATACATAAATAAGCTAGTACGATCTTTTAAACCTTTAAAAATATATAATTTTTATTAACTATACTTTACAACAAAAGGGGCACACTATATGATACGCATTATTTATATAGTGTAATTTTTATATTCGAAGGGAGAATAATCATGAATGAAAATGATTCAAAAAAAGAAGATAAAGGTAGAAATATTATTGAAATTATAATCCCATCTAATGGAGTTACTTCCGAAGCTAAAAGTGCTTCAACCTCTTCAAAGACTGATACATCTAATATGGATAGCAACACTAATGATGATAATTCAAAGGAAGAACAACCGAGTAATCAATCAAACGTAAGGGATTCTTCTAATGATTCAACTCAAAAGAAAGAACAAATAATAATTAATATATCTCATTAATGCTGTAAGACTTTCAATAAAATGATATTCAATGTTTTAGATAAAAACAGCCCCGTACTTAGCCATTAAAAGCTAAATACGGGGCTGTTTATCATCTATAATTTATTTACTCATTGCCTCTTCCACTGCAACCGCAACTGCAACTGAAGCTCCAACCATTGGGTTATTACCCATTCCGATTAATCCCATCATTTCAACATGAGCTGGAACTGATGAAGAACCTGCGAATTGTGCATCTGAATGCATTCTTCCCATTGTATCAGTCATGCCATAAGAAGCAGGACCTGCTGCCATATTGTCTGGGTGAAGAGTTCTTCCAGTACCACCGCCTGATGCTACTGAGAAGTATTTTTTGCCTTGCTCTATACATTCTTTTTTGTATGTTCCTGCAACTGGGTGCTGGAATCTTGTTGGGTTAGTTGAGTTTCCAGTTATAGAAACATCTACGCCCTCCATATGCATTATAGCAACGCCTTCGCGAACGTCGTCACAGCCAAAACATCTAACTTTAGCTCTTTCTCCCTTTGAGTAAGCAGTTTCTTTAACTACTGTAACTATACCAGTATAGTAATCAAACTGAGTTTGTACATATGTAAACCCGTTTATTCTTGAAATTACCATAGCTGCATCTTTTCCAAGACCATTAAGTATAACTCTTAAAGGCTCTTTTCTAACTCTATTAGCTGATTTAGCTAGTCCAATTGCACCTTCAGCAGCTGCAAAAGATTCATGTCCAGCTAAGAAAGCAAAACAAGCTGTTTCTTCTTTTAAAAGCATAGCAGCAAGATTTCCGTGCCCTATACCTACTTTTCTATCATCAGCAACTGAACCTGGAATACAGAATGACTGTAGGCCTTCACCGATAGCAACAGCTGCATCAGCAGCTTTTGTACATCCTTTTTTTATTGCTATTGCAGCACCCACAACATAAGCCCATGCTGCATTTTCAAAACAAATTGGTTGTATTTCTTTTGTAATTGTATAAGGATCTATACCTTTCTCTTCACAAACAGCTTTTGCCTCTTCTATAGAGTTCATTCCATATTTCTGAAGTACAGGTATGATCTGATTAATTCTTCTATCATAACTTTCAAATAATGCCATTTAAATTCACCCTCCCTATCCTATTCGTGTCTTGGATCTATAACTAATACAGCATCATCAAATCTACCATAGCTACCAGTAGCTTTTTTCATAGCTTCATTAGCATCCATGCCTTTTTTAACCATATCCATCATTTTTCCAAAGCTTATAAATTCATAACCAATTACTTGGCTATCTGCATCTAATGCTATTCTTGAAATATATCCCTCAGCCATTTCTAAATATCTAACACCTTTAGCTAAAGTTCCATACATAGTTCCAACTTGGCTTCTTAATCCTTTTCCTAAATCTTCAAGACCTGCTCCTATAGGTAGTCCACCTTCTGAGAATGCAGTCTGGGTTCTTCCGTATACTATCTGAAGGAATAATTCTCTCATTGCAGTATTAATTGCATCACAAACTAAATCTGTATTTAAAGCTTCAAGAATAGTCTTTCCTGGTAAAAACTCAGAAGCCATAGCAGCTGAATGAGTCATACCTGAACATCCTATGGTCTCAACTAACGCCTCCTGTATAATTCCATCCTTAACATTTAAAGTGAGTTTACAAGCACCTTGTTGTGGAGCACACCAGCCTATACCGTGTGTTAAGCCTGATATATCTTTTATTTCTTTAGACTGTACCCATTTTCCTTCTTGAGGAATTGGTGCGCTGCCATGGTTCGGACCCTTTGCCACACATATCATGCTTTCAACTTCATGTGAATAAATCATTTTATAATCTCCTTCCTACGTATACTATTGTTACTAAAAGCTCTTTCGCCTTCATTCTAGCAAACTTAACCACATCAAACAATACTTTCTACTAAAAAGATTTAAAACATATACTTTTTACGTTTTAAACCTTATTATTTAAGGTATAATAATATTTAATAGATGGATAGGTTATAATAAATTGTACGGTAAACATTCGGTCATGATATAATAGATAAAAAGGAGTGTGTAAAATATCATGGCAGGAAAAACAAAAAATTATACAGAGGAATTTAAAAAGCAAATAGTAGCTCTTAAGCAAAATGGCAAATCAACCTCAGATATAGCAAGAGAATATCAAATAGCAAAATCTACAATAATTAAGTGGTTGAATGATTATAGCGAATCTGGGTCTTTCAAGGCTAAGGATAATCGAACCATGGAAGAGAATGAACTACTACGTCTTCGTAAAGAAAATAAGCAATTGCTGATGGAAAATGATATTTTAAAGCAAGCAGCGCTGATAATGGGACGAAAA